>CAWJEH010000045.1:0-186485 GCA_963841675.1 Terriglobia bacterium
TTCTTGGGTTTGGTGTCGCTGGTTGGCATACCGCTCGCTTTTCTTATTCGGCCATTCAAAATAGGAAAGCCTACCGGCGGACATTAGACGCAAAACGCAATCACGGAAGCTTCAGAGAGTGCCAGCTAGCTGTTCGAATAACTGCGAATAGGACCGGCGACGCCGAAGTACCCGGCGCTCACGGGCTCGGAGGAATTCGAAACGGAAGGGCGAGTGGTTCTGCAATCTCGATAAATATGAGGTGGTGTAGTGTTCAGGGAGAGCGGCGGCGCTGCGAATCAAAAGCAGGCGCGAACTCCTGGCAAGCAACTCCTTCAAAACCTGCGGACACGTAGAGAGCTGCGCGAGCTCAGCCATTACGAAGCGAGAAAAGTGAAAAGTCCGGCTGGTCATCGTGTCCAGTGGCTCGCGGTTTGCGGCGTGTGTGAAGAGCGTCAAAGAATGACGTTTACGATCGGAACTGAAATCTTGAAGGTCATCGCCCAGTTGAAGCACCACGCCCCAATCGAAAGCGGCACGAGCTTCATTGTGAGAGAGGTTGCCAGCTGCCAGGTAGGCGTCGGCCAGTACCGAAGTACCGCCTTTGGTGATCGTGAGTGCGGCGATTTCTGCAGCTGTCCTTATATGGCCGTGAAGTTGTTCGATGCTCTCCTGTTGAGCGGAATGGATAGCTAGCAGCGACGCGTAAACCTGGGTGAAGCTGGCGCGCGGATACTCCGATTCGATCAAGCCAACCAGATCCCAGATGAGACTTTCCCTGCTGTTTCTGGGCGTAACGGAACCACCCTGAAGGCGCTGCCGGAAGCGTTCACTAAAACGAATCTTGGAATCCGGCGAAATGGCCACATCGTCGAGGTAGTTGTCGCTATAGGGATATAGCATGCTATACGCGAAGATGCTCGACGTGAGGCACATGGGACGGCCGAACACGAGCTGCAAAGCGCAGGCGGTCCAGGCATTTCGAGCGGCTTGAAGAATATCGACCATAGTCACCGTAGGATCGAGGGCGCGCGCGCGATGCACTAGATCGAAACTGATTTCAGAAAGGCCATCATTCAGGAGCTTGTTAACATATGGATCCTCGAATTCGAGCGCATCAGAAGTGATCTGCGTCATCAACGGAATAATCCGTGAGACCGTTTGCCGGGCACCGGCGGAACGGAGAGACTTGTTTTCCAGCCGGGCTTCGATGGATGCGAGACAAGAATCAATGCGGCGCTCGCGATCGCTCTGTTCGCTGGGGGAATAGGACCGGTCGAACTCGGGGAAGTCGCAGGAAGTAGCGTGCCATCTTTGAACTGATTCTTCGACAACGGTGTAAACAGGCGCGAGAAGATAGCTTTCCGTCACGGACACAACGATCAATACGCAAGAAGAGAGTACGATGTTCACGATGGACACGAACAGAAGAGACTTTTTGCAGGCTGGCATGGCGGGGGCAGCGGGAGCTGCGTTACCGCTGAGCATTCGTGCCGAGACATCTGACCGGCCCCGACTCGGAATTGTGGTGGGAGTGGGCGGAAAGGTCAGCCCTGACGCGGCTCTTGCGAAAGTCAAGCGGTTGGGCTTCTCGACTTGTCAGATGAACGTGGGCAAAGCTCCTTCGGAATTGGCAGCACCGATCCGGGAAGCGGCAGCGAAGCATCAAGTAGAAATCACAGCGCTGATGACGCTGGGCGAAGGCCGGATGGTCTGGAATTTGAAGGATGGTCCGAAGACAATTGGCATCATACCCCGAGATACGCGCGCAGAGCGCGTGAACGCGCTGAAGCGAGCATCCGATTTAGCGAAAGCATGCGGGGTCAAGGCGGTTCATACGCATTGCGGCTTTATTCCCGAGGACCCGAATGACCCGCTTTACGGCGAAGCGGTCGGCGTCATCAAAGGTGTCGCCAGCTACCTCGGGAACAATGGCCAGACATTTTTGATGGAGACAGGGCAGGAAACACCAATCACTTTGTTGCGTGCGATTCAGGACGTAGGGCTCCAGAACCTGGCAGTCAACCTGGATGTCGCGAACCTGATTCTTTATGGGAAAGGCGAACCGGTGGGCGCGCTGGACGTGGTTGGCGAGCATGTGCGCGGAATGCACGCGAAAGATGGACTTTATCCAACCGATCCGTATCGCTTGGGTAAGGAAACCCCGATTGGCAAAGGACGTGTTCGCTTCCCGGAAGTCATGGCGGGACTGCGGCGGCTTTCCTACATGGGTCCGATCACCATTGAACGCGAGATATCAGGACCGCAGCAGGAGACTGATATAGCGGCATCGAAGACTTATTTGGAGCGCATGATCGCGCACGCGTGGGGGAGCTGATCAATCACTGCAGTCTTAGCGCCTCAGGGTCGGAAGCCTCCAGGCCAGCCCGCTCGGCACATGCTAGGATGCGCTATGTCACGCACTCGGAGATGGTTGGCGTTGCTGGTTATACCCCCTTTTAGTGGACTGTTGTCGGGCCAACAGCCGCCTCCTCACAAGCCCGCGGCTGCGGAGATGATCAATGAATCCAACGGGCCTTGGAACGCAAACCAGATCGCCAACATGGAGCGTTTACGCGATACGGCGCTAAAAGATGGATACACCATTCAGGAACTGCGCCATCTGACGGACAACATCGGTCCGCGCCTCAGCGGATCGCCGCAAGCGGAACAGGCAGTGCAATATGTAGCGGCGGAAATGCGCGCGCTTGGAGCAGAAGTAGCGCTGGAGAAGACCAGCGTTCCTCATTGGGTGCGGGGGACGGAGACGGGCGCGTTGGTTAAATGGTCGGGACAAACGCCCGGCACAACACAGAAGATCGTCTTGACAGCGCTCGGAAGTAGCGTGGCAACGCCGCCGGAAGGGCTCGTGGCCGAAGTGGCGGTCGTCAACTCCTTCGATGAACTGAAGCGCTTGCCCGAGGGCAGCGTAAGAGGAAAGATTCTGCTGTTCAACGAGAAATTCGATAAACGACTGGCAGCACAGGGCAACGGTGGCGCGGCATACGGGCAAGCAGTAGTGTATCGAGGCTCCGGGCCGGTAGTCGGAGCATCGGTCGGGGCTGCGGCGGTGCTGGTTCGTTCGGTCGGAAACGCCGACTATCGTTTGCCGCACACAGGCATGACCAATTACAGCGACGATCTTCCAAAGATTCCTGCGGCAGCAGTCGCTGCCGAAGATGCGGATCTCCTGGAGAATCTGAGCAAGCAGGGCCCGGTCGAGATGCGGTTGGTGCTTACCCCGAAGACATTGCCGAGAGCGGAGAGTTATAACGTCATCGCGGACTGGAAGGGCAGCGAGCATCCGGAGCAGGTGGTGATAGTTTCAGGCCATCTCGATTCCTGGGACCTGGGAACGGGGGCGATCGATGACGGCGCGGGTATTGCTGTTTCGATGCAGGCGATTCATCTGTTAAGGCAGCTTGAAATTCGGCCAAAACGAACGCTACGTTTCATTGCGTGGATGGATGAAGAGCAGGGTTCGGCGGGCGCCCAGACCTATGCGAGAGAACACGCTGGAGAAATTGCGAACCACGTAGGCGCACTTGAATCGGACCTGGGCGCCGGTCATCCGGCCGGAGTGACGTATACCGGGAAACCCGAATTAGCGGCATGGCTCCGGCCGGTGGGGCGGGTATTAGAACCGATCGGCGCGTCCACAATAGAGCCTGGCCCGGAGGTGGGCGAGGACATCAGCTACATCAACGAGAAAGGCGTACCGGGTTTCACGCCGACGCAAGACAGCCGCTTTTACTTCAGCTATCATCACACGGCGGCAGACACATTCGATAAAGTCAACGAGTGCGAGCTCAACGAGAACGCGGCAGTAATGACGGTGCTGTCGTACGCGCTGGCCGACGCATCCGAAACGCCGCCACGTTGAATGAAAGTGAATCCCGAATTTTTCCCAACGCCGGCGGATTTCCGTGCGTGGTTCAAAGCAAATCACAACAGACGCCAAGAGTTGTGGGTGGGCTTCTACAAGAGAGAGACCGGACTGCCGAGCATTACCTGGCCCGAATCAGTGGATGTGGCGCTTTGCTATGGCTGGATTGACGGTATTCGCAAGAGCTTAGACGACAAGAGCTACATGATTCGCTTCACTCCGCGTAAGGAGCGAAGTAAATGGAGCGCTGTAAATCTCAAACGTGTGCGGGAACTGATCGACTCGGGGTTGATGCATCCTGCCGGGCTCAAGGCTTTCACGGAACGCAAGCAGGATTTGCCGGGCGATTACTCTTATGAACAGCGCAACGAGATCGAACTCGACGCGGCACAGGAAAAGCTGTTTCGCGCGAACCAGAGAGCTTGGATTTTCTACCAAAGCCAGCCGAACTGGTACCGCAAAACCTCGCTGTGGTGGGTTGTGAGCGCAAAAAAAGAGGAGACGCGGCGAAGAAGACTAAACCAGCTCATTGAGAATTCGGAGCAGGGAAAAACGATCGCACAGCTTACCCGGAAATCAGCCGCCGACAAGCGCGGATGAAGGTTGGTGGGTGAACCTTTGCGGTGAGAACAGCGCGATCGGATGATGAGTTCGTCCGGCGATAGCGAGATCCGCCAGGATCTCGCCAACTACGCTGGTGAACTTGAAACCGTGACCGGAAAATCCAGCGGCGATCGACACTTGTGGGTGATCGGGGTGTAGCGAAAGCACAAAATGTTCATCTGGGGTCAGAGTATACATGCAAGGAACGGCGTTCAATAGAGCGCCATTCAGCTGCGGAATGAAACGCGCGAGATAAGTCCGCAGCTCCTCGACGTGGTGGTCCGTAGGCGGTTGGCGGAGTGTTTCTGGAGTGCACGGATCGCCGCCGCTGTGTACGGCGGCCTTTACGCCCCCACCGGTGCCATCGGTGGCCGGAAACCCGTAGAAGATGTCATGACCGTTGACATCCCACATGTAGATCGGAAAGCGCTCGGGAAGAAATGGCAGCACACTCTCTAGAGGTTGAAACCAGCACATCACATGACGGCGAATTTCGAAAGGAATACCAAGCTCGGTCAACAGAGCGGGAGCCCAGGCACCGGGAGCGATCACCAGGCGGTCTGCTTCGTACGAACCGCGATCCGTAGTAACGCTGATACCGTTGCCAGAAGGATCGGCTTGCCAGTTTGTTGCTGGCTCCTCGAAGTGTAACTCGGCGCCTTGTCGTGCAGCCTCTTGCAAGTGAGCGCGGACACAGCTTTCGGGCCGAAGATAGCCGGCCCTCAGCTCATAGACAGCAATTTCGTCGGGACGCGGACAGAGAACCGGATACCGCCGCTTCATCTCGCGGGTGTCGAGCAACTCGTAAGGAAGGTCGTGCTGGGTGGCACTGGCGATTGTGCCCTCAACCACGGGACTTCCCGGAGTTCCGATCATTAAACCTCCTGTCAGACGAAGCAGATCAGCGCCGGCATCGATCTGAAGACGTTCCCAGAGTTCGTAAGCGCGCCGTACCAGCGGAACATAAGCCGGATGCTCGTAATAGGCCTGCCGGATGATTCGCGATGCTCCGTGCGAAGAGCCTTTGTCATGTGCTTCACTGAACTGCTCGATACCGAGAACGCGCTGACCACGGCTGGCGAGATGATAAGTCGCGGCGCTGCCCATTCCGCCGAGGCCCAGGACAACGACGTTGAATCTTCTGGTCACTGATTGATCGTATCTTCGAGGCCTGCAGTTTGCGCCATTCACGCTGCACAAAGAGCCGGTCAAAGCCCAAAATCCACCTGTAGGGAAGAATCTATATTGACAGCCGAAAGCCGGGAACCTATCCTGGACCTTAACGGTCTTATATCCTGAATACTAGATTGTTGAGGCTATAAACCGAAGCCGGACGCGAGACTCTTGGCGGAGAAGGGCGTCCAGCTTCGAATCGACAACCACTACGGCTGCGACTGACCACGATTCTAGCGCTCGCCGCGGTGTGTGTATCAAGGACGGCTTGAAATAGAGCCGCAGTTGGGAGATGCCGCGTGGCGAGCAGGCGTATAAAAAAGAGAATTCCGAAGGAAGCCCGGCTGGGCAGAGGTCGCTATTGGGTCGCGGTGGGTACACTTGCCGCCTATTCGGCAGCGGGCACGGGCAAAATTGCTTTAGCACAAAAGCCAAGCTCAACGGAAAACGATTCCGGTGGCAGGGTCCAGGCACTGCCCGTCCGCAGATTCGATATCCGCGGAGGAGTTCTCGACGACGTCGCAGCGAAATTTACGAAGATCACCGGTATTCCGGTAAAAGTCACTACGAGCGAAATTCTGTCGGTGTACTCGCCTGGTGTCACAGGAGTTTACACGCCCGAACAGGCGCTGCAGAGGATGATTGCCGATACGGGGCTGCAATATAAGTTCGAGCGGGACGGATCGATCAAGCTGGAACTGAAGTCTGCCAGCACGTCGGTAGATGTGACGGCAGCAGTTCCGGTGATCTCATCTTCCCTGCCGAAATTTCAATTGCCGGCTATCGACACGCCGCAAACAATCAACTCGGTGCAGCAGCAGACGTTGCAGCAGCAAGGGACAACGACGCTGCGCGATGCCTTGCGGAACCTAGCGGGTATCAGTTTGGCTGCGGGCGAGGGCGGCGCGCAAGGTGACAACCTCACCGTACGTGGCTTCACTGCACGAAATGACTTGTTCATAGATGGGATGCGCGATTTTGGCAGCTACTATCGCGATCCGTTCAACACCCAAGAAGTCGAAGTCTTACAGGGGCCGTCATCTGTGACTTTCGGGCGAGGCTCAACCGGCGGTGTGGTTAACCAGGCGAGCAAGACTCCAAACCTGAATCAGTTCGTGGCGATCGGCACGCAGTTCGGCACGGACAATACCAGGCGCGCGACGGTCGATGTCAACATTCCGATTCCTCAGCTCGGTGAAGGAGCAGCGTTTCGCTTGAATGCTATGGGTGATATCGGCGACATCGCAGGTCGCGATGTTGCTGAAAACCGCCGCTTGGGCATCGCCCCCTCCCTGGCGCTTGGAATGGGCACGCCGACCCGGCTCACGTTTAGTTACTTCCATCAGAACGCGGACGATGTTCCAGACTATGGCATACCCTGGCTTTTTAATGGACCCGCTCCGGTTGATCGCACGAATTACTACGGCCTGGAGAACGGCAATTTTCTTCGCACTTACGATGATATTGGCACGGCCAAGGCGGAACACGATGTCAATAGCCACGTAATGGTTCGCGATCAGGTAAGATACGCCACTTATGCGCGGCGAGTACTTATTACGGAACCACAACTAACCGGAATCCATTTCGGGACACCGCTCGAGGATATGCAGATCACACGCCATGAGATTGGCGTGAATAGCGACGAGACCTTCCTCGACGATCAGTTAGATGTGATCGCTAACTTTAAGACAGGTTTTCTTCAGCACAACTTTGTCACAGGTGTCGAGGGCGGGCGCGAAACTTCCGATCCAACGCGGCCGGCATTCACCGCGCCGACCACGAGCCTCTTGGACCCGGATCCTACGCAGAGCTTAAATCCCGTGGCGACGATCTCCTCAAAAGTGAATGACACTGCTCTATCCGCAGCAGCTTACGCGCTCGACACAGTGCAGTTAGGCAAACGATGGATCTTTACCGGCGGCCTCCGCTTCGATCGGTTCGACGACACTTTCAACCAGGCGATTCCGTCTGTCACTCACTTCAGTCGCCTGGACCAGAAGCCCACGTGGCGCGCGGCGGCGGTCTTCAAGCCTGTGGCGGCAGCGAGCTTGTATTTCGATGCAGGAACTTCATTCAATCCTTCCGCCGAAACGCTGTCGCTGAGTGCGGGCACGGCAAATTTGCCGCCCGAAAGTAATAAGACCTATGAATTTGGTGCGAAATGGCAGCTCGGCAGAAGGCTGACTGCCAACGCCGCCTGGTTCCGGACGACTAAAGAGAACGCCAGAGAGGCAGATCCTACTAACTCACTGCTCTATGTTCTTGCGGGTAATCAGCGCGTGAGCGGGACACAGATCGACGTCAGAACACACATTATGAGCCGGTGGGACATGATCGCCGGATATGCCTATCTAGACAGTAAAGTCATCAGTTCTAAATTCTATCCTGGTGCGATCGGTTATCCGTTGGCAAACGTGCCGAAAAACACGTTCAATGCCTGGAACACGTTTCATCTGCCGCATCATTTCGAGCTGGGCGGCGGCGCGAACTACGTTTCGAGTAGAACAGCGAGCTCTACTGTGCCGTTAGATCCCACCACGGGTCTGGTCAAGCGGGTTCCCGGTTACTGGATCTTCAGCGCCATGGTGTCCCATCCACTCGGTGAGCATGTGGATATCCAGGTGAATGCCTATAATCTTGCCAATCGTAATTACTACGACGAGCTTCATCCGCAGCACATCGTGCTAGGCCCGGGACGTTCCGCGCTGATCGGTTTCAACTTCAAATTCTGATTGCCGGAAGGAAAGTTTGCTTTGTTGTTAGCTATTCCAGAGATCTTGACGGCTGAACAGGTGGCGCAAGCCCGCGAAATACTATCGGCGGCCGATTGGGTGGACGGACGGGTGACCGCGGGCCACCAATCCTCACGGGCAAAAGATAATGTACAAATTCCGGAGAATCATCCGGCCGCGCGCCAGCTGGGAGAACTGATACTCAATGCCCTCGGCCAGAATGCGCTTTTCATCTCCGCGGCACTGCCTTCCCGGGTCTTTCCACCTTTATTCAATCGCTATAGCGGAGGGCAATCGTTTGGGACACATGTCGACAACGCGATCCGGCAAGTGACCGGAACCGGCAACCGCATCCGAACCGATTTGAGCGCGACTCTGTTCTTCGCGCATCCGGATGAATACGATGGCGGCGAACTGGTGGTTGAAGATACATACGGCACGCACAGCGTAAAGCTGCCGGCGGGACACATGGTTTTGTATCCATCCACAAGCCTGCATCACGTCCGCGCGGTGACCCGCGGCGCCCGTATTTCTTCGTTCTTCTGGATACAAAGCATGATCCGGGAAGACAGCCAGCGCACGCTTCTGTTCGATCTCGATATGGCAATCCAGCGGCTTAACCGGGACATGTCGGACCACCCCTCGGCCGTGCAGTTCACCGGAATCTATCACAACCTGCTGCGGCAATGGGCGGAATTGTAGATCGTCGATTCTGAATCACTGCTTGACTGCCAGTATCGCGTCGAGCGAAACACCTGTGCTTTTGGCACTGATTTGATGAAAGCCTGCTTGGCGAAGCAGTGCTTCGTATTCAGAAAGCGTCCGCTCTTTGCCGTCAGTGCAGACGAGCATGTTAAGATCCTGCATCAGCGCGGGCAGAGGGCCGGAGCGATCTTCCTCGAGCAACCTTTCGGCAATCAAGAGAGCGCCGCCCGCAGGTAAAGCGGCAAAGACTTTCGCGAGTAAAAGCGTGATTCGGTCTTCCCCCCAATCGTGAAGGATGCGGCCGAGCGAATAGAGGTCTGCCGGCGGGAGTGGGTCGCCGAAGAAATCGGCGACGACTGTTTCGATGCGTTCAAAGGCGGCGGATTGGGAGATGTGTCTTCGGGCGAACGGTATGACGGGCGCCAGATCCACCACCGAAGCACGCAGCTTCGGATATGCCTCGCAGGCTGCTATTGCAAGGTGCCCGGTCGCACCACCGAGATCCGCGAGGTGATGGAAGTGAGAGAGATCGAAAGCTGCGACTACTTTCGGCGAGGCGATCTGTCCAAAGCCGTGCATTCCACCTAGGAAGCTGGCCGTCGTCGTCTCATCACGAAAATAAAAGTCGAACAATGCATTACGGCCGCCGAAGACTTGTACCCAACGATTAGTTCCTTCGCGAACAGCGTCACCGAGATGCGACCAAAGCTCGTAAAGGGATTGATCCGAGTAAACGATGTAGCCGGAGAGTGTGTCGGGGCTGGTGCTTACTAAATGCCGCGACGCAGTTAACGCATTTCGATAGGTGTTCCCTGTGCGTCCTAGTAACCCAAGTGCCACACACGCATCTAAGAGCCGTCGGAAAGCGGATGTATCCAGGTGCAGCCCCTCGGCGAGATGCTCCGCAGTTTGCGGCGCTTGCTCCAGTTCGTCAAAAACTCCGAGTCGAACGGCGGTGAACATCGTTTTCGAGCGGCGGAACGCCTCGATGTAGTCGAGAATCAGTGCAGGCGAGGGTGGTGTGCTCATGCGAAATGATCGAATCCTCTGGATTTTAATGGGCGGCCGTTTAAACGAACGAGGCCCGGTTTGCCGCTCGCGATCCGGCCTATTTGCGTAATCGGAACCTGCGCCACGCGAGGAGGGATTTTCACTCCGGGCGGCGCGGTGAATAGCAGCTCGTAATCCTCGCCGCCGTGCAGAGCTTCTTCGAGAGTTGCGCCTGCCGCGAGGGGTACTGTTCCGTTGAGTTCGGCGGAGACGTTCGACTCACGGCAGAGGCGAGCGAGGTCGAGCGACAGGCCATCACTTAAATCCATACATGCGGAGGCTCTAAGCTTGCGAAGAGCGATGCCGGCCTCAATGCGCGGCTCGGGCCGCAGATGACGACGCCAGGATTTACCTCGCCGGGTGGCAAATCCATGCGCAGACGCCCCGAGTTCTCCCGTAACGTAGAGCTTGTCACCCGGCTTCGCTCCACAGCGTAAAAGCGCTTTGCCTCGCGGCACTCGGCCGCAGCAGATGACATCCACCACGATTCTCTCGAAACGTGCAAGATCGCCGCCGGCCAACATAGTCCGGCATTTGGCCGCAAGCTGGAGAAGTCCGCGGTAGAAGGATGAAACCCAGCGGGACGCCAGTTCACCGGGCACGGCGAGAGAAACGAGACAGAATACGGGCTCGCTGCCCATTGCGGCGAGATCAGAGAGGCTGCGGGCGAGCGCTTTGTGTCCGATATCAGCCGCTGTGTGTGTCACGCGATCAAAGTGTCGTCCTTCGAGAACGAAGTCCGACGTGAAGGCTAGATCTTCGCCGGCGCGGGGACGTAGAATGGCGCAATCGTCGCCAATGCCGCGAAGAAGAATTTTGTCGTAGAAGTTTTTAGATGAGAGCCGGCGTATGTGATCGACAATGGCGGTCTCGCGCATCTTGATCAGCCGGCACTGTTGGAAGCGAGAACAAAACCGGCGGGCAGATCTTCCCCGAAAACACGGCTGCCGGAGGCAAGATCATCGACATCACCCGATAGCTGACGGAGCAGGTCAGCAGCGCGTGCATTCGACTCGCAAGCGCGCCGCACATGGTCGACAGTCGCAGGCGGCAGGTCCCGCGCAGTATCGCCGGTCAATTGCGCTATGTGCACAACAGCCTCCAGGAGCGACGGAGTGTGAGGAAGACGCAACAGAGCCTCTGCCCAGCGGCTTGCAACCGACGGCGATAGCACCAGGTTGACGGGTCCGCTAAATAGCTTGCGAGCGCCAAGCCGGGAAAGACACCAGATAGCGGCTTCGAGCATCTCCCCGCGCTTTACGGATTCGAGCAGGCTTTCACCAAGCTGCGTCTTTGTTTGTTGCGGAAGTAATTCCAAGCTCGCGGCGGTGCGCCACATCTCGCGATAGAGTGCCTGGTTGATGCGAGCCTTTCGCTTCTGCTTGGGAACAAGGACGGGCGCCAGACGTTGAAAGATGTCGCCCTGCTGATTACGGTTTAATCCGCCTGCGATGCGGCCGCAGAAGATCCACCAATCGATCTCATTTTGTACTTGATTGCCGAAAGCCAGGCCGCCCGCGTAGACACGCCGGGCCTGCTCGATACGGAAATCGTCTCCAGGATAGCCGAAGCCGGGCCGCAGGCAGAAGCCCGTGAGATTGAGCCAGCGTGCTTCGTGGGGAGCGTTCTTTCTTCGTCCGTCAGTGAGCAGCAAGAGCTTATCGGCTAACGCGCGCACGGCCGGCAACGGCCACGAAAGCCTGCCCAGCCCGAGTGCCTGTTCGAGACGCGCGGGTAATTGTTCCGGAGGAAGAGCGCTCGCGGATTTCGCAAAGACTTGTTCAATGAGAGCTTCTGCCTGTGCCTGCGCTTCAGGAGTAATAACAGCGCTCGAGCGAACGGCGGAAACAGCAGCCGAGGCGGGAAGCGCATCCGTTGTTTTGCGGAGTTGAAACTGCAGCCTCCAGCGATGCTCGCTAACTTTCGATTCAGCCCAGGTTTCAAGCGTGCCGACCTCGTTGAGCCTGGCGCCGAGAGTAATCGGGATCAAGCGCTCGCCGCCTTTACCGAAACGGATGACTGCGCGAAGAGGCGCATGGAGCCGCGGATCGCTGGCAGGATCCAGCATGTCTTCTGTCGATTCCAAAGTCACAACGTCGCCAGCCTTGTCCTCCGTTCGACTCAACGAACTATACAGTCGAAACGCTACGGGAGTGTTGGCCATGAGCTGCAATTCAGGTTCAACGAGCCTGATCTCCTGCCCTTCCTCGGTGCCGCGGGGCATCAGACAGACGGCACTCATGGTGTTGCTGTAGGCAGTCGTGAAGGTGTGTAAGCCAAGATAGTAGGCGCGTGGCAGGCCTCCGCGGACGAGCACGCCGCTGCCGGTCGACCGAACGTAGGAGTAATAAGATGCGCCGATCGCGACGGCAAGGTCGAGATCCTGATTCTCGAAAATAGCGGGGCGCCGGCCAAACCAGTGCTCTACGACATCGCGCACGCGCTCGCGAAAGACTTGCGGAATGAAGAAGCCGCCGTTGAACAGGATGGCATCGACGCCAGGCTCGGCGGCCGGAGAACCCTGTAGGAACTCAGCAAGGTGACGAGTGATGGCCGGATCGGAGACGTAAGGCAACCCAAGCTCACGAAAGACACTCTGCTTTTCCTGTTGTGATTTGTCGGTCAACTCGCAGGCGGGCAGAAAACCTTCGAGAGCAAGCTCCAGTACCTCCTCACGTGTAATGGCGGTCTTGAGCGTGCCGCCAATCAGCGAAGAGCCGGCGCCCACAACCGTAACATCTACCGAGGCAGGAGCGTTCGTTGACAGCAAAGCTTCCTTCGCGGCCGAACATTGGCGCCGAAGCGCGCTTCTCTGCCGCAGCGATAACGTTTTTCCGATTTTGGATTCGGCAAGCCAGGAGATGGTGAGATCGAGGTTGTCGCCCCCTAGCAGTAGATGACGCCCGACGGTCGTTCGCGTGAACTCAACCCGATCGCCCTGGCGATCTACACGGACCAATGTGAAGTCGCTCGTACCGCCGCCGACATCGCAGACCAGCACGATCTGACCATCGAAGAGCTCTTTATTCGAGCGCGCGAGATGCCCCGCGATCCAGGCATAGAATGCCGCGGCTGGTTCCTCAAGCAGTGTGAGCTGTTCGAGACCGGCTTCACGCGCCGCCTGCACCGTGAGCTCGCGTGCTTCTTCATCGAAGCTGGCAGGTACAGTGAGCACCAGATGTTGCGCGCTGAGCGGCGCACCCTTGGTCTTATCCCATATAGAGCGAAGGTGATCGAGATAGCGAGCCGACGCCTCGACGGGCGAGAGTACACGCCCCTCCTCCTGAGAATCCCAGGGCAGAATTTTCGCTGTGCGATCGGCCTCGGAATTGGAAAGCCAGGACTTCGCAGAATGAACGGTTCTGGTCGGAACGAGCGCTCCCTGTTCACGGGCGTAGGCGCCGATCACCGGAGGTTCAGAGAGGTAGAGGAACGAAGGAAGCGTGCGTAACGTTCCAATTTTATTCGCGTCGAGTTGCTGTTCAATCGGGAGAACGTGAATCGGCGGGAAATCTGCCTCGGCCGCTTCTTGCGGGTCGATGTAGGCCAGCGCAGAGTTAGTGGTGCCGAGATCGATACCGACGTTCATACTGTTGCTAAGCGCCGTTGTAGTTCACGTGCGTTGAGGATTTCTGTAGCTTTCCAGCTAGGAGGGAAATGACGCTTGTTGCCAGTGACCAGATAGTTGGCTTTGGCAGCTTCGGCGCACTCGAGAAAGCGATTATCGGCCTCGTCCGACAATACACTAACCCGGGATGCAGGTATCAAGAGTATCGAATTGCCATCGATTAGCTGAAGCAGGAGATCCACCCGTTCAGGAGTTAGCTTGAGTTTTGGACGACGCAGCACGCTGCCATATTCTTCCAGAATGGGGGACGACACGGCAAGAGAGAGAAAACCGTCAGCTATGAGCAGTAAAATCGCCTCTTCAGAACATTAGGATTAATGGCGGCAGAGACCAGAACGTTCGTGTCAATCACAACCCAAGACCGATTCACGCGCCTGGTCGTTTGAATTTACGCTTTTCGCGACGAACGGCCGCGATCTCCTTATTAATCTCTGCCACAGGCAACTTATCGGCACCGCCGGTTTCCGCGTCTTGCTGAAGTCCACGTAGCACTCCCTTCATCGCTTGCAACCGGGAGCTCTCGACGGGTTTCTCGTTAGAAGTGGCTTTAGCGGTACCCATGACCGAGGCGTTCGAACGCTTTTTCATTGACGAGTATAGCGGAAGAACTCCATTTCATGCAGCCGCGGCTGGTCGCTCCCGAACGTTGAATTCGAGACGCCAGCGGCGCCCATCGCCGGCTACGCACCAGAGTTCGAGCATACCGGTTTCTGTCACGTTGCTTTCGAGAGTAACAGCCACGACTTCTTCCCCCGTTTCGTCTTTGTGCGGTGGCAGCAAGACCTCGATGGGAGTAAGTTCCTCGAGCTCGTTGCCCGTTTCGTCGAGGAGCGTTCCAGGCGCATCACTCTTACGGGAAAGAGAAGAGAAGAAACGGAACTCCGCCGGCTCGCCGACGACGAGGGCGAAGCGACGCTGCGGCAGTTCGACTTTCGATCCCTCTTCGAGGCCATACGGAACGACCGTTAATGCTTTCATCGGAGCTGGCATACCGGGAACCGCAGGCAGCGAAGATTCGATACCGACATAGTAAGTGCGAGGAACGCCACCGCGAATACGTACACCCTTTCCTGTGCGGGCGAGACCGTAGTAAGCGGCGCCTCGCGCGACAGAATGCATTAAGTCGCCGCGCTTGCTTTCGTTGACCAGCTCGGTTACGGCTGGCGCGCCCGCTTGTTTCAACCAGCTATTGAGCACTTCAAAGATGCGACTTTCGATCGCGGCAGCCTGAAGGACTCCGCCGTTCAAAAGCAGGTGAGTTGGACGTGAGAAACCATCTGACCCGGTGCTCGAAGCGGCTTGGCGAAGGAACTGAGCTAAGTGTTTGGTGACGGCCGGATCGGTGGCATAGTTCAACCCAACTTCCATGAGTGCAGCCCGCCGCTGACGCTGGGGAGCAGCATCCCGTTCCACGGCCGGGAAAAACCCCTCAATGAGAAGATTACGCACTTCGTCACGCGACACTTTCCCGCGAAGAGTTCCGCCAACCAGACCGGTTCCGCGCCCGAGAATGGTTAGTGATCGGTCCTTCGGTGAATCCTTATCACCGGCCAATAGGATTTCCTTGGCCGCGCGGCATTGCTGCCATAGCGCGTGAAACTGAATCGCGTCGAGCTTGATGTTCTTCTCGGAAAACTGTTGCTCGGCATGGCGGGCCACCGCAAGATCCATGTTGTCCCCGCCCAGCAGCAGGTGCTCGCCTACGGCAACACGCTCGAGCTGCAGTTCGCCGGATTGCTCGGTGACCGCGATCAAGCTGAAGTCCGTGGTGCCTCCACCGATATCCATAACGAGAATAAGATCCCCGGGCTTCACCTGCTCACGCCAGTTTGGATTGCGTTCGATCCACGCGTAAAAGGCCGCCTGCGGCTCTTCGATAATGGTGACTTCCGGATAGCCGGCCTGACGGGCAGCGCGCTGCGTGAGATCACGAGCAGCGGCATCGAACGATGCCGGAACCGTGATGAGCACGGCCTGACTCTCGAGAGGAGCGTCGGCGTGCGCGGCATTCCAAGCCGAGCGGAGATGAAGAAGATACTCCTTTGAAGCCTCAAGCGGTGAAATTTTCTGAATTCCCTCTGGGGCAGCCAGCGGAAGCAGCGGTTGAGCGGGATCCGCGGACTGATTCGATAACCAGGATTTGGCAGAACTGACGTAGCGGCTCGCGTTTTCTACACCTCGACTGCGTGCCAGTGCGCCTGTGATATACGGCGGGCTTGCGTTCCAGGGAAGAGCTAAACTTCCTTCGACAAACTCGTTCGGCCCCGGGAATGTAGAGAGCAGAAGGCAGCAGATCGAGCGCATTGATCTCTCCTGCATTCACCAGCTGCGGAACCTGGAAGAGATGAACCGGCGGCTGATCACCGTCGGCAGACTGAGCGGGAGCATGCGCGAGCGCGCTGTTAGTCGTGCCGAGATCGATTCCGATAACAAATTGTGGCATGACTGCGAACTACTCAACTTCCAGTTCGGCGGGAGCAATCACGGAAACATCTTGTTTTCCAAGTGCAGGTAAGTCGATCGTCGAGACCTTCCAACCGCGATGGCGCAATGTCCCCCCGGGAACTTTTCCACTAGCCGGTACATTGCCGATCAGCTTGATGCGATTCGGATCCGGCGCTTTACTGGCATCGAGTTTCTGATAAGTACCTTCGACGCCGTCGATAACGGGAGCAAGCGTAAGATGACGAGCAAGGGCCGCCTTCGAATCGGCATGAAGGGAGCGCACCGCTGCCCCTATCTGGTCATCTGAGTAAGCCGTGATGTCTTCCATTAAGAAATCGATGAGGCGTGAATCGCGTTGAAGAATGGCGAGAATCTGTAGGGCTCCATCGCTCGTACTCACCTTCATCTGCTCGACAGGCGCCGCAACCGGAGTCGGTTTTGCTTTCACAAAACCGAATGCCAGAGCTATATCCTCCGGTAAAACACCCGAGAAGAGGAGAGAAAAAAAGCTGCGAAACGCAGCGGAGATTCGAGACAAGAATTAACCTCTAAGTAGTCAGAATATCAATCGCAGTGCTTGTTCCTGCATGGCCGCCGGCCATCCGCAGCCGATCTAAACGCCTTGAAACATCCTGCCTCTTATTCGCTTCCACTGAAGTAAGTACGTATTCTTAGAAGATTGGGAGAATGAAATGGCAGCAAAGAAATCAAGTGGCGGCAAGCAATCCTCTTCCGGATCAGACCCTAAATCCAAGCGAATCGTCAAAGGCAAGATGCAAAAGACGATGGATGAATTCAAGCATCATCAACTAACTTCCGGCCGCAGCGGTAAAAAGGTGACTAACCCAAAGCAAGCCATCGCGATCGGTTTAAGCGAAGCGCGGCAATCGGGTGCTCGTATTCCGAAGAAGGGTGCGGCAAAGAAAAGCGCAAGCAAGAAAACAGCCGCGAAGAAGAATCCCTCTCGAAAGGCCACGGCCAAGAAAAGCGCGAGCAAGACATCTGGTCGAAAAACCGCCACCAAATCTACTAGAAAAAAATAGCCCGCCCGGTCGCAAGACCAAGCGGGCAAGGGTTCTAAGAGCTACCGATTAGTAGTCCATGTCGGGGCCGTGGCCACCGGGACCGCCGGGCATCGGAGCAGACTTCTTCTCAGGGATCTCGGCAATCATCGCTTCGGTGGTCAGCATGAGAGCGCTGATCGAAGCAGCGTGTTGCAGAGCGGAGCGGGTGACCTTCGTAGGATCGATTACACCCGATTGCACTAGGTTCTCATACTGTCCGTTGGCAGCGTTGAACCCATAAGCGAAGTCATCGTTGGCACGTACCTTTTCCAGGATGATGGCGCCTTCGTAGCCGGCATTACCAGAGATCTGGCGAAGCGGCTCCTCAGTAGCCTTGCGGATGATATCGATGCCGATCTGTTCATCGCCTTCCGCCTTGAGGTTGTGAAGCATCTTGCCGGCGCGCAGCAGGGCAACGCCGCCGCCGGGAACAATCCCTTCCTCGACAGCCGCGCGCGTAGCATGTAGAGCATCCTCGACTCGGGCTTTCTTCTCCTTCATCTCGGTCTCGGTTGCGGCACCCACCTTGATGACGGCGACACCGCCGGCGAGCTTGGCCAGGCGCTCCTGCAGTTTCTCGCGATCGTAATCAGAGGTTGTCTCTTCGATCTGCGCGCGGAGCTGCTTGATGCGGCCTTCGATGGCCTTCTGGGTACCCGCGCCATCGATGATGGTGGTGTTGTCCTTGTCGACCGTAACGCGCTTGGCGCGACCCAGGTCTTCGAGGCGTACACCTTCGAGCTTGATACCGGTCTCTTCCATAATCGACTTGCCGCCGGTGAGGATAGCGATATCGTCGAGCATGGCTTTGCGGCGGTCACCGAAGCCGGGCGCCTTGACAGCAGCGGCGTTCAATGTACCGCGGAGCTTATTGACAACGAGAGTTGCCAGTGCTTCACCTTCAACTTCTTCCGCGATGATCAGTAGCGGCTTGCCCGCGCGCGCAATCTGCTCGAGCAACGGAAGAAGATCCTTCATGTTGCTGATCTTCTTTTCGTGAATGAGGATGTATGGATCTTCGAGAACCGCTTCCATCCGATCCGGATCGCTCACGAAGTAGGGCGAAAGATAACCGCGATCGAATTGCATACCGTCAACGGTCTGCAGCTCAGTCACCATGGTCTTCGACTCTTCCACCGTGATGACGCCGTCCTTGCCGACCTTCTTCATCGCTTCCGCAATGATGTTGCCGATAGTCGCATCGCCATTGGCCGAAATGGTTCCCACCTGGGCAATGGCATCACCGGAAACGGGCTTGGAATACTTCTTGACTTCCTCTACCACGGCCTCGACAGCCTTCTCGATACCACGCTTAAGCGCCATCGGGTTCGCGCCGGCGGCCACCGACTTCACGCCTTCGCGGAAAATCGATTGCGCTAGGATGGTCGCGGTCGTCGTGCCGTCACCAGCGATATCGGAGGTCTTCGAAGCCACCTCACGCACCATCTGCGCGCCCATATTTTCAAGTGGATCTTTCAGTTCCACTTCTTTGGCCACCGTCACGCCATCTTTCGTGATGGTCGGTCCGCCAAACTTCTTTTCGAGAACTACGTTCCGGCCTTTAGGCCCCAGCGTCACTTTAACGGCATCAGCAAGCTGATTCACACCGCGAAGAATTGCCTGACGCGAATTTTCGCTATAAACAATTTGTTTTGCAGCCATTATTCCCTCTCAAACCTCCTTACTTCTTGGCAGAACTGCTCTTATTGGAAGCGCCGTTTGTCAGCACCCCGAGAATCTCGTCCTCGCGCATGATGAGGTACTCATTTCCATCCAGCTTGATATCGTTACCCGAGTACTTACCGAACAGAATGCGGTCGCCCACTTGAACATCGAGCGGGTTGAGTTTGCCGTCATCACTCCGCTTGCCCTTACCGATTGCCACGACTTCGCCTTGCTGCGGCTTCTCTTTCGCTGAGTCCGGGATGTAGAGACCGCCTTGCATCGTCTCAGTCTCCTCGATCCGTTTCACCACGACACGGTCGTGTAGCGGACGAATATCCATACAAAAACCTCCAGTTGTGTCCTTGAACAAATCGCAGATTTGCTTGAGGATTGAGTGAATTCGATACGCTCAATCGCCAGAACAGTTTTAGCACATTGAAGCAGAGAGTGACAAGAGAAAATTGTAAATATTAGATAACAAGATAGATATTCCTCTTGACATTCTCACCCGTCACACTGCTGCACTCATATTTTCTTCTTGCATCATCGTAGGGCTGCGCCTGTTAACCTGTAACTATCTCCGTCTTAAGGAAATGCGCCGCTATTCGCTTCTGCTAGGTATTGCGCTCGTACTGATTTCGGGAGTCGTTGGCTACACCCTGAAGCTGCGCCTGGAAAAAGCCAGGGCTGCTCATGCGATCCCCGCGCCGAAATTGACCCCGGGGCTCGAAGGTGTCGCGCCAACCGGCTGGCAATACAAAGAGGATGATCCGGAGACGGGCCCGGTGGTCCGGGTTTACGCCAAGTCTTACGAAGGAACGCACGATCCATCGAGTTTCGAACTGAAGGGTGTAGCGCTGCGCCTCTACGACAAGAAGGGCAAGAACTATACCTACGTAACAACCGAGCAGGCTCTATTCGACGAAGGTTCCGGCGTGTTGAAGTCGGAGGCGCCGGTTCACATTGTGATGAACGTCCCCGTCGCAAACGACGCCGAAGATCCCAAAGAGGCGGCGAAACGGGTGCGCGTGACGACTACCGGCGTGATCTATGAGACAAAGAGCGGCAAGGTGCGAACCGATCAGCCAGCCTCGTTTGTATTCACGGACGGCGATGGCAGCGCGGTGGGCGGGGACTACGATCCGAACACGAAGATCCTGCACCTTAAATCTAAAGTTGCCCTGGACTGGATCGGCAAAGGTCCAGCCGAGAAGAAGATGCACATCGAAACCGATGACTTGGTCTATAAGGAAGCCGAAGGCAAGGTGTATCTCTCCCCATGGTCACGGATGACGCGACAGACCACCAAAATCGAAGCCAAAAGCACATTGGTGATCCTGCAGGAAGGACGCCTGCACCGGATCGAGGGCGATCACGGAGTCGGAACGGATGAGCGCAAAGACCGGCACACTGGTTATTCAGCCGCACAAGATGACGGCCTTATTCGATGAAGACGGCAATCTGGTTCAGATGATCGGCGATGGCAATGCTCGAGTGGAAACAACGCGGCCGGGAGCGCATACGGTTTTGACCGGCGCACGCGCGGATTTGCGATTCTCACTCCAAACCAAGCAGCAGAACGGCAACGAAGTTACCGATAGCGAGCTTCACCTCGCCACGGCCGACGGTCATGCTGTCGCGGAATCGAGACCCTTGCCGCAGCCGGGTGTACTGCCTGCCGAAACAAGAATCCTGCGAAGTGAGCATATCGAGCTCGAAATGAAGCCTGGCGGAAAAGATGTACAGGAGATTCGGGCTCCTACGGTCGCGCAGCTTGAATTCAAACCGAACCGCCCGGAACAATCGCATCGGGTGGTGGACGCATCGCATCTCCGCGTGCTCTACGGGGCGGGCAGTTACGTCGATACTTTTCTCGCCTGGAACGTTGCTACCCACACGGACAAGTCACCCGCTCTCGCGAAACCCAAAAAGAGTGCCGCCGGAAAGCCGATACCGCCTGCGCCGGCTCTCACCTGGAGTGACCAGATGGTAACGAAGTTTGCTCCTAACTCGAATCAGGTTGCCACGATCGATCAGAAGGGCAATTTCCGTTACGAGGAGGGAAAACGCAAGGCGTGGGCAAAGGACGCCTTCCTGGAACAAAAGATTAATCGCATCACGCTGAAGGAGAATGCCCGTATTCTGGACGATACCGGATCGGCAGTTGCAGATCGGATCATTATGAACCAGGCGACGGGCGATATGGATGCTACCGGGCATGTGGTCTCTACTCACGAGCCAGACCCGAACGAGAAGCCAGGGACTTCTATGCTCGATGCAACGCAACCCATGCAGGCTCAGGCGGACAACATGCAAACCCGGGATGACAACACAAAAGTCTTCTACGAGGGGCATGTGGTGATGTGGCAGGGTGGTGATCGCATTTCGGCGGACAACATCGTCATCGACCGTGACCAACAATCTCTGGACGCCGTGGGAAATGTGGTCAGCGAGCTGGTCGACAACAAGAACAGTTCCACCAGCGCACAAGGCGGTCCCATCTATACGATTGTTCGTGCGCCCAAACTCGCCTACCGGGACGATATGCGCATCGCTCATTACACCGAGGGCGTCAAACTGGTCCGGGACAAGATGACCATCGACGCGCAAGAGCTAAAGGCTTATCTCACGCCAAAGAGCAATTCATCTTCGAATGATTCCTCGCTCGACCACGCCATTGGGGACGGGAAAGTGCGGATCTTCGACGTCATCTCTCCCGGCCGCACCAGGACCGGGACGGGCGAACACTGCGAGTACTACACCAAAGACGATAAAGCGATTCTCAATGGCGGAGCGCCGCAGATGGTCGATAGCTATAAGGGCACGATCAAGGGCCAGCAGCTCACGTATTTCAGCGGTGAGGATCACCTGATTGTGGACGGGAAAAAAGAGCAAGTGGCGTTCACGCGGATGAAGAAGAAATAAGCGGATGCGGTACCTCCTGATCGGCGGGACCGGCTTCATCGGACCGCATGTGGCGCGAGCCTTGGTCGAGCAGGGCCATCGCGTGCTGGTCTACCACCGCGGCAAATCGGGGCATTCTTTGCCGGAGTCGGTCGAACATATTCTGGGAGAACGCAGTGGACTCGGCAATCACGCACAGGAGTTTGGACGCAGGGCCCCCGATGTCGTGGTTGACTTTATCCTGAGCAGCGGAACCCAGGCGGGCACGCTAATGCAGCTCTTCCGAGGCATGGCTTCACGTGTAGTTGCCATCAGCAGCGCTGACGTATATCGCGCTGCCGGCATTACGCACGGTTTCGAGTCTGGTCCGCTTCAGCCCGTGCCTCTTACGGAAGAATCGGACCTCCGGACTAAGAGGAACGTATACGGGCCCGAGATTCTCGAGCGCCTGCGGGACGTTTTCCCCTGGTTTGACGCCGAATACGACAAAATCCCGGTCGAGCACGCGGTGCTGAATGACCCCGATCTGCCGGGAACGGTCCTACGGCTGCCCATGGTCTACGGTCCCGGCGATCCGCTCCATCGCCTTTTTCCCTACATCAAGCGCATGGATGACCGCCGGCCTGCCATTCTTCTTCAGGAAGACACCGCGCGCTGGCGTGCTCCGCGAGGCTATGTAGAGAATGTTGCAGCCGCCATCGCTCTCGCTGCGGTTTCTGATCGAGCGGCCGGGCGAATCTATAACGTTGCCGAACCACATGCCTGGAGCGAGAAGGAATGGGTCGAAAAAATCGCGGGGAATGTGGGCTGGACAGGACATGTTGTAGAGCTCCCAAAAGAGCTGATCCCTGAACACCTGCGAGTTCCATATAACTGCGAACAACACTGGGACGTGAGCAGTCGCCGCATTCGTGACGAACTGGGTTTCAGAGAACCCGTCGATGAAGGATCATGTCTGGCGCGCACCATAAGTTGGGAACGAGCGAACCCTCCGGCTATCGACGCTCGGCAATTTAATTACCTCGCCGAAGATGAGGCCTTGGCGCAGTTTGCTTGAGCAGTCTCAAGTTCGATCACCCGGTGACCGCGCCGCTGATTAGGCTGTACAGCAGAACCAACAATACAATCGTTGTAGTCACCACATATACGTGATCCCGCTCCATCGCGAAACCGAAAAGCGAGAGCGCTACCCGCGCCACTGGCGTCGCGATAAGCAGTAACATTCCCAACTGAATGATGGATCGGCCCCGGCCGCTGAAAGCTCCAGTCACAATTCCGCTGATGATTCGGTCAACCCTTGGCTGGCTGTGGAAGGTCCGGTAGTCCACGGTGTCACTCCAATGGTGCATCAGAAAAACAACTGCGCCCAGCAGAGTGACCGAACCCGCGATAATCACCCCGGCCATCAGCAGAACACTCACGCTTCGCTCGATGGATCGATCGGTCACCTTCATGCCACACCTCTGATACCGTTCACGATCATCTCGATCGCGACCGCTCCCACCACCAGAGCGAACACCCGGCGCAACAGCGGGACAGAGAGCCGTTTCAAATACCGGGTTCCTATGATGGATCCGCCCAGCACGCCCAGCATGACTGGCATCGCCATCGCCGGGCTGACATAGCCGCGGCTCAGATAAACGCTTGCGCTGGCCGCGGCAGTAACGCCGATCATGAAGTTGCTGGTGGCCGTCGAAACCTTGAAAGGAACCTGCATCGCTTGGTCCAGCGCAATCACCTTCAAGGATCCCGAACCGATGCCGAGCAAACCGGATATCGTGCCTGCGCCAAACATCAAACCGAAGCCCGTTTTAACCCGGTGCACCTGGTATTTCTGCTCGCCTTGGTCCGTTTCATAAGAGGAATTTAGCTTGAATTTCGCTGCCAGCGGATCGGTCGGGAGAGATTTGGACGACGACTTATGAGTACGGGCCGTCTGCCAGGCGGCCTGCAGCAGAATGATGCCGAAGACTATGCTGAGAGCCCTGGTCGGAATATGGGTACCTAGGAAAGCGCCAAACAGAGCGCCAAGCGTGGTTGCGATCTCGAGCAACATTCCAATTCGGATATTCGAGAGCCCATCGCGCACGTACGCCGCTGCCGCCCCGGATGATGTCGCAATCACCGAGACCAGGCTGGCGCCGATGGCGTACCGCATGTTGACGTGAAGGAACAATGTCAGCACAGGGACGACGATTACACCACCGCCTAACCCGGTCAAAGACCCGACGAAGCCGGCCAGCAGCGCGGCCCCGAAAACGATCGGCGTGAATTCGGCGACGGTCATTCGCCGCTATTCCGGGTCGTCGAAAAACCAGCACTGTTTCTCAACTTCTCCCCCCACCTGAACGTGTAAACGCATAAACCCACGGCGCCGGCAGCCATCACACACAACGCAAGCACATCCGTCATCGTGAATGGCGGCCGCACAATCGCATGCTGTGTCCAGATCACGGGCAAAAGCATCATCAACAAGAGATCTATCGCTCTCGTCAGGAGCGCCCAGTTGCAGATACGCCAAAATGCCTGAGGCCGCGCGCCGTACTTCTTCCAGATAACAATCGAAAAGATCATCAGAGTCAAGAACCATGCGTGCAATCCTTCCTTCAGCATCCCCGAGCTGTCTATGCCCATGTAAGCTGTGAAGATGGTAACCGGAATCAGCAGCGTGAAGATCAGCCAGCTCGCCGCCTTCACGGAGCCTAGGTAAACCCACCGCAGCAAACAGAAGAAGTAAGCAAATCCCGCCGCGGCCGGTACCGTCGACCAGGGCTGAACAAAGAAACGCACGATCCCCGGTGAAGCCCCCTCAATAGCATTCACGTTTTCGTCATCGCCGTGAAAGAGAAATTGATTGAGCGGCACAAACGTGTTGGCCAGGGAAGTCCAGCGGTACCTCAACCAGTGACCCGGCGTGTGAGTGGATCGTCCAGCCGCCAGAGCGAAGCTGAGAAATTTATCCTGCGTGTAATTCGGCCCGTTTACTTCTCGCCAAAATAGAATCCAGACGCTGAGTCCGGCGAATAGCAGCAGAGATCTCCAGATCCACCCTTTGGCTTCCCGCCACGAGAAGACGTGCCCGGTACGCGCGAACTTCGGAAGCAGGATGATTAGGCCCAGAATCGCCGGCGTGGATAACAGCGCCGAGGGATGACACATGTACCCGAGTCCCAGCGCCAGGCCAGCCAACAGAAAGCGCGCTCGGAGCACCAGATATCCGGCCAGCAAAACGAACGCTGCCGCTTCCATCTTTGGCCATGTGAAATAGGTCTCATGCACGAAGAACGGCGCGGTAGCGGTAACCAGAACCGCGAAGAGCGACCAATCTTCCGGCAGGAACAATCGGGAAACGCCAAACACCATCAAAAGACAGCTCGCCGCGAACACGATCATCGAGAAACGATACGCCGCAAACCCTTGAGGATCGAACACTGTCCATACTTCACCCGGCTTGTGATCCGGCATGTATGTTGGGCCGGCCAGAACAAGCGGCGTAACCGCAAGAGCCACGAGCTGACCCCGGTCTGAAAAGGTCCACGTCCCGTACAACTCGCGGGCGAATGGGCTATCTGTTTTTTGTCTCAATCCCGCGAGCTGCGCCACGTGATAGGGAAGCCGGCTGTCGCTGCGACCCCCCACCTCCAGCGTTCGTGATATCTCGTCATGGAACAACTCGCCCACCGGTCCCAGCGAATAAATCGACTTCGCAACGCAGATCGACGCCAATACCACAATGATCGCCAGCACGCGTAATTCGACGGCGTTCACCACGCTTGAAAAGCGAGTTCTCCAAAAGCGCCATGCCGCAAACGCAAAAAAGATCCCCAGCCCATAGCGGCACATGCTTGCCGGCTTGAAATGCCGTGGTCCCGCCCACGCCGCAACTCCCACAAGCGCCAGTCCAAGCAGACCCGGAACCGCTATCCAGATCATCGAGAACAGTTCGCCCGTGCGTTCCAGTATTTTCTGCCGCAGAATAAAGCCCGGCATGAGGAGCGCCACAAAAGCTGCTGCTACTGCCGCAATGCTCAGCGCGAGTTGTTTCACAAAGAGCAGGCCGTGGTTGCCGTATTGCTCCTGGTCTGCGAACGGAAGTGAAAAGCCGAGCCATCCCTCCCGCCCTTTGTTCGCGTCCGCCGCAAGAATGCGGAAGCTTTTCGCGCCTTCTATCGGCCGTAGCGAGATGCGCTTCAACAACCACTTGCTGCCCGTATCTTCGAATGGTGAGACCTGTAGTGTTACCACTCGCCCGTGCTCCGTCTCGACCTCGATCAGCAAATGGTTCCCGGGCCGGTTCGGAAAGCCGCTCACGAACATGTAAAAGTCGGGAACTGCTTTGAATGCCGCCGACAGCACCGACCCGGTGGTATCTCCTCCGTTGAGATACGACCCATATAGCGCGAGCGGACCCTTGATGTAATTCGGCCGGCTGAGATTGGAAACAGCATCGAACGCAAAACCGCTCCCGGAGAGAGCGGGTTCTTCGCGATCGACCTGTGGCACCGGAGCCGGCGAGATTCCTTTCGGGCCTGCTCGTGAAGCAAACCCGCTTACCACGTACAGCACCGCCGCGAAGCAGAAAACCACCGCTACCCTGTCTGTCTTTGACATGCCGCTCGGCCAAGGGTAAGTCAGCCCGGTTTCCCGTGCCGCACCTACTTAAATTCCATCCCGCGCAGCAGACCGGTACCAGCCTTCGAGGTCGTCGCGTATTCGACTCTCACTCGCCTGGCATCCTGCGGACCACAATAGAACTCGGCTGGACCATTTCGCATAAGCACATGCGTGGGGTCGGGGACTAAGAGCGTAAGGGGCCCACCTTCGCTCTCCACCAGAAAACCGCTCAGCTTACCGCCGTTGCACTGCACTTCTTGAAGTTTCGCCGCCGCTGTCCGGATCTGATCGCCGGCCTCAACGAATGGGTTGAAGTCTGTCGTTCCGTGCGGCACTCTCGTCGTCACCAGCTGTAGCTTCCCGGCCCCGTCCCGAGCAAACTGTACCGTAAGGTCCGTCTTGGCCACGTACGCAAGTTCGGCAGCTTGCGAGCGCTCTTCGGAAGAGCTGGCAAACCTCATCGCTTTCTTTGCCGCGTCTTCCGCTTCATCCCGCTTGTCGAGTTCTGATAACGCGTTGGCCAGCGCAATCCAATACCCGTAAGCACGCGGCTTTGACGGGGCCTGCATTGCCCGCAAGAGCTTAACAGCCGCGTCATACTCACCCGCATTGCTCTTCAACAGCGCCAGCTTGTACCGCGCGTCGTCGAAGTCCGGCTTGGTCGAGATCGCTTCTTCTAAAGCGCGTTCGATTTCGGGCGACGGCAGTCCCATCTCTTCCGCCAGCACCGCATAACGATAACAAAGCGGGCCATTCTTCAGTCCGGCATCAAACGCTTTACGCCAGCGCTCAATCGCATTGCTACGATCGCCTTTTTGTAGAGCAACGGTCCCTAGCGACCCAAGTATTTCCGGATCAGCTGGCGACTCCTTCAGCAGTTCCTTATCTATCTGTTCGACGCGGTCCCACTCCCCCTCGGCAAACAACAGGTCCGCGATCATCGCGCGCCCCTGAAATGCGGATACGGGACTCACTTCCACTCGGAAAGCCTCCTGGGCAACCCCGGAAAGTGTCCGCCTGGATGAGCCGCCGTGAGTGATCCAATCGTGTAGGTCGGTTAAGATCGCGTCCGGAGACTTGCCGTAGATACTCGCAAACGCCTGTTGCGAGCTCGCGCCGCCCGAATTTAGGACACCGACCAGGCCTGCGAAGCGCGGCGCGTACTCTGGTGAAGATGTGAGCAGGTCCGTTAGCGCCCAGCTTTCCGCATAGAAGATGGCCCCTTCGTCACGCCCTTTGCGTAACATTGATTCCGCATCGGCTGTGAGGAGTACTGACGAGGGGAGCCATCCATGCCGGCGCAGAGTCGCTACGCGGGCCGGTAACTCACCGCCGAGTTCGCATTCGCGGTTCGTGATTCGAACTGTCGAAAAGAGCTCTGCCAGGCCTTCATTGAGCCAGGACGGAAGTTTCAAACCTCCGGAATGCAGCACAAAGTGTGCATACTCGTGCGCCGCCAGGCCGAAATCATTCGTCCTGGACGTCGGCAGTACAACGTACTCCCGGTCTGCCGTGCTGGTGTAAAACGCGTCGGCATTGGCTCTGATTCTTACCGCGTCGTACTGCTTTTTGGAGCCGAATTCGATTATCCGGAGCAGCCGGTTCTTATCGGGTCCCGCTTCGCCCTGAACCACCCGGGTTCGGTTGAAAAACGACCTCAGCTCCTCGAATCGCGCGAGCGCCGTTCGCGCGCTGCTTTGTCCGGCTTGTGAATAGACCTCGAAGTGTGCACTTCGCGCCAGAACCCAACCGCTTGGCGACGCTTCTGCCGCCTGTCCAGAGGGAGCGGCGCTAGTTGCAAAGCGGCAGAGCGCTCCGGCTGCGGCCAAAAAAGCGAGCCTTCTCACAGGCACAAGATAGCAGACGAAATCGTATCTCGGAGCCCGCGACCAACTCCTCTTGACTCTCGGTCCTAGGGAGCCGTTGCTCGTGCGACTTTCATCAGTCGATCATTCTTCCAGTCGTCGCGCGGCTCTGCCGCCGCACGTGCAAAAACCCACAGGCGAACGCGTCTGTGCTCGACGCCGAGCAGGTCCGAGAAGGAGCGGATTGTTCGATCGGCGTCCGAACACAGTCTTGCATCGCAATTGAACAAGTGCTGGGTGGCATCATAGGCAGGATCGCCAACAAATGGCTTGGGGTCGATGACGAGCCAAGGCTCGCGTTGCGCGCGTAGGACGTTTCCTGCGTGCAGATCGGTTGCGAGCAGGACTTCGGCAGGCGCACTCTCTGCCAGTTCCTTAAAAAGGCGCAATCCCTCGGTGACAAGAGCTGAATCGGCCCACTCGTCTGCCTGACTCAGCGTCTCATTACTCCAGTTTGCGGTCATCTCTGATAGTGAGCGGAACGGGTGTGGCGCCGAAGGTAGCCGCCAGAGCCGGCGCAGAAGTCCCGCCAGCACGCGGTCCTGCTCGACCTCTGGCAGGACGCGCAGCGCCTCACCCGGTTCGCAGCGTTCAAGCAGCATGGCTCCGAGATCGTCGTCCGCCTCGAGGAGTCGTACCGTCGGATTGCCATTCCAGAAACGCAGGCCCTCGATTTCGTGCTTGCCCTCCATGTGCGGCATGCCGAACTTCAACACGGCGGATGTTCCATCCCGGAGCGTGACCGGCGCCACCCACGCACAGCTCATTTCTTCGCCGCCGAACGGCTCACCCAGTGAGAGCGACCAGCGCCGTTTTACGTCGCGGATCCTCTCGGGCAGTCGGCCGAGCCATTCCGATCGTTCTGCTACTTTCTCGCAAGCGGCTGCGAGCCGCGCCGGGATTTCCGTCGTCACTCAGCCTTCACAGCTAACTTGTTTAGGAATGGTAGCTGGCCTAGAAGAGAGCACGCGGTGAATAGCCTCAAAAAGCTTTTTGGATTGAACCGGCTTGGTTACATACCCATCCATTCCTGCAGCCAGGCACATCTCCTCGTCGCCTTTCATCGCATGTGCAGTCATGGCAACGATCGGGATATGCCCATGCGACGCGCCTTCGTTTTCGCGGATTCTGGTTGCCGCCTCCAGTCCGTCCATTTCTGGCATTTGAACGTCCATGAGAACCAGATCGAAGGCGCCCCTCTCAGCGGCCGCGACTGCTTCTCGTCCATTGTTGGCGATCACGACTGAACACCCTTCTCGTTCCAGCAGCCGAGCCGCAATCGTCTGGTTGATTGCATTATCTTCTGCCAACAAGATCTTCAACTTACGCTCTGCCAGAAATCGCTGCGCCGCTATTTCACCTGCCCTGCTGTGGTTCGGTACCGGTTCGGCGGCCGGCTTTGATGCCATGGGATCGGGGATTCGAAATCGCGCGGTGAAAAAGAAGTGGCTGCCTTCACCCGGGGTGCTTTCTAGCCAGATCTGTCCACCCATCATCTTTACGAGCTGGGACGATATGCTCAAACCCAATCCCGTCCCACCGAATTTGCGGCTCGCGGTGCCATCGACTTGGACGAAAGGTTCAAATACAAGCGCCTGCTTTTCAGGTGGAATCCCGACGCCCGTGTCGCGAATGCCGAACCTCAACAGCCGCTCTTCCCGTGAACTCGAGTCATCTGGCGAGGATACATCCGGCTCGATCGTAAGTGTTACTTCACCTCGCTCCGTGAACTTGATCGCATTTCCCACGAGATTGACGATGACCTGCTTCAGGCGGTTTGGGTCGCCCAAGACACGGGGGGGTACACCAGGCTGGATCTGCCAATTCAGATCGAGACCCTTTTGCCGCACCCTTAGTCTGAGCAGTTGGAGAGCCTCCCTGACCTGCTCCCGCAAATCAAACTCGGTGACATCCAGATCCAGCTTGCCTGCCTCGATCTTGGAGAAATCCAGAATGTCATTGATGACCGTCAGCAGACAATCGGCAGAGCTCTTCGCTGCATTCAGGTATTCGCGTTGCTCCGCGGTTGGATCTGTGGAAAGGACGAGTTCCGTCATTCCGAGTACGCCGTTCATAGGCGTTCGGATCTCATGACTCATGTTGGCAAGGAACTGGCTCTTCGCCCGGTTTGCACTCTCAGCCGCCTCCTTGGCCCGCTCTAGCTCTCTCTGACCGCGTATCCATTCGGTGATATCGCGAAACGCCCACACCCGGCCAACACACTTGCCCTTTAATCTCTGAGGTTCGGAGTGGCGTTCAAACACCCGCCCATCCTTGAATTCCAGGACGTCATCGCTCTTCGCGTCGGGATCTGCATACAGCTCCTGGATTTTGGCAACAAAAGCTTCCGGGTCCTTTAGATCCGCTTTGATGTAACTAAGCCGTAAAGACTCGATCCCGCAAGCCATAATTTCCGGAGGGATTCGCCACATCTCAGCAAACCGGACGTTCGCGTTTACGACAGTTCCCTTGGAGTTGGTAACCAGGATGCCGTCGCCGGTGGAATCGAGTGTGGCGCGAATCATCTCAGTCTGGCTTCGAACCCGATGCCGGAGCGTAGTAGCCCAACTGAAAACAATCAGGATTCCAAATACCAGGACTCCCGCAATCCCCAGAGCCCGCCGTACGGTCCAGGAAGAGGGGCGCACCAGAACCATCACCTCCGCTGGGCTATCGAAGAGAAGCTTGAAAGATGTAGTCTGGCCATCGGCATCTCTGTTGAGGACGCAAATCCCCGTTACGCTGACTACGCTGCCCTCTCGCAAGGAACTCAATTGCTGCCTCGCTGAGGCAAGGGATTTCGACACAGCCGTAAAAACGGTCGAACCCTGGCGCAGAACCAGTAACGTCTCTTGTGGAGTTAAGGCTATTTGCATCAACGTTCCTTTGATCTCAACCAAAGTTGAGTCATAGTTGCCCTTGAGCGCGTCCTGCGGAGTTACCGCCTCGGGTTGGGGCCTTGGCCCGGTGCTTACTGTGCGAAATACAGCATCCTCAAGCGAGGGGTGCTGGTCTACGATCCCCGGAAAGCCTAGTGCCTCGATTCGTGTCCCGCTCACCAAACGTGTCTGTCGATTACCGCGAATATAGGTAGAGCCAGTCTGATCCGAGATGTACAACGACCCGTCAGGCAAAGCGAGCGTAACCATCCCTTCCACTCGAATGCGACGCCCCGCTTCGCGGCCAATGGCAAATCCTTGCACATCTTTGAGCGGTTTCGCCCGTTTGGCCCAAGGATCCGTGATCGCCGGACTTAGGATACGGATGCTTCCCAGGTCCGGCACGTACAGCGCGATCCCGATCAGTTGGTTGTTCAGATTGAACTCAGCCCCACAGTTGCCGCGGATAAGGATTTTCGCGTCTACTAACGTTTTCGGATCAAAGGCACTATATTCGGGGATCTCAGCGGTGATGAATCCGTCCGTCATTGCAACTTTGAGCAGAAGCAGTTTGGTCCTTGGCTCGACCTTCGCGCTGCGCACAATGCCCTCGACCTCAACCCATTGGCCGTCTTCGCGCGCGGAAATCATCTCATTGAATGTCGTCCGCCGGGCCTTCGGCAGAGGTGCGGTCCCCAGTATTCGCCATTCAGGGTTCCCAATCTGAGGGGCGAAGTCCGGTTGTTCACTGACGCCTGTAATTTCGATCTACGTCGCCCACCGCAACAGGTGAGTTAACGTCTTGTAAATGGACCCACACCCCTCCCGTGCCGTCAACTACAAAGAGGTCGGGAGGCGGTTGGCTGCCGTGTTCATCCGGAATCGCCGGCCCATAATAGGTCGCCACAGCCTTGATTTGAACCGGATAGCCTTTGGCAGCTTCTGTCCGGCTGAGTTCAAGGACTTGTCTGACCGTTTTCAGGGTGGGCAGAGCGGCCAGGGCTTGACCCCGGAAAGGTGCCACTGCAAAGGAGCAAAAGATCAGCACCCGCGTGAGCGTTACCGCTACAGCGGGCATTCGGGATGATTTGATTCCTTGATCAGGCAAGTGGTAACGCGCTCTATTCAATAGAGCACCCGCTTGTAGATTCGTGCATACCGGCTGTGGAAGCTCTCGCGGACCGGAGCAACAAACCATTCTTGGTTGTACGTCAACCATTTAGGTTAGACCCGAATGGCCTCCTGTGCCGTCAGGGTCAGATTTTTCTTAGCTCGTCTCTACCATAGAATGAACTGCTACACGAATGATCAGGAACCACAAGATCGGTCCAAACACAGCATTCTCCCGCCGTAACTTCCTCGGTATGGCAATCTCCGTCGGTGCGGCGCAGTCTTTCGCTGAGTGCGAAATCAGCCGGTTCGGTACGCCGTACAAATATCAGAAGCTTGTGCTCCGCGCTTCGGGCGAAAAAGGCACCTATGACAGTGAATCCGTCGACTGCCCCTTCGTGTTTCGGCACGGCGCGAAGTTCTATATGACTTTCATTGCTTTCGATGGGATTGGCTATCAGACCGGACTAGCAGTTTCGGAGGATCTTGTGCATTGGCAAAAGCAGGGCGCCATTCTCCGGCGAAATCCGTCCTCTCCTGTGCTGAAGTACAACGTCGCAATGAACTGGATCCTGCGAGAGAACGGCCTGCACTCCGCGGGCAACTTGAAAAAAGTGGAGGGGTATTTTCTTGGAGCGTATCACGCCTATCCAAGCGAAGGCTACGAACGAGGCGCGGCGGTTATCGGATTGTGCCACAGCAAGGATCTACGTAATTGGGAGGCAGAGCCACCCGCATTGAGGCCCGAAGACGGCGCGGCCTGGGAGAAAGGTGGGCTCTATAAACCCTGTCTGCTCAAATATGAAGGCACTTACTACATCTTCTACAACGCCAAGAATCAGACGGAAGGAGATTGGCACGAACAGACTGGAGTTGCTTACTCTACGGATCTGAGGAAGTGGGAACGGTACTCGGATAACCCTATAATCCGCAATGGTCCGCCTGGAAGTCTCGATGAACACTTCGCTAGCGACCCGTGCGTCCTCCGCGACCGTGGCGAGTGGGCCTTTTACTACTTTGGTTTGGATGCAAAAGGTGTCGCGCGCGATCTTCTTGCAACTGGCCCGGATTTGTTTCATGCGAGTAAGTGCGGTTTAGCGGTGATAGATGTTGGAGTGCCCGGCTCGGTTGATTCCACTTACGCCCACAAACCATCGCTAATCCAGTACCGCGGCGACTTATATCACTTCTACTGCGCTGTAGCACCCGGCACTAACGGACAGCCGATCCGCGGCATCTCAGTCGCCCGTTCGCGACCCTGGTAGCGTCTCCTGGGGCGCGATAGAGCGTCAGTGCATCACCCAGCCGCCATCGACATTCAGCGTTTGACCGGTCATCCCTTCGCTCAACTCTGAAGCCAGAAATAGACATACTCGTGCAATGTCGAGTGGCACGATTCGGCGCTTCAGCGACTGCAACTCGAGCCAGCCTTTAATCTGCTCCTCTGTGACGAACAGTTTCTCGGCCGGCACCTCAATGGCGCCTGGAGTGACGCAGTTTACGTGTATGTTGTGCGGACCCGTTTCGCGAGCTAGCGCCCGCGTCAACCCGATCACGCCGCCTTTCGATGCCACGTAGTGCGTGAGATTCGCCATGCCGAGGTGAAACGTGACGGAAGAGATATTGACTATCTTGCCGGAACCCCGGGCGATCATATCCGGCAGCGCGGCCTGCGTCATATGGAACATCGACTTCAGATTGATCGATTGCATCTCGTCCCACTGCTGCTCGGACATTTCGAGGAAAGATTGCCTGGGATACACACCCGCGTTGTTCACCAGCACATCGATAGGGCCGAGCTGCTTGTGAGCTGACTCCACGGCCGCATCGACGGCGGATCGTTCCCGTAAATCTACCGCGACGCCAAGAACTCGCGTCTTCGATCTCAGATGCTCAGCTGTGCGCCGGTTGCCCTCAGCGTCTCGGTCGAGAAGCAACAGGCTCGCGCCTTTCTCCGCAAATAAGCCCGCGATGGCTTCGCCGATTCCATTAGCCGAGCCGGTGATGACGGCAACTTTGTTTTCAAGCAGCATAAATCATAGTTTCCCTCCCAGGTTCTGACCCACACCTCAATTCAAGTACTGCGCTCTAAAATCCAGACATGGTAGCTTCCGCACGCGGGTTCTGGCAGCGCATCACCGACGGCGTCGCCATTCAGCACCTCTGGTCGCAGCTTCACACCGAAGCCCGCGCTGGTTACGAGTTGTACTCGAAAGAGGTCGATTGGACCTTGACAGAGGGAGAATCGCGTTCAAAACGCGTCCGGCGAGTGGCGAAAGGCCTGTTTTGGGCGATGATGATGAAGTTATCGCCGTCACGTCGCGTACTGTGCATTGTCGCCCTTACCCTCCTGGTGTTCCCTGGCCTAGATTTCCGCTCCCGGGGTTTCGAGATACAAATGCCCAACCTGGCTTTCCTCGGCGGGATTGTGCTGCTCATCCTGCTCGCCCTCGAACTCGCGGATCGGGTAACGATGAAGCGCGACCTGGAAATCGCACGTGAAATTCAGGGCTGGCTGATGCCGGACGTGCCGCCTCCTGTCCCCGGAGTTGATATCGCATTTGCAACTCGCCCAGCCAATACCGTGGCCGGCGATTACTATGATTTCTTCTTCCGTTCCTGCCCGGTAGATTACGGGTCGGAGTCGAAGTGTGAGGAGCGGCTGTTATTGGCGGTGGCGGACGTCGCCGGCAAGAGCGTTCCCGCCGCCCTGCTGATGGCGACGCTGCAGGCGAGTCTCCGCACCTTGGCCGCGCTGCCGGTCTCGCTCCTCGAGTTGACCGGCCGTCTCAATCAGTATGCCTGCGCGCAAAATCTGGGCAGGCGTCGATTCACCACGGCGTTTCTAGCGGAATTGCAACCTGCGACGGGGGAACTCACCTACGTGAACGCCGGACACAATTGGCCCGTTCTACACCGCTCCTCGGGCGCGATTGAACGCCTGGAAACCGGAGGCTTACCCCTCGGCATTATGGCCGAGACGCGATACCAATGCGGACGCGTCACGCTCTGTTCAGGTGACCTGCTGTTGATCTTCACCGACGGACTTATAGAGGCTGAGAACGCGCGAGAGCAGGAATACGGCGAAGGGCGGATGCTGGGTATCTTCCCTGGATTCATCGGTTGTAGTGCGGCCGCGGCGGTGAAGCAGCTCCTGACGGCGGTGGACGCGTTCGTAGGATCGGCCCCCCAGCACGATGACATCACTTGCCTGATGCTGCGCACGTTCACTCCGGCTCAGAGCGGTGTCTCGCAGCTCTGAAGCTGTACATTTTGAACATGGATGGAGCCCGGTCGATAGCGTTGGTCGAGGCTTTTCTTGCGCTGACCTCGATCGCCCGTGTGCTGTTTCTCCAGCTTCGTAGCGTTCGCTGGATACTTTTCTTTCTTCTTTTCCCGCTCATCATCGCCCCGTTACTTTACTTTTTTCCCGAGAGCATTGACTACCGGATTTCTTGGCTCGTCTATCAGGCTTTCTGGTGGGTTTGCCTTGTCGGGTTGATCTTTGCCCTGCTGACGGCGATCTTCGCCGGGGTCCCCGATGTTCCCGGGCTACTCAAGTTTTCCCGAATTTGTTGGACTGCGACGTTGGCCGCATGTGTGGTGACCGCTATGTCACAGACTGAATTTCCATGGCCCCCTGTTCTTAACTCTGCGATAACAGAAGCTTTTGTATTCGGCACAGCGGTACAGACGGTGGTCGCGTTCGTTGCCCTTTTGTTGCTCGGGTGTCTGTTCTGGTACGGAATCAAGATCCCCGCCAACGTTCGGGTTGTCAGTATCGGCGTCGGGATCATCCTTGTCGCGGAAATTGCGGCCGTCATCGATAGGCGCGCATTACACGATGTTATTTGGAAATGGGTTAATGCGAGCCGCTATATGGCCTGGATAGTGTGCCTTGTCTACTGGAATCTGTATCTTTCCAGCTCCGGCGAAACCGTTGCTCGGTAACCCGGCTACCTGGCGGCCGAATTTATCCCGCACAAACTGACTTTCAACTCAGGCACACTTTAGAAATGACCATCGAACGTCGCAGCGAGAAACCGGCGGAGCCCGATCCCGCCGGTCAGCAAGCTTCAATCGGCGAGCAACCGGAAACCCTGGATCCCGCTGACAGCCATCTGCTCCGAGATCAACTCAAAGGGCAGACCACGGAACACGCCAGTCCGCCGCGTTTGGAAGACGAGGGTCAGTCAGGTGGTTAGCTCCCGCAACGGTTGATCTTCGCCGGGCTTTTCTTCGTCGCTGCTTGCGGGAATTCCAAAGCAGTCAATATGTCCCCTCTTGACGCAATCTACTATTCCGTAGTAGGATAAGACACAGGATAGTAGAACATCATGAGCCAGCCCAAACTGACGAAGCTCGAACTGCAAGTCCTCGATGCTCTCTGGGCTCATGGCAAAGCGTCTATTCGGGAAATTCAGGAGGCCTTTCCCGAGCCTCGTCCCGCCTACACAACCATTCAGACAACTGTCTATCGGATGGAGGAAAAGAAAGCCGTCCGGCGCGTTCGGAAGATCAGCAATGCCCATATTTTTGAGCCGCTAGTGCCGAAGGATGTGGCACGTCACAAATTCCTGGACGAAATTCTGAGTTTCTTCGGAGGTCGCGCGCAGCCGATGATGGCTCAATTGGCGGAGGCAGGCAAACTTACCCTCGACGATGTTCGTGAGTTGGAAAAACTGCTTAAGAACCTCGAATCCGAAAAGCGGAAAGTACACGTGAAAGCCGATGCTCGCTGAACTGACGAATCACATCTGGCAATCGACACTCCTCGCCGCTGTGGCAGGCCTGATGACTCTCGCATTCCGCAAAAATCGGGCTCAGGTTCGCTATTGGTTGTGGCTGAGTGCGTCCCTGAAATTTCTCCTGCCGTTCTCGTTACTGATGAGCTTTGGCAGCCGGCTCGAATGGGCGCCTGTAACGCAGAAGGTCGCAGCCGCGCCAGCCGTCTCGTTCACTCTGGTGCAAATGAGTGCGCCATTCCCCGTCCGCTTACCGCGAACGGCCGCTATACAACACACTCACAATTGGCTCGGCCCGCTAATCCTCTGCTTGTGGGCGTGTGGATTCTTGACGGTAGTGCTGATACGCGCAGGAGCCTGGCGGCGCATTCGGGCCGCCGTACGCTCTAGCGTTCCCATCGATATTCCCGCAACCGTCGCGGTCCGCTCTTCCCCCGGTTTGCTCGAACCCGGGGTCGTCGGGTTGTTCCGCCCCATCCTGCTCCTACCCGCGAGCATCACCGAACGGCTGCAGCCCCGTCAGTTGGAAGCAGTGCTTGCGCACGAGCTGTGCCATGTTCGTCGGCGCGACAATCTAACCTCGGCGATCCACATGATCGTAGAGGCGGTCTTCTGGTTCCATCCGCTGGTCTGGTGGATCGGAGCGCGCCTGCTGGAAGAACGCGAGCGGGCCTGCGACGAAGCCGTGCTGAGTCTGGGCAGCGAGCCGCACGACTATGCGGCAGGAATCCTTAGTGTCTGTAAGGGGTATTTTGAATCGCCGTTGTCCTGCGTCTCCGGAGTAACGGGGGCCGATCTGAAGAAGCGAGTCCAGGCGATCCTGATAGGGCGTCCCGCATACGACCTGAGCATCGCAAAAAAACTTGCCCTGACCCTTGCCGGCGTCGTAGCCCTGGCGGTTCCCATCGCCGTCGGTATCATCGGCGCGCCGCGCGTAATCCGCGCTCAATCGTCAGATACAGCAGCCCCGAAATTCGAAATGGTCTCGATAAAACCCTGTCAGGCCTTCAGTAGAAGGCCGCTCCCCGACTCCCCGGGGGCCTTGCACTCCGGTTGCAAGACCGTCGAGCAGCTCGTCTCGGGAGCGTATGGTGTATTCGCGGACGGCCATGCGAATCGTTTATCGTCTGTCACGATCACCGGAGGCCCACCCTGGACTAGATCTGATTTTTACGAGATCGATGGTAAATCGGAAGGGCCGCAAAGCTTCGCAATGATGAATGGCCCCATGCTCCAGGCGCTTCTCGAAAGCAGGTTTCAGTTGAAGCTCCATCGGGAGACTCGGGACATCCCGGTTTATACGCTGGCTCTGTCCAATAGCGGCCCCCCGCTGCAGCCATTTCAAGGGAATTGTATTCCTTGGGACTATGACAATCCACCTTCCCATCCCGCGCCCCCTTCTGAGCGATGTGGGAACGTCAGGCGCACAAGTAACGGGGTTGAACTTGACGCTGCGACGATGACAGACCTGTGCTACTTCCTATTGGTCACTTTGGACCGGCCCGTCGTAGACGAAACCGGAATGGCAGGACGACGGTTTAATTTCCATCTGGATTTGCCGCCTGAATCGATCAAAGATCTCGGAAGCCGCCCCCGCGGCGCGCCGACAGTACGTGATCCGAGGACGCCCGCAAACTCGAGTGATCCCTCTCTTATTGCCGCAATAAAGAGTGCAATCAAGGAACTCGGTTTGAACCTCCAGCCGGCTCAAGCGCCCGGCGAATTTCTCATCATTGATCACGTCGAGAAACCGTCCGCGGACTGAACCAGCGCGGACGATCGCATCCGCGGCATGAACAAAATAGAACATGGAGTGGAACAGGACACGTCTTTGTGACCGGCTTGGGATCGAATATCCGATCATCCAGGGCCCGCTTGGCGGCTTCTCTTCGCAGAGGCTCACAGCCGCCGTTTCCAATTTTGGAGGGCTCGGTTCCTTTGGCGCACTGGGTCTGGCGCCAGGCGCAATTAAAGATGTAATCGCGGAACTCCGTTCTTTCACAACGAAGCCGTTCGCGATCAATTTGTGGGTCTCGACAGAAGACGATGGCGCCCTAACCTCCGGCGCGGAAGCATTCAAACGCAGCCTCGCACCTCTAATCCCGCACCTCGAGAGCTTGGGTGAGACCCTTCCATTCTTCAAGCCTTACGTCCCTGTTCGGTTCGAAGATCAAGTGCGTGTCCTATTGGACGAAAAGGTTCCCGTATTCAGCTTCATTTACGGCATTCCGCCAAAGGAGATTTTGGACGAGTGCCGTGCAAAACGAATACTCACAATCGGCACCGCGACAACCTCCGACGAAGCGGTCAGCCTTCAGGCCGCTGGAGCCGATGTGATCGTCGCTTCGGGTTTCGAGGCCGGTGGTCATCGCGGGTCCTTCTTGCGTCCCGCCGAGGAGTCTTTGACAGGGACCTTCTCGCTCGTGCCTCAAGTCGTCGACTCCGTTCAAATACCGGTTGTCGCTGCTGGCGGTATTGCCGATTGTCGCGGCATTCTTGCCGCCCTTGCGCTTGGAGCGGAAGGCGTACAGATCGGAACAGCTTTCGCGGCGTGTGAGGAATCGGGAGCAAGCCGGCTCCATCGCGAGGCTCTATTGAGCGGCAAAGCAAATAAGACCGGCGTCACAAAGGGCTTCACAGGCAGACTCGCGCGTGGCATAAGAAACCAGTTGATGAACGAACTCAATCAGCCCGGTATCGAAGTCCTGCCTTATCCTTTGCAGCGCATGCTGGTTAAGCATCTTTCTATACCGGCTGAGCGGGCGGGACGCCCGGAATTTGTTCCGTTATGGGCTGGTCAGAGCGCCAGCGTTCTGCGCCACTCAAACGCAACAGCGCTGCTGCAGAGCCTGGTCGCGGAAGTCACCTCGAAGCTCCGCGCCCCCTACGTCAATACCCGGTCCAGCAGCTGACTCACAGCGCGGTTTGATTCGATGAACGCGTTGCGATGATCCATAGCTCCGGCAAGATCGGAATGAGAGAACGCGATTCTGCCGAAAGGACTGTTCCGAAGCGCATCCCGCGCGGCCGGTTGACCGTTCAGGCCAAAAAAGAAGCCCGGTTGCGGAGTAATAAAAGCATGTCCGAAACGATTTAAAACGATGCCGGCGATATCTCGTTTAGCGTCGAACCCCGACGCGCCGAACATCTCCGTCATCTGCTCGCGGATCCGGCGCTCGTACACGTCGTGCGGCGTCGAGAGAAGTTCCGTTCGTCCAAGGTGGCCCTGTTGGACCGGGGGCAGACCCGGCTTCGTGAAATCGACAAAGAACGTCAGCACGGTCGGAAGATCGGGCCCAACCTGCGGTTCGTCGGTCCCGAACTTAGCGACTTTGCGAACCTCAGTGAATCGTCCGAATCCCTCGAACCAGTTTCCGCCCGAGATACCGAGATTCGAAAGAAATCTCCAGTTGCGGACCGCCACGTTCGCGACCATATACGGCGCATACAAAAACGATGAGTAAGCAGCTTCTCGGTCGCGCGGAAGGTCGCGCACGACGTGTTTCGTCATCCAGCCGCCTCCTGCCATCACCACGGTTCTTGCTTTGAGCCGGTAGATCTTGCCTTCCCGCGTGTACGTAACCCGAACGAATTCAGCCCTGCTGGGATCGCCCTCATGCTCGACTCGCACTGCCGTAGACTGCAGCCGAATTCGGATTTGCTGGCCAGGCCTGTCGAGCGCCGAAAAATCGATTGGGTTCTTCCAGGTGGTCGCCATCCCTCTCGGGCCTTCGATTGCCTCCGGAATGAGCGTTTTCACCATGAGCCGGTTTAAGCCGCTGTTGCCGCCCGGGAACATTTGAATTCCGGTAGCCATTGAGTCGTCCACGGTAGGAATGTTGCGTGACCATTCGTATTCGAGGAAGCCGGAAAGCGCGTCGGGACCCAGTCCGAACCCGCCCGCTGCATCGGATGCGGTCAACATGCGAACAGTCTCTCGACTGATCCCGAACAGACGAACCCAGTAGTCCTCGAGCGTCATGCCATCAAGCTCGCGCGAGACTGCATCGCCGGCATAGTCATAGACCAGCGGCTGGGTGGCGTGCTGCTCGTTATGCCAGGCCAGCATTTCCTTTCGAACCGTTTCGGAGAAAGGAGTCCTTGCCAGGTTGTCGCGCCATGCATCTCGCACCCAGATCCCAGGATTTTTGCCGTACTTCGCCCCGAAGTAAAGTCCGTAGGTGCTCATGGCCGGATACCCTGTCACACGGTAGGGACTGCGCGGGAGAGACATATCAGCCGGCGGCCCTTGCCACGTCTGGTAATCCTTGAACGCGTTCCAATCAAGTCCGATGGAATCGTAAACACTCTTCAGAAAGCTGTGCGGATATGGCGGTTGGAAGTGAACCGAAGCCTGAGGAGCATACAGCCGGTGACCGTCGACAACGAACTCGTTTCGCTTTGCTACTCCGCCGAAGACGCGAGAGTTGTCGAGCACCAGGCAGGTGAGATTCGCAGGTGTTCTCTGCTTGAAAAACAGGCTGGCCGATAACCCGGCAAAGCCGCCGCCCACTACCACGCAATCGAATGTCTCGTTAGTATCGATGACCTCCGTAGGAGCTTTGTTGTAGGCTCCGTCCCGCACCGCATGTGCGCTATGGACCACCTCTTCCGAATTGCCGGCGGTACCCTTGTAATCGCCTTCCCCCGTGTATCCGGTCCAGCCCTCGACCTGAGCCATGAGTTCTTGCGGGGTCAGCCCGGCCAGCAGTGCGGATCCCGACGCCAACAGGACTCCGTCTAGAAAATCCCGGCGAGAGATGTCCTCGTTCATTCCGAGAACCTTGTCTAAATGCGGACAGCGTTGACTCATTCTTCTCCTGTCCACACTACTTTCGCACTCGGAACAATGTCAAGAACCATAGAAATCGACGTCCCGAGGGACCCTTATAGATAAGATCGCTTTGATGAATCGACGGAGCTTTGTAGCATTGGCCGCAGTACCGGCGCTGTTAACCGGCGAGCCCTGCGCCGAGAAGCTTGCTTCACCGCCCTGGAAGCACTTGTCGAGTTCCAAAGGAGAGCTGCCCACGCCCTCCTTGGGTACGAATCAGACTGGCGCAATCGTTGGCGACCTGGATGGGGATGGCCGCACGGATTTCGTGCTGACCGGTCGGAACAAAAACCATTCCGCCGTGTGGATGCGCAACACCGGTGATCCGCACGCGGCGTTCGGAGGATGGCAGGAATATTTGATTGAGCCTGGGCCGTTGAATCTTGAGGCGGGCGGTGCCTTGTTCGATGTCGATGGTGATGGCCATCTGGATCTCGTCGTTGGCGGCGATAGTTCCACGAATGAGGTTTGGTGGTGGGAGAATCCAGCGCCGCACTTCGATCCTGCCACCCCGTGGAAGCGTCGTACGATCAAGAACTCGGGTCAGACGCAGCATCATGACCTGATGTTTGGGGATGTTCTGGGTGAGGGACGGGCGCAATTGGTGTTTTGGAATCAGGGCGCAAACGCTCTTTTTCTGGCCAGAGTTCCTCAGAATGGCAAAAATCGAAGCGAGCCATGGCAGATCCGGACGGTGTTTCAAGGCGATGCGCCCATGGAAGGCCTCGCGATGGCAGACATCGACGGCGATGGCCTCCTCGAAATAGTCGGAGGCGGACGATGGTTTAAGCATGAAGCAGACCTGAATTTCGCGCCTCACGTCATAGACAATTCACAACGGTTTTCCCGCGCCGCGGCAGGCAAGTTGCTCAAGCGGGGAAAGGATGCCCAGGTGGTCTTCAACAACGGCGACGGTTGCGGGCCGTTGAAATGGTACGAGATGCGAACGGACGGAAGCTGGCTCGCACATGACCTTCTAGGCGAGGACCTTGTGCACGGACACTCACTGCGAGTTGGCGATGTGGACCGTGATGGCAACCTGGACATCTTCTGCGGCGAGATGTCGAAATGGTGCGATTGGACCAGAACGGTAGATTACCCGCGGGCTCATCTATGGGTGTTCTATGGCGACGGTCAAGGCAACTTCGAGAAGGTGACCATAGCCGAGGGCGGACACGGAACGCACGAAGCGCAGCTTGCCGATCTGACCGGCGACGGCACGCTGGATATTTTGGCAAAGCCGTACATGGAAGGCGCTCCCGGCATCGATTTCTGGCTCAATCCCGGCAGGCGGTAAGTAGCGCGTTTCCTTCGCCAAACATGTTCCATCTCTTTCCAGGAACGCCCGGCGCCACTTGGCCAACCGCTCGTTTCTCCTATGGTGAAGGGCATGGACGTGCATCTAAACAATCCAGAACTTCAGGCGAAGATCGACAGTTGGATTAGCGAAACCGGGCGCCGTCCAGACGAGCGGGTGGAAGATGCCGTTGCGGGTTACTTTGCAGAGCTTGCCGCCCGCCGTGTAGGCGAAGCGCCTTAGAGCTACTGTTTCTCCGGCTGGAAATCCGGAATACCAAATTGCCAGAGCATGAAACTCATCTCGTCAGCCATCTCCTGTTCCCGCTGGGTTTTCGTGGAGCCGATTCCGTGCCCGGCATCGTAGTCCACCCGCAGCAACACAGGCTTGCCGCTCGAGGTAGCCGCCTGCAGGCGCGCCGCCATCTTGCCGGGCTCCCATGAGATGACGCGAGGGTCGTTGAAGCCGGTGGTGATCATCACTGCCGGATAGGGAGTCTGATCCTTGATGTGATGATAGGCGCTCATTGCGTACAACGCCTTGAATCCATCCGCCTCCTTCACAGTCCCGAATTCCGGAATGTTCGGCGGCCCATTCGGCGTGAACTCGGAGCGCACGACGTCGCTCATCGGCACCGCATCGATCGCAACAGCGAACAGGTCTGGACGTTCTGTAATGGACCGGCCGATCGTAATGCCTCCCGCGCTGCCGCCTTCAATACCGATCCGTGCGGTGGAAGTGTACTTTTGCCCGATCAGGTATTCCGCGCAGGCTATGAAATCCTTCCAGGTATTCTGCTTGGTGAGCTGCTTTCCGGCCAGGTGCCAATCTTCGCCGTACTCGCCGCCGCCTCTTACGTGGGCGACAGCGAACACCCCGCCGTGTTCCAGCCACGCCAGGTACCGCGGATCGAAGTGGGGATCCTCGCTAATGCCGTAAGCGCCATAACCCATCAGCAGAGTGGGATTGGAGCCGTCAAGTTTCAATCCTGCCTTGTGCACGATCGACAAAGGAACCAGTGTGCCGTCGTAACTGCGGGCCTTCACCTCATGCGATTCCAGCCCGCGCGGGTCGTCGAAAGGACCAGACGGCTGCAGCCCGGTATCTGTTACGGATTGTCGAACTGGGTCATAAGCATAGATTTTGGAGGCTTTCGTCCACGTAGTCATGTCGAGAAGCGTCCCGGCGACACGTTGATCAGTTGCAGCAAGCCCAACGTTGCCCTGAAAAGGCAGAGCCACGGAGGAGGGAGCACCCGCGCCATATCCGACTCGAGTCAATGTCCCGACGCCCCCGTCGAGCGCCTGAACGTATAAAGCATCCTGCGCTGCGGCTATACCTCGAATCACGGACTGGCTGGCAGGAATAACGGTTCCCGCGGCGGCTATGTTTGGATTCGAAAAGCTGGTATGAAGAACCTTGTAGCGAGAGGCGTCGCGATGCGATAGCAGGTAGAGGTCATCCCCATGTCCGTCGAGGTTCGTGATGTCATCTTCGACGTCGCACAGCTTCTTCCACGGGATAGCGTTTCTCGCGAGCGAGGATACCGGCGCGGTGAAGGCCGTGATCTCGGGTCGCACACCGTGGCTGATCACTCCTACTGCTTGAGAGACGCCTGGAATAATTGCGACGAACGGAGTGTCTGTCGGCGCGATCTTCAGCGATGCGAGTTCGAGGCCGAGCACCAAGGTATCGGATTCTGGATCGCTGCCGATTTTATGCAGGTAAACACGGGCGTTCAGGTACCGATCGGTCGGAGCTGAGCTGGGCCCTAACTTCTGCAGGCGCGTATAGACGAATGACTTTCCGTCCGGAAACCAGGAGACGCCGCCGAATTGAGCGCGATCGATAACGTCGCCTGTTTCGCGCCCGGTTTCCACATCGAGCACTCGCAAAACGGCATCTTCTGAGCCCGCGGGCGAGACGCCGAACGCCAGATAATGGCCATCGAGCGATGGCTGGTAGTAACTTACGACTGAATGAGACTTGCCGGAAGCAAACTTTGCCGGATCGACAAGCACCTTCTCGCTTCCGCTCAGGCCATCTCGAAAGTAGATCTTCGCGACGTCCTCGTTTGCTAATCGCTTTTGGTAGAAATAGTGCTCACCTGGCAGGCGGCGAAGATCCGTGACCAGCGCGGGTGCGCCTTCGTCCAGCGTCTTGATACGATCGAGCAGCGCCGTACGCCCGGGTATACGCGCCAGAACCTCTCGCGTGTAGTCGTTCTGCGCCTTGAACCACGATTCGACCTGCGGGTCCTTGAGATTCTCCATGTAGCGATATGGGTCGGGAACCGTCACCCCGAAATAGGTGTCGGTCACCATCTTTACGGGCGCAATGGGAGGGGCGGTGGCAACCGAAACAGCAGCGATCGCCGAGTGGCAAGGTCCTCCCGCCAGGAGTATGGCGCCGATTGCTGCAATGATCGGGAGCGAAACATAGATGGATTTGCGCATGCGAGTCGGCATTGGAAGGCAATTATAACTGAAATAGCGATGCTGCCGTCTAACTTGGTTCTAACTATCCGAGCTGCGCGCCTTCACTGAGCTGGTTAGTAGATTGTGTTGCCGCCCACAACTCTCTATGAGCAAACAACCCGCCCGTCTAGCTCGCGCACGCACTCTCATACAGCTTGCGCACTGCCTTCAGTCCTGCGGGCGCGTCCACTTCGAAGTCATTCGTGTAAGCCTCCAGGCTCATCCGGCCCTGATACCCGATCTCGCGTATCGCGGCGAAAAATGCGTGGTATGCCGGGTGCGTCGAGTCCACGCGCGGGAACATCCGCCCTCGCGAAGCATCCGCGAAATGCAGATGGACTATCTCGTCTTTCAGCAGCGGCACAGTGGCCGGGTCCTCTCCCTCGCTCGCCAGGTGGAAAAAGTCCACAATGATGTGGATCTTCGGATGATGCGTCTGAACAGCTAAGTTGTACGCTTCCGACGACGTATTCACGATATTAGACTCTTCGTGCCGCAGCGCTTCGATCCCGATCACCATACCGTACTGATTTTTCGTGATCTCGTCGCCGAGCATGTGGAGAAATTCCTGAAGTTGCAGCCACGCATGTTCACGCGAAAAGCCGTCCGGCACCTGGCGCGAGTCGCCGCTGCCAAATACAACCACTTTCACGCCCAATGCTTCGGCGCGGCCCATAGCCTTTTGCACGTAGTCGCGAACCTGAGTGTTATCGATTTTGGGACCGACAACCTTCAAACCGGCCGGCATCAGCGAATTCATCGCTTCCACATGGATACGCGACCCCCGCGCTAGATCGAGGCGTTTTTGGAACTCGGCATCGCTCAGCGGCATCACTTTGATCACTTGGGGCTCGCAGTAATCGAAGCCCCACCGCCCTAGCTGCTCGATCTCCAGCAGCGGATCATACTTATCGAACTGCGCTACGCCGAAGCGTAGATGCAGAGGGCAAGGGGCAGCGGTAGGTTGCGATTGCGCGAGCGCGGCTGTTGCGGCGCAGGCGCCCAGAAAGTTACGTCGATTCATCTGTCCAATGCGTTAGCATACAGCGCAGCGGAAAAGTTCCAGAAGAGTGCGTACTTCCGTCGTTGTCATGTTCGATCCTTGATGAACTCCAACAAGTCCGAGAGAAAGCGTTCCCGGTGTGTCAGCACAATTGCGTGCGGGGCGCCTTCATAAACCGTGAAACAGCAGTTGGCGATGAGCCGTGCGGTCCTCGCGCCGGTTATCGAGATAGGCGCGCTGGCATCCTTATCACCGTGAACAATCAGGGTCGGGCGCATGATCTTCCCTAGGTCGGTCCGCACATCGGTTGCGGCGATTGTTCGACGGCAAGCCAACGCAACCGGTAACGGCACCTCCAGCATCATGGCTTTGATCCAGGTACGTGTCTCAGCCACGGTATCCTTTGTGAAAAATGGCGCTTCATTCTCCGCAATCCATTTTGGGTAGTCCTTGGCGATCGCGTCGTACTGAGCCTGAATTATCTCGCTGGGAATACCCTCGGGATTATCGGCCGTCTTGGTCAGATAAGGGGTGGTAGGCGCCGCGAGCACAAGATGGCTCACTCGATCCATGGCGTGCCGTGCGCAGTAACGAATGGCCTCAACCGTTCCCATCGAATGGGCCACTAGCACGACCTGCCCCAGGTCGAGTTGCTCCATGACCGCTGCCAGATCGTCCGCCAGGGTGTCTATGTCATAGCCCGTTCCGGTGGTATCCGAACGGCCGTGGCCACGCCGGTCCGGCGCAATACAGCGAAACCCGAGGCGGGTTAACTCTGCGATATGGCTGCCCCACACGTTGGAATGGAAAGCCCAGGCGGATACAAACACAACAGGACGGCCAGTCCCCCAGTCCTGCACGAAAAGACTGGTACCGTCTTTGGCGGTCACGCCCGAGGCGTGTCTGCGGACGGTCTTGGACTCGACCCGCCCCGTTTGTGCCGAAGCGAGGGCGCCATCGCCGAGTACGGCGGTCTGGATTATTCGACGACGATTCATTACTGGAGTCTCCTTTTGAGTTCGATCATGCGCTCATCCGCGGCGACGTGCAATTAACTGGGAGGTAATCGAACACTTCGGCTCTGATCCGCTCTCTACATCCGGGTAATTGATTCGAGGTGCTTGAACCGCTTAGTATCGGCACATGAGCGGAACCGTTGCATCTGTCGGCGATCTCGTCAGATCATGGCGGGAATTGCGCCATCTGAGCCAGCTCGATTTAGCCCTCGAGGCGGAGGTTTCCCAGAAACATTTGAGCTTCATCGAGAGCGGCCGTTCGACACCCTCCCGCGAAATGGTTTTACATTTGGCCGAACAACTCGACGTGCCGCTTCGGGACCGAAACACGATGCTCCTCGCGGCGGGCTTTGCGCCGGTTTTTCGCGATCGCTCTTGGGATGATCCCGCACTCAGCCGGGCAAGAGACTCAGTCGAAAGGCTCCTCACTGCCCATGAACCGTACCCGGCGCTTACATTTGATCGCCATTGGAATCTTCTCGGCGCGAATCAGGCAGTTTGGCCTTTGCTAGGAACGGTCGATCCCGGCCTGTTGAAGCCGCCTGCAAACATCCTTCGCATCAGCCTTCACCCAGCCGGATTGGCGCCCCAAATAGTCAACCTCGCCGAATGGCGCGGTCACCTGCTCGATCGGCTCAGGCGCCAGTTGCGGATAACGCACGATCCCGCTCTGCACGAACTGCTGAAGGAATTGACAGGCTATCAGCCCCAACCCGCCCGCGCTCTCAGCGGCGAGCCACATCATCACCTGGCTGAAGAAATTGCGATTCCGCTTCGCCTGAACACCCCGGCCGGAGTGCTTTCTTTTCTAAGCACCGTTACCGTCTTCGGAACGCCAGTCGAGATTACACTCTCCGAATTTACCCTTGAGGCCTTTTATCCCGCGGATTCGGAAACCTCGGCGGCCTTGCTCTCGAGCAGCTAGTACGGCTCAATCAGACTGTCCAGTGCCCCTCATCACGGTGGGTTACCATAGATCGAAATACGTTCATACCTCTAGGGCTGGCCCGTCTTCGTGACTGCGGGAAAACTAGGTTCATCGGGCTCGAAAAGGAACCATATCCGCAAGAGGAGAAGGGTGCACGATCATCCCTTGCAAACCAGAATCAGCCCTCTTGCTCCAGGAGAAGAGCATGATTCGCTTTGCTGCGATCTTGAAAGAGACCGGCGTAGAACCGAACGAGGGATACATAGCCACCGGGCTGGGCGGATCGAATCTATTGAGCGTCCACGACGCGAAAACCCTCGATCTCCGCTTTGACCACAACAAGCTTGAGGTTCGTCAGGTGACCCGGGACCAATTGGCCCGCGTCTCCACTGTTTTATCTGAGCAGTTCCTGAGGTGGGGCTTGCTGGCAGAGGATTCCGCCAAAGCCTATTCGGCTGCGATGTACGCGTCTGTGAACAGCGCCTTGCACTCGCGCCTGTTCCTCGTAACGGGGAAAGTGAGCGGGACAACTCAGATCCAGGCAGTCGACGGCATGAGCCGTCCTAAGCTCGACGTCCTCGTATTGCCGCCACGCGTTTTCACCGTCGCCTTCAGGTTCGTCCAGCACCTCGATGCTTTCAACAATATGACACCCGTAACGAATTTGAACCCTTCGGATGCTCGGTGGTTGATCAACAAGCTCAATTGGACTTACGGCCCCCAAGCCAATCTTTCGTTCACGCTGGTCGATGCCGATTGGGCCACGGTGGATCGGCAGTTAGCGGAACCGCTCAGCGAGCAGGCCTTCATCAACTACGTTGCCGGACTGAGAAACCAGCGTGCCGACCTGACGATTTTTTTTGTCGGCCGGTGGAAAGGTGGCGAAGCTGGAGGCACCTTCTACGCGGACCTGAACTCCGCTGTTGTGGAAAGCAATCCCAAAACACTTCCCGTAACCGCTGGCTCCGACCCGTTTATCGTCAACCTCGCGCATGAGGTCGCACATTTCCTGTTGTATGACCGACTTGGATACCTTCCCAATCATCCTGATACCGACGGTGTCTTGCTGTCCACGGGCATACAGAGTAGTAGGTTGAGCAGGCAGCTCGTAGCTCAGATCACCGGTGTCTCCACGTGAACTGGCAGTCCCGGCAAGCGAGTTCGGTCAGGGAATACGTCCTTACTTGTGATGCTTCTTCGATAAAACAAGTGAAAACACCGGCTTCTGCGCCGTGCCGGAGATCTTGAACGGAGCCACCGTGAGCGAGTTGTGTCGCCAGAACGGACTCGCCACCTTCAGAAAGACTGTTTTCAGTCCGGAGGTTGTGTCCGAGAGTTTCCCCGTCGTTCGTAGGACTCCGCCCATGTCTACTTTTTTATCGATTAAATTAAATGTGCCGCCGGCATCGGCGCGTTCCGCTGGCGCGATCATGAGGCAATGTGAGAGAGTCGCCGTTCCACTTTGTGCGTCTACATGACCTTTCAGGTCGGAAAACACGGTGCTTGGGTCCTCCTTCGCCTGTTCCTTACTCATGCCTTCGCCACTCTTGCTTAGGCGGTTGATTCTATCCTGCGTCTGATAATGCGTAAACCGGCCATCGGCAATTTCGAAATCGCCGTGCAGAACGAGTTTCTTTAGAAAACCGGGCGGTCCGGGAGGTATCGTCGCGTCGGCCCGCAAGCTGATACCGCCGCTCATGGATGCCTGACCTTCCCGCGTGAACAAAATTAGGAAGTCTTCCAGGCGGCCGCCGTTCACAGTCAACGTGAGAGCAGTATCTTTTCCGGGTCGCTCTGGATCAGCTTTGATCGCGCCCTCCGCTCGCACGGTGGTGCCGTTCAGCCGCGATTCTACACTGTTGAGTGTCGTGTCACCGTTCAGGCCATCAACGCTCGCGCGAAAGCGGCTAAGCAGATGCTCCGAATGTGCACCGCCATTCACCCTGAACTGCGGAACCTCTGCTATTCCGCTACAGGCCACATGAGCCAAAGGGCCTCGAAACGACCCGCTTGCCCTGAGATTTCCCGCAATGCCGCCCAGAACACTCAGATCGGCTTGATCGATACTGAAAGAGCCCGAGACCGGCGTGCGACCCCGATCGCTCCAGTTCCAGGGGCCGATTTGCCCTTCCGACCGTACCGTACTCTTCGGATCACTGATGAAAAACCGCGTGTGAAAGACAGCCGGCGATGTGCGGTTTACATTTTGGAGCCAGAAACTCTGGACGGTAATCGTGAACGGATCAGGATCTCCTTCCCAAGACGGGAATATAGCCGTCGAATCTTCCAGCTCCACAACTCCGATCTTCGCGAATCTGAGTTGATGCCCCGAGGCCGGCGGTCGTTCCTTGGATTGGTTTCCGGGTTGGGGCGGAATTCGAACTCGCGCGCCAGTAACCGACGCACGCTCGATTTGCTTTCGCATGAGAAACAAGTCGGAGAACTTGGCTACCACGACTAGCTTTCGGATTGTGATCGCGTTCTTGTCTTGTTTCGGCCCGGGTTTTGTTAGGGTTATCTTCTCCGCGACGTATCCTGGCGGAATGAAGGTCTCTCGAAAGCCGCCGATTTCCACCCTCCGCCCTGATTGCTGCGTTAGCGAGGTAAGAACAGCCTTCCGGGTAAAGGGCCACTTACAAGCCAAAATAGTTACCCAAAGGGCGAGCAGAAAGAAGCACGCCCACGAGATACGCGCACCCCAATAAGATCTCGAGGCCCGAGCCGTTGCGGGATTGCTCCTGCCTCTGCCTAAGTACCGCACTTGGGGTCACCTGCGCATATGTGCTCAGCTGCGGCTACCTGGTAATTCGTGGTCGCAGCTGAAGCTGGGTCTTACTATCCAATTACGTCCCTGAAGTAGTTGTTCTTGTGGCGTTATCCCCTGGCAGGTCTTCCACCTCAACTTCTGTACGCCGAACCGTGTCGCGAACAGTCTGCGTACGTTCTGAGACATCCTTCCCGACTCTCACCTGTTCCACAACGCGGGCCTGTTTCGAGACGACCGCTTCTTCCGCACTTTCCGTCAGCTCGATCCCGCCCTCTTTAGCGCCCTGGAAATCCGCTTCTGTAGCTGCCCGGTCAACGGGGGTCCGCTGAACTTGCACGTGCTCCTCTCGTAGCTGCACGTTCTCCTCGACCGGTGTTTCCACAAGATGCGAATAGAGGCGAACGCCGCCTCGATTTACTTGATGCTTTCCGACCAGCAACTCTTCCTTCACCACGGGAATGGCTAAGCCCCCATTCGTGTCTGCTGCAGTGCTTGAGCTCCGTGAAGCTCTGCCGGCTACACCGCTCGCCGTATTTGCCGCGGGTATGCCAACGCCTGCGCCGACCGTTTGCGCGAATCCCGCACTGGTACCCACCGTACCTGCATTCTCTTCGTCAACATCCACCGCGCCGTATTGCTTTAGTTTTCCCTCCACCACTCCCACGCGCTCGTCCGGTACCGTGACAGCCACAATCGCGCCATCTCGGCTCACCCCGCTTGAGTAGTAACCTCGATCTTCATCACCCGCCTCAGTGAAAGAACTGAAGAACCTCTTTATGGACGACATTATCCCGGTGTGTTCAGATCCCGATCTCGCGCCTGACGAAGTCTGCCCGGTACTGGAAACCGAGCTCTCCTCGTCAGCCATGACCTGCACGCTTTCGGCTGGATAGCCATCGTTCACCAAATCTCGTTTGATCTTTTGAGCTTCGGCCATGCTGTTAAACATTCCCACAACCGTCTTTGTCATACTGTGGCCTCTTTGTTTGCTGTTGCCTTTTTAAGAAATGGAAGGACTTTGCAACTTATCTTGCACCATAGTTTCTCCGGTTGCTCCCGTTTGGGGTGAGCTCTTCGGAGCGGAGCGTCACATCCGCTTATGCCCGAGTACTGATCAACGTCGGCTCATTCGCGGCTCCTCGACCGCTCGCGAATACAATGAACCGATTTCGCCGATACAGCATTGATACGGTAACCCTGCAAACCGTTACTGGAAGTCTGAGACGTCACTTGCAGCCAGACCCCGTTGTTATCCCAGTGCGTAAATTTGCGGCAATTGCATCTCCTCTTCGTAACGAGAAAGGTCAGGGAACATGGCACGAAGGACAAGGACAGAAGATCCGGCCGGAACCGCACCATACGACGAATCGGAAATCGGCACGTCGCAGAGCACTGCGGGGGATAGCGGGGCTCAGGATAGCTCATCCGGGGCCGGGATCGCCGATTCCGCGAAGCAAGCTGCCAGCCAGGCAAAAGAAGCCGCGGGCCGGGTGATGGATCAAGCAAAAAACGAGGCGGCTTCGCGTGTCGATCAACAGCGTGAAACGGCTGCCACAGGCTTCCAGGCAGTTGCGCATGCATTCCGGAATATGGGCGAAGATTTGCGCAATCAGGAGCAGGGGCCAATCGCCCAATATGCTGCTGAAATGGGCAACGCGATGGCCGGCCAAGTGGAACGGTTCGCCAATTACCTCCGCGGGCGCGATGTGCATCGGCTTATATCGGATGCAGAGGATTTTGCGCGGCGGTCGCCGGCCGTATTTCTGGGCGGCGCCTTCGTACTTGGTTTAGCAACCAGCCGATTCCTTAAGAGCTCTAGGCCGGTGTCTCGATCGGAAGCTGCTCGATCGGAACCGCTTCTGCTGCCACCCGCTACAACTGGACCGGTTGGCCTCGGGCCCGACAGGCCTGGGTATAGCGCTCAGCCAGACCGCGGCGCGGCAGTCGGGAATCCCGGATTCGGCGGCGGTCTTGATCCGGCAGGTGGATTATGAGTGCGGGAGCTTTAAATGCCTGATAAGCAGGACCGCTCTATCGGCGAACTGTTTTCTGAGCTCGCTAGTGAGACCAGCCTTCTTGTCCGGCAGGAGATTGCGCTCGCTAAGGTAGAGCTCACCCAGACGGCTGCCCACGTCGGGCGTAACGTCGGCTATCTGGTGCTGGGAGGAGCCGTAGCCTACGCCGCGCTTCTGGCTCTGCTCGCCGCCGTTATCATCTTGCTTGCGAACGTCATGCCCTGGTGGGTTGCGGCGCTGCTGGTAGCCGTACTGGTGGGCATCGTAGCCGGTGTGCTCATTTCCAAAGCCCTAGCCGCGTTGAAGAAAACCGAAGTAGCGCCGCGGCAAACTGTAGAGACATTGAAAGAGGACACGCAATGGGCGAAGCAACAGATGAAATGAAATCGAGGAACGACTTGAACGATACTGCATTGGAATCCTCAGCGATTCGCCGGGACGAGAGTCCAATCGCCAATAGTCCTGAGACCGCCGAGATCCGCTCGCGCATCGAGCAAACGCGCGTGGATCTGGGCGAAACGATTGATGCACTCCAGGAAAAGCTCGATCCGGCCCGCATTGCCGAACAGGTCAAAGATCAAATTAAAGAAAAAGCAACCGAGGCGTTTGATACCGCCAAGAACACAGTCAGAGAAGCAACCATAGGGAGGGCAGAAAAGATGGTGTCGAGTGTAAGCGACGCAGTGAGTGATGCGACGGGTCGCGCGGGAGCCGCAGTAAAGGATAGCGGTGCATCGGTTGTTCAATACATACGCGACAATCCGGTTCCGTTCGCGCTTGTGGGAATCGGTTTAGGAGTGCTGATCTTAAACAGACGTGACACCGGGCAATCCTCGTACGACCCTTACCGGAGCAACCGTACCGGCGAAGATCAGTCGTCATGGAGTGATCGTGCCCAGAATCTCGTCTCTGGAGTGGCCGAGAAGGCGCGCGGGGCAGCGGGGAGCGCGAGCGATGCTCTGGGAAACGCGGCGGATGCCACCCGCCGCCAATTCCAGGACACGAGTCATCAGGCTGTGGAGAGTGCACGAGCCGCGAGGGGTTTCTTCAAGAACACGCTGCAGGAAAACCCAATGGCGCTCGGCGTCGCAGCTTTAGCGGCGGGAGCCATCGTTGGCCTCACTGTTCCAACCACGCGTGTGGAAGGCGAGTACATGGGCGAAGCGCGAGATCGTCTGATCGATCAGGCGAAATCCGTTGCTCAGGAAACTGCTCAAAAAATCCAGCACGTCGCCGCTGAGGCGGGCAACAAGGCGAAGGAAGCAGCGCACAAAGAGGGTTTGGTCGCGGGTGAATCCGTCGATCCTGCCACCAGATTGTAACAAGATCATTGAACACCTGACCGCTCCTCTGCCCGCCACTGCAGGCAGAGGAGATACCCGTCGGGATCGGTCATATATAGCTGTTTCATGCCGTACGGCGCTAGCTTCGGCTCCCGTGTCTTTATTCCCTTCTCTCGCAGTTGAGCGTAGGCCCCGTCCACGTCGGGACATCCGAAATAGATTGCTACATCCTGGTGCGCGGCAATACGAGTGGGGTCCGGGGCCGGTGGGCGCTGGTCTTCCTCATAAGCTGTGTTCAGCATTAGTTCCGAGTCATTCAACCGGAGCATGACCCAATCGAACTTCGGCGCGGTCTTCCCATCTGTGCCAATGATCTCGAAGCCCAGTCCCTCGCAGTAGAACTCAATCGAAGCTGGCATGTCAAAGACCGCAAGCAGCGGGGCCATGCCGCGAATATCAATCGCCATATAATTCTCCCTTTGCCGGAGTGCGGCAATATGTCCAAATCGGCAGGATCTCAACGTCACTGTGACGACAGAAAATAATGCCTGCCAGACAATTCAGGACAAGGAGATTCTATGGAATATCTATTGGTGCTATCGCTCAGCATGCGCCGCAACTCCTGCGGTTTGTGTTGCTGGAGGCTCGAAAATCGGCGTAGCCGTATGGCGAGCACAGCTCAGTCTGAGTGAACCCTGCAGACATCAGACCGAGCGCGGCTCTCTGCCCTCTAATACGGCGGCGGAGAAGTTAAGATCTGGCCGATCGGGAAATCTCCTTCAAGGCCCCATTGCCGCTCGGTTTCTGCACCGCCGAGACCATCGACTACCCAGAATTGCCAAGTCGAGGGCCGCCAGATTGCGTAATCATTCTTTCCGGTGCCGTAATAATCGCCCGGAATGGGGATATCGCCCGGTAAGCCCCAGGGTACCGTCACTTGTTGGCCCGTGCTGCTGTAAGTGACATACCAAGTCCCTTCGAGCGGTCTCCAAACGGCGTAGTCGGTTTTGCCGTCGCCGTCGTAGTCGCCGGGAACCGGGATATCACCCGGCAAGCCCCAGGGGGTTATGAGTTGTAGTCCATTGCTGCTCAAGACGACATACCAAATTCCCTCCGATGGCCGCCAGACCACAAAATCCGTTTTGCTGTCGCCATCGAAGTTGCCTGCGAGCGGTATATCTCCGGGCAAACCCCATTGCACCTGAACTTGCTGTCCGTCACTACTGTAGAGCACATAGAATTTCAAATCAGACGGTCTCCAAATAGCGTAGTCGGTCTTTCCGTCGCCGTCGTAATCGCCACCCCCAATCGGGATATCACCCGGCAAGCCCCACGGCGTTATCACCTGTTGACCCGTACTGCTTAGGATCACGTACCAGATTCCTTCCGATGGTCGCCAGACGGCGTAGTCAGAGATTCCGTCTCCGTCGTAGTCACCTGGAAGCGGCACATCGCCAGGCGAACCCCATTGCTGGATTACGTTCGGAGCGGAACCAGTATTGAGGTCGACATACCAATTGCCTTCCGAGGGCCTCCAGACCGTATAATCGGTGCTCCCAGCCCCATAATTTCCCCCGGCGCCTGTGAAATCGTTCAGATAAGGCTTTCTTTCCCCGGTCGGATTGCCCACGTTTATGGAAAGCGTAAGCGTGGCAGTGGCGCTGCTCCCGTTGCCTACATTGAAAACCAACGTGCTGACTCCGGCACCGAGGTACGAAGAAAGACTCTGCATATTATTGGCAGAGCCGAGTGTAAAAGGCGCAATGTTGGATCCACTTCCCTGAATGTAAATGGGGCCACTGTATGTGGCAGAAACCATAACCGGCACAGGCAACGAGCCCGCAGGTAGCACGCTTAAGAGGTTGATCTGGCCGACCTTGACGGGAGTGGTGGGGAATCCGCTGGATGGCGCCGTCACGGTATAAGTGATGGTCGTCTCGGTTGGCGTTTGACTGACAGAGTGCGTCACGGCGTATCCTTGTGCCGCCAAACCTAGAGGGATCTGAGGATTCCCTAGGAGAAGCGACGCGGATTGCGCTTCGGCTGGTGTTGAATAGATCCCGAGAACTGCGAGTAAGATGGCGGTATGCAGCAGCTTCAGTAAAGAAAAGGTGTGCTCGCGATTTCTCTTTGGTGGAAGGTCGAACTCGATAGCAAGCGATCTAACCATTTCCGACTCCTTGGAAGGACGAGAACCTATTATGCCATTCAGGGGCGGCTTAAGTTGCTTCAGGTCACTTCGGGATCTTCCAACCGTTCAGACCAGCTAGGACAAGAATGATCCCGTCCGTGATGATGATACGCTGATTTGCGGCCAGAGCCTTTTTATTGCGTCCCACATTTGCTGCGCCTCCCACGGCGCGCGATTTAGTGACATAGTCCTGGACGGCATAGATAATCGATAGGCATATCCGATATCCGCCACCCTAGCCCCAAGGTCATGGGCCATGCCGCGAATGTCAATCGCCATATAATTGTCCCCTTATCGCTGCATTGCGGCAATATGTCCAAATGGGCAGGATCTCAAACGTCACTGTGACGGCAGAACGTAATGCCTGCCAGACAAATCCAGGATAGGAGATTCTATGCAGTATCTATTGATGCTCTACGCGAACGAGGCCGGCTGGACGCAGCTCTCGAAAACTGAACAAGAACAGGGGGTGGCCGCCTACGCCGCTTATACAGAGGCGCTGGCCGCGGCGGGCGCCCTGAAGGGCGGGAACCGGCTACAGCCCAGCTCGACAGCCACGACGGTCCGGACCACAAGTGGTAAATCGCAGGTATTGGACGGCCCCTTTGTCGATTCGAAGGAGCAGCTGGGTGGTTACTATCTGATCGATGTCCCCGACCTCGATGCCGCGCTTTCCTGGGCAGCCCGTTGCCCCGGTGCAGGTCACGGTGTTGTCGAAGTTCGCCCGCTATGGGTAACGCCGGCCGCGTAATTCGGGCCGTCTACACTGCGTATGAACTCCGAAGGCGACATGGAAGCGCGTTCTACGGCTGAGGCCGTCGCCCGGCGCAGTTACGGAAAGCTTGTCGCCTTCCTCGCCTCGCGGACGCGGGACGTTGCGGCTGCTGAAGACGCTCTCTCGGAAGCGTTTGCTGCCGCTTTATCGGATTGGCCGATCAACGGATCTCCTTCAAATCCGGAAGCGTGGCTTCTGACCGTTGCTCGGCGCAAAAGCATCGACATGGCCCGGCGGCAGCGGAGCAGCAGCAGCGCTGCGGACGAAGATCTGGAGCGAGTGAGCGCGGTGCTCCGAGTGACGTCAGATATGCAGATCCCGGACCGCCGGCTTGCGCTGATGTTTGCCTGCGCGCACCCCGCGATCGATCCTGCCATCCGCGCGCCTTTAATCCTGCAGGCCATTCTTGGGCTCGATGCGGCAAGTATTGCTTCGGCCTTCCTCATGTCGCCGTCCGCCATGGCCAAGCGGCTCGTCCGTGCTAAAGCGAAAATTCGTGAGGCCGGCATTCCTTTGCGCATCCCCGAACGCGAAGAACTCGCCGGTCGCCTCGATAGCGTGCTGGAGGCCATCTACGCTGCATTCGGAGAAGGCTGGAGCGATGCCACGAGTACCGACATTGCGCGCAGCGACCTGACGGAAGAAGCACTATTCTTGGCCCGTCTCGTTGTCGAGCTGTTGCCGGACGAGCCGGAGGCGCTGGGACTTCTTGCGCTCATGCTCCATGCCGAAGCCCGGCGTCATGCACGGCGCAGTCTGCATGGCGAGTACGTGAGGCTCGCCGATCAGGATGTCGATTCATGGGATCTGCAAATGATCGAGGAGGCCGAGGCGCTGCTGCTCCGTGCCGGCGGCAAGGGATTGATCGGTCGTTATCAGCTCGAAGGCGCTTTGCAGTCGGCGCACGTCTGTCGTCGCCGCACAGGCCGGGCTGATTGGGCAGCGATGTTGCAGCTCTACGATGCCCTCTTCGCGCTCTCGAACTCGCCTGTGGTTGCAATCAATCGAGCACTAACGATTGCAGAACTAGACGGCGCGAATGCCGCTCTTGAGTCCATGCCCGATGTAGCCGCCGAGCCGCGGCTCGCTGGGTACCAACCTTACTGGGCCGCGCGCGCGGAGTTACTGGCTCGGACATCAGCTTATGACGAGGCTCGCCACGCGTACGAGATCGCGATCGGTCTTGAGCGCGATCCCTCCGTCCGTCGCTTTCTGCGCCGGCGCCAGTCTGCGTTACCTGTCACTGAACTTACAACTAAACCCTCATAAAATTATTCGTTTTTACCCATCAGCATTTTTATTGCTCCTGAGATAAACAGCATCTAAGTCATAGAGGAACAAGCACTTAATACGTTATTTCACAGGTCCTATGACCCCGCCTATAGACGGTAAAAACCCCGCCTTCTGGCGCATCCGTTACAAACCCACTAAAATTTGAATTGGCACTGGCTGCGGCACTTTCACCGCTTCCGGTTGCCGATCCGTCCGCAAGTCAGACACCTCGTCTTGTGTCGAGCAACTTTCGGTACGGCCAAGTGTACTTGCGCCGGTTACGGAGTAGAAGACTGCGCGACAAAGATTAGGAGACAGATGCCCAACGAGATGCATGACCGGCTTGCCCATTCCTATGCGGAACTGGAAGAGCTCAACCTGAAGGCCAAGGAACAGCGCAAAAAGCGCGTGCCGATCGGCCAGGTCCGGGACGAGCGCCTGAAGTACCTCAAAGATGAAAAGGGCATCAAGGCCGTCACTGTGCTGTTCAGCGACCTTGAAGGCCGGCTTCACATGCTCGACTACGACAAGCATTTTCTCGTCAAGAGCTGGGACAACTTGACCTTCGACGGATCGTCGATTCGCGGCTTTACTGCGCAGCGCGAGAGCGATCTCCGCCTCGGCATCGATTGGGGCTCTTTCTATTGGGCTCCTGCCGACATCTTCGGCGCTGGCAAGGTAATGGTTTTCGGAGACGTCATCGATAAAGATGGAACTCCCTATGCCGCCGACGTCCGCGGTGTTCTGAAGGCTTATGCCGACGCCGAATATGAAAAGGATGGTTACGTACTCAACGCGGCGAATGAAATCGAAGGCTTCCTTTTCAATGGTCCCGACGCGGAGAAAAGATTCTACGACAGCGGCCGGTTCGATTACGTGAACACCGGCGGTTACTATCACTCCCTGCCGGGTGACCCGCTGCGGCTCTTCATCGACAGCGCGGCGGCCGTCCAACGCGCGATGGGCTTCGAAAACGAAAAAGATCACCCCGAAGTCGCACCGTCTCAGTTTGAGATCAACTACGGCTACGCCGATGTCGTCACCGCGGCCGATCAGATTCAGCTCTATAAACTAATCTGCCGTCAGGTCGCGACTAAGATGGGCTTTACCGCTTGCTTCCTCCCTAAGCCCGTTGTCGGCGTGAATGGCAATGGCATGCACACGAATGTCTCTGTCAGCAAAGAGGGTAAAAATCTCTTTTGGGATCCCAACGGCGAAGAAAAAATGAGTACCTTCGCCTGGCAGTTCATAGACCGCATCCTTTCGCATGGCAACGATCTTTGTCTGCTGCTCAACGCCAGCGTGAATGCCTATCGCCGCCTCGATCCACACTTCGAAGCCCCCAATCAGCTGAAGGCCTCCGCCGTAGACCGTGGTTCGATGATTCGCGTGCCCTTAGGTAACGAGCGCAGCGCTCGTGTCGAGGTTCGCTCGGTTGCCCCTGATGCCAATCCGTACCTGGTGTTGTTCTCGATCTTTAGAACCGGTATCGAAGGCACTATCGCTGAAGTGAAAAATCTTCGCGGAGCCAGCCGTTATCTGCCCGACAATATCTACGACGCCATTGATAATTTCCGCAAGGCGAAGTGGACTACACATCTGCTTGGAGAAGACGTTAAAGCGCGCTATGCCGATCTGAAGCAAGCTGCGGCAGACCGCTGTGCGCGCCAGCTTGGTACTTTCGTGAAGGCTGCGGAAGTGCAGTATCATCACGAGGTCTACAACCAGTTCTTGTGGAACCGTTTCTAGCCGGGAGCAGGGGCCGTCCTATGTCGGCGGCCCTACTTCTAGCTCGTTATCGACCGACTTGACGCCCTTCACCTTTTTGGCCAGTTTGGTAGCCTTCGACTTCCCTCGCTCCGTATCCACTCTGCCCTTGATGGTAACTACGCCGTCTTTCACGGTGACGTCGTCTGCTCCGCCCTTTACATCCTGGTCAGTCGTGAGCTTCATTCGGACCTGATCGACGATACGATCGTCGGAGATAGGCGCCTTCTGACCTGCTGCCAACCCGGCCTGATTGCCCGCGCCCACTAACATCAGGCCCATGAGCAGAAAAGTTCTCATTCGACGATATTCTTTCACGCTAGCATCACGACGTCTTATTCTGTCCGTTCGTTACCGGCTGCGGCGCGCCAGTCAATCGCGTCGAGAAATTCGGGGCTCTCCCTCCATTTGGGCTTCACCTTCACGAATAACGAGAGAAAAACCTTGCTACCGGTCAGCCGCTCGATATCGTGGCGCGCCTGCGTGCCGATCTTTTTTAAAACGCTACCCTTTGCACCGATCAGAATCGTCTTTTGCCCCGGACGCTCGACATAGATGGTAGCCGCGATCCGCGTCAAAGAAGGTCGTTCGTCCCAGCTATCGACTAGGACCGCGGCAGCGTGCGGAACCTCTTCACGCGCAGCTCGCAGAATGTGCTCGCGAATCATCTCCGCAGCGATGAAACGCACCGGTTGATCCGTTAGATGATCTTCCGGATAAAGAGGTGGAGACTCCGGAATCTGCTCTAAGATTACGCGCTTCAGCTCCGCCATTCCGTCTCCGCTGCGAGCCGAAACGGGAATCGCTTGCAGGAACGGAAACAGCTGCTGATATCGCTCGATCATCGGGAGCAGCAGTCGCTTGTCTTCAACACGGTCGATTTTATTGAGTATCAGGAGCGTCTTCTCTGAATGCGCGAGAGCCCCGATCGCGTGCTCGTCTTCCTCGGTCACCGGCTTCGATGCATCTGCTACATAAAGCACCAGGTCGCGATCTTTTATTGCGCCCCGAACCGTTTCCATCATCCGCTTATTAAACAACGTGTCCGATTTGTGGATGCCGGGTGTGTCCACAAAAATGATCTGGGATCCTGGCGCAGTCAGCACTCCCTGCAGGGAAGTACGTGTTGTCTGGGGCTGCGGCGCTGTAATTGCGACCTTCTCCCCAACTAATGCGTTCAGGAGTGTCGACTTACCCGCATTCGGCCTGCCCGCGATTGCCACAAAACCAGCACGATGGTTCGGCTCGCTCACGCTCCTGCACCGACCGGCGCAGCCGTCTCCGTTTCGATTCGTGATACACGCACTTCTTCCACGCGTCTCTCGTTTCCGGCTAGTACCTCCACGCGAATACCCCTGCGTTCCACTGCTTCTCCCACCTGCGGCACGTGGCCTAGCCACTCGGTTACCAGGCCGCCCACGGTAGTCGATTCCGTGTTCTCCTCCGGACGAAAGTCGAGCAGATCGTGAAGCCTGTCCAGATCTAAATTACCGGGAGCTACGAAGACATGATCCGATTCCTGTTTGACATCGCGGTCCGGTTCGTGTTCGTCGCGTATCTCACCGAGAATCTCCTCAACCAGATCTTCCATGGTTGCTAACCCGGCTGTGTTCCCGTATTCGTCGACCACAATCACCATGTGGGAACCGTCGCGTTGCATGTCGCGGAGCAGATCGCTGACAGGCTTTGTCTCCGGTACGAGCGGAATCGGCCGCATTACGTCTTTCAGAGACTTTGTCTGGCGCTCTTCGGGATCTAACTCGAAAATGTCACGAACATGTACGAACCCTACAACGTTGTCGATCGTCCCCACGTAGACCGGAATGCGGGAATATTGTTCGTGAATAACCAATTGGCGAAGATCCTCAACCGACTTATCAACCGAAATCGCCACGATATTGGGCCGCGCCGTCATCACTTCGCGAACATTCTTGTCGCCGAACGCGACCACTGAGTGGATCAGCTTGCGATCCTCTTCTTCCAGAATTCCTTCTTCGGCGCCCGCGTCGATCAACGCTTCGATGTGTTCAACCGAATCTGTAGCCGCCGGCTCTCTCCCGTTGTTGTCCAGATCGAGCAGTGATTGAAATCCTCGAACCAAGAGGGCCAGAGGTCTCGCGCTCGCAGCCAGCAGCTTGGTCGCAGGCAGAGTCCTGTTCAGCCATGCCACGCCGCCGCGCCGGTAAAGGACTTGCGGAACCATATAACTCGAAACCAGCATCGCCGCGAAAGACGCAGCGAGAGCCTCGAGCACACTCTGCCAATGTGGAACATTCGGCCGCACCAGCGCACACAGATAGAACAGGCCGATCATGAAAAGCGAAGTATGCTTGATCAGCGAAAACGCCAGCGATCCATGCTCCAGGTCGAGTCCGATCTTCTGCGCAAGTGTCTCGCGGAAAAACTCGAGCGACGGATAATCTCGCCGGATCAGGCGCAACGACTCCAGGTAAAGAAGCTGCACGTAGGAAACGAAACAGAGCAGGGCCGTTAATAGCAGAGCCAACACAAGGCAGATCAGGGTCATCGCTTCACCGCCCCTCGCTTAGCCCGGTTGCGTGCAATCAGAGTCGTGGGCAATCCAAAAACGCCGCGCCACTTCCGTTCCGCACGGGCCATCTCGCCTCTGTCGCGCTCATGATCGTGACCCGTCAGATGCAACAAGCCGTGCAGCATGAGAATGCGAATTTCGTCGATACAGCTATGGCCAAACTCGTCGGCTTGTGCGTTTGCACGATCGATCGAGATGGCCAGTTCACCGAGGCCGATCGCACCCGTACCGGCGGGGAACGAAAGAACGTCGGTAGCGTAATTGTTACCCAGGAAAGAACTGTTTAGCCGGCGTAACTCTCGGTCACCTGTACAAAGACAGGTGAATCGGGCTGCATCCGCCAGATTTTCACTGAGTAGATCGGCAAAGTGTTTCAGTTCACGTCGCTGAGCGGCAGATATTCGAGGCTGCTTGGGAAGAGCTCGGAATAAAAGAGTCGCTCGTTTACCACCTTCAGGAGACATGCTGCTATCAGGCGACTGACGGGAATTCCGGAATTTCAACCGTAGTATTGGCCGGTGGCTCGGCTCGTACTTCCACCTGACCCTCACTGCCCAATGTAAGGGCAAGCTGACGGTTAGCGCCAATTAACTCGTCATACAGATCGTAAGCCTTCACGATCCGTTGTACGAGCGGATGCCGGACCACATCTTTATCGTTGAACCTGACGAATGCAAGGCCTTCAACACCCTTCAGTACATCGAGAGCGTGCAGCAATCCGCTTCGTTTCCCGCCGGGTAGATCGATCTGAGTTAAATCGCCCGTAACCACCATTTTCGAGTTGAAGCCCTGGCGGGTTAAGATCATCTTCATCTGTTCGAGCGTGGTGTTCTGGGCTTCATCGAGGATGATGAAGCAATCGTTCAAGGTGCGTCCGCGCATAAAGGCCAGTGGTGCGATCTCGATGACATTCCGTTCCACCAGCTTTTCGACTTTTTCCATGTCGATCATGTCGAAAAGAGCGTCATAAAGCGGACGCAGGTATGGATCAATCTTCTGCTGGAGTGTACCCGGTAGAAATCCGAGATGCTCGCCCGCCTCAACGGCCGGTCGAGTCAAAACAATTCTGCCGACCCGTTTATTCAGGTAAGCCGAGACCGCCATGGCAACTGCCAGATAGGTCTTTCCGGTGCCCGCCGGTCCCACACCGAAGGTTAGATCGTGGTGCTCGATTGCATCCACATACCGCCGCTGATTGACGGTCTTCGGCGCGAGCACTTTCTTTCCGAAACTACGCGATTTGCCGCTTTCAACCAGCCGCCGCAGCGACACATTCGGATCGGCGGTAACCACGCGCATATAACTGTTGAGATCGCCGTTACTGAACGTGTGGCCTTCGCCGACAAGATCGGCGTAGTCCTCCAGAATCTGCTCGGCACGGCGAACCTGAGGTTCATCGCCCTCTACTTCTAGCGACTGTCCGTCCAGCAGCCGCGTGCGCACATTCAGTTCTGATTCAAGCAGCCGGATGTTCTCGTCACGCGTACCGAAGAGCGGCTCTATGCCGCGAAATATCTGAATACTAGACTTCATTCAGGGGTTGAAACGTCGGAAACATCAACCGGAGCAATACTATCCAGGACAGGCCCGGAAACGCCGCAGGGGATCGGGGAAGGGAAATAGCTCTCAGTACTGGTCCGTTGAACCCACTGGCGCAGGCGCCGGAAGCTCATTCGATTTAATTATATCAATATTTCGTGTTGCGGTCGCAGACGTCTCAACATTTACGTACTTCGTCTACCCGGACGTCTAGAAAGGTAAGACAACCACAATGATTGGGTTCGAAAACTTGGCACGGGACATACGGGTCGCGTTTCGGATCTTCCGGCGCAGCCCTTCGGCGACTGGAATTGCACTGCTTTCGATCGCGTTGAGTGTAGGCACAAGCACGGTCGTTTTCGCGGCAGTCAAAGCAGTACTTCTAAATCCGCTGCCTTACAAACGTCCCGCGGAACTTGTTCAGCTTCGCACCGATTTTGCAGGTACAGGCCGAGCCCACGGCGACTGGATGTTTTGGAACGACACTCAGGAAGTTATCAGGCGCACACGCACGCTCGAATCCATTGGGATCTATCGTAATGCCGTGCTGGATCTCGGCGGTGGACCATCCAGTCCGCCGAAAGCACTGTATGGGCTCAGGGTCACTGCCAAGCTCTTCCCGACGCTCGGCGTCTCGCCCATGCTCGGCCGCAATATTCTTCCGGAAGAAGATCAGCCCGGCCATGCCGATGAGATGATTCTCAGCTATGGTTTATGGACCCGCCGGTTCAACGCCGACCCGAACATCGTAGGGAGGACCGTAAGAGCTAACGGGCATGACTGCCTGGTGATCGGAGTCATGCCGCAGGACTTCAATTTTCCGCTGCGACGGGCTGCGACTCACACTCCCTCGCCATACGTTGAGTTCTGGGCTCCTCTGCGAACCGGCGGTCCCCTTGCTACGACGGGTGGGCTCGGCGCCGTAGCTCGATTGCGGCCAGGTGTTTCTCTGGCCGAAGCGCGACAAGACCTCGCCTCCATCAGTACGGCGCTTACAAAGGAATTTCCTAAGACCAATCGCGATGCCACTCTGGGGATGAACCTTCTTTGGGATCGCACTGTCGGAACGGTCCGTAACGCTCTCTGGTTTCTGATGGCGGCCGCCTTGACGTTCCTCCTGATCGGGTGCGCGAACGTCGCGAATCTACTCCTCGCGCGCGGTATCGCCCGGCAGCGCGAAGTCTCGGTACGAATTGCGATCGGCGCGGGGCACACCCGGATTGTCCGTCAACTTCTCACTGAAAGCTGTGTGCTCGCGGTGCTGGGAGGCTTCGCAGGCTACTTACTCGCCGCGGTCGCGTGGAAGGTCTTACCGGTCATAGCGCCCGTGAGCATTCCTCGTTTGGCGGCGGCGCGTGCCGACTGGACGGTTTTGGGTTTCGCTATGGCGCTCGCTCTTGCAAACGGAATAATCTTCGGGATTGCACCTGCGTTGCGCGCTGCTGCTTCAGCCAAACCCGCCGCTCTGAGTGACTTGGGCGCGCGTGGCGCCGCCTCCGGAAAACAGGATCGGACTCGTGCAGCGCTCGTGATCGGAGAAGTAGCTATCACCGTAGCGCTGGTGCTCATTGGAGGGCAGCTGCTGGGTAACTTCATCAACTTGCTTCGCACTGATCCTGGTTTTCAAGCCGATCGGATTCTTGCATCTGTTGTTCTTCCCGAACCCGAGCGATATAAGACGCCCGAACAGCGGGGTAGAGTCTACCGGCGGTTCCTTGAGGCTGTGCGCTCGATTCCCGGCGTGGAAAGCGCCGGGACGGTCGACGCATTACCTTTCAGCGGTGAAAACCACGGAGGATCCATCGGTGCGAGACAGCCGGCTGTAACGGATTCGGGTAATCGATTAATCGCTGAAGTCGACATCGTTGGCGGCCAGTACCTGCAGACGCTGGGCCTTCGCCTCATAAGAGGGCGCTGGTTTCGCGAAGAAGAGACCAAGCAGTCGAGCGACGCCGCGATAATAAATGACGTCACCGCTAAACGTCTCTGGCCGGAAAGTAGCGCGGTAGGAAAGCAGATCTGTGTCGATTGCACGGCGGAGAATCCGAATAATTGGAAGCGCATCATAGGGGTCGTTTCGAGCGTGCGCCATGCCGATATCGACGCCCCTCCCGGCTTCAACCTTTATCTGTCAGCGGGTGCCCTCGAGAACGCAGACTTTTTGGTAGTGCGGACCCGACGGCCGATCAGAGATCTAGATAAAGCCATCCAGCACGCCATCGCTGCAGTCGATCCGGACCAGCCCGTACTGCTGAGTGCTTCAATGCAGTCTCTGATACAGGATTCAATTGCGGATCGCCGCTTCATCATGAGCTTACTCGCTATCACGGGTGGCCTTGCGCTATTGATGTCGGTCGCAGGCATCTACGGCGTCACATCGTACACCACATCGCGCAGAACGCAGGAGATCGGGGTTCGTATGGCGCTCGGTGCTACTCCCGGCAGTATCCACGCCCTAATCTTTGGTCAAGGCATTGTGACGGTGGTCACAGGGCTCGCCATCGGACTTGGCTCGGCAGGGATCATGATGCGTGCTCTGCAGGGTGTGATAGCGGGGCTCGAAGACGGAACTCGCGCCAACTTTTGGATTGCGGCTTGTCTGGTTGTGTTGACGGCTGCTGCGGCTTGTTGGGTACCCGCGCGCCGGGCCATGAAAATCGATCCGATGTGCGCGCTACGGCAGGAGTAATCTGTTCACGGCTACCACATCAAAGCAGCCCACCGGGGTACGGCGCGAGCAACTCCAGTTCCCGTTTCGCCGGCGCATAATCCAATCGAGTGTTGCCCACGTCGAATACCATCGTGGGTCGTTTCGTGGTGGAGTAAGCTTCCCAGTGTGGTAGCCCTGCGTGATTCGGATCTCCAGTTCGGGCGAATCCTGCCCAGGCTCCGGCGATCTGCCGCGAAAGATCCTCCGCTTGAGGATAGAGCACTAATCTCATGGCAAGAGGCAACTCAGCAGTGTGAAAAGCTCTCAGCTTGCCATCGAGAAGCGGCGTATTCCAGGAAAATTGGTATATGTACACCGCGCCGCTCAGCTGCTTTAGCTTCTCTTCAGCCTGCGCAGTGGCATTCCTTCGCGCACCTCTGTCACTCGAGATTCTAAAATAAAGATCCGAAGGTGTTTCTGTCGGATAATCCTGCCTGTACTGCGCCACCACCGCCTGCGCCTCAGGTTCCGGAATACCTGCTGCGACTTCTCGTTTGAGGAGTTCGTCCCAATTCAAAGAAAACAACGCTGTATCGTGCAACGAGAACAACGTGCTTTCGTCCTTGCAGTTTCCTACCATGAGCGATACGCCTTGAGCCTCCACCGGTGCGTCAGGAGTCCATGTCTGATGCGGCAACGAACGACCGTCGACAACTGGACCGCCACTCAGGCCGAGCCCTTGTGACGCGGACTGAAATGCAGCGAAGAGCTTCTCTGGTGGCAGGCTCTGTAGGACGTCTAGTTGCGTCGACTGCAAGCCGAGTACCGACAAAAGCTTCTTTGTTTGTTGCGCAGCGGCTTCTGTCGTACGAGCCCGGCGAGCAGAGCCGCTCTCGATGATGGCGCGATGGAAGAGACCCTTGGCGTCCGGCATCGCTAAGAGCGCGCTGATCTTTGCGCCTCCACCAGACTCCCCGAAAATGGTGACATTTGAGGGATCTCCGCCGAACTGGGCGATGTTGCGCGTTACCCATTCCAGTGCCGCAATCAGATCAAGCTGGCCAACGTTACCGGAATCCGCGTAGCGTGGATCGAGATCGGCGAGATACGTATAGCCGAAGGCATTGAGCCGGTGATTGATCCCAACGAGAACAACATCCTCTTCGGCGACAAACCGATCTGAAAGCAAGGTTAGTGCGCCCGAGCCCGAACTGAAGCCTCCGCCGTGGATGTAAACCATCACCGGGCGCTTCCCGGTTGGCGATGGAGTTAGAAGGTTCAGCACCAGGCAGTTCTCGCTATCGGCCTGAGTTGTGATCTGCGGACCATCCGGGCGGCCACCACTGAAGTAGGGCCCGAGGAGAGGACTCGAAAAGATGCCCTTGTCGTCAGGAGATTGCACCGCACGTGGTCCGGCTTTGATTGCCTCTCGAACGCCGCTCCATGGGACAGGTTTGCCGGGCGGCATGAAACGCCCTGCCCCTTGCGTCGACCCGCCGTATGGGATGCCACGGAACGAGAACACGCCGTGCGTTTCCAGGCCCTTCACTTTCCCATACTCGGTGGACACGATCAAAGGGTCTGCAGAGAGGAGAGAAGCTCGACCCGGTTCAAATGCGCTGAGCGCGCCGAACCCCAGAGAGCTACAGAGTAAAGTTCTTCGGGTCACATCTCACCATTTCGGGCATGAAAGTACTTCGATAAGTAGGTTGACATCTTCTCAGCCGGAGCACCCGAAAATAGTAGCAGTAAGTCATATGCGTTACGAAATCAAGTCACTGAAGTCGAGTGCAGCCCGGCGGGCGGCTCTCATACTTCTTTTGCAGTTCGCCGGTTTGAATGCGGGTTACGCAGCATCTGACGGAGACCCGGAGAACTTCAAGATTGAACTGACAGGATCCGCCTGGCTTGTTGACTCCAGCGGAACCATCCAGGCGAACGGAACACCGATTGAGCTGGTGAGCGATTTGGGAGTGGAGCAACAACGACCAACATTCTTCGGAAGACTGGTTCTGAAGCCGGCGCGCAAGCACCGCATTGTGCTCGAAGGTACCCCGCTCCGGATCAGCGGATACAACACGGTAGATCGTACGATTGTGTATCGCGGTCAGATTTTCAATGTCGACGAGACTCTGCGTTCATCGGCAGACCTGAATTACTTCTTCGCCGGCTACCAGTACGACTTCCTGAGTGGCTCCATGGGACACGTTGGACTGTCCGTCGGGGGCGCTTACATCGGCACGAGCGGGACTATAATTTCTGTCCAATCAGGGACAACTGCAAGTAACACGGAGACGATCGGATTGCCGTTGGCCGGTATCGAGGCGCGGGTCTTCCCCATACCTGGCCGCAAGGTCCTGGCGATAGAAGGTGGAATTCGAGGCATGGACGTGGGCGCCTATGGAAACTACATAGAGGCCGCTGGTAGTGGTGGAGTCAATATCGGTCCCGTTGCGCTTTTGGCGGGGTATCGAATGTTAAATGCCAACATCCACGCAGCGAGCGCCAGCAACCCCGCGGGAGTAAACGCTCGACTCAAAGGGCCGATCTTCTCCGTTCAATGGCGTTGGTAATGAGTGATCATTCAGCGGCTCTTGCCTGGCGCCTCACTGGTGCCTTTGCTAGTTCCTCAGCGCTTCTGTTGTCGGCACAATCGGAGCGTGGCGGTTATTCTCTACGCCGACGTTGAGTACTTCGCAACTATCTACGGCGATGCGGAATTGATAGACGGCCGCTGGTTTTTCAAAGACTCGTACGGCGGATTCTATCCCTTTTTGAATCAGGATCGCGTGCATCCGCAGAACAAACCCCTCCGCCAGCGCCGTTATTCGGAATCCAAATCGCTTCATGTGATCTGCAGGCTGGTGGATCAGTAATCAGTTACATGCCTGCAGTTGCCGATGACGTTGTGATTGTCGACGTCTTCACGAAGCATCTTTATAATTGACGAGGTCATATCGTCGTGTTGAGGAGCTTCTTGCATCGGCTGATTCGCACGCCCGGACGTCTTGACGACATAGTATTGCGCTAGTCAGAATAGAACAGGTATTTTCTCCATTGATCGTCACTGCGCCCCAATAGCCTCATCAGATGCCGGCTGGTATGCAGACTGAACGGACGGGGTGGCCGGAGCAGCTTCATCCCGGCCTCGTCTGGCGTACGGCTGCCTTTGCGGTTATTGCATGGATGGCAGCAGGCGACCAGATTTTCCCAAGTGGTTTCTCCGGCTCTCGAACGGGGAACAACATGGTCCAGAGTCATTTCTCCCGAAGGTAGCGTCTTGTGGCAATACTGACATGTATAGCGGTCGCGCATCAGTATGTTCTTGCGTGACAGTGCTCGCGTCTGGTGGGGGATACGCCGGTATTCCAGCAGCCGAATGACAGAGGGAACTCCGAGTGTTCGTCGTGCCGAATGGATCTGAGCCGGTGCCACTTCTTCGGCTGATGCCACACCCTTCAGGATCAAAACAACGGCCCTGCGTGCCGCACAAATGTTGATCGGCTCGTAGCTCGCATTCAGAACTAGAACAGGCCTGTGCAGTCGTTCGGGACTTGCCGCCATGCCGGGTATCCTCCCCTAATTCGAGTCCCGCGTATACTCGCGGGAACCCGTTGGATCATCCTCTCGCGCTAACTTGCCTCCATCTCAGCGAGCACAGCCGGATACGGCTGACTTCCACCTAACGGAGCAGAAATCGGTTGACCACTGCGGCGGTCGACCCGAGCTAACGTCAACACTGAGACATGAGCCGCACCGGCAGCTTTCAGTGTCTCGGCTGCGGCGCCCAAGGTGGCTCCGGTTGTAAAGACGTCGTCGATCAGCAGAACACGCCTACCCGAAATCTGTTCAGGCCGGCGCACCGCGAATGATCCTTTTAGATTTTCCCGGCGCTCGCGCTCATCGAGACCTGCCTGCGATTTCGTATAGCGCGCGCGGCGCAGATGTCCTGATAGCTTGAGACCGAAGCGCTTGGAAACCGGCGCGGCCAGCAGTTCGGCTTGATTGAATCCTCGCTCCCACTGCTTCCTCCAGTGCATCGGCATCGCAATCACGTGGTCGAAATTCAGGTCACGCGGCAAAGCTCTCATCAAAAGGAGGCTCAGTGGAGCCGCCAGACTTTCCACCTTCCCATACTTGAAGAGGTGTATCAGCTTCTGGAGTGATCCTTCATAGCTGCCAAACGAGTAGGCGAGGTCGAAGCTTGCACCATCCTGCCTGCACATGGCACAAACACCTCGCTCATCAAGCGAATACGCCGAAGCGAAAGGAGTCCGACAAGCTTGGCAGAACAACTCCGATTCGAGTGGCCGGGGAAGCGAGAGACACCCCGGACACACCGGGATGCGAGAAAATGTCGAAAGTGGCTGCTCGCATAGCCTGCATTCGTCCGGGAAAACCAGGTTGAAAAGGGCAGCAGAAGCTTGGGTGAGAAATATTGGCAGCCTGTTCGGCCAATGATTGATGTTTGATATGACGGTGCGAGTCGTGAGACTAGGGAAGGCACACCCCCACTAAATCCAAAGTATATACCATATAAACGGAAAGTGGAGATCGGCCGCAAAGTTGCTCTAAAAAGTGTGTTGCTCGCATTTTGTGTGAGAGTGGTGGGCATTCGCGCGTTGGTTGCGAGTAAAACCTGAATGAATAGTCTGCGAATCCTTCTCGTGGAGGACGACCCGAGTCGTGTTGAACGGCTACTCTCGGTTTTCGCCTCCGCTGAATGTCCGCCAGTTTGTGTTCCCACTGCCGCTGAAGCGGCTGAAGCGCTGTCCGTGCAGAAATTCGACGTTGCTTTGTTCGCCTCGTCGGAATCCGCCAAAGAGTTGCCGGGCTTTGTCGCCGGCTTCGCTGTTGCGCAGACCCGTGAAAAGGCGGCCTCTCGGATCGCTGTTTTCTCTTGCTTCCCTGAGCGGGACAGTCTTTTCCATTCAGATGGTTACCTGCCGGATGACTTCACGGCAGCCGATGTAGAGCAAGCCTTCACGCGCTTCCAGGGATCGGTCCACTCCGGACCTGGTGTGCGGCAAACCCCAGCGGCGCATCTTCCCACATTCGAGCCGGCCGAGTTCGAAGAGCAATGTGCTCACGATTCCGAGTTGATGGTTGAGATTATCGGCCTTTTCTCTGAGGAGTGCTGGAATGAGCTGCCGCAAATGGGTGAAGCGCTTGCCGAGAGTGATTTCGAGCGCCTCTCTCGCCTTGCTCACAAGATCAAAGGGTCACTTGGGAGCCTGCAGGCCCCGTTGGCGCGTAGCCGGGCACAGACTCTCGAGTCGGCGGCAAAAGATCAAAATTTCGCTATCTGCTCGGAAACCCTCTTCGCGTTGGAAGAGGATTTAACTCTTTTAAACAGCTGCTTGGGCAAGTTCCGTGACGCCTGCTTGTGTCGGTAACCCTCTGTTAAACTGATGTTGCTTCGGAGGCTCCTTTATGAGCTTGGTGGAAATCGTCTGCGCCCACAGTCCGGACTCGGATGATGCCTTCATGTTTTACGGCCTGGCGACCAAGAAGGTACGATCGCAAAAACTTATATTCCGTCATGTTCTAGATGACATTGAGTCCCTTAATCGGAAGGCGACTACCGGCGAATACGAACTTACCGCCATCTCATATCACGCCTATCCCTACGTTGCCGACAAATACGTGCTGCTATCCAGCGGGTCGAGTGTCGGCGACGGATACGGCCCGGTTGTGGTCAGCACCAAATCGATCGGACCGGCCGAGCTCAAAGGCAAGAAAATCGCCATCCCAGGAACAATGACGACTGCTTTTCTCACCCTGAAGCTTTTCCAGCCGGATTTTCAGCAAGTCGTCCTTCCCTTCGACAAGATCCTGGACGCGGTGAAAGATCACGAGGTGGATGCCGGTTTGATCATCCACGAAGGGCAGCTTACATACGGCCACGGTGGCCTGCACAGCGTGATCGACCTGGGTAAATGGTTTCGGAGTACCTATTCTCTGCCACTGCCGCTCGGCGGCAACGCGTTACGCCGCGATCTTGCCCCCGAGGTCCGCAGCGAATGTTCCCGGCTGATGCGTGAAAGCATTCAATACTCGCTCGACCACCGCGAAGAGGCTCTGAATTACGCGATGCAGTTCGCCCGTGATCTGGACCCCACGTTAGCCGAGCAGTTCGTCGGCATGTACGTGAACCATTTCACTGTGGATGGCGGAGACATCGTGCCGCAAGCCGCTCAGAAATTGCTCGATCTCGGGTTCGAGGCGGGTCTGATCCCGCACAAAGTGACCATTGAGGTAGTCAAATAGTTTCTTGTGTATGGTGATCCGTCCTTTGTGGCTGGCGTTTTCCGGCCTGACCCTCACTTCGCTGCTCTTCGCTCACACCGAAGCTGGAGATAACGCTAAAGGACGCATTGTTCGCATTCGCGAACTCGGCAAAAGGGACTGGCGTGCTTTGCCGGCGCTCGCGCAGTATCTTGCGGACCCGAACTCTGAAATCCGTATAGAAGCAGTTAAAGCAATCGTAAGAATTGATACAGAGCACAGCCTCGATGCGCTCGTTGAGGCCACCCGGGACAGAGACGAGAATGTGCAGATTCGTGCTGTTGATGGCATTGTCAACGCCTACGTTCCCGGTTATGTGGCCAAAGGCGGTCTGACCGGCACCATGACTCGCGGTGTCCGGCAAATTAAGGGCTTCTTCTCATCGCGCAATGACCAGGTGGTGGATGGCGATGTCCAGGTCCGTCAGGATCTCGGTCAAGCCCTTGGCAGCGTGATAGCTCACGGCGACAGTGTCAACTCCCGCGCGAATGCGGCATTAGCGGCCGGTATTTTGCGTGCCCATGGCGCTGTGCCGGATCTCGAACAGAGTCTCCACGCCAAAGATAGCGATCTCATATTCGAGTGCCTGATCGCGCTTCAGAAGATCCATGACCTTTCGGCCGGCCCCTCTATCGGATTTTTGGCCCATGACCTGGACGATCGAATCCAATCTACTGCGCTGGAAACAATCGGCGTTCTGCGTTGCACCGCCTGCGCTCCGGATGTTCGTCTGACCTTATCCAGTGCGCGGAATATCAAGATGCGCCGTGCCGCATTGCAGGCGCTCGCCATGCTAGGGCAGCCGCAGGACCGCTCGATTTTTCAACAATACGCTGCTGACAGGGACACGGAACTTCGGGCGGCAGGCCTGGAGGGCCTTGGCCGGATTCGTGAACCGGAGGATTTCCCGGTTCTGGAGCATTCCTTCGACGAAGGCGAGATCGATTGGCGAATTCACCTGGCCGCGGCCTTCGGAATGGTTAACGAAGGCAAGATCGACACCTCTGAATTTAGCCCGCTCTCCTATCTCGTTGAGAGTCTTCAGACCAAAGCGCGGGCCAGTCAGGCCTCCGCGTATTTGACCGAACTGGCGGTGCAAAAAAAAGTGAGCACCGCGCTGGTCAGCATGATTCCGTCAATGGAGAAAAATCAGAAAATCTCGCTCTGCGCAATTTTGGGGGACGCGTCCACGCCGGATAACGTTCGCTGTCTGAACGGTTTATCCAAAGATGCGGATCCGGACGTCGCTTTCGCCGCTCTCAAAGCACTCCGAACAGCACAAACCCACAAGCCGTCCTGAGACAACTTGTGGGTTTGAGTACTCGGAAGCGCAAAGGGACCACCTGACACAGCCCGCTTTGTGGGTTCCTAAAGAGACGCTATTTGGCTTTCTTCTGTTTTTGCTGGCCGACGCGAACTTTGAAATGCTGCTGCTTGGCGTCCAAAAAGGCCTTGTGATCGTGACGCTCGACGGCATCTTTCAGGTATGCGTCGACGTTTGTTCCACTCGGCAGGACCGCCATCACTGTAAAACTCTCGTTGCAAGTCGGGCAAAACGGCCGAAAGCGCTTTACATTCGGAATTGCCATATCGTCTAAGGTATCACGAACGCAAAGAATTACATAACTCTTACAAAGCAAAAGGCTAATTCTTGTTACGTTCTAAATGTGCCCACACTCGCCGAGCAGAATCTCGAGCTACTGAACAACATTGACGACGAAAGATTGAACTGGCTCAACGTGACCGTGCTGGTTCTCTTCCACCTCGGAGCGATAGCGGCCCTGTTTATGTTCAACTGGGAAGCCTTCATCGCAGCGGTCCTCCTCTACTGGATTGGGATCAGTTTGGGGATCAGCATGGGTTACCACCGGCTGCATACCCATCGCTCTTACAATCTCCCGCGTTTTCTCGAGTATTTTCTGGCCATATGCGGCACGATCACTCTCGAAGGGGGCCCAATTTTCTGGGTCGCGACCCACCGCATCCATCACCAAAAGTCTGACCAGCAGGGAGATCCTCATTCTCCTCGTGATGGCGCGTGGTGGGCTCACATAGGATGGCTGCTTTTTGGCGAGGCCAAGCACAACAATACTCGCCTGATGGCCAAGTACGCGCCCGATTTGGCCAAGGATCCCTTCTACGTCCGGCTGAACAATTACCACTGGGTACCGTTAGTTTTTCTCGGAGGTATCCTTTTTGCCATTGGCGGCCTGCCCATGTTTTTGTGGGGCATTTGCCTGCGCATCGTGGTCGGCCTCCACGCTACCTGGCTCGTTAATTCGGCCACTCACATGTGGGGAAAGCGCCGCTTTGCCACGCGGGATGACTCCCGTAACAATTGGTGGGTTGCCCTCCTGACATCCGGAGAAGGCTGGCACAACAATCACCACGCTCATCCCACCTCGGCCCGTCACGGCCTTGCCTGGTATGAAATTGACTTCAGTTGGATTCAGATCACCTTACTCAAATGGCTGGGCATAGCCAAATCCATTAAAGTCGCAAAGATTGAAAACGACTTGACGCGACAGAAAGCCGCCTGATCCGCCGCCAGCATAAGCTGGAAATATGGTCGTCGCCGGTCGGCAAAAATCGATCGCATTCTTCATCGCCCTAGGCGTCGGTCTCATCACCGTCATACTTCTGCTTTACGTAGGCTGGGTCCTGTTCGACTGGCACACCGGGATCCTGCTCTTCTTCGGGGTCCTGTTGCTCGCCATGATTATTAGCGGTGTCGTCTTGAACACCACGTTCCTCGTGCGCGAAATCCGTCGAAACGCGCAGCATGACGCCTTCATCAACGCCGTCACTCACGAACTCAAAACTCCTCTCGCATCTATTCGCCTCTACCTCGAGACTCTCCAGAGCAGGTCCGTGGACGAACCCAGGCGCCAGGAGTTCTATCGCGTCATGCTTACCGACAGTGACCGGCTTCTGTCGACAATTGAGCAGGTTTTGCAGACCGGGCGCGTGGGGCCGTCCAACCGTGTTCTGAATTCCTCCGCAGTTGAACTAAACGGCCTGATCGCGGAATGTGTCGATCGAGCTCGCGCGCTGCACGGTCTTGACCCCGACGCCCTTGATTACCGCCCGGGAACCCCCGTCAAAATCATGGGAGATCCTAACGAATTGCGTGCCGCAGTGTCGAACTTGGTCGAAAATGCCATCAAATATTCTGGGGCAAACATCAATGTCCGTATCGAGGTGTCCGAGGTGGACGGACGGCACATCTGGGTTCGAGTTAAAGACAAAGGCGTGGGAATTCCGAAGGGTGAGCTCAAACGAATCTTCAAGCGCTTCTACCGGATCCCGGGTCTCGCGGCAACCCGTCTGAAGGGAACTGGTTTGGGCTTGTACATCGTTCGCTCCGTAGCTAAACGGCACGGCGGCCGCGCCTGGGCGGAGAGCGACGGTCCTGGACGCGGCAGCACGTTCGTGCTTCAGCTCCCGGTTATGAGATGAATCGAATCTTGGTAGTAGAAGACGAGCAGCATCTTGCGGATGGTCTAAGGTTCAATCTGGAAGCCGAAGGCTATCAGGTCCAGGTAGTTGAGAGCGGCGAAGAGGCTGTAGAGCTTCTCAATACAAAGTCCATCCCGTTTGACCTTTTGGTACTTGATGTCATGTTGCCAGGGAAGGACGGCTTCAGCGTTATAGCAGAACTGCGCCAGGCTTCCCGCTTTATTCCAACCCTGATGCTCACGGCACGCGCTCATCCGGATGACATCCTGAAAGGCTTTGCAGCGGGTGCCGATGACTACCTTCCCAAACCGTTCGAGCTGACGATTCTTCTCGCCAGAATCCATGGGCTGTTGCGGCGTCGCGAATGGCTACAAGCCCCGGCCGGTGTTGCCATCCCTTTGTCAGAGCAAAAGGATGTCTTCACCTTCGGTGAAAACGGCGAAAAGGGAGTAGATTTCGATCTGCTCGAATTGTCTGTGCGGGAGCAGGTTTTCCGACTCACTCTGATGGAAAGCCAGGTGCTTCGCTATCTCATCCAGCACGAGGGAAAAGCAGTTTCGAGAAGAGCCATGTTAGATGAAGTATGGGGCGTTCAGGAAAGCACTGACACCCGGCCCATCGACAACTTCATCGTGCGGCTCCGCCGATATATCGAAGATGATCCGACCTCGCCTCGACACGTCCTGACTGTACGCGGCGTCGGTTACCGCTTTATCGCAACTCCCGCACGGAAGAATTAAGGGCTTCTTCCGCCTTGTTCAGAAATTGGCGGGCGCGCTCGGTAATGAGAGCGTAGTTCCCGGCCGCGATGCTCTTTGCATCTACCAATTCGCCTCCGACGCCCACGGCGCAGCAACCTGCGCTCAGGAACTCGCCGATCGTTTCCAGATTCACGCCGCCCGTCGGAACAAACTCGATATGTGGAAACGGACCGCGCAGCGCCCGAATGTACTTGGCGCCCCCCATCGCGCTGCAGGGGAACACTTTGATTCCGTCAGCGCCTGCCTCCCAAGCTGTAAGTATCTCGGTCGGGGTCAGCGCGCCCGGAAAAATTGCCTTTGAGTAGCGGTGCGCCAGTTCTATCGTTCGCACGTTGAGACTGGGTGTAACCAGAAACTCCGCGCCTGAAAGGATGCAGATCCGTGCTGTTTCCGGATCAAGCACCGTTCCCGCGCCGAGCAGAATCTTGCTCCCGAAGCGCTTGGCAACCTGCTCCAGAGCGCGCAGTGCGCCGTCCACCGTCATGGTGATTTCGGCGCACCGCAACCCGCCCTCGTAAGCGGCCTCTACGGAGCGAACGGCCGTTTCCGTGTCTGCCGTGCGAATGATCGGCACGATGCCGGTCTTCTTGATCTGGCTTACCACGTCCGATTGATTCATAAATCGTCTAAACGCAAGTGTACGCCGTGGGACAGCCATCCAAGGAACGAGTACATTCTTCTCCCTCCCTTGGCTGCTGCCCGGGTTCTCCGATTACATTCACGATCTCCGCCGTTACAAGTGCCGCGTCTCGCCAGAAAAGCAGACGCTTCTGCGGCACCATAACCGTGAATAGTTGGCCGTTGACATACACCATCGCCACCTGTGTGCCGTTCGTTTCGACGATGGTGAAATGACGGTTTGCGATCTCCGGCTGCTCCTTGAGCAGATAGTCGGTCCATATGCTCTCGAATACGAGATCATCCAGATCGTGCTTCTCGGTCTGCAGAGCCTCATGCGACGTCACGAGGATTCGATGCACGCCAGGCATCAAAATTCCGCTGAACCGTTCATCCTTGAAGAGCAGCACTCTCTCGCGCTTTCTCACCACTATTCGTTTCCATAACATACAGCACTCCTGATGACACCTCTGTTACATGATTTGTTGATTGTTTACTCCTGCTGGACTTAGTTCGCAGTCGTTATACGTTTCCGGACCCGAGGCCGGAACACCGATGTGAACTAAATTAAGTTAGAAGCCGAGTACGAAGGCTACGATCGTGACGCGCATATCGCGGTGAGGATCTGTAAGCCTCTTTATTTGATATGTGCCCATGCCGTTCACTTCCGAGCCTCTAGTCTACTAATTCGGATCAGGCTGCGCAACACCCAATTCGGTTTTTTATTTCACCGCTTAAGATCTGGAGCGTCATAATGGAAACGTCGAAGGAGATCCCGCATGAGCCGTCAAGATACCCGTCGTGATTTTCTGCATGCTGCTGCGGGTTTGGGCATCGCCTCCACTCTGGCTGCGCAGACCGCGCCATCTTCAGAATCATCAGCAATTCCGCCAAGTACTCGACTCTCGACCAGCCCGACCCCGAACGCCGAGTGGCGCAACAAACAACCGAGCATGTCCTATCGGCGCCTGGGACGCGCCAACCTCATGATCTCGGAGGTTGTCTCAGGCGGAGATCCCATCAGTTCGGAGAATTACCAGCATCTTAATCTGGCGCTCGAAATGGGTCTGAACTATCTTGATATGGCGCCGGCCTACGGGAAGGGTGACTGCGAAATCGCCTACGGCAAGTTCCTTGGTGGTTCCGCGAAACGCGATAAAGTATTTCTCCAAACGAAGGTGAGCGCCTTCGGTGACCTTCGCAATGGTCTGTATAAGGACATCTTCAAGGGCCTGCCCGCGGATAAGCAGAACGCGATCATGCAGCGCGTCGACGAGATTCGCCGCACGAATCTAGCTGAAAAGCCCGGTTACTATCTCACTTACTTCCCCGGACAGCACGATCAATTCGCAGGCTCGTATCTGTGCAGCGCTATGATGCCCGACTACGCCCACCTGGTAGAGGGAAGCCAGCAGTTTCGGAAGTGCATCTCCGATTCGCTGGAAGGCAGCCTTAAGCGTGTCGGTACGGACCATTTCGACCTGCTAATGTGCCCGCACGGCGCAAACACCGCTGACGAACTCGATAACCCCCACATCTACGAGACGTTTCTCGAACTCAGGAAACAGGGCAAAGTACGCTTCCTGGGCGTGACTTCTCACAACGACCCCGGTGCAGTGCTTCGCAAAGCAACTGATCTCGGTCACTATGATGCGGTCCAGATGGCCTATAACGTTATCAACGCTGGTTACGTCGATCAAGCCATCCTCGACGCTTCGGCGAAGGATGTCGGTATGATTGCCATGAAAACGGCGCACGCTGTCGCCACGCATCACAAGGAAATCCAGCCGATTCCGCAGTGGCGTATCGACAAGCTGAATCGGATTATTCCCGGCGACATGAAGGTTCCGCTTAAGGGTTATTTGTGGGTACTGCAAAACGAGCACATCTCCGCGGTTAACTCGAATCTCTGGGACGAAACCTTCGTCCGAGAGAATCTCTCGGTAGCAGGTAAGAAAGTGCAGTTGCAGGCCGCTTAAATACCTGTTGGCTAAGAAGCATTTTTATATCTGCTTCGGCTCTTTCGCCCTCGTATTCGCATATGTGGCGCGGATATACGCGCATCGCTATGCTTTAGCTCCGTTCTCGGCCGGCTGCATCTATCTCTCATTCATCTTTTTGCTAGCTCTTGTTCTGCTTCCTGGCTTCTTCAAGAGCTTGCCTCCGAAGCTGTCTGGGATTTCGATTATTCTCGTAGCGCTGTGGTGCTTGCCGTATGTCATCTACGGGCTCGGAACCGGCGATTTCCGCTGGATTTCGCTCCTCAAGCTGCTCCTGGTCGCGTTTCCCGTGTGGGCCATTTATCGTTTTCTACCGATGCAAGATTCACGCGTCTTCACCTGGCAGGATGGCGCCGTCGCAATTTTGCTTGTCACCGCGGTGCTATCCCATCAGATCGGAGGGATCTGGAACGCCCCCGTGAATCTCGATTTCATGACGCGGCTCTTTCTCATCTCCGTTGCGTCCTGGTGTTGGGTGTATGTGCGTCCGGTTCCCGGCCTCGGATATGAGTTCCGCCTCTCTCGCGAAATCTTTCTCCAGGCGGCTCTGAATTTCGCCTACTTCTCAGCAATTGCGATCCCATTGAGCCTGGCCCTCCATTTCACGAGATGGAACCCGCGGTGGCCCGGACTCGGCTCCTTTCTCTTGAACTATCTAGAAATCTTTCTGTTTGTCGGACTACTCGAGGAAACGTTCTTCCGCGGGTTTCTGCAGACGCTTCTCTCGAATCGCCTCCAAAGCTGGGTAGCCGGCCAGCTCGCAGTGTCTTGTCTATTCGGACTCTTTCACATCCTCCATGCGCCGTTTCCGAACTGGCGCTACGTTGCACTGGCCACGCTCGCTGGTTGGTTCTACGGTTCGGCTTTCCGCAAAAGCGGCAGTTTGATAGCGTCCTCCCTGACACATGCGGCGGTGGATACCGCGTGGCGGACTTGGTTCTCCGCGCGCTAATGGTATTCCGCTTCGGGCGGATGCGCTAATAGAAATGAGGACGCAACGATGACCCACGACAAATATCTGCGAGAACACCTTGTCTCTTTATTGAACGATGGGGGAGCTCACGTAACCTTTGATGCGGCAATCAAGGATCTCCCGCCAGACCTCAGAGGCAAGAGGCCGGCGCCCGATGTGCATTCACCCTGGGAACTGGTCGAGCACATGCGAATTGCACAAAATGACATCCTGGAGTTCGCACGCAATCCAAAGCATGTCTCGCCGGAGTTTCCCGCCGGGTATTGGCCCACTCCGGAAGCGAAACCAAGCGATGCGGATTGGAGGAAGAGCACCCATGATTTTCGGGCAGACTTGAAAGCGCTGACCGAACTCGCATCGGACGAATCAAAAGACTTGTTTGCAAAAATCCCACACGGTGACGGGCAGACGATCTTACGCGAGATACTGCTGGCCGCCGATCACAACGCCTATCACGTGGGCGAACTCGTAGTGGTGCGGCGGTTACTCGGAGCTTGGAAATGACGCTGCCCGTTTCAGCGCCGTGCCTGCGGAGAACTGGCCCCCAGATGCTGGTCGAAGAATTTGGCCATGATCTGATCGGCCTCCTGGGACTCTGGCAGATGCACATCGTTCCAGAAGGCGTGGGGAAGGGCTTCGAAAACCACGAGCTGAGCGTCTACGCCGGCCCGCAAGAACGCACGGTGAAGGATACTTGTTCCGCTTAGCAGAAGGTCGCGAGTGCTGGTGATGAACAGCGTTGGCGGAAAGCCGCTGACGTCTGCATAAAAAGGTGAAAGGACCGGATCTTTCGGGTCTGTCGATCCGATGTAAGCGGAGTCGGAACCTGGCTTCGAGGAGGGCGGCGAAAGCGGCCCTGAAAATCCATTCAAAGAAAAAATCCTGCGTGAATCGCCTGTCTTGCTGAAATCACCGAACCCCGAAAAGATGCCGAGGGCCCCAGGAAGCGGCAGTTTGAGTTGACGCAGCCGAACAGCTATTTCAGCCGTCAAGACCGCTCCGGCAGAAGTGCCATACAACGCAACATTTTGCGGTTGATACGTCTTGAGCGCGTCTTTATAGACGGCGATGGCATCCTCTACTGCGGCAGGAAAGGGGTGTTCAGGAGCCAGGCGATAGAGCACCGCGATCACTTTAGTCTTGGTGAGATTGGCGAGAGGGATAGTTTCTGTGAGTGATCCGGAATCGGAGTTAAATCCTCCGCCGTGTACATTGATGAGCAGCCGGTCGCGCCGGCTGGCCGGTATGTCGACTGGGGTGATGGCCCTGGTCGGTACACCCGCAATCGTCTGTTCGGAGACATTTGCAGGATACATTTTCCGGGCCTCGGCGCCGGCGCCATTTTGCCATTTATCGGTTTTACTGCGTCGATCGGCCAGCGTCTCGGGAACAAGCGCGTCCGATTGAGGCCGGCCTAAGCGCTGCTGTGCTTCCGGGCTGACAGTCTTCGGTACTGGCACAACACGCGTGATGTGAGCAGTGCCATCGGCGTCTATGTAGCTCGAGTCGGTTTGCGGGATCTCGCGAGCGGGCTTCTGCTGTGCGGATGCGGCGAGCGCGAGAACAAGAACGGTTCCTGCAGGTAAAAGAAATCGGAAGTTGTGCATGAGGAGCGCCTGTCACTGATTCTATGGCAGCAACAGTTCGCGCAGGTCGGCCTTCACATCTGTCGCAACTTCGAAATACCCGATCATCATTTCGTCCCAACTTTGCGGGCCGAAACGGACCATCCTGGTGGGGTCTGGATTGCGAGGGTTATTGGGAGAATTGTCGAAGTGCGCCGTGCATTCAATTGTTGTGCCCGCAGGCAGCGCACGCGGCTCGGCGAGATAGTAGGAAAGCTGCCAGTCATAGCTGTAATGCGGCACGCTCAGGAGAGTCTCGCAGCGGCCGTCTGGATAGACGACGCGGAACTCGAATGACTTGCCGCGCAGATGCATGTGAGGCAAAAGCGAAATGAGCGTGGCTGGATGGTGGAGCGCCACGCTCGAATCGACGCGATAATCTGGATCTCCGGGCGGTATACGAAAGCGGATATTAGCCGCGGCCAGCATAAGGACACGCTGGCGGGGTGGAGTGTGCGCAAGCACAAGCCCGACTCTACTCTGGTCACAGCCCGAAGTACCGTTAGTCGTGTAATGAAGCTGGAACACGAGATCGCTCCCAGCCTTAATCAGCTTCGCTTGTCCGGGCGCGAGGGTTTCGGGAAGAGCGCCGGGGCCATACCCGGCAACAAATTCCCCGGGGACGCCATCGCGAGGAGCACCGGGCTCTAGGGTGAATGGAACGCCCACGGGTTCAGAGGCGAGCCACCTCGAGCCGGGCTCGCGCACACTCACGACAATGTGATGCGTATGTTGCCGATCGCCAGCTCGAACTTCGGCAAGCCTTACCCAGGTGTCTTCTCGAAAATCGGTGGGCACGATGACGTAGTGATACGGAAGGGTGCCCGACGCTGGAACCTCGAAAGCACCCGGCATCTTGATTACGATCTCGGGCTGGCCGATCGACCACCCCTCAACCCACTTGCGCGGCTTCGGCACCTGTGTAGCGGTTCCCGGCGGCGCGCCCGCATCTACCCACTGAGTGATGGTTCGAATTTCCGCCTCTGAGAGGCTGCGATCGTTCGCGTAAGGTCCGTAATGCGGATCGGCAAACCAGGGCGGCATCTGGCGCAGGAGAACAGCCTGACGAATAGCGCTTGCCCAAGGCCGCGCCTCTTTGTAATCCAGCAGCGGCATGGGCCCGATCTCACCTGGCCGGTGGCAGCTCTGGCAGTGCTGTTGCAAGATGGGTAATACGTCGCGGTAAAAAGTGGCGCTCTGAACTTGAGTCGCTGCAAGCAGGGCCGATAGCAGAAAAGTTACCGACCGGCACAGCGCCTTACTGCATCGTGGTGCTTCTGAAAGCCTGGCCGACATGGAGAACCGCAGAGACTGCCCGGCTGTAGTTCATGCGCATAGGGCCAAGTACGGCAACATGCGCCTGCAAGCCATTCTGCAGGCTGAAGCGCGCGCCGATCAGTGAAAGCTCGCTCATGCTCGGGTGTATGTCGCCCAGCCCTACCTGAATGGCCGGCTCTCCCTCTCGCGTTTCGAGGAAATGTCCAAGAAGTTGAATGATTCGTTTCTTCTCTTCGAGCGCGCGGAAAAGTTCCCGGGCTCGCTCTCGGGTGAGATGAAGGTCAAGACCGATCAGATTCTCGGCGCCGTCGAAATGCACCTCGGGCATCGCTCCTAGGTCGAGCAAACCTTGCCGGTAAAGAACGTTCACCCGTTTGAGGATGGCATCGTAGGCGGCACTTTCTAAATCAAAGCGGCGTTTCAGCTCGCGATGGATGTTTGGAAGGGCCCACCCGCCGAAGTTGTAGTTGATGTAGTTACGGATCGAGATAAGCTCGTCCTGCGCGACATGATCCTCTACCTGGATAACCTTGTTCCGCACCATCCGATCGCGCGTGATCACTACCATCAGAATCCGGCGATCGGGAAGAGCAAGCAACTCTACCTGATCGAGCGTCTGATTCTCCGTCGGGATCGCGGCGGCAATCCCGAAGTTCCGGGTGATTTCAGTCAGCAATTTGGAGGAGCGCTCTATACGGGCTTCTACGCTGCCCGCCTTTTCGATTTCGAGATGAAGGCGATCGAGTTCGGCCCGTATGATCCGGCTGCTGAACAGAGTCTTGACATAGGTCTGATAGGCACGCAAAGTAGGTACGCGTCCGGCAGAGGTATGGGGCTGCGAAAGATACCCTTCTTCGAGCAGATCGGCCATCATGTTGCGGATGGACGCAGAGCTCATCGGATACTTACGGGCGACGGTTCGTGAAGCTACGGGCTCGCCCGTTTCGATGTAATTTTGAACGATGGCGTGCAGAACATCAAAATGGCGTGCCGTCAGCAAGGTCAACACTGTTCGAGACTTAATAATAGTATAGAGATTGTGCCGCCGGTAATGAAACTTCTCTGAATCACGCGCGAGCCGATTCCGCATAGTTCACTACTTTGGCGTGCCGCCAAAGCCGCTCCAGATCGTAAGATGAGCGGGCGTTTTCCGAAAAGATGTGAACCAGGAAATCTCCGTAATCCATGAGAATCCACTCGCCATGATCGTACCCTTCGATACTTGTCGGCAGTTCGCCGTCCAGATCCTTCAACTGTTTGTGGATCTCGTCTGAGACCGCGCGGCCCTGCCGTGGATTGGCCACAGAACAGATCACAAAGAAGTCAGTGAACGATGTCACCGGGCGAAGATCGAGTACCTTTAGGTCGAAGGCTTTCTTGGATTCAGCGGAACGGGCGGCTGTGAGCCAGTTGCTTTCAAACTCCGCTGCGGTAATAGCACCGGAGTTGGGGGAACGGCGTGACAGGCTTGTCGTAAGGCTCTCCTAGCGCCTAGCGTACTACAAATTACTACTTTCCTGCATAATAGAGTGACAACAGGAGCATAAGATCGCCCAACTTCATACTTTCGTACTACTCGCTGCTCTCCGAAGGGCAGTCTTCTTTACTTTGTGCGCGGCCACTGCGGCAGCAGGTCAACCATCAACCGCGGCCGGTTACGATGCACTTGCCCAGAGCCTCGTCGAGCGCGCGCAGGATGAAGTCGACCAGATAAACATACTGGTAGGTCAAGGAACTCTCCCGAAGTCGCGGCTTGTAGACGCGCAAAATCACCTGGCCGACGCCCAAGACGAAGTCATTCTGGTCCAGACACTCTACGGCGAACTGCGGCTGCAGGACATGACGACGGCGCAAGCCGAGTCAATGGTGGCGGCGGCAAGCAGGAGAGTTGACCGTCAGCAGAAAATTGTCCTCTCCCGGCGGAGCCTGGTGGATTCCGGGATCATGGCAGAATCGGATTTTGCCTCTTTTCAAGACGAGTTGGAAGCCAGGAAGCGGGTACTAGAACTCGCGAAGAACCGTACCAAACTGCTGAACGAGCTGAGGCAAATGGCGGAGGTCGAGCAACAACTCGAACGTACAGCGCTACAGGCAAGGGCGAACTCTCTCGCGGGCGTGATGATCCGCTATGACGGCAGCGGTTCGTTCAGGCTCGATCAGCTGCCGCTGATCTCACGCCAGTTTGAAAACAAATTTCATCATCCTCTTCCGGTCAGCGCACTCGGTGAAACGGCCGTACATAGGGCGATGGGTCTCGACCACCGCAACCGGGCCGATATTTCGTTGAGTCCGGACGGCACTGAAGGCGTGTGGCTGAGAGAATGCCTTGAGCGGCTGCGAATCCCTTACCTGGCATTTCGCTGCGCGATCGTCGGAGCTGCGACCGCTCCACACATTCACATCGGACCCGGAAGTACGCGCCTAGCACTGGCGCAGAGGTAGCGTTCCCCGTAACAAAACTAACCCTAAGAGCGCGGGAATGAGCAGAACCAGTGTGGCTGGTTCCGGGGTGGCCAAGGCGAAGCGCTCTTGAGCAACTGCAAAGTCGTCGCCGTCGAGGTTAGTAATCACCACTCTCGTAAACGGATTCGTACTGGTCGAGGCTGCGTAGAGAAGCGCACCGCCATTGCCGTTTGGAAACCGGTCAATAGTTCCGACCAGTGTCGACCCGCTGTAGAAAGCGGCGGTGGTTTCTTCAACAGCCTGATCATCCGGTTCGATTTCAAGACCGAAAGTCCTGGCCGGGTCGGTGAGGTTAATGCTGAGAGCGGAAACGCCATCAGTAAAGCCGATCCGCGGAGTGGATGTCTCTACCGAGGGTGGTGTCCCCCATGCGGCCCAGCTTGACGGCACTGTGTATTCCACGAGGTCGCTGCTGTAGACAAGGGTCTCGCCGCCAATCGCGCCGCCACCTATGAGAGTTCCATCCGAATCGGTAAAAACTAACTGGGTTGTGCCGCTCAGATAAGCTGAGGTGGGCTGTGGAATAGTGATGAAATCCGCTCGCAGCGCGGGGGAAAGAACAACAGCCGCTGCCAGAGCCAGGAGGCCAATCCGGGCGGTTGAGAACATTATTACCCTCTATAAAAAGGAAGAGTTCAGTTTAGCAGACGCGCGCCACCGGCAAGCTAAGATTGTCAAGAGTGAATGCAGACACGTCGCGAGTTCTGATTTCTTCGGAACAGATCAAGAAGCGTGTCGAAGAGTTAGCGGCCGAAATCGAAGCCGACTATCCGGACGAACCTGTTTATCTGATTTCGATTCTGAAGGGCTCCTTCGTTTTCCTCGCGGATCTCGCACGGGCCTTCAAACATCTCCGCGTGAGAATCGAATTCATCGCGATCTCGAGTTACGGAAAAGAGAAGACCAGCTCGGGGCAGGTGAAGCTCACACGAGACCTGGATGTGGCGATCGAAGGGCATCACGTGCTCATCGTGGAGGACATCATCGATAGTGGAGTGACCCTCACGTATCTGCGGAACCTGCTAAGAAACCGCCGGCCGAAGTCGCTCGCTGTCGCGACACTGCTCGATAAACCGGAAAAGCGCATCCAACCGGTAGAGGTGAAGTACGTGGGGTTTCAGATACCGGATGAGTTTGTAGTCGGTTACGGGCTGGATTATGCAGAAGATTACAGGTACCTGAGCGATATCCGTGTGCTGAGCGACTAGGCCGATACTCTGGCAGCCTGCTTTTTGCGCGCATTGCGCCTGGTAACCAGGTAGCCCGTGAGGAACAATGCGCTTATGGTAACCACCAGCAGCGGGACCTGCTGCCACCACGGTAGATTCGGATCCGCATCCACGCTAAGGGCGTCTCCCGCCAGGCAGCAGAGAACATGTACTGAAAACACCTCGATGGACGCGCGTCCGAGCAAGACCAGCGGTTGAAAGATGGGCAGCGCAGCAATGTTCTGGCCGAAACGGACCAGGAAAATAGCAAGCGCAGCGAAGTTAATCACGCGCGCCGGTCCAAGGTGCCACTTATCGATCAGCCAGCCGTAAGAATCGGGATTCATCCATCGATCGACCTGGCTGTAACGAAGAATGAGAAAAATCGCCGCAAGGGAGATACTCAGCCGGATCAGCCAGCGAGGTAATTCCGAATTGGGTTGGTCCCCTTCCCCAGAGATCTGATCGGAGTAGATGCTTCCGAGAGCTAGGCCGACAATCCACAGGAGCTGCCATGCGTACATATCGAAGGCGCCCGTTGAATTCTCCGGGACATTCAATCCGAATAGGTTGATGTGGCGATATAACCAGGCTCGTAACCCAAACTGGGCTACCGCCCAAACGAAGAAACTTGTGTAGACCACCGGGTCCCAACCCCAGCGATCGGCGACGCGCCGCGCCAGCAGGGTCAAGAGCAGAAAGATGACGTACATCGGAAGAATATCGAGAAGCGAGGGCCGATACTCGAGCAACGATGCGGCGATAATTGCCGATGCAGGATGAGCCAGATAGAACGAAAGAAGGTTCTGGAGCGCCAACCGGTGATACCTTACGCCAAACTCGGCCACCACCGTGAATGCGATGACGAGCAGTGCGGCATGATAGCCGTAAACACGCCCGGTTCGCCGCAGAAGATCACGAATCGTAGCGCCGTGGCCGCGCATTCCTTCGATGCGATGCTCGAGCTGCCCGATCATGAAGCCGGCGAGGAAGATAAACCCCTCGGCTCCGGAGACGAAGCCGAACGTCTGGTTCGAAACAACGCTCGCCTTGGTAGGAAGATGCGTGAGCGTCATCCACAGCAGAAGGAATCCGCGCAGAATGTCGAGTTCAACGAGACGGGGTGGAGAGGTTTGTTTGCGTACTTCTACCGTCTCTGCCACTACCCGACGCCCCGATAAAAAGATCGGCTTTCAGGATCGAATAAAATCAGACGCGCGGTTTCGGAGGGGGGAGATCACGAGCTTTGCATTGAGAAGTAAAGCCATTTCGGCCGTGAGTCCCGTCACAGAAAGGCTTGTTATCCGCCATTCCGCAGCGGCAGAGAGAAATCACGGAACGCCCCGCTAGACCGAAGGAGTTTCCTTCCGAATCTTCAATCGTAAATTCTCCTTCGATACGGATCGGTCCGTTGTTGACGATGGTAACCTTCGCCGGCATGCAACCCGATGTTAGCAGAGAGGCTTGCAACCCGGCCTGACTTGCCACGGGGACGGAAACTATAATTGATTTCGCAGGAGTCTGCGTGATTCAATTCATCTACGAGACTGACCGGGAGCTGTTCGAAAGCGCGATTCGTTTTGCGCAGAAGCAAGTGAAACGGCTGATCGAGACGCATCCGAACTACTATCCGATGTACACGATGAGCGGCGTTTGGAAGCACGATGGTCCGGCGCTGGCACACTGGTGCGACGGTTTTCTTCCCGGGATCATGTGGCTGTTTTACAAGCGCCTGGGACCCAACACCCCGGACTCACGCTTCTGGTGGGAGCACGCAATCCAATACAGCCGGCCATTAGAAGAGAGAAAGAGCGAGCCGGATGTTCATGACATCGGATTCATTTTTCTGACCGCATACTATCGCTGGTACCAATGCACTCGCGATGACGCCCTGGTGAGCGTGATGGTGCAAGCGGGGAAGACACTGGCCGAAGGCTTCGACGACAAAGGGCAGTACCTGCGCTCCCTGATGGACGGCGATTCGGTGTACATCGACATCATGATGAATGTAGGAATCGTGTTCTATGCGGCCCGGGAAACGAGCGACAAACGGCTGCGCGATATCGCCACGCGGCATGCGCTGACCACGCGCAAGCACCTGGTGCGAGGAGACGGGTCGACAGCCCAGGAAGGGATTTTCGACGTGGAAACCGGCGAGTTCCTGAGGCAGGCCTCTCAGCAAGGATACCGGAGCGATTCGTGCTGGTCGAGAGGCTTATGCTGGGCTCTGTACGGCTTCAATACCGCCTACGAATATAGCCGGGACCCCCGCTTCCTGCATACGGCCGAAGCCTGCGCCGATTACTACATTTCTCATAGCCCAGCGGACGGTATACCGCCTTGGGACTACAACGCTCCCGTCGAAAGCAGAAAAGTGGTGGACACTTCGGCAGCGGCGATCGCGGCGGCTGGGCTGCTGCGGCTGTGCCGCCATATCGCCGATCCCATGAAAGGTCACTTCTACTGGTCAACGGCCATACACATTCTGCGCGGTCTCTGTACGAAATATCTCGCGAGCGCCGATCCGGACTGGCAGGGAGTTCTGAAAGGCGCGGTCTATCACATCCACAAGGGCTTAGGTGTGGATGAATCGGCTGTCTGGGGCGAGTATTACTTCGTTGAAGCGCTTGAAGAAGCGCTGCGCATCATGGGACATACTTTGGGTCATGCGCCAGTGAATTAAGTGCACCAGAGGACTTCAACGATCTCGCGCATACGTTAGCGGGCGTGCGACGCCGCTGCCCGCCCGCTAAGGTGGATAAAGTGGCCACTCGCCTGAGCGTCGGTGCGGGTGCTGGAACGTCTGCGTTATACGCTACGCCCGGCTGAAGGGTCGATCGGCATTGGATGTACCGATTCCAATCGAGGGGCCGGCACCGAATCGAAGCCCAGACTCGGGACGGGGCGCGCTCCGGATCTGACTGCCGCACCCATTGACAGAAAGGCTGAACCATTATAAGATTGCCTCGCATCAGGAAGCCTGGGCCTCATTATAGGTCTGCGATTCAGTAGGAGCGGTCCAGGCGGGGAGGGACGCATGAGAGCGAGGCATCTCGCAATGGCCCGTTTCGCCGTATACGGAATTCTGATCGTCAGTTGTTTGACTCCTCCTGTTACGAGGGCGCAGCAATCGACCGCCGCGCTCAACGGAACCGTAAGAGATTCGAGTGGTGCGGTGGTTCCGGAGGCTCGTATCGTGCTTACAAGTCTCGATACGAATATGGTGCAGACCGCTGCCACGAATTCAACCGGGATTTATAGCCTCGTCAATATCGCGCCGGGAAATTATTCGGTAGAAGTGACGAAGGCAGGTTTCAGTTTGGCGAGAGAGCCTCGAATCGCGCTGTCTGTGAACCAAACTGCGACGCTTGATTTCACTCTTACGGTCGGAAAGGCCAGCCAAACCGTCCAGGTATCAGGTGCCGCCACAAACATCGAAGCATCGACCGCGGAGCTTGGTACGGTAATTAACACCAAAGAAGTGAACGATCTTCCGCTGAATGGCAGAAATTTTACGCGAGCTGTTGACTCTGACACCCGGCGTAGTCCCAATCAGCACAGATCAAAATGGTGGTGGGTGGCCGGCTCAGCCCACTGGCGCATTTACATTTCCCTCCGTCAACGGGCAGCCGAACCGTAGCAATTCTTTCCGCCTGGATGGTGTGATCAACGATGCTTCATTTACCAGCACCTACGCTGTTCAGCCCGATGTGGACGATATTCAGGAATTTAAAGTTCAGGCGCACAATGATGAAGCGCAATTTGGGCAGGTGCTTGGAGGGATCGTCAATGTAGTCACGAAATCAGGCACGAATGCGTTTCACGGTGATGCGTGGGAGTTCTTTCGAAACGACGTGCTCGACGCACGAAACTTCTTCGTGCAGAACAAGACACCCCTGCGGCAAAACCAATTCGGTGGTGCCGATTGGCGGTCCTGTGATCCTGCCCAAATATAACGGCAGAAACAAGACCTTTTTCTACGTCAGTGACGAAGCCTTCATCAATCACACAGCCTCCCAGCAGTTATATATTGTTCCGACGCCAGCCGACCTCAGCGGCAATTTAAGTGATCTCGGAGTGCCGATTTACAACCCGTATCAGCACTCGCCCGGATCCGAACAATCCCGGACAGTTTACCGAGACCTGTTCCCGAATGCCCAGATACCTGCGCAGTATCTCAACAAAGGGATGGTGCTTTTCGCAAAGACATTATTTCCGAAGCCTATCGATACTGGCATTGCCGGATTCAACGGCCGGGATACGACGCCCATCGTCACCGATCAGAATGAGCCCAACGTCCGCATCGATCAACAGCTTGGAGAGAAGGACAGACTGTTCTTCCGCTACACAAGAGTAGGGCAAACCGTGAACGGGTCAGGCGGTTTTCAGGGTTTGGCAAATACAGTCAACTTCCTGAGTTATAACTACGCGGCGAGCTGGACGCATACATTCGGGCCAACTGCGGTATCGGAGTTGACATTCGGGCGCACCTCGATGGAGTACGATACGGCGAATAAATTTCGGAACGTTAATTCTGCGACTTTCGATGCGCAGGTTGGCTTTGCGTCCAATTTTGTATCGAACTTTGCTCAACCGGGGTTGACGCTTATCCCTAATATGTCGATCAACGGCTTTCATAGCGGGCGGTGAGAATGTAAACCATGCTCATGCGGCAGACATCTACCAGGTTCGCGAGGATTTCTCTAAGGTTGCCGGAAAGCACACGATGCGAATGGGTGCGGATCTTGCCACAAACAGTATGCAGGATCCAGTGTTTTGCCTCTGCAGCACGGCATTCTGTTCCTTTCAAACCTCGAATCTGGAGACGGGGGATGGGGGTAGCGCGCTTGCTTCATTTCTTCTGGGCCTTCCATCCAGCTCATTCCGGGGAAATGAAAATATCGTTACCAACGGCGGCTGGGTCGACGGATTTTATTTTCAGGATCAATGGAAGGTTAACGACAAGTTGACTCTGAATCTGGGGCTGCGGTATGACATTACCTTGACTCCGTCATCGGGAACAAGCGACAACGGGAGCGACGAAGTCGGCGATTTCGATCTGAACAACGGGACGTACATTTTGCAAAAGACAGTCTCCGGCGTGTTCAGCAACGCAAGGAGCGCCATGCATTCCTGGCGGAACTCTTCCGCCTCACGTAGTTGTGTCCCCGAACGGTCACATCATACGGAACTCCAAGGATAATTTTCAGCCGCGTTTCGGTTTCGCATACCGGCTAACCAACACAACTGCCTTTCGCGGAGCGTACGGGAGGTTCTTCGATAATTGGGCAGGCGTTACGCAGACCGTCAATAATTACGCATACACGTGGCCCAATCTCGGGGCTCTTGGTAACGGAAATCTGAATGCTGACGTGCCACAAGCTTTCGCTCAGGATCCGCTAGGACTCGGGAGCAGGCCAATAGTACCCCCTGCCGATCCCTTCAGCCAAGTCACAGCCTTCATGGACCCCTACCTCCGGAATGCGCTTTCGGATCAGTGGAACTTCGGCATCCAACAACAGTTCGGAGCGCACCAGGTTTGACGGTAAACTACGTCGGCTCACACTCCAGCCGGATTCCCATATTCCTTTCGCAAAATGTTGCACTGACGCCTGGTCCAGGAGATCCGTCGTTACGTTCGCCATACCCATATATACCGGCCGAGCCTTATACGAGAAGCTGGGGCAAAAGTAGCTATCATGCTTTGCAAGCATCTCTCGATCGGAAGGCCGGTGATCTGACTTATCTGCTTTCCTACACATGGTCAAAGTCGATCGATTTCGGCTGTGACGGATATTTCAGCGGCTGCGATATTCAGGATCCGAATCACTGGCAGAACGATAGGAGCGTGGCCGGATTCGATCTCACGCAGGTCTTCTCCGCGAGCTGGGTATACCAACTGCCTTGGGGGCCTGGGAGGCGATGGGCCACGGGAAATCGCGTTCTGAATAACATCATTGGAAATTGGGAGCTGAACGGGATCGCCACCCTTTCTTCCGGGCAACCCTACAGCGTGACAGCACCTGTGCAGATATCGAATATCAATAACGGCGTGGCCGGAACGGAACGAGCAGATCTTATCGGGGACTCCAATGCCGGCGCGACTCTCCTTCAGCCCATTAATCCTGCGGCATTTGCTGTTCCCGCTCCGTATACTTTTGGAAATCTTGGTAGAAATACGTTCAGGAGTGATTGGCGGCGAAATCTGGATTTATCGTTATTCCGGCAATTCCGGTTTTCTGAGATGACGAGGCTCGAGTTTCGCTGCGAGGCATTCAATTTGACCAATACGCCGATTTTTGCAATTCCCGATGCATTCATCAGCGATCCGAATTTCGGCCAGGTGTCTTCGACCGCAAATACCGAGAGACAAATTCAACTGGCATTGAAATTTTATTTCTGACCGATTGGGGTGGCGGAAAGCAACCCGGAATCGTTAATGTTCCACCCTGACGTTCACGTGTCGAAAAGTAAATCCAATCCTGGTGTATCGCGAGTAGGCAGGCGACAGTTTGTTGGCTTGTTGAGCGCGGGGTATCTGGCGTCGAGGAACATCCTGCGAGCCGACCACCACGTCGTATCGGCAGACCCGTTTGAGGTCGAATTCGATCTGACTTCGGCGGCCGCCCGCTATACGCCTGTTCCGGATTTCTACATTCGGGATCATTTCTCTGTTCCCGCAAGAGAGCCGTCTGCTATCGAAATTAGCGGGACCGTGGAGCTTCCCATGCGGGCGCAGGCTTCCGATCTCGAGTCTTTGACCCATATCGAGCTTGGGGCAGTGCTCGAGTGTGCCGGAAATCCTGTATCGATAAGTGCGCTGGTGAGCAATGGGCTCTGGGGCGGTTGGCGGCTCGCGGAGGTGGTGGCGAGCGCGCGGCCAGCGGCTGCGAGCACGCACATCGTTCTATATGGGTGCGACGGGTATTCGCGGACAGTCCCTATCAGCCGCCTGTCAGAAGACGCCCTGTTGGTTCGCAGTCTGAATGGCGCGCCGCTTCGAAGAGAGCACGGCGGCCCGTGGCGCGTAGTGTTTCCGGGCTGGTATGGGATGGACTCGGTGAAATGGGTCGAGAAGATTGTCCTTGCGGCAGAAGCGCCGATCGACACCAGTTACAGTTATCACCAGATCAGGCGCGAGGCCTCGGGAATCCGAACCGAACCTTTACCGCGGATCCAGGTGAAATCCATCATCGATACGCCTCGTTCGGGTACTTCCGTGCCCGCGGGAAGCATAGAGATCAAAGGGTTAGCGTGGTCAGGAAACGGAGCGATCGAAAACGTCGAGGTGTCCGCAAACGGCGGCGCGGAATGGCAAGCGGCTTCGTTTGAAAAGAGGCCGCCGCACGAGTGGGTGTTTTGGAGGACTAACATCGAGGCAAAGCGTCGTGGCGCTCTCGAGTTGATCGCGCGCGCCCGCGATGCGAGTGGCCAATCTCAGCCTCAGAGCTCCGATCCAACGCGAATCGATCACTATGCGAACAACTGGTTTCATCGCGTGCGGATCGTTGTAGTTTGACGCAATGGAGCCGGCTTCATGAGGGTATCCGGATTAAAGGCCATCCCGCCGGGCATAGCCATTCTCGTCATTGGCGCACATTTTCAACGCGCCCATGCCGATTGCGTTGAACATGGCTGCGTTACGAAAGCAGAGGTCGCCCGATATGACGGAAAGCCTTGGTCCTTAAAGGGCGCCGGCATTGTTTGCTGCCCATGCCGTGTGCCGTGTCCGTGCCGGCGCAATGGACCGCCGAGCTTCGGGCATTGTGAAGCAACACTATACCTGCACATCCAGCAAGGTCGATATGGAACGACGGAGTTGACGGGTTTGCGAATGGTTGATAGCGGAGGCGCCTGCTCGATGACATACCATCAACTCTCCGCGTTGTATTTCGACGAGAGATCCTCCCCTGAACAACGCACTGCGATGCTGAAGCTAATTGCCGGCATGTTCACCGGGGGCGCTGCCGAGTTCTCGCATGTCCGTGTGGTTGCCATCGACGCTTACGAACTGAACGATCGCTTATTCCGAATCAGCATCCCCGGTACGCTTCAAATGGAAATCGACCGAAACTGGGGACAGCAAAGCCCGCCCTTCCCGTGGGTCGCGGCGGTCGACCATTTCGCAAATTCTCTCCAGTACGCACAGAACTTGCGATACGAGATGCACGACGTCGATGCCCATATAAATTTCGATTACAGCCGCCGCCAAGCGAACTACCGCCGGATCGATTTGACCGATCGGGACTACGCGAATAAGAGGATGTTAATTCAATACATGGATGGAAACGGAAAGTTCAACGATGCTCAATTACAGTTGATTCGAGAACTTAAGCTGGAACCTCCGGACGACGTCAAGTTCGCGGAAATGGCGCGAAATCTCCGGAAGTAGATGATCAATGGGTGTACGCCTGATAGCTGTGTTGTTGTTCCTGGTAACTGCTGCGGACTTAGCCGGTAGCGACCAAAATCCCGCCGATCTCCAGGCGGGCATTGCGGCTCTTCAGAAGCACGACTTTGCGAACGCCAGGCAGATCTTTTCCACCCTAGTCGCGCAGCATGCGTCTGCCGAGAACCTGAACTACCTTGGCATGGCAGAAGCGAGTGAAGGGGATCTACCAGCCGCGATTACTCATTTTCGCGATTCGATCCAAAAAGGGAACAATACGGCCGTTGTCCATTACAACTTGGGCTTGGCTTATGTGCGAAGCGGCAAATATGATTCAGGCATGGCGGAATTCAAAGCGGCGCTATCGATCGACCCGAACTATTCGCATGCGATGTATGCGCTGGGAGTCGCGCTTATCGATCGCGGGCGTGCGAAAGAGGCCATTCCGTTTCTGGATCGCGTTGTGAACGTGCGTCCTCAAGCGGCAGATGCCTGGGCGAACCTTGTGCGCGCCTATTTCGCCGTGGGGGATACGAAAAATGCGGAGAGCACAATCGACAGAGCGACGGCGAATTTCCCCGACAACGTTCGCATCATGGTCACCCTCGCGGATCTTTGTATGCGCAATCATCAGGTTCAAAAGGCTCGCTATCTGCTCGAAAATGCGAGTGGAGTCGCCTCCGATAATGTGACCGTTAAGATGATGCTTGCTAAGGCCAGTCTGCTGGCAGGGGAACCGATCGAGGTGCTTGCGGTTCTCAAAGATGTGCCGTCTGACGCCGGAGCTCCAGGTGAAGTCAGATTGCTCAAGGGGCAGGCGGAGGCTCTTACCAAACACTTTGACGAAGCTTCTGCCGACCTGCTCGCTGCCGTGCAAGCTGATCCGAGCAATTCGAAGTACCTGCTCGCGTTGGCCTGGCTGAAGCAGCTTAGAGGTCTGCACAATGAGGCATTATGTGTTCTTCGCAGCGCGCAAGAACTGGATCCGGATTCGCCGTACATCGCCTATCGCTTGGCAATCAGTTACTTTCTAACTGGCAGGGCAAGTGAAGCATCGCTGGTGTGCACGCGGGCGCTTCGTTCCTCCGCGACTTTCGACCGCCTTTATTTTCTCGAAGGTATGATCCGGCTATCGGAGCGGCGTTACGACCTGGCCGCTGAGTCGTTTGCACACGCTGTCGCGGTTCGCCCGGATACCTCGCTTTATCACCGGCAGCTTGGGGTCGCCCAACTCATGGGAAAGCATTTGGCCGAGGGCCAGGCGCAGCTCGACCAAGCCTTAACTCTCGATCCGAACGACGCTGATAGCTATTACTGGCGGGGAAAAGATCTGGCTCTACAAGATCGTCGAACGAAAGCGATTCAGGACCTGGAAACTGCGATAACAATCAACCCCAACCTTCAGCAGGCGTTTATGGAACTGGCCGAGCTTTATTCAAGAGACGGGCAGCGGGCCAAGGCCGCAGCCATGCGAGCGAAAGCAACTTCATTGGCGGGTTCTAAATCTCCCGGCGATATTGAGGAATACATCCGCAACCTCCAGGATGCCAATCTGTGACAGCAATAGAAACGGAAAAGGTGGGCTCGGTGAATCAGCCTCGAGAGGAACCGAAACGTCTTCCTAGGTTCCGCTGCTAGGGCACTCTAACTGCGGTTCAGGGCTAGTTTTCTGATCATTCCTCACGATTCAGCGGGGCGTCACGAATTTCTTGTCGCCCCGCTGGGTGTGAAGTTCAGCATCGATCAGCATGCGCCCGGGTGATACGACCGATCAGGGCTAGCGAACTCCCAGGCAATCTCATGCGGTAACACTAGGAAGCGGGAGACAAAGTCCACTGCTCACTAGAGGCGCCCGAGCAGGAATATTGCTGCAGGAGGGCCCCATCGGCGGTAGATGCGTTTTGGACATCCACGCATTTCCCGCTGTTTTCGAGTTGCAATGTGTAGTATCCAGCTGGGTTGTAAGTAGCAATCCAGACCTGATCGGGCGTGCCGTTGTAATAGCCTTGTTGAATCAGAGCTCCATTGGTGATCACCGACTGTCCACCCCGGACGCCTAGTGTCCAGTTGCTATTGCGCGCGATGATCCTGTAACCGATGCCGACCGGAGTAAACAGGAATTCCTGGTTTGTGCCTCCCACGCATGTCCATTGATCGGCGAGATCGCCGGAACCTGTCGCACTCGGGCTATTTCCAATGCTCAGGCATTTTCCGCTGTTTCGAGAAATGATGTTCATCCAAGTGATCGTGTCGAGATCCGTGCGATATTTGGGATCGGCGCCGGTTCGCCACTTGACGTAGTCGAAGCTCCAGCGGTAGTTTTGGCTGAAGATCTTGCCGCTGTAGCTAATATCGGTATCCAGCGCGTTCCCGAACATAATGTCGCTCCGCTGGCGATAGACATCGTTATTGCTGTAACTCCAAAACCAGGCATAGGCGGGAACGAGCAGATTCGTCAGGTCCGGGTCATATTCCATACATCCTACAGAGCAGGTGGGGCCCGGCGGATCGGGATTGTACGCCAATTTGTGAGTTGTCTGATTGTAGGCATTTGCCCAATCACCGTCGAGCATCACTTGGATGGCTGGGGGAACCCGGGAATCCTGTGTCAGTTCATAGTAGTCGATCAGGGCCTCGGCCGCGAGTCCATCAAAAAAGGGTTGGTGGAGCGTATAGCCGCCCAAGACGAAGATGCGTTGAAAATCATTGATCAGATAGCCCGCGGCTTGCTGCAATTTCGGATTGCGAGGCTGGCCCACCCGTTCAGCTTCCATGTAAGCTTCGGCCACGTAAGCTGTTTCCCGGATTAGCGTGTCGCTCTGGTTGCCAGCCGCATAAGCGTAGGGAGAATTCGTCGCTAGCAAGATCACTGCTTGTTTGTAACTATCGTCGCCAGTACGCTCCCAAGCCATGCGAAGCCCGCGAGGGAAAATGCGCCATCCTGGGATCTTCCCGGAATTTGAGATCACATAGTCCCGATACTGCCGTGCAACATTAAGCGCACAGGCGTTCCAGGAAGGATCGCCTGTATAGTCTGCGATCTGATAATACACGCGCGTGCCGTCGTAATACCAAACGTCCTGTTCCCAACCGAAACCGTAGGCTCTTCCATCGCACCACTTCTTGCCGAGTGTCGTCATGTCTTTTTGCCACTGAGCAATACCGGGAGGGTCGTTTCCCGCAAGGATTGCTGTCTGAGCGCAGACCAAGCCCGAAAAGAACGCCAGGATCGATAGACCGAAGATCCATCGGCTAATCGTGCTCCATGCGGCGGCGGCCACGCTGCGCCTACAAAAGGGAATTGACGCGGCCCTATGGGACGATCCTCGGTATGTCGATTCAATTAGTGTTTGTGGTGAACAGTTAATCATGCTAACCAACTCATCGGCGGGTTTACAGAAATCGTGAGATGATCGCTCGTGATGTGACCCGAGAAATCGTCCAATGTCATGCTCCCCATGGACCGCGTGGGGCTTGACTTGACATTGGCTGCTTGACTGGCGAGCGGCAACAGAGAAATCGCTGCCGTAATAAGAATTAATTTAAAAAAACGCATCTGCGCGTTCCTAGCCTCCGAAAGAATGCGGCACGCTTATTCGGCGTGCATGAATGCAGTTTCGGCTGTGAATTGCAGATGCCGCAAGGAGTAGTGGGGATCAGCCGTACTACCTTAAATACGGCCCATTTCTAGCGAAACTAGGGAGCTGAGCGTGATATAAAAACTAAATTAATCTGATCAAGCACGAGTTTCACTAGAACACGATTTAATTACTGGGAATAAACCATATAGCCAACCGGAATGCACGCCCTTATTCCTGGTCGCAAGTACGGTGAGGGTGGTTTGAAATTTATGCCGTACGTCAAGCCTGAGGCTATCTGCGCGTTGAAGGCCGCTAGGCGCCTCGGCAGGTCAATTTGCCGGCAATTAACGCCTCAGGTTTTTCCCAACTGTTGCGAAATCTTGCTCGCATAGGTCTCACAAAGTAGTTGCTGAACGCGCCCATTGTCATATGGGTTAGAGTGCGTGGCCGATGCTGTTGGTGATACCTGGAAGGCAAGGGTACAACTGAATCGTTGTTGGTCGCGAACGCCGTAAGTAGTCTACCGGCGCAATTTTGCAGATGACGGACAAAGGATGTCCGTTTGCTGTCATGACGCCGGCCGTGTCATCGCGCCGTCAGCTTCGGCGCGGCCAGAATTCAGCGGCCTTTGGTCACGTGCCAAGCGCGACGCAATAGCGCTCAGTAGCGCGGCCAGATAAAACAGGCTGCCAATGATCAGCGTCAGCTTCAGGCCAAGATAAATGGCGAGAAACATGGCAGCGGCAGAGCCCATAACGCTCGATGCGGCATTGATAGCCCAGGCCCAGCGGACGGAAGCAGGCATCACTCTCTCAAGCAGCGTTAAGCCGGTCGGGAATGGCATCCCCATTACAAAACCCAGCGGGCTAATTAAAGCTACCGTGATAAGAACCTTGACGGGGAACGGCAGCGCAACTCCGCTTTCCGAGATCGGCGATACGACGAGCGCAAGCAGTACGTTGCCGAGCACGATAAGGCAAAGAACTGGAACGAGTCGCCGCATTTCGTATCTGACAAGTTTCTTGCTTGCGAAACTGCCGCAGCCGCTCGAAAGCAGCATCGAGAAGATAATTACCGTCAGCGCGTAAGTAGGATGTCCAAGAAATAAAACAAACTTTTGAATCAGCGCGACCTGAATCACAATGTAACCCGCGCCGATAAACAGAAAAAACAATAGTGCGCGGTAACTGCCTTCGCCGCGCGGCAACCGATGACCTAAAACCAGCGGCGGTAAGGCAAGAATAATCAGCGTCGCGAGTATGCTGATAGCAACCAATGCAAACAATACGGGCAGGGCCGAATTAATCTTGAAATCTTCTGTTTTGCGCGATCCGTGAAGAACGAAATCGAGGAGATCTCGCGGTTGAACGGTGTAAAAAAAGAAGGGGCGATTATCGCTGATCGGGCGAACGTCGAATGGGTACGAATTATAGAACTCGTCGAGATTCGAAGTCGTAAGCAGCGTCCGGAAGGGCGTATCCGCAGGGGTGCCGGGAACATAGATAACTTCCATCCCGGAGGTCTTAGCGCCGCTGACAATGCGTTGGAGGTCGGAAGGCGTAAACGGATTACGCGCTACCAAAATCGTATCCTGCGCGCCAAATTTGTGGAGATCGCCTGCATGCTCGCGGACAACCGCGATGTTACGGGCCGGATCTGTCTGACCGAGATGACGCAGCGCGGCGGCGGCCAGAGAAACCACGCGCAACGACTCACGGGGGGGATCGAATCCCCAACGAGTGAAAGCCATAACCCCATCCGGAGTGAGATGAGAAAGATAGTCGACAAAAGCGTTGGTGGTGTAGAGATTGTTTTCCGATAAAGCGAACGCCCCGGCAGCAGTAGAAGCCCAGGTATCGACCAGGGTCGCCTGCAGAACCTGATAGCGATCACGGGAACGGCGTACGAAGGAACGGCCATCTTCTACCGCAATCTTCACGTCAGGCCGAAGATATAGATTGTTGCTGTAATATGCGAAGCGCTTCCGCATGATGTCAGTCGCGATGATCGGGTTAATCTCGACGCCGGTCACGTCCTTGCTGCCCGAGGCGAGAGCGCGGCTGACATCCAATCCACCGCCTGGACCGATAATCAGCGTTTTAGCTCCGGGCCGCAGCAGATACGGAAACCCGGGACCGTGATACTTGAGATCGAAGCGTTGTTTCGCGGTCAGGTTGTTGAGATCGAGCTGGGCCACGTAGGTGTTAGCGTCGCCATCGATGATGATGAGTTGAGCGCCGTCTGCCTGGCGCTTGAGAGCGATCCGGGAAAAGCTGTTCCAGCGGACATATTCTTCATTCGAGATCCGCTGGCCCTTCGCGAATTTAACGTCGATCAAGGATTTCTTTGCGTTTAGGGTGATCAGGCCGACAAGAAGCAACCCAAGAAGGACTGCGAACACCCGACCCTGCGAAGAACCTGCCAGATGAAACCAGATCGCCGCGGAAACCGCGAACAGCGCGGCGGAGACCAGAATGGTATTCGGACCGCCAACGGAATTAAGCAAGAGAACCAGCACGGCACAGCCGCCTGCAGCTCCGACGAGATCGAAAAAATATACTTTGTTCACGCGGCCGATCGTGTCGGCGACCACGAGAGAAGTAATAGTTCCAGACAGCAGAAAGGGTACCGCCGCGACGAAGTAGGCCGCGAGCAGTCCGACGGTGGTCATTTCTCCCGTCCTGCCGAGAAGAAATGAAAGGCTCAGAGTAATAGCAATAGCGTTAACAGCGGCGAGCGAGCCGACTTTTTGATACAGCGTTCCGGGCCACGCCGCAACCACATAAGAGAACACGCCTCCGGCGCCTAATCCAAAAAGAGCGATAGAAATCGCCAGGAAGGCGAAATGATAGAAGTACACTACCGAAAAGACCCGCGTGAGTGCGAGCTCGAGTAAGAGTGTTGCGAGCGAAGTTGCAGCGATTCCGAAGTAGATCTGCGGCCAGGGTTGATGGCGGCTCGAATAGCGTGGCTTCGGTCGCGATGAAGTAGATGCCAGCAAACCCCTATGTTAAAGGAATCCGCAGATATTCCCTCACACGTCGCGCGATACGTTCGCATGCATGGCCATCGCCGTATGGGTTGTGCCGCCGAGTCATCTGTTCATATTGCTCGGTATTCTCAAGTAAGCGAACGCTCTCATCAACGATTTTTGCCTCATCCGTGCCAACCAGCTTGACGGTCCCGGCTTCCACCGCTTCGGGCCGTTCCGTCGTATTGCGCAAAACCAGCACAGGTTTACCGAGCGAAGGCGCCTCCTCCTGTATGCCGCCCGAATCGGTGATCAACAGATAAGCGCGCTGCATCAGGTCCACGAATGGCAGGTACTCGAGCGGTTCGACCAAGACGACGTTTGGCTTTGGGCGCAAAATAGCTTCAACAGGTTCAGACACGTTAGGATTGCGATGAACCGGCCAGACGATTTGAACATCCTCTCTATCGGAAAGGCGAGAGACGGCCCTGCAGATTCCTTCGAACTCGGGACCGAAGCTTTCGCGCCTGTGAGCTGTTACCAGAATGAGTTTCCTGGTTTGATCGAGCGGGAGATCAACTCCGGACTGCGCGCCGGCGTTGAGTTGCTCGCAGACGGCAAGAACGGCATCGATGCCGGTGTTGCCGGTCACTTCGATTGCCCTGCTGTCGATACCTTCGCGCCGCAAATTGGCAGCAGCACCGGCAGTGGGAGCGAAGTGAAGAGCCGCCAGATCGCTGGTGAGAACGCGGTACATCTCCTCGGGATATGGATTGCGAGCGTCGAAGGTACGAAGCCCCGCCTCGACGTGAGCGACGGGAACCCCCGCGTAGAAGGATGAGAGCGCGCCGCACAAAGTAGTGGTGGTATCGCCTTGAACAATGGTCAGCGCAGGCTTGACCCGATCAAACACCCCGGCGAGTGCGGTCAAGAGCCGCCCGGACAGCTCCGGAAGCGATTGGCTGGGCTGCATCAGGTTCAGGTCGAAATCGGGACGAGTATCGAAAATCCGAAGCACCTGGTCGAGCATTTCCCGATGCTGGCCGGTGACACAGACCACCGGATCAAGGTGAGATCTGGCAGAGAGCCTTTGCAGGGTGGATATCAGAGGGCACAGCTTAATTGATTCGGGGCGTGTTCCAAAAACCACAAGAACGCGCTTTCGAGAACCGGATCGAGAGGAGGGGAATTTACTTGTGCCGGTAGGTGATTCGACCCTTTGTGAGGTCATAGGGAGACATCTCAAGGGTGACGCGATCACCTGCGAGAACTCGTATGCGGTTTCGTCTGAGTTTCCCAGCCAGATGGGCGAGAACGGTCCGATCTTGATCTAACTGAACGCTAAACAGTCCGCTAGGGAACTTTTCTACCACTGTGCCAGTTACTTCTATGCTGTCTTCTTTACTCATTAGCCTCGTTGTAAGTGGGTTGAGCGCTGTCCGGCGATGCCAGTTAGCCGCTAGGGAGCAGTATACCTCAAATGCTGTTCTTTAAAGGGTTTCAAGCATTTTATAGGGCCCGCCGCGCTACTCGTTGCGCAAGGCAATAATCGGGTCGACTCGGATGGCGCGGCGGGCGGGCGGCAAGATTGCGAATAACGAAACCGCAAGTAGCAGGCCACACACCGCACACAGCGTTGCAGGGTCATGTTCGGTGATCGCGAACAAAAACGAACTGAGGACGCGGCTAAAGGCCAGACCAAGCGCCAGACCGGCAGACATGCCCCAGGCGGTTAGCAGGAGACCCTGCAGAAAGAACAGCCGATGGATGCTGCTCTCTGTGGCGCCCACGGCCATCCGCAGCCCAATCTCCACCGTTCTCTCGCTAACTCTGCTCGACATTACGCCATAAATGCCTAGTGCCGAAAGCAGCAACGCGAAGCCTGCGAAGATCTCCATCAAGGTCGTCTGAAGACGGCGGAGACCGGTGGCATCCGCAAGCAGGCTCGACAGAGATCTTATTCCGTAGATGGGTTGATTACTGTCCATTTCTGAGGCGATCTTTCGAATAGCGGATATCATCGAATCGGGATTGCCCAACACGCGCGCAAGCACGTTCATATGCACCTGGTTCTGATAACCGTGTCCGGGAGCGATCTGAGGCTGTTGCAGGTAGGGCGCGAAAATCTCCGGTTCAGGGTTCTTTTCAAGATCGTCCTGCCGTACGTCAGCCACGACACCCACGATCTCGCGAGGTCTTACGCCAGCCCCTCCGTCCGTGAGGATCTGTTTGCCGATTGCGCTCTCGTTCGGCCAATAGTGGAGCGCGAAAGCTCGATTAACGATTGCTACCCAAGGCGCTCGTGCAGTATCAGTTCGCTGAAAAGAGCGTCCCTCCAATAAAGGAATTCGAAGTGTTTTGAAGTAATCGTCACTGATCGCATTGAAATCGGCAATATGTCCTTCGGCGGCACTCTCTTCCCAGCGACCGAGAATTCGAAAGGTGCGTTCGCGACGTCCCGTGTTGTACGTTTGCGGCAACCAACTGACGAGGGCAACTGATTGAACGCCCGGCAACGGCCGTATTTTGTCGAGAAGCCGAGTGTAGAAGCTTCCTACCTCGTTTTGAATCCGAACCCCGTCCGAATGCCAGACAAAGTATCGAGGACCGGAAAGAAAAAGCTGCATTGTGACAACTTGATCCTTGCGGAAACCGGGATCGACGTTCAGCACGTTCAAGAAACTGCGAATCATGAGACCGGCGCCGAATAGGAGCGTTACAGAAAGCGCGATTTGCACCACTGCAAACAGGCTTCTGAACCAGGTTTGATCGCGGCCGGCCGCAGACCTTCCGGAGCGTTTGAGCGCCGTATTCAGGTTCCCGCCGGTCCCAACCAAAGCGGGAACGACCGACAGCAGAACGCCGCTTGCGAGGGAGATCGCCAGGCAAAACAGCAGAATGGTGACGTTGATGTGAATCGAGCTCAGCAAAGGAAAATAGCTCGGAGCGAGAGCTACGAACAGATGGATCCCCCAACCAGTTAACAAGAATCCGATGCCGCCGCCCATGAGTCCGACGAGAAGCCCCTCATTGAGCAGCTGTACTATCAGACGCGTGCGCGAGGCGCCAAGCGAAGCACGAATCGAAATTTCGCGAGCACGCACCGCCAAACGTCCGAGAAACAGATTGGCGATATTGGCGCAAGAAATCAGAAGTACGAAGATAACGGTTCCCCAAAGCGGATAGAGGACATTCTTCCATGCTCCGAACTGCGCTTCCTGGATGGTTTGAAGTTTCGTGGTCCAATCCTTGTTGGTATCGGGATGTGCGAGCGCAATCCGCTGCGATAGCAGATTCAGCTCGGCTTGCGCTGACGCGAGTGTTTCATGAGGCTTGAGCCTGCCCACTGCAATCAGCCACGACCGGAAGGAACGATCCTGGGAACGGGCATCGGGAAGGGCGATAGGCATCCATATGTCCGTCTCTCTATCGAACAGATGGAAATCTTGCGGCAACACTCCGGAAACGGTGCGAACCTCACCATTTACGACGATCTTCCGGCTGGTAATCGATCGATCTCCCGCATATCGCCGTTGCCAGAGGCCGTAGCTGAGGATTACCGGTGCAGTTGAGGCGGCTTCTTCAGAGCTAGGGAAGAAACGTCCTACAACCGGCCGGACACCAAGCATGTTGAAGAGGCCGGGTGTAGCGTATTGCAGATTCGCCCTCTCCGGAAAACCCGAACCCGTCACCGTTACCGGAGAACCGGGAGCAACTAATTCCAGTTGCTCGAGCGAGCGCGTGTTTTCTCGCCAATCGCGAAAATTGGCGGGCGCCGCGGGTGACCTCACGATGCCTTTCGCCAGGTTCGATTCCCAAATGATGACCAGCCGACTTGGATCCTTGAAGATTGGCGGCGCCAGCAGCACCGTGTAGACCACACTGAATATCGTGGTGCTGGCGGCTATTGCGACCGCCAACGAAAGTATGGCGAGCAGCGCCATCCCCGGGGCAGCTGCAAGAACCCGAACAGCAAAACGAAGATCCTGCCATACGGTGCTCATGGGCAAAAGCCTCCAGGACACGTCATTGAGCACGTTGATTTCCCATCGATAGAGCGCCGAACCAGCGCATTTGCAACCAGCTAGAAATTCTAACGCTGTAAATTCAGATATGGAAACGTTCGCTTCTGGGATCGTGCTGTGCCCGAACGACGGCTCTACACGTGAACGCGCCAGGTCTCTAGAAAATGGGAACAGGCGGCGGGCATTTTGCGCTTGAATGCAATTGCGATCAGTTCTACCGCGGTCCAAATGAAGAAGGCGGCGGTTATCCAGTGGCGCACCTGGGTGCCGAAGAAGATGGGCAGGACAAACTGAACGGCGAAAAGTACAAACATGGCAAGAGCCTCCCACCAGGCGAATTCCATATTGAGCAGGAATATCAGGCCGGTCATGCTCTGACCGATGGTCAGGAGGAGTTCGGATCTCTGTTCCGCGTCCAACTCGAAACCGGTAATAGCGCCTTGACTCATCGAGAACACGATCGGCAGCATCGCGACCAGCAGCGTCCACTGATTGATATTGCTCGAGGCTATATTCATGAGGGCGACAGGGGCCTTTTCGGTCTGGCGCGCGAAGTAGAAGGTCGAGGCAAGTTCCGGGAACTCCGAGATGACGGGCGCGAACCACTGGATGACGATGAAAGCCGGAATACCGATAGCGCCAGCCACCGCCATTATGCTGCCCAGAAACGGAGCGGCGGTGAAGTAGATCAAAGTTCCTCCAGCGGCGAAACAGAGAAAGATGCCCAGGTTCCGTTTCTTTGGCGGCGCATTTACAATCGCCCGCGGCACTGCTCCGAGGTCCTCCGCATCTTCCTTCTGCTGCGGCGGTAGCTTTGTGAGGATCACAAGGTAGGAGGCATAAATCACGATGAGCACGCAGGCGTCGTAGAAATGCAGGTTGCCTTTCCACCAGATGAGGAGTGCGTACAGCAAAGGCGGCATCAGAGCGACAACTTCGACGCTATGGTGCGGGTCAAGGATTATCTTGCGCAAAGGCTGGTGAATGCGACGCCGATGAACGATCGCTGCCGTGAGATAGATCATAGGCCACGCGAGTCCGGTCAGGAGACGCAAAGCGCCCGTGAGATTGGCCAACAGGTACGCCGTTTGACGATGCCAGGCGAGCACTGCCTCGACCGCAAATTCGGGCAGAGTTTGCATCCACGCGAGAATGGCGAGGGCAAATCCCTGAGCCACGAAAAACTGAGCGGCCTCGGCGCCCCAGGTAATCAATAAGGAGGCCAGCAGAATGCATGGGGCCGTCCATGCAGCCGCCCAAGGGCTCACTTGACCGAGCGGAACGGCTGCGAAGAGGAGCGCGAATCCGGCAAGCGCACGCCCTGATCGGTTGTCGCTGTTAGGCAAAACTGACTTCCGCCTCCGCGCCGAGGGACGGCAGCCCGGATGATCGAGTGCTTTTCAAAGGCGGCGGATTTGAGTGGGAAGTCGGTTCGGTAATGTCCGCCCCGGCTCTCTTCACGCGCAAGGGCTGCGAGTGAAATGAGGAAGGCTACCTGGTGCATGTTGCGCAATTCGAACTTGGCGCGATCCGGTGAATCGCAGTGTTCGGAGTATCGCGAACGAAGGCGTTTGCCGGCGGCAGCTAACTCAGGCCCGTTACGAAGAACTCCGCAGGCGTTCCATGCAATCGCGCGAAGGTCTTGCTCCGCGATGACTGGAAACAGTATCTCTTGAGAGCACTGGCATTGGGATTCCGGCACAGCGGGACAGGAAGACATGGCTCGTCCGGCGCGCGCGCCGAAGACAACGCCTTCTAGAAGAGAATTGCTCGCCAACCGATTTGCCCCATGGACACCAGTGCAGGCGACCTCGCCAGCGGCAAAGAGCCGACCAATGGTGGTCTGACCGAACAGATCTGTCTGGACGCCACCCATGGCGTAGTGCGCGGCGGGCCGAACAGGCGCCCAGGCGGTCTCCAGATCGATGCCATAGCGCAAACATGTCTGGTAAATACGCGGGAAGCGGTCGCGGACGAAACCGGCGGGCAAGTGGGTCAAATCAAGGAAAGCGCTGGTACCTCCGGTGGCGCGAAGTTCCATGACTATGGATCGCGAAACCACGTCGCGCGGAGCCAGTTCTTTCAAGGGATGGTAGCGCTCCATGAAGCGCTCTCCGCTGGGATTCCGGAGATATGCACCCTCGCCGCGAAGGGCCTCGCTTAAGAGGAAGCGCGGCACGCTGGGAACGTAGAGAGCGGTTGGATGAAATTGCACGAACTCGATATCCGAGATGACGGCTCCTGCCCGGTACGCGCAGGCTAGGCCATCCCCTGTTGCTACATCTGGATTGGTCGTGTTTTCGAAGACCCGGCCCAACCCGCCCGTTCCCAGCAGAACGGCGCGCGAATAGATGGCAGCGCTCGACTGGCTCTTCTCGTCGAAGGCCAACACACCCGCCGCTTCGCCGTTGTGCAGGATGACATCCGTCACGGCGGAAAAGGTTTGGAACGATATGTTTTCGAGAGAGCTCGCTTTCTGGCGGAGCGTGCGTAGAATCTCCCGGCCGGTGGAATCGCCATGAGCATGCAGGACGCGGTTTCGGCTATGCGCGCCTTCTCGCGCAAAGAGAAGTTTCGTGCCCTCTCGATCGAAGGCGGTGCCCCATTCGATCAGCCGCTCAATAGCGGCGGGACCTTCTTCTACCAGAGTGTGGACCGCTTGAACATTGCAGAGACCGTCGCCGGCGACTATCGTGTCGTGCTCGTGCAACTCTACTTCGTCGTCGTCGTTCAAAGCTGCAGCGATGCCACCCTGCGCATACTCGGATGAAGACTCGCGGAGAGTATCTTTCGCGATGACGAGGACACGGCCTGCGGACGACAGTTCAATGGCCGCGCTCAGGCCCGCAACGCCAGCGCCCACGACGATGAAATCTGTTCGGATCTGTGAAAAGGGCGCGACGATAACATCATGTTACAGCACGGTGTGAGGCGCTCGAATGCGTGGTACAACGGGAGCGCATGCCTAGCTTCGAGGTGCGTACCGCTCAATCCACATATCAGAGCGTAGTGGAACGCGGGATTTTAGGGCGAGCAGGCGAGTTCTTGCCTTCGAAGGCCGGCAAAGTTTTTTTGCTGACCACGCAGGATGTCTGGGACCTGCACAGTGAACAACTCGATACGCGAATTTCAAAGCAGGCGGAGGTGATTTTTTTCCCCGGCGGCGAAACGAACAAGAGAATTTCGTCTGTCGAGATACTTGCCGATGAGATGTTGCAACGCGGGGCTGACCGCACCAGTGTTGTTGTCGGCCTGGGAGGTGGAATCGTAACAGATGTAGGCGGATTTCTGGCCGCAATTTTTATGCGCGGGATTCCTGTGCTGCAGATTCCCACAACGCTCCTGGCCCAAGTGGACGCGGCGGTTGGGGGGAAAACAGGCGTGAATCTGACCGGCGGGAAAAATCTGCTGGGCAGCTTTCATCAACCGCTGGCTGTCCTGATCGATCCGCAGGTTCTGGCGACTCTGCCCGAACGCGAGTATCGCGCCGGCCTTTTCGAAGTGGTCAAGTGCGCCATAATTCGTGACCCGGAATTGTTCCGCTTGCTGGTCGCACAGGCCGAATCCGTGCGCACCCGCGAGCCATCCGTGGTAGATGAACTCATCGGCGCATCGGTCCGCATCAAAGCAGAAGTGGTCTCGGCCGATGAGCGCGAAGGTGACTTGCGTCGCATTCTCAACTTCGGCCACACAATTGGGCACGCTATGGAAGCGGAAACGAGATATGAGCGCTTCCTGCATGGGCAAGCAGTGGCGTGGGGGATGATCGCCGCTATTCGCTTGGCTGAGTTGATAGGCGAGCTGAAAAGCGAGGATGCCAAGGTCATGCGGGAGTTGATCCAACTCTACGGCCCGCTTCCGCCGGCAACGGGATTGAGCCCCCAGAAGCTGGTGGGCCGTTTAGCCAGCGACAAGAAGACGCTGCAAGGGAGCGTCCACTTCGTGGTTCCTACTGCTATCGGGCACGTGAAGATAGTCAAAGATATCGATAACGGGAAGATCGAGCAGGCGATCAGCGAATCTTTCACCTGAGATGGCGAAAGCGGCAGTAGGGACTACGCCCGCGGGCACACGCGACCAGCGTCAAGCCTCGGAATGGGTGCGGCGCATGTTCGCTGAAATCGCGCCGAAGTATGACCTGTTAAATCACCTGCTCTCATTCAACATCGATCGCGCCTGGCGAAGGGCGCTATTGAAGCGTTTGGAGCCTGTCCTCGCGCGGCCCGAAGCCGAGATTCTGGATTTATGCTGCGGAACCGGCGATGTCCTGTTGGATCTCGAAAGCGCTGGAAGGGCGCGCGTGCTGGGGGCGGATTTCTGCCATCCTATGCTGGTCTCGGCAAAGCGAAAGTCGGCCTTGAAAGGATACGGTTCTGAATTGGTCGAGGCAGATGCGCTTAATCTTCCGCTTGCTGAAGAGAGCCTGGATGGCATCGCAATCGCGTTCGGGTTTCGCAATCTCACCGATTATGCGGGAGGGCTCGAAGAATTTCGGCGCGTCCTCAGACCGCGCGGCGTGCTCGCGATCCTCGAGTTTTCTCATCCGCCGGCCTTGCTCGTCAGAACAGCGTATGGCCTTTATTCGCGGGCGATTCTGCCATTGATCGGTGGTCTGGTTTCAGGTTCGCGCGAAGCTTACACGTATCTCCCAAGGTCCATCGAGAAATTCCCCCGCGCCGATGAACTCCGGCAGATGATGGAGGGCGCCGGTTTCGAACAAGCGAGTTACGAGCTTCTCTCGGGCGGCATTGCGGCCCTGCATACCGGCGAGAAATCCCCGTGATCTTGCGCCATGTCAGCGCCCCGCCGCGGCCGCGCCATTATCCCCCAGGGCGCGGTTGATCTCGTCGCGCAGATTCAGATTGCGAACCAGACGAAGCAGGTAATTGGGATGCAATCCAAGCAAGCGCGCTGCCGCTTTGTAATCGCCCTTTCCTTGCACGTAGGCATCAATGATGGCGTCGTGCTTTGCCTGACCCACCGATTGGTGGTACTTGGCTTTGGTATCTCGGGGCGCTGAATCGAGCAGGGATTCGGGGAGATCTTCGGGCAGTACCCAGTCGGAGACTCCCAGAACCACTGCGCGTTCCATCGCGTTCTCCAGTTCGCGCACGTTGCCGGGCCAGGAATACTGCTCGATCATTTCTTTGGCTTCCTGCGACAAGCCCGAGACGTGGCGCTTGCAGCGTTCTGCCGAACGCTCGAGAAAGTATTGCGCGAGCAGCGGAATATCGTCCTGGCGCTCCCGTAGCGCGGGCGAATCCAGATTCACCACATTCAACCGGTGAAACAGATCTTCGCGAAACTTCCCCAGCCGCACTTCTTCGTCCAGATCGCGATTTGTAGCAGCGATCACGCGAATGTCGAGAGGATGCGGCTGCGTGCCGCCGACGCGCTCGAATTCGCGCTGCTGGAGCACCCGCAGCAGCTTGGCTTGCAGCCCGGGAGCAAGCTCTGCGACTTCGTCCAGAAAGATCGTCCCGCCCTGTGCCAGTTCGAATCTTCCGCGCTTTAGCGAAATAGCGCCGGTAAACGCTCCCTTTTCGTGCCCGAACAGTTCGCTCTCGAAGAGATTTTCGCTGAGGGCGGCGCAATTGACGGCTACGAACGGCCTTTCAGACCGCGCACTCTGCTGATGAAGGGCGCGCGCGATCAACTCCTTGCCGGTTCCGCTCTCACCCGTGATGAGGACGGTGGTATCGCGCGGCGCGACGCGTGCAATCAATTCGAGAAGCCTGCGAATCGCCAGGCTGCGGCCGACGATTCCGGTATTCACTCCAATCTGCTCCTGCAGCAGAGCCTTCTCGGCCTTCAGCGTTTCCACTTCCTGGTTCGCTTCAAAGCCGACCGATGCGAGCGACGCGACCGCGGTCAGAGTGTCCAGATGAGCGCTCAATCCGTGATTGCCACGATTCTGTGTCTTCACAATCAGCACGCCGCCGAGTATTCCGTCCAGGTAGAGCGGCACGCCGACGACGCCGGTGGCGCTGTCTTCGAAAGCTCCTTCTTCGCACAAGCGCGGGAGAGCGGAGCGGAAGTCAGTGTTGAAACCTCCGGCACGTGCCGCATAGAGGGTCTCAAAGTCGGCTGCACTGCGTCCCAAAAGAAGAAGCCCCTCTTCGAGCGGCAATAGATCGCCGACCAGGCGAAGAATCTGATCCTGCAGAAGAGTAGTTTGCGCCTCGCCGACGCTCGAAGCCAAGGCGCGGAACAGGAATACGAGCGAGCACGCCGCCAGCAGCACCGGTTTGGTGTCCGCCGTAGAAGAATCTTCGGGAGTTGCGGATTCTCCCGAGCGAAACATCAAAACGGTGCGGCCGATACCGATCTGGTCGCGATCTTCCAGCCAGCGCTCGGAGGAGCGAATGCCGTTAACATATGTACCGAGCGAACTACGAAGGTCGCTTGCTACGAAGCGATTGCCCTGCTTCTGGATGTAACAATGCCGCCAGGAAATGTCTGGCTCGGATAGCACGAGCTGTGCATTCGGCGCTCGCCCGATGAGCACCTCTCCGCTCTTCAGAGGAAAGCGCGTCCCGGCGAGCGGACCGTTAATGACGATCAGTTCCGCGCCCATTAGTATCCGACTTAGTTTATCCGACCAACGCTGCTAGTGTAACGAAATCAATTCGTTTTCGCCCGTCAGGAAGCCCGCTTCATCGCTGGCATTATCGAGGTCGAGGAAGCGAGTGTCGAGTAGCCGGTCGGTATCGATGCGTCCCATAGCCGAAAGAAGCGTCTCTTTGAGGAAGGGATGCTCTCTTTCGATTTCGGCGAACATCTCGCGCAAAGTTCGCCGGACCGTGCCTGTCTTTTGAGAGCAGCCGCAGGGAATGACTGGGGCGCCCAGCGCCTCGGCGAAGGCACGCGTCAGATCCTCCGGGACAAAGACCAGCGGCCGTATCAGCCGAAACTCACGCTTGCTGGACCACGTCACGGCGGGTAGCGCGCTTATGCGACCTGTGAACATGGCATTGCGAAGAAAGGATTCGCAGAAATCGTCCGCGGTATGGCCGAATGCAATCACGTTGGCATTGAGAGAGCGAGCTACCTGGTAAACGGCGCGACGCCGAAAGCGGCTGCACATATCGCATCCGTGATCGGGTTGCTCATCCAAGAGCCTGATCGAGGGAGCGTCTTCGACGTAAGTCCAGTCGACGCCACGCTTGCGCAAATATTCGCTTACCGGCTTGATAGGTGCCAGAAACTTGCCCTGTTCGATAGTGAAGGCACAGACCGTGAACTCAATCGGTGCGCGTTTTTGCAGGAGCAGCAATATCTCGAGGAGCGTTAGCGAGTCTTTGCCGCCCGAAACGCCGACCGCAACGCGATCGCCATTCCGAATCATGCGGAAACGGCCGATCGCCTCGCCTACCTTGCGCAACAGTGTTTTTTCCAGGTCCACTCTCTCTTAAAGGGTAGCCGACTGGGCACCCGTTAACCGACGCTGAGGACCGCTTTTTCCCTTCTCCGTGGGCTGCAATTGAACCTTCAATCTGAGACAATGATGATAGTTGCTTAGGCAATACCGACCCGGGTCCGATAAACAATTTCCCTAAGGAACGGTGCTTCGGACGGACAGAGGCCCTCGGTCGCTCCTGACCTTTTGTGAACAAGAATTTACAACAGTTGAATGGTGGTGCTCTTCGACTGCCATTCGGGCTCAGTTTCCCCGATCTCTATCGTCGCGAAGGCATTGAGCAGCTCGACGCACAGTTTCTGAAGCTGCTCGAGGAGACCGCTCCCGAGCTGCACAATAGACTGTTGCTGGCGCGCGAAAATCCTCCGCAGGCACACACGAAAGAATCGTCCGAGCTGATCGTGGCCCTGGCTCCGTACCTGGAAGACTTTGTAGCGCAGGTGTTCGGCATTGAAGCCGAGTTGGGGCGCCTGCAGCAGCGCCACGCAGACCTTGCACCGCTCTATTCCGTCAAGCGCCGCTTCGTACAACGGAAAGCAGTAACCGGACAGACTCCGGATTCAGCGAGCGAGATCGATGGGTTCTCGCTAGCCTCGGAATTAGAGGCTCTTTTTCAGGAGCCGCTCACGGAGTTGAGCTTTGCGCAGCATGTGGCGCGCTGGCTCGAACAGGAAGGCTCGCATAAAGAGCAGCTTCAGCTTGCTGCGCTGTACGCTGCCTGGGCGACGCTTTCGCCGCAAGGCAAGCAAAAACATAAGAGCGGCGTGCTGTTCAAGCAACCGCATAAGCTCGACATGCATCACCTGGTGCCGGTCGAAGCCCGCCCGAGCGACAATCTCGTGAAGCTGGAGTTGTTTGGCGATCATTTCCGCCACCGGCAAGGTTTCGAGCTCACCGATCCGGGTACGGACCTCACGGGCGCGCTCGATCAGGCGCACTACTGCATCAAGTGCCATCATCAGGCGAAAGACAGCTGTTCCACCGGGCTGAAGGAAAAGAACGGGGCGTTCAAATCCAGCGTTTTCGGCGTGCCGCTGGCCGGCTGTCCACTCGACGAAAAAATCTCGGAAATGAACGCGGTCAAGGGGCAGGGCAACCCGATTGGAGCGCTCGCCATTGTCACGGTGGACAATCCGATGGCCGCCGGAACCGGCCACCGTATCTGCAACGACTGCATGAAATCCTGCATTTTTCAGAAGCAGGATCCGGTCGATATCCCTCAAGTAGAAACTCGCACGCTGAAAGATGTACTGGAGCTGCCCTGGGGTTTTGAAATTTACAGCTTGCTCACTCGCTGGAATCCGCTGAACTTCGCGCGACCATATCCCAAAGCCGCCAGCGGATACAAAGTGCTCGTGGTCGGTCTCGGTCCGGCCGGGTTCACCCTCTCTCATCACCTGATGAATGAAGGGCACACCGTAGTAGCGGTCGATGGTTTGAAGATCGAGCCGCTGCCTGCGGACATCTCAGGGGTGGATCCGTATGGAGAGCGCGTGCCGTTTCGTCCGCTGCGGGATATCACCGATATTTACGAGCGGTTGGACGAACGGGTGATGGCAGGCTTCGGCGGCGTAGCCGAATACGGCATCACGGTGCGCTGGAATAAGAACTTCTTGAAAGTAATCCGGCTGCTGCTCGAGCGTCGCGCTGAATTTTCCATGTTCGGCGGAGTGCGTTTCGGCGGGACGCTAACGGTCGAGAGCGCATTTGAGCTGGGCTTCGATCACATCGCGCTTTGCGCCGGAGCTGGCCGCCCGACAGTCATTCCCATGAAGAATGGTCTCGTGCGTGGCGTACGGCAAGCTTCCGATTTCCTGATGGCCTTACAGTTAACCGGCGCAGCCAAGACTGAGTCGCTGGCCAATCTCCAGATCCGTATGCCGATTGTCGTGATCGGCGGCGGTCTCACCGCGATCGATACCGCGACCGAATCGCTGGCCTACTACGTCGTGCAGGTCGAGAAGTTTCTGAAGCGCTACGAGCTGCTCAAAGATGAAATCGGCGACGGCCAGATACACAGGGGCTGGACCGCCGAAGAAGCTGAGATTGCGCGCGAGTTTCTGGAACACGCCCGGGCTATTCGCGCCGAACGAGCGGCGGCTGCCAAGGAAGGTCGGCATCCAAGGTTAATCGAGCTTCTGAACTCGTGGGGCGGCGTCACGATTGCCTATCGGCGCCGATTGATTGACGCCCCGAGCTATACGCTGAATCACGAAGAAGTTGCTAAGGCGATGGAAGAAGGCGTGAAATTCGCTGAATGCCTCGCGCCGGAAGAAGTGCAAGTCGACGCAGGCAATAGAGCGGCCGCGCTGGTTGCGGTGAAGCAACGCTTCGATGAAGCAACCGGCCAATTGACTCCCAGCGAGGAGAAAATTACTCTGCCCGCGCGCACGGTCCTGGTGGCCGCCGGCACACAGCCGAACACCGTATTGGCGCGCGAAGACGAGCAGAATTTCGTGTTGGACGGGCGCTACTTTCGGGCGGTCGATGAAAACGGTGAGCCAGTAAAGCCGGAGCGCATCGCAAAACCCGCTGAAGTGCGGGTGTTGATCTCGGTACGGCCGGACGGAAGAGCCATCAGTTTCTTCGGTGATCTGCATCCGTCCTTCTCGGGTAACGTGGTCAAGGCAATGGGCAGTGCCAAACAAGGCTTTCCTGTGCTTTCGAGAGTGCTTGCCCGGCACGCTCCCCAAGCGCCAACGCCCGAAGCTCTGGTGACGCGTTTGAACAAGGAGTTGCGGGCAGTGGTGCAGGATGTGATCCGCCTCACTCCGAATATCCTCGAAATTGTCGTGCGCGCGCCCATCGCGGCACGCTCATTCAAACCTGGACAGTTCTATCGATTGCAGAACTACGAGGCGCTGGCAGCGCATAGCGACGGAACGGCTCTGGTCATGGAGGGCCTTGCTCTGACCGGCGCAAAGGTAGACCATCAGCAAGGTCTTCTTTCGACGATCGTTCTCGAAATGGGCGGTTCTTCGGATCTCTGCACTCTGTTAAAGCCCGGTGAGCCGGTCGTTCTGATGGGCCCAACCGGGACGCCTACCGAAACCCCTGCGCAGGAAACCGTGCTGCTCGCCGGCGGCGGTTTGGGCAACGCAGTCTTGTTCTCCATCGGACAGCAGCTGCGCGCATCGGGCTCGCGGGTTGTCTATTTTGCCGGCTACAAAAAGATCATCGATCGTTACAAGGTCGAGGAAATCGAAGCGGCGGCCGACGTTGTCGTGTGGGTCTGTGACGAAGCGCCGGGATTTACTCCGGGCCGCGTGCAGGATAGCGCGTTTGTGGGCAATATCGTCGAAGCGATGGTTGCCTACGGACGGGGCGATCTGGGCGACCCTGAAATTTCATTGAGCAGCATCGACCGCCTGATAGTGATCGGCTCGGATGGCATGATGCGCGCAGTCCAGCAGGCGCGCCACGGAGTACTGCGTCCATATCTGAACCCGGATCACCAGGCTATCGGAAGCATCAATTCCCCTATGCAGTGCATGATGAAAGAGATCTGCGCGCAATGCCTGCAGGTCCATAGAGATCCGAAAACCGGCAAAGAAACCGTGGTTTTCTCCTGCTTCAACCAGGATCAGCCGCTCGATCAGGTGGAGTTCGGGAGCTTGCGCTCGCGACTATCGCAGAATGGCACGCAGGAAAAGCTGACAAAGCTGTGGATCGATCACTGCTTGCGAGATATCGGAGCAAGACCCGAGCTAGTTGCACATTAAGTAGTAATGGGCAGCAATTTCTTGTAGCCCAGCGCAGCCAACCCAATCAAGCCCAGCAAGCTAAGCACGATACTGGCCGGCTCAGCACCCGTTACCGCAACCGCCGGTACGTTCTCCACAAAAACTGACGCGCCGTTCGGGCCGGCGCTGCCGAAGTATACGCTATGGTTATCACTCTCGAAACCTGAGCCCGATGTTCCCGAGTTATCGAAGACGATGCGATTAAATTCCGTGCCGCCTGCAAAAACATCGACATAGGCAAAAGGCTCGCCTGCATCGCGCCCGTTATTCGGGTTGCCGTAATAGCTGCTCTTCGAGTAAGTGGAGCCGTTGACCGCTGTGACGCTGCCATTGTGTGCGCTCAGCAGGCTCACGATCGTCGCGGTTGTGATTCGTGTGAGAAGAGTAGTGTTGTAGTAAAAGCTGATTCCGTTATTCGGATCTCCCGCGGACCACCAGAAGCCGAAATAATTGGCCGCCCTGCTAAGATCGAGGTCGACTGGCGTAGAGGACTGCGACTGCACTCCGACTGAGACGTAATCTGAGCCGTTCGCTCCCCCATACTGGTCGGCCGCCAGTACCGCGAAGTGAGACGTGGAGCTGAACTGATAAGTGCCTATCGCGGAAGCGTAAGGCGTGCTCTTGATACCCAGTGGAAGCGTATTGAAATTCTCTGTAGTTGCTCCACTGATGTAAGTCGATTGAGAGCCTGGATTTGAGAGATAAATGTTCAGCGAAGCAGCCGAAGAAATCGCCGGCAGCACGGCGGCTACCAATGCGATGCCGTATGTACGGGGCCGATTGCCGAATCGACGGATCAGCCGAGCACCGTAATGCATCACCAGTAGGGTACTATAAGTACTAAAACTAGTTCAAGGCCTCTTTTCTCGTCTGTAGAAGACCACTTGACCCAGGCAAGTAAGCTGATGACTACAAAGGAGATTGCAGGCGTCAAAAAGCCTGGACCCCCTGCCTTCCGTTGGCGAATTTAGTCAAGTTCTCCGGATTATGGAGCAAGGCCGATGCGACTCAGGAGGTCCTGGAACCGTCTGTCAGCGCGGAGCGGATCGAAGCACGGTCTGCGGATAATCGATGGGTTAAATCGCTCTTTATAGGCTCCCTCCAGGGACGCAAAGGCTCGCACTTTATCGTTGAGACCCACATAAACCATTGCGATCTCCGACGCATTGGAGAAGCCGTTTTTTGCTGACTGCTTCAGATCGTTGAGTATATTCAGGGCTTGGTTTGTCCGGCCTGATGCGGCATACGCGTAAGCAAGACCGGACGTGAAGGTCTTATTGCCGCCGGAAAATCCGATCGCTTTTTGAAATTCCGCGATGGCTTCTTTGTACATACGCTTTTGGGCGAACGCCTGGCCAAGTTGATAGTACGCAACCGCGAAGCGGGGGTCCATCTCGATCGTTTTGCGGCTCTGTTCTATCGACTCGTCATATCGGCGGGCGATGAGAAGCACATCGGCCATATCGGCGCTGATGATAAGAGAAAGCGGATCCAGACTTTCGGCTTTCCTGATTTCGGCGATCGCTTCACTATTTCGCCCCAGAACGATCAAATGCCACGCATACCATTGGTGGGCTGTCGCGTAACTCGGGTTCAACTCGAGCGCCCTTCTGTATTCCTTCCCGGCAGATTCCCAGTCCCAGTCGAACAGGTCCAGAGAGAATGCAAGCGAGGTATGCGCTTCGCTCAGAGTGGCATCCAGCGCCAGCGCCTTGCTCGCTGCCGCTTTGGCCTTAGGGAATGCCTCCTGCGGAGCGACCACCCCATACTCCCAATCTCCCATCAAAGCGTAAGAGTCGGCTAGGCCGCTGTAAGCGTCGGCGTAATTAGGATCCTTTTCAATGGCTTGACTGAAATAGTCGACAGCTTTTTTCAAATCCGTTCCAGTCCGCTTATTCCAGAAGTATCGGCCTTTCAAGTAGTCTTCGTGAGCTTCCTGATTCACGACTTTCACATTTTTCAATCCAGCCCGCTCCGCGGGATTCAACTTAATGCGGATTTGCTCGGCAATCTCACGAGCCACCTTGCTCTGGAGAGCCAGTGTGTCTCTCAGGTCTCCCTCATAGCTCTGGGCCCACAAATGCCTGTCGGCAGAAGCTTGAATCAACTGCGCCGTGATTCGAATCCGGCTATCCGAACGCAAAGCGGTGCCTTCCACGACGGCGTCTACGTTCAATTCGCGTGCGATCTGTGGCAGAGGCTTACGTACGCCCTTGTAAGTCATCGCCGATGTGCGTGAGGTTACGCGCAATTCGCTGATCTGCCCCAGTTCAGCGATCAACTCGTCCGTCATGCCGTCCGAGAAATACTCCTGGGAAGCGTCTCCGGAAAGGTTTACCAGTGGAAGGACGGCGAGCGATCGAATAACCGTTGATGGCGGGTTTGGGCGGTGAAATAGCCAGAAACTCAAAAATGCCAGGATTACGAACAGTAAAAGGCTCGATGCCTTCCAATGAAGCGGCCATGACACGCGTCCCGGCACAAGGCTTTTCGAAGAGCCGGCGAGATTCCCGGTTCCGGATGCATTTTCGGTGCGGGCATCGTGCCCGCTTTCGGCAGTTTCACTTACAACCAGTGTGTCGCCGCTGATGGTCTCGATGGGAGCGATAAAACGGAAGCCTCGCCGGGGTACAGTCTCGATGAAGCGCGGATTGGCGGCAGAATCCCCCAATGTCTCGCGAAGCCTGCTGATTGCGGAGCCAAGACCGTGATCGAAATCAATGAAAGTGCCGTCGGGCCAAAGCGTCCGGCGAATCTCCTCGCGGCTGACGATTTCCCCTGGCTGCTTCAGGAGGGTGACCAAAAGCAAAAAGGGCTGGTCCTGCAGTTTGATCCTGATGCCTTTTTTTCGTAGCTCACCTGCTCGAAGGTCAACCTCGAAAATTCCGAATCGAATGGCGCGCACGGATGACGTGAATTCCGGCATGGTGGTGCTTCGCCGCTTGCGCCCAGACCATTACGTCGAGCGAGTTTACATCATATCAGCTGGCCGGGCCAGTTAAGTCTTTTTTGATCTCTTCCAGAATCAACGATTTGCGGCGTGAAGTTTAGTTGACGAACGGGAGAATGGCAATCCATGGAGCAGCCGGTGCCAGTACCACTACCATGACCTCCAAAAGGACGAACATCATGACACAGGCTCCGCACCAAACATGTTTCAAATCGTTAACCTGGAAACATAGCGAAATCCAGGACGCCATGGCCCAGCTGGTTTCGCATCTCGCTGCCGCTTATGATCTCGCGCGCTGGCTGGTACGAAATGAAACCGATGCTGAGGATGTGGTCCAGGAGGCGTACGTGCGAGCGTTCCTGTATCTTCATACTTTTCGCGGAGGCGAGAGCCGGCCTTGGCTGTTGGCAATCGTCCGGAACGCTTGTTATGACCGGCTGAGGCGCGGTCAAGCGGATAGCGAATCGGCGGACAAGGACGTTGACTGTTACCAGGCCGATACACCGAGTCCAGAGACTATCCTCCTGCGGAAGAGAGACGCCGAAGCGTTGCACGATGCGTTGGAACGATTACCTTCACACCTTCGGGAAGTGTTGGTCCTACGCGAGTGGGAGCGAATGCCTTGCAAGGATATTGCCGAGATAACGGGCGTCCCGAGAGGTACGGTGATGTCGCGTCTGTGGCGCGCTCGCCAGCAGCTGCAGCGGTCGTTCGGTCCTTGATTCCAAAATCGCCAGGTACACCGCGCAAGGCTCATGACAAATTTAAGTGTTTGGACTCGGATCGCAAATGAATACGATTGTTCTAATTGAAGAAGATGAAGTGGCGCGGGGAGCGATCGGCGCCCTCCTCAGGCGCGAAAACTTCAAGGCAATTTTGGCCGGCGAGGCTGACCAGGGTCTGCAACAGGTCTGCGTTCGGAAGGCTTGCCTGATTATCATCAGTCTGCCGCTTACTTATGTGAGCGGTGCGCAGTTATGCAGGCGGATCGGCAGTCTCGGGGTCCGAACCCCAATTGTTTTTTTGAGCCCGGGCGTCGATCCTTTGGAAAAGGTTTTGCTGCTGGAATCGGGTGCCGACGACTACCTTGCGAAGCCATTCCGGAACTGCGAGCTCATGGCCCGCATTCGGGCCGTTCTGCGGCGCTCGGCCCCACACATGGAAAAGACAATTCGCTTTGGCGATGTTGAAATCGATATCCAACGCCGCTATGTCAGGCGCTCCGGCGACACGGTGAAGATGACGCCCAACGAATACAATCTGCTCTTATTCTTTATCAGAAATGTCGACCAGGCACTCACTCGTGACGTCATTCTTAATGAGGTCTGGGGTTACGACCACTATCCCAACACGCGGACGGTGGACACGCACATCGCAAAACTTCGCAGCAAGTTAGAACCAGATCCCCGCCTCCCGCGTTACTTTCTTACGATCCACGGAGTGGGCTACCGCTTTCTCATGTTCCCAGCGAATGCTCCGCCGTCTGAAAACAGTACAACATCATGGGGTGAAGCAATGCAAAGCAGCGTGTGTGCCACTCAGATCTCATAGGCAGATCGCCTTGTCGTAGGACCGGAACCCCGGCTGCTGTGCGGCAGCTACTCGGGATCGTAGTTCAACCTCCCACCAATTCGCTTGCTGTCGCTATTAGCAGGGCTACCAAGCCATAAAACTACAGAAGAACTAAGCTCGGTCAATAGCTTGCGCCGCGCGATTCGCTGATTCGAGTGCCGCCTCTTGGCCCCAGTTCATTTGTGCGGCATAGGCGCCCGCAAAGTGAATTCGACCGCACGGCCGGATCACTTCCGGCCAAAAACGCCTGAGTTCGCCAAGCTGGTATGGAATTCGCTCGCACATCGCCGACCAAGGCTCCTTCGACCAATCGTAGGCGACGGTCTGTTCGATCTCTGCCGACTTGCCAGGATATAGGTTCCGGAAGGCCTCGAGCGCCTGCGAAGCGCTGACACCCGCCTGCGCGCCTCCTATGAGGATGCCCCGGGGTGTGTTTACTTCGTCGGCAAGAGACCACATCTCGTTTAATCTCGGGTCTGGCGGCAACCAATTCGGACTGACGTTATCGGTCTTCCAGAAGCGCGTCCGGCATTGGAAAACGATACGAGTCCGCGTGTAGTAGGGCATTTCGCGAATCACGAAAGCCTTGGCCTCCGGCCACGCGGGAGTGACGGGCAGCTGCCGGAGCATGACAAGCGAAATACAACTGACCAGGTAGTCTGCTGCAAGGTTCTTCTGCCGTCCGAACTCCCGATACGTAACCGTGACGCCGGCGCCGCCATGTTGGATTGCGCTCACCGGACAGCCGAGGTGTACCTTTTCACTCAGGCGCGCGGCGAACGCATCGGTCATCAACTGATTCCCACCCTTCAACCGAAACAACTTTTTCGACTCGAGATCCGTACCCCGCAGCTTCTTGATACCGGCGCCCCAGATCATCTGCAGCGCCGAACCGGAGCTGCCGAAATACTCGATGGCCGCCGCGGAAGCGCCCTCACGTTTCAGGAGGTCTCTGACCGTGATGTGATCCAACGGTTCCAGGCCGGGGACAAACGGGTTGGTTTCGTCACGAAGCAGATCTACATATTTCTCGGTGTAGAGCAGCGGAAACTCCGCCCATGCTCGGTCTGCCAGAAAAGCAATCTCCCGTTGACTGAAGCCAAGCTTGCCCAGAACCGCGCGGCTGTGAAGATCGGCTTCGCTGAATCTTTGCCCGTGCAGAAAACGAACCAGGTTTTCCCGGCGCGGAAAGTGAATGGCGGTAAGACCGAATTCGTGGAGATAGCGCCAATATTGCGTATATCCCGGATAGTAAAAATGCTCGGCCCCCATGTCGGCATAGAGTCCGTCCGCAAACGGATCGTGGAAAGTTCTGACGTGACCGCCGGGACGGCCGCTCGCTTCAAGCACCGTCACCTCATGGCCGCGACGCGTCAGTTCGTAGGCGCAGCACAGACCTGCTATGCCGGCGCCCATGACAACGACATTCTTTTTTGAACCCGCCGCTCTGGTATTCGCCGCAGCAGTCGCCATCGCAGCGCCGCCGAGCTTCAAAACGTCGCGCCGCTGGATCGAAATAGGGGAATGACTCATTAATAGATGTGTCTTCTCACTATATTGATAAGACACCGAGAAGCCCGCCCCGCATTTGTTAGGGCCGGTTGGGGCGATGAAGAAGTCGGCGCAGAGCTCTATACGCTATCTGTCCCTTCTCGTTGCCCAGGTCACCGTTGCCAGCGCGAATCCGATCGCCGCAGCCGTCAGTAGGCGCGGTTTCGTCGGTTTATGCGGTAGTCTGTGGCTCGCTGCAACGTCCCTTGCCGCCTCAGTTGTCGCCGGCAGGATCTCCCTCGGTGCAGGCGCTGTGATTTCTACCGGTAAAGGCGGCGAGGTTGCCCGGCCTTCCGTCGGAGACAACTGATCATGCACCTCGACAGGCATGGCTCCTTGGAACGAAGGCGACGCGGCTGCAGTCGCCATTGCCTTGGGCATCTCGAGCGGCACAGACGCCGGTGCCGGCCTAGCGGTATGCTCCATGGCAGGTGTAGACTGGCGCTCTCTGTTGCCCTGGGGCTGTTTGTCCCCGCTTTGCTTCGGCATATTGATGCGTGAATTCCGCGCCGAAAAAGAAGATTTGCGCGGAGTAGTAAATCCAAACCACCACCGCAACCAGAGATCCCGCGGCGCCGTAGGTCGATCCCACACTGGCTTTGCCCAGATAGATACCGAGCAGAAATTTGCCGATCGTGAATAGCAGGGACGTGCCGATCGCGCCCACGATCACTTCCCGCCACGCCACCTGAACGCTGGGCACATACTTGAACATCAAAGCGAACAGTACCGTCACTGTTACGAACGATACCAGGAAATCCACAATTTGAAGCAGGAACGGCGGCACCGGAACCAACTGGCCGAACGAGTGCCCAAGGAAGGCCAAACCCGCGCTGAGCAGCAGCGAGACCAGCAGCAGGAAAGCGACAGACAGCACCATCCCGAACGAAAACAGGCGCTGTTTGACCATTCCCATGAATCCTGATGCCTCCTTTTTAGGGGCATCCCACATGATGTTCAGCGCCTCCTGCAGTTCCGTGAACACGCCTGATGCGCCAAACAACAAAGTGACGAGCGCGATCACGCTGGCGAAGATTCCCGAAGCCGGTTTTTGCGCGCTTTTCAATAACGACTCGACCGTGTCCGCTCCCCGGTCCCCGATTACCTGTCGCGCTTCAGCTACCAATGCTCCGTGTGCGCTCTGGGCGCCGAAAACAAGCCCGATGATCGCCGTAATCAGGACCAGCAAAGGAGCGAACGAAAGAATGCTGTAGAACGCTACCGACGCGCCCAATCTGGGTGCGTCGTGATCGCTCCACCTTGTATACGTCTGTTTGAGGAACGCGGGCGCCTGCTTTATCGACACGTTCTTAGACATGAGAAGCAAATCTCCGCCGCATCTCGTACATGTACGAGCGCATCACGGCCTGGAGTGACATGCTGCTGTCCGGTGCAAATGAGTCAGACTAGCGAAATGGAAATCAGAATCCTCGGTCCCACGGATGCCGCACCATACTGGAATTTACGACTTGAGGCCCTCCAAACTGAACCCTTTGCATTCGGGAAATCCGCAGAGGAGCATCGCTTGACAACTGTGGAGGAGACGGCGGCGCGGATTCGCGACATGCCGAGCGGCGGCTTCATGATGGGTGCCTTCGAGGATGGCGCTCTCCTGGGAACCGCGACTTTCATCCGCGAACCGGGATTGAAGGAGCAGCACAAGGGACATATCTATGGCGTGTACGTAGCGCCATCTCGCCGGCGCAAAGCACTTGGACGGAGTATCATCAGCGCTCTTCTGAATAAGGTGAAAGAGGACCCTTCGCTGGAGCAGGTCCTGCTCGCCGTTGCGACGTGTCAGGAAGCTGCTGGCCGACTATACCGGAAACTAGGTTTCGAAACCTATGGAATCGAACCTAGGGCCTTAAAGATAGGTCCCGAGTACGTCGACGAAGCTCACATGATTCTGAGAATTCGATAGCGAATAACAGCACGAGCCGAACTCTGTGCTCATGCCACGTTGCGAAAGTCTGGAAAGCTCGACGAGATGTCACGCCGCGACGTGACATCTCCCAGCAGGCCCCTCGAGTGTCCTCACATGGTCAGCACCACGCGGAATTCGGCTTTCCCGCTCATCATACGGGCGTAGCCTTCGGCAGCTTTTGCGAGCGGATACTTCTCGATCATGGGACGCACGCCCGTTAATTCTGCGAAGCTCAGTGTGTCCTCGGAGTCCGTGGGGATTCCGCTCGCCCAGCCCTGGATGCGCTTCTTGCCGAAAAGCAACTGATTGGGCGCCACTTGGATTGGATCCGCCGATGCGCCCACGACAAGCAGGACGCCGTTTGCTCCGAGGCCGCCGATCAGCGCGCTCATCGCTTTCCCGCTGGGCGCGGTGGCAAGAATCGCTCGTGCGCCGCCAAGCTTCCGCAGTTCGGCAGAAGCGTCGGTTGTGGCGCTGTCTATATAGGCATCCGCTCCGAGCTTTTTCGCGAGCGCGGCGTTCTCCTGGCCACGTCCCACTGCCGCCACTCGATACCCGAACTTCTTTGCAAACTGAACGCCGAGATGACCGAGCCCACCGATTCCCTGGATGGCTACCAAATCGCTCGGCAGCGCGCCGCTATGCCGGAGGGCGTTGAACGTCGTGATTCCTGCGCACATCAGCGGCGCCGCTTCGGCCGCATCAAGTGATCCCGGCATGTGCGCCAGCGCTTCCACGGGTGCCGTCATGTATTCCTGATACCCGCCGTCGAAGCTGACCCCGCTAATCCTTAGGTTCTCGCAGGTCACAAAGTCCCCGCGCCTGCATGATAAGCACGTGCCGTCGTGCTGTCCGTGCCAGCCGACTCCGACCCGTTCGCCCTTCTTCCAATTCTGCACGTCCGCACCCACCTCGTCGATCACGCCTGCTACTTCGTGGCCGGGGACGCGCGGGTACGACATTCCTGGTAGCAAACCTTCCTTGGTAATCACGTCGCTGTGACAGACTCCACAAGCCTCGACGCGGATCCTCACCTGTCGCGGCCCGGGCTGCGGAATTTCTCGCTCTACAATTTCGAACTCCGCTCCTGCCTTCGGAACTTGTACCACTTTCATCTTTGCCATGTATAGATTCTCTCTTGGTATGTGATCGTACATCGCCGCATAACGGCCCGAAGATGGTGAGCCTTCGGGAATAATAAGGGTTGAGCGATCGGCTGAACCGAAGATCCTTTGTCAAGAAAGTAGGCAGTACGGCCGTCGGCGCAACCGCACTGAGCGCTGCCCGACCCGCGCTTGCCTCCGCTTCGGAGACTCAGACTTCCTTTCAGAGTGCATGGCCCGATGACGCGGATCGCCCGTGGCCGGGCCCTGAATATTGGCCGAATCCTCTGCAGGACTGGCGGGTCCGCGCCGGTCGGCTGGAGTGCTGTTCTCCAGGCGGAGATCGCAATCTCGCTCTGCTGACGCGAAGCGTTGCCGAGCGCCCGGGCGAGCTGGTGCTAAGTGTACGCTGTGGACAGCTCGAACCGGCGGCTCTCGGCCAGGGGTTCGTCGGTTTCCGCGTAGGAATCAAGCACCAACTCGAAGATTATCGGGCTGCTGCCATCTACGGCCGGGGAATGAACGCCGGGGTCAGCGCCGACGGGCGGCTGTTCATCGGCTCCATAGAAAGTTCGGCTCCGACCATCGATCTTGCTGACGAGCTTCGTCTAGAGTTTCAGGCGCGGCCGTCAGCCACCGGCTACACGGTCCTATTGCGCGCAACGAGTGAACGGCAGGGCCGCTCTGTCGAAACCGCCCGCGATCTTACCGGTGATCGGCTTACTGGCGGACTGGCTCTGGTCTGCAGCTCCGGACCGGTCGAGCCGACGCCCGTCGCGCTCGAGCCCATCAAAGATTTCAGCTTCTATCCTCCGAATCAGCAGCGCGGTGGAACCCTGCGCTTCTGGTTCGCTGATTGGATCGTCGCCGGCAGCAAAGTGGATCAACATGCGGATCGCGCTTACGGCCCGATTCTCTTCACTCTTTACACCGTGAGCCGTGGGACCATGAAGCTGTCCGCTCAGTTTCCGCCACTCGGCAATGCGCCGAGGACTGCGACCTTGCAGGTAGACGACGATGACGGGAACTTGCAGCCAATCGCTACCGCGGAGCTGGACCCGGACGCATGGAACGCAACTTTTCGCGTCGCTTCTTGGAATTCCACGCGCGACCGCGCGTATCGCGTACTCTACTCAATGCCGGACTCGGCCGGCGCCCTGAAACAGTACACCTACGGCGGAACCATTCGAAAAGATCCCGTCGACAAGCCGCAACTCGTGATCGGCTTACTTACCTGCCTCTGGGACTTTGGTTTCCCGCACACCGATTTCACTCAGCATCTGGCACACCACAACTCCGACATCTTGTTTTGGACAGGCGATCAGATCTATGAACCGGTGGGCGGTTTTGGCGTAATTCAGAGCCGCGCGCCCGATCTCATCCGGCCTGCCATGCTCGATTTCCTGCGCAAATGGTACATCTTCGGCTGGGCTGTTCGTGATCTCACGCGTGACATTCCTTCGGTTTGCATGACCGACGATCACGACATGTATCACGGCAATATCTGGGGCTGCGGAGGTCGCCCGACGAACCCCGCTTCAGCCGCGAGCGCTGCACGGCAGGACACCGTTAAGTACAGCAATTATGCGGCGCAGGACTCCGGCGGCTATAAGATGCCGCCGCGCTGGGTCAACATGGTGCAGCGCGTGCAAACGTCGCATCTGCCGGATCCCTTTGATCCCACACCGGTGCTGCAAGGCATCACGACGTACTACACCGAGCTCCACTGGGGCGGCGTGAGTTTCGCAATCTTGGAAGACCGCAAGTGGAAATCGGCCCCTAAAATTCAATTGCCCGGAGCCAACATCGTAAACGGCTTTCCCCTCAATCCTGCCTGGAATTCGGCAACGCAGAGCAACGTACCGGATGCGGAATTACTCGGCCAGCGGCAACTCGAGTTTCTGGAGTACTGGGCTGCCAACTGGAGCGGCGGGACGTGGATGAAGTTCTCCGTATCCCAAACTCCTTTCGGCTGCCTGCACACTGAGCCGAAGGGTATCGACAGGGATGATCACGATCCCGAAGAGCTGATCCCGGATGTTGGAGCCTATCTCGAAGGCGATCATCTGGTTGCCGATCACGATTCCGGCGCGTGGCCGCAGCATGAACGCAATGCCGCGATTCTCAAATGGCGCAAGGCGTTCGCCGCGCACCTCTGCGGGGATCAGCACCTGGGTAGCGTTTCCCATTACGGCGTACATGAATTTCGCGATGGCGTCTATTCTGTGTGTACGCCCGCCATCTCGAACATCTGGCCGCGCCGTTGGTATCCCCCAAATCAGGCCTCGAACGCACTCCCGGGGAAGCCAGGCACCGGTGATCATCTGGACGCTTTCGGCAATCACATGACGGTATTCGCGGTGGCGAATCCGGCTCGCCACCCGGGTCCCGGGCTCGACGGTTTGCGTTTCCGCGTGACTGGTTACACTATCCTGACTTGCGATCGTGCTACGCGAAGGACCACTGTGACCGCGTGGCCTCGATGGATCGATCCCTCTTCGCCAGGAGCAGCACCGTATGAAGGTTGGCCGGTCATCATCGACCAGTTGGACAACGGATTATACGGAGCCGAGTGGGAACTCGACGCCATAAACACAAATGGATTTCGCAATCCAGTAATACAGGTGCAAAAGGCAGAGGGCGAAGTCGTCTATACGCTAAGAGTGAATGGCGAGTCCTTCACCCCCCTGGTGCGCGACGCGGGTGTGTACACAGTCATGGCGTTTGACCCTGACGGGGACTATCACAAGCAGTGGACCAACCTGAACGCACGCCGACGCCGCCCAGTTTGAAATGGACCCGCCTGCTCGTTTAAGCGTTCAATGCCGTTGAGATACGCTTGATTGCTTCATCGATCTCGCTCGTGCTCCCGAATCCGATCGTGACGCAATCCACACCCGCTTTACGGAACGCGTAGTTCAACGCGGCTTGACGATCATCGGCATTCTTGAAGTCACCTTCGCCAACTAGCTTCATGCTGATGATACCCGCGCCCGCCGCTTTCGTCCGCTGCATGTGATCGACGACGAACGGTACGTCGCCCTTTTCGTCAATGTCCTGCATAGACGGCGTATCCATATGCGCGCCCTTGTGGTTCATGCGAATCATCGCGACGTCCAGAAATGGGTTTCCCGGAAATGCCGCGAGCGCCTGCTTGCCATGCACGGACGCCCCATGGGCCATCATCAGCTTCTTTTCTTTTGCCTCCTGGAAGGCATCCTGTAAGTGCTTCGTTTCTTCCGGCCAGTTTGGGCTGCGCACACAATGCAGAAGCATGATGTCTGTATACTCGGTGCCCAAGGCCGCGTTCAGTCGATGGACGGCCGCCATCGGATCTTCCGAATGATGCACATCGTACTTCGTCATCAGGCGGTAGGAATCGCGCGGAACTCCCTTCAGCGCGACGGAGAGCATCTCCGGCATGCCACGATAGGCGTCCGCGGTCTCAAAGAAACGGATGCCGTTATCGTAGGCGTAGCGGACCAGGCGCGTGAACTCCTCCTGACCCAAATGCCGTTGCTGCGCACCCGAGTGCGTTCCTGTTCCGAAGGCCAGGCGAGTCACTTGAACATTCGACTTCCCCAGTGTGACCCAATCGCTCGCGGCGCCCTTGGTTGAACCGGCGGCAGCGGCGACAGCGGGCAATGCAGTGGCGGCCAGGCTGGCTTTCAGAAAATCGCGTCTGGATGATGACATGCGTCCCTCTGCGATCACGCTAACACAGTTATTTGAAGGATCGCTGATCTTCTGGTGCCAAGCTTTCGAATAGTCATAGACGCGCCTGAACCTTTGATGGAATGTAAACTTCTTGATACTCGGCAGTCATGCGTTTGCCCTATTCAGGGTAATATCCCAAGAGGGATGTAGATGAGGGTCAGGCTCGTTCTCTGTTCTTTTATTTTGTTTTTCAGCACGCGAGCTTTCGCGCAGTCCACCTACGGAACGCTGCTCGGCGTTGTAACGGATCCAAGCGGCGCGGTTGTCGCCAACGCGGTCATTCAGGCCACTGAGACCAACACCGGGATCACCAAGCAGACCACCACCGATACGCAAGGTGCCTACGAATTGCCCAATCTTCAACCCGGTATCTACGATGTAGCGGCCATTGCAGGAGGATTTGACAAATACATCCGCACCCACGTCCCGCTTGATCCGCGCGCCTCCGTCCGCGTCGACATCGCGCTCACCGTCGGAACCACTCAAACCACGGTCGAAGTGCAATCGTCTGCGCCCGTCATTACGACCGAATCAGGAACGGTCAGCGACGTCGCGGCCGGCAAAGAACTGAAACAGCTTCCCCTCAATTACCGCGCCAACAGTACATCGCCGTTTAACGGCATCACTGTGCTTCCCGGAGTCCAGGTCGATACCGGCGGCGCTACCGGTTCGGCCAGCTTCTCGATCTCGGGCAATCATCCGGCGCAGAACGAAATTTCAGTTGACGGTTTCTCCGTCACCTCGCCGCGCTCCAACGGGCCGATGATCGAAGTCATGCCTTCCACCGAGCAAGTTTCGGAAATGCGCATCACCTCCCAGCTTGCGCCCGCCGAATACGGTCAAATCGGCGACATCGCGTTCATCGGGAAGAGCGGCACCAACCAGTTTCACGGCTCTGCTTACGAGTATCTGCAGAACGACGCCTTCGACGCCCAACCACTCTTCACCAGCGGCAAACCGAAAAAGCGGAACAACGATTTTGGCGGCGCGTTTTCCGGCCCGGTGGTTTTGCCGAAATACAACGGCCGCGACAAAACGTTCTTCTTCGTCGATTACGAGCGCAACATGCAGCGCAGCGCCACCAGCCTTGTTGATAATGTGCCGACACCTGCCATGCTAGCCGGCGATTTCTCCGCGCTCGATTTCTCGCTGGTCAACCCCTCCACGCAAACGAATTTTCCTGGCAACAAAATTCCGGCCAGCATGTTCAATCCGGTGTCGCAGAAAATACTCAGCACTCTCTTTCCTGCTCCAACCGTTCCCAGCGCCGGTCCGCTGGATCCAACAAGCAATTACCTGGTCAATCTGGCGCAACCCATCACAACCGACCTCTACGACATTCGCATCGATCAGAAACTGACCAGCAAGCAGTCCATCTTCGGCCGATTCAGTTGGAAAAACCAATCTGCGAGCTACCCGCAGGATTTGGGGACGAAAGCCGGGCCAGAGGCTCAGTCCATTACTCCGCGCAGCATAGCCATCTCACACAACTATTCGATTAAGGCCGATCTGTTGAACGAATTCCGCTTCGGCTGGCTCACGCAAGCGACGGCCACCAGTTATCCGCAGTTCCCCAATGGCGCGCAATTGATCTCCGATCTCGGGCTCACCGGGCTGGGCCCCTTCCCGGCCGGTTCCGCCATTCCGCAGTTCAGCTTCACCGGTTCGTCGGGTCTTACCGGTGTCGGCGGCGAGCGTGGACACGTTCTCACAGAACACAAGATGCAGTTCGCCGATAACCTGACCTGGATTCACGGCCGCCACACCATGAAAAGCGGCTTCGATGTCCGCAACCTGCAGAACTCCGATTACATCAACTTCATCGGTGCCGATAACTTCGGCAATTTCTATTTCAACGACACTTTCACCGGCTACGATTTCGCCGATTTTCTCCTCGGCTTGCCGACCGAATCCGATATCGCTAACGCCGGACCCAACTATGACGGCCACGCACGCGCATACGGCTTCTTCGCGCAGGACTCGTTTAAAGTGACTCCTAAGCTGACAATTGAGTACGGCTTGCGCTACGAATATCATCCACCGTTCCACGACAACACGCTGCAGATGACGAACTTCGATAACGTCACTGGTGCAGTCGTTGTCCCGAATCAGAAGTCGCTTGCGCTCGCCACTGCGCCGTTTCTGCAATCCATCAATGCCTGCGGTTTGCCAACTCCGAATCCCACCGATTACGGGCTGTTCCCCTGTACGCCCGTTCAGACCGCCAGCCAGGCCGGTTATCCCGAATCGCTGCGCGTCTCCGACAAAACGAAATTTCTGCCCCGGCTCAGCTTCGCTTACCGGCTGAACGAGAAAACCGTCATTCGCGCCGGCGCCGGCATGTTCGACCAGACCCTGCTCGGAGACATCTTCTATTCGCTAATTGGAATTCACACCTCCGATTACCGCGTCTATTACAACTCGCTTGGCGACAATCTTCAGCCCGCCTACCAGTTTCCAAACACGCACACCGGCGGTATCGGCTCGATTTCGCCCGCCGGTAATGCAGCTTTCGGGACCGCTAATCAACGCGATCTGCGCGACCCGTACTCCGAACAATGGAGCTTCACGTTCGAACGCGATCTGGGCGCATCCACCGGCCTGCGCCTGACCTATACCGGCTTGCACTCCGTCGGTCTGATCATCAGCCCGGATTGGAATCAGATTCCCGCCCAAAACCAGCCCTATGATCCCGCCGAAAAACCATTTCCGAACTGGAGCGAAGTCAAAACGCGCGTCAACGCCGGCACCTCTCAATACAACGGCCTCGAAACCGTCGTTACCCACCGCTTCACGCAAGGCATTTTCTTCCAATCGAGCTGGGTTTGGTCCAAGAATCTCTCGAACGCGGAAGGTGATGCGCCAAACTTGGGGTTCGCACCCGAAGAGGGCTACGGACGCGTCTCGAACCGCTTCGATCTCAACGCTGACCGGGGCGATGTTTCCTTCACGCGCCGCCATCGCTGGCTCACCACGGCCAATATCGAAATTCCTTTCGGCCGCGGTAAGCGCTATGGCGCAAACATGAATCGCGCGCTCGACGCCTTCGTCGGCGGCTGGCAAACTACCAACATCTTTATCTGGCAGACCGGCCCGTATCTCACGCCCTACTACACCGGCGGCAACGATCCCTCCGGGACGAACGCTCCCAATCGCAGCGGCGACCAGCATCCCGACCGCCTTCCACTTTCCGCCTGCGACGGACTCTCGACCAGCCAGGCGCGTGCCTTCCAGAACAATTGCTTCTTCTACGGCTGGGACGGACCTATCGGCCGTTTCGGTAATTCCGGCGAAAGCGTTGTCCAAGGCCCGGGTACGGTCCTATGGAACACCGGCCTCGCCAAAAACTTCCTGCTCATCGAAGCCCTGAGACTGCACTTTGAGGCGACCGCCACAAACGCGCTGAATCATCCGAACCTGGGGCCGCCCGCCATGTCGGTGGGCCGTTCATCATTTGGCACGATCAGTTCGCTGCAAGGTCCCGAAGGCGCCGGTGCGCGCGTGCTGCAACTTGCGCTGCGTCTCGATTTTTGAGAGCGCTTTTCATTCTCGCGCTCGCAGCTGTGCCTTACGGCTATTTTCTGACCGGCAGCGGCGCGGACGTTCATACCCGTACCCACCCGGGATTCGCCTTGGTCGGCGGCGGAAAAGATTTGGACGAGGTCTATCGCTGGTTGATCGCGAAATCCGGCGGAGGCGACTTTGTCGTCATCCGCGCATCCGGTGCGAATGCCTACAACGACTATCTCGATAAGCTCGGCCGGCTCGACTCTGTCGAGACCCTTGTCATCCCGAACAACGCCGCCGCACACGATGAGTTTGTCGCCCGCAAGATCCGCGGCTCGGAGGCGCTCTTCATCGCTGGCGGCGATCAGTGGAACTACATTCGCGTCTGGAGCCGCTCGCCGGTCGCCGATGCCGTTCAATCGCTCATCGACCGGGGCATTCCCGTGGGCGGCACGAGCGCCGGCCTCGCCGTCCTGGGCGAATACATCTTTACCGCTGCCGAAGACACCGTCACTTCCAGCCAGGCCCTTGCTGATCCCTTCGACAAACACGTAACAATTGGTACCAACTTTCTCCACATCCCGCTGCTTCGCCGAACCATCACCGACAGCCACTTCCGCCAGCGTGACCGCATGGGCCGCACCTTGGTTTTCCTCGCGCGCATGCTGCACGACGATAAGCTCCCCGAAGCTCGCGCCATCGCAATCGATGAGCGCACGGCTGCATTGATCGAACCGGACGGCTCGTTGCAAGTCGCGGGTTTCGGAAATGTCTACTTCCTGCGAGCGCGTCAACAGGCCCCCATCATCGAGCCCGGCAAACCGCTCAGCTTGGCGGGCGTAGAGGTCTGGCGGGCTGGCTCTGGCGGCCATTTCGATTTAAGACAGTGGAGAGCTACAGGCGGAAGCCGCTACGAACTCCGCGTTCAGGCGGGCCGTGTCATATCGAGCCAAACCGGCGGCGCAATTTACTGAGATTTGGCCAATGCCGTGCATAGGCCGAAGTGATTGTTACACTTTGGTTACAAACGGTGGCGAGCGGCTCTTGTTTAACGAAATAGTTACTCGTTTCCTAGTGGGGGGCCTGGTAGTTTCTGCCTTCGCTGTTCTGGGAAACCTCTTCAAGCCGAAGAGTTTTGCCGGACTGTTTGGGGCCGCGCCGTCGGTTGCCCTGGCAACCCTCACTCTGACCGTCTTCAAGAACGGTAAGTCCTATGCGAGCGTTGAGGCTCGTTCAATGATCGCTGGCGGAATTGCTCTTTGCTGTTACAGCATCTTGGTTGCTTTCTTACTCGAAAGGCGGCAAGTACCCGCGCTCCGTGCCACGCTGTATTCACTTCCCGCGTGGTTCGGAGTCGCGTTGGCTCTATGCTTTGCGTTTCTGAAATAAGGCATATGGTCATAAAGCTCGACAAGGGGACTATCCGGGACACGCGCTGGTACGAGTATGGCCTGCGTTTTCTTTTCGGCGGGGCTATCACCGCGGCAACGGGACTGCTGGCACGGGATTTTGGCCCCGTCATCGCCGGCCTCTTTCTGGCGTTCCCGGCGATTTTTACCGCAAGCGCAACCTTAGCGGAGAAACACGCAAGAGAAAAGAAGCAGCAGAAGGGACTCCACGGACAGCGCCGGGGCCGGCAGACCGCAGCACTCGAAGCGGTGGGTGCCGCTCTGGGAAGCGTTGCACTGCTGCCGTTCGCCGTTCTGGTTTGGGTGTTCCTCCCACAGCATCAGACCGCCATCGTCATCGCCGGAGCCACTTGCGCATGGGCAGTGGTGTCATTCATCCTGTGGCAACTGCACAGGAAGATCTAGCCTATCCAACTGATAAATCTTGACAAAGCCGGTTCCCCAAACGAAGGCAAAAACTATCCCAACCCGAGCGCACGTTGTTAATTGAACGCCAAAGCACTTCTTGACAGCAGCAGAATGCATCCTTGTGGATAAAAGCCTCTCAGTTTGGCTAGGCGGCCCTGTCATGTTTACTTCAGATCCGCCGTCCAGTTCACTCGCAGAATAAGGGTGGTGTGATCGTCGTTGTAGCTATTGATCACGAACTTCTTCCCGTCCGGAGACACGTCGTAATACGAGGACGAAGGTATAGACGTGTCCAGTGTGCATCTGAACAGAGTCTGTGGTGCCCGCACTACCATGCCGCGACCCCTCTCTTGGACTCCCGCGGCCATCATTTGGTTTATCGACGAGAGATAAAAGATTTCCTTGCCGTCCCTTCGCCACCTCGGACAACGGCCACCACCGGCCGAAACCTGCCAGCGATCGCCTTCACGAGCCCCTGCAGGCGCAGTCCCGGGAACTGTGTTCAAGAACCTGTCGGCCTCGAAAGGTACGACATAAACTTCGGCTCTTCCGGACTCTTCGGACGTGTAGGCCACCCAGCGGCCGTCGGGAGAGAACTGACCATCATAGGCGAGTGCCGCAGCCTGAACGAAGGGACGCGACTTGTGGTCCCCAACCATGGGAAGAACCCAGATATCACCGCCCTCCTGTCGCCCAGCCTCGCGCGAGTAAAGAATGAATCTGCCGTCGCGAGACCAGCTTGTAGGCCAGATGGACCTGTCAGTCGGGGCTGCCAGCAGTAGCTCTTCGGCGCCTGCACCGTTAGAAAACTTTTGATACAGGCCCGCGCGCATCTTCCCGGATATCACGGCAAATGCGATCCGATTGCCGTCCGGCGACCAAACCGGGATGCCGTGGTCCGTGTCGGGATCGATCGTGAGTCGGGTGCGCACACCCCGCGCGAGATCGTCCACCCAGATTTCGCTGTTCGGACTGCCGGCGTTTGAGGCGAGGTAATGGCCATCCGGCGAAAGCCGCACGTCCCAATAATCGGCTGACTCGCCCGTGGCGCCTTGCTTCTTGCCCGTGCGGTCAAACCACATCAATCGCTTCTCGTTTGCTTCGTTGTTCGTCCCATAGACCAGGATCCCGTTTTCGGAAGCATCAAAAGTGCTGTGAATGACGTCTCCGGATCGTGCCACATGGTCCACAACGCGGTGAGGTTCATCGCCCGCCAGTTGGCCATGTGCCGGGTCGAAAGCCTGTGCCATCAAGGTGCCCTCGCGAAGGTAGAGCAAGAACCCCGAGGCGTATATGGCGGATGTGCCCCCTCCCAGTACCAGGCGTTTTTCCCTGCCATCCAATGAAGCAAAATAGGTTCCTCCCGATCCAGGATCGTTACCGGCGGACACATAGAGGAAATGCTTTCCGTCCGGCAGGAACTGCGGATGCCCGAAGAATCTCCTCTCGTGAGGGTCCGCCGCGACGACCGGAAGCGGATTCCCGCCCGAGGCCTTCACTTTGTACACTCCCTTGGTAACGTCCGGCACAAACAGGATGGTTCCGTCGCGGTTCCAGCTTCCACCGGCGTTGTCCAGGTTGTCTCCAGTGACCACAACTGCCGGTCCCCCGGATGCGTCAATCGATTTCAGCTTGCCGCTGGCGAAGAATCCAAGTTTCCGGCTATCCGCCGACCAGAACGGATCAGCTGCTTCTTCAGTTCCGGGCAAGGCATGGGCTGCCAGCGAGTCGAGGGAGCGGACCCGGAGCATGGTCTTCCCGCTTTCGTCCGTCCCGGCGAAAACCAGCGCGCGCCCATCGGGTGACAGTGCGGGCTCTCCTCCCACCACGGATAATTTGAACCGAACTCTATCCGGCGGGGTGATCTCAGCCGTGATGACACGCGAAGGAGTGCGTGCCACACGCCAGTAGGAAACGGTGCTGATAATGCCGGTTACCAGAAAGATTAGGGCCAACACTGCATACAACCATTCGCGCCTTCGTCCTTTCGCGACGGCTTTCCCAGTTGGGGCTGTCTCTGCTGTTCCACCTGCGTCTGCGATCCATCTCAATTCGCTCGCCAGGTCACTGGCGTTCTGCCACCGGTTCTCCGGATCCTTGGCCAGACACCTTCTTATTACTCTTTCAAGCGCAGGCGGCGTTAATGGTTGCTCATTTCTGACGGGAGTTGGTTCCTTCTCCAATATGGCGCTTGCTACGGCAATCTGGCTCTTGCCTTCGAAGGCCTTCCTGCCAGTCAGCATCTCGTAGAGCATCGCACCAAAAGCGAAGAGGTCGCTGCGCGCGTCCGCCTCGTGAGCCTGGATCTGCTCCGGACTCATATACTGCGCCGTACCCACCACCATGCCCGGCGTCGTAATCGGTTCAGCCTGGCTGCTCATTGCCGTTGTTGCCACTGGCGGCTTCGCCAAGCCGAAATCCAGCAGCTTTGCTCCGGATTTCGTCAGCATGATATTGCCGGGCGTCAGATCGCGATGCACCACACCCACCGCGTGCGCGGCCGCCAGACCGCTGGCAATCTGGATGGCTAACTCCAGCACCTCGGATAATGGAAGCGGTCCCCGCTTCAGCCGCCGCGCCAGCGTGTCCCCCTCCAGGAATTCCATCACGAGGTAATCGACTTCGCCTTCGCGGCCTATGTCATAGAGGGTGCAAATTCGGGGATCGTTCAGTGATGAAATGGCTTTCGCCTCGCGTTTCAGGCGTTGCCGCAGGCCTGGAGTGTGGGCCAACCGCTCCGGCAGCACTTTTAAAGCAACCGTGCGCTGCAGGCGCCTATCCTTCGCGCGATATACCTCGCCCATCCCACCCGCGCCCAGCTGGGCCTCAATCACGTACGGTCCGAGTTCCAGCCCTGGCACGAATCGATACTCAGTGCGGCTCCGCTGTTCCGAGGCTTGCCCCATCACGGGCTGATCGAGAAAACACCCGTTAAACGGGTCTGCGGCGAGCAGCGACTCCACTTCACGCCGAAGATCTTCGTCTTCCTCGCAGACTTCAGCTAGGAAGTGTCTTCGCTGACCCGGCTCACACTCCCGAGCGGAGTGGTACAGTTCCTCGATCTGGCTGAGACGTTCCGGGGTCATAGACCGCTCGTGAATGATCTCCTCAACGATACGCCGTCCCTCACCGGCGGGCAATCCCTCCTGCGAACGGCAAGCCAGAAGACACGCGAGACGCGTCCAGCGCAATATGAATCAGATTGATATCCTCCTGCGCGAAAGAAAGAGGCTTCTGGCGCATCTCGTCGAAGTCATGATCGTTCCACCGCGCCTTCATGACGCCTGTGGTGGAGTGCCTGTCGATTCCTTCGAGGACGTGCGTGATCTCGTGAACAAGCACATGCGCCAGTATCGACCGCACCCCGTCGCGATTCAACGCTTTCACGCGGTCGAGAAACACGACCGCGGTCCCCTGGTACGGCAGTGAAAAGCCCAAAGCTTCAGAACTACGGATATTGGGCGAGTCGTGGGAGAGACGGATTTGGACAGCGCCTGCCCCAACCGGGCAGGAATCGCGCCACTCGATCCTCACACCGATCCTCGCGAACATCGACGAAGCCAATGGCCGCACACCCATCAGAACGCTCTGGTCGGGTTTCATACAGACAATCACACGTGCCTTTTGCGCGGCTGCGCTTTGTCCCGCACAAACGGTTGCTCCCGCCACGGCCAACATCGCAGCTAAATGTTTGGTCTTCATTTCCCGTTCCACCTCCACTGCTACGGGCGGAAGCGACCCGGAAAACCGGCCATGCTCGTGATACTTTCTTTTGGGGAACTGCGATGGTACTGCCTCGATCGGCGGATGTTACCGGTTTATTGAGAGCTTGGAGCGGCGGCGACCCGGCTGCTTTAGACCGGCTCGCGGTATTGGTATACGAAGAACTCCATCGCATGGCGCGGCACTACATGCAGGATGAGCGCACCGGCGACATGCTCCAGACGACGGCCTTGGTGAACGAAGTCTACGTCCGGCTGGTCGACGAGAAAAACATCGACTGGCAGCAGCGCGGTCAGTTCTTCGCCACCACCGCTCAGATGATGCGCCGCATTCTGGTTGACGCCGCGAGGGCTCGCCATTCCCAGAAGCGCGGCGGAGGAGCTATCAACGTGAATGTGGATGACATCCCGGCCATCTCGCCGGAGCGCGATTCATCGCTGGTGGCCTTGGATGATGCATTGGAGGCCTTCTCGAAGGTGGCGCCCCGCCAGGCCAGGCTTGTCGAACTGCGCTATTTTGGTGGGCTAAGCGAAGAGGAGATTGCAGAACTCCTGGAAATCTCTCCACGAACCGTCAGGCGCGACTGGGACTTCGCCAAATCCTGGCTAATGCGCGAACTGAGCCGGTAACCGTTACAGCAGCATTGATGTTCACGGCACGCATCGCGCCCGGAGTGCACCTGGATGTTTGATATACCAATATGACGATGGTCGGCAGGGTTCTGGCACAGTACCAGATCTCCGAAAAACTCGGCGAGGGCGGCATGGGCATCGTATGGAAAGCCCGTGACACCCATTTAGACCGATTCGTCGCATTGAAGACACTCCCGGCCGAGCGACTGTCCGATCCGGAAAGAAAGCGGCGTTTTGTCCAGGAAGCAAAGGCAGCTTCCGCTCTGAACCACCCCAACATCGTGCACATCTACGATGTCGCGGAAACCGACGGCACTCAGTACATTTCGATGGAGTATGTACCGGGCAAAACTCTGGACCAGTTGATAGGCCGCAAAGGCTTGCGTTTGGGCGAAGCGCTGAAGTATGCCTTGCAGATCGCCGACGCACTGGCTCAAGCGCACTCGGCCGGCATCGTTCATCGCGATTTGAAGCCGTCCAACATCATCGTTACGCAGAATGGTCTGGTCAAAGTGCTCGATTTCGGTCTCGCCAAGTTGACGGAGGTCGCCGCGGATCAGTCTGAAGAGACTGCATTGATCACGGAACGGGACGCACCCAAAACAGAAGAAGGGGCGATCGTTGGGACAGTCGCTTACATGTCTCCCGAGCAAGCTGAGGGCAAGAAAGTAGACGCGCGCAGCGACATCTTTTCGTTTGGCTCCTTGCTGTATGAAATGGTGACGGGCAACGAACCCTTTCGTCGCGATTCGAAACTCTCCACACTCTCCGCGATCCTGAGGGACGAGCCGAAGCCGGTGAGTGCAGTCATGTCAGATGCGCCGCGCGATCTGGAAAAAATCATCGCGCGTTGTCTTCGCAAGGACCCGGCCCGCCGCTTCCAGCATATGGCGGACGTAAAGGTGGCACTCCAGGAACTGAAGGAAGAATCCGAATCGGGCCAGTTGACCAACATCGTCCAGCCGCCCACGCCAAACCGAAGAATATTGCGCTGGACCTGGATAGTGACAGGAGCCGCTATTCTGCTGGTCCTGGTCGCGGCGACTGGATTTTGGTTCCTTCGCCCGAAATCGCATCCCACACCGACCACTATTCCTCTCACCAGTTATCCCGGGTCGCAGATCAACCCTGCTTTCTCACCAGACGGCAAGCAAGTAGCGTTCGCCTGGGAAGGCGAGAAAGGCGACAACTTCGATATTTACGTCAAGCTCGTGGATGCAGGAGCACCCCTCAGGCTCACCAGCAATCCGGCGAAGGAATTCTCGCCTGCCTGGTCGCCCGATGGCCGCTACATCGCATTCTGTCGGGAGTTACCGGACCATTCTGAAATCTGGGTGATCCCCGCGCTGGGAGGCGCTGAGCGGCGCTTGGGAACCTCAGCAGAATGTGATGCGGGTAGTGCCTGGACTCCAGACGGAAGGTCTTTGGTCATATCTGACAATTCCGCTCCTGGTTCGCCATTGGGTCTATATGTCATGTCTGCAGAAACTGGCGACAAAAGGCGGATAACTTCGCCGCCCAAAGGATACGCAGGAGATATCGGTCCGCTGTTCTCTCCGGATGGAAAGACGCTCGCCTTCTCCAGAGCGCACTCCTACCTGAAGGTCGCGCTCTATTTACTTGCCCTTGGCGACAGGGACGAGCCTCGGGGCGAACCACGACTGCTGACCCCCGATCAACCCTTTATCATGGGAGCCGACTGGACCTCTGATGGACGTAGCATCGTATTTTCGTCAGGTCAGATGGGTAGCTCAAATCTGTGGATAGTCCCCGCCTCTGGAGGCACGCCTGAGCGTCTGGTTGGCGGCGAGAACGCTGAGGATCTCTCCGTTTCCCGCACCAGCAATCGATTGATATACACCCACCTCATGTTCGATCTAAATGTTTGGCGTATTCCCGGACCTCGTGGCGCACACAAGAATAGCCCCCCAACTCCGTTTCTCGCATCCACCAAACTGGATCAGGAGCCGCAGTTCTCTCCCGATGGCAAGAAGATCGCTTTCGTCTCGACCCGCTCGGGCAACAATGCGCTTTGGCTTTGCGACAACGACGGGCTCAACTTGGTGCAATTAGCAGCCGATGATACAGCCCGGGCTCCCGGGTGGTCACCGGACAGTCGATCGATCGCATTCGCGACCGCCAAGTCCGGCAATTATGACATTTGCGTGATCAGCGCGGATGGCGGCCCCGTGCGATGCCTCAATACAGGTCCTTCTGACAACTTGTTTCCGAGTTGGTCCAGGGATGGTCGCTGGATCTATTTCGGTTCCAACCGGAGCGGAGATTGGCAAATCTGGAAGGCTCCCGCACGGGGCGGCACCGCCGTTCAGGTCACCAGGAAGGGAGGCTCGGTAGCGCTCGAATCTCTCAACGGCGAATTTGTCTATTACGCGAAAGAGGGATCGCCCGGCATCTGGAAAGTGCCGGTGGGCGGGGGCGACGAAATTCAGGTTCTCGACCAGGGAGAGCATATGGCTTGGGCTTTGGCCGACGAAGGCATTTACGTCCGGGTCAATGACAGTTCTTTTGCTCCAAATGGGGTTGTTAGCCAGACCCAGCTGGCTCCCGCAATCAAGTTCTATAGCTTCGCTACCCGCCATCTGAGCGTCGTTAGAGAATTTTCAAAAGACACCAAGATGATTTTTGGATTCTCTGTGTCTCCTGACAAGCACTGGATCACCTACACGCAAGTGGATCAAGCCGGAAGTGATCTGATGTTGCTGGAGAATTATCGCTGACGCTGGTCTTCCTTCTTTCCGTAACCGCAGCGGCCAGCCGTGCGCCAATAGCAACGAACGCCGGCGTGGGACCTTTCCATTGTGAGTCATTCACATCATCGAAAAGGCAGATGTTCGTGCGCAGCGTGGCGAGACTTCGGAACAGCAACGCGATCGTACTGGCGTTCGGGTAAAATCCAAAGTCTATGAGTGCTCCTGCTCCGGGCATGTGGCTCGGGCGATATGAGATTATCTCGTTACTCGGTAGCGGTGGCATGGGCCAGGTCTGGAAAGCCAAAGACACTCGGCTCGGCCGTGCTGTTGCCATAAAGTTCGCGAGCGAACGATTTTCAGAGCGCGTGGAACGGGAAGCGCAATGCATCGCAAAGTTGAATCACCCTCACATCTGCGCAATCTATGACGTCGGGCAAGACCACATTGTGATGGAGCTTGTCGAAGGAAAACCTTTTCAAGGTCCGCTCTCGGTAGATCAGGTCCTCGTGTATGCAACCCAGATTGCCGATGCTCTCAATGCGGCGCACGAAAACGGGATTGTTCATCGAGATCTTAAGCCTGCAAATGTGCTGATCACAAGAGCCGGCGTGAAGCTGCTTGATTTTGGAGTTGCCAAGCAGAGAGACGATCCGGAAGCGACTGCTTTCGAGCCTACAGAGCTGGGTGTCTTGATCGGCACACCACGGTATATGGCACCAGAACAGTTGGAAGGCAAAGCGGTAGACGCACGCACCGACATTTTTGCCGCCGGAGCCATGCTATGTGAAGCCATCACCGGACAACAGGCATTTGAGTTCCGGAGCGGCGTCCGTTCAATCACGTCCATGCTAGGCGAGCCGGCGGGATTCAGTTCGACAGATGAGCCTACATCTGCTGCTTTTGGCGATGTAATTCGAACCTGTCTCGAAAACGATCCGGATAATCGCTGGCAGTCCGCACGTGAATTGAAGCATGCATTGGCCTGGATTAGTGCACGCCAATCTCGCTTCCGGCAGCGTCCACGAGCGGCTTGGATCGGCAGACCACAGATACTGATTATCTTTTCGCTGGTTGTGGGAGCGCTCTGCGTTGCGCTTTGGCTGAAGCCGGGCGCTCTCGAGCCGACACGAATTGAAACCGTCACCTATTCGGGCCGTGATTTTTCGCCCGCTACATCGCCCGACGGCCGAATCGTAGCCTTCTCATCGGACCGAGATGGAATATCCAAAATCTGGCTGCAGCAGTTGGACGGCGGTGGCGAAGTCGCGGTGACGTCCGGCCCCGACGATAATCCTCGCTTCTCGCGTGACGGTACTTCCATTTTGTTTGGCCGTAGGGATGGAACTCACGTCTCGTTGTATCGCATGTCCAGCCTCGGCGGTGATGCCCGCAAGTTAATTGACGATGCCGTGGACGGCGATTTCTCCCCGGATGGCCAGCACATCGCGTTCGTACGTTGGAACAGTCAAATCCATGGTCAGGAATCAGTTATAGGAACTGCCGAGGCGGATGGCACGAATGTGATGGAACTGGCTAGGTTTCCGAACATTCATTTGGACCGACCAAGGTGGTCCCCGAATGGATCGACGATAGCGGCGGTTGGTTCCCCCTCCGTGCAAGGCGGCCTTTATCTTCAGGTCTGGACGATCGGCGCCAATGGCAGGGGACCTCGTCAACTCAAAGCGTTCGGGCTGGACCGGGGAATTTCCTCGCTTGACTGGGTGGACAACCGGACCTTGATCTACAGCCGAGGCGACCGAGGCGTTCCGGTCAATGCTCAGCTTGTTTTCCACGACCTGCGGAAAGACTTGGCCCACACTATTCCCTGGCCATGTTGCGTCCTTACCGTTGACCTCGCCGGGCCGGGTCGCGTGATCTTCGACCAACAGTCAACCCGTTCGGGATTGTTGAGAGTGTCAAATGAGAATGGCTCCCAACTTTGGATCTCACGGGCAAATAGCTCTGACCGGCAGCCGGTCTTTTCACCGGATGGCGGCACCGTGGTGTTTACATCGAATCGCGGCGGACACATGAATCTGTGGCAGATCAAGTTGGATACGGGTTCCGTAAGTCGACTTACGGAAGACAACGCTGCCGATGAGGATCCAGCATTCTCCCATGACGGCATGTACCTGATTTTCAGTTCGGACCGTTCTGGTGCTTTTGAAATCTACATTGCCAATCGTGATGGTAGCGGCGCTCGTCAGATCACGCACGACGGTGTAGATGCAGAGAACGGGACCATGACACCGGACGGTAAATGGCTCGTCTATGCTTCTGCAAATCCAGACAAACTCGGGATTTGGAAAATTCATCCGGACGGAAGCGGTGCCACTCCGCTGGTCAAGGGCATTCTCTCCAATCCGGAGGTATCGCCGGATGGAATGTGGGTTGCCTATGTTACCAGTGATCAACCAGCCAGAGCCGAAATCCGCGTCGCGCGTGTTTCCGATGGATCCAATGTTCCATTCCGAATTCTGTGCCATGTTCGAAGGCAAAACAACATGACGATTGGTAGAGCGCGATGGGTCGCCAAAGGTCCAAATGCTCCGCCGGAAGCCATCGCGTTCATCGGCCAGGACGAAAGCGGATCCACAGGTGTTTACGTTCAGAAATTCCTGCCTGGATCTGACACGGAAAACACCAGAAAGCAGTTACGGACTTTCGATTTCCGGATGCCGGTGGAAACTCTGGGAGTCTCTCCCGACGGGAAAACATTTATGGTTTCGGTGGCGGACGATACGACCTCGGTGATGCTGGCTTCACGAGTACCCGGCCTGAATAGACCCACGCTTTACCGGTGAGAATGGCTGTCCCACATTCCTCGAAGCGGACGACCTAGCCTGCCAGCCCCGTAACACGATGTTGGTCCTTTCTCACTAGTCAGCGTATCTCCGTCGATAGGATATTTTTCAAGGCGCGCTCCGCATCATCGGCAGCCCATCCCGATGGCACGCATAGCGCACGGAGTGCGCCCCCAAGATGCTCTACGGATTTTCTGTATCTCCCGACGGCCAGTGGATCATCTATACACAGGTCGATCAAAGCGGAAGCGATCTGATGTTGATGGAAAACTATCGCTGATGCTTGCCTTCCTTCTTCTCCGTTACCGCAGCGTCGAGCCGCGCGCCGAAAGCTGCAACGCTGGTGGTGGGACCCTTCGGGACAACACCTCCTTATCGATAAAAGCCTCTCAGTTTGGCTAGGTGGCCCCCCAGCTTTACTTCACAGATCTGCCGTCCAGTTCACTCGCAGAACAAGGGTGGTGTGATCGTCGTTGTAGCTATTGATCACGAACTTCTTCCCGTCCGGAGACACGTCGTAATACGAGGACGAAGGTATAGACGTATCCAGTGTGCATCTGAACAGAGTCTGTGGTGCCCGCACTACCATGCCGCGACCCCTCTCTTGGACTCCCGCGGCCATCATTTCGTCTGTCGACGAGAGATAAAAGATTTCCTTGCCGTCCCTTCGCCACCTCGGACAACGGCCACCACCGGCCGAAACCTGCCAGCGATCGCCTTCACGAGCCCTTGCAGGCGCAGTCCCGGGAACTGTGTTCAAGAACCTGTCGGCCTCGAAAGGTACGACATAAACTTCGGCTCTTCCGGACTCTTCGGACGTGTAGGCCACCCAGCGGCCGTCGGGAGAGAACTGACCATCATAGGCGAGTGCCGCAGCCTGAACGAAGGGACGCGGCTTGTGGTCCCCAACCATGGGAAGAACCCAGATATCACCGCCCTCCTGTCGCCCAGCCTCGCGCGAGTAAAGAATGAATCTGCCGTCGCGAGACCAGCTCGTTGGCCAAATGGCAGTATAGGGCGGGGCTGCCAGTAGTAGCTCTTCGGCGCCTGCACCGTTGGAAAACGTTTGATACAGGCCCGCGCGCATCTTCCCGGACATCACGGCAAACGCGATCCGATTGCCGTCCGGCGACCAAACCGGAACGCCGTGGTCCGTGTCGGGATCGATCGTGAGTCGGGTGCGCACACCCCGCGCGAGATCGTCCACCCAGATTTCGCTGTTCGGACTGCCGGCGTTTGAGGCGAGGTAATGGCCATCCGGCGAAAGCCGCACGTCCCAATAACCCGCTGATTCGCCCGTGGCGCCTTGCTTCTTGCCCGTGCGGTCAAACCACATCAATCGCTTCTCGTTTGCTTCGTTGTTCGTCCCATAGACCAGGATCCCGTTTTCGGAAGCATCAAAAGTGCTGTGAATGACGTCTCCGGATCGTGCCACATGGTCCACAACGCGGTGAGGTTCATCGCCCGCCAGTTGGCCATGTGCCGGGTCGAAAGCCTGTGCCATCAAGGCGCCCTCGCGAAGGTAGAGCAAGAACCCCGAGGCGTATATGGTGGATGTGCCCCCTCCCAGTACCAGGCGCTTTTCCCTGCCATCCAATGAAGCAAAATAGGTTCCTCCCGATCCAGGATCGTTACCGGCGGACACATAGAGGAAATGCTTTCCGTCCGGCAGGAACTGCGGATGCCCGAAGAATCTCCTCTCGTGAGGGTCCGCCGCGACGACCGGAAGCGGATTCCCGCCCGAGGCCTTCACTTTGTACACTCCCTTGGTAACGTCCGGCACAAACAGGATGGTTCCGTCGCGGTTCCAGCTTCCACCGGCTTTGTCCAGGTTGTCTCCAGTTACCACAACTGCCGGTCCCCCGGATGCTTCAATCCATTTCAGATTGCCGCTGGCGAAGAATCCAAGTTTCCGGCTATCCGCCGACCAGAACGGATCAGCTGCTTCTTCAGTTCCGGGCAAGGCATGGGCTGCCAGCGAGTCGAGAGAGCGGACCCAGAGCATGGTCTTCCCGCTTTCGTCCGTCCCGGCGAAAACCAGCGCGCGCCCATCTGGTGACAGTGCGGGCTCTCCTCCCACCACGGATAATTTGAACCGAACTCTATCCGGCGGGGTGATCTCAGCAGTGATGACACGCGAAGGAGTGCGTGCCACACGCCAGTACGAAACGGTGCTGATAATGCCTGTTACCAGAAAGATTAGGGCCAACACTGCATACAACCATTCGCGCCTTCGTCCTTTCGCGACGGCTTTCCCAGTTGGGGCTGTCTCTGCTGTTCCACCTGCGTCTGCGATCCATCTCAATTCGCTCGCCAGGTCACTGGCGTTCTGCCACCGGTTCTCCGGGTCCTTGGCCAGACACCTTCTTATTACTCTTTCAAGCGCAGGCGGCGTTAATGGTTGCTCATTTCTGACGGGAGTTGGTTCCTTCTCCAATATGGCGCTTGCTACGGCAATCTGGCTCTTGCCTTCGAAGGCCTTCCTGCCAGTCAGCATCTCGTAGAGCATCGCACCAAAAGCGAAGAGGTCACTGCGCGCGTCCGCCTGGCGCCCCTGAATTTGCTCCGGGCTCATATACTGCGCCGTACCCACCACCATGCCCGGCGTCGTAATCGGTTCAGCCTGGCTGCTCATGGCCGGTGCCACTGGCGGCTTCGCCAAGCCGAAATCCAGCAGCTTTGCTCCGGATTTCGTCAGCATGATATTGCCTGGCGTCAGATCGCGATGCACCACACCCACCGCGTGCGCGGCCGCCAGCCCGCTGGCAATCTGGATGGCTAACTCCAGCACCTCGGATAATGGAAGCGGTCCCCGCTTCAGCCGCCGCGCCAGCGTGTCCCCCTCCAGGAATTCCATCACGAGGTAATCGACTTCGCCTTCGCGGCCTATGTCATAGAGGGTGCAAATTCGGGGATCGTTCAGTGATGAAATGGCTTTCGCCTCGCGTTTCAGGCGTTGCCGCAGGCCTGGAGTGTGGGCCAACCGCTCCGGCAGCACTTTTAAAGCAACCGTGCGCTGCAGGCGCCTATCCTTCGCGCGATATACCTCGCCCATCCCACCCGCGCCCAGCTGGGCCTCAATCACGTACGGTCCGAGTTCCAGCCCTGGCGCGAATCGATACTCAATGCGGCTCTGTTGCGAGGCGAGTATCTCGGCGGCTTGCTCCATCACCGGTTCGTCCAGGAAACACTCTTGAACGGGTCTGCGGCGAGTAGCGATTCCACCTCCCGCCGAAGATCGTCGTCGTCCTTGCAGACTGCAGCGAGGAAGCGTGTTCGCTGACCCGGTTCACACTCCCGAACGGAGTGGTACAGCTCTTGGATGTGGCTGAGGCGTTCCGGACTCACAAGCTGCTCGTGGTGATCTACTCAACGATACGCCGTCCCTCACCTACCGGCAACTTCGTTAAGGACCGCTGGAGCAGGAGCCAGGCGCGGCACCTTCAGGGCAGCGCCAATGAAATCGATATCTTCCTGGGCGAAAAGAAGGCGCTTGCCACGCATCTGGTAGAAGTCCCGATCGTCCCATCGAGCCTTCATGATGCCAGTAGCCGAATGCCGGTCGATTCCTTCGAGCACGTGCGTAATCTCGTGAACAAGCACATAAGCTATAACGGACGGTACGCCGTCGCGATCAAATTTTTCCCCGCGATCGACGAACACTACAACAGTCCCTTGGTACGGCAGTGAAAAGCCCAAAGCGCCGGAATTGCGAATGCCGGACGAGTCGTGAGAGAGACGCACTTGGACGGCGCCTGCCCCAACCGGGCAGGAATCGCGCCACTCGATCCTCACACCGATCCTCGCGAACATCGACGAAGCCCATGGCCGCACACCCATCAGAACGCTCTGGTCGGGTTTCATACAGACAATCACACGTGCCTTTTGCGCGGCTGCGCTTTGTCCCGCACAAACGGTTGCTCCCGCCACGGCCAACATCGCAGCTAAATGTTTGGTCTTCATTTCCCGTTCCACCTCCACTGCTACGGGCGGAAGCGACCCGGAAAACCGGCCATGCTCGTGATACTTTCTTTTGGGGAACTGCGATGGTACTGCCTCGATCGGCGGATGTTACCGGTTTATTGAGAGCTGGGAGCGGCGGCGACCCGGCTGCTTTGGACCGGCTCGCGGTATTGGTATACGAAGAACTCCATCGCATGGCGCGGCACTACATGCAGGATGAGCGCACCGGCGACCTGCTCCAGACGACGGCCTTGGTGAACGAAGTCTACGTTCGGCTGGTCGATCAGGAAAACGTCGACTGGCAGCAGCGCGGCCAGTTCTTCGCCACTACCGCCCAGATGATGCGCCGCATTCTGGTTGACGCGGCGAGGGCGCGCCATTCCCAGAAGCGGGGCGGAGGAGCTATCAAGCTGAATGTGGATGAGATACCGGCCATCTCGCCGGAGCGTGATTCATCGCTGGTGGCCTTGGATGATGCATTGAGGCCTTCTCGAAGGTGGCGCCCCGCCATGCCAAGGTTGTCGAACTGCGCTACTTTGGTGGGCTAAGCGAAGAGGAAATTGCAGAACTCCTGCAAATCTCTCCACGAACCGTCAGGCGCGACTGGGAGTTCGCCAAATCCTGGCTAATGCGCGAACTGAGCCGATAACCGCAACGGCAGCATCAATGTTCAGGGCAGATAATGGCCTGTAACTCACCAGGAAAGGAGGACGTCTCAGAGCCATGGTGCGACCCGTTGTTCTATTTTGTACAGCGTTCGCTATCGGTTTGTCAGCCCAAACCGCCATCCCAGGTACGCGAGCAGGACAGGCGCTTCGAGCTTGGCTGGATGCTTATAACAGTGGCGATCGGGCACGGCTCGAAGCCTTCGTTCAGAAGTTCGAACCGACCGTTTCTGTCGACATGCTAATGGCCTTTCACCAGGCGAATGGCCGAATCGAGTTCGTTGGGATCGAAACGGCCGATAACCGTCATATCGTATTTCAAGCCAGACAACCGGGTAGCGATCGCCAGCTGACCGGTGAATTGGCAGTGACGGAAGAGAATGCGATCCAGATCCAGCGGTTAAATTTCGTCGGTCTGAGACAATTGTCGGCTGTTAGTGGATCGAGCCACTAGAGCTACGGGCGGGCCGTAGTTCAGCGGAAGATGAGTCGGGCACGCGCGGGAGTAGCTGGTACGACGCGGCAATCTCGACAATGGTTCAAATGGCGACAGTTAGTTCTTTCTCTAAATCAGCGATTGGCGTCAGTAGACGAACCTTGTAGATCAGTTCTGCGTCCGTTTCTGAGATGTGACATCGTTCGAAGGTAACAATCTGCTGCTCTTTCAGGAGGAACATACTCAAGCGATTACAAACTCGTCCCTCAAACCACCTGCAGGTAAAGTCTGTTGTTTTACCCCGGGAAGAGGACCAACCGTAGGAGGCTTCTCCGATGTTATTGAGATCGATCCCCAGACGTGTCACTGCATCGCCAATGAAGCGCGTAATCATCTCCGCTTGCCTGGCCCTGAGTTGAGTCAGCTCATCTTGCCTCTGTTGCTCGATCTCGGCTGCTGCTTCGAACCCGGGCGGCATTAAGTCAAAGACTATCCCCTCTGATTCAGGCGATTCTAATGGATGCAGGAACCGGTGTATAAAGTCGACAAGTCGATCGATATCCTCTTCGCGAGTCTGCTCCACCCGATCGTGCAGCGCCTTTCTTTGGTCAGTCATGATGTGAGTATTTGGGAGTCGCAGGTCCGGCATCGCTGGCGGCCTCCCAGGTCGTCGCAGGACAACGCTCTGCTCGACACGAGGTTTTTTGCTCAAAGAGGTACATTCAGGTCTGTCTCTGACTCAGCATTGGCTGTTACCACGCGCAGCTTGTAAACTACCTCCGACCCGGCGTTCGAAATTTCAGCTTTATCAAAGGTGATGATCTCCTGGCTCTCCAAGTGAAACGTGTTTAGACGGTAGAAAGCAGGCCCTTCGGGCCACTGACGGCTGATCTCCACCGAGTCACCTTCTCCAATCGAACCGCTGCCTGCGCCGAACTCAATCAGTGCCGGGTCGATGCCCAGGCGTTTCGCCGTGTTGGCGTTATGCTGGCGGAATACATGACTCCCTCTGGCGGCCCCCTGTGCTTCCAAAATCAGCTCCTGCCGCCTTCGTGCCGGCCCAGTTTGTAGCGAAGCAGTGGGTATCGGTTGCAACGGGAAGTCGAGCGGACGTTGAAATCGGGCAACCAGTTCGCCAAGCGAAGGAAGATCCTCCTCCCGAGCCTCTTCAATCAAATCATGCAGGGCTTTTCTTTGATCGCTCATACCAAGTAAGTCGCCTTCAGAAACCTTGATGTGTAATATTTTAGTTCGATTTTGCGTTCCCCGCTTTAATGCTGGCGCCACTCACATTCTCGAGACAGCGGATGTCGCAAATGGATTAGCTTCGACAAATCCCCTGCCCGATGTAGACGGCTCATTCCAACGTCCGGATCGGCTCGCATATACAACCAGTAATAAAGCGACACAAGTTAACGTGCCATTCTTCGAATGGTTGAAGCGCTTCACGCCTGGCGAAGCAGGTTCAGGAAATTACGAACGACATCCTTAGGATGCTCAAAACATTCGCTGGAGTCGTAGTGCTCAACGATCTTAATTCCGTGCGCCTTGAAGAGCCTGTCGCGTTCGTGATCGTGTACAGCTCGCGAAGAAGTATGGAACGGCTCTCCAGCCACCTCGCGTATTCCCCACCTCCATTTGCACAGACCAGAAAGTCGGGCTCGCGATTTCGTTGCCCCGGAACCAGTTATCGCCAGAATTTTCGCATTCAAGTTCACACGATAGCAATACGCTAGCCGCATCCTCTTCAGAGCCGTCGATGAGAAAGCGCGCCGCGCTGGCTTGGAGAATTGAGTCAATGCCCCGCATTTTAGCGAATTTTCCGCCTAAATGGCACAATCCGTTCGTTCGGCCCATTATCTATTACCCCGTTTAGCCTATGGTTCTCTTTATATCTGCTGCCTGACAACTCCTACCCCCTGCCTCTCCCCCGAGAATTTCCTCCCCCACCCCCAACTACCTAACAGCCCGTGCTGAAGTCGCCGAAAACAGCCTCAATCGCCCTGGCCGCTTTCTGCCTCGCCTTCGGAACCGCCGCCTTCGCCCAAATTTCCGGCGATGCCGAGCTCAACCGCGGTTATAAAGCCCTCGCTGCAAAAGACTACGACACCGCCATTGCCGCTTTCCAGCAGGGTCTCGCGCTACAGCAGGCGAACGCCAAGGCTCATAAAGATCTCGCCTACACACTGCTCAAGACGGGCGATAATTCCGAAGCGCGCGATCAATTCAAACAGGCACTTGATCTCGACCCCAAGGACGAAACCGCCGCGCTCGAATTCGCTTTCCTCGCCTATGAAACCAGGCAGCCCATCGCGGCGCGCCGCACCTTTGACAAGCTGCGTCATTCAGCGAATCCGGCCAACAGCAAGACCGCCGCTCAGGCTTTCGAAAATATCGACAAACCGCTCGCCAACGGCATCGCTCGATGGCAGGAAGCACTGCGCCGGGCCCCGGACCCAAAGGCCCTCTCGACCTTCAGCGCGCATTGGGAACTAGCGCAACTTGCCGAATTGCGTGATGAGCTGCCACTCGCCGCCGAACAGTTTGAGATTTGTCGGAAACTCAAGCCACAGTTACCCGAGTTGCTTTTGATTCTCGCGCGCGTCTGGGGTGAACTCAATCGCGTCGAGGAATCCCGCGCAGCACTGCTCGCCGCCTCGCGCTCTGCCGATTCCCGAACCGCCGAACTGGCGTTGGACCAGTTCGCTCAGTCGTCCGGCACCCGGTATCCGTACCCCTACGAATTCGTCGCGGCCCTGAAGATCGATCCACAGAACGTTGCACTGCGACGCGAACTCGGCTTCCTCTATCTCGCGATGCACAAGGAACAGGATGCAATCGAGCAATTTGAAGCGGTACTCGCCATCGATGCCAAGGACGAGGTCGTACGCAAGCAGTTGGATCTCCTGCGCGGCCTGAAGACACGCCCGGCACTCCGCTGCAAGTTCTGCCTCGCCCAACCCTGCATCCGCCTCCACCGATGCGAAAGCGATGGGCAAGAAGAGTCTCGCGCTCGGCTACGTTCATGATGCCGTTCGCTACCTTGCCCAGGCGCATGAGCAGAATCCAAACGATGAGCAGGTCACGCTCGACCTTGGCTGGGCCTACAACCAGTCCAAGGAGGACGCGCTGGCGATCGAGTGCTTCGATGAGGCCCGCCGCTCTGACGATCCGCAGATTGCAGCCGAAGCTGGGCGCGCTTATCACAATCTGCGCGGCGACACTCTGCCGCAGACCACCATCTGGACCCTGCCCATGTTCTCCTCGCGCTGGAAAGATCTGTTCAGCTATGGCCAGATCAAGCGAACCGTGCCTCTGCCTTGGCTCGGGAAGACAAATAAATTCATCTCTTTCTATCTCTCCACCCGATTCGCGGGCGATCTCAAAAGCAGTATGGAAGAACATACCGAATCGCCGCAGTACCTTTCTGAGAGTTCGTTTATTTTCGGCGCGGGTATCTCATCGAAGACGTGGCATCACCTGACCGGTTGGGCTGAAGCTGGCGAAGCGGTGAACTATCTTCCATTTCGCCATGACATCAGCACCACCATGCCGGATTACCGTGGCGGTTTGAACTACAGCAAAGGCTTCGGACACCTGCTCGGCAGCCCCCACAGTGGACTCTATTACGAAACGACAGCCGACGCCGTCTACATCAGCCGTTTTGATAAAGACTGGCTCTTCTATTCACAGAATCGCGCTGGTCAAACCATCCATTTCGCCAGCGGCGCTGCCGGCCAGCTTCTCTTCAACGTGAACTACGTGCGTGATGTCAAAGCGCAGTACTGGGCCAACACTGTCGAAATCGGGCCTGGATTCAAGTTCCGTCTGCCCTGGATGCCGCCCACCATGTACTGGTCTGCTGATTTTCTGCACGGCTTCTACACCGAAACGTCCCCAAAGCCCAATTACAACGATGTCCGCGTGAGCGTTTGGTACGCGATAACGAAATGACTCCACGACGCATTTCCATACTCATAGCTCTGGCAAGCTGTCTGCTGCCTCATTTCCTGAAGGCCGCAACCTTTCAGACGTACCATGCGGACGCCAAACCGTGGGCCGCGATCCTCGGTTCCGTCGGCATTACAGAGGATGGGCAGCGTAATCCGGAAATCATCATCGCCGGCCAGGACGCGCCGAAAGGAGTTGTAGCCCTGGCTCAAAACAAAATCCTGATTGTCCAAGGGACTGGGCCTGCGACAGCGGAACTCGGCATCCTCGCAAAGGCTGAGACGGTTTCCGTTCGTCAGCTCGTCGATGTCCACTCGCCCGCTATGCAGATCATCTGGGAACAGCCGGTGCAGGCGCCGCAAGTCGAGCTGCCCGCCGGGTTCCAGGTCTTCGCCAAAGAGAAATGGAAAGGCGCGCCGCTTCTGGCCGGGAAGCGTACCGCTCAGGGAGCCGTTTTGTGGCTCGCGACAACACCGGGCATCACCGGTACTGAACGCTTCCCTTATCTGCTCCAAGCGTTGGTCGACCTGGGTTGGGTACCTGCGGCACAGACTGCAGATTTGTGGGCGTTCTTCGACTCTTCCTATCGAATTCGCGCCGACCCGGACTACCTCGCGCGTCGCTGGCGTCAGGCCGGAATCGGCGTCCTGCACGTTGCTGCGTGGCATAACATGGAGCCGGATTCCACTCAGGACGAGTATTTGAAGCAGGTGATTGAAGCCTGCCATCGCCACGCAATCTCCGTTTACGCCTGGCTCGAACTGCCGCATGTAAGTGAAAAATTTTGGGCCGATCACCCCGAGTGGCGCGAGAAGACCGCAGTTGGCCAGGATGCGCAGCTCGATTGGCGCAAACTGATGAATCTGCGGAATCCGGATTGCCGCCGCGAAATCGCCGCTCAAATCTCGGCGCTCCTCGAGCGCTTTGATTGGGACGGCGTCAATCTCGCCGAGCTCTACTTCGAGTCGCTCGAAGGCGCCTCCAACCCGGCGCGCTTCACGCCTATGAACGATGACGTTCGCGAAGAGTTCAAACGAGCAGCCGGTTTCGATCCAAAGCTCCTGTTCGTCGCCGGTTCACCCTATGCCGCCGCCCAGCACCCGGACGCCCTGCGAAAGTTTTTGGATTACCGCGCCGATCTCGCGTTCAATATGCAGCGTGAATGGCTTGGGATAGTCGATCGCGCCCGTTTAGCCAAACCCTATCTCGACGTTGTCTTGACCCACATCGATGACCGCCTTGATACCGGCATCCGCGACCAATTGGGCGCCGATGTTGCGCGCACTCTGCCGCTCATCCAGGCTAGAAAGAGCACGTTGCTGGTTGAGGATCCCGCGCCGCTCTGGGCTCTTGGGCCGGAACGCTACGCCCGCCTTGCCGATAAATATAAACCGCTCACCCCGAATCGCTCGGATCTGGCAGTCGATATCAACGTCGTCGAGCGCTATCAGGACGTCTATCCCACCAAGAAACAAACCGGCGTCGAACTCCTCGAACTGGTTCATCAGGCCGCCGTTTCCTTCGGGCGTGTCGCGCTTTACTTTGAAAACTCGCTCGAAAAACAGGATCTCGCCCTGCTTCCGGCTGCCGCGACCAGTGCGCGCGTCGAATCCCGCGGCCCCGACGAACTGGATACCGATGCCAATGAACCGACTCGAATAGCTTGGCAGGGACCCGTCGAGGTGGACGGCAAGACTTGGCCCATCCGGGATACTCAGTTTGTGCTTGTCCCGGGCGGCAAGCACCGGCTTACAACCGCCGTCGAAAAACCAGCCGTCACCCTGAGAGACTTCAACGGCGACATTCACTCTGCCGTCTCGAGTCGCGGTCGGGTGGACGTCGCTTATACCAGCCGCACCCGCGCCATAGCGGTCGTCACGGCCGCCGCCTGTCGCGTTGAGGTAGACAGTCTACCCTACAACAAGCCTTCCGCAAATGGCTCGGTGATGCTGCCTTCTGGTCAGCACCTCGTCACTTTTATTCAGTGACCCTGGGTCGTTCTTACCGTCCCGTCAGCCTTTTTTATAGGCGGTAAAAACACTCCGCGTGGTCGTCAGAAAACCGCCTTTTCCCGTGAATTCCTGCAAAATCGCGTCCGTGTGCTGCGGGTTAATACCCTTTATGGCGTCCGTGACTATCTCCACCCGGACCTGCTTCCGGAGCAGTCCGAAAGCGGCCGTGCGCACGCAATAGTCCGTCGCCAACCCATACACAAAGTAGCGCTCCGCTCGCAATTGTTCGACCACGTGATGGAGCTTCTCGCTTGCGAAGACATCGATCGTGTGTTTTGCGACAAGGGTCTGGTTCTGAGTGATTGTTCGAGAATACTTCTGGTGGCCCTGCGTACCAATCACGCAATGCGGTTTCCAAACGCGGAATTCAGGGTCGTTCTCCGTGTGCGAGTCCAGCGTCGAAACAATTGTGATCTCGTGTTTTGCAGCGAACGTAGTAAGCTCGCTCAAAGCCGGCGCGATCTCTTCCGCTCCCGGCACGTACAGCGCACCCGACGGAAACAAGAAATCAAGTTGCGTATCGACATCGAAGAATACCGTTTTCATGATTGATGCTGATTGCGTAGACTCTCTGTCAGCTCGTCCAGTCGCGCGCTCACCTCGACACGATAGGACACGTGTCGCTTCAGATCGAGTAGCTCCCGCGGCAGCGCTGCAATGTTCTTCCTGGCGTGGGATCGCACATCCGTGATTCTCGGTTCTCTCTCGACCAACTCTCCGTCGTGAAGCGACGGACGAATCAGTGGCGAGCTTCCGAAAGCATCGCTGCACTCCGTTTGCAGAGCCAGGATGTCGTGATCGGTGAACCGGTAAATTTGCTTCGCTCCCGGTCGGGTGCTCTTCTCGCCGCTGAACTTCGCCGTATACTGCACGTTGCCGCCGGTCTTTCGTTCAACCATCTTGTATACCGCGGAAACGGACGGCGCATCGGAGGAAGTCGCCAGTGCGGTTCCCACTCCGAAGGCGTCGATCGAGGCGCCTCCTTCGACCAGCTCCGCAATCCGGTGTTCATCCAGATCGTTCGTTGCGAAGATCTTCGCCGATTGAAGACCGGCTGTATCAAGAATTCGCCGCACCTCGCGAGATAACGATAGAAGATCTCCGCTGTCGAGCCGCACACCCCAGATAGGCTTCCCGAGTTCAGCTGCCAGCTTCGCCCCGCCGATTGTGTCGTACGTGTCGAGAAGAAAAACTGTATTTTCGCCGAGCAGTTTCTGCAGTGCAATGAAGGACTGCCGCTCGTTCTCGAATGCCATCGTCCAGGAATGGGCGGCGGTGCCGGAAACCGGAATACCGAATCGTCTGCCGGCTTCTGTATTGCTCGTTCCACTGCAGCCGCCAATGTAAGCGGCTCGTGCCGCAAATAATCCCGCTTCCGGACCGTGTGCGCGCCGGCTGCCGAACTCGACTATCGAACGTCCGTTCGCTGCGATTACGCACCGCGCCGCTTTGGAAGCGATGCTGGTTTGAAACGCGAACGTAGAGAGCAGATACGTCTCCACCATCTGCGCCTGAATGATCGGCGCTCGAACAATCGCGATCGGCTCGTTTGGAAAAACGGGCGTGCCTTCGGGAACGGCAAATAAATCTCCGGTGAAGCGCAGTCCCAGAAGGAAGTCAAAGAATTCTGGAGGAGTGTTGCTGAACTGCCCAAGCGAGCGCAGATAATCGACTTCTTCCGGATGGAAACTTAAATTCTGAAGATAATCGATGGCCTGCGCCAGGCCTGCCGCCAGCAAGAAGTTTCTGTTTTCAGGCAGCCGCCTCGCGCTCAATTCAAACGTCGCAATCTCGTCTGTCTTGCCTGCGGCGAAGTATCCCGCCGCCATCGTCAATTCGTAGAGATCTGTATTAAGAGCGAACATGCAGGCGCTTGGCCGCGCCCGTCTTACTTCTTGGAGCTCGAGGCTGCCGGCTTGATTGCTTTATCTGCTTCCAGGATATCGTTCACGCTCTTGGCATCAAGTTGATAAAGAGCCGGCTCGTTTTCGCGGCGCGCGATATAACCGTCCGACGTCTTGGCAAACTCGGCCTTTTCATTCCGTTTGCCGTCGTTCGAAGTAACCGATACTGTGACGGTCGGAGTAGTGAATCCGGAGGTTACAAACTTCGCCGCCGAAAGGTCTCGCACCTTGTCTATAAAAGACTGCACGCTGCCCGAATCCATGGTCTTCCCGTTGATCTTCCAATCGGTACCGCTGCGCGTGAGCACCTTGTCGGAAGATCCGTTCTGGATTTCGATTTTCGTCGGGTCGCTGAAGCCGAAATCGAAAATCTTCTTGTTTCGGAAATCGTCGAGTGACTTATCCAGCGCCTTGCCCACATCGGATGGAATCTTATAAATTCCCGCAACCACGCTGCTCTTTGCGTAGTAGTCGTCTTTGTTCTTTCGGACGTCGAGAGTTTGGGTACCCGATGCGTCGGAGACTTTGACGTTGCCGGCAGGCGAGCCCGCGGCATACGCTGCGTCCGCTTTCTTTGCGTCGTTCCCGGTTCCGGAGAGGTCCATCTTGGCGTCGCCTAGCTTCCGGAGGAGTTCTTCCACTTGAAAGCTGTCAGCCCGATATGGCTGCGGCTTGATGATCTGCCAGTCATTCTGGTTGTTCTTGCCAAATTCGATATTCGACTTGCCGGACGACAAGTCAACCAGCGTCAGCTTATTGGTGTCAAACGTCAACAAACGCTTGTCACGGAGATCATTGGCAGATTTATCGAATGAGCTTTTGACCGATGTGGCCACCGCGTAGACTTTTGGGCTCTGGTTCACCCGCGCGTAAACGAGTGAACCTGCGGGAACATCGTCGCCGAATACGAGTTCATCGGACTTTCCGTTGTTCGTGTGGACTGTAACCGTCAGGCTCGGCGTAGTCAACCCATACTTTTGCAGGTCGCTGGCGTTGTCTTCCACTACGCTGTCGGCCGAGACCGGACTCAGTGAAGAAAACAAGCTGGTCGCGGAGTCCTGGTCGGCCTTCCACTTCTCCGGAGCCGTAATTGCCCATTTTCCAGCCTCGCGCTGCAGCGTAACCGAAGATCCGTCTTTCTTCTTGATATCGATCGATTGAACATTCTTTTCCGGAATGTCTACTAACTTCGGCGAGGCCGGAGTGGCGGTCGTACTAGTTGACGGAGGATGCTGCTTCGAGTAATAAACTAGTCCAGCCAGAACCGCCAGGACGGCGGCCGCTATCACAAGGTTGCGCGGCTTCATGGCTATCTCCGCTTTAGGAAGATCGAAACCCCTCCAATGATGATGAAGAGAGGAATCGCGATCAGCACCGTATATGCAAAGACATTCATCTGTCGCTGCGTTACATTGAGCCGGCGGTCCTCGGCTTCCTTCGGGCGAATCGAGATTAGATCCTCATCCGACGACAGCCAATTGATGGTGTTGAGCGCGAGATCGCGATTCGACTGGAACCCGATCATGCTGTTATCGAGAAAACCGGAGCTGCCGATGACCACGAAGCGGCCAGGCTTGTTCGATTTGCCCGTATTGTAGCTTCCGGCGACACCCAGTACGAAAGGTCCCTTCTTGTTGTTGGGGTCGGAAGGATTCACCTCGTTGGTCGAGAGCTTCGTCGTTGCGATCGCGTTACCCGAGGTCGAGAAGAGCTTCTCATTTGTAACCTTGTCCGTGTTCTTGATCTGTAGCGATCTTGCGACAGGAAACCCGGTGAAGCTGTTTTTCATATCGGTGACGATCGGATGAGATTCGTAGCTGCTGATCAAAGGAATCTCAGGTCCAAAACCGAACAACTGTCCCATCGGATTCTGTTCCAGGACGAGGTCCTTGTCTTCGGTGATACCCCAGCTTGCCAGCTGATTGACGAGTGCTGTGTTTTCTGCGATGTGCTCGCGACCGAAGTCCAGTGGAGGATCGAGCAGAATCAGGGCGCGGCCGCCGTTCTCTACGTAGTTCTTGATCGCGTTGACTTCATTCGCCGCATAGTCGGTTCCCGGTCCGGCGATCACAAGAACGTTGCAATCCGTTGGCACAGCAGTTTTGTCGACCAGGGTTACACTCTGCGCCTGATAGTTATCGCGTTCGAGCATCGTCTTGAACTGCGACAATCCGTTGCTGTCGGTTCCATCCAGCTGATGCTCCTGCGATCCGCTAATGAAGCAGACCTTACGAACACCTTTCAAATCCTTCAGAAAAGCCCCCGTGATCCCCTCTTCCGTCAAAGCTTTTGCCTCTTCCCGGCGAGGCCCGAGTTCGACATAAGCGGTACCGGCATAACGCAGGCCATAGGAGCGCGCTACCGTCGGCTGCTTCTGGTAGTCGATGTATTGAATGTGGATCTTGGGAGAGAGATTCGCATACCTGTCGAGGATGCCCTTCGCCTGGGCGAAGCCGCTGGCCTTGTCGATATAAGTGATAGTTGCGTTCTGTTTCAGGCCCTTGATAACCTTTTGAGTCTCCTGAGAGAGCGTGAATCGCTTGTTACTGGTGGTGTCGTAAGTCTTGTTGTAGCGATTACCCAACCAGTTGATGAGGACCAGGGCGGCGATAACAACGATCGTGTAGAGCGATGCCGTCGCTCCGTAGCGCGCCTGACGTGCTGACAGAGTATTCTTGCGAGTCTTCGGATCGAGTATTGCGGTATCTGCCATTACGCCCTCCACCGCAGAGATTCAAGAGAGCGGGCGGTGAGAAACAATCCCAGAAAAGTCATAGAGACGTAATAAATCAAGTCTTTGGTATCGATCACTCCACGCGAGAAGCTGTCCATGTGGCTGACGATCGATAGATAATTCAAAACCTGTACGGTCGGAGAGTTGCCGAAGGATGTCGTCCAGTTCAGGATCCATAAAACCAGCGCGAGAGCAAAGCCCACGGCGCCCGCGATGATCTGGTTGCGCGTCAGAGTGGATATAAAAGTTCCAAACGCCAACAAACACGCTCCCTGCAGCAGAATTCCAAGAAAACCGGTAGCGACCGGCTTCCAATCCGGATTGCCATATACAAAAAGAAACGAGTAATCAAGCAGCAGAACCGCCAGCAGTGCGCCGTACAGGATAACGGCGGAAAGCCACTTGCCCATAACGATCTCCAGATCGTGCACCGGCGACGTGGCGAGAAGTTCTATCGTGCCCTGCCGTTTTTCTTCAGCAAACAATCGCATGCTGATAAGCGGAATCAGGAAGAGACCCACGACCGCAATATTGGAAAAAAGCGGCGCGATCACCTGTTCGTTGACGTTCATCGGGAACGATTGTCCGCTCATCTGGCTTTCCAATCCCGCCCGCACGAAACTTGCGCTGATGATATACGTGAAAACGCCGCTGAGAACCGAGAAAATCGCCAACAACACCCAGGCAATGGGGGAAACGAAGTACGAGTAGAGCTCGCGGCGGCAGACTGTCCAGATATTTCTCATTGAGCTGCTCCTACCGGCTCCGGCGCGGTGTTCTCGGCATGCGCGCCGGTCAACTCGAGGAAGACCTCTTCGAGCGTCAGGGTTGAAGATTTAAGCTCGATCAGATTCCAGCCAGCGTGTACAACCGCGCGTGCAATATCGGGACGCGTATTGCGGCCCTGCAGACTTTCCACTTCGTAGACATATCGGGGACCGTGCGTAATCTGGTCCAGCACTTTACTGACACCGGGCACCTGCTCGAGCCGCTGATGGACCGCGATCGGATCCATCTCACCTGTGTTTTCTACCTGAACTAGAGTTGCGCCTCCAAGGCCGGCGCGGTTCTTTAGATTCTCGACGGAGTCGGTAGCAACCACCCGTCCCTTGTTGATGATGATGACCTTTTCGCAAACCGCTTCTACTTCAGGCAAAATGTGCGTGCTCAGAATGATGGTGTGTTCGCCTGCCAGGCCCTTTATCAGGTCTCGGGTCTCGTTGATTTGTTTGGGGTCGAGGCCGGATGTGGGTTCATCCAGGATCAGAACATCCGGGTTGTGAATGATCGCCTGTGCCAGGCCGACGCGCTGCCTATATCCTTTGGACAGCTTGCCGATGACCTTGGACTTGACATCGGCAACTGCGCACCGTTCCATAACTTGATCCACGCGGGGTCTGATTTCGTTCGCCGGGACGTTCTTCAGGCGCGCAACAAAGGTGAGATAACCTTCCGTTGTCATTTCCGGGTAGACCGGAGGAGCTTCGGGCAGGTAACCGATGTGTTTCTTCGCTTCAAACGGCTGTTCGAAAACGTCGTAGTTCGCCACCGTCACCTTACCTTCCGTCGGCGGCAAGAAACAAGTAAGAATACGCATCGTTGTCGTCTTGCCTGCGCCGTTCGGGCCCAGGAAACCGACGATGTCACCCTTATTCACAGAGAACGAGATATTGTTGACCGCGACATGACGCGCGTATCTCTTCGATAAGCCTTCAACCTGAATCATATGGTTAACGAACTAGAGCCGGCCTTTGACAGAATGTCAGCCAGTTCTTACGCAGTAGCGCTTGGAAACACCAGCATAATACACAGCTGAGTCCATCCCCAAAATTTCAGACGCAGCATTGCCGGGAGCGTTTGGTTTTCAAATACAAATTATGAACCGGCAGCTATCCCCATAATCTGAAATCCGGAATCGACATATAGTATGTTCCCGGTAACTCCTCGGCCTAAATCGCTCGCCAGGAACACTGCAGCATCGCCGACCTCGGCCGGATCCGTGTTGCGGCGAAGAGGGGCAGTTGCCGACGAGCCTTCGAGCATTCTCGAGAAATCTTTTACTGCTCGAGCCGACGCCGTTTTAATAGGACCCGCCGAGATCGCATTCACACGGATGTTACTGGGCCCGAGATCGTTTGCGAGATAACGCACCGAGGCTTCAAGCGCGGCTTTCGCGACGCCCATTACGTTGTAGTTCGGCAGGACGCGCTGCGACCCGAGATACGTCAACGTTGTGATCGACCCGCCCTTTGTCATAAGCGGCGCGAGCGAGCGTGATACTGCTACCAGTGAATACGCGCTTACTTCCTGCGCCAGCAGATAGCCATCGCGGCTTGTCTCCAGATAGGGACGGCTCAAATCCTCTCTATTTGCGTACGCGATACTGTGAACCACCGCGTCTACCTGGGACGATCTCTCCCGCAGCTTTGCTACCAAGCTTTCTAATTCGTCCGCTTTCGTCACGTCACAAGGCAGCACTGCGGCCGCTTTTAGGTCGGCTCCCAGTTCTTCTACAGTTTGCTTCTGGCGATCGCCCTGATAGGTGAGAAGAAGTTCCGCACCCTCGCGCACGAACGCCGAAGAGATCGCATAAGCGATGCTCCACTTATTGGCCAAGCCCAAAACAATCGCGGTTTTCCCAGTCAAGAGTTGCGGCATGGAAGTGCCATTGTAACGTGGGCGGCAACTTGGTCGCGCATCCACCGACCGGCTGCAGGTGGCGTTGCCGGTGGCCAGCCACCCCCTCAGACATCAAACACCACAGACTGGTGGTGCTTAACAGAGCTACAATGGATTAGGAGGGAGCCTGCGACCCGATGAGAACCGAAGTTCCCGATCCGAACACAATAGTTTGGTTCGAAAACCGCTTTGTTCGTCTAGGGGATGCCAAGGTGAGCGCACTAACACACGCGTTCAACTACGGTACGGGTGTTTTCGAAGGCATTCGAGGCTACTACGAGCAGCAGAAGAAAGAGCTGTTCCTGGTCCGCATGCTCGAACATTACGAGCGTTGGATGAGGAACTGCCGGATTCTGCGGATCAACGTACCGCTATTTGCCGAAGATTTAGCCGAGATAACGGTCGAGCTTTGCCGCCGAAATGGTTTCCAGACCCACGTCTACGTTCGGCCTCTCGCCTATAAAGCCTCGGCGCGTATTGGGGTTCCAATGGACGACAACGATGCCTACTCGATTACAGTCGTTCCCGTAGGTGAATACCTTAGCGAGAAAAAGGGTCACACGGCGAGCGTTGTTTCCTGGCGGCGCGTGGAGGACAACGCGATTCCGGGCCGTGCAAAAATCTGCGGAGCTTACGTCAACAGCGTGCTTGCAGTTGACGAAGCAAGGCGCAACGGTCATGATGAAGCCATTTTCCTGAATGAGAACGGTCACGTGGCGGAGGGTGCCACGTCGAACCTTTTCATGCTGCGAGACGGGAAACTGATTACACCGCCCGGTACGGACAACATCCTCGAAGGCCTGACGCGCGCGAGCATCATCGAGTTGGCACGGCGCGAGCTAGCGCTTCCGGTTGTAGAACGTTCCATAGACCGGAGTGAACTCTACGTTTGCGACGAAGTCTTCCTGACGGGGACCGCTGTGGAAGTCACGCCGATTGTGGAAGTGGATCATCGGCCGGTCGGGACTGGTGAGATCGGTGTTGTCACGCAGAAGCTGAGGACGCTCTATGCCGAAGCAACCCGCGGCAGAGTCCCCAGTTACTCTCACTGGGTGTGGCCCGTCTATTCGGCGGTGCTTGCCGAGAAGACCGCCTAACGATTACAGTTCTTCGCCAAAGCTAAGGCGCCCCAGAGGATCGTTTCGTCGCCCAGAACAGCAGGAACAACGTCTACTATTGCTCGCGACCAGGGCGTAATTTGTCGTCCAAGCTCTTCGCGCAGCGGGCCGAACAGAGCATTCCCGGCTTTGCTGATACCTCCGCCGATCACAATACGCCCTGGATTGAAGAGCATGATCGCTGTCTTAAGACCTTGGGCTAACGGCCGCACGTAATCTTTGACAAAGAGCGGATCACGTAGAAGCTCCTTCGCTGGCTTACCATGGTCACGCTCCAACCAGATGCCAGCGCAGAACCGTTCCAGACAACCTCGCGATCCGCACAGGCACTCAGGCCCATCGGATTCGATCGTGTGATGGCCGATCTCGCAGGAGAAGGAATCATGTCCTCTGTAGAGACCCGATTCCGTCAGCAGCCCGCCACCGATGCCTGTTGAAATGGTCATGTAGAAAAGCGGCCGGGTGTTCCGGCCGGCACCATAGTAGCCTTCGCCTAGCGCGCCCACCATGGTGTCGCGGTCGATGACGCATATGACCCCCAGGCGCTCTTTGATCGCTCCAACCAGATCGAAATCCGTCCAGCCCTCCACGTGCGTTGAACAGACGACTTTTTGAGTGGTGAAGTTGACAGGCCCCCCGAAGCCGATCCCCCCGGTCTCAATGGAATAGCGCCTCACCCAAGGTGCAGCGGTTCTTTCGATATAGTCGAGCATCCAGGCGGGGCCGCCGCTTCGGTCAGTGGCACTGCTCTGGCGTTCGATCAGCTCTTCATTTCGAAAAACCCCGACACTTACATTGGTGCCGCCAATATCGATCGCCAGAGTATGCATCGGGTCAATCAATCTGTATCACGAGTTTAAAAATCCTTGCCCGCTGGATTGGCCGCGGGCCTCTGATCGGCGCCGCCGGCTGCTCCCGTCAAAGCTAAATGCAACCGCGCGAGAAGAGACATCTTCCGCCACATTTGCACAGCTTCGATCTTGCGAGATCTCCCGGCCGTTCGCTGCTACACTTCAGATTTGAAGCACAGTAGTATCAGCCGAAGAGGAATGATCGGGCTCCTCGGGGTCCCCTTCGTAGATGCTTTTGGGCAGGGCGTTTCGACGCGTGCTGTCAAGGCGCAGCCACGCGGCAAACCCTCGGGCCTGCCGTTCAATGCCTGCTTTTCCGACGTCGGGGCCAAAGCCGGTCTCCAGGTACCGCTCATCTACGGGCCCGCGGAGAAGAAGACTTACATCTTAGAAACGACCGGCTGCGGATGTGCTTTCATTGATTTCGACAACGATGGTTGGCTCGATATTTTTCTGCTGAGCGGCACGCGCCTGGAAGGTGCTCCGGAAGGGACCAGTAACCGCCTCTACAAGAACAATCGCGACGGAACATTCACCGACATCACGGACAAGGCCGGACTCACCAAGGCCGGTTGGGCATCGTCTGTAGCAGTCGGCGACTTCAATAACGACGGGTTTGACGACATGCTCGTCACCTACTACGGCCAAAACGTTCTGTACCGCAACAACGGGAACGGCACCTTTACCGATGTCACGGAGAAGGCCGGATTGCTGCACGATGGAACGCGCTGGGGGTCGGGTTGTACCTTCGTCGATTACGATCGCGACGGGCACCTGGATATCGCGATTGCCAACTACCTTCAGTTCGACAAAGACAAGATCCCGAAACCCGGTGAGAGTTCCTACTGCAATTGGAAAGGGATTCCCGTGAATTGCGGCCCCCGCGGCCTGCCGCCCGGGGACATGCTTCTCTATCACAATAATCGCGATGGAACGTTCACGGATGTAAGCGCGAAATCGGGCATTTCCAAGGCAAAGGGCAGCTATTGCATGACAACCGTTGCCGCGGATTTCGACAACGACGGTTGGCCCGATATCTATGTCGCCTGTGATTCAACGCCGAGTTTTCTCTTCAAGAATAATCACGACGGGACATTCACGGACGTCGGGTTGGAGTCCGGTGTTGCACTGAACGAAGACGGTATGGAGCAGGCCGGCATGGGATTGGGCATAGGTGACTACAACCTGGACGGCAACCTGGACATTCTGAAAACGCATTTTGCCGATGACACGGCAGTTCTCTATCGAAATGACGGCAAGGGCAATTTCGAGGATGTAACAAATGCCGCGGGACTCGGCGTGGAGACGCGTTTCATCAGCTGGGGCGCCGGCATGTTCGATCTCGATAATGACGGCTACCCGGACCTGTTTTGGGTAACCGGGAGCGTGTATCCGGAAATCGAAAAGGTTCTGCCGAATTATCCCTTCAAAAGCCCGCGAATTGTGTTCCGCAACCTCAAGAACGGTAAATTCGAAGAACTATTGGACCAGGCGGGTCCCGGAATCGCAGCGCCGCACGCCAGCCGCGGTTGTGCTTTCGGCGATTTCGATAACGACGGCGATATCGACGTGCTGATCATGAATCTCAATGAGCCACCTTCTCTCTTGCGCAATGATGTGAAAGGCGACAATCGTTCCATAAAGGTGAAGCTGCAAGGAACAATCTCCAATCGCAGCGCGATCGGCGCGCGCGTCACGGCGCGTTACGGAGGTAAGATTCAAGCGCAGGAAGTGCTGAGCCAGGCCAGCTATTATTCGGCAAACGACCTCCGGCTCCATTTCGGGCTGGGTACGAGTGAGAAAGTGGATCTCGATATACGCTGGCCGAATGGGAAAACAGAGCATATCGCGAACCTTACAGCGAATCATCTTTTTACAATTCGCGAAGGAAGCGGGGTCGTAAAGACGGAACCGTTCGCAAAGCGATCTTCTTCACCATCTGTGTGAAAAAATAGAAAGGCTGTCTAACGGACGGCCCTATGCGAGATTTGCCTTTCGCGCTACTGCTTGGCTCAGTGACGCTCAGCGTCTTGGGCGCGCAGGATCGTCCGCTAGATGAATCCGCAATGCAGCCCTACGAAGCGCATGCAACGGCAGTTACTGGCAAGGTGTCTCGTGACCGTGACCGGCAACCGTGGGCAGTGAGCGCCGGAGAACGTGTACCCGTTCGGCAGATAATCTCAACCGGCAGTGATGGTTATGCACATTTCACGGTAGCCGAGGGCGCTAATTTCGATATCTACAGTAACTCCCGCGTTATTTTCAGACAAAATACCGCCCGCGCGGGCGACCTGTTGGACGTGATGGCGGGTAGAGTACGTGTCCATTTGCAACCGTCCATGAATCAGCCGCAGCAACGGATTTTCACGCCGACGGCTACAATCACGGCAAACCAGCCGGCCACGGTTGCGCTCGCGATCGATGAGGATGACACTTTGCGCATCGATGTACTGGAAGGCGAGGTGAGAGTCCGGCACACCAAGCTCCCGAAGTCAGATCCGACATTAGTGCGGGCGCTGGACGCGATTCTGGTGCGGCCGGATGAACCTATCTCGCGGCAAGTCGATCGGGGTTCACTTTACAGGTACACTGTGAAGCCATTCAAGGATATCTGGTTAGCTGTTACGCCCGGTCATTCCGGTTCGCACAATGGAGACGTAATCGAAGGCGACAAGTTCCTTGCCAGAGTATCCCCTTCGCAATTTCTTTCTGAATGGCGGTAAGGACGTTTCTGAATTTTCTTCTTCTCTGTGCGGCCATGACGGCGTGCTGCTATGCTCGCCAAACTCCGCAGGTTCCGCAAAGCAATGCTGCGCCTCAGCCTGTCGGCCTCGAGACTCCTTGGGACGTGCGCACGATTCTCGCGAAGCTAAACGCTGATACGGGCGAACTCAAGCCTTTGCTCGACAGCATGAAACCGCAGCAGTGGTACGACCAGAAAGGTGCCCCGAGTACTTATATCCTGCAGTGGCAGACGGCGGAGCGGCAGCTTAACGACGTCGTGGACGTGAGCAAACTGCTCGGCCAGAAAACGGAGAGCCTGTCGCTTGCCTTGGACGATTACTTCCGCCTCGAGGCGCTCGACGTCAGCGCCCGTTCTCTCGAGGAGGGCGTGCGCAAGTATGGCGACCGGTCCACTGCCGACCGGTTCAGCCAGGTTCTAGCCAGGAATTTCAATAATCGCGAGCGGTTCCGGGACTACATTCGCGATCTGGCGGTTAGCACGGAGCAGAATTTCAAGATTGCCGATGAAGAAGCGCAGCGTTGTCGCGGTATGATCAGCAGGGAACCGGCCTCGAGCTCGAAGAAGTTGCGCAAGTAAAGCCGGGAATGTATGGAAGTCGGCACCTTTACTTGTTCGATCTGCGGAGAATCTTCGCGCGACATCTGCATCTATTGCACAAAAGATGGGTGCAGCAATCACCTTTGCGATCGATGCCATCGCTGCAGCGATTGTTGTGTCTGCGAAATGCCCGTGTGGGCCGATACACATGAACAAACGTTGAACGGAAAGGCTGCGCATCCCACCTCTCAAGAGAATCATCACGTTCCAGGCGCCGTCGAACCAAAAGCTCGGCACGACCAGGCGATAACGGCAGCACTGGGTCTAGTCGATCAAGTGCTTGAATGGCCGTCTTCTCATCGACACAGAACACAGCCGCATGTTGCGGAGGATTGACATACAGCCCGATGATATCGGCCGCCTTGGCCTCAAACTCTGGATCATTGCTGGCCATGTAACGGTCCAACCGGTGCGGCTGCAACTTGGCCTGCGCCAGAATCCGTTGCACCGTGGACTTGCTCAGGCCCAACTCCTCAGAAAGTTTGCGGCAGGACCAATGCGTGCTGCCATCGGACGGTTTCTGCTGTGCTCGTCGGATCACTCGCGCCTGTACTCCCGGCGTTGCCCGGCGGGGCTTGCTTCCCTGATGCTGTGCCTGCAAGCCTTCCATGCCTCTCTGCTCGAAGCGTCTCTTCCACTTCGACACTGTCGGTGCGCTCGCGCCCAGTTCGCGTTCTATCTCGCGATAGCTCATCCCATCAGCCAACGCCAAAATTAGCCGCGCACGAAAAACCTCACCGGCTGGCAACGTTCGCGATTGCGCCCAACTCTCCAATTCATCCCGTTGTTCACCATTCACCCCAACCAATCCTTGCCTACCAGCCACATCCCATTGATGCTCGGGCTATGCTTTACGTATCACTGGGACGAACCACTAGTACCAGTAAGTCCTATTGCGAGTCCTTCTCGGAATGATGCAGCACAGAAGAGAAGGTCGAGTGTTTGCCGTTCGGGTTCAACGCTCTCTTGAGCACCGCTTCACGATCTCCGCTCACCCATGCCGTTTTGATGGCTGCTTCGTCCAGTCCCGCCAGCCTTCCGGCAAGTATGAAAGCCGGCAAAGCGGCGTTCATATCGTGCCAGCGCGCCATTTCGACCACCGACGGCAAAGCTCGCTGTCTAAGAAGAGCAAGTGTATCGGCCTCCCGGTTCTCAGTCAGGTTGACGAGCGCGCGGGTGGCATCGCGGCGGTCTGACCACACTACCGAATTCATCAATTCGACGAACCAGGTAGGTTCTAAATGGATCTGTTGCTCGGGGTGCATCTTTGCTCCCACGGCAACAGCCTTGAGAGCTCGCATTGCATTCTCGCGTACGTTGTCATCATCGTCGCGCAGCCCGTATTGGAGACCGTTGACCACGATCTTAATCGCATGCGGATCGCGGGGTCCGTATTGCAGCAAATAAGCGGCGGCGGCGCGTTGATCGGGGTCGGCGGATTCCCGCAAAACACGGTCAACCACGGCGAGATTCGCCGCGACCGCCGGGATAAACGATTGCTGCAGGCGCCGGCATTCCGGATCCTGCATCAAGGAATATCCTTGCGTCAGATCTTCATCGGCATTGCGCCCGCGAATGCTGCCCGCTACCTCATCGAGAAAGGTCCGGTAATCGTTGGAAAGGTCGGCCGGCAATGCTACATCGCCTGTAGGGTTTGGATGATAGTCGATATGAGGACTGTCCCGCTCCTCGACACCGACGTAGAGCACCATGTTCTTGCCATCGCAGCAGGCGGCTTCAACGCGCGACACGACCACGCCTGAAACCTTATCAATTCGATCTTCCGCGTCTAGGCGGGATGGCATGGGATCACCCGGTCGCGCTCCCAGGGCCGCTTTGATTTTGTCGGGTGGAACTTTCCTTGTTCCGTAGACCTCGATCAGGCCCACGCGCGGCGTGATATCGCGTGGCTTAATGTCCGGTACCGCTGCTGAAACGGGTAATGCAAGCGTGGCTAAAACTGAAGCGAAACAAAGGACAAAGCGATACGTCACGTCTACTCCAGTATCGGACGTGACCGGTCGGCCTGTCGTTTACGCCTGTTTTTCGGCGAGGTCGCCTACAAACGGCAGCTTAACTTTCCGATTGTTATAAGCCTGATACATCATGTAAAGCCATAGCGCAATAGCCGCCAGCGAGAAGAGCGGAAAGAGGGTGAAGCCGAGACCGTGCGTGAAAACTCCCAGCATCCCCACCACAATCACGTACAGTATCCACAAAATGATCACGGCAACGTGGGCGAAGATCGATTGAAAGGCATTGAACCGTATCGTTTTGTTCCGATTGTAAGGGGCGAGAACCAGGAAGATAATGCCCGTGATGAAACCGAACAGATAGCAAAGAGCACTAGCGACATTCTCGGTCAGTCCGGGCGCCTGCGCAGCGGTAGCGGAACTTGGGGGGACGTAGCCAGTGCCGGCGCTGCTCGCGGTACCGGTGCTTCCTCCTAGTGCCGCCCCACAGTTCGGACAGAAAGCGCCGTCCGCCTGTGTCCCACAGTTTGCGCAAAATGCCATGCAACCTCCTCGTGGCGTACAGCCAACCCTAAACGAGTGTATTGCAATCTAAGAGAAATTACTAGACCGTGACGGATCGTTTCATGACAGGCCGCAGCGCTAGATTGACCAGTACCATCAAGACCGAAAAGACGGGTATCAGCATCAGGCCCTGCCGGTATGTGCCGCCTTCGGACAAGGCACCGATTATCGGAGAACTCACGGCCAGTCCGATCCAGCCAAAAGTAAGAATGATGCTCATAGCCGTTGCGGTTCCACGCGGGAAGGCATCTTGGGACATCGCGAGCGTGGTTGGGAAGACCGGCGCCATACTCAAACCAGCACAGAAAACCGCTGCCGTGATCGCGGCGCTCGATTGAAGATTCAACATCAAGTAGGTTGTGATGGCCATCAAGATCGAAACCACCAAGGTCACCGTGAGCGCTGGAATCCGGGTAAGAACACGAGACACAACTACACGGCCGAGCAGAATGCCGAATGCAAAACCGTAACTGACAACGTGCCCAGCGCTGCGCGGGTCGAAATGTACCGTATCAACAAGGTAAGTCTTGAGCCAGTTCCAGACGCCGACCTCACAAGCGACATATAAGAACAAAAACAGCGATAGCAGAATCAGAGGAAGTTTCGTTAAGAGCCCAGGGATTTCGCTCATGTGGAAATTGGTTTTACCCAACGGAGACGGCATGCGCGTGACTGCGTTTACCGCAAACGCCAGGGCCGTAATGGCGGCAATGATGTAACAGACCACGGCAGGATCGATGTGCTCGCTCGCGATGTAGGTCGTAATGATGCTGCCCAGTCCGAAGAAAAGATTGAGGAAGTTCAGCACCGATCCGCGCCGTGCCGGGTCCACGGCCCCCGCTAGCACGTTCGAGCCCGAGACTACGACCCCGCCGCCAAACCCCAGAACGAAATAGACGACCAGCAAGACGTGATAGCCGCCTGCGTTGGGTGCCGCGGCTAACGCAATCACAACCAGTGCCAGGCCCGTCAGCAGCGCGGCCTTATTTCCACGAATATCTATGAATGGACCGGCTGAAAGCGAAGCCACTACCAGACCGATGGCCTGAAGCATGGCCAGCGTGCCTTGTTGGCCTGCAGTGAGGGCGTAGCTCGGCAGAAGAGCTCCGAGAATGGGCGCAATCAGTCCGTACGCGAAGATCGCCAGTATAGCGGAGAGGATGAGCACCGAAGAATGGTATCAGACAGATGCGCCCAGCGTCATTTTCTGTGTGATCACTTCTGTGAGGACTTGGGCCGCGCACTCACAATCGGGGCGTGAGACATCGAGGTGCGTTACGATTCTCATCCGCTGCTCGCCAACGCCATTGGCGAGGATGCCCTGCGCCTGGAGTTCGCTGCTTAGCTCGGACGTGGTAATTCCGAGCCCGGAGATGTCGAAAATAACTATATTGGTACGCACCAGCGTTGGATCGATCTGCACACCGGGTAGTTGGGCAAGCTTCTCAGCGAGAAAACGCGCGTTCTTGTGATCCTCATAGAGACGCGCTGGTGATTCTTCGAGCGCGATCAGTCCGGCAGCCGCGAGTATGCCGGCTTGACGCATGCCTCCGCCCAGACGTTTGCGGTATAGCCGCCCCTGTGCGACAGCCTCACGAGTGCCAGCCAGCAGGGAACCGACCGGTGCGCCGAGCCCTTTGGACAGGCAGAACATGACGGAATCGATATTCCGGACAATGCGGGCCACAGGTGTGTTTGTGGCAATAGAGGCATTGAAGATACGCGCTCCGTCCATGTGAACTTTTATGCCTCGATGATGAGCCTGCCCGCAGATTTCATCGATGACTTCGAGCGGGTAAACGGTCCCTCCCGCCATGTTGTGAGTATCCTCGAGTGAAATCAGTGTGGTCGGCGCGTTGTGCGGGCCGAAGGAGCGGAGAGCGGGTTCGATTTGCGGCCAACTGAGAATGCCGTCTTGAGTTGGTACCGGGCGCACCAGACAACCCGAAAACCAGGCGACCATGGAGAGCTCCCAATCCAGGATGTGGGAACGCGCGTCGCACAGGACTTCTTCCCCGTGCCGCGTGTGGATCTTGACCGCGATGGTGTTCCCCATGGTGCCGGTCGGTACGAAGAGGGCCGCTTCCTTGCCCAACACCTCGGCAGCACGCTGCTCCAGCCGGTTTACGGTGGGATCTTCGCCATAAACGTCGTCGCCCACCGCGGCTTCCGCCATGGCCGCGCGCATTCTGGCGCTCGGACGAGTCACCGTATCGCTGCGCAGGTCAATTTGCTGGTGAGCCGGCATCGACGAACTCCTGAAATATTTCGTTTGAAAGCAACACGCCGGCCGCCGACAGGCGTAGGCGCTCTCCATCACGTTCGAGCAAACCGGCCCTGGTCCAGTGTTCGATCGGCTTGGCGAAACGAGTCCATTCAGATGATGTAGGCTGGATTCCTTTCATCATCCGGAGACCGACGAAGAAATGCTCTTGGGACGGATCGGTCATGATCGGCTCCGGCAACGCCCGCCTGACATCCAGATATTCGACGAGCGTGTCGGGATTATTCCAGCGCGTTCGACCGTCAAAGGAATGAGCATCGACTCCGAAGCCCACGTACGGTTCCAGCCGCCAGTACTTAAGATTATGGCGCGACTCGAAACCATCAAGCGAAAAGTTGGATATTTCGTAGCGGTGCAGCCCCTGCTCTTCAAGGCGCGATACGGCGCGCTCGTAGAACTCTGCAACCAAATCATCGGGAGGCATCTGGCCCGCACCATATTTCATGCCGCCGAGAAGCAGTTCCTTGCCCAGCCGGCTCTCTTCGTCCGTTTCAAAGGTGTAAACCGACATGTGCGGCGGGGCCAAGCGCTCGATCCAGTCGAGCGAAATTTCCCAGGATTGGGACGTCTGTTCGGGTAGCCCGGCGATGAGATCCAGATTGATGTTGGAGATGCCTCCTTCGCGCAGCAGGTCGAGATCGTGCTGAACCGTTTCGGCAGTATGGCGGCGTCCTGTCTGCCGAAGCTCGCGCGAAACAAAGGACTGCACACCCAGGCTGACGCGATTGATACCTGCGTTCCGCCAGCATCGGACCGCTTCACGCGGCAGGGTACCAGGAGCACATTCTAAGGTCACCTCGGCGAGCCAGGCGCTCATTCGGTATGCCAGCCATGAATTGTTTCAAAAGGTCTGTCGGCATCAAGCTCGGGTGTGCCACCACCGAAGTAGAGTGTTTCGGGGGGCCATTGCCACTGATGGCTCCGAATCTCCTGGAGCAAAGTTGCGTGATACAGATCGCGGGTCTCGGGAGCAGAAACACCAGACGCAAAGTTACAGAAGCTGCACTTCTGCTGGCAGAAAGGGTAAGAAATGTAGACGCCCGGCATTCCGTACTACTTCTATTCTCCACTCCGCATAGGAAAGTTTGGTAACTTTGACACGGAAGCACTCATCTGCTTATTACGCAACTTTATGGAGCCTTCGTGTGTTCGCCAGACTCTCATCCCAGGCACGAGTAAGCTCTTTGCGGACTTCCTCTATCAGTTCGATCGGGTAAGCGCCTTCTACAGCCACAATTTTGGGGATCCCGGCAGTTTTCGCGAGGCAGCGGCACAGTTGGACTATCCGGAATCCAGGCGTCAGGAGATTGTGAGTGCGCTGCGGGAGCAGAATGGCTCCTCAGCATCTCTCGAAGAGCTCGCAAAACCCGGTACCGTGGCCGTTGTCACGGGGCAACAGGTCGGATTTTTATCCGGGCCGTCCTACACGATTTTCAAAGCGCTGACGGCAGTCAGACTGGTTCACGAACTGCGCGCCCAAGGCATTCAAGCTGTTCCGATCTTCTGGCTTGCGTCGGAAGACCACGATTTGGCGGAGGTGGATCACGTCTGGCTTTTCGATCAGGACCTAAAGGCGAGTCGCATTTCAGTCGCAAACGAGGTGACGAATGGCGGTCCTGTAGGAGAAGTCGTTCTGCAGGACGTGCCTCTCGGGGAGATCCGGGGGGCGCTCGGGGATTTGCCGTTTGCAGACCAAATCTTCGACCGCGTGAAACGAGCTTATTCACCCGGCGCCACATTCACGTCCGCATTTCGGGGCCTCCTACAAGAGCTGCTGGGAAGCTTCGGCCTGCTCTTTCTCGACCCGCTCGCAACGTCCATTCGGAAGATTGCGAGGCCATTTCTAGCGGAGACCGCCGCACGGGTTCCGGAGCTGCTGGAGGGAGTGAAGGCGCGCAATCGGCAGTTAGAGGAAGCTGGATACCATTCGCAGGTACATCTGGATGAGGCGTCCTCGCTGCTATTCCTGCTCAACGGAAAAAGGATGCCGTTGCGCTGGAAGGACAATGAGTTTACGTCGCGAGATAAGACGTATCGTACGGAAGACTTGCAGGAGATGGCAGAGCGGCTCTCTCCGAATGCGCTGTTGCGGCCGGTTATGCAGGATTACCTGCTGCCGACTGTTACGTATGTGGGCGGCCCCGCGGAAATCGCCTACATGGCGCAGAGTCAGGTGCTCTATCGAAAACTGCTGGGTCGAATGCCGGTCATCTTCCCGCGCAATAGCTTCACGTTACTGGACGGCCGGGCCGAAAAGCTGATTCAGCGTTATGGGCTTTCCATGCCGTGTCTCTTCGATCATCAGGAGAAGGTAAAAAGCAAGATCGCCGCGACGCTTGTACCATCCGGGCTGACGGATAAGTTCGCTTCCCTTGATACTACGATTTCGAGCGCCATCACGGATCTCGAGGCGAGTTTGCGGGATTTCGATCCGACGCTGGAATCTGCGGCCAAAAAGAGCGGAGCCAAAATGATGTATCAGTTGCGGCATTTGTCTGGTAAAGCAGCTCGCGAAACGCTGCGCCGTGACGAACGGAGCGCGCGCGAGGCGGATTACCTCATCGATCTGACTTACCCGCAAAAGCGATTGCAGGAGCGCCTCTACTCGATAATTCCTTTTCTTGCTAAGCACGGTCCGGATCTACCGCAGCGGCTCTTCGAAATGACACAGACAAGTTGCCCGGATCACATGGTGCGTACGGTTTAGGGACTCTCTGCTGTTGCGGTTCGGACTGTTCCTTTTTCTCTCGATTTGCGCGACCGCACAGACCGGCTATGTAGGGCGCGAGGTTTGCGCCGGATGCCACAAAGGAATCGCTGCAACGCAGGCGCAGACCGCCATGGCGCTCACCTGGCAAGGGACCGATCCAATGCAGGTGCGGCCCGATTCACAACAGACGCAGATTGAAGGGCCGGATCCGGCGATCAACTATGTCCTCAGACGAACGGCCAACAAGCTCTCTTTCGAAGTACGAATGCCGGGGCAGATGCCCTTAAAGTTTCCGATTGAAGTCACGATGGGCGGCAAACGGCACGGTCTGAGTTTTCTGGCGCGGGTTGCCGATCTGGATGGACTATCTTTAGCACGCGCCCCACTCGTCGAGACGCGCTATTTGCACTATGCGCCTGAAAATCGGCTGGAGCTTTCCCCGGGTTTCCCAAAGGATAAGCCGACAAGTTACGAAACATCGATCGGCCGTGTGCTGACTCCCCATTTCGAAGAGAAATGCCTGGCTTGCCACGGCGCACCGGGAACGCTTGCCCCGCATCTGGAAAGCGGGGTTACTTGTGAAAGCTGCCACGGTCCGGGACAGGCGCATTTGAAGGCGCTGGCGAGCAAGTCGAGTGACAAAGGGATTTTGAATCCCGACAAGTTGCCGGTTGCCGAACAGATGCAACCATGTTCGCGGTGCCATGCGGGATTCAGCAATGTAGTGGACCCGATGCCTGACGACCTGCTGATCTCGGACCAGGTGAGAGCGTTGAGTAACAGCGAGTGCTGGCGCCAGAGCGCCGGGCAGATCACTTGCGTCAACTGCCACAATCCGCACCAGGATTTACCGCGAGCGGCGCTGGTGGCGAAATCCGAGAAGACCTGCATTGGCTGCCACAGCAAAAGCGTCGAAAAACATGCTGCATTGTGCCCGGTCAACCGAACGAGCGGCTGCGTCGGATGCCACATGCCGGATAGCAAACACAACGCTCCGTTCGTGATCAGCGATCACTGGATCCGGGTTCATCCCGAACAGCGTGTCGCCGCTCCGGCAAGTTCTCCAAAATGGGCGAGCAAGGTAGTTCCCAAGCATCTCTTTTTGCGTTTGATGGTTTTCGACGATGCAGCGAAAGCATCGGCGATACAAGAACAACTCACTTCCGGTGGTTCTTTTTTCGAACTGGCGCGAGCGAATTCCACGGACCGGGCCAGTGCCGTGAACGGCGGTTACCTGGGCGACTTGGACGCCAGCGCGTTTGACCCGGCTTGGGCGAAGGTGGCCCTAACGCTCAGGCCCGGTGAGGTGTCACCGGTAATTACTGCGGGAGGGCGCTATTTTCTCGTCGGACGCATGCCGCGCAATTTTCGAGAGGAAGCGGAGGCGCACTTCCATAGCGCAATGGAGCTGCGGAAGGCGGGCAATCGCCAGCAGTCAGCGGCGGAATTGCTCGAAGCGCTCAAGATCGATCCTCAACTGCTCCGGGCGCTGACCTACCTGGGCGTGACCTATGCGGAAGCTGGTAATCCGCAAGTTGGCGCGGGCATTCTTGGCGTGGCGATCCGGCTGTATCCGCAGGATCCGGGGGCACACTTCAATTTGGGGGTGGCGGATGGAGCGATGGGCAAAAGGGAGGAGATCGACGAATACAAAAAGGCGCTCGCCATCGATCCTGACTATGTGCCGGCATATTTGAACTGGGGCGGCGCACTGTTTCTAAAGGGGCAATACGATGATGCTACGGAAATCTATCGCGAAGGGATCCATGTGGACCCGCTCGAGGCATCGCTCCACTACAGCTTGAGTCTAGCGCTTGAACGGGAGAACAAAGGGCCGCAGGCGCAAGCAGAAAAGGCTCTAGCGGCGAAGATCGATCCAAGGATAGGCGAGCGCCAGTGAGCCGTATAATGGCGGATTGAAGGCTGGCTCGATCTGCATCGTTGCGATTCTACTCAGCGCGGCGGTACAGGCGGACACTCCTCTAGAACTGGCGGACAAGGCCGAGCAACTCATCCGGAGCGGCAACAAGGATGAGGCATTAGCGGCTCTTGCCAAAGCGGCCGAGGCCGCACCGGCAACTGCGGAATCGGAAGATAAGATCGGTTTTCTGTACGCAGTTTTGCAACAGCAGAGCGAGGCGCAGGCGCACTTCGGAAAATCTCTCCAAGCGAATGCCGGCTACGCGCCGGCGCACTTCCATCTGGGAGTGCTGCTTTGGAACAGCGGGCACCAGGATCAGGGTTTGAACGAGCTCCAGGCGGTGGCAAAACTCGATCCGAATGTTTTCGATTACTGCTACCGGTTGGGATCGGCGTATCTGCGCCTCGACCGTTTCGACGACGCAATTGCCGAGCTGAAGCGGGCAGTTGCCATCAATGCCGCAAGCGCGCCGGCGTGGACGGATCTGGCGCACGCTCTCCAACAAAAGGGGGACTTGGCGGGAGCGGTGGACGCTTTTGCGAAGGCGGCGGAGCTCGATCCATCAAATGACGGCGTGCGCAACATGTATGCGTTCGCGCTGATCGAGACGCGCCAGGCGCAGATGGGAATCGAAGAGGCGCAGAAGGTGCTCGCGCATAATCCGAAAGATACGAGCGCACTGATGAACATTGGCTACGCCGCGCTCAAAACTGGTGATTTCGATGCTGCCGAGAAAGCTTATCGGGAGATGATCGCGGTGGACGCGAACTCGGCTGCAGGCCACTACGATCTGGGAATTGCACTCAAGAGCAAGGACCAGATCGAGGCGGCGCAGCAGGAATTTCGAGAGGCGATCCGGCTCGATCCGTCGCTGGCCCAGGCACATTACTCGCTCGGGATATCGGACTGGCAACTAGGGGATTTCGCGGGATTGGCCGAGGAGATGCGTGCGGCGATCAAGATTTCGCCCGACTATGCGGAAGCGCATTACATGCTGGGGATAGCGTTGAAGGAAAGCGGCGATCTGGATGGAGCGTTAGCGGAGCTGAAAGAAGCGGTGAAACTGGACCCGACCACTCCCGGGCCGTACAACACGATGGGGCAGATCCTGCGCGTGAAAGGGGAAAAACAGGGGAGTGAAGAGGCGTTTGCAACCGGGGCTCGATTGAAGAAGGAAAAGGAGTCTGAGCTTGCAAACACGCTAGAACAAGGGATGCGGGGCGGCGAAGTAATGAAGCCGATTCCGCAACAGCCGAAGTGAGTTTTTACCGCCCTAAAAAAAGGGAGAACTTCCGGTATCCTCGCCGGACGTTCGTCAAATCGCTGTGCGCGACAGTCCCGATTTTTTCGCTCGATCAGTTGCTGGCGCAGACTCCGCTCGGGGTTCAGTTCGTGAATGTAGCCCGCGAAGCGGGGTTGCGCGAGAACACCATCTTCGGCGCGGAGAGCCGCAATAAGTATCTGCTTGAAACGACCGGCTGCGGCGTGGCGTTCATCGACTACGACAACGACGGCTGGCTGGATATTTTCTTTGTTAACGGGACGCGTTTCGAGACGACGTATCCCAAAGGCCAGGAGCCGATCAGCCGGCTTTACAAAAATAATCGCGACGGAACTTTCACCGACGTCACGATCAGGGCCGGTGTGGCCCGCACGGGATGGGGCCAGGGAGTTTGCGCCGGCGATTACAACAATGACGGGCACGAAGACTTGTTCGTCACGTACTGGGGAGATTGCTCACTTTACCGGAACAACGGCAACGGAACATTTACCGACGTGGCTGAAAAAGCGGGGGTCACAACACGCACAACAAGCGGGCTGCAGCGCTGGAACACCGGCTGCGCGTTTCTCGATTACGATCGGGACGGGCACTTGGATCTTTATGTAGCAAACTACATCGATTTTGATCCGAAGACTGCTCCCTTGCCGGAAAGCGGGCCTTGCTTATACGAAGGTTTGATCGTGGCCTGCGGGCCGCCGGGGCTGAAGGGCGGCCAGGACATTCTGTTCCACAACAACGGCGACGGAACTTTTACGGATGTTTCAGAGAAGGCCGGAATACACAAGAAGCAGGGAACCTACGGGCTCGGAGTTCTGGTGGGCGACTTCGATGATGACGGATGGCCGGACATCTATGTGGCAGACGATTCCGCTCCGTCCGCCTTGTTCAAAAACAATCACGACGGAACCTTCACCGATGTGGCGCTCGAATGGAGCGTAGCGTTCGGAGCGGACGGGAAGACCCAGGCCGGGATGGGTGTCTCGGCGGCGGATATTTATGGCAACGGGCGCCTCGATATTTTGAAGACCAACTTTGCGGGTGATACATCAAGCCTGTATCGCAACCTGGGCGGCGGGAACTTTGAGGATGTTACCTATCAATCGGGTTTGGGGCGGAATACGCGGTTCCTGGGCTGGGGGACGGCATTCTTCGACTTCGATAATGACGGGTGGCCGGACATCTTGACCTGCAACGGGCATGTTTACCCGGAGGTGAGGGAGAAGGCGAGCGAATCGGGCTACCGGGAACGGAAGGTGCTGTATCACAATCTGGGCAACGGGAGATTCCAGGATGTTTCGCTCGAGGCTGGGCCCGGCATTCTGGAGCCTGTAGCGGGACGAGGCTGCGCGATCGGGGATTTCGACAACGATGGAGACCTGGACGTGGTGGTCAACTGCGTCAACGATGTTCCACAACTGCTGCGCTGCGACAGCACCCTGAAAAATAACTGGCTAAAAGTAAAAACGGTAGGAACCAAGTCGAACCGGTCGGGGATTGGGGCGCGCGTGTACTGCCAGCCAGAGGGCGAGCACCGGCAGATGAATGAGGTGCGCAGCGGCGGAAGTTACATTTCGCAGAGCGACTTGCGTGTCCACTTCGGGTTGAAGCGGTCGTCCAAAGCCGATGTCGAGGTGCATTGGCCGAGCGGGCAGGTGGACAAGATAGCAGGAGTCACGGCCAACCAGGTTCTGACGGTAGTAGAAGGAAAGACGCCGCGGCCCGCAACCTAAGCGCGCTCGTCGTATGAGAAAACCGTCTCTTTCTCCAGCGGCCGTGGTCGGGGAGCTCGCTACCTGCATGGGAGAAGTTTCCGGCTTTACGGCCATTACGGAAGGGGAAGAGTCGCAGGCATACCGATTTCAGAGCGGCGGGCGCGGATTTGTCGTGCGGATCAATCGCGGCAGCGAAGGTTTTGAGAAGGATGCTTTGGCTTACGGGAGGTTCGCCAGGGCCGATCTGCCGATTCCCGAAGTTATTCGTATCGGGCAAATCGACCATCATTACTTCTGTATCTCGGAGGCGCTCCCGGGAGTGACTTTGCAGGATTTGGCCCCAGAGGAACTGGCGGCCTTACTCTATCCCACCGCTCGCATATTGAATGCGATAGCCGAGTCCCAGTTGGGCGACATGCGCGGCTTTGGCCCGTTCGATGCATCCGGGCGCGGCAAACATGAAAGCTGGCGCGACTTCCTGATTAGCATTGCCGACGAAGGACGTTACGACTGGCCCGCGCTGAGCCATTTGGTCTCGATAGATGAGATCAAACGGCTTTTGGAGCGACTCCTCCAGTTGGTTGAGCACTGCCCCGAGATACGCGCGCTCATCCATGGTGACTTCGGATCGAACAACGTGCTCACAGATGGCCGGCGGATCACAGGCGTGATTGATTGGTCAGAGGCTTCGATCGGTGATCCGCTTTACGATCTTGCGAATGTTTTCTTTTGGAGAACGTGGCTCGAGTGCATGGCGCAGCAGGCGAGCTATTTTGAGATTCACTGGCGGGATTTGATGGAACTGGACGGGCGCTTGCTCTGTTATCAGCTGCGAATCGGTCTTGGCGAGATTTATCAGCACGCAATAGAGAATAAAAGGGCGGTCGCCTTGTGGGCACTCGCGCGATGCCGTGAACTGGTTCCGCCCGTCCGCTGATCGAGACCGAGCCTATGCCAGTTTTTGATACCAGGGAATGTTCAAGACTGAGATGCGGTCATGGCCTTCCATCAGCAGCCGACCCTTGAGAAGTTCTGCGCGTTGTGTGTGGAGAAGCCACTGGAACCAACGACGCTCCACAAGCTCTGGAATGACGGTGATTATGCGCCTGTCCGGGTTTTCGGCTGCCAACCGTTTGACGTAATCCACAATTGGCGTTACCACCAGACGATATGGAGACTGTAGCTGTACGAGTTCTGGAACCGGCAGATTTGCCCGCCTTGCGGGACCTTCGACGTACTCTTCCCATTTCTCGGCGAAATCATTCGGCTTCTCATCTTCCGTCACGTGTACGATCATGATCTCGCGCGAGATTGCCATTGCGGCTCGTAGAGCCTGCTCATTGACGCGCGTCCAGGACTGCATGGTGATCACCAGAATGGGCGGGCTGACTAGATGGGCTTGAAGCGGTCGCGATAAATCAATTTCACGCCGCAGTATCTCGTAATGCCTGTGCACACGGTACATCGTGAGCAGTAAGGCGGGAATGGCTATTAAGGTGATCCATGCGCCCTCCGAGAATTTAGCGACGATCACCACAATCACCGTCAAACCTGTCGCAATCGCACCTGTCAGGTTCAAGGCCATGCTTTGTCGTGCGCGCTTTCCGCCCGCTCTCTTCCAATGGGCGACCATTCCGGCTTGTGACATTGTGAACGCCAAGAATGCTCCTACAGCGAAGAGCGGAATCAATCGATCCGTGATTCCACCGAATCCGATCAGCAAAGCCGCCGTGAATATCGTCAAAACGATAATTCCTTCCGTATACACGAGGCGACGCCCGCGGTTTGCGAACGCAGTGGGTAAAAACCCGTCCTCCGCTACGAAATGGCAGACGCGCGGAAAATCAGCAAATGCGGTATTCGCCGACAGGGTCAGTAAAACTAAAACCGAAAATATGGCCATGTAGTAGAACCATCCACGTCCCGTAACTGCCGCAAACAGCATGGAAAGGACACTTTGATAATTGTTCCCGTTGGGATCCGTGGCGACAATTCCGTACGCTTTCACGAGCACGGCAATACCAGCCAGCATTATAGCGAGCGCGAGGATGATTAATCCCAAAGTACGGCGGGCGTTCTTGGTGCGGTCGTCACGGAAAGCGCCCACCCCGTTGCTCACCGCTTCGACGCCGGTAAGTGCCGTGCAGCCACTGCCATAAGCTTTGATGAGCAACCAAATACTGAAGGCAGCAGTGGCCTTTACGAAGGGCGGCGGTCTGACGATCGGCGTGGGATGGCCCCCGCTTGCAACGGTCCTTGCGATGCCGAGGGCAAGAACTATCGCCATGCATCCCAGGAACAGGTAGGTCGGAAAAAGAAATATTCCGCCTGTCTCACTGACTCCCCGCAGGTTCACAAGCGTCAAGATCGCCAGTGCAATCAGACACAGAACGAGCGTGTGAGGATGTAGCGATGGAACGGCGGAGGTGAGCGCGCCGATCCCGGTAGAGATGCCTACGGCTGCATCCAAAGCGTAGTCAATCAGCAATGCTGATGCGGCAAGCAGACCTGCGAACATGCCCAGGTTGTGGCGCGCCACGATGTAAGATCCACCACCGGATGGATATGCGGATATCGTTTGCCGGTACGAGAGGTAAACAAGAACCAGCAACACGATGATGCTGGTACTCAGCGGAACGATGAACTTAAGGCCGGCGAGTCCGAGCGGCATCAGAAGCGTAAGTGCGGCTTCCGGGCCGTAGGCAGCAGATCCCAGAGCATCGAGTCCAAAAACAGGAATGCCCTTCGCGGGACCTATCTGCTCCGCGCGTTCTTCGGACGTGGCGAGTGGACGTCCTAGTAGAAAATCCAGCAGTGGCAAAACACCCTCTTGAACCGAACTCCGGCGAGTTTCGATGAACTTTCATCTTAAGTACAGCGTTGAAAAAGCCGGTTCCACACGTCAGCTGGATCAGTCCAAGCGTACAAGCTGCTTCGCGGTTCGACCACGTGGACTATTCTGCCAATTGTCAAGTTCATTTTCATCCGCGAACCAAGGTGGAAGCGGCAACAGGAGATAGCGGGAAAGGCCATTTAGAAAGGGCTCGTAAGTGGCTCGAAAGGCTCTGAGCCTCTCCTCTGCGCCTTCATCGTCAAAGTTAAGGCCGGTGTCAGCCAGTATCCGTTGGAGTGTCACAAATGCAGCTGATGGAAGCCGGTCAACTTCTGGAGCTCGAATAGCTGTCTGAAAGATCCGAGTCAGCTCAGTAATCGCTAATCGAGCAATCGCGAATGTCATCCGAGCGTGAAATGGCTCCCGCCCCTGAAGGCCCACGAGCATGATCGCGCACGCATCCATAATCGCTGTGACTGCCGCGAGCCAGCTCTCATTGTCATGCTGCGAACGGTAGTAGCTCAGCATTGGGTACGAAAGATGGCTCTCAATCATTTCCGAGCACCAACCTTCCCAGACTTCCAAAAGTCGGTCGAGTGCTTCAATTCCGTTGCCCCTACTATGCCGCGTGAGCAGTGTCGCTGCCGAGGGCGGAGATCCGGCACGGGCATCGAGTTGAATGACCTTCGCCTCGCGCTGGGAAAACAGCTGATAGAGAACTGGAAGATAACCAATCACGACAGCGATGAAGCCGAAGCCGGTCCCGGCTTCCGCCACCGCAGCTATCTTGGCGGATGTCGTCGCGGGATTGAAATCGGCATATCCAAGTGTGAAGAATGTGGTTCCGCTTAAATACATTTGGCTGAAAAGACTGGGCAGGGGCTTAAGAGAATACGACAACGCCCGTTGCAAGAAACCAAAACCCACGATCAATCCACATGCCCAGGTCACAACCAGCAGCACCATTGAGAGCGGGCCGTAGAGACTCAGAAAGCTTGCACGCCTTTCGCCGTGCTTGATCCTAATTCCAATTCCAGACCAGAACGCCCATGTGCATCGGAAGAACAAACGAACAAAGCGCAATTGGCTGCGTACTCGGCGAGGTAGTAGCAAAACCTCGAAGACTTCGTACAAAATAGCGAGGAGAAGAAAGATTCCAAGCAGTCCCAAGAATAAGGTCGCCATGACGTTTCAACCAAGCCGATACATCGAACATCCTACCTGCCTCCAAAACCCTGCCTATATATAATCCGCGGTCGATGCGCACAGTATTCGGCCCGCCACAGACACAGCACAGTTCGTAGATTTGTGTCGGCGGCGCCTCT
>CAWJEH010000046.1:0-91535 GCA_963841675.1 Terriglobia bacterium
CCCGTGCCGAAGCCGACCAGCATGATGACGCTGTCCTCCTTCAGACGGCCTTCTGCCCGCGCGTTCTCGAGCGCGATCGGAATGGTCGAAGATACAGTATTGCCGCAGTTCGCCATGCTGATCTGAAATTTCTCGACGGGAATTTTCAATCGCTTCCTGAGGTGCTCAAGCATATACCGATTTGCTTGATGGAAAACAAAGAGATCGATGGCATCGAGCGACAGACTTGCTTTTTCGAGCAGCGCGTTTACACTTTTTGGAACGGCGCTCAGAGTGAAGTTGAAGATCTCGGGGCCATCCATAAAAAGGTTTTCGGCACTCCGGACATTCCCACTCTCATCTTCGACCGCGATCGCGGTCTCCGGCGTGCGAGGCTGCCGCATTCCGCCTGAAGGTACGATCAGGTTCGGCGCTCCCCTGCCGTCTGTTCCATATACAAAGGGTCCGAGTAACGGCTCCGCCGCATCGACCGCCGTCAGCAATGTGGCCGCGGCGGCATCTCCAAAGATCGTTCTGACACTTCGATCACGCGGATGGAGAAACTTCGAGTAGGTCTCAGCGGTTAGCAGCAGGATAGTTTTCGCTTGGCCGGATGTTATTAATCCTTCGGCCAGGCCCAAACCATATATGAAGCCGGAGCAGCCCAGGTTGAAGTCCAACGCGCCAGAGGTGACAGGAACGCCGAGCCGTTCTTGCAGGACGCATGCGGTAGTCGGAAGATAGTAGTCCGGACTCTGGGTGCACAGCATAAGGTAGTCGATGTCGCCCGGTCTGCAAGCGCCGGAGTCGAAGAGCTTGCTCGCTGCGGCTACTGCCAGATCCGAGGAACATTCGTCGGCTGCTGCGACATGGCGGTCGCGGATGCCGGTCTTCTCGTCGATCTTCTCGACGGACCACTCCGGAAATTCAGCCGAAAGCTCCGAGGTCGAGACTACCCGTTCCGGCAGATGGTACTTGATCGCGGCAATGCTGGCGTGCATTGTTCAGCCCTGCTTGCAGCGGGCAGGCAGTCTTCGGGCGAGATTCCTTCCGGCACAACGGCAGGAGTCACTCGATACCGGCCAGGCGGCGCAAATCATCAATCGAGTTACACTCTCGAATCTGACGTGGAGATAGTTGTAAACCATTGTTGGAATCCGCGAGGGCGATGTATTCAACCATGGCTACAGAATTCCAGCCTTCCATGTCATCGAGCTTTTCCAGACCGCTTAACGTGTTATCCGGCAGCTCAAGTATGTTGTCCATGGCCAACAGAAATTCGCGTTTTGTCACTTATGGTGTTGTGCAACTGAGAACATAATCAGCTTTTGTGTACTGCTATTTTATCAACCCTTCAGTACCTTGCTGATGAGGCTGACTCAAGCGCAAACTCGATGTGGGTATGATTGCTCTCAACTCGCTGATCCTGAAGATCAAGCGGGGTGATACCCCGGCTTACCGGTGCATAGGTTCGATCGCGCGCGGGCTCATCCGCCCGCAGGCTCCTATTCTGCCGGCCCTTTTCAGGCCGCTGCTGCGGTCCTTCTATGAGTTTCACTACCTGGTGATTCAAACGGCCCGGCTGCTGGTTACCTTGTTCTACAGGCACCCGTTGTTCCAGGGACGGTGTGCGTCCATAGGCCGCAATGTTTCGATCGACGGGCTGCCCTTTGTTACCGGGCACTGCGAAATCCACGTCGGCAATCATGTTTATCTCGGCGGCAAACTGGACGTTCTGTCGGGGCGCTTCTGCGAAAACCCCAGACTGATCATCAGAGACGGCGCAGAAATAGGATGGAACGTCCGGCTGACAGTAAACAGGGAAGTTGTCATTGAAGAGCGTGCGCGCATTTCCTCGGATTGCCGCATCTCCGATAGTGACGGGCATCCTCGCGAGGCGGACTTGCGGGCACTCAATGCGCCGCTCAGTCCTAGAGATATCAGGCCGGTTCGCATTTGCCGGGATGCGTGGATAGGCAGCGGCGCGCACATCATGAAAGGCGTAACGATCGGCGAGGGCGCCATTATCGGAGCCAATAGTGTGGTCATCACTGACATCCCGCCATTTGCCCTGGCTTTCGGAAACCCGGCAGAAGTCTTTTTCCGCAATGTCGGCCGCCCGGGCAGGAAAGACTTCGATCTCAGCGGCGTTTTGAAACCGCAGCGTTTGTCACGATGATTTGATTTCGGTCCAATAGCGGTCTCGCAGCTTCTGCGCGGCTTGCGGGAGCGGTCTGAACCATTCGCCTCTCGCCAGAACATCGGGCGGGGGATACAGGGTTGGATTTTGCCTCAGTGATTGCGGAAGGATGGCGCGAGCCGCAGCATTGGCCGTAGCGCCGCGAATTTCAATAGCAATCGCAGCCGCTACTTGCGGGCGCAGCAGATAATTGATGAACTCGTGCGCCAGTGCGGTATGTTCGCTCTCGCGCAGGATTGCGCAGACGTCAGCGTATAACGCAAAGCCTTCGCGTGGATAAGCGAAACTCAGTAACTTGGGCGCGCTCTCTATCGCAACTTGAGCTACCTGGGTCCACATCTGCGCGACCAAAACGTCTCCCGCCACCACCTGGTCGCGTACTTCTTCATTCAAATACGCCCGCAGAAGCGGCTTCTGCTTTTCAGCCAGATCGCGCGAGGCACGGAGCTGCCCGGGGTCGGCGGAATTGATCGAGTGATCCTCGCGCTTCAGACAAACTGCGAACACTTCAGCTGGATCGTCCAGCATCGTCACTCGGCGGTGATACGCGTCAGTCCAGAGCGTGCTCCAGGACAGCGGCGCGGGCTTGGCGGAACTAGCGTATAGAATCCCCGTGGCGCCGTGCATGTATGGAACAGAAACAGCAAGCGAAGGGTCCCACTCCGGCGTGCGAAAAAGCGGATCGAGATTGCCCAGATTTGGCAAGCGGGCATGATCGAGCGGCAGCAGCAACGAGAGTTCCCGCATAGGTTGGACGAAGCTGTTAGAAGGAAACACCACGTCCCAACCAGAGTTACCGCTCATCACTTTTGCCAGCATTTCCTCGGCGCTGCTGTATGTGGCGTAGCGGACGCGGCAGCGGAATTCACGCTCGAAATCGGGAATGGTCGTGGGAGCAACATAGCTTCCCCAGTTGTAGACGTTGAGTCTGGGCAGACGGTCGCGGAGACATCCGGCGCTGGCTCCGGCGATGCCCATTAAAAAGATGCGGCGCTGCATGCTACGTCTTTTCGAGACGGCCCGCTAACAGAATACATACGCCGAGCGCGCAGGTAATGAGCATGGAAAGCGCGTTGATATCGGGACTGACGCCCTTTCGAGCTAGGCCGTAGATGATCATGGGCAGCGTTTCTGAATTTACGCCGGCAACGAGGCTGGTGATGACGTAATCGTCGAATGAGACGGTGAAGCAGAGGAGCGCGGCGGCCAGAATACCGGGCATCAGAAGAGGCACAGTGATTCGGCGGAACACCTGCCACTCATTCGCTCCAAGATCTAGGGCGGCTTCTTCTAACGAGATATCAAACGTCCGAAGTCGCGCCAGAATCACGATCACTACATATGCGATGCAAAACGAGATGTGCGCCAGGATGACCGTCGGCATCCCCAGATGGAGATGTAGAAATCGAAAGATCCATTGAAAGAGCACCAGGAGCGAGACACCGGTGACGATTTCGGGAGTGAGCAGCGACAAATAGAGCGACTGACTGAGCCAGGCAGCCTGTTTCTTCCAGAGCGCGTAGGCGGCGAGCGTTCCAAATATGGTGGAAACAACGGTAGCGACACCGGCAATGATCAGGCTGTTAACCGTCCCGTCGCTGAGTGCGGAGTTTTGGAAGACCGAAGCATACCAATGCAGGCTGAAGCCGCGCCAAACGGAGAGCTTTGAGGAATTGAAACTAAAAACCCCCAACACGGCCAGAGGAGCGTATAGAAAGAGGTAGGCGAGTGCAGCGTAGACAACAAGGAAACGCCTCATATGAGCTCCTGAGCGCGCCTCGAGAGAAAGCTTGTGAGAGCGAGGACTACCAACAGCAAGACCAGCGAAACGGCAGCTCCAAAAGGCCAATCACGGGAAGCCGTGAACTGATTCTGTACCAGGTTTCCGATCATGACCGTTTTGCCGCCGCCCATCAGATCCGGCGTGAGATATGCGCCGAGGCAGGGGATAAAGACGAGCAGCAATCCGGCAATGATTCCCGAACGACTGAGGGGCACGACAATTTTAAAAGTGGTCACCAGCGGATTGGCGCCGAGGTCGGCGGCGGCATCGAGCCACGCAGGATCGAGCTTTTCTATGGTGGCGTAGAGGGGCAACACCATAAACGGAAGATAACCATAGACGAGACCTAGAATCACTGCGGGCGTGTTGAACAGAAGCGGCAGCGGCTCGTTTATCAATTGGAGAGATTGAAGCACTGTATTTATCAGCCCTGTATCGCGCAAGAGGAACATCCAGGCGTAGGTGCGGATGAGAAAACTGGTCCAGAACGGAAGCATCACCAGGTTGAGAAGGAGCGTTTTGTGGCGGCTGTAACGGGCGATGTAAAGCGCCAGCGGAAACCCTAGAATGAGGCACGCAATCGCAGCGACGGCTGCTATCCAGAAGGACCGCCACGCGATGGCGAGATAGAGCGAGTCGAAAACCCGCAGATAGCTTCCGGAGCTGAAAGGCAGACTGACGCCACCGTACGCGCCGCGCGTCATAAAGCTGTAAACAAGGACAATCAGCAGCGGAACAAAAAACAGCGTGATCATGACCACGGCTGCCGGCAGGAGAAATAGCTGACGGAGACGCTGCACGTTCTAGACGGAGTCCAACCGGAACTCGTCGTCCGGGTGCCACCAGACGTGCACCTGTTCTCCCGATCGGAAGTCGCAATGGTGCTGTGGGATTTCGGCGAGACAAGATACACCGTCGTCCAGAGTGGTCCTGAGATGGACACAGTTTCCGAGGAAGCTGCAGGATTGAACGATGGCGGGGGCGGACCGCGGGACGTTGGCCGGCGCCTGGCGTGAGACGCGAATGGCTTCAGGGCGCACACCGACGCCTTGCATCCAGTTCACGTCACCCAAAAATTCGGCTACAAACCTTGACGCCGGGCGGCGGTAGACTTCCTGGGGTGACCCTACTTGCTCCATGCGGCCCCGATTGATCAGGGCAATCCGATCCGACATCGAAAGCGCTTCCTCCTGATCGTGCGTGATGAAGAGAAAGGTTATGCCGACACGCCGTTGAATATCTTTCAATTCCCGACGCATCTGGCGGCGCAATTTCGGGTCGAGCGCGGAAAGCGGCTCGTCGAGTAAAAGGACTTTCGGCTCGAGAACCAAAGCGCGGGCCAGGGCTACTCGCTGGCGTTCTCCGCCCGAGATCTGGTTCGGCAGCCGCTGCTCCTTTCCCTGCAATTCCACCAGAGCCAGTGATTCGGCAACCTTTTTGACGACGTGCGGCTTCGACACTCCGCGACGTTCCAATCCGAATGCGACATTCTGCGCGACGGTCAAGTGGGGAAAAAGGGCGTAACTTTGAAAGACCGTGGTCACATCGCGCTGATATGGCTTGAGATTGAGAATAGAGACGCCGTCGAGCAGAATATCTCCTGAAGTGGCGGCTTCGAGCCCGGCGATGAGCCGCAAGGTTGTGGTCTTGCCGCATCCCGAGGGACCAATCAGCGAGTAGAATTCGCCGCGATTCAGTTGGAGAGAGATTCTATCGACAGCTAGATGCGTTGGAAACTGCTTGCTGAGAGCGCGCAGCTCTAAAACCGTATTCACCTTAAATATCGCTTCATGCTAGCGCAAGGTAGGGCAGCCCCTCGCGCTGCTACGGCGTCCCCATGACGCCCTCCGGGCGATATGTGCGATGACGCGACCGCATACAAACCCGGATTCACCGATTCGTCAGGTGCCGCGATAGACTGCTCGAAAGAGCATACCGATGACTCTGCGTTTTCTGGCGATAGCTCTTTTCTGGTTGTTCGCGATTGCCCGTCGCTGCTTTAGCTCAGGTGCAAGCTGACGCCGTGCGTTCTCGGTATGTAGGCTCCAAGGCGTGTGAATCGTGTCATCCGCAGATTTATGCTCGTTGGAAAACGACACGCATGGCGAACGTGATCGTAGATCCGAAGCAACACCCGGAAGCTATACTGCCTGATCTCTCCAAGCCAGACCCTTTGGTGCATTTCACAAAGGCCGATATAGCCTTCGTTTACGGGCGCAAATGGAAGCAACGCTACTTCACGAAGATCGGCGACGATTACTTCCCGGAGGCGGCGCAATGGGACATCACGCACCAGGTTTGGCGGCCGTATTTCGTGAAGAACGGCACAGATTGGTGGGCGCCCCTCTACCCGCCCGATAACCTCAAGCGCCCCACCGGACCGACATGCGACGGCTGTCATTCGGTGGGTTACGACATAGCGACCAAGACGGTTGTCGAGTGGAATGTCGGCTGCGAACGATGCCATGGGCCGGGTAGCGAACACGTGAAGGCGCCTTCTGAAGCGAACATCACGAATCCGGCTCGTCTTGATACGGTGAACGCCAATGATGTATGCATTCAATGCCATTCGCAGGGGCAGCCGTTGAAGAACCCTATTCAGGGGAGATATTACGACTGGCCTGTCGGTTTCCGGGTTGGACAAAGACTCCAGGATTACTGGCGTTTGGAGGAGCATCGCCTCGGAGAGACAACATTCACTCACTTTGCCGATGGGACGGCACACAAGAACCGTATGCAGGGAAATGACTACGTGCAGAGCCTGATGTACAACCGAGGGGTGAAATGTTCCAGTTGCCATGATGCCCACGGGACCGGCAACGACGCGCTACTGATCAAACCGGCGAACGTCATATGTCTCGAGTGTCATGGGCCCGGTTCACCGAACGGTCCACACACAACCTCGATCCAGGAACACACACACCACCATGCCGGTTCCGCAGGCGACGAGTGCATTGCCTGCCACATGCCGAAGATCGAGCAAACCATCGCCGACGTGAATGTCCGCAGCCACACCTTCCGGTTTATTTCACCCTCCATGACCAACGCCTACAAGATCCCCAACCCTTGCACAACCTGCCATAAGGATCGGGGAGCGGACTGGGCCACAGCTCAGTTACGCCAATGGGGAACTGTGTCGCCGTGGAGAGTGGCGCCTTGAAAGATCGCGCAGGCACACACATTTAGCACGCTGCCTGCCGCTCGTTCCGCCTCAGGGTGCTGCGACAATTGGTCCAATGAAAATGAACGCCCTGATTTCCCTCTGTAAGCGTAGAGGGATCATTTTCCAATCGAGCGAGATCTATGGAGGACTGAACGGATTTTGGGACTACGGCCCGCTAGGTGTCGAGTTAAAGAGAAACCTCAAAGACGCGTGGTGGCGCGACATGATCAGCGGCCATAACGAGTTGATTGCTCCGCCGGGGGCGCCTTCGCCTTATGCGATGACCGGTCTGGATTCGACGATCATCACGCATCCGCAGGTCTGGAAGAACTCAGGTCATTACGATCTTTTCTCGGATTACATGGTTGATTGCCGGGAGTCGAAAAAGCGCTACCGGTTCGATCAGTTGCGCGGCGCTTGGGCGGAAGCAAAGGGACAGAAAATTTTCGTCACTACGGCGGCTGAATCCGATGACGAACAGGAAGACGCAAGGCGACGCGCACTGAAGTACTTCAAGATGCGCGAGAAACATGCGGACGAATTGAAGTTAGGGCCGCTTACAACCCTTTCTGAGCTGGGATCGAGCGATATGTCTAGTGTTCTCGCGCCGGAGGCAACGGCTCTCGGGAGTCTGACAGAACCTCGGGAATTCAATCTGATGTTCCGTACGCAGGTCGGGCCGCTCGCTAGCGAGGAGAGTGAAGCCTTTCTTCGTCCGGAGACGGCGCAGGGAATCTTTCTGAATTTCAAGAATGTAGTGAACAGCCTCAGGATTCGTGTTCCTTTCGGCGTGGGACAGATCGGCAAGAGTTTCAGAAACGAGATTACTCCCAGAAACTTCACTTTTCGCTCGCGGGAGTTCGAGCAGGCCGAGATAGAGTTCTTCTGCCATCCGAATTCCTCACGCGAGTGGTACGAGTATTGGCGGAACAGGCGCATGAGCTGGTATTCCGATCTTGGCCTTTCGAGCGAGCACCTTAGATTACGAGAGCATTCCCCGGAAGAGCTAAGTCATTATTCACAGGGAACGGCGGACATTGAGTACGCGTTCCCGTTTCTGCCGGAAGGAGAATACGGAGAGCTCGAGGGAATTGCCCATCGCGGCGACTTTGATTTGCGAAGTCATGAGGAAGGGAAGTTGGATCCGAACTCGAAGCCTCTCGAAGTAGAAAAGGGACCTGATGGAAAACCCAAGTGGCGAGGCAGCGGAAAAGATCTATCCTATCGAGACGATCTCACCAACGAGAAATTCCGCCCGCATGTCATCGAGCCGTCGGCCGGCATGGATAGAGCCGTGCTTGCATTTTTATGTGATGCCTATTGCGAGGACGAAGCCCCTAACGATCAGGGAGCCATGGACCAACGCATCGTCCTGAGACTGCATCCCCGGCTTTCGCCGATCAAAGCAGCGGTGCTGCCGCTCGTGAAGAAAGACAATATGCCGGAAATTGCGCGAGAGCTGTATGGGCAACTGAAGAGCCGCTTCAACGTCTTCTATGACGAAAAAGATAGCATCGGCCGAAGGTACCGGCGCCAGGACGAAGTAGGCACCCCCTTCTGCATCACCATCGATAGCACGACACTTGAGGACAGGACCGTCACTATCCGGGAAAGAGATTCTCTGGTTCAGCGAAGAATCAGGATAGAAGACTGCCTCGGCGAAATTGCATCTCTGTTGCAGTGAGTTGATCCGGAATTACAATGCTCGGCACGGAGGACCTTTTGACGTACCGGATTGCGCGCGCTTCATGCTAGCATTGTGCTAGCATTTGGCAGGTCGATGTCTACTCTTACAATTCGAAACGTACCGCCAGCCGTTGTGCGATCGCTCAAGACGCTTGCTCGCCGGCGGCGTCGCTCTATGGAACAAGAGGTTCGGGAATTGCTCGAAGCTTATGTCTCTGAGCGGCGTTCCATCCTTGACCAGATCGAGGCGGCGTGGGCCCGTCAAAGCCGCCGGCCCGGTGCCGAAGAAGTTGACGCTTGGATCGCAACCGGCCGCTCGTGAAAGCTGTCGTCGATACGAACGTAGTCGCTTATTTGCTCCTCGGCACTGAGCAGTATGTGGATGAAGCGCGAACGTTCTTGTCTTCGCTCGGGGAAGCGGATGCACCGGCTATTTGGGAAGCCGAAATCGCCAATGTGCTCTGGATGGCGACACGCCACAAGGTCCTCACAGTTGATGAAGCAATCACACGGTTAGCTCTGGCTGACCGCTTGGGCATCCATTCCGTTCCGAACCGAATCCTCTGGCAAGCAGCGTTAATGCGAGCCCACCAATCCGGCGTCGCGGTTTACGACACTCTGTTTGTCGAACTTGCCGCCAGGCAACAGCTGCGCCTCGCAACATTCGACGCGGGGTTGCTTAGAGCCTTCCCAAAGATCGCTGCCCGGCCTGCTGAACTCATGAGCGGATGATCATACCCTCTCCAGCGTTGGCGCCCACCGTATCTGGACAGTTTCAGCTTGTTCCGTGCCCTCAGTCCGTCCCGCTTCTCCGCCGTTCGCTACCAACCGCTCCGAACGAGTAAGAAAGTCGCCAATCAACTTACACTAGAGTCTTTTCCGCCCAATCCACAATCATTTCATCGGTCAATTCCGGTTCGACCCGGAAGGAAAGATTTTCCGCACGGTTCGCGTTCGAGTAAGCCTGTAGCGCACGTTCATACGCTGCCCGCACATCACTCAGAGGGACTCCATTGCCTTGTGGTCCGATGGCGTTCACAAGCCAAACCGGTCGAGGCGTCACAGCCGCGCAAAGCTCCGGTAAATCCAACTCGGGGAGCATACCGAAGGCGACTGTCGAAAGCAGCACATCGCAATCCGTGGAAGCTACTAACGATTCGAAACTGACGAGCGTTCGGTCGAGCAGCAAAGAACTGGCACGTGGGTCCAGCGCCGCACCCGCAAGGCAGGGTAGGCCGGTTCTTCCCGTTGCGACGATCCCGATGTGTGCTCCAGTTACATCGTTCCGCGCCTGAAGAAAGTCGAGACATCGCAGAAGATCCACCGTCTGCTGACCTACGATCGGCAGCCCGAGACTCAGATTCACCAGAGAGTAAGCAGTCTCGACTCCGAATCCATAGAACAGAGGACCGGAAGAGGGCAAGCGCGGCGTTGTAACCCCCAACGTTCGAAGATCGACGGAACAGAGCGCGACCCCGGAGCGCGTCAGCTTCTGAACCAGCGGCCAGCGATCGAAGATTCCGTCCTTTCCCCGATGATCGACTAACACGGCGACCGGAAACTGTGACTTTCCAGTCGATGGCTTCAGAAACCAGCCCGGCACGCGGATACCTGGCTCGGATTCGTATTCGATATCCTCGATTGCGACGTTGTCGTAAGTCCTGGTGCCAAGCGAAGCCGCGCGAATGGCTTTAGATTCGGACGGAATATCTAGAAGTTTTCGGACCTTTGCCTGCAGGTCAGTTTTGTCGAGTTGCTCGCGACCCGCTCGCACTTTGTTGGCGCGAAGGCGGTCGTAATTTACCTGAACGGCGGAACGTCCGCCGAGCGATGTAAGCACCTGGCCGGTGGGAGTGCACCACAGTGCTGATTCAGGTCCATCCTCAAAGGCAGCTTCCTCCGGGTCGCCACGCCCGTCGAGAAGCCATTTATTGAACCACTCATAGGTTGTCCGGCGCTGGAAGTAATCGTAATCGTGAGGGAGGATTGAACTGAAGAGTGTGACTTTATCTTTGGCGTCGTACACGCCGTATAAATTCGTCAGCTCTTCGAAGATCTCGTGGTTGCCTTGGATGTAGTGGGGCGAGTAGGTAGTCCCATTGTCGTTGGACGTATAGCAGATTCTTAAAGGCTTCGGCGCGAATGCCGCGAGGAGATCGCCTCTGTCGAGAGCTAGTTTGAGGCCGCCGATCAGGTTCTGTTCTGCATCGGCATATGCACCGGGAGGCTGGTAATCGGCGCCCGCCAGGTTTTCAGTGTGGCCTTCCACAACTACGGCGGCCTTGATGCGAGGTTCAAGCGCGCAAAGATACATTGTCTGCGTGCCTCCGCCGGAGTGCCCGCAGCAGCCGATTTTCTCGCGGTCGATTTCCGGGCGGCTCAGAAGATAGTCGAGCGCTCGAATGCCATCCCAAACTTCGAACTGGGTAGTGGTTGAACCGATGAGCAGCGCCGGCCATCCAAAGCGGTCATGTTCTCCGGTTGGCCCATACAGAGACCCGTTCGTGCCGGGCTTGAGGTATTGAACGCGTTCGCCTTGACCAGGGGGATCCCAGGCTAGCACTGCAAATCCCTTGCGCGCGAGATTCTGAAAAACGGTCTGATAGCTGGCGTAACTTTTCCCGTCCGGCGTGTGGCCAAGCGGGGCAAGAATTCCTGGATAAGGTTTATTGCCCGTTTTCGGCAGATAAAGGTTGGCGGTAACGTAGAATTCGGGCTGGCTCTCGAAAATGATTTTCTCGATCCGATAGCTCGCCCGATCGAGGACGCCGCTAATTCTCGGGCGCAAGGGACATTCAGCGGGCTTTCCGCCGATCAACTGCCATACGGCTGCTCGAATCGTAGAAATCCGCTCAGCCGCGCCGGCTGAGGAGGTTATTTTGGCGAGGTCTGCTTTCCGTTGGGCGCGGGCGGCGTTTACCTTCGCGATCATGTAGTTCGGCAGATCGTTCCAGTAATCGCGGGCCCCCGAGGGCGATGCGGCGTTAACATCCTCTGCTTGTTGCCTCGCGCCGGCCGTCCCGGTTGCGAGAGCCGCTAACGCGATTGAACTAGCTTCAAAGAATTCTCGTCTGGAGTTCATGTCCTGACCCTTTCAGTGCTCTTTCGGGTGGATCTGAGAATGCTGCAAATGAGGCGTTTCATGCCGCGCAGTGCAACAGCGCAATCGTCGAGAAGTTGAGTCTACCATGGGCAGCGGGAAAGTTGGACATATTTCCTACACATGATAAACATTTCCGAAAATACACCCGACAATCGACCGAATGGCTCTTGACTGATCCTTGTAAGATCCCATATACTTCATCCACGGTCTAGAAACGCCTGCTCAAGCACGCCACGGATGCAGCCAAGTCGCGCCGCTGACTTGAGAAAGATTTCTTGGATGCTTGTGCATCCGGCTGAAACTCGAGAAGGAGGTTCCCTTGCGAGATCTATCTGGACGATTCATGATACGTACAACGATTTTGGGGTTGGTGCTTGTGCTGAGCGGTTCTATCCGGGCTCAATACACAACCTCCACTTTGGGCGTAACGGTGGCCGATCCATCAGGCGCCGCTGTCGGGGGCGCCAACGTAACAGTCCGCAATCTGGACACCGGGTTCCAGAAAACCGCCGACACTTCTAATGACGGCACCTTCACCTTCGCTGCGCTGCCTATCGGGAACTACGAACTGACGGTTGAAAAGCCCGGGTTCTCGAAATTCCTGCAGACCGGCATCACGCTCACAGTCGATCATCCGGTTAGCATTCCGGTCAGAATGCAGATCGGAAGTGTCCAGGAGCAGGTCACGGTATCGTCCGATGCGCAGTTGGTTAATACCGAGTCGGGAACGGTCGGACAATTGATCAGCAGCAAGAAGATCGTGGATCTTCCGCTTGACGGAAGGCAGCCTCAAACGTTGCTTTTTCTGACGGCGGGCACGGTAAACGAGACTGGGAATTACTGTCTGGTCAATTGCCAGGGCGGAGTCTATCCCGGCGAGCAGGACGCAAACGTTAACGGGGCTGGGCCGCGCGGCGTGAACTACGAAATGGACGGCGGCGGCCACAATGACACGTATCTGAACGCAAACCTGCCGTTCCCGAATCCCGACGCCATGCAGGAATTCAATGTCGAGACCGATAACTTATCCGCTCAGTACGGGATCGGCGCCGGAGCGGTGGTGAATCTGGTGACGAAGTCCGGTACGAATGACATACATGGCGATGCGTTCGAATTCGTCCGCAACGGCGATTTCAATGCCAGGAACTTCTTCGCTCCGACGCAGGATACGTTGAAGCGGAATCAATACGGCGGCGCGATCGGTGGACCTATCCTCAAGAACAAGCTCTTCTACTTCGGAACCTATCAGGGGACCAAGATCCGCAGCGCTGCCCAAGGAAACGTAGCGTTTGTTCCAACCGCCGCCGAACGCGCGGGCGATTTCTCGGGTTCAGGCATTACGGTATCGAATCCTTCAACAGGTGTTCCCTTTGCCAACGACCGGATTCCATCGAACCTGTTGAGCGCACCGGCGCAGTTCTTCCTGAATCACACGCCCTTGCCGAACGGACCCAACGGACAACTAACGTTCGCTGGCGCAAACATCGTACAAAACGACGACCAATATTTGATCAAGATCAATTGGATCCAAGGCAAAAATCAGTTAAACGGCAGCTGGTTCTGGACGCGCTTTGACGAGCCGCCCGATGTGGCCATAGCCAACCAGAACATCATCGCGGCGGATGGCAACGGCAACCAGGTTACCGTCAAAAATCTCGCGCTCAACGATACTTATTCGCTCTCCGCAAGAGTGCTCTTCAATACATGGTTTAGCTGGACCTCTCAGACCGGCGGCTCGCTCTCGGGCGCCCCCTTTGGCTTCCCGGCTGCGGGCATTCAGATTGCCGCACCGACCCCCCCTGAGATCTCCATGTCGGTTAACGGATTCTTCTCTTCGAACACGAACCATGAGGGCATCTTCAACCGGGGCGACTATTCCTTCCGTGAAGACGTGACTCTGGAACGCGGAGCCCATGAGATTCATATCGGGGGCGAAGCGCTTCATGTTTCGAATGATTTGATCAATACCTACAACATGTCCGGCAACTTCACGTTTGGGAGCGCCCTGTCCGGCAGCAATCTCTCTGACTTTTTGTTAGGAACTGCTTCCAATTTCACGCAGGGCGGTGGTGAATACAAGAACTTGGCGGGAGTTCTGTGGAGCTTGTACGTACAGGACAACATTCGCGTGAGTTCAAAACTTAAAGTAGAAGTGGGACTCCGCTGGGATCCCTATTTCCCGTACACCGAACAAAGAGGGCGCGTTGTTTGTTACCTGCCCGGGTCGCAAATACGCTCGACCCGTTTTCCGAACGCACCTCTCGGAATGCTGTTTGGCGGTGATCCAACATGCCCGAAAGGCGGGTCTGAGACGGACGCTCTTAACCTCGCGCCGCGCCTTGGCTTTTCCTATCAGTTAGGCAAAAACACGGTTCTGCGCGGCGGGGCCGGCATCTACTACACTCCTCCCGGAAATCACGAATCGAACGGGATGGTGGATACGGCGCCTTTCAGTCCGTTGTTCAATTACACGGGACTGGTTAACTTTACAAACCCCTACTCGAGCATCGGCATCCCCAATCCCTTCCCGGCCCAATACGCGACCACCTCTCCTGCCTCGAACGTGCAATTCACGCTCCCGGTCTCGATCTACGGTACGTTCCAGCACGATTGGCATATGCCTGAGCTTGCCACCTGGAATCTTAATCTGGAGCACCAGTTCGGGCCGTCCTGGGTCGGCCGAATTTCGTATGGCGGAAACAAAGGTACTTACCTGGCAAGCGGTGTTTTAGGGTTCAATGAGCAGAACCCGGCGGTTTACATACCAGGCGCGTCCACTGTTGCGAATATCCAGCAGCGCCGCCTGAATCCGCTGTTCGGCAGCGTCGGTCTGTTCTCTTCGGATAATAATTCGAACTACCAATCTCTGCGGTTGAACGTAGAGAAGCGCTTCAGCCGCGGCCTCTCCCTCCTGGCAAACTATACCCGCTCCCGGATGCTTGACGATCAGAGCCCCAATGGCGCGAATGGCCGCACCGATCCGTTCGACCGCCGGTTCGACTACGGCGTCTCCAGCGATGACGTCCCGAACGTTTTTAATTTCTCGGCTACCTGGCAGATTCCGGGTGCGCCGCTGCATGGACTCTCCGCCAAGCTGATCAACGGCTGGGAACTTACAGCGATTACTAACTGGAGATCCGGATTTCCTTACTCTGTTTTCAGCAACGTGGATAACTCCCTGACCGGTGTGGGTTCCGATCGCGCCGACTATATCGGGGGGCCTGCCAGTCTTGATCCGAATCGGCCACACGGAGAGTTGGTTCAGGAGTACTTCAACGTCGCCGCCTTTGTACCCAACGCGATTGGCACATTCGGCAACTCCGGTAAGAACATCCTCCGCGGCCCTCGCTTTTTCGATACTGATATGGGCTTGTTGAAGAATTTCCCGATCGTTGAGCGCATGGCTCTTCAGTTTCGAGCCGAGTTCTTTAATGTGTTCAACAACGTGAATTTCAGCCAGCCGCAGAACTATCTGGGATCGTCTTCGACGGGTCAGATTACATCGGCAAATAGTCCGCGAGTTCTGCAGTTCGCGCTTAAGCTTTCATTCTGATGCCGGAGAGGTCCTGACCTTGCGAGTGTTTCGATGCCTGGTGCTTCTGAGTCTGCCGTTTAGCCTGGCCATATCGCAAACCAGCCCGCCCAAGTTGATCGATTGCCACGTGCATCACGATGGCACCCAGGACTTTTTGGAAAAGCTGGTGAAGAAGATGGAAACGCTTCAGGGCATGAGCATGCTGATTACGATGCCGAAGGACCTGGATCAGGTGACTGCCTTCATGAAAAGCCATCCTGGCCGGCTTATTGGCTTGGGGCAGATCGATCTGGACGCGCCCAATGCCGTGGAGGATGTCGACCGCTTCCACAACGCCGGTTTTCGTGGTTTGGGCGAGTTGACGAAGCCTCACTACTCGTACGACGACCGGCGCTATTGGCCGATCTACGAGCGCGCTGAGACATACAAAATGATCATCCTGTTCCACACGGGGATCGTGAATCGTACGCATCCGGAAATTCCCGAAGACGCCAGCTCGGACCGGATGCGGGTATCGACTCTCGATCTGATCGCACGCCGTTTTCCTCAACTAACCCTCATCGGGGCGCACCTCGGCAATCCGGATTATGCGTGGGCAGGTGAGATCGGTCGCTGGAACCCGAATGTGTACTTCGACGTATCGGGTTCGACGCTCATCAAGAAACAGGAAGACTACACTTTTTTCAACTCGATTTTCTGGTGGACGAGCGTAAAGAGCGCCCATACGCCGAAGACGAATGGCAGTGCTTTTGAGAAGCTGGTATTTGGATCGGATGTATTCGAGGGCGACCTGGGCGAACTTGACCGCGAGTTGGATCGGTACCATCACATGCTGGACGCCTGTCACGTATCCCCGGAGACGCAGGCCAGGATTTTCAGCGGGACGCTCTGGAGCATCCTGAATCCCTAAGCGCCAGGTAGGGAGGACATTCAATTGGAGAAAAGGAGCTGGTCGTGAACCGACGGCATTTCATCATGGGCTCGGCCGGAGCCGTTGCAGGTTATCGTACGGCTCAAGCGAGCCCAAACGACACCGTTCGCGTCGCGTGCGTCGGCGTCCATGGACAAGGGCAAAGTCATATACATGCTTATGCCAAGATGCCGAACGTTGAGATCGCGGCGCTGTGCGATGTAGACGAATCTGTTCTCGGACAGAGGTTGAAGGACACCGAAGGCTTGACGGGTAAACGCCCGGCGGCTTTTGTCGATTTACGAAAGCTTCTCGAAGACAAATCGATCGATGCCATCTCGATTGCAACCCCAAATCACTGGCATGCTCTGCAGGCGATATGGGGATGTCAGGCGGGCAAGGACGTCTACGTCGAGAAGCCGTGCGCCTATAACATTTTTGAGGCCCAGCAACTTCTTGCCGCGGCCGCTAGGTATAACCGCATGGTTCAGCACGGCACTAACGCTCGCTCCTCGCCTGCAATGCAGGAGGCGGTGAAGAAGGTTCGCGACGGCGTGATCGGGACACCCTATATGTCGCGCGGCCTCTGTTACAAATGGCGTGACACGATTGGCCATACTGCGGTTGAGGCTGTACCCGCAGGCGTCCACTACGATTTATGGCTCGGGCCGGCGCCCGAGCGTGCGTTTACCCGCAACAGATTTCACTACAATTTTCACTGGTTCTGGGATTACGGGAACGGCGACATCGGAAACCAGGGTGTTCACCAGATGGATGCGGCCCGCTGGCTGTTGGGAGTCAAGTATCCGACCAAGGTGACAGCCACGGGCGGTCACTTCATGTTCGATGACGATCAGGAGACGCCCAATACGATGGTGGCTACTTTCGAATTCGATGAAGGCGCGCGCAAGATCCTGGTTTTCGAAGTGCGGCACTGGATCACAAATGATGAAGCCGATATTCTTTCGGTCGCCGATAGCAGGTCAGGGCCTGCGGCCGGCACGCATGCAACGGTCGGCAATGTGATCTACGGGTCGAAGGGTTACCTGAGCAGCGCACATGGGTTCGAAACGGTCCTGGGAAAAGAACATGAGCCGGGCCCCAAGGCGGAGGACAAAGACGAAGGGAACAACTGGGCGAATTTCATCGCGGCTGTCCGTAGCCGCAAACATTCAGATTTGAATGCGCCGCTCGAGGAAGCGGTTCCGTCAGTAGTGCTGATTCACCTCGCGAACATTTCATATCGCCTTGGACGCAGCTTGCGCTTCGATGCCAGCACGATGACATGTCCAGCGGACGCCGAGGCGAATCAGATGTTCACGAGGAAATATCGCGAGCCGTTCGTTGTTCCGAGGTTGGCCTAAGTCAGACGCAGACGCAGCGAAGTCCTTTGACTGCTCGCGAAGTTAAGGTCGTCGTCTACTAAACTTCGAACATGTACCTGGTGCGCTCAAGGCGCAAGCTTCTGGCAATTCTTCCAGCTCTCTGTTTTTTCTTGTCCGGCTGCCTCGTTCGCCGGCGTGTCGTTGTGCCTCCGGGAGAGAAAGTCTCCAGACCTTTGCTTACTGCGACGAAAGAACAGCTGCTGCAGAGAATTCACCAGATTTCGGACCCCATTCAATCCTTCACTATGAAGGTCGACATGTCGCCTTCGGTAGGCGGCATACACGGCGGCCAAGTGACCGATTATCCTACCATCAGCGGCTTCATCTTTTTCTTGAGGCCCAGTGATATTCGCGTGGTCGGACTGGATCCGGTGATTCACAGCACAGCGTTCGACATGGCTTCGACCGGCAATCAGTTCCGCGTTTACATTCCGGTAAAGAGCCAGTTCATTGAAGGACAAAATGACGCGCCCGCGACATCTAAAAACAAGCTGGAGAATCTTCGGCCGTCAGCATTTTTGACCGCGTTGCTTATCACTCCTCCCGATCCAAATACCGGGATCACGTTCGTGGAAGACGATACCAGCGAAACCAAGGCCGTCTACATCGTTATGATGATTGGACACGATGGCAGCCACTACTTTCCGGTCCGCAACATTTACTTCGACCGTTACACACTGCAGATCAACCGGCAGAAGACGTTCGATGTCGAAGGCGAAATTCTGAGCGAAACCAGGTACTCCAATTGGGCGAATCACAACGGAATACAATTTCCATCCACAATCGATATCCAGCGGCCCAAAGACGGCTACGAGCTTGTGCTCCAGGTAACCGATCTCAAGCTCAATACCGGCGACATTACGCCCGCCAAATTCATCTTGAATCAACCGCCGGGATCTCAGTTGCGGAAGTTGCAGTAGTGTCTTTCTTGGGGTTACTGAGCGACGGTTGGCTTCGGAGCTCCATACTGCCATACGGTCGCAGCGACGCCGATGATGCCTGCCACAGGGGCTAGCTCCGCATATCCTATGAGGCCGACGACGATGCCAAGAAGGCTCGTCACGACCCCAACTTTTTGAGCAGTTGTCGTGTTATTCCAGGCACTCTGCACAATTTCGGTGACCTGTGATCCAGTCTGCTGATCAGTCGTTTGAGGAACAGATTCGCCCGTCCGGGGAGGCTGCACTACGTCCGGAGTGGACTGATTCGAGGAAATCGGCCCTCCTGCCGGGTGTTGCGCATTGGCAACCGGATCCGGAGCGGGACGGTTTGGAAGAGGGCGCTCAGGTGATGGGATGCCGCCTTGTTTGGGAATCGCGAGCGGTAAACTCGATTGCGCAACTCCATTTTTTGTCCTGATGACCAGCTGATGCATCGCTTGAGGAAGAGCAAAGTTCGGGTTAAGAAGAGCTGCGATCCGGTAGTCGTTTTGGGCATCCGCCAGCCGCTGTTGCATAAGGCGGACATCGCCTAGCAGGTAATAGAGATGCCAGCTCCACGGAAAGTAGGCGACCCCCTGTTGGTTGGCCATCGCGACCTGGACTTGGTAGAGTTGCGTCAGCGCGCTTTCCGCGCTGTTGAGGTGAGGGCCAATGATAGCGGCGTCCTTATAAACTGCAACAAGCATCCGCACGACGTCGAGATTCGTTTTGGCCGAATTGAAATACAGCGTCACCGGTCGCCGCTCAAATGGAACTTCCCGCTGCTTTTTTTGAGCCAAGATGCCATCGAAAAAACGCGCCGCGGCTGTGTACCCTTGAAGCGCCTCCGCGAATCGTCTCTCTCGTTCGAACGATACACCCTGACGCCAAAACAAGATGCCCTGTTGTTCCATTTGTGGCTCGATCGGGGAAAAGGAAGGAGGGTTGTATTGAGAGTTGGAGGGTACAGAATACGGCTGAGGGTTGGGTGGTACGGGGACGGGCATTTTCGTGGCCTGGCTGTTAGCACACGACCAAAGAAGCAACACACAGCTTGAAACACTTCCAGCTTTGGATATGGCTGATGTCATGAAATTTCTGTCCCCCACATCTGAAAAGAAAGGAGTTGAGCGCCGATCGGCGGATCAGTTGCCGCTTTTCTTTCTTCCGGCGAGAGCTTGATCCGCCTTAAGCGCAGAGGAATCGCTATTGAATATCGGTCGCCTTCCCAGCTTTGAAAGTGACCTTCAATCCATCCGCGAAGACGTAGATTTTCTTGACTCCGAGATCTACGATACTCTTCGGGGTACCCTCAATTGCCGTTACTTCTTCTATAGTCTGTCCAGGAGAGAGCGTGGGGGGAGGGCCTGTGGGCGCGGGCTTTGCAGCTGGCTCCACTGTCGTGCCCGCAAGTTGCTGCTCTCTGGAAGGAGGCTGCGCCTGGTTAAGCACCTGCGTTTCAGCCTGATCAGCATCTTTGGTCTCCTGAGCGATCTCCGTTCCGGCATTTGGATCGGGAGGCGGAGCCGCAGCTGCAAAGGATGCCTTCACTGGGGCGCCATTAGCAGAAGGAGGAAGGGCAGGAAGACCGCCTGCCCCCTGCTTGGCTTGTAATTCGCCCATCCCCTGATCGATTGTCTCGCGCATGTGATTCTGCATTTCCTGCAAATCGGTGATTGGAACTACAATGTTGTCGCCTCTCCGGCATTCCTTCCCGCCCTTCGTGGAGAGTACGATCAGGTTCGCACTGGTTGCGTCGGCTGGCGGCGGTCCGGATAACTGTAATGCGTCCCCATCGCTGAGAGCACATTCCATTCCGCTCGCGTCCACTACGTCGATATCGTGTCCGGCCACAAAGATGTGCTGGACATTATCGGTCAACATACGCTGAATTCCGCTGGAAGCCGGGTCGGCTTCTGCATTCTGGGCACCGGCCTGAGCTTCGGCATTCTCAAGCGCAATCTGGCGCTGTATTTCGGCGGCAATCAGATCTTTGACTTGTGGGCTTAAAGGAGCAGCGTCGGGCGGCGCGCTAGCTGCTTGTGCCGCCGCCGCAGCTGCAGCATCGACCTGGGCTTGATAGGCAGCGGCGAGAGTGGTAGAAATCAGGTAGTCCGTAAGCCAAACCGAAGCGCTCGGATACACCGGGTACGGCGTGAAGTAGTAGCCGTAGTAGCCATACCACGGGTATGCTGTCCACCCCCAGGGGTAAGCTATGGGAGCGGCCCAGGGATTGTATGCCCATCCGTAGAACGCAGGACGGTAGTAATAGGCGGGTGCATACACATTGACGTAGGCGCCGCGATAGTAGTAAGGCCTGTAGAAGCGATCGTAAGCTCGCCCCTGATAGTAGTAAGTGCGATGCCCGAATTCATGGCCATGATACAGATATGGATGCTGAATGTAGCCTCGTCTGCCGCGTTCGGCCACAATTCGGGCATGATCGGCGCGTTCGACTTCAATACGGCGGCTTCCATTTAGGCCGTGGTGAATATTCATTCCCCGGTTTGCGATATGCACATCGGCGGGTCGCCCGTTCGCGCGCGTCCTGATTTCAGTTCCGTTCGCAGTACGCACAGTTTTGCTTCCCGCCGCAGAGGGCCGGCTTGTCAGCGTTGCGCTCCTCGTGCTGCCCCCGTTAGGAGTTCGCGTGGTGGAATGCGCAGCGGTAGTAGTTGCGCCATGCGGATTGTTCGTTGTGGCCCCGTGCGGATTGCTGGTTGTTGGACCATGGGGCGCATTCGTCGTGGGACCGTGGGCTGTGCTCGTTGTTGGGCCGTGGCTCGCGCTCGTCGTTGGACCGTGAGTTGTACTTGTTCCCGCCCCCGCTGGTTTGGCCGTGGAACTCACCGGCTTAGATGGCGCTTTCGGTGCCGAGGCCTTCTTTTCTTGGGCGCTGGCAGCACAGCATCCGAACAGCAGAACCGCTAACATGGCTGCCGTGAGGCGTCGCTTGAGAAAATGACGAGCGACGAGTACGTTCATTTTTTGAATCCTCCGATCGAAAATACTAAGAATGTATTACTGGACGTCGGCTACTTTGCCGCTAACGAAAGTGACCTTCATGTCCGTGTAAACGTAGATTTGTTTGGTACCCAGCTTAATGATCTTTTCCGGAGGGCCGAAGTTCGCTACCACCTCGTCCGTCGTCTGCCCCTTGGATAACGATTTAGGCGCGGCAGCCGGAGCATCGGTTGGGGGAGGCGGCGGGGCAATGGGTGCGGGAGGTGGCACTGGAGCGGCAGCCTGTACCGGCGCTGTCCCGGCTGCGGGTGCTGCCGAGGGCCCTGCCGGTTGTCCTTGCGTCGGCTGCTGTTTGTCTTTTGCGTCTTCCGACTGTTGTACCGCGAAAACCTGCTCTACCGTTTTCTGCACTTCGTCGGCGGGCGGGAGTGACCCCTTTGCAAACTGAAATTTGAGCGCCGCCTTATAGCGGACGTCGGAGTAAGCGTCGGTAAAAAGATCGAAAGTAACGCTGTCATCTTTGACATCGATCTTCGTGAGCCACATTTTTTCGCCGGGAACGAAGGTCCTGGTAGATGAGGCACTCGATGCTGACATACCGGGAAGGTGGTTCATTCGATCCAGAATCGATTTGCCCTTACCCACGGCGTTTTGTGTAATCTTTCCATCTCTGTAAGTGTTCTGATAAAAGTTAGTGCTCGAAACCGGAGCCATCATGATGTAGCCATGTCCCTTCTGAAGCACGAGAACAGAACCGGCAGTGACGATATCGGTATCATCGGCCGTCGGCTGGGTAAGCGAGTACTCGGACTCCAGCTTCTGTTCGATAGCGGCTTTGGCGTCCTCGGCGCGGACAGAGTAGGCAGTGGCTAACAGCAGAACTGAGCAAACAGGCAGATTGATGTTGCGCATAGTTGTTTCCCAAACAGGCTCGGGCGTAAATGGTCCTCGATCATCGGAAAGATAAGCCGACATAGTATATACATCAAAAGCACTGTGCAATGAAATGCATTTCACTCGATTTACGCTATTCGCCGGCTTTTTTCATTGGCACCGAATGATCTCTAATAGGAATTGCGTAAAAACGGGGCCCGAGTACTCACATCCGGCAACTCATTTTTGTGCTGTGAGCAACGTGCCGGTTCGTGCCCGCCTGGGGCTGTATACTGAGCGGGAATGGCGAGGACGCGGGAAAAGTCCGAGCAAACCGCAGACCTTACGCTGCTGCTTCGGCAAATGCAGGAGGGCGATGTCGAAGCTGGTGAGAAGGCGGTTGGCTTGGTTTATGCCGAACTTCACCGGATCGCGGCGCGAGAGCTACAGCACGAGAACCCTGGTCATCTTCTTCAGACCACAGCCTTGATTCATGAGGCGTACGTGAAATTCGTCGATGCGCAGAACTTGCGCATCCAGAGCAGAGTACATTTCTTTGCAATCGCCAGCCAGCAGATGCGACGTATTTTGGTTGATCATGCGCGGCTCAGAAACGCGCAAAGGCGGGGCGGGGGAGCGGTGACTGTGGAACTGAGTGGCGCGGAGATCGGCTTTAACCCCAGAGGTGTCGAACTGCTTGCGCTCGACGAAGCTTTGAGCGAGTTACAGACAATCGATTTCCGCGCTGCAAAGGTGGTAGAGCTCCGATTCTTCGGTGGATACACCGACGACGAAGTCGCTCAGGGGCTAGGGATCTCGTTGACAACAGTCCGACGCGACTGGGATTTTGCCCGCTCGTGGCTATTCGACCGAATAAACGGAGCCGGCGGCGCAGAAGCGGGGGGCAATCGCTGAACACGGTGCGGCTCCTAGAAGGCTAGGTTACTCGGCCCGCAGGAGATACTCTTAGAGATAACGTTACAAGCAAAAAGAGATGAGCCCCTCGATGGCCCCGAGTCCTTACATCGCGTTCGTCAAGTCTTCGACGAAGCGATGCAAAAACCCGAGGTAGAGCGATTACGCTTCGTCGAGGAAGCCTGCGGGGGAGACGGAAATTTAGTCGAATCTGTGCAGCGGCTTCTGCGCGCCCATAGAGCTTCGGAATCCTTCCTGCAAACGAGTGTCGGGCACGCTGCTCGGGTCGGACGCTACATCATCCGCGGTGAACTCGGCAGAGGATCGATGGGGTTGGTTTATGATGCGGTCGATCCGCTGATCGGTCGTAGCGTTGCCATCAAAGTGATTCATTTGAAAAGCGCCGGATTTGAAGATCAGCGGGACTTTCTGCGAGATCGGCTGTTTCGTGAGGCCAATTCGGCCGGTCGTCTCTTTCATCCGGGAATCGTCGTCATTCTCGACGTGGGTCAGGATGGCGATTTGGCTTTCATCGCCATGGAGCGTGTCGAAGGTTTGTCGCTCGATCGGTTGCTGGCATCCCGAGGACGTTTGTCTACAACCGAAGCTCTGCTAATCCTGCGTCAAACGGCGGCGGCACTCGACTACGCACACGAGCGCGGCGTCGTTCATCGTGACATTAAACCAGCGAACATTATGGTCGCTGGTGACTTGTCCGTCAAGGTCGCCGATTTCGGAATAGCCAAAATTGTTTCCAGTCAGCAGGCAACCGTGACTGGTCTTGTGATTGGCACGCCAAGCTACATGTCGCCCGAGCAGATCGAAGCGCGGTCTGTTGATGGTCGTTCGGACCAGTTCTCGCTGGTGGTGTTGGCGTATGAGCTGCTGACAGGCTCGAAACCCTTCGAAGCCGATACGATGGCCACTCTCGCGCACCTCATTGTATACGGAAAGCGACCGCGCGCCCATTGCGAAAACCCGGTGTTGCCGGAAGGCATTGACGACATTTTCGAGCGAGGTCTGCACCGGTCGCCTGAGCTGCGGTTTTGCAGCTGCGCCGAATTCGTTGCTGCGCTGGAGCGCGCGCTTCAGTCGGAGGCGGCGGAAAACAAAAACAGATCGGTCAAGCCGCGAACCCGACAAGATGCTCGAACGAGGGGCTCGCGCGCGGTTGTCCTGTTTCTTATTTTGGTGATTAGCTTTACCGCTCTCGGTGCATTTTTCTTTGCGGGAGACTTCAAGGCCTATTTCCAGCGAAATGCTCCATCACCTTTCAGAAGACCAATCTCGCGCGAGCCCGTTGCAGCAAAAGTCATCGCCGCGCCGGCTGCTCCTCCTGTTGCGGCTCCTGAAATTAAGCAATTCGCGCTCGCGCCTTCTTCCATCGTGGTCGGTCAGCAAGCCGTGTTGAGCTGGGAGGTGATTAACGCCAAGGACGTACATATCGATCCTGCCGTCGGACCAGTAGCGTCCACCGGCAGTCAACTCGTGAATGTTTCAAGCACAACAAAGTATGTTCTTACTGCTTCGGGTGCGGGTGGTACGACCCGCGCAACCGCACCGCTCGAGGTGAAACCCAAACTGCTTTCGCCGGCAATTCGCGCAAAGCAGCTCTACTCTGCCGCCGTCGAGAAACGAAAACAGGGGCACAGCGCCGAGGCGATGTCACTGTTCCGGCAAGCCGCGGAGCTAGGCTGAGTCGGGCGCCATGATGGAACTTGGCGAGAGTTACAGTTCGGGCGATGGGGTCTCTCAGGATGACCACGAAGCTCTGCGATGGTTCCGTCGGGCTGCGGATGCCGGAAATTCTTCAGGCATGGTTTCCGTAGGCGCGATGTATCTGTTGGGCACTGGAGTCGCGGACGATGAAGAAGAGGCGGAGCGCTGGTTTCAACGGGCAGCCGATCGAGGCAATGCCGCCGGCATTTACGATCTGGCTGACCTTATACGAAAGCGGCAGGGGTGTCGCCAGGGATCTGGACAAGGCCAAAGAACTCTACCGGCGATCCGCAGCACTGGGTAACAGTGAAGCTCAAGACCGGCTGTTTCAACTGGAGCACGTGCGGTTTCCTACTAAGCATTAGCTAACCGGATCTCGAATCGCTGCTTCGAGCCAGATTACGACGGCGAGGGCGCCTGGATCTATGTTGCCGATCGTCCTCTCGCCCAGATAACTTGATCGGCCCCGGCGAGCGACCATTTGCGCCGTGCTGTCAGCTCCGCGCTTAGCCGCTTCGAGTGCCGCGGCCAGCGATTCGTTTAGGGCAAAGCCTTCGGCCAGCTGCTCGCTGAATGTCCGGGCAAAGGGCACTAGTGCGTCGAGCATGGTGCGGTCACCCAAACGCGCTCCTCCGAGTTCACCGATCGCACCGCAACCTTCGATAATCGCCGCCGCCCACTGTTTTGGATCATCTTCTGCTCCCTGTTCGAGTGCGCTTCCAGTTCTGAGCAGTAGAGCACCGTACAGCGGACCGGATGAGCCGCCCATGGTTTGCTGAATCTTTAGCCCGATGGCTTTCAGCAGTTCCGACGCATGGTCATATGGAAATCCGCCCAGCTCGATGGCTTTCGCCGTGCGAGCCATGTTGTCGCCAAGGTCGCCATCACCTACGGCCTCGTCTGCTTTTTTAAGGCGGTAATAACTCTCCTCCAAAGCTGTGCACGCCGCCAAAACAGCTCTTCTTGCCCGTTTGCCTTCAACGGTTTGCGGAAACGTCTGAATTTCGGGTGCGGGAGTTATTACCGTTTCGTCGATTGTTCGCTCTGCCACTGAACCGGGACGTCGTTTTGGAGCGTTCGGCCATCCGGGCGCCAAGGTGGGCGCATCCAGCCAGCGCAGCCGTTCGTCATCGACCCGCAGTAGCGATATCGAAATACCGGCCATATCCAAGGACGAAACGAATGTGCCCGAATACAGCCGCTCGACTTCCAACCCGCGAGCTTCAAGTTTGGACAACGCTCTACGCCCGGCAATGGCGAGTTCCATGGCAGTGGTAGCTCCCAGGTTATTGATCAGCGCCGCGATGCGTTCACCGGCGTGGAGCCGCTGGGCCGAGAGGATATGGTTCAAAAGCTCGTCTACCAGCTTGTCAGCGGGAGCGATAGGCATTCGACGCACTCCCGGTTCTCCGTGAATGCCCAATCCCAATTCGACTTCTCCATCAAGTTTGAAGCTGGGGCCGCTGGAGCCCGGCGCGGTTCCGGCCGACAACGCGACACCCATGGTTCCGATCTGGTCCGCCGCGGCCTGTGCGATAGAAGCCACTTGCGGCAGATCCTTCCCCTCAGCCGCAGCCGCTCCGGCGATTTTGTGGACCAATACTGTTCCAGCGAGTCCTCGTCGTCCGGCGTGTTCTTCGGATTTAGCTAGCGCGACGTCATCAGCGACGATTACGCTCTCTACCAGATATCCCTCGGCGCGGGCCATCTCGGCTGCCAGACCGAAGTTGAGGCGATCTCCAGTGTAGTTCTTAACGATGAGGAGCGCGCCCAGCCTTCCTGTGACGGCTCGGATCGCGGCCAAAACGGAATCGGCGCTGGGCGAGGTAAAGACCTCGCCCGCAACTGCCGCGCTCAACATGCCTGCGCCAACGTATCCGGCATGCGCGGGTTCGTGGCCGCTGCCGCCTCCCGAGATCAGCGCCACCTGGTGTTCACGGATCGCCTCAGAGTCGGCTCTAAGAAGTACGTTCTGATTCGTCAGACGCGCTAAACCCGGATTAAATGCAAGCAGGCCGTCCAGCATCTCCTCGACAGCCCGCTCCGGGCGGTTGATCAGCTTTTGCACCTGATCTCAGCGTAAGAAACAGGCGGCGTCAGATTTTGAGGAAAAGCTTGCGGCGATACATCCAGAACAACATCAGCCAGAAAATCAGAAGCACCGCCGAACCCATCATTAACGGCTGGTATGCCGTGCCGAAGATCTGGAACACTCTGTCGCCCAGATTGATGCGCAGCGAATCAGTGATGAACCGTTCGAACAGATGTGCAATCAGATAGGCGGCAATCGAGTTCATGCCGACCACAACCAAGGGAAACGACCATTTTCGAAAGCCCTTCACATCGATGATCCAGCTGAAGGCTGCCAGAAAGAGGAAACAGATGCCGCCGCTGAACAGAGTCCAGGCAGGCGTCCAGATGCGTTTCACGATCGGGCAGATGCCGGTAGCATGAAGTAGCAGTCCGGCAGCTATTCCAATCAAGCCTGCGATTACAAATCGCTTGACGGGAATCTTTGGCGCAAAGGCACGATACCAGCGGCCCGCGGCCAATCCCAGAATCATCGTGCCGAGCGTCGGGATAAAGCTCAGGGTCAGGTAACCGCCTTCATTGTCGACAAACGGCTTCGTTCTGGGGAAGAGATTCAGGAACCATTGATCGAACGCATTCCCCAGATTGCTGTTCTTGTTCCAATGTGAGGCAAACCCGGTGAAGTTGTGAGACCAATGTGCGGGAACCCCGACTGCGGGATAGTCGAATCCGGGTCCCGGAGCGGGATACAGCGCCCATGCCAGCCAGTAACCGGTCAGTATGATGCCCAGAGCCCACCACTGCCACTTCGGCGGCCGGAATCCGAGAAGAAAGAGGAACGGGTAACCGAATCCGATCTGGCTCAGTGTGTCTTCAAATGTGAAGTAAGTCTGCGTGTGGCCGATGGAACGTAGGAAAACTCCCAATGCAACCAGAAGAAGGGAACGCCATAGAGCGTGAGCAAAGAGCTTCCCGAAAGTCGCGCCCTTCCGCAGACGGGCTGCTATGGAGTAAGGAAGTGCTACACCCACCAGAAAAGAGAATCCCGGCTGGATCGTATCGTGCAAGGAGCAGCCAAACCATTCGACATGCGTTTGATTGAAGGCCAGGATCTGCCAAAACCAGTTACCCGGTAGGGCATGTGAAACCCTCGCAAACTGCAGAACTTCGCCCATCATCAGCAGCATGACGAGACCGCGATATGCGTCGACAGCTACGTTTCGCTGGGCGTGAGGTGCCTTAGGTAGCGGTCCAGGGATAACATCGATTTCGTTTGAGGGTGCTTCTCTTGTTACCGTTGTTTCGCTCATGTGGTCGAATCCAAACAATCGCCGTTGCTACGAACTATACCTCTTTGGCGACAAGCGAAGACGGCAAGTTTCTAAAACCAGAATATTATTGACACGATGGCAGGATCGGCCCTATTCTCGATCTAGGAGAGGGAGAATGGTTCCAGGTGTTTGCTGGTCCCGGTCGAAGCCGGGAAAAAGCTCACTCTAGTCAGGAACAACAGGTAAATACCCCTTATGTCAACGTATTCTCATCCCGAAGTTTTGGTTTCAGCCGATTGGGTTGCCGAGAGCCTAACGAACCCGGAAGTGCGCCTGGTCGAGGTTGATGTCGAAAACAATGCCTACGAACAGGGCCATATCCCCGGAGCTATCGCGTGGTCCTGGCAGCGTCAGTTGGCGGATCAAGTGCGCCGGGACATCATTCCCCGCGACCAGTTCGAATCCTTAATGTCAGACTCGGGCATAAAAAACGACACGACAGTCATCCTGTATGGCGACAACAATAACTGGTTCGCCGCATGGGCGTTCTGGCAGCTCAAGATTTACGGCCATCCCGACGTTCGCCTTCTAAACGGTGGCCGCAAGAAATGGCTCCAGGAAGGACGGGAGCTGACGAAAGAAGTTCCGAGCTACCAACGGACGAACTACCGAGCAAAAGATCCCGACTATTCGATCCGCGCATTTCTTCCTCGAGTTCAAGAAGCTGCGAATGGGGGAACGGCTGCTCTGGTAGATGTACGGAGCCCGCAAGAGTTCACCGGGGAGATTCTCGCGCCTCCCGGGTTGCCCGAAACGGCCCAGAGAGGCGGCCATATTCCCAGCGCTCGGAGTATTCCATGGAGCAAAACCGCCAACGAGGACGGGACGTTCAAGAGCTTCGACGAGCTCAAGGCCTTGTATCGCGAGGAGGGAATCGACGGAAGCAAACCCATAATCACGTATTGCCGGATAGGGGAACGCTCAAGCCACAGTTGGTTCGTACTCAAATACCTGCTCGGTTACCGAAATGTCGTGAATTATGACGGTTCCTGGACCGAATGGGGCAGCTTGGTCGGAGCGCCTATCGAGCGTGGAGCGGCAAAACCAGCGGAGGTCTTAGCGGCACATGCGGGCTGAGAACTGGGACAGACGGGAATTGGAAATAGAAGGGTGGCCAGTCAAGGTCACCTCCTACCAGATCGGCGATTCGTACATAACCGAAATCGAGGCCAGCGCCTCGGGATCGACCATCGCGCGCGGTATCGCGAAAACATCGGGCGATTCTTGGAAGCAAGCCTCGGAGGCCGCTGGCAGGCGCTTGCTCCGCACGCGTCGAATGGATCTTACGATCGGGGGCTGATTTTACAGCAGATCCTCTCTGGCTTGAGAATCTAGAGTCTTAACAAGCTTGCTGACATCCTGCGCATGATCGCGGCTTGCTACCAACAGAGCGTCAGGCGTGTCTACGATTACCAGGTTCTCGACTCCGACGAGAGCGACGACCTTATCGGCGTCCACGTAATTTCCCCGACTTCCCTCGACGACAAGTTCTCCCCGCGAGGCGTTCGCATTTGAGTCTTTTTCAGCGAGATCGTAAACTGCCTCCCAACTGCCAACATCGTTCCAGCCGATATCATCGAGGGCAATGCCGGAAACCTGATCCGCCTTTTCGATGATGGCGTAGTCGACCGAGATGTTTTCGCAGAGCGGATAGATTTCGGCGAGCTTGTTCGACGAAGTTCCTGGTTCCGAAGGACGGCAGGCCTGCCAGAAGGGTCGATGTCTTAGGCTGATGGCGCCGCGTTAATTCCAGCACCGTTTCGACCGGCCAGAAAAACATCCCGGCATTCCAAAGAAAGTTCCCGCGCTCGACGAATTTCTTGGCTGTTTTGGCGTCCGGCTTCTCTCGGAAGCTGGCAACCGGCACTGCGTCAACGGCGCCGAGCTTGACGTTCTTCGGAAATTCAATATACCCATACCCGGTTTCCGGCCAGCGAGGTTGAATTCCGAGCACCACGGCGCGACCACCTTCCGCGGCGCGGTACGCGGCCTTGACAAAATTCCGAAAGCGCGACTCCTTCAGAATCAGATGGTCGGCGGGGAAAACGCCGAGTATTGCTTCGGGGTCGACATCGTGCAGAAGCTGCGCCAGCAAGGCGATACACGGCGCAGTATTTCGTTGCGCGGGCTCCGCGACAATCTGCTCTTTGGGGATCTCCGGCAGTTGATTGCGAATCTTCCGCTGGAGGAATTCGTTGGTAACTATCCAAATGTTCTCGGGCGGCACGACGGGTTTCAGCCGGTCGACTGTCTGCTGGATCAAGCTGCGTTCGCCAAAGAATTGAAGGACTTGTTTTGCGTTGCGCTTGCGGCTACGCGGCCAGAATCTAGTGCCGCGTCCGCCGGCCATAATCAGGCCGTATCGGTGATTCACTATCGGTTCCTTAGTTAATCCGCTATGAACGAGAGTTTCGTGGTTGAGTTTGTCACGGGCTCGGGTTTCCCGGGTTCAAGGGGATCGGGTGATCCGGCAGACGAGAATCGGGATAGCCGCGGAGAATCTTGAAGGTTCGTGTCCAGCGGGTCCTTGTGAAGAAGTGCTCGACCAGATCTGTCATGTGGCTGAAGAGCGAGTCTACCGAAGTCCCCGCCAAATCCTCGGTGGATGCCTTGTAGGACCAGTAAATCATCAAGGGTTTGCCGATTATGTTATCCCGTGGGACGAACCCCCAATAGCGGCTATCGAGCGAGTTGTCGCGATTATCACCCATCGCGAAATAACTATCCGGCGGTACCACAATTTCACCGTTGACTACGTGATGTTCCAACATGTCGCGCTGATACTGCGCCTGCAATCCTTCCGCGAACGGCGAAGGCTCGCCCGGAAAGTTATCGCGTGAAGCGTCGTACGGGAATTTGTGATAAGTGTACGGCTCATTTAACTGCACGCCATTCCGGTATACCGTGCGGTTGACCATCTTCAACCGGTCGCCGGGAACGCCGATAACGCGTTTCACGAATGTCTGGTCGATATCTACCGGATACCGGAAAACGATGATATCGCCGTGTTTGGGTTGTTCGTAAGGGAGGATGTATTTGCTGATCGCACCAGACGGCGCGTACGCCAGTTTATCCACCAGCAAGTGGTCGCCGATGAGTAGCGTATCTTCCATTGAACCAGTCGGAATCACGTAAGCTTGTACAAGCGTCGTTATTCCGAACAAAAGCAGCAGGATGGTGACCGCCCACTCCGCGATACTGTTCCGCGCTTGGGTCGCCTGCTTTTTCTCTATTTTTGTCGTTTTCGACGCTGGAATTGTTGTGGTATTATCTGCCATCCGTTTCTGCTCGGCACTTCACCCGAAGTTTTATTGTATCTTTCAGATTGGTGCCGGTTTGTTGAGCATGACGGTTGATGAGCTGCGCCTTGAATGAAAAGATCCAGGGGGAAAACGTATGTGCGGTAAGCGACCGGAATTGATGATAGCTCTCGCGATTGGCTGTTTCGCGCTGAGTTGCGCAAAGAAAACCGTGGACGATCAAAGTCTGACGAGTGCTATTCAGTCCAAGCTAGACGCGGATGACTCCACAAAGGCGGCCAATATCAAGGTCGACGTCAAGAATGGTGCCGTCACGCTGAGCGGGGATGTTCCGAGCTCAGACGTGGAGTTGGAAGCTATGAAAGTGGCGAACGGAACTCCGGGCATAGCCAGTGTTAACGATCAGATGAAGGTAAATACAGCGGCGGCTACTCAGCCGGCGCCGCCCCCACCGGATCAGCCGGCCGCCACTCCTCCACCCACTCCGGCACCGGTGACAACACCGGCACCTGCGCCGGCGGATACTGCCGCGGCAACGCCTCCGGCTCCCGCCGAGCCCAGAACGCTCACGGTTCCGGCCGGAGAACGCCTGCAGGTTCGTATGACCGATGGGATCGACTCGCGTACTAACACGGTTGGACAGACATTTAACGGAACTCTGGATGCGCCGCTGGTACATGGGAATCGCGTGGTGGTGCCTGCCGGAGCTCCGGTTGTCGTTCTGCTGACCAATGCGAGCAGCGCCGGCCGCATCAAAGGTTCAAGTAATCTCCAGGTTCGGGTAACCAGCATAACGGTAGCCGGCCGTCAGTACGACGTCTCCAGCGACGTCTACGAAGAGGCGGGCAAGGGAAAAGGAAAGCAAACTGCGGTCCGAAGCGGTATTGGCGCTGCGGCCGGTGCATTGATTGGTGGCCTGGCAGGCGGCGGCAAGGGTGCTGCCATCGGCGCCGGTGCCGGCGGCGGTGCGGGACTCGGATATCAGTTCTTCACTCACGGAAGCCAAGTGAAGATACCGTCGGAATCAGTTGTTACGTTCCGCCTGGCCGCTCCGCTCACTATCCGCAAGTAGCTGTCGCTTCGCAGTGTTGCCTGGAGATTTTGTCCCACGCGATGGTTCACATAACTGACGGTGAGTCCGTGGCGGGTACGCTAAGGCAGTCCGGCGTGCCGGGTGATGTGAAGATCTATGGTGACCTGATGTATGAGGGGCCGGCTCCGGCCGGAGTAACCACCCAAGGCTGGCTCGAGGCCCGCGCTCGCTTTCTTTCCGAGCAGGGTTGGGTTAGTTTCGGTGATGCACTTCGTTACTTAACAACGTTCGAAGATACACTTGGGTCTATTTCCGAGCAGGACGAAACTATCCTTTGGCTGGATCATAGGCTCTCTGACCAGCTAATCCTTATCAGGCTGTTGGACCGGTTCAGTCGCGGGCGGCTCGGTCGAGTTGATTTGAGTCTGATCTGCATCGGGTCCTATCCTGGGATGGACCATTTCGTCGGGCTCGGCCAACTGAGAACCGAACAACTGTTGTCGTTAGCTGATACGCGGCTCCGGGTCTCTGAAGCGCAGCTTGAAATGGCAAGGTTAGCGTGGCATGCATTCACGTCACCTGATCCCACGGCCATTGAATCTCTCATACAGGAAGATACTTCCGCGCTGCCGTTTCTGGCTGCGGCACTGCGCCGGCATCTCGAACAATTTCCATCCGTAGACAACGGTATCTCACGTACCGAGCGACAGGCCCTTTCGGTACTCCGCGAACGCGGCCCCCTGGATGCCCGTCGTCTGTTTCTGGCCGTGCAGGCGTTTGAGGATCCCCTCTTCATGGGAGATCTCTCGTTTCTCCGCATTCTTATGGATTTGGCATCTGCACAGCACCCACTTATACATCCAGCAGATCGAATCAAACACGACATCAACCCTCGGACAGCAACTTTCGAAGCGATCTCGCCAGTAAGCATCAGCGAAGTTGGCCTTCGTGTCCTCGAGGGAAGTGCTGACCACATTGGCCTGAATGGGATTGACCGATGGCTGGGCGGAGTTTACTTGAAAGGAGCCGAAGCCGAATGGCGCTGGCTCCCCGAACGCCGACACCTGGTTTACATCCAAGAGACCTGAAGTAGACGTTCGCGTCCAAAGCCTGGCGACCAAGCGGAGACAACGTTCGAATACTGCTGCGATGCCGCTTTCACTTTTCGAAGAGCGCATTTTCCGGAGACCTGAATTAGACGTCGACAATTCGTCGACGATACCTTAAGTTTTTCCGCGAATCATCCGATAGGTTACCGACTGCGTAGGTATCCGCTTGTGGGGGATGCATCGGAAGGGCTGCTTGCTAATTAACCGTCGAATATTCACGAAAGCATGCCGCGGCGCAAAGTTTGCGTTCGCGGCATTTTGCCTTTCATTCTCCACCGTTTGCGGTCTTCCCTTGCAATCGGCGCCTGTGCCGGCGTTAACCTCCATTCGCCAGATACGGACGCTCTCTCGCCAAGAAGCCAACCGCCATTATCCGGTTCATATCAGAGGCGTGGTCACGTTCTTCTACGTCGTTCCAGATTCGTCGAATCCGGCAATGTCCACGAACATGTTTGTTCAGGATTCTTCCGGAGGGAACTGGGTCAAAGCGAGCCTCACGCAAGCTCCTCTGAAGGCCGGGGACTTGATCGAGCTCTATGGGCACACGGAAGAAAGTGATTTCGCGCCCGATATCGTCGACCCTCGGTGGCAAATTATTGGGACTGCACCGCTGCCTCCCGCGAAACACGAAGAGTTCGGACGCCTGGCATCTACTTCTCGGGACAGCCTGCGTGTTGAAATCGAGGGCATCATTCAGTCTGTCGATCTGGTACAGCGCGCTCTCCGCCTCGACGTGGCGATGGAGAGCGGTCACGTTACGGCCTACGTCCCTACCGTTTATTCGGGCATTCCTCCCGGATTGGTGGATTCAAAGATACGCGTCCGCGGAGTGTGCGGCGCGATGTTTAATGCCAGAGGGCAACTCCGCGGGGTAAATCTGTTCGTTCCTTCTCTTGGCGATGTGCAAATCCTGGAGCCAGGGCCCGTGCAGCCCTTTACGTTACCTACACAGTCTCTGTCGCGCATTCTGAGATTTACTTTCGACGGAGCGTCCGAACACAGAGTGAAAGTGCGAGGTATCGTCACGCTATTTGTTTTTTTGAAAGGTGATGATGGCAGCATCCGTGCCGATTCAACTCAGCGGATCGTGCTTACATCGGGCCAAGAAGTCGAGGCTGTCGGCTTTCCCGCGCTTGGAGAGTATGGCCCTGTTCTGGAACGATCAATTTTCAAGCTTGTGAGCCGGGCAGACTCGCCCCTCGCAGAGCGTACGAGTGTCGCGCAATTACTGCAAGACCAGCGGAACAACGAGCTCGTTCAAGTTGACGCGCAATCTCTGGACCGCGTCTTCACCCCCGGCGAGCAAATCCTGATCGTGAAGAGCGGCGCGACAGTGTTTCAGGCTCAACTGGAAGACGATTCCTCAATTCCGCAGCTCGCGGCGATTGAGCCGGGCAGCCAACTCCAACTGACAGGCATCTGCTCTGTCAAGGACCAGCCCGGCTCAGGAACGCCAATTCTGCGCGTCCTATTGCGCTCCCCGGCAGATGTGCGCGTCTTGTCGCGTCCTTCGTGGTGGAACTTCCGCCACGGAGTTTGGGTATTTGGCACCATGACAGTTTTCCTCGTCGCGATTGGCGCCTGGCTCGCCGCGCTGCGGCGAAAGGTGGGGGCGCAGACCGAACTGATTAAGCGGCGTCTCGAAACGGAAGTGGCTATGGAGCAGAGGTACCGGCAACTCTTTGAACGGAACCTCGCCGGAGTTTATCGGATGAGTGAAGCAGGCAGGATTCTCGAAGCAAACGATGCCTGTGCCCGGATACTTGGCTACACTGACCGCAAGGATCTACTCAACCGAGGTGCGGAGGCATCCATACTGCGAGATGCGATTGTCAATCGTCTTTCCTCCGCTCACCTAACGACCAGCTCCGAAATCCAGCTGCGACTTCAGAACGGGAAAGAGATCTGGGTGCTGGTAAACGCCGATCTTCTGGATGGCGACGCGGGACAGGTAATCGAAGGTACGGTGATCGAGATCACGGAACTGAAACAAACCGTCCGTGAGCTCGAAGAGCGCACAACCTACCTTCACGCACTGATCGCTAATAATCCTCTAGGCGTTCTCTCCATGGGAGCGGACGGACGGGTGGTCACCTGCAACCCGGCATTCGAGAAGCTGTTTCAGGTTAGATCCGCAGATGTCATCGGACGTGATATCGAGGAGGTGGTTGGTCGGTCGAAGGCATCTCCGGACGGGCAAGAACAGGTCTCGGCAAGTGCGGCCGAAAAAACCAGGTTCACGGTAATGCGCCGCAAGCGCAGGGATGGCACATGGATCGACCTGGAAGTACGCACTGTTCCGATCCTCATCAATGAGAGAATTGCCGGCTTTTACGCAATCTATCAAGACATCAGCGAGCGTGTAGTAGCCGAGGCCGCACTCCGGTCAACAAAAGAAGCTGCGGAAACAGCAAATAAGGCAAAGAGTGAGTTTCTGGCCAATATGAGTCATGAAATTCGTACGCCGATGAATGGCGTCCTGCTTGCCGCGGAGCTGGCAACTGCGGAGAGCCCGACCGCAGTTCAGCGAGAGTATCTGAATACGATACGACATTCCGGCGAATCGCTCCTTCTACTGTTGAACGATCTCCTGGACCTCTCGAAGATTGAGGCGGGAAAGATGTCTATACAGCTGTCCGATTTCTCTATACGCAAATGTCTGCGCGAATGTGTTAAATTACTCGATCCGTGCGCGCGGCAGAAATGTCTGAAGCTATCTGTTCAGATCGATGAAAAGCTGCCAGACTTCGCTTCGGGCGATTCACTTCGCCTGCGCCAAGTTCTGCTCAATGTGATAGGGAACGCAGTCAAATTTACGCAACGTGGATCTATCACTGTCATAGTCAAGTACCTTGGTATGCGGGACGGTCATCTCACCTGCCAATTCTCAGTGTGCGACACCGGCATAGGCATTTCCAAGGAGAAGCAAGCCACAGTCTTTCATGAATTCGAACAGGCCGACGTATCGACCACGCGCCGATTCGGCGGTACAGGTTTAGGCCTGGCGATCAGCACCAAACTGGTTCAACTGATGGGAGGCAAAATTTGGCTCGAAAGCGAACTCGGCAGTGGAAGCGCGTTTCACTTCACAGCTTGCTTTCTTCCTGCCTCAGTTCACAATTCCCCTGATCGGGCGAGCTCCGGCGCGCGTAAAGACGATCAACAAAATGGGCTACGCGTTTTGCTCGCCGAGGACAACGCGATCAATCAACGCCTTGCGATTCGAATGCTCGAGAAGGCAGGTCATTCGGTGGTTGCGATCAGCGACGGTAACGAGGCGATCAAGGCCTTTTCGCGGGAGCGATTCGACATTATCCTGATGGATATCCACATGCCGGAACTAAATGGTATAGAAGCAACGCGCCGAATACGCCGCCTGGAAGTTACGACCTCCAGCCACGTTCCGATCATCGCCATGACTGCCAGCGCCATGAAGGAAGATCGGGAAGCCTGCCTCGAAGCCGGCATGGATGCCTACATGTCGAAACCGATTTGTGCCCAGGAGCTTCTCGCCACCTTGAACAGCTTGACGTATGAGCGGGAGCGGCGTCTTGCGGTCTAGCTCTAATCACGCCGGTTTTTGGCCGAGCAGGGCGCGGACATGTGAACCGGCCGCAAGAGCCAAGCCTTCGAGGTTGTAGCCACCCTCCAGGACAGAGACCAAGCGGCCTTCGCAGTGCGTTGCCGCGAGTTCGGTGAGCATCGTCGTGAGGTGGTGGAAGTCTTCGTCCCTGAGAAGAAACTGGCCGAGCGGATCGCCGACCCGGGAGTCGAATCCGGCGGAGATCAAGATCAGGTCGGGACGGAACGCGGTAGCAGCGGGTAAGAGGACATCGTGAAAGCAGCCGAAAACTTTCGCCGATCCGCTGCCCGCGGGCAACGGACAATTGACGGTCATACCAGCGCCGCGGCCTTCACCTGTCTCACTTGCCGCTCCAGTGCCCGGATACCAGGGCGATTGATGAACGCTGAAAAAAAGAGTGGAACCATCGGAATAGAAGATGTCCTGCGTGCCGTTACCATGGTGGACATCCCAGTCCGCAATCAGAACGCGTTCCGCGCCATGCTTGCGCTGTGCATAGCGGGCGGCTACGGCGATGTTATTGAAGAGGCAGAATCCCATACCGCGCGCACTGCTCGCGTGGTGTCCGGGAGGCCGTACTACGCAAAAGGCGTTTTGCACCTGATTACTCAGGACGGCGTCGATTGCTGACAGAACGCTCCCAACAGCGAAACGCGCGGCTTCGGCCGAATGAGGCGACACAGTAGTATCGCCGGTGCTGAGCTGATCTTTGCCCTCTGCTATGTCGTGTTCTACCAGACCGATGTATTCACGTCTGTGAACGAGCGCGAGTTCGTCGTCTGTCGCCGCGCGAAGGCCGAGAGGAACGAGGCGGTCGGTGAGCCCGGCGCTCTTGAGGTGATTGAAAACGGCAGTGAACCGCGCTGGAGTCTCGGGTTCACCGGGAGCTACTTCGTGCTGCCTGACACGAACATCGGCAGCAAGACCGGTACCCGGCATCAGGCGCTCGCGACTTTTATGCGAACGAGCTGTTCCTCAGGGAGGGGCTCAACGGTACGGGTCTGTTCACCGCGGAAGAAGTCGAAATAGGAAATCTGGTGCACGCAGGAGATGGTGCAGAAGGGCGCGCAAGATTTTTGCGTGACGTACTCGCGCCGGATGTCCTCCACCGTATAGTCTTCGAGCGGCTTGGCGGGGAAACCGCGCTGCTGGGAACAGTAGTGAACCAGACCGTCCTCGCAGATGTATAGATAGCGCGAGCCTGCGCGGCAACGCCAGTCGCTAGGCCGCCCATCGGCAATGCTCTCTTGAAAATAGTTGATGCGCGAGAAGTGCCGCTTCTCAAATTTTTTCATCTCGATGAACACTTTGCGCTCACGATCGGCCAGAGGCCGAAGCTGGCCATCACCGTCGTGGATAATGCCGACAGTAGATGTGAAGCCTAGTTCCATCGCACGCTGGCCGACAACGAGCGCATCTTCCGGATTGCGAATGCCGCCACCCAGGACCGAGTTGATGTTGATGTGAAAATCGGCGTGTTCGGCGAGAAGTTGCAGCTTTTTGTCAAGAACCTTGAGGCTCTTTTTCGAGACGTCGTCCGGCATGACGTTGTCGATACTGATCTGGAGATAGTCGAGGCCTGCATCGTTAAGCCGCTTGATCCGGTCGGCCGTTAAGAGGTAACCGTTGGTGATAAGGCCGGCGAGGGTAGCATTGTTGCGGATTCCAACGATGATTTCATCGAGCTCAGGGTGCAGCAATGGCTCCCCGCCGCTGAGCGTGATAACGCCAGTCTTGAGCTTGCCGAGCAGTTCCAGTCGATGCAGGACGGTCGAGAGCGGCACCGGCTTCGAGAAGTTGTCGTACTCATTGCAGTAAGTACAAGAAAGATTGCAGCGCCGGATAGGGATGATGTGAGCCATTATCGGGTGATCAGTCGAGATTGCTCCCCGCATCACCAATTTGGCTTCGCGTCTATGCCTGTCAAAAGTGCGGCGGCGCCGCTGACTATTCGGCTCTTTCTCCAACATTAGCGAGACATTTACATTAAAACACAGGCCAAAGCTTCTGACGGACGGATTTGGGGTCGAAGGGTGTATTCAACTGCTTGAGGGCAGAAGGGTTAAGGGTGAGTGGCTAACGGAGGAGGCGCGGCCGCATACGGCGACGGCATCGGAATCGGAAGAGCCGAAAAACGGAGGATGAAAGAACGCATAGCGCGCTCCATGTGACTCATTCCGTAGTGATTTGCTTCTTCCAGTGCACGGGTGTTAGACCATCCGTCATGTTGGATACGGTAGCAGGCGATCATCGTACCTGTGCGGTCTTTGCCACGCCAGCAGTGAATGAAGATTGGTTGTGTGCCCAACATAGAAAGAATGGTCCGAACCTGGTCCGGCGTAGGAGCAGACCAGGGGCTGAGTGGCACGCTTACGTAATGCATACCCAAAGCCGTAACCTCCTGGCGTTCCCGGACTGTGTCACGGCCGTTTTCCCGGAGATCCACCACTAACTTGACCCCCTGTGCGCGCAGCTCCTGGAGCGCCGCATTGGAGGGCACCGCGCCACGATATAAACGATCGTCTACTTTGCCGAAATTCCGGACGTGGACGGTTTGCGCCGGACCAGTCCAAGCGAGAGCCGGTGAGACGAGCAGCGCCGCTAGAAGCGGAGCGCTATTGCCGCGGAGGCGGATTGGTTGGCGCGGCAGGCGGATTCTGGCCGTTGGCGGGCTGCTGCGGACGTGCTCCTCCAACCGCGCCGTATTGAATGGTGCTTTGAGTCTTGAATTCAAATTTCTTGTAGTGATCGTACTTCACGATGACTTTGATGCGCTGTGACGGGCCGTCCTTGAAATTGAGCGTGTCGTCGGCATAGGTGTAAACGGGAAACCAGTATTTACCGTCTATTTGCTGGCGGTAGGTTTCAAACTTCGGGAACTGCTGATCCTCGCCGCGCCTTAGAGCGCCAACGCCGCGGCCGTAAGTCTTAACGATCTGAAGGTCCTGATCGTCTACCCAGATCTGACCATCGAAGTAACGCTTGCGATCTTTCGTGAGCTCTTTCGGTTTAACGGAGAAGACGTAGCAGGATATCTCATCCACCTGCTCACGACCGACATAGTTCACGATGTATTCGCTGGCCGTGCTGTTAGTCATCACGAAAGGCATGACATTTCGGAGATCCTGCTCGTCTTCATGCGTCATCATGATGTGGACAAATCCGCCGGCCGGCGCGTACAGGACATGTGAGGTACGCTTATTTTGATCGTCGAAGCTGACTTCTTCGACGATTTCGTAGGTGCCGCCGGGCGGGTCGGTCTCCTCCATTTTGCTGGTCTGCCGATACGTGTACTGTTCGCGGGCGATAGCGAACTGGGTTTCCTTATCGGTGAACTGCTTGATGATGTTCTGGATCTGATCTGGTGTGGGAGTGGGTTTGGTATCAGCGGCGTTCAATAGGGCCGCGCAGCCCAAGAGTCCCAAGGTGAAAACACAACCGTTTAGAGCCACTATAAGTATTGTGACGCATTGGCCGAAGGCCGGCGTTACCGCGATTTGGGATCGAGCAACGCCTTGGCAATGGTGACCCGCTGCATGTTGCTGGTGCCTTCGTAGATGCGGCCGATTTTGGCGTCGCGATACAGTTTTTCCACGGGGTAATCCCTGGTGAATCCGACACCGCCGAATATTTCGATGGCTTTGGAGGCGACCTCCTCAGCAATCGTGGAAGCAAAATATTTAGCCATGGCTGCCGGGGTGACGAACGGTTGGCCGGCATCCCGGAGCCGGGCTGCGTTGTACGTGAGCAGGCGGGCAGCTTCAATCCTGGTGGCCATTTCAGCCAATTCAAATTGCACTCCCTGAAAATCGCCGATCGATTGTCCGAACTGCTTGCGGTCACGCGAATAGACCAGAGCATGCTCAAGCGCCCCTTCAGCCAGGCCAAGCATCTGGGCCGCGATCCCGATGCGGCCTTCGTTCAGAGTTTCAATCGCTATTTTGTACCCTTTGCCGATCTTCCCGAGAATGCAGAGGGAATCGACAGGCACATCATCTAGGATCAGCTCACAGGTAGAGGACGCACGAATGCCGAGCTTGTCTTCTTTTTTGCCTACAACAAAGCCGGGAGCGGAACGTTCTACCAGAAAACAGGTGATGCCGCGGTAGCCGGCTGACGGATCGACGGTCGCGAAGACGAGAAAGATGTCCGCCTCAGCAGCGTTTGTGATCCACAGTTTGCGGCCGGATAAGCGGAACCCAGCGTCGTCCTTTGCCGCACGCGTGCTGAGAGCGAAGGCATCAGAACCTGAGGCAGCCTCGGAAAGTGCATAAGCGCCCACGCTCGATGTAGCGAGACGCGGCAGATAGCGACCTTTTTGCTCTTCGTTACCCCAGTTCTCGATGGCGTTACTAACCAGAGTGTTCTGGACGTCGACTATCACGGAGGCGGAGGGATCGACCTTAGCCAGTTCCTCAATGGCGAGGACGGACTGGAAAAAGCTACCGTCCTGCCCGCCGTACTTTTCCTTGATACCGATGCCCATCAGGCCCATGTGGAACATCTCCTGAAGGAGATCGGCGCGGAACTTTGCCTGTTCATCCATGGCGCGGACGTGCGGAGCGAGCCGTTCTCCGGCAAACTGCCGGACGGCAGACTGGAAGAGACGTTCTTCTTCGAGGAGGACTGTCAGGGCAGGCGGGAGAGCGAAGTCAGCGACCGGCATGACGGGACCATAATAGCTCCCGAACGAGTGGGTCCCAAGTGTGATGCGCGATCATCATAACATCTGGGCATCAAACTTTGCTAAACTCATGCCATGCGAACAACGGTGGACTTGGATGAAGATTTGTTGAGACTGGCCAAACATCTCGCTCAGGAGCGCGAGCAAAGCTTAGGCCGGGTGCTCTCCGATCTGGTTCGTCGAGGGCTGCAGCCAGCGTCCGCTCGGCACGTTCGCGGTAGCCGGATACCGGTTCTAGCGCGCAAGCCGGGGCGCACGCCCCGTGACAACGAGCGCCGTACAGGACCTTTTGGCGAACGAGGTCTAGCTCCTGGTGGCCCTGTTGGACGTGAACGCGTTGATTGCGTTAGTCGATTTGGATCACGTCGAACATCGAGCCATGGAAAAGTGGTTCCTGAAGCATCACAGCTCGGGCTGGGCTACCTGTCCTCTCAGCGAAAACGGCATGGTACGAGTGCTCTCGCAAGCGGCTTACCCGAGCGGACAACGAACCCCGGCGGAAGTGGTTCAGATACTGAACGCCTTGAAGGCGGCATTTGACGACTCTTATGAATTCTGGCCGGATGACGTTTCGCTGTCGGACGGCGAAATTTTCGATGAAGCTCTAATTGCAGGACCACGACAAGTCACCGATGCATATCTCCTGGGGCTGGCGATGCGGCACGACGCGACTATTGTCAGCTTCGATAAGGCACTCCCCTGGCACGCAGTGCGCGGCGCATCGGCATCAATGATCCAGTGTCCCCGAAACGGCCGCTGAGTCGTAGGGCAACCAATCACGCCGCATTCCGTCCAACTTACGTACCGTAAGCTGAAAGTTCCAATGAAATTGCAGAATATAGGCCTAACTCTCCTGGTGTGTGCCGGAATCCGGACCGTACCGATGAGCGCACAGGACTCGAATTCAACCGAAGTAACGCGTGCAACCCTTGATAACGGACTGCGCGTCGTAATCATTCGTGATGCACTCGCCCCGGTAGCAACGTTGCAGGAGAACTACCTCGTAGGCGGTAATGAGACGCCCGCCGGTTTTCCGGGCACGGCGCACGCCCAGGAACATATGGCGTTCCGCGGATGCACCGGTTTGACAGCGGATCAGATTGGAGCCATTTATGCGCAGATCGGCGGTTTTCAGAACGCCGAGACTCGCCAGCACTCGACCCAATATTTCGTGACGACCCCCTCGCAGGACCTGGATGTGGCGCTGCGGGTGGATGCGTCGTGCATGGCGAATGTCGAAGATTCACAGGCGCAATGGGAGCAGGAGCGCGGCGCTATCGAGCAAGAGGTCTCGCGGGACCTGTCGAGTCCGATCTATGCATTCATCACCAGGCTGAACCGCGATCTGTTCCGCGGCACGCCCTACGAGTTCGATCCGCTCGGCACGAAAGAATCTTTCGACAAGACAACCGGGCAGATGTTGAAGGAGTTCTACACGAAGTGGTACGCGCCGAACAACGCGATACTCGTCATTACGGGCGATGTAGATCCGGCGGCGACGCTCGAGAAAATCAAACAGTACTACGGGAAAATACCACGACACGATGTCCCTGCCAAGCCGGCCATCAATCTACAAACGGTTGCCGCCGACTCTTTCACTCTCGACAGCAACCTGCCCTATCTGCTCACCTCTGTTGCATTCCGGTTCCCGGGGACGGATAGCCCGGATTTCGCAGCCTGCCAGATTTTGAGCGATGTTTTGGCAAGCCAACGCGCGGATATCTATGGTTTGGGACCGCAGGGGAAAGCTTTGGGAGCGTCGTTCCTGCTGCAGGAGACCTATCGGAAAGCGAGCGCGGCCTACGCGGGAGCCGCCTTGCCGGCGGGTGCGGATCCGACCGCGATACAGACCGAGTTGAAGAACATTTTGACGCGCTATGCCACAAACGGCCTGCCGCCGGACCTGGTGAATGCGGCCAAAAAGGGAGAGATCGCAAGCGCCGAATTCGGGCGTAATTCGATTTCGAATCTGGCTTCCTTGTGGTCGCAGGCGCTGGTCGACGAAGGCAGGAACTCGCCCGATGAGGATGTTGAGGCCATTAAGCGAGTAACCGTGGACGACGTAAATCGAGTCGCGAAGAAGTATCTGTTGAATCAACCTGACGTGGTAGCGACGCTAAAGCCGCGTCCGTCGGGGGAGCCTGTATCAGCTAAGGGCTTCGGAGGCACAGAGAAGACGACATCGACACCGACAACGCCGGTTGCTTTACCAGCCTGGGCGGAAGCGTCGGTGAAGGCGCTGCGAGTACCGCAGTCATCGATTCATCCAGTGGACATGAAACTGGCGAACGGGATCAGGCTGATTGTCGAAACAGAGAAAGTAAGTCCCACGGTTACGCTGCTGGGATCAGTCAAGACACAGACGCAGATGCAGACGCCGCCGGGCAAGGATGGGGTCTCGGACTTACTCGAAGGCTTGTTTTCTTACGGGACGAAGACGCTGGACAGGCTGCAATTCCAGAAAGCGCTGGACGACATTGCGGCTTCGGAATCGGCGGGATCGAATTTCAGTTTGAAGGTGCTGAAGCAGGACTTCGCGCGGGGTGCGGAACTGCTTGCCGATAATGAACTCCATCCGGCGTTGCCACACGAGGCTTTCCAAATCGTGCAGCAGCAAACAGCCCAGGAGAGCGAGGGCGAATTGCAGAGCCCGGGATATCGCACCGACCGGGCATTGACGCTGGCGCTGGTTCCACCTAAAGATCCACTCACGCGCGAAACAACGCCGGCGACAATCAAAGCCGTCAGCTTCGACGATCTTCAGCAGTACTACGTAAAGGCATTCAGGCCGGATCTGACGACAATTGCGATTATCGGTGATATCTCTCCGGAAGAGGCACGCAGCGTTATAGAGAAAGCGTTCGGAGGCTGGCAGGCGCAAGGGCCCAAACCAGACGTCACTCTTCCGCCGATACCAGGCAGTAAGCCGAGCGCAGTGAATGTCCCTGATCCGAGCAGCGTGCAAGACCAGGTTCAGCTTGTCCAGGGCCTCGAGATGAACCGCTTTAGCCCGGACTATTATGCTCTGAGGCTCGGCAATGATGTGTTGGCCGGCGGTTTGTATGCAACGCGGCTGTGGCGGGACTTGCGGCAGAAGACAGGCTATGTGTATACCATCAACGATTCAATCGAAGCCGGGGAAACCCGAACGAACTATGCAATCGATTTTGGCTGCGATCCAAAAAACGTCTCGAAGGCTCGCACGATGATCGATCACGAGCTTTTCGACATGGCGCAAACGAATGTTACTCCTGGTGAACTTCAGCAAGCAAAAGCACTGATCTTGCGACAGATACCGCTCGCGGAATCCAGTGAAGACGCGGTCGCGGGAGGATTCATTAGGCGCGCGCGGATTGGACTCCCGCTCGACGAACCATTCCACGCAGCGGAGAAGTATTTCGGGATGAGCGCCGATGAGGTGCGAACGGCATTCGCCAAATGGATCAAGCCGAGCGATTTTGTACAAGTGGTGCGCGGACCGGCGCCACAGTGATATAACGCGAGAGCCATGTTTGAGCGATACACCGAGAAGGCGCGGCGGGTGATCTTTTTTGCACGCTATGAGGCGAGCCAATACGGATCACCCTCCATTGAGCCAGAGCACATGCTGCTCGGGTTGATGCGGGAAGCCCGGCCGCTGTTCGAATCTGTGATGTCAACCGAGGATTCAACAAAGCTGCAAGCAGAAATTCGTGACGCTCTCGAACCGAATCGCGAGATCTCTACCAGCGTGGATCTGCCAGTTTCGCGGCTGGTGAAACTGGTGTTGGCTTCTGCCGGCGAGGAGGCGGAGCGCGCCCGGCAAAAACACGTCGATACGATTCATCTTTTACACGGGCTGATAGTGGTACCGTCAACAGCCGCGAATGCTCTGCGGAATCGTGGATTAAGAATTGAAGATCTGCGAAACAAGCCGATGGAGGGCCGTGGGTGGTCCAGACAAGAACCCGCTCAGATTCTGGACGAGCTTAGGCGGGAATTTATGCCGATGGCGCGACGTCTGACACCTGAGGTCGAACCTGCCACCGTGTTTCGTGTAGAGCCAGGTGGAAAAGAAACCGGCTCATGACGATTCGCGAGCTGGGCACGATTCTACGTAAGAAAGAGGCATCGTGCGCGGAATTGGTGGATCGCGCCATAGCCGAAGCAAAGAAACAGGGCCAGCTGCGCGCCTTCATCACCATTACGGAAACGCAAGCGCGCGAAGAAGCCTCGGAACGAGATCGGGAGTTCAGAAGTGGCGTAGATCGCGGACCGCTCCACGGCATTCCCATCGCCCTCAAAGATCTGTTCTATACGCGAGGCATCAAGACAACGGCGGGCTCTCGGGTTTACGAGAACTTCGTGCCGGATTCAGATGCGGATGTGGTTGTGCGGCTCCGGGATGCCGGCGCAATCAGTATTGGCAAAACGAATCTGCACGAACTGGCTTTCGGCATCACATCGCGGAATCCGCACTACGGAGCTGTCTTAAACCCAGTCGACCATTCGCGTCTCGTAGGGGGCTCGAGTGGCGGATCCGCGGCCGCCATCGCCGCCGGTATGGTGCCTATGGCATTGGGATCGGACACTGGAGGATCGGTCCGCATTCCAGCGTCGTATTGCGGGATTGTGGGATTCAAACCAACGTATGATCGAGTGAGCCGGAGTGGAGTTTTGCCGCTTGCTTTCAGCTCCGACCACGTGGGGCCGTTGGGTTCTTGCGTTGAGGACTGCGCATTTGCATTCAATGCTATGACGGGCGAAAAGAGCGGTCTCGGAGTGGAGGCGCTCTCAGATATGAGAGGGCTGCGCGTGGGCGTGCCACGTAACTTCTTTTTCGACGCCATCGAGGACGAAGTTGCCGCCAGCGTGAGACGGAGCATTTCCGTCATGGAAACTCACGGGGCCGCGGTGATCGAGGTCCAGGTTCCGGATTTTGCGGAGATCAACGTGGTTGCGCGGCTCGTACAACTGGCCGAGGTAGCGGCGGTTTATTGGGAGCAGCAGGATCCGACACTCTTTGGAAAAGATGTTTGGTCGCTTCTCGAGCAGGGTCGAATGATCGCCGGACACGAATACATCAACGGCCAGCGGCTGCGGACTGTGTTCCGACGCGAGATGGATCAGGTATGGGAGAAGGTAGATATCCTGGCCACTCCCACGACGCCCATGGTGGCACCCCCAGTCGATGCACAAACGATAAAGATCGGGGGCAGGGAAGAATCGGTGCGAATGGCTTCCACCCGGCTGATGCGAGGAATCAACCTTCTTGGTGTGCCAGCGCTTTCGATGCCGTGCGGGAAAGGGGAATCCGGATTGCCAATCGGACTACAACTGATCGGCGCCCAATATGCTGACGAGAAGCTACTGACAATTGCAACGACGCTAGAGGGGATGCTGTAGGGGTAATCCGGAGACCTCGATGGCGCGCCAGCCACCATCGAGTGAGACCACATTGGTATAGCCCATCTTCTGAAGATTGTCGGCTGCTAACGCGGAGCGATAGCCGCCGCCACAGTAGAGAATCAGGCGCGTGTTCTTGTCCGGAAAAGTAGTCTCGATGTCGCGTTCGATGATGCCCTTTCCGAGATGAATAGCTCCAAGAGCGTGATTTCCTTCCCATTCATTGTCTTCACGTACATCGACCAGCTGTCCGGAGTTTCCGGATTCGCATAGGCGCTTGTATTCGGCGATATCGATTTCATGGATGCGCTGCCGGGCATCGTTAACGATCGCTAGAAAGCCTTCGCTATGATGCTTGGCCGGCGTGCTCATGTTGTCTGGCGTCGGCAGGAACCAAGGCGGCGTTGAGCGATCCCTGGCGATAGCCTTCCAAATCCAGCGCGACGTAAAGAAAACCAAGCCGCTTAAAGATATCCGAGAGCTGCTGGGCCATCTCCATGGTCAGGGCTTTCGGGAGCTCCTCTTTGGCAATCTCGATACGGGCCAACTCACCGTGAAAGCGGACGCGGTACTGTCGGAACCCAAGCGCGCGAATCGCCTCCTCTCCTTGTTCGATCTTCTGAATGATCTCGACGGTGACGGGCGTTCCGTAGGGAACTCGCGAACTCAAACATGCGGAAGCGGGGCGATCCCAAACGGACAGTCCCGCGCGGCGCGAGAGCTCTCGAATCTCGGCCTTGCTCAAGCGAGCATCCGCCAGAGGAGCTTCCACCTGATGCAATTTCGCCGCTTGCTGGCCCGGCCGATAATCACCGAGATCGTCAAGATTCACACCGTAAACGATATGCTGGTGACCCGAGCGCGCGGCATACGCCTGCAGACGGGTGAAGAGCTCGTCTTTACAGTGGAAGCAGCGGTTTTTATCGTTCTTGACGTAGTCAGGATTTTCGAACTCAAGAGTCGAGATGTACTCGTGACGAAAGCCGCAGGCTGAGGCAAAGTCTTCCGCGGCGCGCTTGTGGGAAGCAGGAATCGATGCGGAATCCGCTGTGATGGCAATAGCCTCGTCTCCGAGTACCTGGTGCGCAGCCCAAGCGAGATAGGCAGAGTCCGTTCCGCCTGAGTAGGCGACTATCACACGGCCGAGCTTTTCCAGATGAGCGAAGAGCCGCGCTTCTTTTTGCTCCAGCTCTTCCGCTACAGGCATTGTGTCTGTGCCTTGGATCGTCACAAGGGCGCCCATACTTGAAGTATAGGGCAGCCCTAGTGTTTGATACTGGACACTGATTACTGCAAGGGCAACTCGCCGTTCTTGCCGGGTTCTTCTTCCGATTCGGGAATGCAGGATGCAGCAGCCACTTGATCGCTCTCATCCATGCGCACCAGCCGCACGCCTTGTGTAGAACGCCCGGCTTGGCGGATCTCACCTGATTCAAGGCGAATGATCTTGCCGTCCTTGGTGATAATCATCAGATCCGTGACTTCCCGCACTGAAAGCACGGCGACTACTTTCCCGACTTTGGGCGTGGTCTTCATGTTGATGACGCCCTTACGCCCGCGGCCCGTCAAGCGATAATCCTTCAGCGGAGTCCGCTTTCCATAACCGTTCTCCGAGATGGACAGGATTAAACCGTCCTCGTCTACAACTAAGAGACCGATCAAGAAATCGCCTTCCTCCAGATCCATCGCTCTCACGCCTCGCGCCTGGCGGCCCATAGCGCGAACCTCATCTTCGTTGAAGCGGATCGCCATTCCTTCATGGGAGCCAAGGAAGATGTATTTATCGCCGGTGGTGATTGTGGCCCCGAGCAACTCATCCCCATCGTCGAGGGCGACTGCGATGATTCCACGCGCCAATGGATTATCGAATTCGGTGAGTTCACATTTCTTTATCACGCCCTGGCGCGTAACCATTACGATGAACTTACCTGCCTCGAATTCCTTAACGGACAAGAACGCCTTTACAGTCTCATCGGGCTGCAGACTGATCAGGCCGGAAACATGTTTGCCTTTGCCAGTCGTTCCGGCATCGGGAATTTCGTACATCTTGAGCCAGTAGACTCGTCCTTTGTTAGTGAAGATAAGCAGGTACGAGTGGGTGGACGCAATAACGAGGTGCTCGACGACATCCTCAGACCGCGTTCCCATGCCGATGCGGCCTTTGCCGCCGCGAGACTGACGGCGATATGTGTCGACGGAGGTACGCTTCAGATAACCGCCACGCGAAACGGTCACTGCCACGTCTTCCATCTGTACAAGATCTTCCAGGCGAATGTCGCCGGTATCCTCGATGATCTGCGTGCGGCGCTCGTCCCCGAAGTCTTTCTGAACTTCCTTGAGCTCCTTGATGATCAGGTTCTTCAAAACTTTCTCTGAACCCAGAATCTCCACGTATTCGCCGATCAGGCGCTGTAATTCGGCCAGCTCGTCGAGGATCTTCTGCTGTTCCATGCCGGTTAAGCGCTGCAGTTGTAGCTCGATGATGGCCTGCGCCTGACGCTCGCTGAACTCGAAGCGAGTGATCAAGCCTTCGCGTGCTTCCTTGGGATTCTTGGCAGCCCGGATGAGAGCGATGACTGCGTCCAACTGATCCAACGCGCGCTGGAAGCCAAGGAGAATGTGCTCGCGTTCCCGAGCTTTTCGCAGGAGGTAATCGGTCCGCCTGCGGACCACATCCACCCGATGCTCGATGAAGCGCTTGATGAGATCGACGAGGCCGAGCTCGCGCGGCTGCCCGTTGACAATGGACAGCATGATGGCGCCGAAGTTCACCTGCATCTGTGTTTGCTTGTACAGGTTGTTGAGAATCACTTCGGCCTGTTCGCCGCGCTTCAGTTCGAAGACGATCCGCATTCCATCGCGATCGCTCTCATCGCGCGCGTCCGAAATGCCTTCGAGCTTTTTGTCTGAGACCAAAGCCGCGACGTGCTCTAGCAGGCGTGCTTTGTTTACCTGAAACGGGATTTCAGTGACCACGATTGCTTCGCGATCTTTGCCGATTTTTTCGGTTGCTGCCCTGGCGCGCAGTTTGATGCTGCCGCGTCCCTTGGTGAAGTAATCGATGCTGCCCTGACGCCCGAGAATGAAACCGCCAGTCGGGAAATCGGGTCCCGGCACCATTTCGATGATCTTGGCGAGAGGAGTATGCGGATCGTGAATCAACGCGATGGTCGCATCGATGATCTCTTTGAGGTTGTGCGGCGGGATATTGGTAGCCATACCAACCGCAATTCCGGAGGAGCCGTTGATCAGCAGGTTCGGAACGCGTGCGGGAAGGACTTCCGGCTCGTGCTCGCTGTCGTCGTAGTTAGGGCGGAAATCGACCGTCTCTTTATCGATGTCCTCGAGCAGCGTGCCGGCGATTCTGGTCAGGCGGGCTTCGGTATACCGCATCGCCGCAGGCGGGTCGCCGTCAACCGACCCAAAATTTCCCTGGCCGTCAACCAGCGGATAGCGCATCGAAAACGGCTGCGCCATGCGCACAAGCGAATCATAGACCGGCGCATCACCGTGAGGATGATATTTCCCAAGAACCTCGCCGACGATCTTCGCGCACTTCCGCGTAGGCCGGTTGTAATGGAGACCCATCTCGTGCAGGCCATATAGAATACGGCGATGGACCGGTTTCAGACCGTCACGTACATCCGGCAGCGCCCGGCCCACGATTACGCTCATGGCGTAATCGAGATACGAGCGCTTCATTTCGTCTTCGATATTGATCGATATGATGTTTTTCGGTTCGCTTGGCGGCGGGAATAAGGTACCGTCGGTTGGTGGCTTTTGATCGGCCAAAAGAGACTCCTGGCAGCGCGAGAACTTGTCGTGCAAGTCCTTGACGCACGGCGAGTTAACCTAATTTTCGCTACCTTCCTATTCTAGCAGTTCTGCAGAGGTCGATGGGTCACTCCGCTACACTGAAAAAGGCGCACATGCTCTCGATAGTCATCCCGATTCACAACGAGGAACCGGCCATTCTTCCGCTCTACGACCGGCTCACGACAGTGCTGGAGAGTCTCCGCCGGCAATACGAGATCATTTTTGTGGATGACGCTTCGACGGACCGAAGCTTTGATCTTTTGGCAAATCTTGTCGAGACTGACGCGCATTTGAAGGTTTTACGACTGCGGCGGAACTTCGGCCAGACAGCTGCGCTCGCTGCCGGATTTGATGAGGCGCAGGGCGAGATAGTGGTTTCTCTGGACGGAGATCTTCAGCACGATCCGGAGGACATACCGCTGCTGCTCGAGAAAATCAACGAAGGTTATGACATCGCGAGCGGCTGGCGCAAGGACCGTGTCGACAACGCTGTAACCCGGAAGCTTCCATCCCGGATCGCCAATTGGATGATGAAGAGCGCTTCCGGGGTAGATTTGCACGACTTTGGAACAACCTTCAAAGCGTATCGTTCAGAGGTTCTGAAGGATGTTAACCTCTACGGCGAATTGCACCGTTTCATACCTGCTCTCGCCAGCTTTTACGGTGCTCGCGTAGCCGAGGTGCCGATTCGAAACATCGAGCGTCCAAACGGAGCTTCGCATTACGGCCTTGGCCGCACGTTCAGGGTTTTTTTCGATATCCTGACCATCAAATTCTTGCTTCGCTATCTGACTCGTCCCATGCATTTCTTCGGGAAGTGGGGCCTGGCGGGTATCGGAACGGGCAGCTCGCTTTTGATCTGGATGCTGGTGGCAAAGATCGCCGGGCACGACATCATAGCCGAACACGGGCCGCTGCTGGTGGCCGGAGCGTTGCTTTGGATCTCCGGACTCATGGCGTTCAGCACCGGTCTGATAGGAGAAGTTCTGATGAGAACATACTTCGAGAGCCAGGGGCGCCGGATCTACGCTATTCGCGAAGTACGCAGCCGTCGAGAACATGTAGCCGATGGCGCTTGTTGACTCTTACAGCTCCATTATCTTCGACTACGGTGGTGTTCTTGCCCGTCATCAGAGTGATGCGGATCAAGCGAAGATGGCAGGACTCTTGGGGATTCGTCCGGAGCGCTTCACAGAACTATACTGGGCCAAACGGTCCGAGTATGACAAGGACGCCTTGACGGCTGCCGAATACTGGCACGGGGTCGCTCGCGGAGGAGGTGCGCGAATTACTGCCAGCCTCATCGATGAATTGGTCGCGCTCGATACTGAAAGTTGGATGCAATTCGATGACGTGATGTGGGAATGGGTCGGGGAACTGCGCCAGGCAGGCAAGCGGCTCGCGGTTCTCTCTAACATGCCGCGCGAACTGGGCGAGAAGCTGAAGACACACACCAAGCGGCTCAACTCCTTCGACCAGGTGACGCTTTCCTACGAAATCCACTCTGTTAAACCCCATCCGGCAATCTATGAGTATTGTTTACAGGGTCTCGGAAGCGCGCCGCGCTATAGCTTATTCTTTGACGATCGAATAGAGAATGTGCGAGCTGCGGAGTTGCTCGGAATGGGCGCCATCCAGTTTCTCGATCGCGATCATGTTCTGCGACACGTGAATGATGCAGCGAGAATCTCCCAACCTACATACTTACCTGATTAGGTGGAAGCAGAGCTACTTCGGGTTCCGTGCCGGAGACGCCACGATTCCAGTAGCTCTCGAAGAGGCCGGCCATAGCTTCTGCAAAACCGTCGTGTTCGAAAATCAACGAGGTCCAGGAAGGCCGGGTCAGCACGGGGTCGAGAAGCGCGACCAGACCGCATTTACCGTCGAATAGGGCGAGCTTAAGAGGCAGACGATCGAGGAAACGGATTTCCACGCCCGCTGCGCGGTACTCGTGAAGGCGCTCGAGATGTTCAGGATCGATTTGGCCGGTCTCGATCAGGAGACGCGCCCGCACACCTTTGTGAGCCGCTTCCTTGACGAGTTGTTCATCGAGCGGGTCGACCGCGAAAGGCGGCCTGGAAAACTCGACGTAGTGATGGCTCACCGTAGTCAGCATGCGGCGATACTGAATGGCTGTCTGGGTCGGATCACTTACTAGGTTAAGAAAGTCTAGGGTGCCCCGCCCATCTTGCCCTTCCAGGTAGGCCAGGCGAAGGTCTTCAATCAGGCCGCTGGCGAGCCGCCCCTGTTCCGTCAACTCGTGTTGCAGAGCTCGTGTGCGCCGCGCGAGATAGCTCGGAATCGCCACGCTGGGGTCAACGGCTGAAAACAATTTCGTCTTCTCCTGAACGACCTGGGCGAAGCCTTTTTCGACGAGGCTGTCCAGAACCTCGTAAATTTTTTGCCTGGGAACATGAGAGCGTGCCGCGAGTTCGAGCGCTTTGAAGCGCGGGTGCCCCATGAGTACCATGTACGAACGCGACTCGTACGCGTTCAGGCCCACCTGCTGAAGCCTCCGCCAATTGAGCTGATAGTCCGCGCCCGCTACGTCCCCAGTCTTCATTGAACCGAGAACATATCACATTACGGGCTAAGCTGGACGACCTTCGATGCAAGAACCCGCAAGCCGCACTTCGAACCTTTTGTTCAAGCGGTCTACGCTTCACTCCCTAAAATGAAAATCGCAGTTGGAGATCAATTCTCCGCTGATTACTCGCTACAGATTCCGGGCCAAAACCTCCTGTGATGCCCGTCGATTCGAGAAACGAGGGTGAGGTGAGCACGGCTATCGGCGCACTCAGATTCTCATGATTCAGAACAGTCCGGGCCATCACGGAAAGAGTGAGGTTATAACGATGGCTGCCGGATTCGTTGGACATGCCACCCGGAGGCGGACCGCCGCCCGGAGGACCTCCTCCACCGGGGCCGCTGCCCCCACCTGGACCTCTGCCGCCGCCACCGCCGGGACCGCCCCCTGGAGGGCCTCCACCTTGTTGTGCTCGGGTACCGCCGGACATTCCTTCGAACTTCGTAGTCCCGAGAAAGGGTTCGAGTTGATTCTTATCTCGCGAATCGAGGATTTGGGAGGGAGACGTCCGCCTGTAAAGCTGTCGATGAAAATCTGATTTCCTCCGGGACCGGCCGAGGGTCCGGCCAGCGCTTCTAGATCCGATTCCAGATCGTCCGGATCATCGGGCATGCATCGAGATCTTCCTGGCGCAAAACAAGGGCGGCAGCATTGTTGGCGGCTTCCGTGCTGATCTGGTTCGTGTTCGATCCTGTTACGGTAACCTCCTCCTTCTGCGCTGCGACTCTCATTGAAACATTGGCGTTTGCGATTTGGTTCGGAGATACTGTGACCAAGGTTGCCGGGCTCTGCTCGAGCCCGCTGAACTCAGCTTTCACCCCGTAGGTAGCCGGAGGCAAACCTCTGACCACATAATGCCCATCGCCTCGCGTCTCGCTCTTGTGTATGCCGCCATTTTCATCGGTGAGCGTTATTGTTGCGCCGGGAATCACGGCGCCGGAGCTGTCCTTGACCACACCTTGTACGGCTCCGCCACTTGCGGAATTCTGTCCGAGTGCCTGCTTCACCGTGAACATCGATAAAAGCGTGAATACGAGAAGCCGGAACGGTCTGTGGCTTAGGGCAATGAATCTCATAAATTTCCAGAAAAGTGGTCGCCTTCGCCTTTTGGCAGGACTTGAGGGTGGAGTCTTGCAAGCCGAAGGCGACCCGTCGGAATGACTTCAGTTGACCAGGAACTTGTAAAGTCGGTATTAAGACGAAGCGCCTTTTTGTAAAGACCCGGTAAAAGGATGTGCGACGCGCGAAGAGCAGAGCAACAATTGTGGAGATGGCACCGTTAGACGTTAAGGCTGATCTCCACACGCGCGTTCTCGTAGTCGATGACGACGTAAAGCTTTGCCGGCTGATTCGTGACTATCTGGAACCGATGGGATACGAAGTATCAGCCGCTCACAATGGAGTTTCCGGACTGCAGCTAGCGTTGCATGAACCCTTTGCCGCGCTGATTCTGGATGTCATGCTGCCCGGCATGGACGGCTTCGAATTTCTACGCCGTATACGCGGCGAATCGAATACACCCGTGCTGATGCTCACCGGACGCGGCGAAGAAGCGGACCGAATCGTGGGCCTGGAACTTGGGGCGGACGACTATCTGCCGAAAACCTTCTCTACGCGGGAGCTGCTCGCGCGTCTCCGGGCTGTCATACGTCGCTCAGTGATATCTTCGGCCGCGCAGGCGGAAGCGGAGCCTGCAGCAATCGTGGTGGGGGGTCTGCAGATTGACCGCGGATCGAGGACCGCGAAGCTCAACACGGAGCCTTTGCAGCTTACTGCGGTCGAATTCGATCTGCTTGCTTCTCTCGCGAGCGCTGCAGGTCGAGTGAGGACTCGCGAGCAACTTCTGCTCGAGGTCGCGGATCGAGACTTCGATGTCTTCGACCGGTCTGTAGATGTTCACATCTCCTCGCTGCGCAAAAAGCTCGGAGATGATCCTAAATCGCCGCGCTTTATCGTGACAATTCGCAGCGCTGGTTATATGATGCGCAAGCCTGGAACGGAAAACGAGTCATGACCCTACGGCCATCGCTCTCGCTAAAGATTTCTTTACTCGCGTTCTTCAACGTTGTCTTGTTGGCCCTGGTCTTTATCGTCTTCGCGCGAGTCCAATTTCGACTGGATCTCAGTTCATTTCTCTTTGCACCTGCGCGTGATCGCATGCTCTCCGTCTCTCGCCTTTTGGCGCTGCAGCTGCCGGAGGAGCCAGCCCGGAAATGGGATCAGTCGCTTAACCTCTATTCGAAGACTTACTCCGCGAGACTCTACCTCTTCAACAACAGGGGCGAGCAACTCGCTGGCACGCCTATAACTTTGCCCGAAGAGGTACGCGCATCCCTGACCCGCGGTCATCATGGTCCGGATGGACACGGCGGCCGGCAGAAGATTCCTCCAATGTTGGGGCCGCCTCCGATTTTCATGAGTCGTAGCGCGTATCCCCGCGAGTATTGGGTCGGCGTTCCCATTCCAATCTGGAGCGGCCTGGGCGTCGAGCCGGTTCACGGGACCGTGATCTGGCGATTTTCTTCTATCTGGACCAATCCGTTCTTTTTCGATTACCGTCCCTGGCTAGCTGTCATTCTTGCGATCGTTTTGATCTCGGTTGCTTGCTGGCTGCCATTGATACGCGGATTGACTCGCGCTATAAGTCAAATGACTCGCGCGACGGCACAGATCGCTGAAGGTCATTTTGAAATTGCGCTCCCCACCCGCCGGCGCGATGAACTTGGCGATCTGAGCGGATCTATAAGTCGCATGGCGCACCGCCTAGCGGATTTGATTCACGGCCAAAGGCGTTTCCTTAGTGATATCGCGCACGAACTCTGTTCTCCTGTTGCTCGCATGCAGGTGGCTGTGGGCATTTTGGAACAACGCGCTGCAGCCAATACGGTCGAATACGTCAACGATGTCAACGAGGAGCTTGCACACGTATCGGGGTTGATCGACGAGCTGTTGTCTTTTTCGCAGACGGAGCTTGGTCCGGCTGAGATCCGGCTAAAACTTGTCAACGTGGCTGAAGTGGCGAAGCAGGTTCTCGAGCGGGAGAGTTCCGGTCAGGCACAAATTGAAAACCACATCGGAGCTGATCTCAACGTAATGGCCCAGCCGGAGTATCTTTACCGATCTCTGGCAAACCTGGTGCGCAACGCGATCCGTTACGCCGGCCCTGCCGGTCCCATATCACTTTCGGCCAAGAACGGGAAAGGCAGCGTTTCGATTCGCGTAGCCGATCAGGGACCGGGACTTCCCGAAAACGAACTCGAGAACGTTTTCAAGCCCTTCTATCGTCCGGAGTTTGCCCGCCAGCGCGAAACCGGAGGGGCGGGTCTGGGCTTAGCGATAGTGAAGAGTTGCGTAGATGCTTGCGGCGGTGCCGTATCCTGCCGAAATCGCCTCCCGCATGGTCTGGAGGTGGAGATGGTTTTTACTGCTGCCGATCCAAAACACTCCTGATTTACGTAAGCTTTACAATCGGCTTCACGTGCGAAACAAAAGCTTTACAGCAACCTGATTCACTGTGTGTAGAGCGCATGCATTTCTCTCATTTCAACCGGCGAAAGTTCATGTTTCATAGTGTCGCCGGTGCAACTGGCTTATTTCTTCCGACGCGGCGAGGCGCGGCCACGACATATCATGCCGAATCCGCGGCCTGCGTGCTCGACGCGGAACTCACTCAAGGCCCTTATTATCTGGATCGCGGAATTTTGCGGCGAGACGTCACGGAGGGCAAACCCGGTCTGCCGTTGCGACTCCGTCTCACTGTCATCGATGGGAGGAGCTGCACGCCTATCGAAAACGCTGCCCTCGAGATCTGGCACTGTGACGCTAGCGGCATCTATTCCGGATATACAAAGATGAACCCGAACGGACCACCAGGAATGGGCGGTCATCGTGGCGCTCCGGGTGGCCGGCCACCAGGACCGCCACCTGATTTCGATAGTAAGGCGGGGCCGCCTCCCGGTTTCGATCGCGAAGGCGGAGCGCCCCCCGGCTTCGGCCCGCCTACTTCATCGGACAATACTACTTTCTGCCGCGGCCTCCAGATTTCCGACCCTGGGGGCATCGTTGAATTCGACACAATCTATCCGGGATGGTACGCCGGCCGCGACATTCACATCCACCTTAAAGTTCACTGTGGTGGGATCATCAGGAACCAGAAGATATCCGGCGGACACGTATCGCACACTGGCCAACTTTTCTTCCCCGATGAGCTGAGCGATGAAGTCGCGAATCTCAATCCGTATGCTGTCCGGCACAACGTTGAGCGGACGAGACTGGATCAAGACATGGTGTTCGATGACGCTCATGGCGCCGGCACGATACTGGCATTCGAACGACTCGATACGGGTTCGCTGAAAACAGGCTTGATTGGAAAGGCGACGGTCAGAGTCGATCCTAGTCTGATACCGCGTTCCGACAGCGGTCCCGGTCGCTCCAGGAATCCGCGAAACAGCTAGCCCGCTCTGCCCGAAACGGGTGCTCACTCCTTGACAATCTACCTATTCGGGACGAATATGTAGAGAGGCTAGGAGGCGCTGTGCCAATCGATAAATCCGATCTTCTACAAGGCACGCTGGACATGCTGATCTTAAAGATCGTGGCTTTGGGTCCGGTGCACGGGTACGGTATTTCACAAAGGATCAAACAGATTTCGAAAGAAGTTCTGCAGGTACAGCAAGGTTCGTTGTATCCGGCTCTTCATCGGCTCGAAAAGCGTGGTTGGCTGGAAGCGGATTGGGGCGAATCGGATAGCGGGCGGCAAGCGAAGTTCTACCGGCTCTCGGCAAAGGGCCGCAAACAACTTGCGAGAGAAGAATCCAACTGGGAGCGTCTGGCCGGGGCAGTGACGCTAATCATGCAAACGGTCGAGTAGGAGATAGACAATGCCCTGGTTGCGTTCGATTTTGAGCAAGACGCGGCGTCGTGAAAACGAGCTGGATTCAGAACTCCGATTCCACTTGCAGGAATTGATTGACGGAAAAGTCGCCCAGGGCTTGCCGGCGGAAGAAGCACGCAGACAGGCTCTACTAGAGTTTGGCGGGAGCGAGCAGGTGAAAGAAGAGTGCCGGGATGTTCACCGCATCGCAGCTTTGGAGAATACTTGCGAGAACTTGAAAGCGGCGGTGCGGTTCATCCGCAGGTCTCCGGGCTTCTCTTTGACAGTGGTGCTGACGCTGGCTCTTGGAATCGGAGCAAACAGCGCGGTATTCTCTGCTATTGACGCGGTTCTATTGCGGGCGCTTCCGTATCCGGACAGCGACAGGCTAGTGGTACTGCATCAGTACCACAACAAGGGCAAGAGTTTAGAAACCTTCGTGGCGCCGCAGCGGCTGGAAGACTGGAACAAAATGAGCGAGGCTTTCCAGGGCATTAGCGGCTACTACACGCAAGATGTGTCGGAGACCTCAGGCATCCTTCCGGAGAAGCTGACCGACGCCCTGGTAGCCCCGCGTTTTCTGCAGGTGCTTGGTGTGGCTCCCATACTGGGGCGGGACTTCACGCCTGAAGAAGAGCACTTCGGCGGCCCGAATGCGATTCTCATCAGTAACGCACTTTGGCAACGGCGCTTTCACGGTGATCCACACGTATTGGGTAAGAAACTTCGCTTTGGAAAGTATTCGTACCCAATTGTTGGCGTAATGCCGGCTAACTTTGCTTTTCCCGATCGCGCGACGGATATCTGGGACGTCAGCCCACCTGACGCTCCTTACGCGCAAGATCGTGAATCCACCTGGTTTCGGGTATTTGGCCGAATCAAGCCACATGTCACGATTGCCCAGGCGAGAAGCGATCTGGCGACTGTGCAAGCCCGACTCGGACGACAGTACGCAAAAGCCGATAAGGACATTTCCATTCAGGTCCAGGCACTCAAAGCGTCGGTCGTGGGGAACTCAGGCGAGTCGCTGTGGCTGCTATTCGGTTCGGTTTCTCTGTTGCTGCTAATCGCCTGCACGAATATCGCCGCCCTACTTCTGGCGCGCACCTCGGAGAGAACGCGTGAAATCGCAATCCGCTATTCGCTTGGAGCTTCTCGTGCGTCTGTGATTGTGCAACTGCTGACGGAATCTTTTGTACTGGCGATAATCGGTTCCGCTGTGGGGCTAGCTGTCGCAGCGGGCGCATCAAAGGTGTTTCGATCCATGGCCAAAGCATTGCCGCGCGTGAACGAGATCGCTCTTGACTGGCGCATTCTGTTATACGGCCTCGGTTGCGCCATGGTGTGTACCCTCCTTTTTGCGCTGGTACCGGCGGTTCAGGCGACGCGCCGCACGGTTTCGGGTTCGCTGGCCCATAATACCCGGACCCAAATCGCGGGAAGCAATCCGCTGCAGTGGGCGCTGGTCGGCGTGCAGGTAGCTTTGGCGGTCACGCTCTTGCTAGGGGCCGCGCTTCTGCTTAGAAGCTTTCAAGCTTTGGGCCGCGTTTCTCCCGGGTTCGACGTCGAACACATTCTCACGTTGCGGATGAGTGGAAATTGGGGTGAGACGGCGGACATGAAGGCTCTCACCCGGCGGGTAGACGGTGACCTGGAGGGCATCCGCAGTGTTCCCGGTGTGGCCGCTGCGGCGACATCGGCCACCTTACCTGGCGTTCCGAGCGAGTATCCCGGCGAGTTCAAGTTACTGGATGGCCATGCTATCAAGGACAAGATTCTGAGCGACCAGCGAGCGGTCTCGGCCGGATACTTTCAAACAATGCGTATTCCGATGCTCAGCGGAGAAGAGTGCAAAGAAGGCAAAACTCTGAACACTGCTGTTGTCAATCGCAGTTTTGTGACATCCTTTCTCGGTAATCAACCCGCGGTCGGACACCATCTGGAACGGCTGCATGACGCTTTTTTCACGACGCCGGAAGAGATCGTTGGAGTTGTGGCGGATGCACACGAGAATGGAGTCGATCACGCCTTGGCCCCTATCGTCTACACGTGCATCAGTGCTCCCGAGCCAAGCCCTTATTTTCTGATACGAGCGCATGGAGATCCGCTTTCCATGGGCGACACTCTACGCCACAAAATCCACGAGATCGAGCCGGCCCGTTCGGTATTTGACATCATCTCTCTAAAGCAACAACTGTTCGACGCGAGCTCGGAGGGTCGCTTGCGCACGCTGTTGCTGACGTTGTTTTCACTAACGGCAATTTTGCTGGCTGCCATAGGTCTCTACGGAACACTCGGCTATTTCGTTACCGTCCGCCAGCGCGAAGTCGGCTTGCGAATGGCCCTAGGCGCGATGCCCGCCCAGATTTTGGAACGGTTTCTCGCTCAGGGCCTGAGTGTCGCCGGTTTTGGATGCGTCACCGGGCTTGTCCTCGCGGCAGGTTTTTCGAAAGTGCTCTCAGGGATGCTCTATGGCGTATCGCGAACAGATATGGTGAGCTATCTGGGAGTGACTTTGCTCGTGCTCCTGGTGGCTGGATTGGCCTCAGTGCTGCCGGCGGCCAGAGCGGCGAGATTCGATCCCGTGCGGGCGTTACGGGAAGAATAGGGCGGTGCATCGAACCAGGAAAGCTGGCTGCCGTCGATGTTCTTTCCATTGACAAACCGAGTCATCCGGTTTACGATCGACGCACTGATAAGCGGGGCAGCGGATCAGGGCAAGACGCCTTAGAAGAGTCTGGGCTCACAGACGAACTACCCGCGTTTGGAGGAGGGAACGTTGCGACTCGGTGTCGTGTTACCGGTGCTCGGATTAGCACTCTTAAATTCAGGCGGCGTGCTCTATGCGAGACCGGCCTTTACGTTTAGAACTTTTGACATTCCCGGGCTTTCCGATCCGTATGTCAGTGGCATAAACGACGCCGGCGAAATTATCGGGATTGGCACCGATGATTCCGGCGTTACTCACGGATTTTTCTATAGAAAAGGCGAAGTCACTCTACTCGATGATCCCGATGCGCCTCCAGGAAGCACTTTCCCGCGCGGGCTCAACGATCGCGGCCAGATAGTTGGATCTTTCAGTCCCAACGGCCAAGAGACACTGGCCTTTCTTTATTCTGACGGCGTGTTTACGACCATCAATGTCCCCGGAAATCAAACGATTACTCAGGCTTTTGGAATCAACGATCGTGGTCAAATCGTTGGCGAGTTCGGTGGGTATTCGAATACGGGAGTTGGCGAACAGGGCTTTTTATATTTCGAAGGCACCGTCACTACCATCGACTATCCCAGCTCCTTTAACAGTACACTCGCCGCCATCAACAATGCCGGAAAGATGGTCGGCACCTTCTTCGATACTGCTGCAAACGAGCATGGCTTCCTATACGACCACGGCGCGTTCTCCGAAATCGAGTTCCCGGGATCAACCAACACTTTTCTGACTGGGATCAATGACGCGGGAGATATCACTGGAAATTACTCCGGCTACAGTTTCGTACTCGAACACGGGAAATTTACGCCCATTCAACATATCAGGCCGGACACTTCCGGTACCGACCTGACCGGCATCAACAATCGCGGCGAACTGATCGGGAACTACACTGCGGGCAACACACTCCTAATGCAGCCATTCCTCGCTATTCCGAAGGAGGAACACTGCCGGGATGACTAGGCTGATGCGCGACAGTCGCGTGTCAGGCTCTAGCTTCGCGTTCGAGCAAAGCGCGCTTTCGCTCCACACCCCATCGGTAGCCGGATAGCGCGCCGTCCTTGCGCACCACGCGATGGCAGGGAATGGCGACTGCAATGGCATTGGAAGCACACGCGGCAGCCACCGCCCGGACCGACTTTGGCGCACCGATGCGTTTGGCGATCTCCTCGTAGCTCGCAGTCGCGCCCGCCGGGATATCGCTCAGCGCACGCCAGACGCGCTGTTGAAAGGCGGTGCCCTGCACATCCAGGGGCAACTTTAAGCCTTGTGCCGGATGATCGATGAACCCAACGACGGTCGCCATCCGTTGCTCGAACTCTGGATCTCCGCCGACCAGTTCGGCAGCGGGGAAGCGTTTTTGAAGAATTTGCACAAGCCGATCCGGATCGTCGCCGAGCAAAATTGAGCAGATTCCATTGGAGGTCGCGGCTACCAGAATAGAGCCGAGGGAACATTCACCCACTGCAAAGCGGATGCTGGCGTGACTGCCGCCTGAACGGAATGCCTTGGGCGTCATGCCGAGAATTTGATTCGATCTCTCGTAGAATCGTCCATTCGAGTTGAAACCCGCTCCGTAAATAGCTTCGGTGACTGTTTTGGTGCGCTCCAGTTCTGCCTGCACTCGTTTTCTGCGGCACTCCGCAAAGTAGGCGCGCGGAGCAACGCCAGTTATCTCTTTGAACACACGCTGGAAATGGAAGCGGCTCATTCCAGCTGCTTCAGCAATTCGATCCAGATCAGGGGGTTCCTGGGTCGCTTCGAGTGCCCGGCAAGCCTCTTCAATCGCAGCTACTCGCTGTGCCACCACGTCGGGAGCGGTTGGACGGCAGCGCTTGCACGGCCGGAATCCCGCTTTTTCAGCAGCTTCCGTTGTCAAATGGAATCGAACGTTTTCTCTTCGTGGTTGCCGCGATCCGCAGGATGGGCGGCAGTAGACACCTGTCGTCGCCACTGAGTAGTAAAAGACATCATCTGCGCCTCGATCCCTGCTAACCACCGCAGTCCAGCGCTGCTCGTCCGTTACGTAGGGAAGAGAAACGCTTTCATCAACCTTCGCTAAATTGGTCATTTTGATTCGCCTCTGTTTTACAGTCTGAGGCTTCTGAACAATCAGAACACTCTGGCTCTTGCTCTCAAATTCAATTCCCAAGGACATTTGGCAACAAGCCCAGAATGATTTTGTCCGCCAACAAAAAGGCCCGGATCGCATCGCGGTCCGGGCTTCATGATTTTTGTGCGAGCTGTCTTATGCGGGTTGCGGACTTTCGCCACCCAACAATCCAGGAACCGTACTCGGATGAGGACCGATAACAATGCCGCTATCCGGCGGATTGGGTGTAGTAGTGGTTTGCGGGGCTTTGGCCAACTGCGACAGCGGCTTGCCGTTGATCAGATCCAAAACTTCGCTGCCATCCAGCACTTCGCGCTCCAGTAGCGCTTCCGCGATCCGTACCAGCGCGTCACGCCGCTCTTCGATGATGTTTTTCGCGGTGTTGTATCCGTCTTCGACCATCTTTCGCACCTGCTGGTCGATCTTGATCGCCGTCTCCTCGCTGTAATCGCGATGTTGTGCGATCTCGCGGCCCAGGAAGATCTGCTCGTCCTTTTTGCCGAAAGACAAGGGGCCAAGTTCACTCATACCCCATTCGCAAACCATTTTATGAGCCATTTCCGTGGCCCGTTCTATGTCGTTGCCCGCTCCGGTGGTCATCTGATCGAGAAAGATCTCTTCGGCGATACGTCCGCCCATTAGAATGGCCAGGCGTGCTTGCAGATCCTTCTTATCGTGCGACAGCTTGTCATCGAGCGGAAGCTGCATAGTTAATCCCAGCGCCATGCCCCGAGGAATGATCGTTACCTTGTGCAACGGATCGGCATGTTCAAGCAGCGCCGCTACGATCGCATGGCCGGCCTCATGGTAAGCGGTCATGCGCTTTTCTTTATCGCTGATGATCAGGCTCTTGCGCTCTACTCCCATCAGCACTTTGTCCTTCGCCAGCTCGAAATCGAACTGGGTCACTACCTTGCGATTCTGCCGAGCGGCCACCAGAGCCGCCTCGTTCACCAGGTTTGCCAGATCCGCACCGGCAAAACCAGGTGTGCCGCGCGCGATGACCGACAAGTTGACGTCGTCGCCCAGAGGCGTTTTCTTGGTGTGAACCCTCAGAATACTTTCACGTCCTCGCACGTCCGGTCGATCGACCACTACGCGCCGGTCGAAACGGCCCGGGCGAAGCAGCGCGGGGTCCAGCACATCAGGACGGTTTGTCGCTGCCACCAGGATGACGCCCTCGTTCGATTCGAAGCCGTCCATCTCCACTAACAATTGGTTGAGTGTCTGTTCGCGCTCGTCGTGGCCGCCGCCGAGTCCCGCCCCGCGGTGACGTCCGACAGCGTCGATTTCATCTATAAAGATTATGCAGGGTGCATTTTTCTTGCCCTGTTCGAAAAGATCGCGTACGCGGCTAGCGCCCACGCCGACGAACATCTCGACGAAGTCAGAACCGGAAATCGAGAAGAAAGGAACGTTTGCCTCGCCGGCTATTGCTCTTGCAAGCAGCGTCTTGCCTGTTCCCGGAGGGCCGATCAGTAACACACCTTTAGGTATGCGCCCGCCCAACTTTTGGAACTTTTGCGGTTCACGCAGGAACTCGATGATTTCCTGCAACTCTTCCTTCGCTTCATCGACCCCCGCGACATCCTTGAATGTCACCTTCTTTTGCTGAGACGAGTGCAGCCTGGCGCGACTCTTGCCAAAGCTCAGCGCTTTGTTGCCGCCGCTCTGCATCTGCCTCATCATGAATATCCAGAGTCCCAACAGAATCAACACCGGAACCGCATTGAACAGAATGCTGATCCAGCCGCTTCCCGTGGAATCTTTCCAGGTATATTTAACGCCCTTCTCCTGGAGCATCTTGTAGATATCAGGGTAGTTAGGGGGGACTACCGTGTGGTAAGGCTTTGAGATGCCGCCTTCGAGCATATTGCCTTGGACATCCGTCCCGGTAATGTTGGCATCCTTGATCTTGCCGTCCTGGATATCGGAGACAAACTCCGAGACCGACAGATTAGTTGGAGTGGGCCCTCGTCCGGTCTTAACGGCCATGTAGACTAACACGACCGCGCAGATGATGACCACCCAAAACACTGCGGTTTTTACATTCGCGCTCATGAACTCACCTTCTCCTGACCGTTCTTCCGGTCAGATACGGGCCGCGTGGCCCTGCTCGTGCCCCTTACCTTAAAAGACGTAGATTACACCGCTTTCGATTCATAGTAGCTGTCGGTTTAGGCACACTCGGACGATCTGTAGAGGAGTTCCACTTCTTTTGATTGTTCCCGCGTCACGCAGAACTTCTCAGCTACTCCGAAGCTGCGTACCCAGGCAATATCCCCTCCGCATTGCAGCAGGGGCCAATGGCGACGTTCCCAGAGCCGTACTCGACCTTCCTGAAACAGCTGTTTTATCTTTTCTGAAGATTGGTGGCCACAGCGGTGCAACTCATCTCCAGGTTCCCAATTACGCACGAGCAAATCACATTCGGTCAGAGTGTCTCTGCTCAACCCGATGCGTTCGATAGCTAATTCTTGATCTTCCTTGAACCTATCACAAATGGGACCTTCCGGTTTCACTCGATTGATACAAATCTGGCCGGCCCCAAACGGAAGTTCGTGCCAGCTTCCGAGGCTGATGGGAACCCTGTAGCCCCGCGGTTCCGCTGCCAGCCTTCCGGCTTCGCTGATAAGGAGCGAATCGAACGACCGGAGAGCGTCGGCACCGGGTACCACCACGCGGTCGTGACCATGGGTGGAACTGCAGAGCGCCAGAATCGCGTCGATGTGGGCGCAATCGATTCCCTGCAGCATTTCAGCCCGGATATCGCTGAGAGCACGCCGTATCAGACGTCGCCTTACCGCCAAATGCAGAATTTCCAGATCGCCGGTTTGAAAGATCAAACCCAACCGGGTCCGTTTCGCGGAGCTCCGGTAAATGGGCTCAAGCTCCTGATACCAGAAATCTTCTTCGGCCTGCGCCACACCGGCAGTGCCGGCCAGGACGGACTCGAGATTTTCGTTATATTCCTTGGATAATGCCGGAATGGTCTGCAGTCTAAGCCGGTTACGAGCGAAGCGGAGATCCCTGTTCGAGGAATCCTCCCGCCATAGAAACCCTTCCTTCGACGCCCACGAGCGCACCTCCTCCCGGCTGCTGCTCAAGAGAGGCCTGATGAAGCCGTCTGCCGTGACAAAGCGCATGGCCGCCAGACCCCGAATGCCGCTTCCACGGAGGAACCTGTAAAGTACTGTTTCTGCTTGGTCGCTCCGTGTGTGCCCAAGCGCGATACGCCCGAATCCGTGTGATTCGCGGCAGCTCTCGAAGAACTGTCGCCGTACCCGTCTCGCCTCTGCCTCCTGATTACTTTGACCGATGTACGATTCGCCGGCTATGAACCGCAGATTCATGGACTCCGCAAGCGAACGAACAAATCGCTCATCGTCGTCGGACTCTTCTCCGCGTAAATGATGGTTCATGTGCAGCACCGCCAGCTCAGTTCCAAACTCTCCGGCCAGGTGATGCATAACGTGTAGCAGCGCAACCGAATCCGCACCGCCAGACACCGCCACCCCAGTTCGGCTGCCCGGCACGAGCATGCTATAACGAGGGATGATTTCGGCGACTCTTTCGACCAGGGTTTGCGCCAATACTTGATTCTAGGCGCGCTGCCCACCCCGTTTCCTGATGCAACTGAATCCCCCGCTCGACGACGAGACGCTTCACCAGCTCGCCTCTAATATCAAAATTTTGCTGATGGACGTCGACGGGGTTCTGACGAACGGTCATCTCTACCTTGTTCCCGACAACGAAGGCAGAATGGTCGAAAGCAAGGGCTTCGATTCGCAGGATGGGATCGCACTCCGCTGGCTGACCTGGTTTGACATCAAGACCGGAGTGATTAGCGGGCGGGACTCGCCGGCCACTTCTGAGCGGGCACGCCAAGTGGGCATGTCATGGGTTTTTCAGGGGCATATCGAAAAGATTCCGCTCCTCGAACAGATATTGTCAGAGGCCAAAGCCGATCCGAAGCAGGTGGCCTACATTGGCGACGATTGGACGGATGTGGTTATCATGCGCCGCGTCGGCCTATCGTTCGCAACTGCCAATGCTCGTCCGGAAGTAAAGCGGGTTGCCATGGCTGTTACCGATGCAACTGGAGGCGAGGGAGCAGTTCGCGAAGTGATTGAACTTCTCCTGAAAGCACAAGCGTATTGGGCCAGCCTGCTCAAGAAGTACGAGATCGAGACGTGATCGAGCCGTCTGGCAAGGTTGGATTATTAATCACTACCGTTAGTGGGCCGGGTGTGCTCTATCAGTTAACAGGAGTGATCGCCCAGCACAGCGGCAATATACGATCGGTTTCGATCATCGAAGAAGAGGCACTTGAAACTCGAATCTATTTCGAGCTGGACCTTCCTGGTTCGGCTGAACAACTGACTGAAGCTCTACTGCACTTGGATGTGGTCCGCACTACCGTGCCGGTGCTGTCCTTACAGAAGATCTATGGCAAGCGCATCATCATCATGGGTGGCGGAGCGCAGGTCGGGCAAGTTGCGCTGGGAGCCATTTCCGAAGCAGATCGTCATAACATCCGCGGCGAGCACATATCGATCGATACCATTCCGCTGGTCGGCGAGCAGACCCTTGCAGCAGCAGTTCGTGCTGTTCGGCGTCTTTCCCGCGTGCGCGTCCTTGTCCTTGCTGGTTCCTTGATGGGAGGCGATATTGAAACTGCAGTCCGGGAGGTCAGGTCGGAGGGATTGCTGGTGATCAGTCTGAACATGGCGGGAAGCGTACCCGATGCTTCTGACCTGGTGGTCACCGATCCGATTCAGGCAGGAGTAATGGCGGTGATGGCCATAGCCGACACCGCCCAGTTTTGTATCGAACGACTACACCGGCGAGTTTTCTAGCACTCGCTCTTTTTACTTATTACTTGACTTCAAAGCGGAATTCTCGCAAGAGTTCGCGTTCCGTGCCAGCGCCGGGAGCGTAGAAGCGTAGGAAATAGGCGCCAGGCTGAGAGATCTGGGGCAGCTTGACTTGGGCGCGCTGGTTGCTAACCGATGCCTGGCCTTGCCAGATTTCGCCTCCATCTGAGCTAACGACCTGGACATCCACTGGGCCTTCCGGGATATCTGTTGCATCCAATCGAAGGTTCAGAGGCCTGTTTTCCGGTAAGGTGGTGATTTCCACGCCTCGGCACGTGGCCAGATCCGTATCACTTCCGTTCGATCCGGCGCAAGCCGAAAGGTCGCCATTGGCCGTCTGAACGGAACTCGGCGAGTATGGAGTCTTGTGCAGCGAGTGCGGGATAAAGGTCAGGCCGAGAATCAGCGCGGCGCATGCCGCTCCGGCCCAGGACAGATTCGGAGTGCTGAACCAGCTCTTCCAGGAGGAACGTTTCGGGTTCAGTTCGTTTTGAATGCGTTGCTCTTCCCAATTGGCCAAAGCAGCTTTTAGATCATTGACTTGAAGCTCCAGTTTTTCCAGGCGTGTAATGCAGCTTTCACACGCGAGGATGTGAGTCTCGACGACTTCTAGTTCCTGGTCTTCTGAGCGATGCAGAAGGAAACGCTCTAGCATTTCTTCGTTCGGATGTTCGAGATATGATTCAGTCATACGATTTGGAAGGATTTCGCCCTCTCCTCTGCATGTAAGTGGAGTTTAACCCCCTTGGGCTCTCACGAAAACTGAGAAAATTCCGCTACTCGCCAGTTTTTTCTTACCTATCTCTCCGAATTTGGCTTTAGCACGCGATTTGAGCAGGCGGAATTGCGTTTCGCTCAACTCCATCTCTTGGCAGATCTGCTCTTGTGACTGTTCCCGGAGATAGAAACGTACTAGAATATCTCGATCCCGTGGCGAGAGGGCTGCGAGGGCGCTCCTCATGAGCTCTGCGTTTTGCTTGCCCATCGCTTCTTGTTCCGGGTTCTGCTTCTTATCGGCGACCATGACACCACTCTCGAGATCCGCCTGTTCACGTCGATTGTGTACGGCATTCTCGATGTATGCGGCCACTTGCCGGCGCACGACGGTTCTTACAAATCCCATCAGGCGCTCTGGTTCGCGAAGATCGCCACGCTTGATGGCGTTGACCACGATTAGGAACGTATCGTGAACTTTATCTTCCAGCTCCTGCGGACCGAGCTGACGGCAAAGATAGTATCGAATACCGCGGCTGAACAGCTTGTAGAGCTGCTCCATCCCGGCGTTGTCTCCATTTTTGATCTGGGCCACAAGCGAGGCCCAGTCCACTGCGGGAAAGCTGGCTCGTTCGCCCGGTGATTCTCCGGTTGAGGTCTGGCCCTCTGCGCCAGGCGTCTGATCCAATTTCTGTTGAGTCGCTTGCATCGCCTGATGAAATCACTCCTTGGAAATAATCGAGTAGGCCGCCCAAAATTGGGGCGCGCTCCGGTATCCGCCGCTGTGTTCCATCTCGATTTGGGCCCTGTCTAGGGCCAGGGCGGCGCGCTCGGAAAGCGAGCCTGATGAGATGGTGCCGAAATGGCTGTAAAAAGAAGAAAAGAATCGGCCTGAATCATCGGGAGTAGGCCAGGAAGATACGATCACCGCGGAAGCACCAGCCAGCAGCCATGCCCTGCTCAGCCCCCTTAATCCAGCTCCCGGCAGAATTTCCCCTTTCTGTGAAGAACAGCCGCTCAGGATGACCAGGCTTCCTGGGACGCGGAGAGTAGCAATCGCCTCCGGAGTCAACAACTCCGGCATGTTGTCCTTTGTGAGACTTAGAGCAAGCGCAGCTTCGGAAGAGATTCCGAAGCTCCGCCTGGCCGACGTGTTTGAACTCACTACGTGGACGGCGAAGTGCACGATTTCCGGCTGCTCGGCAATCGCCTTCTGAAGACTTGAAACGGTTGCGTCCGAGCCGGTCAGAATATCCGATTTCGCCATACCGCTTTGCTTCGCGGCGGCGCGCACTTCGTGGTCGCTGCCCGCGAGACGGGCAAGAGCAGTCGCTGCCCGGTTTGGGTCCTGCACCTGCGTGGATCTCTTCCGGCGGGAATCAGCAATGTTATAAATAGGGTCGCCCACACCCACAAAGCGCTGTCGCGCTCTTACCTTATCGGCGGAAAGCAGCAATAATTCACTCGGCAGAAAGCGAATAGAATGCGAGTCGGCCAGGAACTTATCCTCAGAAGGGCTCGTGAGATCGGGAAGGCTGGCAAAAGGAACTCCATTAAGCAGTGAGCCATCGGCGACAATCAACCATTCCTGCTTGTGCCAAAGGCTGGCGGGCAGGCTGGCGAATAATTCCTGACTCAAGCGCCGTCCCAGCACTGTTGCGTTCTGACGCCGTTGTACCGCTTGCGAAAACTCCTTTGTAAGTCCGGTAATTTGGTCTTCTCCCGCCAGTTGGTGTACGTTTATCGATTCGCCAGTGACTACCCAAAGGAACGATCTCTCCCGCCCGAGACTAAAGCTGAGAAGAACTTTGTTGTTGGATAGACGTGCCTGGATATCTCTAAGTGAATTCCGATGGAGATTTCTCTCGCCTCGTTGCGACTTCAGGCCAAATTCATTTTCGACAGTCCCAACCTCGAGCCTCACTTGCTCCAGTTTGGCCTCGTCTTCAGGCCTGTTCTCGCCGAGCGTGACGCGCGCCTGAGCCGCCTGGAGTTGGGAGAGCAGGTCGAAGTAATGCGCCGGAAGGCGCTGCTTCTGGAACAGAGCGAGCGTGATTTCTTCGCGAAGATTCGCGGCGCGGTTTTCAGCCAGCACTTCCAGTGCGTCGCGCGCGAGGCCGGGGTTGTGGTTCTTCAGCGATAAGTCGGCGGCCAACTGAGCGTAGTCTTCATAGACTTCGTGCAGAACGACCACTGTCCGCGTACTGATTGCGTCTCCTGGGAGTGCACCTTGCCGCCATTCCGTGGCCGCGTCGGTAGCACGCCGGAGCTCGATGAGCGCATCGTTCTCTCGGTTCAACTTCTCGAGCAAAACGCCCCTGATATGGAGCGAATAAAAGCGGGGAGTGGTCCTAAACAGGGAGCTCTTTGAAGCGAACGCCTGATCAATCAATTGAAGCGCGACACGATAATTCTGCTTTTGTAGCTGCAACTCGGCCTGATGCGCCTGATTGACGGCCAAGGCATCTTGATCGCGACTCGAAGATTCCAAGAGAAACGCCTTTAGAAGCGGTCCTTCTGCTTGCTCCGGTCTATGGGCCAGCAGCAGCGAATAGCCGAGTTCCTCCCAGAGGTTGGCCTCGAAGAAAGGCAAGCTGGCTGCGTGCGCTACGTCGATGCCACGCCGATAGTCTCGTTGAATCTGCTCGATATCGTGGCGCTCGGATTGGGAGTCGCCCCGGGCCCGCTCTTCCTCGATCTTCGCCCTCAGTCGATCGGCTTCCACGTTCGAATAAATAAGGAGGGCTTGTGCGAGGCGGCGTTTTTCCGAAGTGTTCTGTAGTAGATCCGCTGCCCGAGCCGCTTCTTTCCCGGCCAGGTTGAAATCACCCAATTGCGAGTAAATGGTTGCGAGGTTGATTGAGGCAGAACCGGCAATGGTGCGGTCGTTGATTTTGAACGCGAGGCTGCGGGCGGCTTGGGCCGCTTGCTGTGCATCGCGATAATTGAACAGCATGATACGGCAACCGCTCAACGAGAGAAGCGCGCTGGCTTCTCCGGAGGTATCGTTTACCCGATGAGCCGCGTTGACCGCCGAGTCGAGGATATGAACGGCTTGCTGCGCATGGCCGTTCCTCATTAGCTCTCGCGCCGTCTTCAGGGACGAGGCGACCTGTCCGGCCTCGAGCGGCCGGCCTTCCGTTTGGGCTGCTCCAAGCACCCCAGAATATGGACTAACAGAAAAGAAAGAAAAGACTAAAGGCAGCCACAGGGCAAGTGCCCGCCCAGTCACTCTTCGCGCTAACAGAAATAGATCCAGGCAAATTTCTTTGCTTGGATGTACTTTAACATTTTCCGGAACAAAATACCAAGTAATTTTTACTTGGTACAGGGTATTATAGTCAACTTATTGATTCTATGTAGAATTATTATCGAGATTAATTCAATAAAGGACTGAGATTAATTTGACTGGTAGATGATTACGGGCGGGTGCACTGGCGTCGATTTCTCCCGACGTCAAATAAAGCTCGCTTGCGCCCAGTCGAAGCTGGGCGAGTTAAATGATCATAACTCTATGGAATCAGGAAGCTTAGCTTAGAATGACGTCTCTCGAACCGAGGCCCACGGGGAGCTAGGAAAGGCTGGGCGGGCCGTTTTGGAACCCGTTTAGAAACGTGCGGATTTTGTGCGTTTCACTCGGGGAAATCTAAGGAGCGTTCCGAAGTAAACGGTGATGCGGGAAGACCGGAGGAGTTAAAAAGGCTCGCGGCAGGAGCATTCGACCACGCATATCGCACAAACTGTGGATTTGTAATTTGAGGATTTGTCACAACCACACTGGATCCGGCAATTCGGGCCGTCGCATTTAAGAAGTGATGGTCGGGTCCAGCGAGCTCAAAACCCTGAAGATCGCCGCTCTTGCTCATAAGGCCCTGCGCATGATCGAACCAGACGCGGAGGCCTCCATCTTCGGCGCTGACCTGACGAAAAGACGGACCACAATATTCGATGTCCTCGTGATAGGCGAGCGCTCGCGCTGCCAGTGCAAGGCGTTCTCCCACGCTCTCTTTGTCTGCCGGATGAATGTTGTTGGGATCGCCGACGTCCACCGTTACCGCCATTCCGGTGTTGGCCAGGGACAGCGTACGCCGTTGAGCTTCTCGAACCAGCGGCCAATTGTCCGTCGGTCCGGCGTTGTAGTTAGCGATCTGTACGAACAGGAACGGAAAATTCCCTTCCTGCCAATGACTGCGCCAATCGGCAATCAGGGCAGGGAATAGCTTTCCATACAACGGTGCCAGTTCCGACGACGCGTTCGATTCGCCCTGGTACCAAATGACGCCTTTGATCGGAAAGCCGGTGAAGGGCGCAACCATTCCGTTATAAAGCCAGGAAGGGGCCCAGGAGTCGAAGTCGGGACGCCAGGTATGCTGTGGCATCGGCAGATTCCTGCTCTTTGCCAGCTCATCCTCGCGCTTTTCGGCCGCAAGCGTTGCCTCCACATCGGTTTGCTCTTTGGCCATCCGAGCTCGCGCCGCGAAAACCGGCATCAGAGATGCGTCGGAAGATATTCCTTCGAGGCTCGTCCAGGCCTCGGCGGGCGTTCCGCCCCAGGAGGAATCGATCAGCCCGATCGGCACATGTTGGTGGGCAGATAGATCCCGGCCGAAGAAATAAGCGACGGCGGAGAAGTTGGCCGCCGTGGCGGACGTGCAAATCGTCCATGATTGGTCGCTGCCGATGTCTTCGAGCGGATAGCTGGAGGCCTTGTCTTTCACCAGCAGTAGGCGTATGTCGGGATGATTTGCGGCACCGATTTCCTTCGCGCCGTTTTTGATAACCGCTGAACGGGGAAATCCCCGCAGAGGCATCTCCATATTGGACTGACCGGAGGCAAACCAGACATCACCGATCAGCACGTCTTCGAGAACGATCTTATTGCTGCCCGAGATCGTAATCTGAAGCGGGCCACCTGCGGATTGCGGAGGCAGGTAAACACTCCAATGACCTAACGCGTTCCCGGTGCTACTTTGGACTGCGGAACCGAGCGCCACGGAGACACTCTCCCCAGGTTCGGACCATCCCCAAATGTGTATTGGGGAATCGCGCTGCAGGACCATATGGCTGCTCAGAACTTTGGGAAGGCGAACTTCAGCTCGCGCCACGAGTACGCCGAGCGAAACGAGCAACGGAACGGTTCGGAGATTCACAAGAGCATGATAATGCAGAGATATTGCGTCCTCTCCCTGAAGAAAGCTGTTTCAGGGTCGCGACCGCGGTGACCGGAGTTTCCGGCGGCCTACTCGGTCGTCGCGTGCTCTCCGCTACAAACCGACTGGTTCTCTTCTGTGGCGAAAGCCTGGTCGAGCAAAAGCGCGAAGTCGCGGCTCTTGTGTTGCACGGATTCGCGTAGAGATCCCAGTTCGCGTTCGGCTATACGGAGCCGGTCGGCCAGATGCAGGCACGCGAGTACCGCCGTGCGGGTGGAATCCAGATTGCCTGCACGCCGCGCGATCGAGGACATGAGCTCGTCTATTTCGTGCGCCAGTTGCTCGGTGTCGCGGGGATCACCGGAAGTGGAAACAGTGTAGGTCTGATTAAAGATGGTAATTCGGACCGTTTGTTTATGCGTGTCCGACGAGTCCATGGAGAGCTTCGTCAGCTCGCGCTGAGCAGGTCCAACTGGCTCAAGAGTTTCTCGATTCGAGTCTTTACCTGCTTGCGTTCGCCCTTCATCGTGTCGAGCTCTTGCGAGAGCCGGGAAATCTTCTCTTCGAGCTCTCCGTTCTCTTTCTGAAATTCGTTGGAGAGAGACTGCGCTTCTTCAAGCTCGGCTCTAGTGGAATTTGCCTGCTCTTCGGCAGCCTTGAGCTGCTCTTCAAGCCGACTGTTTTCAGCGCGCAGATTGGAGATTGCCTGGACGGCGCGGGTGATGCGCTCTTCCAGGCTGGCCAGCGTATCGATGCCCTCTTGAACTGCTTCCATGCTTGAATTACTTCCTTAGCAACCTCTATTCAAAGTCTATTGAACCCGAGCCTGATGTGCAGCTTTGGCTCTCTCCACAAGGGTAGCGAATCCAGCGCTGTCATTCACTGCGATGTCGGCGAGGACCTTTCTATTGAGCTCAATCCCGGCTCGCTTCAACCCGTTGATGAACTTACTGTAGGATATTTGCGCACTCCGGCAGGCTGCGTTGATCCTCACAATCCAGAGTGATCGGAAGTTGCGTTTCTTGAGACGTCTCCCCACATAGCCGTAGCGCAGAGCCTTCTCTACCGCCTCTTGCGCGGCACGGTTCAGTTTGGATTTTGTAAGAAAAAAACCCTTCGCTCGACGAAGCGTTTTGTGGCGATAGTCTCGCCGGTGAGTACCTCTTTTTACTCTTGGCACGTTTTCTCCTTAATGTAAATTGCGCCCTTGCGAGCGGAAGGGAGATAGCAGGCACGTGCAGCGCTCTGCTTCTGCTCCCGAAACTCTAAATCATCCCTAATAAGGGAGCATCACCCGCAGCTTCGGCTGATCTGTCTCGTCTGCAAGAACGCTGTGATTGAGCCGGCGCTTACGGGAGCGCGCCTTCGACGTCAGGATATGTCTGGCAAAGGCGTGCCGCCGGACGATCTTGCCTGTCCCGGTCTTCTTAAAACGTTTGGACGCACCCTTATGTGTCTTTAACTTCGGCATACTCTATTCTGTTTCTTTTGGTAGGCTAACAGGCCTTGAGAACCGCCCGGAAACGGCTTGTGATTCCGGCACAATAGCGAAACTACTCTCGCGAGTATACCACGCCTTCGAATGTTACTGATTTGCAAGTGTTTTCTCGAGAGAACCCGCCCGAGAACGACTATAATTCTGGAGAAGGAGTTGCTAGATTGCGCACGAAGGTGACCGGCTGACTTGCCGTCGACTATGAGAAGGCTCGTCTGCCTGACCCTGCTGACGTGTTCCTTCTCCGCAGCCGCAACCTTTGACCTTCCCGCGGGCAGAACTCTCGAAATCCGCCTCACCCGTTCCCTGGCTTCCTTTTCGTCCCGGAAGGGCAGCGACGTTGAGGGCGTGGTGATTTCACCAGTTCTCCAGCAAGGGCAGATTCTCGTTCCTATGGGCTCGAAAGTCACAGGAACCGTGAGCGATATCAAACGGGTTGGACTGGGTCTGATTCGCGAGACAGCTCGGATTACCATCGATTTCAATCGTCTCGAGTTTCCCGATGGAACTTCCGTAGGCTTAAACACGCAGGTGACGGAAGTTGACAACGCTCGCGAATCCGTCGATAAGGTTGGCCGGGTGAAAGGCATTCGTTCCACCGGAACAATCGGTTACATGGCAAATAACCTGATCGCCGGGGTCGCCATGTTTGATCCCATCGCCTATATCTACGTGACTGTCGCATCCGCGAGAATGCTGCGCTTTTCCGAACCGGAGATCTGGTTTCCCGCCGGAACGGAGATTGTCATCAAGCTTCTCGGACCGATACGTTTCACTCACGTGTACGGCCCGCCGGTTCCAGCAATCCAGACATCCGGACCGGAAAAGACGCGCCTTCGTGCTCTGTTGCGTAGCCTGCCCTATCGCACGATGACACAGTACTCCAACAAGCCATCCGATCTCACGAACCTGGTTTTTTCCGGTTCACCTGGGGCAATTGATCGCGCCTTTACCGCAGCGGGCTGGGTGCAGTCAGATCAGTTGAACACGATTACAGGATTCCTCACCCTCCGATCCATCGCCGAGAGCCAGCGATACCAGAGTGCGCCCATGTCAATACTGCTGTTGGATGAACAGAGGCCGCGCTTCACGTTTTCGAAGTCGCTCGACACGTTTTCGAAGCGGCACCACGTCCGCATCTGGCTCCGTTCGGAAACCTGGAGAGGGAAGCCAATCCTAACCGCGTCGTCCACCCAGGATATCGGCATCGAGCTTTCGCGCAAGAACAGAACCTTCATCCACGTCATCGACACGAACATCGACAACGAGCGGACCAAGATCGTTAACGACTTGGTCTTCACCGGTTGCGTGGATGCTGCAGCGCTGTATGCCAGGCCTTGGATACCGAAGGGAGCACATAATGCGACGGGCGAACAATTAAGAACCGACGGCCGGGTAGCTGTTCTTGAATTCAACGACTGTTTGGATCCGAAGAATCAGATGAATCTGCAGGCCACGCCAGATAGGCCGGTGACCGGTAACACCATGGAACGAGGATTCCGTCAGGGGATACTGATTACGCGCAATGACATTTACCGAGGCAACCTGATCTATCAAGGCTACTCCGGAACCAAACTGGCAGTACATTACTTCAGGCAAAGAGGTAAGCCGCCGGCGGCTGGTAGCGGCCCGGGGCCGGAAGAAAATGCAATTTCGCTTGAGCCCTATAGCAACGAGGCGGAGCTCCAGGGCGGAGCTGCATCGCGGCCCCCTGTGCCGGAGGCGCCTCCCGAAAGCCTCAGCTCCGAAGCCGAAGTTCCCAAGGATCGACCCTGGGCGCTACCGCTGTTCGAGTTGGGCCTGGAAGGCGGCTGGCTGCGCTTCGGAAATACCCTCGATGTGACCAACATAGGAGTGGTCTCGCACAGTCCGGAGATTCCCTCGTTCACCTTGCTGGTTCAGAACCGGCTGCACAACGGCTGGGCGGCGGGAACCTCCGTTACGCTGAACTCCTGGCGATATTTCTCAAATGAGTTCTCCTTCGACTATCAGCGGGGTAAGTATCGGCTTGGCACCTCATTCAGCGGGTTCAAGGGCCAGCCACCTGTGGCTTTCCAGGAGGAAACCACTGGGCTTCTGACCAACCAGTTCGGGTACGCACTTCTGGTCAACCTGCGCCCCCGGGACAAACGACTGCGGCCTTACGTGGCGGCGGGGCTGAGCTTTCAGCTTCTACATATCACTGATGCTCCTTTCAAATCATCGGCTGGAGTCTTCCGCGTCGGTTTGAGGAACGTAGGGCTGATCCTCGCCGCCTATAACTTCGCCAATGAGCCACCGTTGAATGGCGGCGGAGTCTTCCAATTTGGATTTCAATACGGTGGCGGGGTTAAATATCGGTTCAGCAGACGCTGGATGGGCAAGCTGGACTATCGGGAAACCTTAAGTCCGCAACCCGACTTCATCGGCCGTTCGATCACGATTGACAAACCCGAGCCCGGCGACCCATTCGTCATCGATTACGCGGCGAACGAGCCCGCAGGACCTCTTCGGGAGCAACGACTGACAGCAGGCGTCTCCTTCGTGTTCTAAGTATCGCTCAGCTCCACCGAAATTGTCGGGCGCGGATTCAGGGCGTTGTCAGCGCCGTTTTTGCCCCATCCCCGCGTTCTTTCGATATTTCGTACAACGGGGAAAGTTCGCGAAGCTTCCGCACCACATTAACCACTCGTTCGCCGACGTAATCCACCTCGGCTTCCGTATTGAAGCGTCCAAGGCCGAACCGAATGGAGGAATGAGCGATGTCGTCACTTACTCCCAGTGCTTTGAGCACGTAGCTCGGCTCGAGAGTTGCCGAAGTGCAGGCGGATCCGCTGGAAACTGCGACATCATTCAGTCCCATCAGCAGACTCTCGCCTTCCACGTAAGCGAAGCTGACGTTCAGGTTATTGGGCAGGTGGTGCTCCATCGTGCCGTTGACATAAACTTCGTCCAACTCGCGCGTCAACTTGTCCTTCAGCCCGTCGCGAAGCAACTTCAGACGTTTGGACTCCTCTGGCATCTCGTTGCGGGCGATCTCACAAGCCATGCCAAGGCCCACTACTCCCGGAACGTTGAGCGTGCCGGATCGCATTCCGCGTTCATGTCCCCCGCCGTCCATTTGGGCCGTAATCTGCACTCGAGGATTGCGGCGTCGAACGTAAAGAGCCCCACAACCTTTTGGTCCATAGATCTTGTGTCCGGTCAAAGACATCAGATCAATTCCGTCGGTAACTACATTTAGATCAATTTTCCCGACAGCCTGGGAGGCGTCGCTGTGAACGAGAACCCCCTTTTTCTTGGCGATCTCCCCGATTTCAGCCATTGGCTGCACTACGCCTATCTCGTTATTGGCATACATAATCGAGATCAGAATGGTCTCGGCCGTGATGGCATCGTGTAGCTGATCGAGATCGATCAACCCATTCGGTTGTACCGGAAGATAGGTGACCCGTACGCCCTCTCTTTCCAGGTGTCTGCAGGTATCGAGCACGGCCTTGTGCTCGGTGACCTGAGTGATGACGTGATTCCCGCGCTCGGCATACATCTGAGCCACGCCTTTGAGCGCGAGGTTGTTCGATTCCGTAGCGCCGCTCGTGAAAACGATCTCTTTCGCAGTTGCCCCGATGAGTTCGGCGATCTGCTTGCGCGCCTTTTCTACACCTTCTTCCGCTTCCCATCCGAAACTGTGATTTCGGGAAGCCGCGTTGCCGAAAATCTGCAGGAAGTACGGCTTCATGGCTTCGAACACGCGCGGGTCCACCTGAGTGGTGGCGTGGTTGTCCATGTAAACGGGCAACTTCATCTGCTTACTTCCGCAAACAGCTTTGAGGTTCCGAAGACTTCGGAGCTATGCCAAGCGTAACGAGCGGACTCGGCAACGCCTCTGAATGCTCTTCATCAGCTTCTTGAAGCATGTCTTGGATACTCACGCTATCGAGCAGGCGCAGGATGCCCTCGTGAATCTTTCGCAGCGGGCGTTTCACCGTACATCGGCTCGAGTGTCCGCAATAAGCGCTCTCGGTAAAGCAATTTGCAAGCACGATCGGACCGTCGATCGCCCGGATCACCTCGAGGGCCGAGATGCGGTGGGGATCGCGCGCCAGCCGATACCCGCCGTTGGTCCCGTATTCCGAGGTCAAAAATCCGCTTTTCCCCAGTTTCTGGAGCAACTTGGAGAGGACTGGAAGGGGTATTCCGCACGAGTCTGCCACTTCTTTGGCACTCACGGCGCTTCCCGTTTCGCGAAGTAGCATCGCAAAATGCCTGAGAGCAATCAGACTGTAATCCGCCTTCTTTGTAAGTCGAAGCATTGCGAGTAGGGCGAGGAGAAGGTCGATCCTTGGGTGTCCGGATCTTACCCCGTTATACCACGGCGCCGGACAGTTGTAAGCAACTTTCATGTGCTACGAAATCAAGCATTTGTGAGGAACCCAGGGGGCGGTATTTTTCACTCACATGGCTATCGTCAGTCAAGTATCCTGGAAAAGTTCCTTGCCAAGTTCAAACTTCATGCCCGGTCATAAGAAACTCGCGTGATTCGGCTTTTCCGCGTATTTATTCCAGCCACCGTCCTCGCTCTCCTGATTTCGGAGATCGTTCTCGTTCTCGGCTGCTACGTCCTTTCTCTGCTGATACTCGGCCTCGATCCGGGCTTCTACTTGTTCGGCGAGAACAATTACTGGAAGTTGCTGATGGTCACTGGCTTGATCATCCTGCTGCTCTACTTCCAGGACCTGTACACCAGCCTCCGGATCAGGTCGCGTGTAGTTCTGGTCCAGCAGGTATGCCTGGCGGTCGGCTGCGCTCTGCTGCTCATGGCCTTTGTCGGCTTCCTTCAACCCGATCTGTTACTGGGGCGCTGGCTGATGGTGATAGGCAGTTTCGGTGTCATCATTGCGCTTCCCTTGTGGCGGGTTGTGTTCTGGAGGTATATCGTCGCGGGCCTTCGCTCGGAGCGCGTTCTGCTGCTCGGAAACTCGAGCATATTGCAGGAGATCATTACTCCGCTTGTGGACCGGCCGGAGTTTGGCTACTCGATCCTGGGCTATCTCTGCGAGGACGAAGAATGCGACTTCACCGTGCCTTGTCTCGGCAAAGTCGATCAGGTTCGCAGCGTTTGTGCCGAATATAAGCCCACCCGGATCGTGGTGGGAATGGCCGAGCGTAGAAATCGCTTGCCGCTGCAAGACCTGCTCGAAATTCGTTTCGGAGGCGTCATGATCGAAGATGCGGCGGATACCTACGAGATGGCGATGCACCGCGTCTGCAGCCGAAAAATCCAGCCATCGCAGCTCATTTTTTCTTCTTCACTGGGTCCGCGTCTCCAGGCGATCGCGTTTCAGAAGGCCTATTCCTTGGTCCTGGGCGTGATTGGCGCCATCGTTACATTGCCTCTTATGGTACTCACCGCATTAGCGGTGAGGGTGTCATCGAAAGGGCCGATCCTGTATCGCCAACGGCGGGTTGGCCTGGATGGGCGCATATTCAAGCTCTATAAATTTCGTTCGATGTACGTTGATGCCGAGGCGCGTACCGGAGCAGTTTGGGCGAAAAAGGACGATCCACGTATCACCCCCATTGGCAGATGGCTACGGCGTCTCAGATTGGATGAGCTTCCACAGTTCTGGAACGTGATCCGGGGTGATATGACGATCGTGGGGCCGCGGCCCGAGCGGCCCGAATTCGTCGAGCTTCTGGCTCAACAGATTCCGTATTATCGGCAGCGGTTGGCCGTTAAACCAGGCATAACCGGATGGGCCCAGATCAATCACAAGTACGGTGACACGCAACTCGATGCGATGATCAAGCTGGAATACGATCTCTATTACATCAAGCACATCGCTCCGGCGCTCGATTTCTACATCATCTTTCACACCATAAAAGTGATGCTGCTGAGCCGGGGAGCCCAGTAGGAATAAGGTGCTAATTGAAGTGAACTGATACTTCTGCGCCGTAACGGTGATACTCCGAGAATTGCATGGTGTTCCATTCCTTGCGCCGGGAGCCGGCGTAAACAACTCCGTATTCCGCTGTATATGGTAGAAGCCACCGATCTCCGTTCAAGTCGACGGCGCGAAGAGTCACGTTCCAGCGGATCTCACTAATTCCTAATGACCCCGGCATTTGCATCGAGGTGCGTTCGATCCTCTCGATCAGATGCGAAGATTCAGATACGAAGATTCGCGTGTGAAAACCGATTTGATAATGTTGGCCGCCAACCTCCAGATCCCACGGACTCGCCTCAGACGGGACATCAAAGCTATAAATTGCCAAGTAGCCCTCGGACGTTTTCTGTTCGCCTTCGAGGTCCATCGATCTTCCGGGAAAGAGTAACTGAGTCTGCTGCAGGAGTGTTCCAAACTCTCCCTTAGACCACGCACCTTCGAGAGCGGCCAGGTCTTTTAACGGGCGGTTCTTCCGGCGTACATCCGAGTACTGTTCCACGCCATTTTCAAAAGAAACTGTGGCCGTGATTGTGTCGAGGTGTTTGTCCGTTCCGCTCTGAGCGCGGTAGCGTTCGATTTGCTCCCGGCAGACGAATGATTGGATCGAATGGAAGGCCGCCTCATTACTGACTTTGACGAAGGTCAAGAAGGTATCGGCTATTCGAGGCGGAACGCCGCTCAAAGTAGCGGCCGGGGAACTAGCGGCCCCCCAACTAAACAAGACGAACGAAAAGACGAAGAAGCGAAAACCGAACACGGACCCTCAGGTCGGGACCGCGTTTAAATTGAAGATTCCTAGCTCTTCCCTGCGCCCGACAAGTGGGTCATCGGCTTTTCTTCACAAGATCAGGATGGCGAAGAGAACTAAGAAAATGCTATACACCCCGTGGGGATATAGGCCGTCGCAGGAAGCGCTTTTACACCCTGCACGTTTCTCAGACCTGAAAAGTTCCGTTACCGGTAGTCGTTGCAGAGTGCCGGAGCATTTCTAGAATCGAGCAGCGAGCAACTCCGCTTTATCTCATCGACAATCAACACGCATGAGTTCTGAGCATTACAAGGCGGGTGCGTGGCAGGCGACACCGCGAGGCAGTCCTGAACCATTCGATTCGCTCGTTCTTGCCCGGCGGACTGGTTACACGATGCATCAGAGCCATACGGCGTGACAGCGCGCGGATTCTCGGCCGTTGGATATGCAACTCCGAACGCAGAAGAGATTTGCTGCAGTTCGGTTTGGATTTTTTGCCAGCGGGATGCAGTTTTGGGGCCTAAATCCACGTTCGTGACGACTTGATCGATCTGATTCGCCGTGCGCTGCACGACCGGCAATTCGGTATCCGCTGTCTTCTTGCTTTTGAAATGGTTATGCATCCCCTCCGTTTCCTTTACAAAGCGGTCGGCCAGATTCGCCGCGTCCTTCTCCCGACTGGTTTTTCGAATCGTGCTCTTCTTCAACGCAGATGTGAAGATCGGCTTGAAAGACTTGGCATCGTCTTTCAGATTGCCCATCAGGTTTTGGAGGTCCTTGTCGCTCAAACGGCCTTGCGCCTTCCCGAGCGGTGTCAGCGCAGCTGAAAGCACAAGGCCTGCTGCTAACACCCGCAAATGCAAATTCAAACCGTCACCCATCACACTTAACCTCCGCATCCTCGAAATCTGCGCAAATTATAGCAGTGAAACCGCTAGCGAGCGCCTTTGCGATATTCGAGAACGGCTTTTTCGTGTTCCGCCAGCGACGACGAGAAGACATGGGAACCGACGCCATTCGGCTTGGCAACGAAATAAAGGAAGTTGGTATTCGCCGGATAAAGCGCCGCCCCGAGCGACTGGACTCCAGGATTCGCGATCGGGCCGGGAGGCAGTCCCGCGTGGGCGTACGTGTTGTACGGGCTGGCACTCGCCAGATCCGATTTGTGAATTACACCTCGATAGCGATTTTGGAGCAGCGCCGCGTAAACAGCTGTTGGATCGCATTGCAAAGGCATGGACAAACGGAGTCGATTCAAAAACACCGAGGCTACTTCGGGCCTTTCTTCCCGTACAGCGGATTCTTTTTCGACCAGCGACGCCAGAATTACAATCTGATGGGTCTTATCTGCCTGCTTCTCGCCCCCGAGTGAGCGCCACTGTTTGCGGAACTCTTCCGTCATCAAGAGGCAGAGCCGTTTCGGGGTGGTTTTGTGCGTTACGCGATACGTGGAAGGGAAAAGATAGCCCTCCAGATTGGGAGCGTGACTATCGAGATCCCGAATGGCTGCCGGATCCGCGGCAGCGGCGAGAAAAGCCGCGGGTTTGGCGATCCCCGAGTTTCCCAGCAGTTCGGCGATATCGAACATATTGCTGCCTTCCGGCACGGTGAAATCCTGGTAGAAGATTTCGCCGCGGCGAATGGTATCGAACACCTGAAACGGTGTTCGCGCCGCTCCGAATCGATACTCCCCCGCCTGCAGCGATGCTCGCGGGTGTAGCAAACGCACGGCGAGAAATGCCCATCGCGACCGAACGACCCCTTGATCTTCGAGTTTCCGCGCTATCTCGCTCGAAGGTGTTCCACGCTCGATCTCCACGAATGTCTCATTACGGAAATTCCGGTAAGGTGCAAAGTACCAGTAACCTGCCAACCCGAGTCCGACCAGGGCGCAGATGAGGGCCACCGCAAACGTGAGTCGCAGGAAACTGTTCAACCTACTGCGGCCCTCAGCCAATCATCCCTCGTGCAGCCGGTTGAGTTTCGGATCCCAGATATCCCAGGTAGCTTTCGAGAAGTAAGACCGCCGCCATACGGTCCACGGCTTTTTTCCGTTGGTCGAGCGTCGTGCCCGCTTGCTTCAAAATGCGTTCCGCCTCCGCCGAGGTTAGCCGTTCATCCCAATGGGCGACGGAAATACCTGTATGTGAGCCAAGGCGCGCCGCGAACTCTTCGGTATATTCGCTCTGGCGGCTTTCCGAGCCGCTCATGTGAAGTGGCTTGCCGATCAGAAGCAATGAAACATTCAGATTCTTAACCAGTTTTTCGAGTGCCTGCAGATCGTCGCGAATCCTGGTGCGTTGAAGTGTCTCGAGACCTTGGGCGGTGATACGCAATTCATCGCTCACCGCCAGGCCGATTCTTTTTTTGCCAACGTCCAGCGCAAGAATTCGGCCTTCGTCTGGGCTCTGTTTCGTTACCGCCACGTCTGGATTATAGATGGTTCGAAGCATGCTAGAGTAGCGAGTAACCGAGGCTGGGACTTTCGCTTTGGCACTCCTCAGTGTTCCCTCCATCCCGCAGAGTACCTTCGGTCTCGGGCGCACGCTGATAGCCATAGCGGCGCTCATCTGTCTTCTCTATTTCGGCCGCGACTTTTTCGTCACGCTGATTATCTCCGCGGTTTTCGCCTTCATTCTCGATCCGGCAGTATTGCTGGTCATGAAACTCCGGGTGCCGCGCGCCGCGGCGACAGCGATCGTGATTGGCGTTGCGTTTGTAGCCGTGTACTTGCTAGGCGCAATCGCATGGGCCCAGATCGCGACTATCAAACGGGACCTTCCGACATATAGTTCCCGCGTGGGTGAAGTTGTCGGTGCTGTCAATGCCCGAATCGATGACGCCGAAAAGAAGACGCTCGATCTGATGCTTCCGAAGAATGTGCTTCAGCAGCAACAGCAGATCCAACAGAAACCGCAGGAAGCGCAGAAGGCCCGGCGGCGCCGCTCAGGCGCAGTGCAACCAGTCGCCACGCAACCGCCGCCCATCCAGGAAGTTCATATACACACCGAGCCCCGGCCCTTCATCACAACAGCCTATGGCTACGTCTCGGGGTATCTGCACACCCTGGTAATGGCTTCGTTTATACCTTTTCTGGTCTATTTCATGCTGAGCTGGCGGGATCACATCAATCGCAGGTTCATGCTTCTGTTCTCTGGGGACAATCGCTATGTCGTCGGGAAGAGCTGGTCGAATATCGGTGACTCGACCCGCGCCTTCGTGCTTGGCAATTTTCTGCTCTGGGTATTCCTCAGTTCAGTTAGCGCGCTCATTTTTTTCCTTCTCGGCTTGCCATATTGGCCGTTGATAGGATTGCTCAGCGGGTTTTTCAGCCTCGTTCCTTACGTGGGACTGCCGCTTAGTGTCGTACCCCCGATACTGGCTGCATTAGCGATACCGAACAAGTTTAAAGTCGTGGCTACCGCGGCTGCGATTACTGCTCTGCTGCATATCGTGGCCATGAACTTTCTGTACGCCAAGATCATAGGGCACAAAGTGCGCCTGAATCCTCTGGTCGTGACCGTGGCGATGATGTTTTGGGGATTGCTGTGGGGCGGCGTGGGCCTGGTGCTCGCGATTCCCATCACCGCAGCCATTAAGGCAGTGTGCGATAACGTCGAATCGCTTGTTCCTCTCGGCAGGCTGCTCGGCGAAGACTGATCGAGTTCAGGCGATCGACACGCTTGCGGGCGGCTCGGTGCCCGCTACAACGAGGCGCCCCTTGGACTCGATCGCCTCCGTTCTTAGGTATGCCATTCCGACCACTTCATGCAGAGCCGGGGAATACGCTGCCGAACTGATTTCGCCGGCCTCAGCGCCGTCGCTCGTCACCTTCGTCCCACTGGCCGGGGGTGTCTGGGAATCGATGTGAATGGGTGTGAGTAAGCGGCGAACGTGTCCCTGCGATCGAACTCTCTCTATGATTTCCTGGCCAAGATAACAGCCCTTGTTGGGATGAATGGCCCCGTCAATTTGGGTCTCTTGGGCGAGATACCGCTCGCTGATTTCCTCGCCATAGCGGGGAATGCCTTCTTCGAGGCGGACAATGCGCGCTTCTTCCGCAGTAGCCTGAATGGCGCCCGCCGATTGCAGCCGATCGATCAGCTCTTTCCGTCGGGCCGCCGGAAGAAAGATACGCAGACCTTCCATTCCTGTAGAACTCACCCGCGCCGCGAACCCGTCCTCATAAGACCTCAAGGCGAATTTCTCAGGAATAGGAATGCCTGCTTGCGTCGCAACTTCCAGAGTTCCCGGACCTTCCAAACCGATTGTGATTATCGATTCAGTTTCGTCTTCAAGGGTCACATCATCCGCAATGATGTACCGATCCAGATGTTCGAAGAGCCTGGTTCGGGTTTCGGGCTCGGTATCCAGAAATAAGGTTTGCCCCAGGTTGTAAATGAAGGCATCCGCGAGGATACGGCCTTTCTCGTTCAGGAAAAAAGCGTACAGAGCCGCACCGGGAGCGAGTTCCTGAACATGGTTCGTACACATCGCGTGTAGCAGGCGAGCGCGATCTTCTCCGGAAACCCGGATATTGCCGCGGCTCGACAGATCGATCCAGCCCGCGCCATTTCGCAGAGCTTCATAGCCAGTTGCCATCCTAGGATTTTGATGCGTTCAGGAGCTCTTTGACGTAGGGTTCTAGGCTGGGCGTGCAGGCGTAAGCGTTGCGGCCGTAAATGGTAGCTTTCCCAGCGAAGCTGCGGAAAATCCCGCCAGCCTCTTCAATCAGGATCTGAAAAGGAGCGAGATCCCAGGGGGCCGCCTCGGGCTCTATCCAAACGTCTGACTTACCCTGTATGAGCAGGCTGGCATCCATCGCGCCGCCTAAACTCCGCACCGCCCAAAACCGCTCGATCCACGGCAGGAGTCCTGCTGAAAGGTGGCGAATACCACTCTTATTAAATCCATTAAATGACAGAACGGCCTCGGCCGGGAGGGTCTTGTCAGAGACTTTCATTCGGTGTCCGTTGGCCCATGCGCCTTTGCCCCGCGCGGCGGAGAGAAGTGTGTTCTGCCCCGGAACGTGAGCCGTGCCGGCAACGATTATGCCATCCTCTTCCAAGCCGATCAGGACAGCCCATAATGGGATACCGCGCACAAAGTCACGCGTACCGTCGATCGGATCTACGATCCACTTGCGGCCACTCCGGCTCTCGCGATTAGAACCTTCTTCCCCTAATATGCCGTCGTCCGGGAACTCCCGCGAAATCGTGTCCACGATGAGCTTCTCACACGCACGATCAGCCGCCGTAACAGGAGACTCATCAGCTTTGCTTTCAGCCGTCACGCCCTTCCTTGCATAGTCCAGCGCGAGAGCCCCCGCTTCCTGGGCAACAAGTTTGGCCAAGTCTAGTTCCCGTTCGAATGCCACTTTCACTACGTATAGCAGGTGAGAGGTTTTCCCGTTTGTGCCGACCGAACACAATAGCTCTTGATATCATTAACGTTAGCTATCTAACTCGATGAGAGCATTGACAGGGTTTATAGATCGGGGTAGTCTGAAGCTTCGTTAACGTTCTTGCTTGCCTGGAGATATCTCCTGCTGCGTTGAGGTATGCGCCCGCTGGGTATCGACCGAGGGTAATTGATGAATAAAGAGTATTTTGTTTTCGATCTGGCCAACTCGTTAAGCGGTGAAGTTAAGCGCGTAAAAATAAGCTATCGCTCAGTTGCGTACGGATTGACGGGTCTTCTGGCAATCGCTCTCGCGATTGTCGGATTGGGAGTCAGTTATCTCTGGATGAGCCGGAGAGTTTCCAATTACGAGCGGCTGCAGTCGGATTTCCGGCATCTGCGGACGCAATACGCAGATCTGCAACAGCAGGTAAACCAACATCAGCGGCAAATGGCGTCGCTTGAAACGCTTGCCACCGAGGTTTCGGTTGCTTACGGGATCAATCAGCCCCCTGACGTACAAGCGGGTGAGCCTCTTGACGGGGACTCCGTGCCAAATCTGCGGGAGTCCATCGAGCAGTACGCCTTCCTCCAGTCGGCTTCATTCTCCCAGATCTATCATCACTACGCTTACAAATGGCAGGTACATAACGAACCGAGTTTGTGGCCGGTGATTGGCGTTGTACGCAGTACATTCGGCGGCCGGTCCGATCCATTTTCTGGAGAAGGAGCATTTCACACCGGGATAGATCTCCAGGCTCCCACTGGAACGCCCGTTCATGTGACCGCGGATGGGGTGGTGGAAACCGTCGGCTGGAGCGGAAGCTATGGAAAGCTTGTGGTAGTAAACCACGGAAACGGGTTGCAGACGTATTACGGGCATCTTTCACACTTCCTGGTAGTTCCCGGCCAGGAAGTGCGGCGTGGTGAAGTGATTGCGCTTTCAGGCCGTACAGGACGCGCGACGGGACCGCACGTGCACTACGAAGTCCGGCTCAGCGGTACGCCAGTAAATCCCTACCGGTTCATGGCTAAGGCGCCCGCGCCCCACAGCTTCAGCCGCACGCATAACGACCTGGGGCTCTAGTTTTGCAACAGCGCCCGCTGCCTTGGCGTCATCTGAGTAGTGACTGAACGGATAACGCGCCGCATGGCGCTGGCTATGTGGTCCGGCGGCTCTCTTTTGGCAGCCGCTGTCTCGTCGGACAAGAAAATTCAGTCGGTCGCTGGAGCCAGCGAGTTCTTCCGTTTTGCAGACCCGACCACGGAAATGGTCGTGGTCCGCCTCACCAGCCCGGCTCACGCCAGTATCCTTCCTTCCCCCAGAAACCGTTTTATCTCGCTCAAGCCGCGCGTTCTGTTCTGCTCCTCCGACCGCTTTGGAAAAATGTCGCCCTTTCAGATCGATCTCCGGACAGGTGTAATCCGCCAGGTGGCGGAGCCGAATGCGCTCGATCCGACCTCCTTGAGCTTGGATGCGCAAGGGCGTTCACTGTATTTTCTCGACGGCGGAGCACTGAGCGAAGTACCGGTGGGCGGCCATCGAGAGTCCGGGAGAGCGAATGTTATCGCTCCGAATGTTGTGAGCTTTGGTATAGGAGCATCGCGCGCGGAGCTTTTTTGCATACAAGGGCAACAGCTGATGAAACTACAAGGCATCGACTTGGCAGTCGTAGCGGAGAACGCGCAAGGCCCGTGCCTCGTGCGACCGGGCGGACGAGGATGTCTCTTCACTCGACCGCTTTCCGCGGATGAGCGGGAGTTCTGGTATGCAACTGTGAATCTGGGTGGAAGTCCCAAGATGCTTGCCAAAGGCAGGGTGTCCGATCCAAGCTGGTCGAGCGACGGAGAATCGGTGTTCTTTCTGCGTGACGTTCCGAAGAACGATGTTTTCGTCTCGGAGGTACACCAGGTGAATCCCGAAGAAGGAAAAGAAAGCTGTGTGACGAAGACCAGTCAGTTTGCCGCATTTGCTCCGAATGAGGACGATTCGGTGTTTGTCGGGGCCAGTCGCAGTAAGGCTCAACCGAACGTGATCCTTCTGCTTCGGTCGGCACAACGGGAGTTGACGCTCTGCGAACATCATTCCACCAAGCCGGCGGAAGTTCGACCGGGGTTTTCGCCAGACAGCCGGCGAGTCTATTTTCAGAGCGATCGCGAAGGCAAATCTGCAATCTACTCGGTCAACGTCGAGCAGTTGGTCGAGCCTACCTCCGGTCAGTGAAGGACCCGCAGCAGCGAAAAACCATGCGGCAATTTCTGCTGGCGTTCTGCGTGGTGATGTTGTGCCAGTCATGCGCCAGCCGCATTTCTTCCGGAAGCTTTCGAGTGTTGCCGGGCCAGCCGCAGTATCTGTTGCGTTCACCGGATGCGACTACTACGCCCTTCGATGAGGTGCTGAGCCGCTACAACGGATTTGTGCCCGGTAAAGATTGGATGGATCTGCACCCGAGAATGCAGCTTCGGATTGAGAATGCTTATTACAAACCTGGTGCTCCCAAGCGCGGGCTCAACGGATATCTCGGAACAGAGATCGCGCAGTATCGAGTGACTTCGCAAGGGAAGCTTCGCCTTCTTTCTGTAAAGTCGATGGCGGCCAGACCCACCGATCAACGGGCAGTTCAGCAATTAGTGAGTCCTGTGCAGGAGCGCTACCGGTTCCATCGCTTCTATTTCGAAATCCTTTTTAAAAACAGTGCTCAGGGTTCGGTTCTGATCGGCGCGAATACCGCTGAGGAGATCGCGAGACTCGCTGACGAACTCGTCAGCCACCCGGACTCGACTTGCGGCGCTCAGTCCATCCACTGCACTGTTTTTCCTGAACTCTGCTCCGTCTCGGCCGAGATGGAGATCACGGTAAACGGTGCTCCGACAACCGTCCTCTGGGGAAGTTCTCTGGCAAGCGTGGCCGCTAATCCACGGGAAGTTAGCCTTACACGCTTTTATGACGGCAGCCAGAGGCCGATCGAGATTGATCCCCATGATCCCAACGCCCTCCGCGTTCCTCTTCTGCCCGGCGACCAGGTCCGGTGGAAATAGGATAAGATCTGATCGCTATCCAATTACTGCACTGGTTGATAGCTGCGAATGCAAGTCGTAATCTCCGTCGCAGTCTCCAATGTCCTGTAATGCCCGACAGCGGTTGAGGGTTGGCTGTTTTCATTGCGTAAGCATCGGCGAGCAGCAAGGCGTCTCACTGGGTTTGAATTCCATCAGTTCTACCCGGGTGAGGTCGGGATCGTACAAGTTGAGCTGCCATTTCCCATCGCGCCCTATCTTGGGTGGCTCGGGTGGCTTGCCTCCATGCTGTAGGACCATTTGATATGCCGGCTGGATGCTCTTTACGCCAAGCGCCAGGTGGTTCATGACGCCGCGGGTCTTTACAGAAGGATTGTTCACTCTCAGCATGTACTCGAGCCAATCAGTGCCATCGGGAACACGCATATCGACCCAATTCACTTCGTTGTCCTTCATGCCGCCGTACCACATCACGGTGAAGCCAAGTATGTCCTTATAAAAGCGATCTTCTGCCGTCCGGTCATGGACTACGAAACCGGCGTGAATCATGTGATCCGAA
>CAWJEH010000047.1:0-77739 GCA_963841675.1 Terriglobia bacterium
CAGATAACCGTCATTGACGATGTGCGGGACGGTATACTTGCCGTCGCTCAATTCGTACTGGACGAGAGCTGGTTTGCCGTCCTTCACTTCATAAAGTGGAAGGCGCCTTCGCTGGACTGCGCCTCGATGTAGAAAAAGCGGTCATCATGATACATAGAACGGACGCCGAATATCTTCGCGGCCTTGTTGTCGCTCCAGGTGTAATCGTCGACCCAGTTTTCGAACCTCAGCAAGGCTCGCCGTCGCCTTCTGTTGCGCTAGTTGTTTATGCGCGTCATCTACCTGCTTCTGGAGCGCTTCAATTTGATCCGCCCTGACATACAGGGGCTTGCTTTCCATTGCGACCGCGGAATCCGTGTCGCCCTGCTCCAGAAAGATCTTCAAGTAGGCATGGGCAGTAGGGTCTTTTGAAACTTCCCGGACGATCAGGCTGTAGACATTTCCGCTGGTGGTCAGCAGGTTGATATTTGTTTGTTGCCCGGCCTTGTCGCCAAGGGGCTTAATAAAGGCAAAGTTGCGCTCAGAATTAGTTGCCCAGAACGCCTTGTCTCCGCACATCACGTCCATGATTTCTTCCTGCTTCGGAAGCTCGATCATAGTGGTGTACCGGAACTGAGCGAGACCGTAATGATATCCGTCTTGTGGACAAGAACAGTGCGGCTCTGTGTACTCGGCTCAGCGGCAAACGCCAGAGAGCCTATCGCCGCTAACGCAAGTAGCCGTCGCGTTCGAGCTTGGAGATGAGAGCCTCTCTGACGTAATTCGCCACAGGGATATTGAGGTGATCCTTGTCGCAGACTTTGATCGTCAAATTCCACACGTCTGCATCCATATTGCGGATCATCACGATTGGTTTGACTTTCCTCGGTTTGGGTTCGATCACTCTCTTTCGCTTCTGCGGCATCCCATACAGGGTATCCAGCACTAAATTCGATCATAAGTTTGCTTGCATCAAAAGTCGAGAAAATGTTTAAATGAAGCGTATAGCAACTGCTATACGCTTGTCAAGCGAGGAGGTAAAAATAAATTGAAGGAAGAGTGTTCGCATTGAATTTCACCACTTTCCTACTCGGGTCAGCCGTGACGGTGTTCTGCTTTTACCTGTTCCGCCGCTTACGTTCTGTGCTGTGGTGGTCGAGGTATCATCGCTACCTCCATAGTCCGGAGTGGCAGGTGAAACGCTGTCAGGCTTACGAGCGGGCGAGGGGATGCTGCCAGGTCTGCGGTTTTCGGCTTGGGGGAGCATTTCAGGTGCATCATGTCAGCTACGCGCGTCTGGGGCATGAGCGACCAGAGGATTTGATGTGCTCACATTATTGGTGTCATCGGATGAAACATCCGGGGAAGAGATTTTGAACTGGCTGAACGCCATCTCGACCAGTAAACCGTACGCCCAATACTTGGAGCGCGATCTGGCGGATTGGGCCTATTGGACCGGACGCGGAGCGGAGATCCTGGAACTGGAAAACCAGCGCGTCAAGGTCGATGAATTTGAGCGATTACAGCACGGTCAAGACCCGAGAACCGGAGAACAATTACGCGCAGCTCGTGGCGCTGATCGGAGAGACGAAACGGGTCTTGTTGTTCAACGCTCTCGCGGGCTCTACGACGTAGAGATTTTCGCGCCAAAATCGGTCTCGATTGCAGGTATGTTGGACCCCCGTTTGGTCGAGGCGCATAAGCAGGTGGTCAAGCGCAACATGCAGAACATGGAGGAGCATGCCTGGACACGGGTCCAGCGTGGCGGCACCGAGTCGAATCGTATCACTGGGAACCTTGTCATGGCCCCCTGGCTACACCTATCGAGTCGCGCCCGAGATCCGCTGATTCATACCCACGTCACGGTTATGAACATGACCTATGATCCGACCGAGGAACGATGGAAAGCATTGCAGGCGGTTGGGATCTACCAGGAGCGGCACAATTTAAGCGAAAAATACCGTGCGGATTTGGCTCCAGTTGTGCAGGATTTTGGATACCGGATCGAGCACCAATCGACGGGCGGATGGGAGATCTCGGGAGTCTCAGAAGATCTGCGGAGAAAGTTCAGCCAAAGGGCTCAACAGAGAGACCGATTGATTGAAGATTGGAAGCATGAAAATCCAGGCCAAGACATCAGTCCACGCAATGTGGTAGCGCTGCTTCGTCAGAACCGGGAGCGCAAAGATCCGAGAATCTCTCAGGCGCAGATCCATGCTGAACAATTGGGCCGTCTCACCCCCTCCGAACATGCCCGCTTGGAGGAGATTGTCGGCATGGCCCTGGAGCGTTCGCAGCGTCAGGAAATTGCGCCGAAACTGACGCCGGATAGTAATATCCAGAAGCCAGCGATTTCGAATTGGGAACCGTTCGAAAAACCGACGCTGCGCCATCCGTGGAATTATGGCGAGAATGGAGACGGTTCGGTCATGGTGAGCAATCGCCCGAGACAAGTTAGGATGAGGCGCTAATTTTCCTGATTTCTTCTCGCGCTTCTCGCTGCGCCGAGCAGAGCTCGATCCAGCGCCGGAACTCGGCATCGGTCCATTCCCGGTATTCGCTGGCGAACTCTCTATCTCGGTCCATGAAATCTGCCATATATGCCAGGAAGCTTTCCTGCGCCAGAAGTGCTTCTTTTTCGCGGTCCATATCTGCGATGAATTGCTCCAATTGCCGGACGTGGCAATAGATCGGATAAGGTAGCCGTTCCCGGCGCGGCCAGAGGTTCATTTCGCGCAGCTGTTCAATGACTTCCTGCTGGGTGCATCCAGCGAAACAGTACACCAGAATCTTGCCGTTTTTCTCGCTCAGATGGAGGCTCGGATTCTTGTCTTTATGGGCAGGGCAGCACGCCATAAATCCTGAACCGGATTTTCGCGCGCGGAGACCGGTTGCGATGTCTTGGAGTGTCATGCCGTCCTCCTCTGCCGGCGCATGTCGATCAGCCAGGCAATTTTGTCGCGTTCGCGGTCCAAATCGTTGAGTTTTTCAAGCAGTTGTTCGACGGTGTAGCTCAGGCTAAAATCGACCACCGATTTACGCCCGCAGCAGCAGGTGAAAACTGTGCCGTCCTGATCGATCCGGTTGGTCTTCCCGCACGGACATTTGCACTCGAAAAAACCGGGCTTCATAAATTCTCTTTTCCTCCCGCTATCCCCTTTGGTTCCCGTTCTTAAATGGAATTGGGGTTTGTTATGAAATAACAACCCCTGACTGACCGGCGAGGTCCGGGGAGGCAAGCAATTCAAGGTCTGCGAGCGAAGCTTTTTGGAGGGTGCCCTTTAGGGAGGAACCAAAACCGGAGGCGCATGGCCTTGTGCGCGCCAGGGGCAGAGCCCCTTAGGTCTTAGCTGGAACTGAGCTGTTCCCGGTCAGCCCGATTCCGATCTGCTCTTTCCGGCACGCCCAGCAATCGTTTTCCTTTTCGTCCAGGAAATCAGGGACGTAGTCTGGATGCCCACAGCGCATGGTCCTATAGACACGCGGCGCTCGCGCCCAGCGCTCTGCATTTTCACGAATCCTTACAAGGTCTTCGGTGGTCAGCTTGCGGGACATAGGGCCGATATATCAATATAAGGTAAGTAGATAGCCTAACGCGAGAAAAAAGCGCCCTAAGCTTCGGTCAGCCCGACCGAGCTTAGGGCGCACCTCTCAGTAATAAGCGAAGTTCGAGTTCGAATCTCCACTTAGGTAGGGATGCTCCTTCTTCTGCTTGCCTCGCTGTCGCTCCCGCCTGCTCCCGTTCAGATACAAAGCTTACAGAGCGGCCTTTGTGTCCAGGCCATGGGTACGACAAGCGGATCGAGCGTCCAACTGTATCCCTGCTCGGCCATCCCAGCGCAGCTCTGGATGCCCGTTACGCAGAGCGATGGCAGTTACCGGCTGGTTCCTGAGTCGAATCCAGCCCTGGCGATCGCGACGCCTGGAAACTCCTCAAAAAGCAGCGTTCTTCTCCAGGTGACTGCGTTCGCCGCGGCGGACATCGACTCCAGATGGACGCTGGCCTGGGCGCTCACCAGCGGTTATCTCCAGATTGCCCAGGCAGGGAACAAATTGTGCTTCGACGATTGGGCTGGATTGCGGCGCCCCGGCGCGCCGGTGCAGCAATATCGCTGCTATCCGAACGATCGCAATCAGCAATGGAAAATTCTCGCCCAGACTGCGAACACATCGCAGGCCGCGCCCTTCGATCCGGTAGCGCCGATCACCAGCCCGTCCTATTCACTGAATAGCTCTGGCGCGACCATCACCTGGTCGCACGATCCGGCTGGAAGCCTTCCAGCCTATGGCGCTACCGAAGGTGCGACTATTTTCGGTCTTTTGAGCCAGCCGGCCACCGCAATTGCCGAAGGCACGCTAGCGAACGGAACGCTCACCCAAATGGACCCGATGCACATCGCTTTCACGGCTAATCCGTCCATCCTGCCATGCCATGTGACGCAAGGGCTCCAACCGCTTCCTTGTGATGAAGTTTTTTTTGCAAGAGTCGATTCACTGCCGTGGATCTCCTCGCATTGGATCGGAGACGGCTCCGGTTACGCAGAAGATGGCGGCAAATATGACCGGATTGTCCAGGGGGATCCGGTTCAGGGCACGGGCTGGTACACAGCGCTCGGACCAGCCGGTTCGACCTGCATCGCATTGCCGGGTGGTACTACATATGCTGGCACTCCTGGAAGCAACCTGGGGGGTGGTGGCCCGAGCGGAGCGAGCTGGTCTGCCGGCTACGACTGTCATGTTGTGTTTCCGGCATCCGGGATCAATTTCGGCGGAACGACGCAGGCCACCGTGTTGGATGGGACAGAGGGTACTTGGACCGGTAAAGCGGTATACACTAGCTACGCTGGCCCATTCCCAGACGTGCACGGCCAGTTCAAAGAACTTCGCGAGTCTGGGAATTTTGTCAACTCATCAAATGACTGCAACGTTACGGGTACACTGGCCGCCAATCCTGCTTTCTTGAATTGCGCTCCCGGTGGCGCCCAGCCGTACTACTACCCGACTTATGGCGGCATCGATGCGGCGGAATATCTCATCGATCCGCTTAGGACTTGGAGCACATGGGAAATCTACAATACGGCGCTCTTCGGCAGCTTCTCAGCGTGTCAGGTGGGAGGCGTAAGCTGCACTCTTGGGAGTGGACGCCATATCGACTGGCATAGCTATGATGCGCTCAACGCAGTTAGCGCATCCGGAACCCCACAATCACAGAAACAACTCATGGTGATGGATCTCGCGATGGCGGCAACCGATCCGATTGCCTATCCAATTCAGCACGCCTTCGCGCTCACGGAGCCGCTCTTCGCTTTCGCGCGGACAAAGGGAACGTGGGACGTATGGCCAGCACTGTACTTCAGCGGATATGTGAATTACAACAACATGGGCGCACTTGAAGGGGAACGTAAACGACTAGATCCATCCCGTGCGAGTTTGCAGGGCGGCCTGTCGGGAGTCAAGATTATAGGGTTCGGCAGCGGCTATCCAGCAGGTGCCGTGATTCAGGGCACCGTGACCGGCTGTCAGAGTATCGATGGTGCCCATCAAGCCCAGGTCAATGCCTTTATCGGTCCGACTGGTGGCGTTTTTAAGAGCAGTTCAGGTGGTCAGGTATTCGCGTATGTGATTAACACTGGGATCAATTGTGTCAACCCCCAGGCCGTGTTCCCGCCATCGCCGGCGGGCGGGGAGACGATCACAGCGACCTTGAGCGTGTGGAATCTCTCATCGTATTCGCAAGCCGAGCAGAATATCCTTACAGCGCTCTTTAACCAGGCGACGCAGTACGGGATGGAAGTAAACGACGTCGGGTTCGCGTCGAACGAGACATTCCGCACGGAAACCCAACTCCAGGCCCCGGTTTTTGCCCAGTACCACAAAGCCGTGGCCGATTTTTACGGCTCCGCGGCGAATGCAATGGGCGATGGGATGCTATGGGGATTTGTCGATACGAGCAGCCTGCTTCCGCGAGGCGGTAGCTGGCCGAAGAATATGTTTGCAACAAGCTGGCTCGCGGACGGCACGAATCCAGGGGCTCATGTCCCACAAAACGTGATTCAGTTGACTACCTCCAGCGGAGTGACAAGCTTTAACCCGGTACCGGTCCTTGGAGTGGCGGTCGGCTTCAACATTCCCAATCTCGCAAATCGGGTGAACATCCTCGCGGGCGAAACATCGATCAATCTGGCGAAGTGGGCTTACGTCACTGGCGATCCGAAGGCGGCAGGTGTCACGTTTTCGTGGATCACAGATCCATGCCCAAACCTCGACACGCTGACTAGTTCCGGCATGTACACCTCATGCACAAGCGTGCCCGGCAACGCTCCGCTGATCGGCGAGATGCGAGTGGCGAGCATCGCTAACCCGGCTGCATGGACATCAGTCTGGATTACCGTCATGCCAAGCTTTGATTCGAGCGGGACGCTTTCGATCGATGTTGGCGGTAACGGCGGCTGCGTGAACGGCGCATCTTTCACCGCTGGCACGGCCTGCAATGGAGCAGGCACGACCTGGAGCGCGGATTGTCCTAGTTGTTTTTACTGGACATTTCCCCCAGGTTACCGGTGGGATTACCCGCACTGGCCCTCCGCTACGTGGGGAGGATCAGCCGCCCCACAGAGCGTCGCCGGAGAGAGTACGATTTACCAAAGCTATACCTACGGCAATCCAGATCTGACCATGAGTGTCGTCGTCCCGAACGGAAATTATTCCATTCGCGCATTAGTCGGATCTACGAACCGTTGCAATAGTGCGCCTATCAATAGCCCGAACCCCGCTCCATACTGTGGCTCTTCCACAAACTATACGACACAAGGGCAGGTTCAGCGATGGGCTTACTGCATGTACTGCCAGGTCAACTATCAAGTCGAGCAGCCGGTCGATATCACGTTGCCGGCTAAAGTGTCGGATAATATTTTGAAGCTCGGCATATACGGCTACTCCCCATCGCGATGGATCGGTTGGGATAGGACGGCGCACGGTGGCGGCGAGTCGCCAACGCTCTCGGGATTGCAGATTCGGCAGGACACGACGACTACGCCGCACTGGGAGATCGGCTCCTATGTCCCAGGAATGCCGGGCGGCGCGCAGTATAACGGCATCAACGGCAACGGTGATAACTTCACCGTCCCGCTGTCGAACGGGACCCCTTATTCCGTGCTCGGCGCCCCGCAACCGGGCATCTTGCAGCTCTACCTGCGCGATGTGCTTACCGGGATCGCTGATGTGCAATGGTCACTCTTTGGCGCTGGAACGATCACAGCAGCCGGGCTTTATACCGCTCCCACTGCGATGCCGCCAAGCTGCGATACCGTGACCGCCAGTTCGATCAGCCAACCGAGTCTTACCGCGAGTCAGCAGATCTGCTTCACTTCGGCGTCCCAGTAAGCCGAGAGCAAAAGGAGAGCATCGTGTCTTCCACGTGTACCAGTGGCCAGTCTGTGTTTTTATCCAGGAACCGCGTTAGCTCGGGGTAATCCGGATTTCCGTAGTCGTGCCACGCGACGAACGATGGTTTATCCATTCTTGCGATTCCACGGGCTGCAGCGGTATCGTTCCGAACAGTTTCTAAATCGTGGCCGCCGTCGACGAACACTAGGTCCATCGAATTCCGGTATTCATAGAAATGGAAATCGCGGGAATTACCCTTTAGCCTGCGAATTTTGCGCTTCTCCGGTGTGCCGTCGAAATCGAGCTTAGCTGCCTTGGCTGCTTCGAGATGGGCTATCGCGAACTGCGCGTCGGACTCATGCTGGATAATACCAGGATCTTCCAAGTCCAGGGTATAGATTAACCCGTCATCGGGAATGTTGAGCGCGAGATTGTAAGTTGTGCTGCCGAAGTACGTTCCAAATTCGAATATTCTTTTCGCTCGAACAATCTTCGACATGCACACCAGCAGCGCTGTTTCAAGGAGCGTGATTCCGCCCGCTGCGCGGCGGAACGGCAACATGATGTTTGCGGTTCGGTCGCCAGGCGGCGTTTCCAGCATGCCGAACAGTTGGTACGGGCGGATGTGCGTCACTCATTCTTAGAATGCCGCATGTCCGGGAAAAGGCTGTATGACAACGCCGCCGTTTGGCTGCCGATTGCTTAGCTGGTATCCTCCCCACGCTGCTAATCCGCATCCTGCGGCCAGGAGCGTCCAGAAAACCACTTTGTTTCTGTGTTTCTTCGGTTGCTGGGCGGCGACTAATGGTGCCGCAGAAACGACAGTTGCGCTGGCTTCACGCGCGGCCATGATCCGAATGGTGTCTTCCGTTACGCCCGCCTGCATCATCTGCGCTTCCGCTCCGGGCGACAGATCGAAGTTGATTTGCGGCGCACTTTGAATCATCCGGTTGAGTTCGTCCGCATGTACGCCGCTATGAGCTAATTCAATAATGCGCTGATCCGTGAGCGGAACCAGCTGTGCGACCAGAATTCCGCAAACGAGCATACCAATCAGAAACGTCTTCATGGGAATTGCCAGAAGCAATTCATAAGCCGTAAGGAATTTAGAGGCATTTTCGGAAAACTGTAAACGCGAGTGTACAATTCACCGTCGATGTGCGTCCTTTAGTATTCGTTTGATGGATTGGCGTATTTTTCTGCATACTACAGACAATCTATTTAGTAACCTCCGTTCCTTCCATGTGAGCGTTCCCCTGTTCATCCAGTTGCGCATTTCTGAAAAACTGATTATTTGGACCTCGCCAACCTACGCAACTCTGTCTCCAACAGCGCTTTTATCGGGCTGGCATAATACTTCCACGTTTGCGGATCGCGCATTGCCACGAGGAGCGCGGCGACCATTTTGTACTCTTCGTTTCCGTTAGGTTCAATCAAGGGGTCGTGCTTCGGATCCTTTAATCGTTCCACGTAGGCTTTCCAGGCGCGCTCCGCCAGTTCATACATCGGGACCCTCTCTTGTTTAGCGGTGATTCCTATCTCCCGATGCAGATCCGGGCGGATGCGCCAGTTCTCAAATTGTTTAGCGATTAGACACCTCTCTCCATGCACATGCAAATATTTTGGGGTCAAATGATCTTTTCGTCTTGACAGAATGTTCATTACGTCATAAGATTAGAACGTAAAGATCAATACACCATGGCCTCAACAACTCAACAAGAAGTATCTCAGAGGGACGCATCGGAGGATCAGGCGCTTCAGATCTGGGTACCCGCCGAATTGAAGGAGCGTTTGCGGATCATCGGGTTCGAGCGCCGGGTCACGTATCGCGACCTTGTGATTGAGGCGCTCGAAAGAGCGTATCCTCCGATGACGCGGAAGAAGGCTAGCTGAGATATGCGCGTAACTCATTCCCCGCCACTGTAAAGCAACCGCTATACGTTTGCTAGACGGTACAGTCCGGTCCATTACTAACAGTTCTAAGGGTTTAGAGGAAAGAGGAGAAGTGTGCTCAGGAGTCCAAGTTCGTTGGTTGCGCTTGCCTTGCTGGTGTTCGCAGTAATTGCGCTGGCGTCCGGTGTTCACCTGGCGCACATCTTCTCGGCGTTGGGGGTGGCGAGGTGACGCGTAACCCAAATATCACCGACCGTGGTTGGACCGAAACGTACAACTTCGTCATTGGTTTTTGCAACGGACTGGTGGTGAGTCTCGTGATATGGGCTCTGATTTGGTGGTGGCTGTGATGAATCCCAAATCACTGGCCCTCTTACGTGAAGTGAACGCAGCAACCATTGGAACCCTGGACGCCCTACTGTTTGAGCTGAACCATTCCGCGCATAGCAACCTGGAGTGTTGGGTGACGGAAGAACTTAGAAACCTGAAGCAGAAGATCCAAATCGCCCTGGCGAAGGCTCGGGAGTTGGATCAGCAGGAAAGAAGGGCTGCATGAGCGAACAAGAAAAACTATGTTCTCCGGATACGTCCTTCTCGGCACATTCCGGATTGCTTCCAATCTCATATTTAAGGTTCGCAGTATGAATAGCGACGAAGCGGTTCTCCTGCAAGAGCGTACAGACTACATGCTTAATTCGGCGCTTTTGCAACTCAAGAAACTGTCAGCCGAAAACAAGCTGTTGCGAGAAGCGCTTGCGTGGTACGCATCACCGCGAACGTGGAATCAGTGGCTCCCTGATTCCGCTGGCGATATGGCGAGAAGGGCTCTCGGCCAATGAGCAATCTTCCCTTCGGCACAACCGCAGCGATGCTGCACAGGGATCTCGATCCGACGAATGAACCGCTCTGCATCTGCGGCCGCTATCTCGATCCGTACGAAGCGTTCGAGATCGATGACCAGAAGATGTGCCGGTACTGCGTTGAGGAGCGCGGCATCCACATCGAGACATGCGGCGATTGCGGAACTGAGTTTTTGGACGGACAAACATGTCCGTTCTGCTGCGGGAAAGAAACGGGAAGGGAAGCGGCATGAAATCGGTCGCAGCCAAGGTAGCTTCCCTAAAAAGACTTCATCCCGAGCGATATTGCCCTGTCAGGGGTTGCCTCTGGCGTACCGGCGATGGCGCACTGTGCCCGCGCCATAAGTCGAACGAAGACGGCTTGCTACGCCGCATCGACCGTCCCGGCAACGAGCATTTTGACGAGCCGGAACCCTGATGCCAAATATTCACAGTTCGGTGGCCACGTGCCGCCGTTGCGATCTCTTAATCGCGGAAAGCGTGCAGGACACGTGCATCATCTGCGAGGTCAAATTTTGCCCTGAGTGCGCAGTACCTACGAGAGACCCGGATGTACAAGTCTGCTCCGATCCCTGCGCCGCGCGGTTAAATGACCTCATTAAAAAATTGCAGCACAGGGAGAGAAAGGGCGCGTAAATGCCGAAGCGAGAAGAGTCCGTGGGCCGCTGTCCAATCTGTTTCATTCGCGTACGACTCGACGCAGAAGGCAAGATCAGCGAACACAGGTTCCACGGCGAGCACGCCTGCAAGGGAGCGGGCAAAGAGCCGATGAAGGGCTGGGATGGAAAGAAGGCCATCGCATGAACGCCGATGAACTCACAGCCTGTTTTGTGATCAGCACAATATTGTGGGCAATCTTCGTCGTGATGCTGATTGTCGATGCCGCGAAGGATGGAGAGGAAGAAGGAAGGGAAGGCAACACATGGGACTGCTTCAAAAATTAGGACAAGGGCAAGGATACGCCAAGGTCGGGTTTCTCGGATTTCCGAAGTCGGGCAAGACCTACACGGCTACCGAGGTGGCGATCGGGATTCACGATCTTTTTCGCAACTGCGAAAACATCGCATTCTTTGACACCGAGGGAGGAAGCGAGTACATCGCGCACCGGGTTAAAGAGCGTATCGGAAAGGATCTCATCGGCTTAAAATCGCGCTCGCTCGCGGATCTGCTTGCCGTCACCCGAGAGCTGAAGCCGAATGATATTTTCATCGTTGATTCTGTCACACACGTTTGGAAAGAACTCTGCGATTCGCATCTAGCCAGCGTGAATGCAGCACTGAAAAAGAAAAACAAGTTGCCGCGGAGCCGTCTGGAGTTTCAGGACTGGCAGCCCATCAAGGCTACCTGGGCGAAGTGGGCGGATTGGTACCTTAACTCGCCAGTGCATGTCATCATTTGCGGCCGCGCCGGGTACGAGTATGATTTCCAAACTGCCGAAGATGTCAACGGCAATGAGCGGAAAGAACTCGTTAAAACTGGCGTCAAGATGCTGGCGGAGAGCCAGTTTGGATTCGAGCCTTCCTTGCTGATCGAAATGGATCGGGTAGTCGATCAGAACAGTAAGCGCCCTATCTCGCGCCAGGCCGTTGTAATTGGAGATCGGTTTTCAGTCCTGGATGGCAAGGTATTCGTGAACCCCAAGTTCAAGGACTTTCTGCCGCACATCCGGATGCTGAAGCCGGATGCTCATTCCGAGATCGATACCGCGCTGAAAACCGATACTGGCGTCGGCGAAGACGGCGACACCGATTGGAACCGGGAGCGCAAAACCCGCACTATCCTCTGCGAGGAGATTCAGGGTTTACTGGTCGCGCATATACCGGGGCAATCTGCCGTCGATAAGAAGCGTAAGGCCGATCTCATGAATGAATTCTTTGGGACGCGGAGCTGGACGGCTATTGAAGGAATGCCCTCTCATACCCTGCGGGACGGTCTCATTCAACTCCGCGCGGAACTAGAGGGGGATGGACCGCCTCCGGAAATGACTGAGGACGAGGAACTGACATTTGCGTCGTAGGAGCGAACTGGACGGCGAGGACAAATACAGAAGGAAAGGGGGATACGACTGCTGTGAACCTCCAACACAGAGTATTGAACAGTCACTCGCCGTCCAGAGTGGGCGAATATAACATGACCGCCGTGAGTCACAACTTCACCCTGCTTGGATTCTGTCCAAGCAAGAAATCGTCGCGCTTGTGGACAAGAAAGCGGCTGATCACCAACCCTGAATATCAGTTGATGTTGGCCCCGCTGTTATTGCAAACGCGAAACCATTGGCACGGTGGAAATCCGCTGACGAGCGCGGAGGTTGGGCTGACATTTTTTGTTAGCCATCTTCGACAGGATTTGGACGGAGCTGCGGCTTCGGTGATGGACTTATTGAAAACAGCCGGCGTGATTGTCGATGACTCGATGCGACACGTTCACCGGCTGATTGTGACGTATTGCCGCGTCGAGCGCGGCAAAGAAGGCGTGAGCGTTCAGATTAGCGGATTTGAGGCTGTGAATAAGGCGGCCTAGGTGGAAAGACAAATTAGGCCGGCCCACTGGAGATGTGTTAGCCGGCCAGAAAGGAACAGGACCATTCCATTGTTTCAGAGAAAAGTGGGCACAGGCAAGCCGCTGCGCTCTACGATTCTGGTATCCAGCGAAAAAGTAAAGGCGTTGAGCGCCGAAGATCAGGATAAGATCCGGCCCTACTTCGATCGCGTGGCGTCGATTAGCACCTTCTATTTTTTCCTGGACTGCACGACCGTCAGGAAGGTCCTAGGGATGGAGTAAGGGATGCCAATTATCAAACCGCGCGGACTTTTGCGCGGGGATCGCATGGGCGCGCTATCAGACGAAGCGCGGCTCTATTGGCCATTTCTATATGCCGGCTCTAACGGGTTCGGCTATTTCGAGATGGACTACCCAAAGATCTTGTCGCGCTGTTTTGGTCAGTTTCATTTGAAACCAACGCGTGAGCTAATAAGCCGCGTTCTGAGTGAGTATAGAGATCAGTCGCTGCTGTTTCTCTATCGTGATTTGAATGGCAGATTATGGGGCGCGTGGGACTCAGCGGCAAGCCAGTCTTTTTACACTTCTGAAGATAAGTCCGCTCCTAAACCGCCGGAACCAGACTTTGAGAACTGGAAGCTTAGATATCAACAGCAAAAGTCTCAGAGCGGTTATGACGAGTTGTCGCTTGAAGACATCAGACCAATTGATACGAAAAATAAAGAAATTGATAACAGTCTTGAAAGTACTGATATCAGTCCAAAAAGTACTGTTATCAATCCACTATCAAGATCAATATCAGTATCTAAACATCAATCATCAATAACATCCCAACATCAACACGTCGAAGAGCCCAAAAATTCCAAAGTTCAGATACTGCGTTCGCCAATGCAAAAAGCATTCGACGAATGGTGGTTCGAATGGACGAAGATCCGCGGCACCAATCACAAGCCACAAGCAGTTCGAGCGTGGCTCAGTGTTGTTACGCCAGAAAACTTGCCCGATGTGCGCGAATGCAGTACCAGTTATCTTTCAGCCGACGGTTCGAGGGCCGGCGGTTACAACCCGGAAAACTTCTTGTTCGACCAAGCGCGAGATAACTTTATCGCCCGTTGGCCACCGCCCAGGGCGGCACCCGAAAGGGTCAAATCCAAACGCTTTTCGCGGCTGGAAGAACTTGCGCGGCAAGGTGAGGTGTCAGCGTGATCTCAACGGCGGAAGCCGCGAGGCAGGCACTACGCCTGACCGGACTTCGCGGGATACCCGACAAGGAAGAGGCCCACGAAGAACTGACGGAGGCTATTCGCCAGTCTTCTCGCGACTTAGAACATGCCGGCAGAATCATCAACTCGTGGCTCAGAAGCAATTCCTTCTGGCCGACGCCGGCGGAAATATACACGATCGCGCAGAGCACCGATCGCGAGACCGATCCTAGCGCGTGGACTTGTGCGCACTGTGACGGAACTGGATTCGAGCGATGCTGGCAGCTAATAACCTGGCGCAGCGGAAACAGCAAAGACTCGCAATGGATAAGCCACAAGCAATATCTGGATTTATGCGTGAAGATCAGCAGCGCAGTTGGTAAGAAATTGGATTTTGTTGGGGTAACGCCGATGACAGGCGTCGTGGGAGAGCAGGTCGCGATCGAATCCAGGAAGAGATGTGTGCATTGCTCAATTGGCCGACGCAGGGCAGAAGCCGAGCAGGCGGAAAAATGACTGCAATGGCCCCATCCCGTCTCGACCGCATGATTCGTGTGGCGTGCACTGCTTTACGAAACCGCTTCTACGCTGAACAGGATTTTACTCTCTACACGCGCTATGTACAGGCACAGGAGCGTCGCCACAGTCCTCCGCGCTGCCGAATCTCAACGCGGGCCGCGCATCTGATCACCGTGCCGGAGGCGGCGACCATTCCGGTTGTGGATGCGCTTCTGCGTGAGCTAGCGTATCTGCGAGAACAGGCCAAACGGAAAGGAGCGGCAGCGTGAAGGGAAGACGGAATGAATAATCCGCTGGCGGACATGATTCAGGACGCAGTACGTGCAGTACTAGCTGAGGTAATCAAGACGACCGATCTTAGACCGCAACGGCTAATAGATCCAGTACAGGCGGCGGAATATCTCGGTGTCAGTCGATCCAAGATTTATGAGATGATCGCCAGCGGAGAACTGCCTGTCGTTAGGTCCGGCCGATCCACGCTGCTCGACAAAGACGATCTCGACGGATGGATTAAGACACATAAGGAACATGGCAAAAACCAGAGGGTTGCCTAGCGGCTCGATCTACCTCCGCGGAAATATCTATTGGCTGAAATATTATGTTCCCGGCAAGCCAAAGCCAGTTCGAATCTCTTCTGGCACAAGTGATATTGAAGCGAGCACGGCGCTGCTTCGCCAGAAGATGGCGCGCGCATCACTGCACTTTGAGCACACAATTGATCCCGACCGAGTCCGGTGTAGCCAACTCTTGGACCTGCTGATCGAGGACTACAAATACGAAGAGCGGGCTAGTGCTGGCGATGTAGAGAAGCGAGTCGAGAAGCATCTACGCCCACATTTCGGGCATTTGGTTGCGAAAGATGTGGGGACCACAGAATTGAAGCGGTACGTAGCAGCGCGCCGCCGGGAAGCTGCACAGGCCACGGTCAACAAGGAGTTGGCTTTTCTGAGGCGTGCATTCAGGCTGGGCTATCGCCATGAGCCGAAGCTGGTACTGAGTGTTCCATACTTCCCCATCAAGGCCGTCGACAATGCCAGAGAGGGAGTGGTCACGCACACTCAATACCAAGCCGTCCTGCCATTTCTTCCGCCATACGCCCGCATCGCGCTGGTGATTTCATTCCACACCGGTGCCCGCAAAGGCGAGATACGGAAGATTCGATTGGATCGCGTGCGCCTGGACGACGGCATTATCGACCTCGCCCGGAAGACCACCAAGGGAACCACTGAGCGGCGTCAGGCGAGACATCTCCCGATTTACGGCGAGATGCGGGCGGAACTTGAGCGCTATCTCGGGACGATATCGAGGGAGTGCCCATACCTGCTACAGCGGAACGGCCGGCCAGTGCTCAGCTTTTACAAGACGTGGAAGCGGGCGTGCGCAAAGGCGCACATCCCAGCGGCGATGTTCCATGATCTGCGCCGGACTGCGGTGACCAATATGATCGATGCCGGCTTGTCGGAGGTCGAGGCTATGAGCATTAGCGGGCATAAAACCCATTCGGTTTTCGAGCGATACAACATCAAATCGGCAGAACGAACGACGAAGCTCGGCGAACGGCTGGAGAGGCACAAGAAAGCGCGCTGAGGTCTCATTGTGTGCCCGGCCTGTGCCCAGCGAAGCAATCCAGATTAGTCCAGAGCGTTGATAATACGTAATACTGGGCTGCCGATGAGTCCACAGAAATGCCCATAATACGCTGTATACGGCACTTTTAATGCGGTGGTCGCGGGTTCGAGTCCCGCCCGGCTCACCACGCCAACCATATAACAAGCTAGACACTTGCGAGGTATTCTGGTGGAAAAATCTCAAACAATCTGTGCCCTAATAGCGTGCCCGGGACGATTTCCGTCCACTGATTACATGACTGTGCCTGACATGGATTAATCCATCGCATCTTTTGTAGTCATCCCCGGCTGACTTTGCGCGTGACTTCAAAGGTTGTAACCAGCACGTCGCCGGACGTTACCTCGTTCGTTGTTGTTTTTTGATCGGTGTCTGCTTTCCCGGAAGTCGGCGGAATCAGTGTCGGTCCGTCCGGTATTGGAAGAATCATTAGCCTGCCTCTGATGAGTTGCACGATCACGGTGATAATCAGTCCACTGAGGCTGACCATGATTAACACCGCCGAGCAACCAATCGTGAATTGCAAAGCGTACACATAGTTAAGTTGATCACACTGGGATGGCTATTACTTAGTTATGGCCGTGAATATTGATCATCTGGCAGATGCCCTGCAAAGCGCTGCGGAGTGGGCGAAGTGGCAGCGGGAAATATTGGGGAATTATATACATGAGTCCCGCTAGGAGGTTACAGGGCCGTGTTCTCTCAAAAAGTCGAAAGCTCTTTTGCTTGCGGCCGTATCAAAATGCGACAACTGCGAGGCGACCAAGCGCAGTTTCGCAAGTACGGCGTCGTAACTGGCGGCGTCTACCACCCCTCCACCCTCGAAGGTCGGGTCGGAAATCGTATAAAGCTGGCTGTACGAATCGTTCGGATAGATCCTAAATCGTCGGTGTTGCATCGGCTACCTTCTTCTTTCGTGCCCTGCGTTTGGCCGCTTTCGTCTTCGGCTTGGGCTTGTAAGCCAACACGACATCGGTTATCCGGTCGAGTTCAGGAGGGGCTTTTTTCATGACACTTGCGGCAACTCGGTGCTGGTGAAGTCCAAATAGTATTCCTTTCCCTGCTCAAAGTGCTCAGCCACGGGAAAGTTGACGGTGTAAATACTGATCTGTGCTCCTGGTGTATAGCGGAAGAACTGCTTGTTCTCCTCGCTGCCATCAACTACTGGCGCAAAGTGAAGGTGTACCCCGCCTTCTACGGGTTGCTTATAGCTGCAATAAACCTTACATCGCATTTGCATTTCTCCTTTTTTCTTGCAAAAGTTTTATAGCTCCGAGGCATATGCTTCGCGGCAAGTTGTTTCGAAGTAAAGAACAGAATCATCGAATGCGGGTTCGCCAGATGTGGGCGCATCAGGATCAACTGGTTTCCCCAGAAAGAGAGAATCAGCTTGGCTGAAAATTGGCTTCGATCCGGTTCCAGAACACCAGTGAACCTGGCCCGGTGGCTGATGGCGCTTGGCGACTCTTTGAATTAGCACATGAAGAGTGCGCATCTCTTCATCCGTCAATTCCACAGCAATGGCAAAATCGACTTCGATTCTATTAATCACGCCGTCAACTCCTTGTATGTAATCCGCTTTCCGGCTACCGCGTCAATGAAGGAATCCAGCCGCTCAAAAGTGTGCCGCGCTACGTTGCCAGCGTTCAGCCGAAACGTAAACTCATCCACATACCGCCCGATATGCTTCGGGCTAGCGTGATGGTAAACACCGTGCAGACCGCGCTTCAGGACCGCCCAAACAGATTCGATGCTGTTCGTGTTAACCGTTCCCCGTGCGAACTCACCAGCACTATGATTCACCGATGCGGCGCGGAAGAACAGCCCGTTCAGATCGGCATAGGCAGGATTCTCATCGGTGTAGAGCGTAGATCCGACTTCAACATGCCCGTGAATCTCGGATTGAATCGCGTGCAAGGTTTGCGCATCGAGCGGGATCGCAAGACACCGTCCGCCTTCGCCCCGCTCGCGCATGCCGAGTACGGGAGTTTTGCCGACAGAACCGCGACCCGCTTTGAGTTTCTTGTACTCGTGCTTGTTCGCTTCTTTGCCGCCTACAAAGCACTCGTCGATCTCGATAATGCCGCGCAGTTTGGTAAGGTTCTTACCGCCGCACGCCTCGCGCAAACGGCTGAGCATAAACCATGCCGACTTTTGCGTTACGCCGATTTCCTTCGCCAACTGCATGGACGAGATGCCCTTCCGAGCCGTGACGAGCAGGTACATCGCATACACCCATTTATGCAACGGAATGTGGCTCCGCTCGAAGATCGTTCCGGTGCGAACCGTGAAGTCCAACTGGCAAGCGTTGCAGCGGTAGAAACCGCCCTTACGGGTCGTAATGCGCTTATCAGATTTGCACTCAGCGCAAACAACTCCGCTAGGCCAGAGGCGATCTTCCAAGTACTTCCGGGCAGAGTCCGCATCCGGGAACACCTCGAATAGCTTGAAAGTGCTGATGGTGGAACGAGACATTTATAGCACTGCCCTTTCCGCAACCTCTTCAGCGCTGCCGCTCATGATTGCGTCTCCAAGCAATTCGGCGAGCCGCCATATCTTCCGAGATAGCCGGATGGCAACGTACTTGTCCGTAAGCTGAATACTGTTTTCGCCGACCTTCATGGACTCTAGCGCTCTGAGTATCTGTGTTTTGTTCATGCTTCAATTGTACATAACTCCCCCAAGGGAGTCAAGTATATAATTCCCTTTCGATTCGTGCTGACCGACGCGCTACGGTACCGCGGAATCACACTGGCCCAGCACCGAGCAGCCAGCAATCCAGCTCAAGATGATCTCAATTCCGAACAGTCATAATGAACCATCGACAAGATTTAGTACCGGTACTACTATCGTCGTTAAGGAGGCAGAGTGCCTTCAACCACGCAAACGATCCTTCTCGGCGATCGCGAGGTCCACGTTCAAATCGACCATCGGCCGTTTGGCGCCGATCTGACCTTCACGGCAGGCGAGATTCCGGATCCGCTCTATATCGAGAGACTGAAGACTTCCGTTTACGGTTGGTCGCGCACGCTGATGCGCGAAGGCTACCGGGTGCTTCCCCGCGAGAACGAAAGGGCAATTTACCTGAGCATCGGCGATATCTCGCCCAGGCAGCTCGACTGGTGCCTGGCTGATCTGCCAGAGGAACTGGAGCTCGCTTGGTCGAGGAAGCCGATGGCCCATGCAGCCTCAGTCGGCAGCGCGGACACTGGATAAACTGTTGAAAAACGTGGCAAAATGTGGTCAGGCAATTGCATGGCCACCCCGATTCGCGGCAGTTCGAACCGGCACGACGGCATCCCGATCGAGGCATACATCTCACTCGACGGCGTACGCCAATATCCGGCGATTATATTCGTGGATCGCAGATCCGGAACCTTTTCCGGCGAATTACCACTAGAATTGCTTCCGCCTGCGTCCGATATGGACTTGGAAGACGAGCCCGTTCCGGCGTAAAATCCTACCTTTATTAATTCCGCTAATAGTTGTGCCCGAAGTATTTCTCTCCAACGTGCTGATTGTATGAGAGAAAGCAGCTACAATCATCACATTCCTTAGTGAATGTACTCGTGGGACGAGCGAGCCTAATCCATCGTTTCGGCAAGATATGTGACGCGAAGTGTCACTGTCCCAGCCTATTTGCCTGCGACTTATAGACGGGCTTTTCTGCCCCGTTTCTTCTTCCCAAAAAAACAAACCATATTATGGCTGCTGCTTCAGCGGTATCTGTCGACGCGTGCTCCGAAGACCGGAGCGTCAAAGCGTTTGGCTCGGATGGTCAGCTCCGACGAAAGCGGTTCAGCCAAAAACACGCTCGCGAGCTGGCGGAACTCAAGGCGGTTATACCGCAGTGGGATCGCCGCGGGCAGAAGATACTCTGCATCCACTTCTACGGCGAGAGCCGAATTCCGGTCAAAAACCGGCTGAAGGCGGGAACGATTTACGTGTACCAGGAGCAAATTGACAGCCGCCGAGCCTGGACGCATAAGCGTCTGCCCTACCGGGCCGTCGATGCAGCAACCGGATTCGTTGAGCCACCTGAGATCTTGGACCGGTATATCCGACGTATCTTTTTGGAGGTTCCGCTCAGTATTATGTGCCAGGTAGATGTCACACCGAAGCGGAAACTAGCGGAAGTGATCAGCATCGATACCGGCAGGCAGAAACTGATCGAAAAGCGATCCTCGGCACGCCAAGCCGAATTAGTAGCCTTCCCCGCGCGGAAGGCGGCGTGACGGATTTCGTGATTGCCATCCGAATCTTCATCGTCATCGGCATCACCTACCTCAGCATCGTTGCAACTTTGGTGCTCGTCCGTATGCGGCGACTGAATGGGACGCTTGCTAACCATAATGAGGCGTTGCATACCCATTCAAAGCGCCTCGCGGCAATGCTCGCGCTTATGGCCTCACCTGATCCACCGGTGCCCTCCAAGTTAGCTTCTCTATCCTCGCGACCGCTGAAGGTCGCAAATGTAATCGCAATGGTTGCCCGCGAAGCTGCCGACGAACTCACTGACGAATAGCGTTTTAGCGACCACCCAAGACTAATTCTGATGGCACCCGAGATCGAAGTGCCCGAACAAGAAGTGCACACGCGCAATATCCCCTGGGCTGCAATCTGGGCGGTGATCGCGTTCATGGTTGGCACGATATTCTCAGCTGGTTTAGGGTGGGGTCGCAGTTCCGATTCAATCGACCAGATGACGCGCACGTTGGCGCGACTCGAAGGATCGATTGACACCCTCACCGACAAATACAACATCAGCGACAAAAACGTCTACGGCGAGCTGCAGCGCATCGAGATGCACCTGTCCTACGACGACGGCCGCTTAGACCGCCTCGAATCCCGCGAAAAGTAGACTTGTTTGGCCGACCTGGTTGCTGTCGTGGACGGCATCCGGTCAGGCGATCCAGCATCCTGCGAGCTGCTGTATGCGCTGATTCAGAAGCGCCTGCGTCGCTGGATTTATTTGTATCTCGGCCCAGACGATGCCGAGGATTGCCTGCATACTGTTTACCTCCAAACCATGCAGAGCATTCAGCGCGGCGAACTTCTATACCCGCAGGCGCTTCTTTCGTACGCGCGTACCATCGCAGGGCGCGTAGCGGCAACGGTGATTGGGGAACGAGTTCAAAGAAGGCGGCAACCGTCTGTGACCGTCGCGTTTGAACAACAGGATTGGATTCACGGCAACCTGATTGATAGCGCTCCGAATCCCGAACAGATCGCCATTACGAAAGAACGTATTGAGATTGTTCGGGCAGCACTGCGCAAACTCAGGCCCGATCATCGGGAAATCCTAATTCGTTTCTATGCGCGGGAGGAATCGTGCCAGCAGATCATGGCCGCGATGGGGCTGAGCGATACACAGTATCGCCTCTTGAAATCTCGTGCGAAAGGCAAGCTCGGCGAAGCTGGCAAACAACTACTAAAAAAGCCGTTGAAGCCGGCAGCTTAACCGACGACTGGGCGCAGATCTTCGAAGAGGACAGTGCAAAGGAAATTATGGGGGCCTTCTTCTGGCCCGACTAAAAGGACAAACTGAATGAGCAAATTTCTACAAATTCTCGCTGGAATCATTTCATTCGAGGAACAGCTAGTTCCAATCTTCATTCACAACGCGAAATCGCAGACTGTCGCTGGCGTTGTGATTGCTGGCGAATCCGTTGCCGCGCAAGTTGCGCAGCAGATCATCGCCGCATCAGCGCCAGCATCAACAGTAAGCCCAAAATAGCCGTGCTGCCAGCAATTGTAGCTCGCGTATTCGGCGCGAATTGGAAAACAAGCGCCTCAGCGCTGGTAACCGTAGCAGCCGGATTTGTGGCGTCCAGTCCAGATCTGTTCAGTCATTGGCCGCTTCTCGTTCAGATCAGCAAATTTACCGCACTCGGTGGACTGGCATCGCTAGGAATAACCGCTGCGGACAAAAAGCAGTAATGCTGATTATCTTCGGGCTAGCGGTAATTGTGTTTCTTTTCTGGTGCTTGTTTCAGGCAAACGACGGTGAGTGATTTCGGCCCAGCGGTTGCAAAGACGCTCGCGAACGAAGGCGGCTATTTCCACAACACCGAAACCGGCGAAGTAGTCAATCATGGCATCACTCTGATGTTTCTGCGATCTGTCGGAATTCTCAGAAGTGCCGGACCAGCAACAGAATCGGATATCGAGTTTATAGAGGATTTGAGCGTCGATGCCGCCACGGATCTATACCAACAATACTTCTGGGATGCAGGCAATTTCGCGGCGCTCAACTCGCAGCCGCTGGCAGACAAAGCATTTGACTTGGCCGTAAACATGGGCCTGCGCACATCGGTCGAAATGCTGCAACAGGCGCTGAACGATATTGGGATCGCCTGCGAGACAGACGGCAAGCTTGGACCGGAAACGGCCACATCGTGTAATGCGGCGAATACAGAAATGCTCTACGGGCATTACATCCTCGATGCCGAAGAGCGCTATCAAAAGATCGCCGAACAGCATCCTGATCTGGCTAGCGATCTACCTGCGTGGCTCGATCGCCTGTACAAGAATTGATGCCACCCCTTGAGCGTTTCGCTACTGTGCTGCGATCTCCGTACATCTCGACGGAGCATAAAGTCATCCACTGTCTGAACTGTGGAACAAGGTACGTGCGCTGTCAGTGCATCCAGTGCGACCGTGTGGTCGACAATGTCACGAGCTGCATTGCGTGTCTGTCCGAACCAAGACTTCCTAAATGAGCGCGCCCACCCACGCGAGGCCAGATCCCAAACCAGTGGCGTGTTTTATCGAGGTGATTGTCACGTGTGTGAATTACGCAGATTTCTTAACGGTAACTCTTCCCTACAACCGTATTCACTTTGACGCGCTGCGCGTCGTCACTGCACCGGAAGACAGGGCGACGCAGGAAGTGTGCCGGTTTCATCACGTCCAATGCATCGTTACCGATGAGTTTGGTAGCCACTGGGGAAAGTTTAGAAAAGGGTTCGGCATCAACGCTGGGATAGCAGCCAGCTCAAAATCCGATTGGCTGGTCCAGCTCGATGCCGATGTGCTGTTACCCGGCGGCTTTAGGCACGTTATCGACGTGGCTGATTTAGACAAGTCGTTCATTTACGGAATTGATCGACTCTGCGCGCGCACTTTCGAAGACTGGCAACGATTCATCCAGGCACCGGTAAGCCAAAAACAGGGAGATGCATTTGTTCATCCACGCGCTTTCGATATTGGTCATCGTCTCTGTATTCCCGATTGGATGCCGATCGGATTTTTCCAGATGTGGAACCCGAGCGTTTCTGGCGTTGCCACTTATCCAACGTCTGACGTCGGGGCTGATCACACCGATGTGGTGTTTGCCAGCAATTGGCCTCGCCGCAGCAGAGCGCTGATCCCGGAACTGTACGCATACCATCTCGAATCGGAAAATCTCGGCCACGGCGCAAACTGGTCCGGCAGAAAAACAAAGCCATTCGGAATCTGAAAACAGCGTGCATCCGCCAGTCATTGTCTACGACTGGCGATAGGGCGAGTCGTGCCACAGCGTGCGAAGCGTCCCTGTGCCCAGCCGAATTGCGCGGAACTGGTCGAGTCTGGATACTGTGAGCATCACAAGCGACAGACCAATATATATGATGCATGGCGGGGCTCATCGGCAAGCCGCGGATACGATTCAGCCTGGCGCAGATTCAGATCCTGGTTCCTCAGTAAACCGGAGCATGTAATCTGCCAAGACTGCCAGCGTAGGTCATCCACCGATGTGCATCACGTTTGCAAGGTCAGAGAGCACCCCGAGCTGAGATTGGTCGAGAGCAATTGTCGAGGTCTATGCCATGAGTGCCATGCGGCGAGAACCGCGCGAGGCGAATAGGCAGATGGAGGGGTACATAAAATCCTCAAAATCGATGGGCCGTGAGACCGTAGACCGGTCAAATTTTCACTTCCGCAAAATGGTCGCGTTTTAGATATGCCTCGCCCTCGCAAGCCAACCGCTGTTCTGGAACTGACCGGCGCTTTTCGCAAAGACCCGCAGCGCAAACGTGCCCGTTCTGCCGAACCAGTTCCAACCGGCGAGATCGGCGACGCTCCTGTTCACTTTGACGCGCAACTGGCTGCGATTTGGTACGAGGTAATCAGTCTGATCCCAGCGGGAGTGCCGACAGCGGCGGATCGGATCATCGTAGAGTTGACGTGCTCTCTGGTTCACGGCCTGAGAAATGGAACATCCGAACGCGGCGATAAGGCACTTCTTAGAAGCTGTCTTGCTTCGCTCGGCATGACGCCCGCAGAGCGTTCGAAAATTAGTGTCCCCAAGAAAACTGAAGAACTCGACGCCATTGGTGCGCTCGCGGCGGAAATCAGGGGATCGGTAAGGCTGAATTAATAAGAATGCCGCTACTATACGACGCTGGCACAGACATAAACGGGCAGCGACATCTTTGGTTCGAGTGTCCGGGCTGCAAGAATTGCCACGCCTTCACGGTTCCCAGATGGAACTGGAATGGCTCTATGGGGACACCGACATTCACACCATCTCTCTTGTGTAACCAACAGGACCCTGCATCCCGCTGTCACTCTTTTGTGACGGCTGGGAAGATTCAGTTCCTTTCCGATTGCTGGCATTCACTCGCTGGTCAGACGGTGGGCATTCCCGAATGGGAGCGGGATTGGTAAAAGAGCGAGAAAAGGTCTTTCCTCGAAAGAAAGTAGCTTCCTCCGTTCGAACTGAGACGGCCGCCCCAGCGTTTAGCTATGTCGCCACTGCCAATGAGTATGCGCGAGAGGTTATCTCCGGTCGCGTTCTTGCTTGCAAGTGGGTGCAACTCGCCTGCCAGCGCCATTTGGATGATCTGGCCAGAGCAAAGCGGGGCTGGACGTATGTATTCGATGAAACGAAGGCGAACCGGGTATGCCGTTTCATCGAACAACTGCCGCATACCAAAGCAGAATGGGCCTCACGTCGGCAGAACATCAAGCTGGAGCCGTGGCAATGTTTCATTGAGACCAGCATCTTCGGCTGGGTCCAAACCAGGGACAATTACCGCCGCTTCCGGATTGCCTATATCTGTGTGCCGCGAAAGAACGGGAAGAGCATTCTCGCCGCAGGTAACGGCATTTACATGTTCGCTGGCGACAACGAATTCGGAGCAGAAGTCTACAGCGGTGCGACGAGCGAGAAGCAAGCCTGGGAGGTATTTCGGCCGGCCAAACAGATGGTCGATCGGACGCCACGCATCAAGGAACTCTTCGGGATTACGGTCGGCGCGAAGAACCTTGCCATCCTTGCCAATGGTTCAAGATTTGAGCCAGTTATCGGGAAACCGGGAGACGGCGCTTCGCCTACCTGCGCCATTGTGGACGAGTACCACGAGCATGACTCGGACGAGCTTTACGACACCATGCGTACCGGCATGGGCGCTCGCAAGCAGCCGCTTATGCTGGTTATCACCACAGCCGGAAGCAACGTGGCCGGCCCATGCAGGGCATTGCAGGCAGATGTCGAGAAGGTTCTGGAGGGGTCGATCGACCGTCCAGAGCTGTTCGGAACGGTATACACGGTAGATGAAGCCGATAATTGGACCGCCGATGAAGCTCTACGGAAAGCCAACCCGAATTACGATGTATCCGTATTCGGTGATTTTCTGCGAACGGAACAGACAAACGCTGTCCGCGACTCGCGAAAACAAAACATCTTCAAGACGAAGCACCTCAACATCTGGGTTGGAGCCTCCATCGCATGGATGAACATGCAGAAGTGGAACTCGCTTGTCGATGCTTCGCTCGATCCAAGTGAATTTCGCGGACTGCCTTGCTACGCTGCGGTGGATTTGGCGTCAAAGCTGGACATCGCGGCGCGGGTGAAGGTGTTTCGAAAACGGATCGGCAAGGAAGATCACTATTATGCATTTGCCGATTGCTATCTGCCGGAAGAGCGGGCAAGCGAACCGGAGCTGCAGCATTACCACAAGTGGGTCCACGACGGAGTTCTAAAGACGACACTGGGAAATGTGATCGATTACGACACGATCGAGGAAGACACGATCTCCGATTGTCAGACCTACCGGATTTCTGAGCTCGGCTTTGATCCCTGGAACGCAGAACAATTCGCGCAGCACATTGCGGCAAAGACGAAGACACAGGCCGTCGAAGTACTGAACCAGGCGCGGACGCTATCCGATCCGATGAAGCAGGTCGAAGCACTAGTGATCGACGGTCGGCTCCATCATGACGGGAATCCAGTGCTGACCTGGTGTATGTCGAATGTGGTCGCGCACACGGATAAAAAAGAGAACATCTTCCCGAACAAGGAAAAGCCGGAAAACAAGATCGACGCTGCGGTGGCGCTCATTATGGCGATGAGCCGAGCGTTTGTCGGGACGGAAAAGCGCTCGATTTACTCGACGCGTGGATTACTGACTCTTTGACTTCTCGTATTCTGAACCGCGATGTTCTCGCAGGGTTGCGGAGCCTTGAGCCGGAGTCTGTCCAGACGTGCATCACGAGCCCGCCGTATTACGGACTCCGGGATTATGGTGTTGCCGATCAGATCGGGCTGGAAGAGACACCCGAAGCATACGTCGCAAAGCTGGTTGAAGTATTCCGCGAAATGCGAAGAGTGCTGAAGGATGACGGCACGGTTTGGCTTAACCTTGGCGACTCTTATGCTGGCCATAATCTACCGGGATGGCGCGACGGTAACGAGGCCAAGAATGGCGGCGCTTCCAATAAGAACGGGTGCGGATATATCGCCGGACTCAAGCCCAAAGACCTGATCGGCATTCCTTGGCGCGTCGCATTCGCTCTACAAGCCGATAGGTGGTATCTGCGCAGCGACATTATCTGGGCCAAGCCTAACCCGATGCCTGAGAGCGTACGTGATCGGCCCACGAAGGCGCATGAGTATCTGTTCTTGCTGGCTAAGAGTGAACGCTACTTCTACGATGCGGACGCGGTCAAAGAACGGGCGGTTTGCGTCGGCGATAGTCGGCACCTGAGAACTGATAAAACGGCAGATTTTGCGCGTCCAGATAACGGAAGCCGCGCGCGAACCGGCAAACCGCAAGCCGAAACCCGCAATCGCCGCTCCGTCTGGACGATCACTCCAAGGCCGTTCAGACAAGCCCATTTTGCAGTAATGCCAGAAGCGCTGGTCGAACCATGCGTTTTGGCTGGCTCAAAGCCGGGAGATGTCGTGCTCGATCCATTTGCGGGAAGCGGGACGGTCGGAGTAGTAGCCCTGCGCCACGGCAGGCGATTCGTGGGATGCGAACTTAATTCCGAATACGCGGCGATGGCAAGAAACAGAATTAGTGAATCTCGCAGAGTATTAGCCGCCGCCGCATGACCGATGTCCAAGACGCCCTGCTTATTGCTGGAGTCACGGCGCTGTGTCTTGGCGTCGGCATGATTTACATCCCGGCAGCGGTGATGCTCTTCGGCGCATTCTGCCTGACGGCGGTCGTGTTTATTGAGCGCTCAAAAACCAATGGAAAGAAACTGAATGGGCCTGTTAAGTAGAGCGCTCGGCATCAACGCGCTAAGCATGGAGGACCCGGCGCAGCCGCTCCTGCCGCAGAGTGCCTTATTCGAGAGTTTAGGACTGGGAAGATCTGATGCGGGAAATCTTGTTAATGAGCGTCAGGCCATGCGGATCACCACCGTATTTGCCTGCATTAACATCATTCAGCAGGATCTGGGGTCACTGCCTTTCAGCGTGTTTCAGGATATGGGTGATGGCAGCGTTCAGGAAGCGAAAAAGCTGAATGTTTACAAGCTCATCAAGAATCCGCATGAAGTGATGAGCCCCAGCGTGTTCTGGGGCGGGGTCATTGCGCGCGCGGTCGGCTGGGGGAATTCCTACACCGCCATTCAGCGGGATCAGGCGGCAAGGCCGATCGGATTCACTCCGCTCGCTTCGGACAAAACTTCGCTCGTCGCCACCAAGGAAGGGAAACTTCTTTACGCGACGACCCAAACTTCATCGGGCGAAGTGACCTACATTGAGCCGGACGATATGTTGCACGTTCCGGGGCTCGTCATGGATGGTCCGGTCGGACTATCGCCGATTCAAACTTGCAAAAACGCCTATGGCCTGACGTTGGCGGCTGAGAAGTTCGGCGCGCAGTTTTTCGGAAACGGCGCGCGCTCGACAGGAGTGTTGACGCATCCGAGTCACCTAGATGCGGAAGCTTACGAAAACCTCAAGAAAAGCCTGCATGAGATGTCAACTGGCGAGAATGCGCTACGTCCAGTGATTCTCGAAGAAGACATGAAATGGTCTCAGGTATCGGTCCCGCCAAACGACGCGCAGTTTATCGATACTAGAAAGTTCCAACGCTCGGAAATCGCCGCACTGTATCGGATTGCGCTGCATCTCCTGCAGGACCTGGAACGCGCTACCAATAACAACATTGAGCACCAATCCCTTGATCACGTGCGGTACTGCCTGAAGCCTTGGGCTGTGCGGGTCGAGCAGGAAGTCACCAGAAAGCTTTTAAGCGGTTCGTTTTTCGCCGAGTTTGACATGAAGGACATTATGCGCGGAGATTTCGCTTCGCAGACGGCGGGTTTTCAGGTACTGCGGAACATCGGCGTACTCTCAACGAACGACATTCTGCTTTCCATGCGCAAAAACCCGATTAGCGAGGAAGACGGCGGCAATGTGCGGACGGTCCAGGGCGCGATGATTCCGCTGCAAGCATTGACGACCGATCAGTGGCAGAACGCGCAGGGCGGTCAGGAAGAAGCGCAGCAGTCGGGAGCGGATGTCCAGCGGGAAGATCCGCCCGCCTCGGCCTCGATGCATCCAGGCGCTATTCAAGCGTATCGCCGGTTGTTCCGCGATGCGATCGGACGGTCTATCCACCGCCAGAATGACCAGGAATTTGTTGCGCGCGCGGTACAGCCGATTCTCGCAAGCATGGTCGAGGCAAATAATGCTGTCTGCTTCGGGAAAGCCGAATTGAACGACAGCGACCAAGTGGCTGTCGCGGTGCGCTCGAAATACATCGCACAGGCAGCGGCGGACTGGTCGAAAGAGAATGCTTCCGAAACAGCGACGCGCTTGACGGAAGAATCGTATCGCTGGATGGGAGAAACATTATGCTAAAGCCGTTTTTTGCGGCTGCCGTGAAGCCGGGCGGAACACTGGAATTATCGATCTACGAGCAGATCGGGCGGGATTTCTTCGGCGACGGCGTTACGGCGAAGTCAGTCAAACAACAACTGGATGCCGCGCAGTTCTCAAGGATAGCTGTACGCATCAATTCGCCGGGCGGCGACGCGTTTGAGGGCCTGGCGATCGGCAACCTGCTTCGTTCCACCAAGAAGCCGATTGACGTGTTCGTGGACGGCATTGCTGCTTCCGCCGCCTCCATTATCGCGATGGCGGGACACACGCGCACGATGGGCGCGAATGCCATGCTGATGATTCATAATGCCTGGACACTCTGCGCGGGTGATGGAAACGACATGCGCAAGATGGCGGATACGCTCGACAAGATCTCCGATTCGATTGCCCAGACTTATATGGAGCGCACCGGCAAGAGTCTGGATGATATCAAGGCCCTGATGGACGCGGAAACCTGGATGAGCGCCCAGGACGCCGTTGATGGCGGCTTTGCAACCGGAATTACCGAAGAAAGTAGCGAAGAAGCGATGGCGCTGGCTTCCACATTTGCAGCGTTGGACACAATGAAACACGTACCACAAGAATTACGCAACAGCAGCAAGAGCAAGACCAAGAAGGTAGATGGGGAAGACCTCACCTGGAGCGACTTCATTGTCGCCAGCGACCACGAAGATACCTCCACTTGGCATCTGCCCTGGCACTTCTCGAATCTCGAGAAGACGAAGGCCCATCTGCGCGATGCGCTCGCCCGGTTCAATCAGGTTGAAGGCTTGAGCGAAGACGAAAAGCACGCAGCCTGGACGAAGCTGGTCGATCTCTGCAAGAAATACGGCATTCATGTGTCGGAAGACAATGCTGCCGATGGAACCGTGCGGAACGATGGCGACGGCATGGGAGGTGCAGAGGACGGCATGTGCGATTGCCCCTGCCAGAACTGCATGGCTTCAAACTGCATGAACTGCACAGCCGAGAACTGCGCCGACGAAAACTGTATGAATTGTCCGATGCAGATGTCAGCCAAGGCCGAGTCGAATCTCAGCCTGTATGAAGCGCGGCTGAAGATGCTGCGCGCAGCGTAAGAAGTTTCATTTTAAGCCGAACTTCGCAAAACAGGGCAACCGACGAAGAGAAGCGAGCACTTGCAACGACCGCCAGGGCGAGCGTGGGCAGCGCAAACCATTTCAACTTTTAGGAAACCGTAATGTACGCAAAAGAACTGCGAGAGCAGTTGCCGCGTCTTGCTGCCCAAATGCAGGGCATCATCAACAAGGCAACGGCAGAAAACAACCGTGGACTGACCTCGGAAGAGCGAGAACAGTTCCACAAACTGGAAGCCGACTACACCAATCTTGAAGACAGCATCAAGCTGGCCGAGAAGTCGGATTCGCTTGTCAGCAAGCTGGCAACAGCCGATGACAAATCCAAGGTCATCGTAAACAATCTGGAGCAGGCTCATGACGAGCTGCGCGCCAGCGAAAAGCAACAGCAAGAGCGGCACGAAAGCGCGTATGCGCGTGCGTTCAGCAACATGTTGCGCGTTCACCCCCAGGTGGCGCTATCGGAAGGACTTTCCGTCGAAGACAGAATGGCCTTGGCACAGGGCTTCACTCGTGTTAACAACACGATGTCAACCGGCACGGGTAGCCAGGGCGGTTATGTGATCCCGCAAGGATTCTCGGGCCAACTGGAGAGAGCGAAAAAGTGGTTCGGCGGAATTGAAGGCGTTGTCGGGAAATTCGCAACCGAAACCGGCAACCCGTTCCCCTGGCCGACCGTCAACGATACGACCAACAAGGGCCGTATTATCGGGCAGAACGTCCAGGTTACCGAAACCGACATTGTTTTCGGTCAGGTTACCTTCAACGCCTACATCGGGTGTTCCGATCTGGTGTTGATCCCGCTTGCTTTGATGCAGGATAGCTACTTCGACTTGGATGCTTTGACGGCATCTTTGCTCGGAGAGCGTCTCGGACGTCTCTACAACCAGAAATGCACTGTTGGGACCGGTTCCGGCGAGCCGACCGGCATTGTCACAGCCTCGGTTACGGCAGGTAACACCTACACCATGCCGACCGGTGAAACGGCCACAGTCAGCTACAACGATCTAGTTAACCTGGAGCATGCGGTCGACCCGGCTTACCGGTACAATCCGGCAACGCGCTGGATGTTCTCAGACAACATGCTGAAACTCATCAAGAAACTGGTTGACGGCAATAACCGTCCGCTGTGGCAACCCGGCTTAACCGCCAGCTTCCGCGATGGCGCTGCGGTGGATCTGGTAGCGGCGAAGCCGACCATCCTCGATCACCCGTACATCATCAACCAGGACATGGCGACGCCGGCAGCCAATGCGGATACCATCCTGTTCGGCGATATGGCGGTCTTCAAGGTCCGCGAAGTGTCGGGCGGCACAACCGTGATGCGCCTGGTCGAGCGGTACGCAGACTACCTGCAAGTTGGCTTCCTGGCGTTCCAACGTTTCGATTCTAACCTTATCGATGCCGGAACACATCCCCTGGTCGTCGGAGTGCAGTCCGCCACCTAATTAGCTGAATAACGGAGGGTGGCAACCGCTGCCCTCTGGAGTTCACAGAAAGAGATTAATAAATGAATATTTTCAGTTCAAGCGTACCCAATAACGTCAACGATCCGGATTTTATTGCGCTGGATGCGAGATTCGCAGTCCTGGCGCAGTCAGCTTCGGGCGCACTGGCGGCCCAGGAAGCATTTCTGCCAATTACCAAAGCGGGAGTTGCCGCGCTTACCCTGGCGACGCCTGTGGCGGGCCTCCCTTCTGCCGGTGGAAATGACGGACACGTAATGACGTTCCTCGATACTACCGGGAATGCTCACACGGTTACGACCGCAAGCAATATCATCAACGGCAACAAGCATGTTGCGACGTTCGGTGGAACCATCGGACAATTTTGTTCTTTTCGCGCGTACGGTGGCGTGTGGTACACGCTCGCTAATAGCGGGATCACGCTCAGCTAAATCAGAGGGGCACTCCGGAGCGCCCCTTTCCTTAAACCATGAGACTCAAAATCTTAGTCAGTATTGCCGGACTCGGCAATCCCAAACGCGGCATGTCGGATTTCGCATACGCGCCAGGTGAAACTGTAACCGTTACGAAAAACGTAGCTGAAGCCTGGATCGCCAATGGAATCGCGGAAGCCGCAGAACCAGCGCTCGAAATCGCTCCGAAACCAAAGAAAAAGTAAGTGGCACTGATAAACGTTGTTCCGCCGTTGGTGGAGCCGGTCTCGCTTGCGGAGCTGAAGGATTTTCTGCGTGTCGATCCGAGCGACACAAGCAACGACGCAGTGATCTCCTCACTGGGAACTGCTGCGCGCCAGTGGAGCGAAGTCTACACACAGCGGCGCTTCGTAACCCAGACTTGGCAGTTAGCATTGGACTGGTTTCCCGGCTACATCGATATGAAGCTGGCGGGACAGAAGGTATCTTCACCGTTTGTCAGTGGATCGAACGCCATTCTCGTCGGCATCCGCTACGCCATTGTCCTGCCGTTTCCGCCGATTCAGGCGATTGAATCGTTCATCTATCAGAACGCCAACGGCCAGGTGACGAGCATGGTAACCGGGACGAGCACCATCGCGAGCGTGCAGAACGTCATCGGGCAGCCGATTCAGATCACCACGTCTACAGCCCACGGATTGCTCACTGGCGGCAGTGTCACAATTGCTGGAAACTCGGCACTCTTGACCTGGCTGAATGGCGAGACGACGGAAGATATTACCGTCGTGAGCGCCACTCAGTTTCTGCTGAACGGGACGGTTGGCGACGGCACGAGTATAGCGGGCGGTGGAACAGTCACCGGCTACAACTACATCCAAGACCTTCTTTCACAGCCCGCACGTCTGATGCCGGTATTCGGCCAAATGTGGCCGGTCGCGCGAGTGGTAGCGAATGCGGTTCAGGTGGAATACGTCTGCGGTTATGGTGGTCCGGTTACCGTGAGCACTACCGCGAATTCTGCCACCATTGGCACGGCGACATTCACCGCCGGTCAGGTCGGTATGCCGATCTCGATCCCAGGAGCTGGTCTGAATGGCGATACGCTGAGCACCATTATCCAAAGCGTGTCGGGTGGAGTCGCAACCATGTCGGTGGCTGCTTCCACTGCGGTTTCGAGCGCCACAGCGGTGGTCAATATTCCGGAAGGCATCAAGACCGCGATTAAACTGCTGGTCAATTACTGGTACGAAAATCGCGTACCGGATGAAAGTAATATTCCCATGGCCGTCAAAGTCGTTCTAGGGCCATATCGAGATATGAGGTTTTAGGATTTTATGGTTCAGAATACGTATAGTCTCTCGATTCTGACGAGTGACGGAATAAGCGGGAACACGCCCAGTACAAAGGTCGTATCCGGCCTTGCTTATTCAGGCACCAACGGCGGGTATGTTTCGCCGCAGACGATCGGTGTTGCGGCTCCCGCCCAACCAGTGGGGACGGCGGGCACTAGTGGATCGATGACTGCGGGTATCTATCTGATTAAGGTCACCTATGTAAACGCGCCGCAGGGCGAGAGTCTGCCGTCGGTGGAAAGCGCAGCGGTCACAGTGAGCGCCAGCGGAACGCTAACCGTGACTAGTCCCGCGGCATCTTCTCCCGCGACCGGCTACAACGTGTACATTACGGCGGCGGGGGGCAGCTCGGGCACAGAGACGAAGCAGAATTCGACGCCGATTGCGATTGGAACAAATTATGTCCAGAGCGCAGCCGTATCGAGCGGGGCCTCACTGCCTGGATCGAACTCGACGCTTATCTTTACGCCGACGTTTCCGGCGACTCCGATCCAATCCTTCTACATCCGTAACACGATGGTCGCGAACAGCGGCAACGTAGCATCGATTACCTGGACGCCTCAGGGCGGTTCCTCCAATAAGGCGCTCGATCTGGTACCGCAAGCGGCGATCTTATTCTGTGAGCCATCCGGAACGACGACGGGCGGTATCACGGCACTGTCTATCACAGTAAATCAGGTGCAAAGCACGCTGGAGATGATCGCAACCGCATAGTGGCGACAAGGCAGACGAACCCCTGGCCCGCGCTGGAGCCGGGGAAGCTGCGCCATCAGATTCAGATTCAGTCCCAATCCTCCTCGCAGGATTCGTACGGACAGCTCCAGCAGACCTGGGCCACGATTCGAACCTCCTGGGCCAGCATCCAATCGCTGATACTCAAAGAGGCATTTCAGGCCGATTCCCTGACCTCGCAGGTGACCCATCTGATTACGCTGCGCTGGCCGTCCGGTGTGAGCATCCAGGCTGGAATGCGCGTTGTTTATGGTTCTCACACCTACAAGATTCAGGCAGTCAATAATATTGACGAGCGCAACGTCATCCTGAAACTTCTGGTGATGGAACTGAACGCAATCGAATGATAATCAACTGCCGATCAGAAGAATTCCAGAATAACCCAGTAAGGTATCGGGTGCTTCTCGATGGGCGTGAAGTGCATGAGGTCTGGTTCGTTGATACAGATGCCGGAATTCTGAAAACCTATGCGGTGGTCGAAGATGCCGAGGCAATGTTTGTCGGAAGTCTTCCTTCTTATCTACGCGCTCGCGGGGTAAAAGAAGGATGGGATATGCCGCCTGGCGGCATCGTAAGCAAAACCTTATACGGACACATTGAATTAACACCATTCGGCTAAAGATAATGCAGCCTCTCGTTACCGCGCTTCTGCCGACGATTCGGCGGGAGAGAACCGATGTGCGCCGCGCACTCCCCTGTATTCTGAGTCAAAACTGGCAATGCCTGGAAGTGCTGATTCTCGATGACCTCAACCGGCCTAGCCTCGAATCGGCCCCGCAACTGCCGAATATCCGGTATCAGCGCGTTGACGAGAAGTATTTAGGCTCGAAGCTAAATTTAGCCTGCTCGCTTGCGAAGGGTGAGTATCTCGTTCACTTTTACGACGACGATTACTCGGGGCCATTTCGCATTACGGATCAGGTGACGCGGCTGGAAGAGTCTGGTAAGGCGGTCACCATCTACCGTAACCTGCTTTTCGCCGACGCCGGGCGCATCTGGAAGCAGACAAACTGGCCCGGTGGTTTCGGGATGTCGCTCTGCTACCGGCGCGATTGGGCATTGAAGCATCCATTCCCCAACAGACCGCCTGAGGACTGGCCGTTCGTTGCTGAGGCAATGGAGCGCAAGCAGTTTATTGCAGGCGACGCAGGCGACCACATGATGGTGAGCCTAAACCGCGAATCGGCAGTAATTGGCCAAGGCTGGATAGAACTATCTTAAAGTGTCGGTACACTTTAGCTCAAAGACTGATCTTTGGGCTACGCTACGATTATTGGGAATTACCGCATGACGGAAACGATGGAGCACTATCGCTGCTTCCACTGTAAACAGGTATTCTGTCCCGAGATCGCGCAAGATCACTTTGGTAAGCACACCACAGATCTGCCGAAATGCATCCAATACGCTCGTAACGGAAGTGGTGGCGGCCCGCATGACGCCTACATCCGCATCCGAAAAGACGAGTTCGCGAAGATACTCGCCGCCCTGGATCTAGCAAAAGGACTGATGGCAGGGCGTCATTCTGATGCGGACCTGTACGCCATCGTAGCGGCGGTGATAGCCGAATGGCAATGGTTTCCGCGTGAACAATATAATTCCCTTATTTGTCGCCCTGAATAAACCACAGTGATCGAAGCCGGAATCGTCGCGCTACTGGCAGCCGACTCCGGGATCGCTGCGCTTGTCGGTACGCGCATCTATCCGGTACTCGTGCCGGAAACGACGGCCTATCCGTGCCTTTCCTATCAGGTCGTCTCTTCCGTCCAGCAGTACACAGTAGATCGTAGAGAACTCGGACAGAAGCGCATCCAGTTTGACTGCTGGGCGAATACGTACGCGGACGCAGAAAACTTAAAGCAGGCGCTGCGCAATGCGTTGGACGTGTACAGCGGGACACTGACGGACGGAACGCGCGTGCTGGGCACGTTCCGCGAAGTAGAAATCGACTTTTTCGAAGCAAATTCAGGCGTGTCCGGCAATCCGGGCGTCTATCGCCGTCTTTGCGAATACAGTTTTCAGTTTGTAGAGCAGTAACTCTCCTAACTCTCCCAAATTGAACCCACGGCCACTCGGCCTATTTCACTCCTTAAAGGAACATCATGGCTTACACAGGAACCCTGGCGCAATCTGGGCTAGGTACAGCGTTTAATATCAATACGAGCGGCACGTCTACACCGACGTGGACGCTAATTGGCGAGATCATTTCCGCACCCCAAAGCGGTCGAGTCGCCAAGACAGCAGATGCAACCAACCTCGAATCACTGGCGGCAGAGTTTATTACAACTCTCGTCGAATCCGGCACGTTCGAACTAACCGTCAACCGCGTCGCTGGCGATGCAGGACAGTTGGCGCTTGAGGCAGCCTTCGAAGGCTTGCTCACCAAGGGGTATCAAGTCGTTCTGCCCAAGACACTCGCGCAGACCACGACCGGCGACACCTACCTATTTTCGGCGATTGTCGAAGAGTATGACAACATTGCTGAGATCGGCCCGGACAAGGCGATCCATTCAAAGATCCGCCTGAAGGTATCTGGCAAGATCACCTACACGGCTGGCACATAATAGTCAGTTCAGTTCATTATTTGGGGCGCTCGAAAGGGCGCCCTCTTTTCTTCTATGCCCGAACCCGTTGCCGGAACACCGGCAGATCCAACCGTTCGCTATACGGAGCTAAAGCTGAACGGCAAAACGTACCAGCTCACCTACGATTTCGAATCGATCGCGCAAGCCGAGGAAACCACCGGGATTGAACTACTGGTCGGAGTCGATTGGCGCAAGATCAACGCCCGCCGTATCCGAGCCATGCTCTACGCCTCGATGGTCAAGGCCCAGCCCGACATCACACTGAAAGAAATCGGCAAGCTGATTACCGTGCTGAATTTACCGAATATTGAATCGGCACTGGTCGATTGCTGGATGAATTCAACTCCGGAAAAAGAGGAAGAAACCGAAAACCCTCCGAAGCCGGACGACCCAAGCTAACCAACCGGGAATTGTGGGATCGTTGCTGGTCCACGGCAATTGTCCGTCTCGGTCTTCCGGCTCAGCAATTCTGGAGATTGACGCCACGGCAGTTGCATGTTCTCGTGAAGTGCGACCGGGAGCGGATCGAGCAGATACGGGAACATAACGAACTGCTCGCCGGGATTGTGGCAGCGTGCGTCGTGAATCACAGCTTCTCACCACCGCGATCTGCGAAAGCGCCAGCCGATTTCATGCCGAGTCTGCTCGCCAAGAAAGATCGAATGTCAGAGCGCGACAAAATTGCGGAGCAAATGCGCGCATTCTTCTCTGGAAAGATCAAGCCGTGATGGGACCGGAACTGACCGGAGACCTTCTGCTGGAAAAGATCGCAGAACTGATTATCGAGATGCTCACGGACGAGGAGCCAGATGAGTTATCGCGCGAAGAAATAGCCTACCTGACGCAGACTTTCTTTGACGCAAAGATCGAGGAGCAGAAACTGAAGCTCAAGGTCAGAAGGCTAAGTGGAGCTTAGAATCACAGGGCTTGAACAGGTTCAACGCGCACTGACAGGTTCGCCGGCGAAAGTCGTGAGGGCATTCGCTGTGGCGCTTGACCGGGCCGCTGGGGTGATTGCGGCAGCGGTAGAAGAACGCATCCCCGAAGGTCCTGAAGGTTTACTGAAACAGAGCATCCGGGTGCAGGTGGAAGTGGATACCGCCAAGCGAGGCGGTATCGCCTCGGTCGGTTTCACTTCGGAACCAAATGAGCGCAATGGAGCACCGCAGGACGCAGTAGCGCTCTGGGTAGAGGTGGGGCATCGCATGGTCACGCATAAGCCGGATTCCAAGCAAGTAGGGAATGTCCCTGCCCATCCGTTCATGCGTCCAGCCTTCGATTCGGCTGCAGACCGCGCTATTGAAGTGTTCGCGGAAACGTTAATCTCCCAATTGACTGAGGTGGATTTCTAATGAAAGTCGGACGCATCAGTATCGACCTCACGGCTGGCACAGCCGCGTTCATTGCCGACATGGAAGCGGCGAATGCCAAACTTCGCGACTTCTCCGTTACTGCCAGCACCAGCCAGAGCCGCCTGCGCGGGTTTGGCGACGCGGCTGCGCACTCCGTTACCGGCGTCCAGGCGACCAGCGCGGCTCTGCGCTTGCTCGAAGGAAACATCACCAATAATCTTCGCGCTGGCGAACGGTTTTTAGCGAACACTCTCGGGTTGGGGAGGGTGCTTCAGACTGCATTCCCCATAGTGGGAGGGTTGGCTCTCCTGGGAGTTGTGACGGAACTTGTCAAAAGGGTGGGAGAACTATACGACAAGTTCAAGGCGCTCCAGGATGCACCTTCCAAGATTGCCGAAGACTTCCGCCGCGTAAGCACATCGATTGCTCTCTCAAATGACGAGCTTCGGCTGGAGAATGACAAGCTTGAGACGGCGATAGCGAAACTGGAAGGCAAGCCGCACAATGCTTTAGCAGAAGCCTTAGACGAAGCGCGCGTAGCTGCGGACAAGCTTTCCGAATCGCTGCAAAAAGACTTCACCGATCTGAACAAACTTCTGAAAGAAGATCAGGTCTCGTGGTTCGATCGGCTGCTGGGTGGTCGCGCGGGAAGCAGCGATATTACTGACCAAGTTAAGAAACTGGGGCATGAGATTCAGGAAGTCCAGTTTGAAGCGCGCGAGAAGGTACGGAATATCCAACCGGGGCCTAATGCTGCCGCAGAAGCCGAATCTATCAATAAGGCCGCCGATACCAGAGTTCAGTCGATACGCAGCAGAGGAATTGACGTACTCAAGAAAGAACTCACGGAAGCAGAAAACTCGCAAACGCAATTCTTGCAGCCGCTGACACCAACTTCACAGGTATTCGGCGCAATAGGCAACTCGCTAGCGGGTGGCGGCCTTCAGCCTGGAGGACTCGGACCTGCTACGAGCAATCAGGACCAGCGAATACCGATCCTGCGAGAGACGATCAGAGCCCTTGAAGAGCAGAGCGACAGTGGTCCATTAGGGGGCAAAAACGCTGCAGATAAGGCGAAGCAGGCAGGACTTCAGGCTAAGGCTGATGCCGACGCTCTTACCCGTCCCTATCAGGACAAGTTAAATGAACTAGCCGCGCAACTTAGTGGCTTCAAAACGCAACTCGCTTCGATCGGTAAGGGCGAAGTCGGAATCACGCTTGCAAATTCCTGGGCCGAAGCGCAGAAGGCGATCGCAAAACTGAATGACGATCTCGCCAAACACAACCAGGCGTTAACGATCGATCAGGTCACGACCATCCATGCCGCTTACGACAGCGCTGCTATCGCTAAGGCAGAAGTCGAATGGAAGACCAAACTCGATCAGACCACCACTTCCATTCAGGAGCGCATTCAGTCGCTCAAATTGCTGACAGCAGCCATTGGCGAAGGCTACGAAGCGCAGAAGAAAGCGAGTGTCGAGACTCAACTTATTGAGAAATTTGGCAAGCAATACAACGATGAGCAGTTCCTTAGCCAGAAAGTTTCTGTTACCGGGCAGACGCGCAGGGAACAGGTCAACCGCGAGCGCACACTACTCACGACCGAGTACGATGTAAACCAGCAGAAGACGGTCTCCGAATCACTCGACAAGATCAGCACACAGATCGAACTCGAAGAGAGCCTGGCGCGTGCCGAATCGCAGGGCGCGGAAGCGGTCAGGCAAGCGACCCTCCAGCACCAGCTTTCCGAAATCGCGAAGAATAACAGCGCCGAAGCAGCGAAGAAGCTGTCGCAAGCCGAAACGAATCTTGCCAATGCGCAGCAAAAGGTTAAGGCAGAGACTACCCTCGCGCAGCTCCAGCAGGAGATCGAGGCAACGAACCGGCTGACAGCCGCGCAGGTCGGTGGCGCGGAGGCCGTTCGTCAAGCGCAACTGCAAAACCGTATCGCCGAGATCCAGCGCAACGTTCCGCAGCAGTTTCAGTCTGAAGAGATCCGCAAGGTCACCGAGCAAAGCGAATCGCAGCATAACCTCGAAGTTACATCCAACTCGCTGAAAACCGGCCTCAGCTACCAGAATCGGCTCTCGGAACTCAGTCAGGAAATTACCTACCTCAAGTCCATCAAGGGCACCAAAGACGAGACACTTGCTACCGACATCTCGCTCAAGGAACTCGAAAAAGAACAGGTCCAGATCCTTTCCGAGCAGGCGCAGGTGCTTGGCAGCGCGCGCGATGGACTGCGCGTGTTCTTTCAGGAGATGGCCGAGCAGGGCGTCTCCGCAGCGAAAGAAGTCCACGACGCGCTCAAGCAAACATTCGATTCGCTGAACGATCAGCTAGCGAAACTGATCAGCGGCGAGAAAACGAATTGGGCCAGTTTCTTCAAAGGGATCTCGGCAGATCTCGCGAAAGTGTCACTCCGAAACCTCGAAGCGACCATCGCGACTAGATTTGCCGGGCCAGCGGGCCAGGGCGGGGTTGGATCCACGCCGGGTGCAGCCCCCGGCGCTCCGTCCGGCCCGCATGGAATTCTGCAAACGCTTGGAGCTGCGATCTTCGGCAAGCCAGGGGCGGCTGCTACCGGGAAGCGCGACGGCAATTCTCCCGCAACGGCGCTATTTGTTACGACCGTCGATGCCCAGAGCGCCGCGAATCCAGCGCCCAGCGTCTCCGCGTCCCCGGCATCCACTCCCGGAGTAAAACCAGAGATTGCCACGACTGCCCCGGATTTGAGTGCAGCCAATCGTCTCCCGGAGCATACGCTGGGTGAGATTCCGAATCTGGTAAACAATTCGGGCAGCCCCTCAAACGAAATATCTGCAAGCAATGCAATATCTGCAAGCACCGAGAGCCACTCGACCTCTGCGCCGAATGCGCTGCTGTCTTTGCCGCAAGCCATCGCCAAGTTCGAAGGGTTTGGCGCGTCCCCAGGAAATCTTCCGACCAAAAACAATAATCCAGGCGATATCAAGTTTGGGCCATTCGCGCATAACTTAGGCGCGACAAAAGACCAGCATTCGCCGTTCGCCGTCTTCTCGTCTCCGGAAGCCGGGCAATCGGCAATCACTAAGCTACTGCAAACTCCCGGCTACCAAAAGCTAACAATCAAAGAAGCAATTGAGCGCTGGAACGGCAAGGATCAGCCGAACAATGCACAGTACGTCGCGGCGATCAGTAAAATGACTGGCCTGTCGCCGGATTCGCCGCTGAGTCAAGCGATTCCGCAGCAGCCCAACACGTCACTGGGCAATACGTACACGAATGCCTACAGCGACACGAACGTAAGCAGTTCGGAACTGTCGCAACTGGAATTCGGCGGCTTCCGCGCCGATGGTGGCGACGTGGATTCGGATCAGGCACACGTTGTTGGAGAAGATGGACCCGAACTGTTTATTCCCGGCGCGGATGGAACGATTGTTTCGAATGACAAGCTGAAGCAGTTCTTCGATAACACGCAATCGAACACAAAGGTTACGGAACTTTCGAAGCCAGCGCCCACTCAAAGCTGGCTATCGATCATCTCTCAGGCGTTGGGCGGCGGGAAGATTTCGCATGCCTTTCATCAAGGTTCTTCTGCGAATAGCGTTTCCTCGCTGAACGCGAATACCAATACTTCTTCGAATACGACCACGCTTGGCAGTGATGGCCTGCCTATCCAGGGGTTGCCTGATATCCAGATGGGCGATGTGCAAGGCGCGTTGCCTCCCAGCCTATTGCAATCGCTTGGAGGCGTCGCAGGTCTCGCGACGACAGGTATTGGGATAGGACTCGGATTTCTTGCGCGCTTTTTGTCGCGGCATCACGATTTCCATTTCCACCCGGGTAATCCCTATGCGATTCCGAATTGGAACGGTGCATACGCCGACGGTGGCAAGGTGGACGCTGGGAAGACACACCTGGTCGGCGAGAAGGGGCCGGAACTGTTCGTCCCAAAATCTGACGGCTCCATAATTCCGAACCACAAACTCGGCGAATTCAAGAGCAGTTCCGTTCTCACCGAAGCCGTGAATGGGGGCGGAACGCATTCCTCGACAATGCGCTTTTCGGAACTGGAGACCTCCAGTTTTGGGAAATCATTCAGCAAGGTTGCCGGTATTTCTTTCGGCGGTTACCGCGCGTCGGGAGGGTCCGTCGATCCAAGCTTTAGCTACATGGTTGGCGAGCAAGGGCCTGAGATGTGGACGCCTCCGGGGAGCGGCGGGACGATTATCCCGAACGACAAACTGTCAGGGAATGGACCGGGCCAGACCATCTACGTAGACGCGCGCAACAGCGATCCGGCTGCTACCGAGCAACGCATCCGGCAAGGGATGCAAGCGGCGAATAACTCCGCAGTCCGCACGGCCTTCAAATCTTGGCAAGAGTACCAGAAGCGCACACCGATGAGAAGTTAGCATGTCTTCGTTCAATGCGTGGCCGGTCACAATCATGCCGCTCACGCCAGCTCCGAAGTCGATCGAACTAACGATCAAGAACACGGTCGGTGCTACGACCAATCCATTCAGCCAGCAACAGCAGATCTACAATTGGGGATCTTCCTACATGGCCATCAAGGTGAGCATGCCACCGATGGACCCTGCCACGGCATCTTTCTGGATTGTCTTTTTGCAGAATTGCACTGGTATGGGGAGCGTGTTTCAGATTTCGAACACGGCATTTTCTGAGCAGATTCCGGCTGGTCCATGGAATAACGGTTACTGGCGCATGAACTCGAACGATCAAACGTGGTCTGTCAATGAAGGGCTCGTGGTCGGGATGGAGTTCGAAATCCGTACTGCGATCTAAATGCCACGTCCGGACGCCTCAGCCGCATTCATTGCGGCTGCAGAGTCGCCGTACGTCCATCCTGCGATTTTCGTTCAAATTAACGCGGTGACCGGGCCGCTCTACATCTGGTCGGGCGTGGGATCGCAACTATTCAACAACAATATCTATACCGGCGTCGGGCAGTTCGGGATGATCTCCACCATTGAGGAAGGTACGGACATTCAGGCGCGCGGCATAGCACTGACACTGAGCGGCATCGATCCGACCATTCTGAATGACACGCTGAATGAGATCCAGCAAGGATTACCGGCCCTAGTTTACCTGGGGCTATTCTCGGGCTTCAGTTTGGATGCAATCTGCTGCTTTTCCGGCAGAGTAGATCAGCCCACGATTACGGTGTCCGGCGAGACGGCAAACATAACCATCAACTGTGAGAACCGGTTTGTCGAAATGAACACGAGCGTCGAGCGCAGGTACACTTCGTCCGATCAGCATATCGACTACCCAGCCGATGAAGGATTCCAGTTTGTAACGCAAATTCAGAACATCACGATCTACTGGGGCAGACATCCGGGTAACCAAAATAACTTTACAGTCCAAGGCCACGGTTAAATGCTTCTACGCCATTCCGACTGGGCGAGTCGGCTGGACAGCTTTTTCGTTGCCGCCGAATGCAAGGAGTTCGCTTATGGAGGCGGTGATGGTTTACACGATTGCTGCCTTTTTGTCGCGGATGCCGTCATCGAGATGACAGGCAGAGACCTTGCCGAAGAGTACCGCAACCAATACCGGTCGCGCAGAGAAGCGATGACGCTAGTGAAAGAGCGTACAGGAGCGCGAACGCTGCGCCGGTTTCTAGAAACTTCGCTGTCGTCGTTACCGTGCATTCCCGTTGCTATGGCCCAGCGCGGAGACATCGTATTGGTGAAGCGTGCGCGCGAAGTTTCGCTCGGGGTCATCGCGCTGAACGGGAAATTGATCGCTGCTGCATCCGCCGAAGGATTTCTTTATCTGCCGCTCACGCTGGGGCTGACAGCCTGGCGCGTCTGAACTAAAACAAAACCCGCATGTCCAAGGCTATTGCCGAGATCGCCATCGGCGTCGGGATGGTTGCGCTCGATATCTTTGCGCCCGAAATCGGTATTGCGCTAACGCCCTGGATGTCTTCCATGTTGATCGGCGCTGGTTCCGCGCTAGTGATGGGCGGCATTGGCACGCTCCTCACAAAGCAGCAACAGGGGCTGGGGGCCAACACCATGAACCCCATCGAGCCCTGGAACGTGGTGTACGGGCAGGCCAAGATCGGCGGCACGTGCATTTACCTGGAAGAGACCGGCCAGAGCGACAAGTACCTACACATGATTTATGCGCTGGCTTGTCATCCGTGTAACTCAATCGATTACGTAGTATTCGATAACAAGCGCGTGTGTCTCGATACGAGCGGCAATAGCATCTCGTTTGGCGATTCGACTGTCGTCATCGGAACCCAGCAGACGGTGAATATCGCCAAGATCACGCGCCAGAACGATGTCGTTACGGTAATCATGACCGGGCCGATGACGCTTCCCGCGAGCACTGCCGCAGGACCGCCGCTGCTAACTGGCGACACGGTTCAGATTCAGAACGTGAGCGGCGACAACACGCTGAACGGTCAGTTCGTCATTCAGGTGCTGAACTCGACAACATTTACCTATGTCAGTGGAGGGAATCCGATCTCGCTCACTGGAGAGGGCAGCGTCCTGACGCAGTGGCCCGACTATGGCGATACGATCCATGTTGAATACGCTACCGGCTGGCAGGGGCCGGGATTGCCGCCGTTTCCGGGATTGCTGGCGTCGGGCGATACCGGCAGCAACGGCGTCTGGACGGCGAATTGCCTGCTTCAGGGAAGGACCGCCGTCTATCTCAGGCTGAAATATGGCGGGAACACCTATGCTTCCGGTATTCCCAACATCGGCTTCGTTGTTTCCGGCAAAAACGATATTTACGATCCGCGCACCGGAACTCGTGGGTTCACCGCAAATTCGGCGCTGTGTATTGCCGATTACCTGACCAATCAGGTTTGGGGATTCAAGCTCAATTACGGGACTGACGTTCCGACCGCGCCACTGATCGCCGCGGCAAATATTTGCGACGAGCAGGTACCGCTCGCGACAGGCGGGTTTGAATATCGCTATGCATGCGACGGTAGTTTTCAATTGTCGGCGCATCGCGGGGAAATCCTGCAAAATCTCCTGACCTCGTGTGGTGGAAGGATTACCTATTCGGGTGGAATCTACGTCATCAATCCGGCAGCCTGGATAGGAGCAACGGTGCAAGCGGGCAATGCCACACCCACAAACGCGGCTGGCTCCCCGATCGTTTCTGCCGTTCTGACTGTGGTTGCTAGCTTCACCCAAGGCTCCAGCGGCATCGGCCTCCCGGTTATAGGCGGTGTCTTCGGGCAGTTCGGAACGTCTCCGAGTCTTCTGACTTTTCAGGCGAATGTTGGCTCACTCGTTCAGGATTTCAGCTTTTATATGAACGGTATTCCCACCGTTCAGACGCCTTCTCCTACTACGCTGAATTATCAGATCTCGACTGCGCAACTGTCGCTCATTCCGCAATTACAGGTCGTGCTCGGCATCGAAGGGACGCTGTTTGGCAATGACTCATCGCCCGTAGCGACGTTCATCATCTGGCAGGTTTACCTTACGGCAACATTCGCGGACGGTACAAACTCCATCGTACGGCCAGCAGGAGTGAATGCCGTCCAGCAGGGAGCGGACGGGCAAGTCACCAATCCGAACGATGCCGCCGACTCCGATCCATCCACGTTTACGACGATCAACCGCTCGTCATACGGCGGCGTGGCAAGTTTGGGGTTCCTGCAGCTTTCCGGTTTTGCATTCTCGACCACGAACAATGTGTTAGCAACCCCGCTGACTCTTCAGTATGCCGGTGGGCCGTTTCAGTGGAAGCCCAAGCTGCCGATCCGCGATCTCTACAACGGCGTGAAAGCAACCTATGTTTGTCCGGCGAATAGCTGGCAGCCGAGCGATATGCCGCCCTATGCGCAAGATACCGATCACGGCTATTCCGCACCCAGCGGCGTGACTGGTTATTACGACTACAACGTTGCTGCGGATGGCGGCGACCGGCGCTGGTTTGACATGCAGTTTCCGTTCACCATCTCAACTGCTACTGCGCAACGGCTCGCCAAAATTGAACTGCTTCGCCGCAGACAGCAGGGTATGGGCACCTTTGCTTTCAACCTGGCGATGTATCAGTTGACCGCGCTCGACATCGTGTCGATGACGCTGCCCTATTTCGGCTGGACAAATAAGCTGCTTGAAGTCACCGCCCATCGCTTCACTGTGCAGAAGCACGATGAACAGAACAGGATCGCGCTCGGTACGGAATTGGATCTCCAGGAAACCGATCCCTCGGTCTACGAGTGGAGTACAACGGAGGAGCTTTCAGCGGAGGGGTACCAACAGCCTTCCATGATCGGTACCCAAACTATCGCCGCGCCAATTGGAATCGCTTTAACGAGCGGCGCGGGAGTGGCTACCGTCGGATCGAACGGCGTGAGCACCAGTCGCGTCCAGATCACCTGGCCGCTGCCTACGGACGGGTTTATCACCAATGGCGGTTACACGCTCGCGCAGTACAGTTTGGACAATACGAACTGGATTGGCGTCGGTCAATTCGATTCTTCCGTTACGACCGCCTATATTCCACAGGTAACGGACGGCCAGCAGTATTGGGCACGCCTCGCGTTTGTGAACGTTGCTGGAGTCCAGTCTCCTTGGACGGTCCAGGGACCGATTACCGCAAGCGGATCGAGCCTCGCGTACCATCGCGTGGATGACGAGATTCCCAGCGGCGCGATCGACGGCGTGAACGTCACGTTTACGTTGAGCCAAACTCCTAGCCCCGCTGCTTCGCTGGAGCTGTACCTGAATGGACTGCTTGAGATCCAAACCGTGGATTACACGCTCAGCGGAAACACGATCACCATCACAAGCTATATCCCGAATGTAAGCGACAGCCTCAGAGCGTGGTATTGGTACTAATCCCAAATTTTCCATGGCAGACACGACAGGAATCCGATTCCTGCAAGAGAAAGCCGCGTCTCGCCACGGAACCCAGCCATTTGGACAGGCTTCCGACGGCACCGGAACGTCTGGGCATTACGCGATCTATAACGGGGACGGCAGTCTCACCGATGGGGGAGCGCTACTCGATTCCTGGACGGAAGAAGTTCCGACCGGGACTGTGGATGGGATTAACACCCGATTCATGCTTTCCGAAACGCCAGCGCCCGGCTCGCTCACACTGTTTTTGAATATCGATCAGTGTGAAGGTACGGACTTCACGATTTCCGGCAACGTCGTCACGTTTGCAGTGGCGCCCAAGCCACGCGATGTGGGGTCCTTCTTGGCGCGTTACATGGCTGGCGGCGGCGGCAGTTCTTCAGGGGGCACCGGCGGCGGCTCAACCAGTTCCGGCAATATTAGCTGGAATGAAGTGCCCAGCGGAACTCTCGACGGGAGCAATATCACTTTTACGCTTGCTCAAACTCCCTCGCCATCGGGAGCACTGCAACTGTATCTCAATGGCGAACTCCTGTCGCCCCTAACTACACCGCCAAGCTACACACTCACGGGCAACACAATCACCCTCGGGGTGACGCCCACGCCCTCTGCCGCGCATGGCGATCTGTTGGTCGCCACGTATCCGTATTAAATGAAAATAAAAACACTCGTATTCCTGTTTGCTCTCTGTGCTTTCGCGAGCATTGTGCCACAGGCAGCGTCAGCGCAGGCACAGTGGAGCACCGGCTACTGGGCGGATGCACCGACGGAGCCCATTTCCGGTATAGACTGGGCCGGATTGACACACGTCATTCATTGGACGATTTATCCGAATGCCGATGGATCAATCCAGTTCCAATGTGCCCAGTCCAATTGTAGCCAAAGCTCATTTACCTCCTATGCGAATAACCTAATTGGTCCGGCTCACACCCACGGCGTCAAGGTGTTGTTGGGGCTGGATGTCAACGGAACATCGGCCGACTGGAATGGGGCCACATCTTCCGGTAATCTTTCCACCTTTGTAAGCAATCTCGTCAGCGCAGTTAACACATATGGTTATGACGGCATCGATGTTGACTGCGAATCAAGCGTCAGTATGACTCAGCTCGGCAACTTCTTTGTAGCACTCCGGAGCGCAATTGGATCGGGAAAGCTAATTAGCTCTACTACGGGCGACACCAGTACCCGCGCGTTTTACGCGACGATGGCACCGTATCTGGACAGACTTGGGGTGCAGACGTATGGAGACCCGACCTACTCAGATAACCTCACTTGGTTCAACTCCGCGCTTTATAGTGACAGCACTACCACCTGTAATTCGGCCGGGGATGTCGGTACGGGTGGAGAAGCATCGGCTCAATGGTATGCCAACTGTTTTATTAATGCTGGATTCCCGGCATCAAAAGTAGAAATAGGTCTCGCATTTTTCGGATATGTGATGCACGGGACGACCGCACCTCGCCAATCCCTTTCAGGAGTGACCGACAGTCAATACAATTACAACACGCTTTTCAACAACTACAATCTGTCTAGCGCGACATGGGACGCTACAGCGCACGTGCCATGGCTTCCGATCAGCGGCGGATACGTTACTTTTGATAACGCACAGGCGATTACCGACAAGGTAAATTACGCAAAGACGAACAACTTGGGAGGCTGGATTATCTGGAATGTCTCTAGCGATTACATGTCTTCCGGCATCACGCCGGCGTCGCAACACCCTCTCTTGGCGGCGGTCGCAGCGGCAATGGGAACGAGCACGAGCAAAGATATCTATCTTGCGCAATCCGCCACGGGAACCGGATCTGGGGCCAGTTGTGCGAACGCGCTTGCTTATACCTATTTCAATTCGAGTGGCAACTGGACGTCCGGCATCTCCCAGCGGCACGCAGATCGGGCCGGGAAGCACCGTTCATATTTGCGGCACGATCACCGGTTCCTCCGGAGCTACGGCGCTCACATTCCAAGGCAGCGGGTCGTCAGGACATCCCGTCACTCTTCTATTCGAGAGCGGAGCCGTGCTCACAGCGCCCTATTGGTCGGCCAATGGAGCGGTCACCGCTTCCGGCAAGACCTACATCGTGGTCGATGGCGGCTCGAATGGCGTGATCAAAAACACGGCCAATGGAACCAGCCTCGCCAACCATCAAACTTCCGTCGGCGTTGGGCTGAATAACGCGACGAACAGTGAGGTGCGCAATCTCACGATTTCCAATATCTACATGAACCAGGGCTCGTCGTCGTGGAGCCTCGGATACCAATGGCTCGAATACGGTCGGCATTCAGTTTAACGGCGGTTCGACCAATTCAAAAGCCGATCACAACACCGTCTCCGATGCAAAGACCGGTATTCAGTTCGCCATGGACCCTGGCGGCGATGCCTCGAATATCCAGATCTACAGCAACACGATCTCGGATATGGACTGGGGCATCAACGTGGGCGGCGGCGATTCTGGCGATACCGCGAATAACCTGGCGATCTACGACAACAACATTACGAACTGGACGAACTGGCAGTATCCCACCAGCGCGCTGCACCAGGACGGCATTATTCTATTCAATGTCGGAAATTCCAGCGCCGGCCTGACTGCCAACATTTATAGCAATTACATTCATGGTGATCTGGGAACCGGTTCTCCGACCGGCTTTATCTACTGCGCGGATTTTACGAGCTGCACCATTTATCAACAACCTGCTTGTCAATACCGGCCACACCATCGACGGGATCATGTGGCTCGGCCAGACGAGTAACAACGGCAAAGACATGCACGTGTATAACAACACGATTGTCAGCAACCAGAACGATATCGGCATCACCCTGACGATCTCCGGGCACGCCGTGATCGAGAACAACATCGTGACGGGCGTGAACGTCGGAATCCATGATTACCACACGCTGACCAGCACTGTCAGCAACCAGCGATCACAACGTCTGGCGAACGGATCAGGCGGCGCGCCGCAGATGGCGAGCAATGATTCCACGTTTCTCAGTTACTCGACTTGGCAGGGGGACGGCTTCGACGCAAACAGTTCCACGGCGAACCCAAATCTCAACGGTGAGTTATGTTCCGGTAGCCACATCCAGCGCAATCGGCCTTGCGCGAATCTGACGAGTCTTGGCATCGCGCCCTGGATCGGACAAAACGGGGAGCGCCCGTCCATCATCCGGAGCTTGGGATGCGGGTGCATTGCAGTCCGGGATTATCAGCAGTGGCGGAGACCGACGATCTCCTCGTTTACCGCCTCGCCCTCGGGGATCAACCCCGGTGGTTCGAGCACGCTTACCTGGAGTGTTTCGGGCGCAACCAGTTTAAGCATCAGCGGCGTCGGAACGGTCACAGGAAGTTCGACGGCGGTGTCCCCGACGAGCACCACCACCTACACCCTGACGGCGACGAACTCATCGGGTCAAGCACCGCTCGGGTCACGGTAACAGTCAGCTCCGGGGCTGTTCCGACGATCTCTTCTTTCACGGCAGCGCCCGGCTCGATAGTATCCGGCACGTCGAGCACGCTTTCTTGGTCAGTGTCTGGCGCGACAACGCTGTCCATCAACCAAGGGATTGGGACGGTGACCGGCACTTCGCGGTCTGTCTCACCTGGCGCTACCGTTACCTACACCCTGACGGCATCGAATTCTTACGGCTCAACTACCGCCACAGCGACCGTAACGGTAACTGGTTCCGGTGGAACAGTGCCGACCATCTCTTCGTTTACAGCGTCCCCTAGCAGCATATCCAGCGGCAGTAGCACGCTTTCCTGGTCCGTTTCCGGTGCAACAACTCTATCGATCGACCAAGGCGTCGGGACCGTGACCGGTACCTCAGTGTCTGTCTCGCCTACTGTCTCGACGCTCTATACGCTGACCGCTACGAACGCCACTGGCTCTGCAACCGCTACTACGACCGTAACTGTGACAGGGACCAGCCCGACCATTGCATCGTTCACAGCTTCTCCGTCTTCGATTTCCTCGGGCGCTTCGAGCACGCTTGCCTGGTCGGTCGTAGGAGCGACCAGTTTGTCGATTGACAATGGTGTGGGCACTGTAACGGGAACGAGTACCTCGGTGTCTCCGACAAGCACCACCACGTACACGCTCACCGCGACCAATGGAAGCGGCTCCTCGACGGCAACCGCAACGGTCACAGTGGGAGCACTCCCGACGATTTCTTCCTTTGCGGCAAGTTCCGGAACGATTACCATGGGCACATCCAGCACGCTTTCCTGGACGGTTTCCGGAGCCACCACGGTCAGTCTCGATCATGGACTGGGCGTGCAAAGCGGCACCTCAATAAGCGTGTCGCCGACAGCCTCAACGACATACACCCTCACAGCAATGGACTCGTTTGGAGCAAGTACCGCGTCAGTTACCGTTATCGTGAATTATCCGGGCTCAATAGGCTTCAGCGCGACCCAAATCAAAGCGGTCGATCGTCAAGGCGCTACCAATGGGATCAAGATCCAATACACAGATGGCACCTTCACGCTCGGGCACATCCCGCTGTTTCTGAGCGACGGCACCACCACAAACGGGCCAGCGGGCGTCACCGTTTCGGGTACGTCCTGCACCATTCGGGCTATCGTGAACGGCATCATTACCTCCGCTACCTGTCCCTAAACCCCCAATGGCGCAACGCGGTCGTCTGGACTATGACCAGATCGGGGAAGACGCGCGTCAAGGTGCCATCTACGGAACCAAGGTCTTCTATAGCGACGGTACATTCACCTCCGATAATATCCCGAAATATCTAGGGGACGGCACTGCCACCGACAGTGGGATTGGCGTTTCAAGCATTGCCACGCTGACGGGGTTAAACAGTTGGTACGGCCAGGTTCCGAGGGGACCGGTGGATGGCAGCAATGTCACTTTCACCCTCGATTACGCGCTCGCCGATCCGCACACCATTCTGATGCGAAACGGTGTCGGCCAGAAACCGGCCGTGGACGGGTACACGACGAATCCGAGCCCCGATTATTCCATCACCGGAACCACGCTCACCTACACGACTGCCCCGCGAGTTTCAGACTGGCATTACATCTGGTACTTCCGCTATATTCCGTCCACAATGCCAGCAATTTCGAACGCGACACTCATCGTCTGGACTTCCGCTATCGGCGGCTCCGGAGGAACGCTGCACGGACTCCCTCTCATCACCTGGAACTACCCCCCGGCACAAGGCGGATCCATCCCAGTGCAATACCTGCAAACCACGCCCTATTCGGAAACAGAAATATCGACCACCGTATCGCTGCCAGGAACGCCCAATATCGGTTCCTTCTCGGGCGCGAACGTAGTTTTTACGCTCTCAAGCGCAGTTCACAGTACGGGGGACTCAAGCCAATTCAACATTTATGATTGTTATCTCAATGTGACGCTGGCCGGTGGTGCAGGCGTCGTGACGATCCGGCCTACTTCCTGGTTTTTCTATTCGGGTGGTTCGACCAATATTTACTCCTGGGAACCGAGCACGGCCTATGGGCCGGGCACAGTCATTATCGACTCAAATGGCAATGAGCAGATCTCAACGAACAACGGAACGAGCGGAGCAACCGCGCCTGCCTGGGCCACTTCCGGCAATACGGCAGATGGCTCGATGATCTGGACTTATCAGGGACCGCAGACCTCAACGACCGGCACCCTCTCAAATCCGACATACGCCTATGACGTGGATACCGTTCCACCGGCTACTTTCGCCTCGATCTATCAGACCACCTGGGGTCTCACGAACGACGGCTATTTCCAAGTTAATTTTTAGGTAACTGATGGCCAGCGGCAACATAGACATCTCTCAGGTCAAAACTGGGCAGCTCTCGGGCGGGACGAATGCGGTTGACATCGTAACAACTGACGGCTCGACCAAAACTGCCACGCACGTTGCTACCTGGGATGCCAACGCGAATCTGGTGGATGGCGGGGCCGCACCCGTGCCCGCCACGCGCACAATTTCCACTACCGCACCACTCACGGGCGGCGGCGACCTCACCACGGATCGGACGCTGGCTATCTCGAACTTTACCGGCGACAGCGGATCGGGAGGAGCAGCCGGTGCTGTACCAGCTCCCGCGGCAGGAGATTCCGCGGCGGGGAAATATCTAAGCGCAGGCGGAACCTGGAACTTCCCGCCAGGCACTGGAACCGTCACAAGCGTGGGACTCACGGTTCCGGCGTGGTTGTCCGTGAGCGGAACTCCCGTAACCGGTTCGGGCACCCTGGCTGTGACCGCCACCAGCGGCGAGACGGCGAATCAGTTTTTAGCAACACCCAACGGCACGACCGGAGCTGTCGGTCTACGCGCGATCGTGCCAGCCGATTTACCCGTTGCGACCACAGCGGCTCTCGGCGCGGTGAAACCAGATGGCTCAACCATCACCATCTCCGCGGGCGTGATCAGTTCGACCTGCGTAACCAGTGTGGCGTTGACGGTGCCAGCCTGGTTATCGGTCTCCGGTTCGCCGGTTACTTCCTCGGGCACGCTTGCCGTCACCGCGACGAGCGGGCAAACTGCCAATGAATTTCTCGCGACGCCGAATGGATCGAGCGGTACCGTTGGCTTACGCGCGATTGTCTCCGCCGACTTGCCCCTGGCTACCACTTCCGCATCGGGAGCTGTGAAGCCCGATGGCTCGACCATCGACATTGCAAGCGGCGTGATCTCCGTTCCCACCGCAACGAACTCCACGCTCGGGCTAGTGAAGCCAGATGGATCGAGCGTTACCATCTCTGGCGGCATCCTGAGTTCCTCCTCGGGATTTGCCAACCCGATGACCGCGCAGGGAGATCTCATCGTGGGAGGAAGCGGAGGGGTCGCAACACGCTTCGCATCCGGTACTAGCGGCTATGTGCTCACCGGGGCCGGTACAGCAGCCACTCCTACTTGGTCCCTTCTGCCGATCGTCATAGGCTTTGTCATTGGCGTCGGGGCCACTGGGACGGCTATCGGAGGCAGGCGCATCGCGCCACGCGCTGGGGCGATCACTAAGTGCAAAGTGATCGTAGACGCCTCGGACGCCAGCGTGAATCTGACTTTCACTATCAAGCAGAATGGATCGGCGATCTTCACGAGCAGCCAAACTATTACCGCAGGCACGACGGCGGGCACGCTGAGTACCATCACGGCGCTCACATCGAACCCGCTCAGCGTCGCGGCAGACGATATTTTCTCCATCGATATCACCAGCGGCTCGGCCTATTGGACATTCACCGCGCAACTCGAAAGCTAACTTTTCATGTCAACCCTTCAGTACAATCTCGTCTGCGACAACTCGACCTATGCCAATTACTCGCAGTGGGCCTCTGCCATCAGCGGAGCGTTTGCCAGCTTCGGCTGGGTGCAGACCAGTGACACCGGTCAGGTAATGTGGTCCGGCATGAGTCTGACCGCCGTCGCGATGAGCAGCAGCAATGCGACTTATACGTATACTTCTTTAACCGGGCTGGCGCTCGCGGTTGGCCGGGTCCTGACGATCACCGGCATGACCCACTCAGCAAATAACGGCGCATTTGTGATCACGGCTCTTGGCACCGGCACCTTCACGGTCGTCAATGCGAGCGGCGTGGCTGAGTCAGGGTCAACCGGCGTGGTGACGCAAGGTTCTACGGTGCCGGGCAATGGAGCGTTTTTCTACGAGCTTTGGCAACCGAACGATGGCCTGACCAATTTCTATCTGAAGACGGAATACGGCAACGGCATCGCAGGCAACGGGAATACGCCGGCTGTGCGACTCACGGTCGCCGTATCGACCAACGGCGCGGGCACGGTGACGGGGACAGCTACTTCAGCAATCGTGACGATTGCCGCCAGCTATTCGCCCCCGTCTACGACGACTCAATACGAATGCGATTTTTCCGGCACGACCGGCCGCTTCGCGGCGATGATGTGGCGCAATGGCACTAATGGCTCCCAGCAACTCCTTGCCGTCGAGCGCTCGCTCAATTCGTCCGGCACGTACACCTCCAGTCACGTGACGATTATTCTCGGCGGAAATGCGGGAAGCGGAACGTCCGGCTTTCAGCAACAGAGTTACGTGTTTGGTGTTGGAGCCGGTCCCACGCAATCCTCACGGAATGGCGCTCGCGGGCTACTGATCCGAGTTCCGACGTACACCACTACCTCCGCCTTCAATGGCGCTCTGGCGTTCGATACGGTCGCGCCCTTGGTGGGCGGAATGGATTATCCACTGACCGTCGTCGGGGCTGGCGTTGCGGCCGACTTTGCGGAAGGTGTCACCTTCGCGGCAACCGTCTACGGCTCGACCCGTACCTACATGCCGAGCGGGAATGGAAGCTTCGCCCAAGCCGGGCGCGACGCCGTGAGCGGGAGCGAAATAGGCGCAGCCACCATGGTCTGCATCCGGTACGACTAAATGCCCAACACGCCCACTTGGTCGAATAATTTTGCGCCGATCACAAATGCTGACAAAGGCGCGAATCATCAGAAGGTGAAAGCGCCGAGCGAAAGCGCTCATTCAGCCGGTTTTTACACGCCGGTTCCAGTCGCCTCCGCGCTTGCCGGGGCAGTGATCACGACGTCTTATTCGGAGACCGTGACGGCGCAGGGTGGTACCTCGCCTTACACCTTTTCGCTTGCTTCCGGCTCCCTGCCCACCGGAATCTCATTAGCCTCGGGCGGGACGATTAGCGGCGTGGGGACCACACCAGGGACTTACTCGTTTACGATTCTCGTGACCGATGCGAACAGCTATACCGGCACGCAGGCGTTTTCGATCATCGCCTCTTTGCCGCAAATTGAAGGCAACGGCGGTTTCGTAGCTTAATTTTCAAAAGGAAAAGTTTATGAAGATGTTCGCGCGAGTAGCCGCGCTACTCAGTCTTTCGCTGTGTGCCCTCGCGCAGCAGCGCACAACAACGGCGACACTCACAGCCACCGGAACGACTTCCGGTCTGTGGGTAGAAGCCAATTACCACACCGTGCAGGTGGTCGTGTCGGGTTCCCCATCGGCTTGTACGGTGCGGCTGGAAGGCTCGCTCGACAATAACAACTGGTTCGATGTGAGCGGAACTCAGACCTGCACAAGTAACCTGATGTTTCACGTCGACGGGAAGCCGCTGACTTACACCAGAGTAAACCTGCTTACCTGGACCGGTGGCACCAATGCGGTCATCACATACAGGGGACAAAACTAATGAGCCGCCTCCTATTCCTGCTGGCGCTCAGTATTTCTGCATTTGCCCAGACGACGGTGATCAACGGCTGGGGAGGTGGCGGCGGTAGTGGTGCGACGAGCGTTGGTTTATCCATGCCGAGCACACTCTGTAGCGTATCCGGGAGCCCCGTGACGACCACCGGCACACTCACGTGTACTTATGCGACAGGTCAGACGGCCAATCTTGTGTTCGGCACGGACGGCAGCGGCAACGTCGGCCTAATGAACCTGGCCTCAGCGCAATTACCATCGCCTCTACCGGCGACTAAGGCGAGCGTCTCGCACCAGTTTTTTACCTCCTACACTTCCAGCACCGGATTATTCACCGCCGCTCAACCAGCCTGCGCTGACCTGAGTAATGCTGCCGCGAGCTGCTCCACCGATGCGACGAATGCCAGTAATATCTCAGCCGGTACCTTGGGTGCCGGACGAATGCCCAATCCGAGCGCGACGACCCTCGGCGGTATCGAGTCGCTCGCCAGCGCTTCCCACCAATGGATCAACACTATTTCAACCAGCGGCGTGCCTTCTGCCACCCAACCGGCTTGCGCTGACCTCAGTAATTCAGCGGCGAGCTGCTCCACGGATGCAACCAACGCGGCGAATATTTCTTCAGGTACAGTAGGCACCGCCCGCCTTGGGTCGGGGACTGCATCCTCGTCCACCTACTTGCGCGGTGATCAAACCTGGGCAACAGTCTCGGGTGGAACAACCGTAACAGCGGCTGCGCCCTATCTTTCCATTGGCGGCACAAAATACGTCGCTCAGACGATGTGGCCCTACACGGCCATGTTCACTGGCGGAACCTATCTCAATGCCAACACCACCACGATCACGACGGGCACCAACGGGAGCACGCTATTACTGAATAGCGGCACGTCGGATGCCTGGTATTCCACCACCGCCAGCGCCAGTATTGAGGCGGAATTTGCGATGGCTTCGGCGGCTACCAATACGAGCACGAGCGGCTATATCGAATCCGGAATATGCCTCTATGACTCGACCAATAGTTTGCTTCGTTGCATCTACCTTCTGAACGCCCAGGTATCGCAAAGCGGTGGAGGGAATTTGACGCGCCTGCAATGCAAGACAGACGCCTACACCGGCTCTGGCTCGCCTGGAACCGAAACTACCTACACGGAAGACCCAATCGCCGGAAATTTCGTTCATCTGAAGGCGTACGTTTCAGGCAGCACTTACTATTTGCAATACTCCCTAGATGGCGGTCAAAACTACGTGACGCTGCAAAGCGGGTCTGTAGGGACGATTACGAAAGTCGTCGTCCGAATTGCGCCGCTCTCTGCCCTGAGCGTGTTTTCGATGGTCGTCAGTTAACCATTTGTGGTCTCTACCCAGCGCCTGACAGAACAACAGGCGTGGGAACTGCTACGCGAGTGGCAGGAGGAACTCCGGTTGCTCGACTGGAACATCAAGCTGCGCATCACGCGATTTATCGCCCCGAGACACGGACATGTGCGTATCTGCGAGTCGAAGCAGTGTGCCTACATCGGCATCCTTGATCCATCCGTGGAGCGTAACGAGATGGAACCGCTGGATATGGAGCTGGCGCTTCTGCATGAGCTTCTCCATGTTCAGTTCGCTTCGTTCATGCAGCGGGAAAAGAAGACACATAAGGATGTCGTTCAGGAGCAGGCCATCCATAAGATCTCGCTGCACATGCTCAAAATGAAGCGGGAAATGCGGGCGTTGCGCTCAGAATTATTCAACCGCCGCATTCGGCGCACGGCATAATATCACTTTGCGCCCCACTCTGGATGTTTAGCTATGAGGTCTTCTGCCCGCTGTTTATCGGCTTCCGTAAGTGGCTCAAAGCTGATGAACTTTACGCCCTGCGGAATGATCTCTCCCGATCTGAAACTTTCTGGTTTCCAGCCATTGCTTATCAGGTATTCGCGCAATTCATCCTGGGTCCATTCGCGATCTTCCATCTGACGGCCCCGCAAGTTCAAAAAACTCTTCCTTCCTTAAACACTTAGGGCTACTCTCTTCACGGCTTCGGTCGTGAAGAGGGTAGCCCTATTTCTATTTGTGCGCCGGTTTAACCGACAATTGTGTCCAGCAACAGGTTGAAGTTTCGCAAGATCGACGCTTTTGGCATGCCTTGACCTGCTAGTCCCCAGATGAACTTCGAGCCATAGCCTGCGTAGGTCATCTCTGTGGCGATCGATGATTGGCCGCCACCGGCAAAGGGCGTCGCATTGCTGTGTGCCGTACTTGTTTTGCGCCGGTTTTTCCGATGCCGGGTTGTCGTTCCAACCACGCCGGCCACTGCGGGAGTTCCTTGCGAACCCGCGACAATTCCGGCCTGACCGGTAGTGCGATTTCGCGTGTATCTATTTGCCATCCGTTTTTCTCCTAATCAAACATTTCTAAGCGCGCTTGTGCTTTAGTGTATCTGAATTAGGAAAATGTGTCACTTGCCGAGCGGCAATGCTGTCTGCAACCGCCTGCTTGTCCGGTACGGTATCTTCACTGCCGGGAAATCCAGCTTGGGTTGTTTCGGCGGGGTAATAATGCGCTCGATAAGACGCGGCGCTCGCTGCACGGGCGCTCGGTATGGGACGCAAATTTCTGTGATATTTCCAGCCTGCGCTAACCAACCGTACAAATCTTCTCTCGCTTGGATCTCCCCACTCGAAACAGCCGGATTCATCACGCGCTCCGACGAGTAGTTTCGTCTGCCCCAGCCGCGATGAAAGATACTGGCCGGTTTCGACTCTCTCACCCGTTCAATTTCCATCTGGCCCAATACACCGCTCGCGTGCTTGGCTGATTGATCTTCCGCCGTGCGCATGACGATGTGCGTGTAGGCGTTCGAGGCAATCGACTGCGACAGCTTGCCGTAGTGCGCTTCGAGCTGCGCGATGTCCTGAAAGCACAGCACTATCGGATTTCCTGCGCTGCGTTGCAGGCTCATAGCCGTTTCCAGCTTCGGCAGCTTCTGCATCTGGGCAACCTCGTCCAAAATAAACGCACCGGGCCCCGGGTACTTCTGTGTCGCCAGAATCAGCATGTCGAGCAACATGCTCTGTGCCGGTCGGATCGCATCGATGGTATCCGGACTGGAACAAAGGAAGATGCTGCCTTTTCGCTCCTGAGCCCACCTGCGGACGCTGAAGGATACGGGCTGTTCATCCGCATTCGGCCAGAGCCGGATAGACCTTCCGAATTCCGAGAGCGAAGCAAACATGCCCGCGCGCATATCAGAAGACTCTTTCGACAGCGACTTAGCGACATCGGTCCCATAGAGGCGTCTGTCAATCTCCTCCTCGTTGACCAACCATGCTGCAAGCTGCTGGGTTGTGGGATGCTCTACCCCGAGCAATCGCGCCAGGATATGGCGTGGGTGCTTCAGCCAAAATGGTTTTTCATTGGCCTCGTCCGGAAATGCGGCCACCGCCATGGCCATGGCGTGCATCTCCGAAACAGCTTCTTCCTCCAGTGCCCACCTGGGACAGCGCATGTCGCCGGGGTCGAGAACCCAGTCCCCTTCCCGCCAAAACTCAGACACGAACTCGCGCTTTACATCCAGATAGATTACCGGCCAGCGGACAGCCTGGAATTGATAGGCAAGACTACGCGCGACACAGCTTTTCCCAGTACCGCAGGCACCGCGTATACAGATGTGATGACTAATCCTGTCATCTGCAATATAGAGTTTCATCGGGACCGCGATACCGAATGGCTGTGCGACTGGCTCTGCTTATAAGCCTCATTCGACTCAGAAACAAAATCCCGGACAGCCTGCAACGATCCGTGCCGAAACTCAGGATCGTGATAAATCGACATCGGCATATTGCGCGACCAATGGATACGCGTGTTCGCGTCACGGGCTAAAGCGATCGATTCGGCGTGAGTTTGTTTCGCGTCGAGACGGGTAATCTGCGAGATATATGCGATCTCGTTAGATAGCTTCTGCTTCAGGTGGTCATACCCCTGGTCATATGGATCAGGGCTTTTCTGTTGAGTTACGTAATCCTCGACAACTCCCGGCATTTATTTACCTCGTTTCTATGTAAAAGTGTCTTGGCTTTCCGATGGTTCGGAGATTCCATCTCCAATGGGAAATAATCTTTGGCCCTCGGATCAGTCTGCCGTCTCGTGCTTCGGAATTCACGCTGCGATCCAGCTTGCCGCCGAAATACAGCAGCAACACAAAGATGCACCCGAAGCCGATCAGCGGCCAGCGCAGGACGGAATAGAGCGGTCGGTTGTCGTAGATTTCAGTCTTCAGCCACGAGTTGAAAGACTCAGATGAGAGCTTCACGCTCTTGGCGTAGAACGTTCCTTGATCGTCCGGCAGCGCCATCTCTTTCCCGTTCATCACAACCGTGTACTGATTCCAAAATGGAATCGGCGGCAGAGCGGTTCGGATGTAGCTCGACAGGTAGAAAGCCTGGAGAAGTGGCGCGCGTTGACGCCAGAGATGGACGAAGTAGCCGAACGCGCCGAGAGTGATGAGGATCGCTGCGAAGCGAAAATAAGGCCAGCGAAGCGGCCAGATGGGAGAGTCAGTCATCCTGCCTCCGCTAAAATCTCTAAGCCTTTTTCGAAACCGTGCGCGGCAATCGCGGCATCACGCAAAGCGTTGCCTCTGGGGTCATTTCTATAAAGCCAACTCGCGTACGGATCTACGTCGATATTCAGCACCGTTGAACGCAGTGGTGTTTTCACCAGAATCTGTTTTTTCGGAATCAGTCCAGCCAGCAGTTCCACCTCTCGATCATTCATGTCGAACGTGCGCTGGTAAAACCTTTTGTCAGCGCCAGGATTAGCCAAAAGGATCTTAGTCGGGCAAATCTCGTTTACCAAGTCGAGCAGCCCTGCTTTTTCTAGATCCCCTACCGATTGGGTGATGAGCCCGATTCCGCCGTTGTGCTTTCTCCAGGTTTTTCCTGCCGAGATGAAGTACTGTTTCGCCGTGGGATTCGCCAAGAAGCGCCAAACCTCATCGGCCCAGAGCTGCTTAAAAGAATCTCGGTTCACAGGGTCGTACACAATCGCGCTGATGCGCTGGAAGATGTAAAACAACAGCGGTTCAAGAATCTGTGGGTACAACTCCAAACCCTGGAAATCGAACGCCTGAAACTTTGCGATTTCCAGAGTATCTTGCGCATTGTCGAACAGCATCCCATAGCGCCCATCTCCGATCCAAGCTTGCAGGCATGGCATCAGGCTTTCCGGCAGTTCCAGTTCGCCTAACCGCCGCGCCGCTTTTATGGCTTCGTAAAGCGCTTGATCTTCTTTTGGGCTCGGCGAGTACCCGGAGTTTGTGAGCAGGACACGGACAAAGGAGAACAGAAACTGCAAATCATCGCGGGTTCTGGACTGAGGATCGAGGCTGAATGGATTGATACGAAAATCTTGTTGTCCGAACTGCATGTGTACATAGGAGCCACCGTGCTTGCGCGTGATCTGCCGGTAGCTTCCACCGACGTCGAGGATAAAGGTGAATGGATCGTATTGCTGAGTGTGGTCGATGAAAAGATTGGTCGTAAACGATTTTCCGGAACCCATGATTCCGAAAAGCAGAACGCCAAGCAGATCCGATTCGTGCAGGTTGAAGCTAAACGGCGTCTGGTCCGTGGTCTCTAGCGTGATCAGATGCGGAGCGTTCAAATGATTATTGGTCTTCTCGCCCGAATGCGGAGCGTAGACCAGGGCCAAGTCCACGAAGTTTCGACTCAGCATCCACATCTGGCGGAAGTTATGCGGCTGGTTTCCGGGAATCATGGCTCGATACGCATTCAGCGCGTTGTAGGTCTCACGGATCAGTGAACCTTCCTTTGAACCGACAATCTTCATTGCGTCCGCAACGGCCCCGCGCAGCCTGACACTATCGGGAGAATGGAGAATAGCAGTCAGCGAGTACTGACCCATATACTCTCCCTCGTTGATCCGAACAGCTGAGGACTTCAGCTCATCCACGTTGGCGGTAGCAGCCGCATCGGGAACGATATCCTCTTTGCCTGAGCCACCGCCCATCGCCTTCGCTATTCCCATCGCGAGGATACTGGCGAAATTCTTGATCGTTTGCGTGTGATGAAAATGATTCTCGGCTGCGTTGATCGCTTTGATAGCCGTGTCGTTCGGCTCTCGCTTGAATTCGCTGCACAGAATAAAGTTCGCTTCGAGCTTGAGAAAATCACGCAGCAGGTGCGGAAACGTATTGCGCGGTGGTTCACGCAGAGTCAAGACCTGCACATGCTCGTAATCGATGCCGATGCCATCCGCAGCGCAGGAGACGACAGAAGATCCCATCCAGTGATCGAGATGATTGTCGTAGCGAAGCTTATCGGCCTGAGCAATTCTCTTATCCGGATTAGCCAGTTGGCGGAAGAACTGAAAGGCATCTTCTTTGCCGAGAAGTTCCGGCGCGAGTAAATCGGTGATGGTTCGCTGGAAGGACCGCGCGCGCGTTAGTAGGTATTCGGCGTTGCGCCTGACCCGTGCAGCCTCAATCCGCTTTGCCTTCGTAGTTTGGAAGCGCCGCTTTACGACTTCCGGCTCGTACAGGATCACTAGGTAAAGCTCAATAGAGAAGAGTCCCGGCTGTTTGGATTTCAGGAACTCATTGCGCTTGCGAACAGTATCAGCGGCCACCGTAGACAGAGCAGATACATCCGTATCTATCTCAGCGCCATCGTGCTTGACGAGGTACTGATAGATGCGAAAATCCTCATCGAGCGTTCGGAACGCGGAAGCCAGCCGAGAGGAATAGGTCTCCAGCGTTTCGAGGGATAGGCATTCGTAGTCGATGCCCCGTAGCTTGAAGACCACACCGTATTGCGGCAGCTTCGTTAGAAAAACGTGCTCGTCATAAAAACGGTGAGGCGCAAAAAGAGTGTTCAGCGGGGCAGCGCTAGAGGTCATTGGCTCGATATTCCGGAACCTGTAAATCGCCTGTCAAATAAACCACAACGCGAGTACCCGGCCTAATGGTGATCGTTGGCAGCCGATTCAGGAAGCGGCTCAGCACCTGATCGGACGACTGCGCCATGCTCTGCGATATCCCGTTCCGGAACTGGACGCTCGGATCGTATCCAAACCCGGTGTAGCCGTTTCCAATCTGCGCCAGGCCGCCAATCGCGCCAATTGCCAAACTTGCTCCGAAGATCTGGAAATAATGTCCGTTGACCTTGTCGTGAAGGGCCGTTGCGCCTTCCTGGTCGAGGCCGGGCGTATTTTTGTCGAGCGATACGGAATACATTCCCGGCCCGGTTCCGATCAGGATGCGGTGAAAGGCAACCGCCAGTCTCTGCTGCCCAAATCCAGACACCTTGTTGGTATCGCCGAGAATGCGCGCGCCTTGGGGAATCAGAAGGGTCCGTGTACCAGGAGCCAGGATGTCGTCCGACACCTGAACCTGCACTGGCCCCGCGAACTCGCCATTCAGTTCGTTCACCAGAGCGCAGTCGATGATGGTTCCCTCCGGTAATGTGTAGAGCGGTTGGCTGTGGTCGAAGTCTAAGGTTGGAGCCGCCGCTGGCTTCCCTTGCTCAGTTGCGGCCCCTTTATCTGATACAAAAGCTCTGGCTTCTTTATTCGATACTTCGCTTTCTCCTTTCGTCGTTTGAGATTCTTGAACAGGCCGCGGAACCAAGCTGTCTTCGAATGCCGCCTTCTGCTCGTACTGAATTTGTTCCTCGCGCAAGCGGTCCTGCTCTGTCTGTTGCGGCTGAACCGGAGCGGCATATCCCCCGCCGAGTGGATGGTATTCGGGATCTTCGGACGCGATCCGCGGCCTTGGTTTCGGTTCTACAATTGTCTGCTTAGGCATGGGGCCGACAAACTGCGCCTTGCGCGTGCTCCCGCTGTTTGAACTGTGGGCACTTAGGATCATCAGTACTGCGGCAAGCGCTATGATCCCGGCAAAGATCCATTTCTTCTGCCGAGAACTAATTACGCCCTGGGGCTGCTGGTACGTGTTTGGGATGGGCGGCAGTTCGTCCGGCATTATGCTGCTATCGCCCTCACCGCGATGGCTATTCCGCCGATGTAGTTTGCGCCAGCCGTAGCCGTTCCCTTAAACAGATCACTAGTGATGCGTGAGACGAAAAATAAGCACCACAGCATGCCAGCAGTCATGGCAAACATCGCTGGAATCAGTTCGGCGAAGTGCGCCAAGGAATAATCCCCCGCTATCTCGTGGTCGATAAACATGCCCCAAGAGGTTGCCCAGACGAATACCATTGCGGTAGAAATCAAACGCCAGAAGCTGAACTCCAGCATGAACTGAATCCAGTTCCAAAACAGCCAGGAAAGCCTCGGCACGATGAAGAATGGGATAAAGAGCGGACCCACCAGCACGCCAATTCCAACCATCAGAAAGCCGACAATGTTGACGATGTACATGAGACCTTCGCAGAGATACATCAAGCCCGTTGCTTCAGCCCAAACGATCCAGGAACTGCCATTCATCATCAGCGACTGAGGATCTTCAATGTTATTGATTGTGTCCCTGAATTTGTGCATTGTCACAGATAGCGCGGTGCTGTTCAAAATTGCCGACAACTGCTGGGCTGTATCGGGCAGTACGGTTGCAAATGTGGAACTCGTCCATGGAAGCGGCTGGTCGTAGTAAATCAGCATGGCGCTCGCGATGGAGAACATGACAAAGAACTGCACCAGTCCTGGCAGGTCGTAGCAGCCGTGTCCCGAGACGCTCACAAGGCCCCACTTCAGGGCATAGGCTGTCAGGACAATAATCCCGATCCACTTGAGCCAGGAGTGGCCTTCGGCCAGGAATTGACTGCCGAAACTCGTCGTCAATACGTTTAGGGCGCTGCTGACCCAAGAGAAGCTCATCGGTGCTGTTTCGGGGTAGAGTAATTTGCGCTATCGACCACAGCCTGGGCAATGCTAGCCTGGACAGCCTCACGGCGAACCTTGGTGTGCCCGGTCGGCGCAGGACCGCAGGAACCGCAAAGCGCCATAATGACCACCATGAACACACCGAGAATGATAGCGATGGCGATAGGAGTAAGCGCGATCCAGTGGAAGTTATTGTGCTTCATCGCAACCTCTTAATCGTGCGAATGACATCATAGACGATTAGCGAAATAGAGATAAGAGAAGCGCCAATCGTGGCGATGATAAGTTCTCCGTAAACGAAATGGGCTAAACCCAGCACAGTCATGTCATTCACCCTTCTTCGGCTTACTCATCAGTCGCACATCTAGGCCAGCTTCTTTCAGAATCGAAAGAGCGCGTTTCTTTGCTGCTTCCTGCCGCTCGTGTTTCCTCACGGCCAAAACTTTTTCCACGGTAGAAATCAGCGCAGCCAATTCCTCGTCCGTCGACCGCTCCAGATTGTCCCAAATGGGCGCCTCCTGAATTGCCGCTGCGCTCATTGCTGTACTCTCCAATTGCTGATCTCTGTCGCGTCAGTAAAGCTGGTGTCGTGAGCCTGATATTGCTTGACCTGCGATTGGTAATTCAACGCTCCCTGCATCTGATCGCGTTGCACGATCGCTTGCGCTTGCTGCATGGCCAGCATACTCAGTAATGCGGCATTTCCCGTGGTCGGACGCACGCCGACGAGATACGATTCCTGCGCCGCCATATTCGCCAGCCTGATCGCTTTAGATAGCTGCACAACGCGTGTAGGGTCGATGTTGGGCGACGCGACAGCCAAGCCAGCAGCAGCATCCATCGTGGCGGCCTGGAATGCCATCTGCCAGCTACCGCTCTTGAAAGCGGCAGCCGTATTCTGGACCAGGGCATACAGCCTGACGGCTTGGTTAACGTCCTGGATGACCTGCGTCATCGTCTTCGGGTCCCAGACGATAGAGGGAAAACCGAACTGGCAGAATGCGGGTGAGGCGAATAACATCAGCCCCATGAGCAGTTTTTTCTTCATACGATCTCCATTCGAAAGGGTTGGCGAAGATGTGGATCGTAGACCGCTTTCTGCCGCCAAACACTGGCTAAGATCTGTAATAGGCGGTCATCCCGGCGCGTGGCGAATTTAGCGATCGAAACGAGCGCCGTAAACAGCCCGAAGCCGACGACGGCCTTGAATGGAATAAACGCCAGTTTTCCTGTCGCTTCCGGAATATTTGCCGTGATGACGACGGCGATCAAAACCGACATACCGAGCATCTTACGTTCTATCCCGGCGATCAGCAACGGCCGGTTAATCGCTCGGGCTGTAGGGCGCACCGTCATAGCGACTGTACCCAGAGGACAATGGGAGTTGCGAATAAAGCAAACACCAGTCCGACTAGTAACCCGGCCACCTTGCCGACCATATGCGCGCCACCCGCCATAATTGCCACACCGCAAATGATGCACATAATGACCCCGAGCCATTTGGCAATAAAGATCATTTCTGTAGCGACACCCTGGGCGGCTTGGCCGAACGAACTGCTCTGCGCAAAGCACGCGACGGTAGCTAGCGCGAACAGTCCGAGAAATTTCCAATACTTCATTCTTTTCCCTCCTTAAACCCCGGAATCCTTCCGGTGAAACTCTAACGTCTTCTTCCCCAGTCGCAGATAACCGTCATTGACGATGTGCGGGACGGTATACTTGCCGTCGCTCAATTCGTACTGGACGAGAGCTGGTTTGCCGTCCTTCACTTCATAGAGTGAAGGCGCTTCGCTGGACTGCGCCTCGATGTAGAAAAAGCGGTCATCATGATACATAGAACGGACGCCGAATATCTTCGCGGCCTTGTTGTCGCTCCAGGTGTAATCGTGGACCAGATTTCGAACCTCAGCAAGGCTCGCCGTCGCCTTCTGTTGCGCTAGTTGTTTATGCGCGTCATCTACCTGCTTCTGGAGCGCTTCAATTTGATCCGCCCTGACATACAGGGGCTTGCTTTCCATTGCGACCGCGGAATCCGTGTCGCCCTGCTCCAGAAAGATCTTCAAGTCGGCATGGGCAGTAGGGTCTTTTGAAACTTCCCGGACGATCAGGCTGTAGACATTTCCGCTGGTGGTCAGCAGGTTGATATTTGTTTGTTGCCCGGCCTTGTCGCCAAGGGGCTTAATAAAGGCAAAGTTGCGCTCAGAATTAGTTGCCCAGAACGCCTTGTCTCCGCACATCACGTCCATGATTTCTTCCTGCTTCGGAAGCTCGATCATAGTGGTGTACCGGAACTGAGCCGAGACCGTAATGATATCCGTCTTGTGGACAAGAACAGTGCGGCTCTGTGTACTCGGCTCAGCGGCAAACGCCAGAGAGCCTATCGCCGCTAACGCAAGTAGCCGTCGCGTTCGAGCTTGGAGATGAGAGCCTCTCTGACGTAATTCGCCACAGGGATATTGAGGTGATCCTTGTCGCAGACTTTGATCGTCAAATTCCACACGTCTGCATCCATATTGCGGATCATCACGATTGGTTTGACTTTCCTCGGTTTGGGTTCGATCACTCTCTTTCGCTTCTGCGGCATCCCATACAGGGTATCCAGCACTAAATTCGATCATAAGTTTGCTTGCATCAAAAGTCGAGAAAATGTTTAAATGAAGCGTATAGCAACTGCTATACGCTTGTCAAGCGAGGAGGTAAAAATAAATTGAAGGAAGAGTGTTCGCATTGAATTTCACCACTTTCCTACTCGGGTCAGCCGTGACGGTGTTCTGCTTTTACCTGTTCCGCCGCTTACGTTCTGTGCTGTGGTGGTCGAGGTATCATCGCTACCTCCATAGTCCGGAGTGGCAGGTGAAACGCTGTCAGGCTTACGAGCGGGCGAGGGGATGCTGCCAGGTCTGCGGTTTTCGGCTTGGGGGAGCATTTCAGGTGCATCATGTCAGCTACGCGCGTCTGGGGCATGAGCGACCAGAGGATTTGATGTGCTCACATTATTGGTGTCATCGGATGAAACATCCGGGGAAGAGATTTTGAACTGGCTGAACGCCATCTCGACCAGTAAACCGTACGCCCAATACTTGGAGCGCGATCTGGCGGATTGGGCCTATTGGACCGGACGCGGAGCGGAGATCCTGGAACTGGAAAACCAGCGCGTCAAGGTCGATGAATTTGAGCGATTACAGCACGGTCAAGACCCGAGAACCGGAGAACAATTACGCGCAGCTCGTGGCGCTGATCGGAGAGACGAAACGGGTCTTGTTGTTCAACGCTCTCGCGGGCTCTACGACGTAGAGATTTTCGCGCCAAAATCGGTCTCGATTGCAGGTATGTTGGACCCCCGTTTGGTCGAGGCGCATAAGCAGGTGGTCAAGCGCAACATGCAGAACATGGAGGAGCATGCCTGGACACGGGTCCAGCGTGGCGGCACCGAGTCGAATCGTATCACTGGGAACCTTGTCATGGCCCCCTGGCTACACCTATCGAGTCGCGCCCGAGATCCGCTGATTCATACCCACGTCACGGTTATGAACATGACCTATGATCCGACCGAGGAACGATGGAAAGCATTGCAGGCGGTTGGGATCTACCAGGAGCGGCACAATTTAAGCGAAAAATACCGTGCGGATTTGGCTCCAGTTGTGCAGGATTTTGGATACCGGATCGAGCACCAATCGACGGGCGGATGGGAGATCTCGGGAGTCTCAGAAGATCTGCGGAGAAAGTTCAGCCAAAGGGCTCAACAGAGAGACCGATTGATTGAAGATTGGAAGCATGAAAATCCAGGCCAAGACATCAGTCCACGCAATGTGGTAGCGCTGCTTCGTCAGAACCGGGAGCGCAAAGATCCGAGAATCTCTCAGGCGCAGATCCATGCTGAACAATTGGGCCGTCTCACCCCCTCCGAACATGCCCGCTTGGAGGAGATTGTCGGCATGGCCCTGGAGCGTTCGCAGCGTCAGGAAATTGCGCCGAAACTGACGCCGGATAGTAATATCCAGAAGCCAGCGATTTCGAATTGGGAACCGTTCGAAAAACCGACGCTGCGCCATCCGTGGAATTATGGCGAGAATGGAGACGGTTCGGTCATGGTGAGCAATCGCCCGAGACAAGTTAGGATGAGGCGCTAATTTTCCTGATTTCTTCTCGCGCTTCTCGCTGCGCCGAGCAGAGCTCGATCCAGCGCCGGAACTCGGCATCGGTCCATTCCCGGTATTCGCTGGCGAACTCTCTATCTCGGTCCATGAAATCTGCCATATATGCCAGGAAGCTTTCCTGCGCCAGAAGTGCTTCTTTTTCGCGGTCCATATCTGCGATGAATTGCTCCAATTGCCGGACGTGGCAATAGATCGGATAAGGTAGCCGTTCCCGGCGCGGCCAGAGGTTCATTTCGCGCAGCTGTTCAATGACTTCCTGCTGGGTGCATCCAGCGAAACAGTACACCAGAATCTTGCCGTTTTTCTCGCTCAGATGGAGGCTCGGATTCTTGTCTTTATGGGCAGGGCAGCACGCCATAAATCCTGAACCGGATTTTCGCGCGCGGAGACCGGTTGCGATGTCTTGGAGTGTCATGCCGTCCTCCTCTGCCGGCGCATGTCGATCAGCCAGGCAATTTTGTCGCGTTCGCGGTCCAAATCGTTGAGTTTTTCAAGCAGTTGTTCGACGGTGTAGCTCAGGCTAAAATCGACCACCGATTTACGCCCGCAGCAGCAGGTGAAAACTGTGCCGTCCTGATCGATCCGGTTGGTCTTCCCGCACGGACATTTGCACTCGAAAAAACCGGGCTTCATAAATTCTCTTTTGCCTCCCGCTATCCCCTTTGGTTCCCGTTCTTAAATGGAATTGGGGTTTGTTATGAAATAACAACCCCTGACTGACCGGCGAGGTCCGGGGAGGCAAGCAATTCAAGGTCTGCGAGCGAAGCTTTTTGGAGGGTGCCCTTTAGGGAGGAACCAAAACCGGAGGCGCATGGCCTTGTGCGCGCCAGGGGCAGAGCCCCTTAGGTCTTAGCTGGAACTGAGCTGTTCCCGGTCAGCCCGATTCCGATCTGCTCTTTCCGGCACGCCCAGCAATCGTTTTCCTTTTCGTCCAGGAAATCAGGGACGTAGTCTGGATGCCCACAGCGCATGGTCCTATAGACACGCGGCGCTCGCGCCCAGCGCTCTGCATTTTCACGAATCCTTACAAGGTCTTCGGTGGTCAGCTTGCGGGACATAGGGCCGATATATCAATGGGAATTATATACATGAGTCCCGTTAGCGTTTCTTCTCATCGCGTTTCCTCTTTCGCGCCCGTCGTTTGGCCGCTTTTGTCTTCGGTTTTGGTTTGTAAGCGAGCACCGCGTCGGTTATCCGGTCCAGTTCGGTGGGAATTTTGTTCATTGTTTACGCCTTGTGAGCTAAATCCAGCGGCAGCAGATAGAGAAGCCGTTTTAGAAACGGAAGCTGTCCAACAAATTCGCCGCCGAGTTCGAGGTACAGTTTACGCGCACGTGCCCAGTAATCCAATTCAGGATAGTGTCGGTCATCATGCGCGAGACCTTGAGCCGTTTTCCACTTGCCTGGATAGTGCCGGATCGCAAGGTCTTGAATCGCCTCCTTTTCTGTCACGCCGTCAACTCCTTGTAGGTAATCCGCTTTCCGGTAACCATATCCACAAACGAATCCATCCGTTCGAGCGTGTGTCGCGCCACGTTTCCGGCATTCAGCCGAAACGTGAATTCATCGACATAGCGGCTCAGATGCTTGGCGCTGGCGTGGTGGTAAACGCCGTGCAGCCCGCGCTTCAGGACAGCCCAAACACTCTCAATGCTGTTCGTGCTCACCGGACCCCTGGCATACTCACCAGCCGCGTGGTTCACGCTGGAGTGCCGGAAGAAAAGGCCGTTCAATTCGCCGTAGACGATGTGATCGTCGGTGTAAAGCTGCGTTCCAACTTCGATGCTGCCGTGGATCTCCGAATGGATCGTGTGAACCGTGCGGTTCTCGATCACCATAGCAACCGTGCGTCCACCGCGTTCGCGCATCCCGAGCACGGCAGTCTTGCCGACCGGCCCGCGTCCGAGATTCTGACGTTTGTGGGTATGCTTGTTGGCCTCTTTGCCGCCGACAAAACGGGAGTCAAGTATATAATTCCCATATCAATATAAGGTAAGTAGATAGCCTAACGCGAGAAAAAAGCGCCCTAAGCTTCGGTCAGCCCGACCGAGCTTAGGGCGCACCTCTCAGTAATAAGCGAAGTTCGAGTTCGAATCTCCACTTAGGTAGGGATGCTCCTTCTTCTGCTTGCCTCGCTGTCGCTCCCGCCTGCTCCCGTTCAGATACAAAGCTTACAGAGCGGCCTTTGTGTCCAGGCCATGGGTACGACAAGCGGATCGAGCGTCCAACTGTATCCCTGCTCGGCCATCCCAGCGCAGCTCTGGATGCCCGTTACGCAGAGCGATGGCAGTTACCGGCTGGTTCCTGAGTCGAATCCAGCCCTGGCGATCGCGACGCCTGGAAACTCCTCAAAAAGCAGCGTTCTTCTCCAGGTGACTGCGTTCGCCGCGGCGGACATCGACTCCAGATGGACGCTGGCCTGGGCGCTCACCAGCGGTTATCTCCAGATTGCCCAGGCAGGGAACAAATTGTGCTTCGACGATTGGGCTGGATTGCGGCGCCCCGGCGCGCCGGTGCAGCAATATCGCTGCTATCCGAACGATCGCAATCAGCAATGGAAAATTCTCGCCCAGACTGCGAACACATCGCAGGCCGCGCCCTTCGATCCGGTAGCGCCGATCACCAGCCCGTCCTATTCACTGAATAGCTCTGGCGCGACCATCACCTGGTCGCACGATCCGGCTGGAAGCCTTCCAGCCTATGGCGCTACCGAAGGTGCGACTATTTTCGGTCTTTTGAGCCAGCCGGCCGCCGCAATTGCCGAAGGCACGCTAGCGAACGGAACGCTCACCCAAATGGACCCGATGCACATCGCTTTCACGGCTAATCCGTCCATCCTGCCATGCCATGTGACGCAAGGGCTCCAACCGCTTCCTTGTGATGAAGTTTTTTTTGCAAGAGTCGATTCACTGCCGTGGATCTCCTCGCATTGGATCGGAGACGGCTCCGGTTACGCAGAAGATGGCGGCAAATATGACCGGATTGTCCAGGGGGATCCGGTTCAGGGCACGGGCTGGTACACAGCGCTCGGACCAGCCGGTTCGACCTGCATCGCATTGCCGGGTGGTACTACATATGCTGGCACTCCTGGAAGCAACCTGGGGGGTGGTGGCCCGAGCGGAGCGAGCTGGTCTGCCGGCTACGACTGTCATGTTGTGTTTCCGGCATCCGGGATCAATTTCGGCGGAACGACGCAGGCCACCGTGTTGGATGGGACAGAGGGTACTTGGACCGGTAAAGCGGTATACACTAGCTACGCTGGCCCATTCCCAGACGTGCACGGCCAGTTCAAAGAACTTCGCGAGTCTGGGAATTTTGTCAACTCATCAAATGACTGCAACGTTACGGGTACACTGGCCGCCAATCCTGCTTTCTTGAATTGCGCTCCCGGTGGCGCCCAGCCGTACTACTACCCGACTTATGGCGGCATCGATGCGGCGGAATATCTCATCGATCCGCTTAGGACTTGGAGCACATGGGAAATCTACAATACGGCGCTCTTCGGCAGCTTCTCAGCGTGTCAGGTGGGAGGCGTAAGCTGCACCCTTGGGAGTGGACGCCATATCGACTGGCATAGCTATGATGCGCTCAACGCAGTTAGCGCATCCGGAACCCCACAATCACAGAAACAACTCATGGTGATGGATCTCGCGATGGCGGCAACCGATCCGATTGCCTATCCAATTCAGCACGCCTTCGCGCTCACGGAGCCGCTCTTCGCTTTCGCGCGGACAAAGGGAACGTGGGACGTATGGCCAGCACTGTACTTCAGCGGATATGTGAATTACAACAACATGGGCGCACTTGAAGGGGAACGTAAACGACTAGATCCATCCCGTGCGAGTTTGCAGGGCGGCCTGTCGGGAGTCAAGATTATAGGGTTCGGCAGCGGCTATCCAGCAGGTGCCGTGATTCAGGGCACCGTGACCGGCTGTCAGAGTATCGATGGTGCCCATCAAGCCCAGGTCAATGCCTTTATCGGTCCGACTGGTGGCGTTTTTAAGAGCAGTTCAGGTGGTCAGGTATTCGCGTATGTGATTAACACTGGGATCAATTGTGTCAACCCCCAGGCCGTGTTCCCGCCATCGCCGGCGGGCGGGGAGACGATCACAGCGACCTTGAGCGTGTGGAATCTCTCATCGTATTCGCAAGCCGAGCAGAATATCCTTACAGCGCTCTTTAACCAGGCGACGCAGTACGGGATGGAAGTAAACGACGTCGGGTTCGCGTCGAACGAGACATTCCGCACGGAAACCCAACTCCAGGCCCCGGTTTTTGCCCAGTACCACAAAGCCGTGGCCGATTTTTACGGCTCCGCGGCGAATGCAATGGGCGATGGGATGCTATGGGGATTTGTCGATACGAGCAGCCTGCTTCCGCGAGGCGGTAGCTGGCCGAAGAATATGTTTGCAACAAGCTGGCTCGCGGACGGCACGAATCCAGGGGCTCATGTCCCACAAAACGTGATTCAGTTGACTACCTCCAGCGGAGTGACAAGCTTTAACCCGGTACCGGTCCTTGGAGTGGCGGTCGGCTTCAACATTCCCAATCTCGCAAATCGGGTGAACATCCTCGCGGGCGAAACATCGATCAATCTGGCGAAGTGGGCTTACGTCACTGGCGATCCGAAGGCGGCAGGTGTCACGTTTTCGTGGATCACAGATCCATGCCCAAACCTCGACACGCTGACTAGTTCCGGCATGTACACCTCATGCACAAGCGTGCCCGGCAACGCTCCGCTGATCGGCGAGATGCGAGTGGCGAGCATCGCTAACCCGGCTGCATGGACATCAGTCTGGATTACCGTCATGCCAAGCTTTGATTCGAGCGGGACGCTTTCGATCGATGTTGGCGGTAACGGCGGCTGCGTGAACGGCGCATCTTTCACCGCTGGCACGGCCTGCAATGGAGCAGGCACGACCTGGAGCGCGGATTGTCCTAGTTGTTTTTACTGGACATTTCCCCCAGGTTACCGGTGGGATTACCCGCACTGGCCCTCCGCTACGTGGGGAGGATCAGCCGCCCCACAGAGCGTCGCCGGAGAGAGTACGATTTACCAAAGCTATACCTACGGCAATCCAGATCTGACCATGAGTGTCGTCGTCCCGAACGGAAATTATTCCATTCGCGCATTAGTCGGATCTACGAACCGTTGCAATAGTGCGCCTATCAATAGCCCGAACCCCGCTCCATACTGTGGCTCTTCCACAAACTATACGACACAAGGGCAGGTTCAGCGATGGGCTTACTGCATGTACTGCCAGGTCAACTATCAAGTCGAGCAGCCGGTCGATATCACGTTGCCGGCTAAAGTGTCGGATAATATTTTGAAGCTCGGCATATACGGCTACTCCCCATCGCGATGGATCGGTTGGGATAGGACGGCGCACGGTGGCGGCGAGTCGCCAACGCTCTCGGGATTGCAGATTCGGCAGGACACGACGACTACGCCGCACTGGGAGATCGGCTCCTATGTCCCAGGAATGCCGGGCGGCGCGCAGTATAACGGCATCAACGGCAACGGTGATAACTTCACCGTCCCGCTGTCGAACGGGACCCCTTATTCCGTGCTCGGCGCCCCGCAACCGGGCATCTTGCAGCTCTACCTGCGCGATGTGCTTACCGGGATCGCTGATGTGCAATGGTCACTCTTTGGCGCTGGAACGATCACAGCAGCCGGGCTTTATACCGCTCCCACTGCGATGCCGCCAAGCTGCGATACCGTGACCGCCAGTTCGATCAGCCAACCGAGTCTTACCGCGAGTCAGCAGATCTGCTTCACTTCGGCGTCCCAGTAAGCCGAGAGCAAAAGGAGAGCATCGTGTCTTCCACGTGTACCAGTGGCCAGTCTGTGTTTTTATCCAGGAACCGCGTTAGCTCGGGGTAATCCGGATTTCCGTAGTCGTGCCACGCGACGAACGATGGTTTATCCATTCTTGCGATTCCACGGGCTGCAGCGGTATCGTTCCGAACAGTTTCTAAATCGTGGCCGCCGTCGACGAACACTAGGTCCATCGAATTCCGGTATTCATAGAAATGGAAATCGCGGGAATTACCCTTTAGCCTGCGAATTTTGCGCTTCTCCGGTGTGCCGTCGAAATCGAGCTTAGCTGCCTTGGCTGCTTCGAGATGGGCTATCGCGAACTGCGCGTCGGACTCATGCTGGATAATACCAGGATCTTCCAAGTCCAGGGTATAGATTAACCCGTCATCGGGAATGTTGAGCGCGAGATTGTAAGTTGTGCTGCCGAAGTACGTTCCAAATTCGAATATTCTTTTCGCTCGAACAATCTTCGACATGCACACCAGCAGCGCTGTTTCAAGGAGCGTGATTCCGCCCGCTGCGCGGCGGAACGGCAACATGATGTTTGCGGTTCGGTCGCCAGGCGGCGTTTCCAGCATGCCGAACAGTTGGTACGGGCGGATGTGCGTCACTCATTCTTAGAATGCCGCATGTCCGGGAAAAGGCTGTATGACAACGCCGCCGTTTGGCTGCCGATTGCTTAGCTGGTATCCTCCCCACGCTGCTAATCCGCATCCTGCGGCCAGGAGCGTCCAGAAAACCACTTTGTTTCTGTGTTTCTTCGGTTGCTGGGTGGCGACTAATGGTGCCGCAGAAACGACAGTTGCGCTGGCTTCACGCGCGGCCATGATCCGAATGGTGTCTTCCGTTACGCCCGCCTGCATCATCTGCGCTTCCGCTCCGGGCGACAGATCGAAGTTGATTTGCGGCGCACTTTGAATCATCCGGTTGAGTTCGTCCGCATGTACGCCGCTATGAGCTAATTCAATAATGCGCTGATCCGTGAGCGGAACCAGCTGTGCGACCAGAATTCCGCAAACGAGCATACCAATCAGAAACGTCTTCATGGGAATTGCCAGAAGCAATTCATAAGCCGTAAGGAATTTAGAGGCATTTTCGGAAAACTGTAAACGCGAGTGTACAATTCACCGTCGATGTGCGTCCTTTAGTATTCGTTTGATGGATTGGCGTATTTTTCTGCATACTACAGACAATCTATTTAGTAACCTCCGTTCCTTCCATGTGAGCGTTCCCCTGTTCATCCAGTTGCGCATTTCTGAAAAACTGATTATTTGGACCTCGCCAACCTACGCAACTCTGTCTCCAACAGCGCTTTTATCGGGCTGGCATAATACTTCCACGTTTGCGGATCGCGCATTGCCACGAGGAGCGCGGCGACCATTTTGTACTCTTCGTTTCCGTTAGGTTCAATCAAGGGGTCGTGCTTCGGATCCTTTAATCGTTCCACGTAGGCTTTCCAGGCGCGCTCCGCCAGTTCATACATCGGGACCCTCTCTTGTTTAGCGGTGATTCCTATCTCCCGATGCAGATCCGGGCGGATGCGCCAGTTCTCAAATTGTTTAGCGATTAGACACCTCTCTCCATGCACATGCAAATATTTTGGGGTCAAATGATCTTTTCGTCTTGACAGAATGTTCATTACGTCATAAGATTAGAACGTAAAGATCAATACACCATGGCCTCAACAACTCAACAAGAAGTATCTCAGAGGGACGCATCGGAGGATCAGGCGCTTCAGATCTGGGTACCCGCCGAATTGAAGGAGCGTTTGCGGATCATCGGGTTCGAGCGCCGGGTCACGTATCGCGACCTTGTGATTGAGGCGCTCGAAAGAGCGTATCCTCCGATGACGCGGAAGAAGGCTAGCTGAGATATGCGCGTAACTCATTCCCCGCCACTGTAAAGCAACCGCTATACGTTTGCTAGACGGTACAGTCCGGTCCATTACTAACAGTTCTAAGGGTTTAGAGGAAAGAGGAGAAGTGTGCTCAGGAGTCCAAGTTCGTTGGTTGCGCTTGCCTTGCTGGTGTTCGCAGTAATTGCGCTGGCGTCCGGTGTTCACCTGGCGCACATCTTCTCGGCGTTGGGGGTGGCGAGGTGACGCGTAACCCAAATATCACCGACCGTGGTTGGACCGAAACGTACAACTTCGTCATTGGTTTTTGCAACGGACTGGTGGTGAGTCTCGTGATATGGGCTCTGATTTGGTGGTGGCTGTGATGAATCCCAAATCACTGGCCCTCTTACGTGAAGTGAACGCAGCAACCATTGGAACCCTGGACGCCCTACTGTTTGAGCTGAACCATTCCGCGCATAGCAACCTGGAGTGTTGGGTGACGGAAGAACTTAGAAACCTGAAGCAGAAGATCCAAATCGCCCTGGCGAAGGCTCGGGAGTTGGATCAGCAGGAAAGAAGGGCTGCATGAGCGAACAAGAAAAACTATGTTCTCCGGATACGTCCTTCTCGGCACATTCCGGATTGCTTCCAATCTCATATTTAAGGTTCGCAGTATGAATAGCGACGAAGCGGTTCTCCTGCAAGAGCGTACAGACTACATGCTTAATTCGGCGCTTTTGCAACTCAAGAAACTGTCAGCCGAAAACAAGCTGTTGCGAGAAGCGCTTGCGTGGTACGCATCACCGCGAACGTGGAATCAGTGGCTCCCTGATTCCGCTGGCGATATGGCGAGAAGGGCTCTCGGCCAATGAGCAATCTTCCCTTCGGCACAACCGCAGCGATGCTGCACAGGGATCTCGATCCGACGAATGAACCGCTCTGCATCTGCGGCCGCTATCTCGATCCGTACGAAGCGTTCGAGATCGATGACCAGAAGATGTGCCGGT
>CAWJEH010000048.1:0-79315 GCA_963841675.1 Terriglobia bacterium
CATCCTGAAGCAGTTATAGACGGCTAGGTATTTGTCGCCGAGAGCAGGGGCACATTGAAGAGTCTGGACCAGGCGAGCATCGTGGTTCGCTCTACATCCGGGACTGACGTTCCGTTAACCCAGACATTGTTCGAGACGGCGACAATCACGGATGGATTTTCGAGGGACGAAGTCAACACCGGCCAAGCGATTAGCTGTTCGTAGCAGATGACAATGGCGGCGCGGCGGCCGTCAATTACAAGCGTGCCAGGCCCGGCGAGATTTAGAGGAACGCCCGTGCCGGTAAAGGGCTTCCACATGCCGATTGGAATCGGTACGCGCTGAATGAACTCTGCGGTTTGAGCACCACGGACCAGGACCTTGTTCTGGTAGCTCGACGATTCCGGCGTCCTGCTTATTGCTACTGAGCTTGTCAAGGCTGCAAGCTCGGCCCGAAAGTTGGGCTGCTTGCGGTTCGGCGCGACTGCACCGACCAGAATCGCCTTGCCACCTGGCAGTATGTCGTCAATCCAACTCGGCGCTACCGCCTCGGGAAAAATCACGACTCTCGCGCCTGAACGAGTTGCTACGGCCTCGATCTGCTTCGCGATTTGATACTCGCAAACCAAATCGACGTGGTCATGCGCGGCCGGGCCGAATTGTGTATTGATCTCTGCCCAGTTGGATGGTGGCGATGGTTCCGGCCCTGCCGAAAGATTGAATAGTACAACAAGGCTCGCGATCGCGACGCTTGACGCCTCCCAGCTGTGGAGGATCAGAACGGGTACGCACAATGTCAGTGCGAATCCAGCAAAGCCTGTTCCCGGAAAGAGTAGCCCAGCGGCTGCCGTAGGTGAGGCGAGCCCGATGATCCCCAGCGGCGGCGCTACCGAAAGAAGCAAGGCGATCGGGCATCGCCACAAGGACGCGATGGGCGACGGAGACCATGCCCAGATCCAAGGGAATGACAGCAGGGCTGCCGCGATGATCCAGAGCGGGATACCTTCGGCCAAGCCGCTCGTCGGCCCAAAGAAGTTGCGCGAAACGAGAGGTAGATCTCGGAGCGCCGCTAGATAGTAGGAAACAGCACAAATGTATGCGTAGACGCGGGAGTTCTGCCGGAGAAAGACTACTGGGGCGAGGATTGAGGTTGCAAGTCCGAGCGGAGAGCCGGTTGAGATCGCAAATCCAAGAATCGCCGAGAGCCAAATCCCGAGCGTCACAGTGTGAGAAGCGGACGGAGGTGAGCCCGGATTGCGCGTTTCGACACGGGACCGTAGTACCTGGAATCGAAGCTCCGAACGTTGTAGCTCGAAGCCACCCACACGTCTTCATCGGCGACTATGTAACGCCCAAAGGGAAAGTGCTCTAACGGCCTATGGTCCGTATCCATCAGGAGTGGTGCCGTGTTCCGAACGAGATTGTTATTGACGGACATGCCTTTTGCGGTCAGTTCGACGACGTCGCCAGGCTTCGCCACGATCGGCTTCAACAGTGCCGAAGCTCCGTCAGGGCAGTCGCCTGAGGCGCGATAGCCGCGGCGAGCTGCAATCGCGGCCGGCTCTCCGCTCGGGCAAAATTCGACCAGGGGCGACCGCGGACCGGTCTCGATGTAGATCCCGACGGGAAGCGAAGGCGTGGTATTGATTCGGATTCCGGCGAACCCGAGGATCGCAAAAAATCCGAACAGCAAGCCCGACCCGACCACAACGGCGCGCCCGGCCCGTCGCCAATCAGTCGCCAGTATTCGATTACAGAGGCCAGTTCTGATCGAAAGCTTCATTGCGGTTATTGTTCTCCTCGGTTGGCGATTCTGGAGCTTGCTGCGCGACGTCGCCGTCGCCATTTCGCGAAGCTGCAATTAAATGGCAGCTCTTGACGACAACTTCGGAGACAGTTCTCTTGCTGCCATCCGCGGGCGTAAACTGGCGCTGCTGCAGACTACCTTCGGCGAACAGGTTATCGCCTTGCTCAAAGGAAACGGCAAGATCAGCAAGTTCGTTGTAAAACGTCAGGCGGTGCCAGTTTGTGTGAGTTTCAAGTTTCTGATCCTTACCCTTGAACCTGTAGCTTTCCCCAAGCCTGGCGTTAGCCACTTTGGTTCCTGATGGCAGAAAACGGAGCTCTGGTTTAGCAGCCAGATAGCCCGCGACCTGTAAGCGATTGTGTTGCATCGTCGATACTAACCTCCAAACGTTCCGAGCTGTAATTCTTCAACAAAACCTTTTTCGCAGTCCGTGAGGACGTCAGTTTGTGCCGGCGGTTCCTCGGCTCTGCTAATCCGATTACGAGTCCGCGCGATCTCTTTCTGGATGGTCACCAATCCACCCTCTATCTGGTAGAAGTCTTTCGGCGGAGCGAGTTCGGCACGGGAACGCAGAACCGGATCGAGGAAGTAGAGCATCTGAGTGCCGAGAATCGGGAATTGTCCACTGACGAAGATGAGCATTTGACCGGGTGCGACAATTCGCTCCGCCAGGCCCTGCCCTTCCTTTCGCGCGGGAGCGAGCCGCGACACCTCATCGGGGGTCATCAACGGCCGCTCGATATGATCCACGCTGGCGTTGATATGCTGCATCACCGGCGAGAATCGGGAGCCACTAAAGTTGTAACTTGCCTTGGGAACCGTAGTGACGCCGGTCATTTTGCTCAGCAGTTCAGCCGTTTCGTATTGGTTTGGAGCAAACGCGATCCGCACGTGGCAGTTAGAAACGATGCTTTCGTTGTTGCCATAAGCGTCGATGATTTGCCGAATATCTTGCGTGATCAGATATGCTTTAAGCCCATAGCCGGCCATGTAGGACAGCGCGTCGGCGAAAACCTCCATTCGGTTCAAGCTAGGAAACTCGTCAATCAGAAACAAAAGGCGATGGCGGTTCTTTTTCTGCTCGGCCCCTTCGAAGACCATCCGCTCGGTGAGCCGATTCACCACCATCGTGAACATCAGCCGAATCAGAGGGCGCAAGCGGATCTTGTCGCTCGGCGGCACGACCAGGTACAACGACACGGGCCGGTCGTGATTGACCAAATCGTCAATCGCAAAATCGCTGGCGGATGTGTTCTGAGCAACGAGAGGATCGCTGTACAGTGTCAGGGCAGTTTTGGCGGTGGATAGGACGCCTCCGAAATCCTTATCCTCTTTGTCGAGCATCTCCTGAGCTTTTTCCCTGACGACTGGATGAGTCGCGGTCCGCTCGCCGTGAGGCATGTGCCAGCCATGGTTCAAGCTGGGATCGTGCTCAAAATTGAGAATGTCGGCGAGAGTTTCACGAAATGACTGGCCGGGGATGGTGAAAGTGTGCGCGAGGTCTGCCGGACAAGCGATCCGACCCTGAAGAGCGGCCTCGTAACAAACATGAAGAATCATTCCGGTCGTGATCGACACGGCTGCATCCTGCCAATACCGCTCCTGCGGGCTGTCTTCACCGGTCCGAACGATCATGTTGGCAATGTTTTGCGCGTCGCTAACATCGCGAGGTGTGAACAGCCGAATTTCTGCCAACGGATTGAATCGTGAACTGGCGTTCAGCTCGACGGGCGAAAACTTGAAGCACAGGTGCCCGGATTTATGCCGGAAACCCGCCGTGCGAGCCCAGTTCTCGCCTTTGATGTCGTAGACAATCGCCGACTCACTCCAAGCTAGAAGTGTCGGAATAACCAGGCCAACACCTTTACCCGAGCGGGTCGGCGCAAACGCCAGAACGTGTTCCGGTCCGTTGTGGCGCAAATAGTGAATGTGTGAATCACCATCACGCCGCCAACCACCGATGTAGACGCCCTGGCGCGATTCGACCAACCCGGTGTTCTTGACGTCTTCTTCGTTTTGCCAACGAGCGGAGCCATGAAGGTCTTCAGCGTTCTCCGAAAGCTTGCGAGCTCTCCGATTGCTTATGACGTAAAAGATTGCAATGCTCAAGAAGCTGCCGGCGAAGACGATCATCTCGCCTTCGAATAATGGCTGCCTGATGCGTTGATCTCGAGAAGTCGAATTGCGCCAGCCCCAAACCATCCAAGCGAACGGCTGGTATAGGCTAATCCGTCCGAGGTGCGCGACAGGAACTCCCAACGCTGACTGATACTCGAACTTTTTCGCAATGAACTGCGTGGCGATCGAGCTGACAACGGCCAGTAAGCTAAGGCCCAGCAAGGTAGCTCTCCAGTTGTATCCGCCCAGATAGCCGGGCTTGCGGGGTAGTCGGTAGAGATTTTCCTGCTGGGCCATAGCGTTCCGCCTAACAACGAAAGTGCCTGGTTGTTGAGGCCGGATCTAACGAGACATGCTCAATGTGCGTCCTCGCTCTTTGATGTCTCGGACGGCGGGCGTGCCGTTTGTGTACTTCACGACTACGTTCGCGCCGATCGTCGGCGCGGAATCGAACAGCTCTTTTGGATGGACGACAACTGAGTTTGGCGATTCTCGCTGCAGCACGAGATCCGACGTTTCCCCAATGATCTTCCCTCGATGGACTCCGGCGATTAGCTGCGCCGGTTTCGTCTTGGCCGAATCACCAAGTAACTGCGCGGCGAGCGACGTTGCTTCGCCAAATTGATGAGAAAAACGATCAGCACCGACTAGATCGTTGCTCTTGACTGACTCCTTAGGAACTGGAGTCCTCTGCTCGGTGCCGGACTGCTTATCAATGACTGACACGGCGCCATTCGTGGGCTCGTGACGTGCCGCCGTCCTCGTCGATTCACGAGCCCCCATACGGTCGGCTTTGGCTTCGGCGTTCACTTGTTCTGCCAAGGCAATCTTGGGATCGTCGATATCGTTCGCAATCGGGTTGCCTGACTGTTCTTCAAGCGCTTCGCGGTCGTGCTGTAATTGCACTGTCTCCGATACGGTAGCGGAGTTTTCGGGCGCCTGAATTTCGAGATCTTGATCAGCTATGGAGACATCGCGTTCTAGAGACAAGAGCAGGTCAGCCGCTTTGGATGCATCATGGGCAGCGCGGAAGATTTCGTTCTTATCCTGTTTCAGTGCTTGAATCCAGGAGCCCACGTACGCCGCGTGGTTCTGCGGATCGTGGGGTATGCCTTTCTCTGCGGCGATGAAAACGCTGGCGAGCTCGGCACGAAGTTCTTCCTTGGCATACTTTGTGTCGCCGAACCGGTAATTCTCGGTCAGAGTCCACCGATCTAATCGGCTTGGGTGGCCAGTCCAATGTCCGAGTTCATGCAGGGCAGTACCGTAATAGCCCGCGGCATCTTTGAAAGCCTGTTGAGGCGGGAGGTGTATTTCGTCTTTACGTCTGTCGTAGAATGCGCGGTCTGTCTGATCGTGGGCGATGCTCGCGCCGCTATTCTTTAAAATCCGTTCACCAGCCGCGGCCACTTCAAAGGGCTGCCGCTCCCTGGTGGCTAACGCCGGAATTCCGTCGATCTGACGAGCATTGAAGACTGTATAAACCCTGTGGACAAGCCGTGAGCCGGGATCATCGGCTTTCGATTGATCGTTGTCCTTCGATGAGTCTTGCTTTGATCCATCCTGCAACGGCTTTACATCCCAGAACTCAATCTGAGTTCCCTTCTCGCCCCTTTTTACTTGCCAACCCTGCTCTGAAGCTTGTTTGTAGGTCATCCATCGCGGATCTTCATAATTGCGCTGCAAGCCGACGGCAAGCAGGTGAATTGCGTTTCCGCCTCGGTATGCTCGGTCGGTTGTTGGATTGGCTGGCATCGCCAGATGCGACTGGGCGTCCCATGGCTTTTGCCATGGCGCTACACCCTTTTCGAGTAAAGCGACGATGTTGTCGGTGACTTCCTGTCGGAAATCACGCGGCTTAGGAGTGGGCTGTTCGTTGCCTTCTGACATGCCTACCCCTCTGTCTCCTGAACGGCGTCGTCGAACTCGGGCTCGGGTTCTTCGATTTCAAACCCCGAGTCGGCCAGGGCCTCGCCGCCGATTGCGTCTATTTCGGCCTCAACCGGGTCTGTCGGCCTATATGTATCTTGCATTTGCGCTCCTTTAGGAGGGCGCTAGAGTCTTGCGCCTCTCACTTTCCAAGGGAACGACGGCACCGTTTTCGGTCACTCAAAGCGCACGGTTACCGATCGGGCTGAAAACGGAGCGCCTGCTCGTGCATCTCCTTGGATGCGGTATTCCGGTCAGGATGCCAATTTTCCAAGTCGTCGACCGAGCGCTCGAAGAATGTCACCATCCGCGGAAGGCGCGTTTTACGACCAAGTAAGCGTGCAGAGCGTCGCGGGAAACGCGGATATGCGGAACTCGGTGCGACCGTTATCGGCATGAATCGGCCTGCTTGGGTTTCGAAAGGGTTGTGCTTATTGTGGGACCCACGGTGGAACCCGGTAAAGTAATCAGTCGGGGAGTCGATGTCCAAGAGAAAAATGGACCAGTCCGAAGCGTGGGCAAAAGGATTATCTCCTTTATACGGGGTTCAAGGCGGAGGATGTGCTGTTCGAGCCAGATGGAAACGTGCCGCCTGATTTTCTCGTTGAAAATCGTATTGCAGTAGAAGTAAGACGCCTAAATCAGCACTGGCAAGCCGCGTCCGGCGACCTGGAGCCGGTGGAGAAGCTTTCGATGCCGTTGCTCATTCGGCTGAGAAAGCTGCTTGAGGCTTTTGGGCCCCCATCGAATGGGGTGAGCTGGTACGTATTTCATCGGTTTGAGCGGCCACAGTTAACCAAGGATTGGGAGCCGATTCTCCGGACCAAGTTGCAATCATTCCAGGATGGGCAGGTTCAGGATAGGGAAAAGACCATACATATTGACGCCCGCTTCAATGTGCGACTGGTTCGCCGGGCAGCGCCAGGTAGCACCACTTTCATCTGGGGTGGAGGTTCTGATTTCGACACGGGCGGATGGGTCATCCCCGAATTGGAGAAGAATCTTGCGATTTGCATTGCGGAGAAATCAGCGAAGATCGCAGATTATTGCAGGAAGTATCCTGAATGGTGGCTTGTTCTCGTCGATCACATGATGGGAGGCACACCGGAGGTGGTGCAGGTCAAACACGACTGGGATAAGGTGCTGATCATTCACCCCAGCAACTGCGGCTGGGCCTTCGAGGTCCACAACTCGTGAACCTAAAAAGTTCGTCGTTAGTATCGGCAGGTTTGCAGATCCAATAAGACCGTTTCTTATCGCAGCGCTGCTTGGGATGCGGAACAACATGGCGGTTCGGGCGTTAAGCGACCAAGTACCTACGTTTCTATGGTCACTCGCCGGCGCTGGATGCCCATCCCAATACCGCCTCGATTTGGCGTCGGTAGTTCGTATCGATCTGGCGAGGGGCCCGCTCGATGTACTGCCTGGCGCGCGTCCGAAAGGGCTCTCGAAGTCCATCCAAATACCTAATCACCGCATCCGCGGAAGGAGATCTGGCGTTGCTGTTGAATCTTGGTCCCAAAGCGGTCCAAACAACCGCATCGACTTCATGGGCCTCCGCCCAGAGGGGCATATCCGCGATGTCGCGAGGTGCTGAGTCTCCAGATTTCCACGAGCCGATCCCCGACGAACAGTTCTTGTCTGCTATGCCTTTGCGTTTGCACAGTGCGCTGGCTGCAACGGCAAGATCACGTGGCACCATCAGGGCCCACAGAACCTTAAGGCTTGCAGCAGCGGGTTCAATGATCAGGGTCATTCGGCCATCAGATGACTGCCGCGTGAATTCTATAGGCACGAGAGGACCATCCTTGAACCACTTGCTACAGATAGGTAACTGACGGGGGTCCCAAACTAACGACCCCCAGGCGAGACATGCGATTCTCACAGCAATTCACGTCGGCGCGGTTCCAAAGCCGAGCACCCTTTGACGCGGTTGTTCCTCGTTGCGGCTCATGTTTCTTTGACGATATCCTCCATCTTCTTCTTGAATCTCTGTCGCAACTTGTCATTGGACGGGTTACGGAGGTTCTGTAGGTAGGATTCGAACTCCTTCATTACCGCCCGGTAGAATAGCGTTCGATTCACCGCAAAGCCGTTCTCCTCTCTGTCGACAATGCGCCCGAGCGGTTCGTCTCTCCATATGACCCACTTTCTTGTCTCGGCCTCGTGAAGGATGCCGTTCCTGATGCCTGCGACGAATTTTCGGGCAAGCGCATCGTCCTTGAAGGCGTCGCCGAAAGCGGGTCGGCGAAGAAACGATTTGAACTGCTCTGTAGTACTTGTTGTTGGCTTGATACACGGTCCGCTCGGGTATGTGCACGGTCCAGTCGCGGAGCCCACAGGGGGAAGCTGTTCCATGAATCCTTGAAGCGTGTCGATGAGAAGGCAACAGAGAGCCATAATCGCGAAGCCCGGTATGCAATTCTTCGCGCACCCTGTTGCTAAAGACGATAAGTCCGGTTTTGTGTCCGCAGCGAAAAGGGCGTCAATGCTGCTGAAGAAGCGCTCGTTCATTCGCCTCTCAAAAACTCCAATCGCCTTCAACCAGGCGCCTTCATCACCACCGTCGAGCCTTTTCTTGAGATCTTCCCATTCACTTTTGACAAAGCCGAAACACAGACTCGCTTCCATAGCGACACCGTGCCGATGATACATTGGTTCGGCCGCGAACCTGCCACATGGGCGGATAGTCGTCAACGCGCTGACTGGGATCGCATCACCGCAAAGGGAACCGCCACGCGTTACACGGCCCCGCGGTACCAGTGTTCCTAAAGGCTAACGACTACCCCGGACTTATCGCCAAGAACTCACTGCCCCGACGCGCAAGCTATTCGGCGAACAGATCGACAAGTCTCGTGAACACACGTGTGGACATGTCGGCATTGGCGTTGCGCTGGCGGAGTTGTTGAAATACCTTCCGTAGGATGTCTCCGATACGTTTGTCAACGGTTATGCGGTCCACGTATGGAATGGTGGGCATAAGGGTGAAATCGGCGATGTCGCCATCCTGAACCGGCATGGACTTGTCCTTAAGCAGCTGACGATGAGCCTCAAAATGAATGCGATGCCCTAGGGCGCGGAGGGGATTGCTCCAGAGCCATCGGCCGAGAGCCCGCAGGTCCGCCTTGCCGGAATCGATGCGGTGGACGGCGAGTTTGCCTGGAAGACCGTTTATGAAAACATCTTTGGTCTTGAGCTGGTCTGCTGCTGGCAGAGCCCGTTCTGCCTCAATTTGAGCTTTGAGCCCGGCTGTATAGCGTTTATAGTTTTGAATGGTGTTGCGCGCCATATAGACAATCTCATCGAGGCGAAGTCCCACAAGTATTTTCGCGGCAGACTCGCCTTTCCAATAGGCCGTCTCATCCCAGCGCGAGACGTATGGATCTCTGGAGACCGGCTCTTTCTGAAGCTCAAATGCCGCAAGGGCGGCCTTGAGTTCATCCTGGATGATCAGCGTTCGTGAGACCTGTTCTTGTCAGGATTACGAGCAGTGACCGCAGCTCGGCGTATTGCAGATTGATAATCGCCGAGCCATCCACCCCAACCCTCTTCGTTCGGAACTATCCCCTGCCGAATAAGTTTCTGGACACTCGATCGCAAAAACGATTTATTTTCCAGTAACGCATTCGCATCGCCGAAATCGACGACGTTGAGGACTGCGTATTTAGCACGGTTTTGCTGGCTAAGCCTGACGAAGCTGTTTGGCTTCAGCCGACCCCAACCTCTAGCTGCCTCCATTTCCGGCGTGTAAAAGATCATGTGAACTTGAGCGTCAGTTCCCTCTAACAGCAAATAGTGCCGACCCGCTCCCGATGCTTGCTCCTCCTCGCCATGCGTGAGCACCCGTCCTTGGACTTCTGGTGTTCTGCGAAAATCGAGGACACTGAGCCGTAGCCGCTGGTCCGAGAGTAAACTGCCGCTTGAGGCAAGCATTTTCTGGCGATCCGATGCTAATTGCATCGCGCGAAGGACGGTCGAGAAATCTTTGCGCATCAGCCACTCGTTCTGGTTCGCTTGGCTCGCAAGACCCATCTCACCGAGGACAACCAACCGAGATTGGAGGTGTTGCTCGCGGAAAGAAATCCCGGACGGGTTGAATATGGCGGGGTTCAGGTTTACGCGGAAAAATTGGGGGTCGCCGTCGTACTCAGGTAATGCCCTTCGCTCAAGAGCATGATCAAGCGAAGTATACCGACGCTCTCTCACTTCGCGCTCTGCCGCTGCAGCAATGTCGAGTTCGGTACGTGGCCCGAGCTGGAGCGTGCATGCATCTTCTGCAATGCTCCGCAGCCCATGCTTAATGAACTCCCGGGGAAGATTGAGTGGACTGCCGTCATCTCGCCGGCCTCGGATCACGACGTGAACGTGCGGATGCTCGGTGTTGAAATGTGAAACAGCGAGCCACTCCAACGATGTTCCGAGATGCTTTTCTGAACGCTTCATGACTTCTCGGGTCATTTGCTCAAGGTCTACGCGCTCACCGAACTCCGGTGAAAGGATCACTTTCCAAACACGTTCATCTCCCGCAATCTGCCATCCGTCCAAAGCGGCCGCGGTATTTTTTTTAGACTCTTCTGGTCCAAATCCGCCTTCGCTCCGCTTACCTGATGCGCTTTCGCGAGCGATATAGATTCCGTGAGCCCGCCACTGCCCAGGCTCTTTGTTTTGCGAATAAGTGACGCGAACGGCGCAGCGCTGGTTATGTGAGCGACGCGGCCGGGTGTTAGCCGACTCTCGAGAGGAGTGTTTTCGAGACTTTGTCGAGTTCCTGGCGTAGCGGAGGACCGTCCTGAGAGCGATAGACCAGCCCATGTCTCCGCGCCCGGCAGTTCGTGCTGATCGGGGACGCAATCGAAACTTGGGCTCGTCATCGTCCCGACGTTCATTGGCGTGAACGTCAGTCTTGGGCCGTTTAGGACGCTTACTCGTGGCCATCAGGGATTGTCAACTCAGCAAGCACCGCTTTGGAGTCGCCGTCGATTGCCTTGCCCACGCTCTTCAAGAATTCCGAATATCGCGCCATCGCTCGTGCCTTGGCCTGAGCGTATATGTCACTGCTGGGCTCCGGGATGCAGGTAAGCAGAAGTTTCACGAGCGTTTCAGTAAACGCAAACTGCGCTTGCTGAACCCGGCGAACGCTGCGAAGTTCACGCGCCATCCGGTCGAGACCGGCAACGAGCCGCTGTTCCGAATCTTCCACCGCACTCCGTTCTCTCGATTTGTCTAATGCAGATTTCAAAGCATCCCTGACGAAGTCTGATGTGGTTCGAAATCCCTGTGTGGTTGCCGCCTCGGCGATTGTCTTGTCCAGTTCCGCGGGCAAACGGATTGTGCGCTTGGCCATATCGACTATCTGAGAGGGCGTGAAGGCGGCAGTTTCGGTCGCCGCTGATCCGGGGTCCTGAAGCGCCGGTCATTTGTCCGACAACCTGACAAATCTGTCGGGCTGGTCAAGACTCGCGGCCACAGCGGATTCAGAACCAAAATCCAATCGCGTGTCCGACAACCCTTTATGTTCCACTACTGAGGTTTTGGTTGAGTTGTCGGTGTGAACTGGAGTCCCTGCGTGCGAGAAAGGCCGTTTTCTGCCGTCATGTGCCGTCTTGTTGTCGCCGCTGCCGCAATTCGCCGCCGTTCAATGTTTGTTGCTGTTTTTTGAATGCTAGGTGACCGAATTGCGTATTTTCAGAACCCTCCATATTGAGTGCGCTTCACGACCGAATGCCCACGAAAAAGACTGAAGAATGGATCGAAATCGCCCGCGCGCGCATGGCTGCGAAGGGGAAAGTCAAACCTTCCACAAAGGCGGCGGCAGTGCGGGCATTGTGGCCGGCAATTGAATCCGCGATAGAGAACGGGCAGACGTTAAAGAGCGTACGCGACTGGCTTGAGGAAGAAGGCGTTCACTTGACGTATAACCAGCTCACGTCGTATGTCGGTCGGATTCGCCGGCAAACTGAGCGAGTCAAAGCCGCCGCGCCGAGGGCTGGGGAAAGTTCTTTCACGTTCGAGGGACTTACCAGCGATCCGAAGCCTGATGCGAGTTCTTTGGGATCAAAACAGTCTGGCCCGAGTTCTCATAAGCACGATCCTCTGGCGAACATTCGATCCCGTGAAAAGAATCGCCCAACATTTGAATACAATCCGGACTTCAAGGAAGACGAACTGATCTAGGAGGAATTGAACATGCCGAAAGCGGCGATACAGGAATGTGCTGAAGCTGGCACGTCAACTGCTCCAATCGAAAATTCTCACGCGATACATATGTCATTGCAGGGTAAGGGCGGTGTTGGCAAATCCCTCATTGCCAGCATTCTTGCCCAGTACTTCCAATCCAACCGTCGCCAGATTGAGTGCATTGACACAGATCCGGTAAACCGCACGTTCTCTCAGTACAAAACAGTCAACGCGAGCCGATTGGAGCTGCTGCGGAATGGCAACATCGACCCGCGCGGATTCGATGCATTAATGGAGCGGCTTTTGACGGAGGACACCACGTTTGTCATCGACAACGGGGCTTCGACGTTCCTTCCTCTTTGGAGCTATGTAATTGAAAATCGGGTAATCGATTTACTGAAAAAGGCCGACAAGAGGCTGTACGTCCATACTGTCGTAACCGGCGGCCAGGCATTGCTCGACACGATCAACGGGTTCCGTAGCCTCGCCCAGAGTACCGAGGAACGAAATGTCGTGCTGTGGATCAATGAGTATTTTGGGCGGGTTGAAAGGGACGGTAAGAAGTTCGCGGATATGGCCGCCTACGCGGAGAATGCCGAAAAGGTTTTCGGCTCCGTTCACATCACACAGCGCAATCACGATACGTTCGGTCGGGACGTAGAAGAAGTGATCGCGAAGAAGCTGAGCTTTGACGAAGCAATCAGAGAAGGCGAATTCTCGCTGATGTCGAAGCAGCGGCTGAGGGTTGTCCAGCGTGATCTCTTTGAGCAGCTTGCATCTATCGGAATCTGACCATGCCCGATGTAAAGCGGTTAATCGCAGAAGTGGCGTCACAGAACGGAATCCGGCTTGAGCCAGACGATCCGGCGTTTGCTTTGGTGACCCTGAACCAGCTCGTGCTTGAGGAGGCCGGAAAGCGTCTACACGGGCACGTTTCGGAGGCCCTCGCGCAATTCATTGAATCGCTGAGCAAAACGGAGCACCTTGCCGGAAGGACGTTAGCTCAGGAGGTCAAGGCCGCGGCTGCTGAAATTCGAGAGGACTGGGCCGCTAATTTTCAAATGGAGCAGTCGGCATCAGACACGGAGATTAATAATGCGCGACGGTCAACCTGCCGGTGGCTAGCTCTGGGAGCGCTTTGCGGGGCCGTTCTGTTTGGGGCGGGGTTTGCGCTCGGCAGAATGATTGGGTGTTGATAACCTGAGGGTTGAACATGCGACTTTTCTTAATTCTGATTTCGATGTTTGGTCGCAAGTTCTTGCTCATCTGGACGGCAGTGATGCTTGTGCTCATCCTTTCGATGTTGCACATGTCCAGGTAAATGGGCTGACATCGCAAGAGCGGCCACTATAAGCAAGCCGACGGACTGTATCTGGTCGGCATTTGCCAGGCCCAATTCGATCGCCGGGAACGTACGCGCTTGCCTGTCAGGCAGAGGGGAATCGTGTGACTTAATTCGCCGTCTCGCGACGCATCCCCGGCGAATCTGTCCGTGTTGCAGCCTTTTTGAATCTCCGGCTAATCCCCTCAGCGGTCAACAAGACTACTAATAAAAATTGTTTGACAATCGAACATTGGTGTTAGATAATCGAACACAGAAGAAGTGCCACCGATGGGTCTTCCACTGAAGCAACCGCCAGATTCCCCGTACCCGAAGCAGGAGATCGAAAAAGTGATTCGGGATTGGTGGAGACGTGAACAGGAGGATCTTGAGAAACTTGCCGACCCGGTCGACGAATTGAAACCGAACAGCGGAACCGTCTTCGACGTTGTTCCAGTTATTTCTTCTCAGCATGCTGTCGAGGTCGTAATTGATCTGACGGATGTGATGGGTTTCGAAATCCCGGATAGCGTTATCAAACGCGGCGGGTACCACAGCTGCGAGGAGATGATTGAGCTTCTGAATGGGAAGCTCGCCGCCCTCCACTCTGAGCACAATTCGGCATAGCACTAGGAGATGTAATTTATGTCATCAAGCAAACGCGATTCTGAAAGAACCGAGATGGCGCGCCGCTTGAAGGAAGCGCGTGAGTATTTGGAATTATCCCAGGACGAAGTGGCGAGAGAGCTTGGCGTTCCTCGAACGGCGATTTCGCTTATGGAATCCGGACAGCGCAAGATCGAGGCTCTCGAATTACAGAAACTTGCGAAGCTGTATCAACGACCAGTCGGTTACTTCACCGGAGAAGAGGCAGATGAAATCGGATTACCGCCTCAGGTCGCGCACTTAGCACGCGCCGCATCCAAACTCTCAACCCGCGATCGCAACGAACTCGCGCGTTTTGCAGAATACCTCCGCGCTCGATCCTTAGCGGAGAAGGAGTGAACCAATGAAGTCGCGACGCGATGCAATCCTCGAAGGGACACGGGAGGCCGCCAAGGTCCATCGTCAGTTCGAATTACGGGATCATGTTGAGGCGCAAGCGGGCAATATCGATGTATTCGGAACCATTGTGAAGGAGAAGATTCCTCTTGTGTTTCGCCCGCTCGACGGCTTACTGGGTGCCTTTCTGCCCGGGCCGGAACCTGGAATTATCGTTACCACGCAACGCCCGCTTGCCATACAACGCTGGACAGGCGCCCACGAGTTGGGACATGCAGCAATGGGACACGAGGCTAGTTTCGATGACGAGACTATGCTCGTGCGGTCGCAATCTCCGAGCTGGAATTATGATGCGCGTGAAGCGGCAGCGAATGCGTTTGCTACCAACTTCCTGCTGCCAAAGTGGCTTCTGATCATGCATGCATCCCGGCACCAATGGACGCGCCGCAGCCTGGGAGATCCACACGTTGTTTACCAGCTGTCGCTAAGAGCTGGGGGCAGTTACCAGGCTACGTGCCTCGCATTGCTTCGCCATGAGCTGATCGATCGGCCCGAGTTTCAGCTCCTTCAGCAGGTGGAAGTAAAGCAGTTGAAACGTGCACTCCTGGAAGGCCACCAGCTCGAAAACTGGTATCCGGATGTTTGGCTTATAACCGAGGCGGATGAGGGGTCGACCATTGAGGGCGATTCGCGGGACGCCTTCGTAGTCCGACTAAAGGAAAACAGCGGAGCGGGTTACCTATGGAATATCGATGATCTTAGGAAAACCGGCTTTCTCCTCTTCCGGGATGATCGCCTGATTCCGAGCGGTGATGAAGATGTGGGTGGCGAGGTTGAGCGCGTCTTAGGTGCGCAATCTGCCGAGGGCCACTTTGGTCACATCGACTTGCGACAAACGCGCCCTTGGCAGGTCGCGGGAGCGCCGATCAGTCGGCTCTCGTTCACGTTTGATTTGCGTGGGAAGGAAAGCGGCCGCCCTCGGGCAGAGAGGCGGGTAGCGGTCGCGTAAATGGGCATCGATATTACCGTGGACCTTCGCAATCAATTCGGACAGACCAGAAATCAGGGGGCTCGCCCTACGTGTATGGCTTTCGCCGCAAGCGACACTCACTCATTCGCGCGGGGAACAACTGAGTACCTTTCGACGGAGTATGCACATTACAGTGCCATACGGCGCCGTCAGCCACTTACCCCGCATCGCGGCGTACCGATGAAAACAATGATCGATGCGATTCGCGAGGACGGCCAACCTCCGGAAATGGTCTGGCCGTACCTTGCGACGATTCCGTCGCCGCTTTCGGCGTGGGTACCGCCCACGCCTTGTGAGCCGATCTTTAAGCACCCGATCTTACAGAAGTCGTCGGATGTGTCAACGATCGTTTACGCCCTCAATGCTGGGCAGCCGGCCCTACTGGCAGTACGGATTACCGAACAGTTCTATCAGCCCGCAGTGGATCTTATTATCCGAGCGCGCACCGGCGATCGTGATACTGGCAACCACGCGATGGTCGCAGTCGGACACGGAACCAGCGAGGCAGATGCCCTGATTCTAGTTCGCAATAGCTGGGGAGACGACTGGGCCGACTGCGGGTATGCTTGGGTTTCCTCTGACTATCTGAAGAATCGGTTGCTAGGTGTGGCTCTCCCATTTAATTGTTAAGGACGCATATGATTCATCCCATCTCTGCACAAACGGCGGCGAAAGCGTGGCTGGGAGCCGTGAATCTCCTCGCCAAGGCAGATGGCCGATACCTGTATAACGTCATTCTCGACATCGTTGACCCGATTGCGCTCCCGCAGGCAGACAAGCGAATCGTGGAGGCAGTGGATCGGTTCCTAGTGTCACACGACACGCAGCCTATTTCGACGGTCGCTGGTACGATATTTCCGGCTTCTCACTATCGGCAGCGAGGAGCCAAAGGGGTCTTGGAGGACTTTCCGCAAAGAGTCTACCCGAAGATAAAGAAATCCTGGGGTACATATGCCGGACGAATGTTGGCTCGCTCCAACCGGAACGGCCAAGATGCGAGCCCGCTAGAAATCGTTATCCAGAAACTGCGTCAGCAGACCGGTCGTCGCGGTGGTCTGCGGGCGGTTTATGAACTGGGCATGATCGATGTGTTTGCTGATCTTCCAATCTACGACCCAGCCTTGGATGCGCGAAGGACGCTTAATCAGCCCTGCTTGGCACACCTATCTTTTAAGGTACGAGAGGACCACGGATTAATGCTTACGGCCCTATACCGAAACCACTACTACGTTGAACGGGCGCTGGGGAATCTGATTGGGCTCTCCCAACTCTTATTCTTTGTCGCGAAGGAATCCGGATTGGAACCACGAGGACTGGTCTGCCACTCCACATTCGCCAGGCTCGATTTCGACGGTGGCTGGAAAGTGGCCGAGTTGGAAAAGTTAATAAGCGAGTGCAACGCGATTGCGAATGAGCCTGAGACGCAGCCGGCAAGTCTCTCCGCTGGCGCTCAGCGGGCCGAACCCAGGGGGAGCCTCCAATGGTCACACCCATCGGAATGAACGAGTTCCAGCGGCACACGCTCGTAACGGACCAGAATGCTCTTCGTGGCATTGAAGGACTGCGATTTCCCCTGCTTGGGCTGTTCGGCGAGGTCGGGAGTCTGCTGAGCGCCCTAAAAAAGAAGCAGCGCGATACGGCGTCCCATCTCGGTTATGAAGAGAGCGTCGTTGAAGAAATGGGTGACGTTCTGTGGTACTTCTCCAGCATTGCCGCCCGCGCGAATCTGGACCTCAGCGTTCTTGCTCAGAAGATGTCACGGGACCTGGAGGACTGGGATGAAACAATGCCCCATGAATTTGGAACATTCGGCGATATTCAACCCGGTGGCTCAATACACCCGCCCCATCAGAGTTCAGTGTTTGAGCAACGACTTATCCAACTGGCCGGTAAAACCGGGCGGCTGTTAGACGATGTTGCCGGCAACCGCATCGAGAACAACCGCGATGCGCTTGCCGCGCATTTAGTCGAGATCTTTCGTGCACTCGTCTCCGCGGCCGACGAAGCAAGCATCGATCTGAATGAAGTCGCCGAGCGGAATATCCGAAAGACAGCCAGCAGATGGCCTCAAGCCGATCAGCGGGTTCCGCCACCACTTTTCGACCTGGACGACGATATCGAGGAACAATTGCCGCGCAGAATTGAAATGGATATTGCGGAAAGAGGTCCTGAAGGACGGAAGTACGTTCGCCTGCGTTGCAACGGTATCAACATCGGCGACCGCCTAACGGACAACAAGGCAGAAGAAGACGACTACCGTTTCCATGACGTGTTTCACCTTGCATACGCCGCAATTCTGGGCTGGTCTCCGGTAATTAGGGCGCTCTTCAAGGTGAAGCGAAAAAGCAAGCCGAATGCTGACGAAAATCAGGACAGTGCGCGCGCAACATTGGTGGAAGAGGGAATCTCCACCTGGATCTTCAGTCACGCAAGCAAACTCAACTATTTCGAATCAATCAGCAGCCTCGATTATCCATTACTGAAAACTATCGAGGCTCAGGTGAAAGGCTATGAGGTAGACTCCTGCCCTCTCTGGCTATGGGAGAAGGCGATTCTGGATGGCTACGCGGTTTTCCGCTGTTTGCGAAGCGACCGGAGCGGACTTGTGATTGCGGACCTGAACGAGCGGGCAATTCACTTCAAGCCTGTTGCGTAACTCGGCAGAGGGCGGCTGTCGGCTGCTCGCCTGTGAATCGGGCTTGCTTCCAGGAAGCGATTCGTTCGTTTAACGCCCACTTTGGCGGCAACCAGCATTCAATCGGCACTGGATTGAACCGATATTCCTGTTTGATCCGGACGCGGCCTGCCAAGCCTAAAATCTCTGGGTGGTGAACGCGGGCGTATTTGTCCACCTCGCAGAAGAGATTCTGGCAGTCGATCAGTTGCAGCGGTCTGCCCCACAAGGTTTGAAAGTCGAGGCCGCGACGAGAAAACTCTTCAACCTGATGCTCGGATATCCATCGAATAAGGTCTGACTCAGAATAAGACCCGCGGTGACTGAAGCACTTCTGAATTCCAGACCGCGCACCCGGTCCGGGCATTACGAATTCCATCTCAGAGAAATCCGTTAGACCTGAGTAGTTGAGATCCGTAACGTACTGGTAAGCGAGAAAATCTCCAATTGTCGGATAGGAGCGCATTAGGCTAAATGCCTTTTCCATCGACCCACAATGGGCCAGGCGTGTCGGGAGGTCGTCTCTCATCATGCGCTCCAGCAGCCGGAGGTGCATTTGGTGCTTGCGAGAGCCTTCGATGCCGCCCGAGGGCATGATGTACGCGGCTGAGTAAATGCGCTTGCCCTGGAGCATCGCATTGGAGAGAGCATTGTCAAAGGTACGAAAATCGTAAGTGTCAGGATGAATTGTTCCGACGGTGTCTTCAAGCAACTCCCACGTTTCCACGCGATTGAATAATTTGAAGAGAATCGTTCGCAAGAAGAGCGAGCGGGCGTCCTGAGGCCCAGCGGCCTGAACGTTGCGAACAAGGTACTGGCTGACGCGGTCGATCACCCGGTATGCGTTCGTGAATCGATAGCGCAAGAGTACAGGATCGGAGTTCCAAGGCGGCGGGGCGCCAAGGGCACGACGGAGGAATATCTTCTGTCGTTCGACGGCGAACTTCCAATATGTCTCGAATACGTCAGTTGTCTCCACTCGCGACCTGGAAAGTATTAGAGCGCGGACAGACACGGGTTCGGGCTGAGAATCCACCGCGAGCTTAAGTTGTCTGCCTGTCGGCGGATTGGAATGTCTCTGCATTATAGGTTCTCCAGGATTAGCTCTTGCGTGTGTGCCATGGCATGCTCGTTCGAAATCTTCGCAACGGGGTACGTATTGCTCTCCTGATCGGCTAGTTGCGCGTACGCGTCACGCCAGCGGGGCCATTTATCCGGCGGCTCCGGCCGGAGAGGAGCGGACCGCGTGACGAGAAACAATCGATCTGGAAGAGTAGGCCCCCAAACGGACCGCTCTAGTGCGATCATTCCGTTTAGCACGGAGGGAGGCACTCCACCCACCAATCCGTAGACAAACGTTGACCACCAAAAGCGATCAAGCACGATATCCGAACCGCCGCTGAGAAGCGGCTCTATCCTGTTTTCAATTGCGTCAATGTGGGCCGCTACGTGAAGCAATTGCAAACTGGCATGAGGCAGAGAATCGATTCCAAACGCCTTCGGATTGTGGTGGAGTTGATACACATGATGGCCGAGGCTACCCGGCTCTTTTCCGGGAAAGGACAACAACAGTGCCTGCTGACCGGAATTCCGCAAGTGGGTCAAGAGCCAGTTGGCAAGCGTTGACTTTCCAACGCCGTCAGGACCCTCGAAAACATAGAGTTTTCCTCGATGGAACATCATTCCGCCTCGGGCGATGGTGCGTCATCGCCCCTCTCCTTGTCGTTCTGCGTAACGGCACTCGCGATTTCAGCGACCGCGACGGCACCAGCTGCTGAGCGCGAATGCGAAAGGGAGATTTGTATGGGCCCAAGATGGAGCGTGTCTTGTGTTGCTCGGGCTTTTCGATGCAACACTACCATCGGCTTCCCGGAAGGTCCGGAGACGACTTCGAAATCCTGCCATGAGAATCCATCCTGACCGGCGACACCCAGGGCCTTCATCACTGCTTCTTTCGCCGCGAAGCGAGCTGCGAACGACTGTGTGGGATGAGGTTGGGCACGGCAATACTCCGTTTCCCTTTGGGTGTAAATGCGCCCAATGAATCGTTCTCCGGATCTTTCCAAGGTGCGCGTGAACTCGGAGAGATCTACCAGGTCAAATCCAACACCATAGATCATGCGATCACCGGCAACCCCGTTCCGGTAGCTGCGCGCACGAGACAATTTGCGGAATCCCATTGTTCATGCCCCGCATTACTGCGATCACCACACCATGGATAATCGTGGGTGACGCGATCTCAATCGGCGCGTACCTCGGATTAGCTGCCATGAGAAGCCATTTGCCTCTTCGCTCAACCAGCAATTTCAGCGTCGATTCTCCGTCAATCGTCACCGCGACCGCACTGCCGGAATTTGCGGACCTTGTCTGACGCACCACCACCAAGTCTCGGTCGAGAATCCCGACCCCCTCCATGCTGTCGCCATTTACCCGAAGCACGAATCCCTTTCCTCGGGGTAAAAATTCTTCCGGAACGAAGACTTCTCTTTCCGCATGCTCCTCGCTTCCGATCGGTCGCCCAGCGACGATTCGTCCGACAAGCGGAAGGGGTCTGCCTCCCACCCCGGCGGAACCGAGACAGGCGCCCCGCGAGCGTCCATCAGCGGCGCGCAAAAAGCCTTTTTGTACCAGCGCGCGAATGTGATCTCGGGCTGTGCCGGTCGAATTCCAGCCGAACTCTCGACACAGTTCACGTAACGTAGGTGGCGCTCGTCCCTCGCTCGAACAGCGACGAAAAACATCTGCCACACGCTGCTGCTGGGCTGTGAGGGGGTTCGCGGTTGCAGACATCCAGACGTCTCCATGATACCACTCATTTGAGTGGTATCTGCACAAAAGTAACTCCGCTCTCTTCTGTAATTCGTACGCCGAGACGCTTCGATATGGCTCAAACCTAGCGGCCTCGACCGGCTGGCTGAAGCACACCGAGCGCTTTCCGGATGGTGCGATTGACATAGTCGTTCTGGCGCCGTTGTGAACCTTTGTGAGATAGATCTCGGGACCGCAACGCACAGGTCACCGTGTCAGCGTCAGCACCGTGCGAAAACGCGTAGATTGCATAGGCAAGGTCGATGCGCGTTCCGTCGCCGCCATAGCGGGAGTCACTTCGAAATGCTTCGAGTGGCTTAAGCGGATAACGGCCGCCAGTTCGTGGCATATTGGCTTGCGCGATTCTCTGTCGCGCTGACTGCTCCGCTTCTAATCGCGAACGCACGTCGCTAACGAACTGTATGCCGGCCGCGTACCCCAAGCCGCTATGCTCAATCAGTAGAACGAACGGATACTGACCCGACTCGCCTCTGTACTTCTCTTTTCGATTGGTAAATCCGGCCAGGCGCCCGAAGTGTCGCCAATCCGCCGCACCCCGGTCACCGCCGAATTTGGCTGCAAGCTCGCTGGCGGCAGCGGTGCTCAGTTCTTTGCTTAACGGCGCGGGATGTTTGACCCATGCCTGAAAGTTGCAGGGAGACGTCTGAACCACCAGAGCCGGAGCAAAACCGGCTACTTTCATTTGCCGCACGCCTTCGATGGTCAAATCGTCCACGAGTGAGAGGTTGTGTTCGCCTTTCGGCCTGACGTAGATGTTCCTACCGTCGCGGTTCTGGTGCTTCAGCCAGGAAAGCGATCGGAGCAAGGTCTCTGTATCCCACGTCCGTGGTAACATTTCCGGCTCTTTGCCGGACGCCGATGGTTTGAAGAGGCCGACCTCGAATATCTCGCAGCCCATCGCCCGTACTTGGTTGTGAACTGCGTATGCCGTTCTGTCGATGGCCTTCCGCCTCCTAAGGGGAGGGGAGTGGCAGGTCTATCTTCGGTCAGTTTCCACGTCGCGCGGCGCTAACAATCGGGGCGGTTAAAATAGGGGTTTTACTGCATGACGTCCTTCGCACCACCCGAGGACGTTCGTAGAGAGCTGATCGAAACGGTTGTCACAACTTGCGAGCAACGCTTTTATGACCCGCAACTTCATGGCATCGCCGTCCGCGACCTCCTGGGGCGCGAACAGTCTCGGCTCCTGCGAACTCCCACATTCACTCATGACATCAACAATTTGCTTGCTGGCCTGGAGGCCTATCCGGTAGAGTTCGGCCACGAATCGGAACGACGGATCGGACTCTGGAAAGCGATCAAGTGCAGCTTTTTCCGCTGGAACGGCGCTTGGATTTTCCAGGACGTGCTGGTCGGCGGTCACGCCCAGCATGCGGGAGTTCGGCCCGGCGCAATCCTGCTCGCCATTGACGGCGCAGAGGTGAACGGGCATATACCTCGTTTCAGCCTCAGCCCGACGGTGCGAGTCACTTTTCGCAACCCAGGCGATAGTGACAAAGAGTTTGACTTCAATCCCGTTGAAAAAGAAGACGAGAGTAGCACGCACTATGTCGAGCATCGCCGACTCGACGATCGAATTGGGTACATCAGAATCAGTAAATTCCCCGGAATTCTCGGTATGGGCGTTGCGCAAGAGATTGACGGCGCTGTACGCGCTTTACGGAACCCTGATGTCCTGATTGTCGATATGCGAGGCAATCTCGGATCGGTTGGCGCGGGGAATTTGCGGCTGATGAGCTATTTCACACCCGATAGAGTGCCGGTCGGTTACAGTCTGACACGCGCGCGGGCACAGCAGGGTTACCGGCGCGAGGAACTTGCCCAGTTCACTCAGATCCCGCGTTCCAAGCTGCTAGCTCCGTTAACTCTTTTGAAGTTTAAAGACGGCGACAAATCCATCACTATCGTGACCGAAGGATTGGGTAAAAAATCGTTTCACGGGCGCATCATAATGCTCGTAAATGAGCACACGATTTCGGGCGGAGAAATTGTCGCCGGTTTTGCTTCAGACCACAAGCTAGCGATTCTGGTTGGAACCCCCACCGCTGGCAAGCTCTTAGGTTGGGCTTCCGTTTCCGTCGGTCATGATTGCTTTCTCACCTTGCCGACTGTCAATTACGTGACCTGGGAGGGCCGCACATTCGAGCGAACCGGCGTCATCCCCGATCACCACGTACCGTTCTTGCCGGAAGACGCCATACGCGGCGCTGACAATCAGCTCGCCGCTGCCACTGAACTGGCTCGAAGTCTGTAGCTCGAGGTCTCAAAATTTGCTATGCGTTTGATTGGGGCGCTAGTCGCCGTTTCCCTGTCTAGAGTCGCTCTTCTCCACGCGGACAGCCTGCATCCAAAGCAGGAGCTAGCCGCTGGCGTTGCCGCCGCTGAATCGTACAATTGGGCGGCAGCGGTACCGCACCTTCGCTATGCGGAGCTGCACCTTCCTGAATCTAATCAGCCCGACAGAATACTCGCGAAAGTGTTGTTCATGAGATCCACCATGGAGCAGCGGAATCTCACGGAGTTGACCCGCGCGTATCAGGCTTTGGAGAACAGCCCTGTTGTCCAAGCCAATCCCGAGCTGCGTATGTGGCTCTATATCGCGAAAGGAGACTGCGATAACGATTTGCAGTTCCCTGAAGCAGCCAAACGTGACTGGCAAAAGGTTCAGCAGCTCGCCTCCGCATCAAAGAATCAAAGGTGGATTTATCGCGCCAAGGGAGAACTCGCCATTCCGGCGTATTACATGGGAGATCTGGCAACCTCTCGCAGGCTGGTAACGGAAGCTCTGGAATCCGCCAAAGCGGCGAAAGATGACGCCTCAGTCGTCCGACTACTCACCCATATTGGAACCGTATACATGCTTCGGGGAGATTTCGCATCGGGTTTGGAACACCTCACCGAAGCAGATCAGATTGCCGCCGCCGTTCCAGCTATCGGATATCCGGTCACTGTAAAGGAAGGCGAACTCCTCGGCTTGATCGGAACCGCAAAGCTATCGGAAGCTGCAATTCTTGCGAACGACATCATCAAGAAAATGCACGCGCAGGACAGACGCATCAATGAGGCACAAACCCGTGTGATGGTAGCAAGCATCTATCAGAAGCAGAAGAATTTTCCTGCCGCCATTCGCGAGCTGACAACGGCGATTGAGATGTCAACGAGAGGCAACTATTATCACTCCCTTTCAGACGCCCAGATGGCCTTGGCCGAGATCTATCTTCAGATGGGGCAGCTTTCGCGAGCGTCGGCTCTGGTGGCCGGTTCCGTTATTTCTACCGAGAAGACCGGCATTGTTTCTGATCTTCCGATGCAGCTGCGATTGCTTGCAAATCTTCGAGCAAAGCAAGCGCAGTATGCCGATGCGGATGCGCTATACAAGCGGGCTGAGGACGTGATCGACTCTGAACTGGCACTTACGCCCATGTCTTCAAAGCAACTTTTGCTGAAGTCAACGAGCGACATATATACAGATCACTTTGAGCTCTCGGCAGAGCACCTGCACGATGTTAACCGGGACTACGCAATCGTTGAGCGGGTTCGAGGCCGGATGTTAGCCGATCTATTGAATACCGGAAGCCGCTCGAAAATTCTCGAAGACGATTCTGCCGAGCAGGAGGTGAGCGCTCTGCGATTGAAACTCGCCTCGGCGAGGACCGCCGCCGAAGCTGCTCAGGCTCGTGACGACATATTCTTCGCACGTCATAAGCGCTGGTTGATGAACGAGACTGGCTCTCCTGGATCGCTACGCCGAAACACTGATGCAGTACTCCCGCTTATAACCGTTCAAAAGAATTTGCGGCCTTCAGAGCTTCTGATTGAGTACGTCGTTACATCGCGTTCAATTTATGCGCTGGTCATCACCGATCAAAGCGCTCGCGTTGCAAAGTTGGGACCGGCTGAGGAGATAAACAAAGCGGTCGCCCGTTTTGTCGGCGCGGTCCACGCAAAACAAACTGCCCTTGAAGAAGGGGCCTCGCTATACACCGCATTGTTCAAGCCTGTACCAGAGATCGTGGATCATTCGAGCTTGATTCTCGTTCCAGATGGTCAGCTCCACGGTGTCCCGTTCGCGGCGCTGGTCGCCAACGGCAAGCGCCTTGTCGAAACGCACTCTCTTGTCCGCACCCCCTCCGCAAGTACATGGGTTCTACTTCGTCAAAGAGATACTAGCTCGGCAAAGGAAGGATTGCTCGCCGTCGGCGGCGTCCGTTATAACGCTGACGTATCTCGAATCGCAAGAGTGCGCGGGTATGGCGAGCAGTTGAGTAATCTTCCCGGATCTCAAGAGGAGGCGGAAACCGCTTCTGAGATCCTCGGCCCGTCTCTCAAAGACAGCCTGAAACTGGAGGACGAGGCAGCGACTGAAACTGCCGTGAAGAGCGCGTTGAAACAGCAAAGGGAAGTGGTACACCTCGCAGTGCATGGCTTTTCGCACTCAAAAGACGACCCTGAACTGGCCGCATTGGTCTTCCTCGCGGATAGAAAGGCGGGCGAGGACGGCATCCTAGAAGTCCCCGAGATTGTGCGGCTCCATTTGCACTCGGACCTCGTAGTGCTTTCGGCTTGTGAAACAGCAGTTGGCGAGCTTGAGGGGGAAGAAGGTGTTTCGAACCTATCGCGCTCCTTCCTATTGAGTGGCGCGGGCAGTGTAACGTCCACACTTTGGTCTGTTGACGACGTCTTCAGCGCAACTCTGATGAAGCATTTCTATGCCGCACTTGTTCAGGGTGATTCAAAGGCCGAGGCTCTGGAGGACGCGCAGCGGTACGTGCTGAAGCAATTTAGCGGCACGGCTGTGCCCTGGTATTGGGCGGGATACGTCATGGAGGGAGACGCCACGGGACCTCTTCCGAGTTTCGAAAGAAGAGCCTCGGCGAGGTTAAGCAAATGATGCCGCTTGCAAATCAGGTTGCCCTCGATGGTTCATTTCCGACTGTAGGGCAGGTCGCCAAAAGCTAAAACTGTGCGGTTTTGAGCGAAGCTATACGAAATGCGCTCTGTTGCTCTGTTGGATGGGATGTAGCGGGAACTTCACTCCTACGGATAGTAAACCGTTCGCGACTACAGCGGTTCAAAGCGGTGATAGCCGATCCTGTGCTTTGCACCGCTATACTCGCGAGCTTTCACTGAGCCAGGATGCCCGGCAATGGAAAGTGTCCGCACTAAACTCGCTTGAGTGTCTCGTCCAGCCAGTTGAAGACCCGCAGGTCGCGAATACCGGTGCTCTTCGGTTCGCAGTGAAGATCGGCACCATCTGCCACGGAGAACTCTATCAGCTTCTTAGGGCAAGTCAAGAGATCATATAAACGCTTTGACTGACCTGGCCAATAGGCCTCATTTACGGGCGACGTGATTAGCATTGGGCATTCAATCTTGGCCGCTACTCTATCCAGCTTGTAGTCCATCGTCGCCTTGTATGTGTCATAAGGCGAAGCGAAGCCAAAGGGGCGCATGCGGAAATTCAATGTGGCTCGATCGGCTGCATTGGCCGCCTTCAGCAAGTACTTGTCGAACTCGTCCTTACGGCCTGCCTTGAGGAGCTCGAGCATGGGCTTCGGCAAAATTCCTGTCCAGGAAGTCGATACGTCCACCACTCCGGGATCGGCGATACCTGCGGCGATGCGTTTCTCAAAAGCAAGTGCACGGGGAACCCAGTATCCGCCTTGGCTGATTCCTTGTAACACGATGCGCTTGGGATCGACGCCGGAACGGCTGAGCACAAAATCAACGACGGGCGTGATCACCTTTTCCCAATCCGGCCGAAAGGCTAGTTTTTGTTTCCAAAGTGCGTAGCCCTGCCCCGGCCCGTCAAAAGTTAGGCAGTCGTACCCGCGTGCGGTGCCGCCCGCACCTCCCCAAAGCCACATGTCCAGGAGTGAACCGTCACTTCCGTTGACAAGAATCAACAACGGATGGCGCCGCACACGGCCTTTGCCTCTCATGTAGAAGCCGCGGAGGGTAGTGCCCTCATACGGAATGCTTACCGGTTCAATCGGAGGATCAAAGAGTGCCAGCGACTTTAGCCAGCAGTCATAGAGGACCTCCCATGTTGGTTCTAAACGTGACGGATCCTTGGAGCCGTCAGCGAAATATGTCGCACTATCGTAGAAGTTCTGCGCCCACAGGTAGGCCTGCCGTGCACTCTCCCGGTGGCCGCCGGCCAGTGATTCCTGCGCCTGCGCGCGAGCCTCATCACCAGCCTCTTTAAACGCAGCGAAGGCGCTCTCGAAGTCGCCGTCTTTCACCTGGTGGGTAAGATAGAGAACCTTGCCGGCGTTTGCTCCCGAATGATAAGCCCGGCCAAGGCTGGTAAGAAAGATGACTTCGAAGGTCCGGTCCTGAAATAGATACGCCCGGGTTCCGGCGCTGCTTTGTGGCGTTTGCTGCTGGCCTTCGGTTTGCGCAACTAACGGAATGTTTGAACCGAAGCCACTCAGCCCAGCAGCCCCTAAGACAAAGTGGAAGTTTCTTCTAGATAGGTCCATAGGCCAGCGCGCCTCACCGCGCGTAGTTTGAGACGCACGGCTCCGGGTCCACTTTAGCGACGACGGTTCGCGGATAGTCGGCGTACGTAACTGCTTTCAGATACTCGATAAGATCGTACTTTTCTTGGTCGGCAAGAAGGCGGCCGATGCGCCCTTTGCGCGCGGTTTCATTCGTGAACCAGTGCCCCGTATTGCTGTTGCCGACGATCGTCGTGTCAAGCATGACGGTGTTCGGAGCGGCTGCTTGCGAGAGCCCGAGCTGCACCGGATCATACTCCGTACTTCCGATGCGAAACTGCGCGGGTCGCGATTCACTCAGGAGCGCTAAGATAGTCGGGACCGACCCATTATGAAGGAAGGGCGGTGTTGCCCAGACACCGACAAGCGGCCGCGCCTTATAGCCGCACGGCGCGGTGATCGCGTTAGGGCGACCGAATCCATCGAACGCGGCTTGCTCTGCGACCGGAATTCCTTCGTCCGCGTAGGCCTGCTTGCGGACCCCATCGGTCACGGTGCGCAGGCCGCTCACCGTGTCCGCGTGGTTCGAGAGACCTAGCTTCGTCCCATTGTAGGTGTTGTTCCGGAAGTTCGTTGCTTGCATCGGATCAGTCCCGATCGTCGTCAGCGGGAGTACCTTAACGCTCCACTCGTCTGACTGGGAGCCCGCGATGGCGCGAATACCGTGACATCCCGAGCAGTTTTGCGCGAACAGCTGTGCGCCACGCCGCTGCCGATTTCCATCGATGGTTCCCAATACCGTCTCCGGCCAGCGCGGTGGCTGGAGCGATTGAAGGAGAGTTTCAACAGCGTCAAGATTGCGCACCGCGATCGAGGTTCGCCATCTCTCCGGCTCGGGCGACAGGGCTCCCGTGCTCGGGTTGATCAGATGCGTAATCGCGCCGACACCGAGCGCCTCACCGATGTTGCGGCTCATCGGCTGCCGCGCTGAGCCGTTGTATTGCACCCAGTACAGATTCCAGATGTTCCAGAGATACGGGAAATTAACCGGCGCGGTCGCCTGATTTGTGTTGGCAGGGACTCCCAGAGCATAGTTGAAAATCACTTTCTCGATGACTGCCAGCGCGTCGTTGCGACCGGGTCCAGCTAGCGTCGCAGTGGCGTCGGCGCGTGCGCGCTCGGAGGTACCAGCGACGACCGATCTGTAAAGAGCCTCGAACTCAGGCCCGATGCGATCCGTAGGGAACCCCAGTTGCACGGCGCGTTGCTTGAACGCATCCAGGCGTGCGGGCGTCCCGCCCGTGGCGAGAATTGTATCGTTGATCGCCTTCTTGAACGCGTCCAGGTCGACGTTCGCCTGCCCACCGTCGACGCGGAAAATCTTACCGCGGTACGTGATCTCACCGGTGTGGCACGCGGCGCATGTCAGACCGACCGTATCGACCTCACCTGGATTTTTTGCCGGATTGATGGCAAACCCGACCGGCCAGCCGTACGGATTCGCCGGCGATGGATCATCGGCGATGAATCCCAGCCGCCGCATGTGGTCGGGACTCATGAACCGGTGGCCGTCGGAAGTTTCCAGGGCCGCAAGCCAGCTCGCAGGCATGATGACGGTACCCTGGCTCAGGTGGTAGAAAATCTGCTCCCGTCCGGCATCCCATCCTTGTTGCAAATGAATGGCCGAACTGGATAGCGGGACTGGGTCCGCACCACGCATGATCAGGACCGAGATCACGGCGCCTGCCAACCCGCCGAACGAGCGCGCAAAGCTCACCATCTTGGACTCCCAGGAAACTGTTCGTCACCCCTTGGTTCTTGGCGCATGACACCGTTCAAGCGATGACGAAGCGAGGAAACGTTATCGTAAACTACACGGCGGATCCGGTTGACCGTACCGAGCGGCTGGTGTACGGGCAATGCGTGCCAGGGCGTGAACGACAGGTTATCACAGAATGCCTGTTGCTGAGTGCTATTGAAACGCTGCTGCTGGATCGTGATCGACGCGATTTCGATAAAGGGCGCACGCTGTTCGCTCCACAGGACTGTCGAGTCGTCGATGGGCATCGTGGCCGGATCGGTCCGGAGCTGCACCATGAACGAAAAGCAACTCGAGCCGGCGGCCAGCCTCGCTTCCATAGCGGTCCGTAAGTAGTTCGGCGAATTGGAGTGCGCCCCACTGCCGTCGTCGTGCAGGGTTCCACGAGTTGTACATGACACCGGCTTCGCCGAGTATTTTACGTTGCTGCTGCCAAGTGCGTAGGGGGTCATGCTGAAGTAGCGCTGCAGCAGCGGATTGCCTACTCGCTGCGCTGCTATGGCCGCGGTAATGCGTTCAGATTCCGGATGCGCACGAAAGAAGGCGGCGAGCTGGCCAGTTTCGCTCTTGGTGAGGAAGTCAACGTACTCCGCCGCGGTTCGAACGTTGAAAACCGGATAGTTCACGAGTAGAAAATCTTGCGTCGTCGCGTTCGCCTCGTCCGGCAGAATCTTTTGACCAGAGACGCCGAGCAGCTTGATAGCCATGCCTCGCGCCAACCCCGAATGATCGTCGGAACCGACAGCATTCGAGAAGCGAATCCACGCGTTGAAGGTGTGAGCCTTTCCGAAAACGCCCTGGCGCACCACGGGCGGCAATGAAGCGGGAACGGTGAAGCGAGCCCGGACGCAGCCGTGTTGTTTGGGGTGTGCATCTCGCTGCGCGGGACGCTGGCCGCTCTGAAACGCGTCACGCACCTGTTTCTTCGTCAGCTCCTCAATGCGGCGGATTGCTTCGTCCTCGCTCATCTGTGTTTGTTGCTGAGTTGCGCCAACCGGCTCTGTGCCGGCCACACGGCTCAGGGACGCCTCTAAAGCCGAAGAGTTTTCCGAAGCGGACAAATGGTCGACGAGCAGCGAGGTAGACAATGCCTGCGCCGCGTACTTGCGGACAATTGTCGTGTGAGCATTCATGCGTTGCTTGGCATCGCAAAATGGAGCGCTTTCCTCGTGGCCTAAGGCGGCGGACCCGCCTAAGCAAAGAAGCAAGAGCAGATCCGCGCTCCTCACGATGCTTTACACGCGTTTGGAACAGAGTTCAGTTGGGAAGAGCATCCGTTCGAATCGCGCATAAGGTCAGTTATACACCCGAAGCCCTTCGGGATAAACAAAATTGCTCCTGGTCGGATCTATTCCCCTCTCCGCAAGTGATCGGGAAGCGCCGCGCAGCAGCACAGGGCTGGCCCCAACCCGTCAGAATGCGGCTCGCTGTCCATGCATCGAAGACCGTGCACGAGCTCCGTCCTAAGTACTATCGCCGCGCCTGGTCGAGCAGCGCAGCAACAATTCCGCGCGCTCGTCGCCGCCTCGTGCCAAAAGGCTGCGAGACATCCCAGAACCCCGTTCATGTCTTGCACTTCGGACAATTGCCGCAAGAATGTTCCTCGGAATGAAGCCGGCCCACATCGGACGCGGATAACGGAGATTCTCTCTCCCAGGGGACGCCAGGGGAAGTCAAAGCTATGTCCGGACGGGCGAACGGACCGAGGAAAGTGTGAGCTTCTTTTTGAGCAGTTTCTCTCCGAAACTGCGAATGTACGTGATGCACGCGGGCAGGTCCATGGGCGAGCGGATGTTCATGCTCTATATCTACCCGAGGCTTTTATGTTGACACCAGAGTTATCGAGATTATTTGGCGCGAAAGGACCTATCATCATTATCTGGAAGAGGCTCGTGGACGCCGGTTCTGCTTACGACTTATGTTCGGCTCCCACCAGATGATCTGGCCTCTAGTGATCGAAAGGCATGACTCAGCGGAGTTCCTCAGTCCGCAACATAGGCGAGACGTGCAACAACGCCGCGGTGCGAGTTCTTCAGGGTTCAGGTGCGGATAGCGAACGGCAAGCAGACAATTGCTCCTATTCAAGTGATGGCTCTGGTGTTCTGCCTCACGGCTGGCACCCAACCTGGAATCGAGCGGCCTATTGTGTAGGCTATCGGTTAGTCCAATGTAAAACAAAGAGTTGCTGAATGCTGATGTCACGAGAAAGCAAAGGGCTATCTTCCGGAGTGAGACCGAGCCAGGCGTCTCCCGTCCAGTATTGGTTGCGGTCCGCCATGTTCAACACTGGCTCGACCGCGTGGTCACTTACCCGCACGCGGCACACGGTAGAGCCTTGCGAGAGGTTCACAACGTAGAGGTATTGGCTGTTGTGAGACCAATTCGGGTACCCCATACGAAAGTCCGCAAGTTGCGTCCACGTTCTTGTGGCAAAGTCATAGAGCATCAAGCGACGCAGATCTCTTGTCAGCGCTGAGATATACCGCCCGTCCGGAGACCAGCGCGGCGATCGGAGTGCGAAAGGGGAAGCGAGCCGCGAAACACGGCCGCTCTGAAGGTTCAGGATTTTGATGAGCGAACTCCCGTCGGCCGACGTGTCGGAGAATACCAGCTGTCTCCCGTCAGCTGACCAGTCAGGGTCTTTTTCGTCGTGATTCTTCTCGGAAACAAGCTTCCGGGGCAATCCTCCGTAAGCCGTCACGAGGTAAATAGCGTCAGACTCATTGGAGGAGCGGCCGAAAAATGCAACCGAGGTCCGGTCCGGAGACCAACGTGGCAAAGCAGTTCGCAAAGGCGGGAACGAAAGCTGCCTGCGCACGGTTGCATCCGACTTGGCGCACCAGAGCGTCCCGTCGAGAGACACGAATGCAATCCATTTCCCGTCGCGGGAGAAATCTGCTTGTCGCGCGGGGATTTCCGGTGTTAGCGGCAGTAGGTGGCCTGACGCGGAATCATATCGTACTAACTCACCTCTTGGCGCACTTCCAATGGTGAACAGTTTCTTGCCATCACTGCTGAACGTCGGACCGGAGTAGCTATAAGGGCCAGCGGTCAACTGGCTTGGCTTCACGGGCGGTCTCCATTTTGCCATCAGGTCGCCCGCTCTGGTTGCTAGTGCCCAGAGATCACTCCGGTCGCCGACGGAACAGACAAACACATAGTAGCGGCTGTCGGGAGTCCAGGTTCCGCAACAAATATCTGGATTGGCGTTCCAGTCCGGGAGCAGGCGGCGAGGAAGACGCCCATTGGCGTCGATTTCCCACAGCGAACTTGCGTGTCGGGTACTGTCATAAAGCGAAAAACGTATGCACTTGCCATCGGGTGACCAGCGGGGCCAATAGGCTCGTTGTCCACGCCTGGCATCAAAAGTAGCGAGAAGCTTGGAATTCATGCCAGATCCAGAGGCCAAATACAACCGGTTTGTGCTCGCGTAGACCATTTGCGTTCCGTCGGGCGACCAACTACCGCCCTGCGCGGAAAGGTCGGAGATGGAGTGGGCCGAGCCGCTGGGGAGAGGCTGAATCCACAACGGAAGTTCCCCCATACCTGTTCCGCTTGCGAGCAACAGTTCGGAACGTGGCTTAAAGAGGTCGAGAAGAATAGGTGACTCAAGCGAGATGGGGAGTAGCGATGTTTCCCCGCCCGCTTCCGCCACTTGAGCAATCGCCGATCTGGCCGCTCCCGTAAGAACCGAGAAATAGACACGCGAGCCGTCTGTGGAAATAGGCCGGGCGAGATCTCCAGTCTGGATCACCTTCTGATAGGAGTCGGTCGTCAGTTGTGAGTAGCTTTCGATGCTGGGTATCAAAGATGGTCGTAGCAAATACTGCGAAATTCCGATTGCTACGAGCGCAACCGCCAATAGGAACACGATGGCCTGCAGTTGTAGTACCAGCCTCGCCGCGTTCTTGGGAAAAACGCTGTTGGCGCTCGCCGGCTGCGCCGGGAACTCGATTGAGTCGATCGGCCTCACCGGAGTTTTTCCGACACTACTCTCGGCCTCTGTCGGGATAGGCAGGCTGGAACTCGCAGGCTCTCTGACGATGAGATCCACCGGCGCAATAAAGCAGTAGCCGAGGCGCGGGATCGTCCGGATGTAGCGAGGAGATTCCGCGTCATCCAGCAGAGCAGATCGAATCTGCCGAATGCAGCGGTTGACGCCGAGGTCGTAATCGACAGTGACATCCGCGCCCCAAACAAATTGCTGGATCTGCTCCCGGTTCACGATTTCGCCACGACTGCTGACCAGAAGAAGCAGCAGTCGAGCAGGTTGAGGCTGTAGTTTCAGCCGTGTTCCTGCTTTCCTCAGCTCTCCTAGCTGAGCGCTAAACTCGAATGGCCCAAAGCGAAATTCGGACGTCGAGGACGAGAAGGATGACATTCACGGCTACCCATGGATGACGTATGACGTACATTATATGACACGGCATGCCCTGGTGGGCGCAGCCGGAAGGTATGATCAAACCTGCTCAGGCCGCCCCAGATCCTCAATAGCGCAAGCTCGCCATAGCGTTTCGCTTGTATTTTTAATGCTTTGAACACGCATAAAGAGATCAGGAAACATCACCGGCTGCCCATTGCGGCCCACCCCCGGCCTACGCTACAAACAGATTTCGGGGCCAGTAAACACGCAAAAGGCAAGCTGAGCCGATCGGAAACCAATGTATGAAATCTGAACAAATCACCAGACGTAGTCTTCTAAAAGGCACCGGAGCCGGCCTGCTGGGAACCGCCTTCATGACCCAAACGCGCGCCCAAAGCGCGCCCCAAACCCTTAACCCCAACCTCGCCGCCGATCTCGAATGGGAGGTCTCGCTTCCGGCCGGTTATAGCTTGTACTCTTCACCGGCCTATCTCGGCGGCTCGGTTGTCCTTCCCCTTCAGGTGGCTTACAGCGGCGCCTTGATCCTGCTCGACGTCCAAACCAGGCAATTCCAGGAGCCCATCCAGCTTGCCTCTTTCCCCTTTACCCCAGTGCTCGCCTCGGGCGTTCTCTACCTGGCTCTAAGCAGCGGTGGTCTATATGCGATAGAGCCAAACTCACAAAAAGTTCTTTGGAGCACCGGCCACCGCTTGACGGACAACCCGGCCGTACTTAATGGAATGATTATTTTTGCCACGGTCGAAGGCAACCTCGTCGCCTTGGATCCGCAAGGCAACCAACTCTGGTCCTACTACACCGGCCGCCCGACTGGAAACAACATAGAAGCATTCTCAGCAACCGCTGTCAATGGAGCTATTGTTATCGCGCTTGGCGAGATCCTTTACGCTCTGGACGGCTCCGGGCAACTGCTTTGGAGCTACGCCGCATTGCGCCCGATTACGGGATCGCTTTCGTCAATCGGTCAGACAATCTACTTCACCAGCTCATCATCATTAATTGCGTTGGATGCCACAGCCGGAAAGCCCGCCTGGCAAGTACCCATTGGAACTTTGTCAAGCGGCGCTCTTGCCTACGAAACTGCTGTCTACTTTGCCGATAGTAACGGCCTTCACGCCTTTCAGTCCAATGGCGAAAAGTTGTGGAACATACCGCTTCCCTCAGTACGTCTCAGTCGGTTACTCATTGAGGACGGCATCCTCTATCTCAGCGCGGGCAACACGATGCTGGCCGTCGATTTAGCTTCACAAGGTACCAAAATCGTCTCCTACACCGCCAATTCCGCCGCAGAACTGGTCGGGGTAGAAAACGGGATTTGCTATTTTACCGGCTCTGCTCAGACCACCGTTGCAGCCGTCGATCTCGGGCATCAACTCAACCAGTACTTCTGTCAAAGTCTCCTCATGGCCGACGATTACTCCGGGCCCGGAACCTCCACCGGAGCTCAACCGTCGTCAACCTGGTATCGCACCCACGTTCAGCTTCTCGATACCGCCTCGTGTCCTCGATCGAACAAGTCCGTAAAAGTTTCGGTCTCCGATAACGTCACGATCGTATCCGGCGGCCAGACTTATCAAGCCACTCCCGCGAACCCTATTTGGTTGACCACCGACGCCGTCGGCGAGCTTTCTCTCGCGGTCCTGACTACCGACTTGTCTTGTCCGTCTTTGTCGCTTTGGGGCAATTTCATGGACCAGCAGGAAGCCATCGTCATCTACCCCGATCATGAAACCAGCGGCACTTTGTCCGATGTGCAGGGCGGCGACCTCAGCAAGGCTACCGCTTACGACGGTTCTTCCATGCTGCCGTCCGGCTACTCGACCGCCGACGACCTCGCGTCTGCCATTCGACAAACCATGGGCTCCGTTCCCGTGTCTCTGCTTAGACAGGGCCTCCCCCACCGTCACAAAAAGCTGAAGGACTCTCCTAGCAAGTACATCTCCTTCCCGGACTCCACCCCAAACATGCTCTATCAACCGCAAGCGGGTTCCACCGGCCGGCCCTATACCCCGGGCAGTGCTCAAAACTGGTTGCTTACTCTCGGAAGCGATGGATCGGCCGAATACACCACCAGTTCCAGATTGCAAAAACCGCCTGCCGGCCAAGGCGGCATCAGTGATATCAAGACCTTCGCAAAGAACTGCGTTCACGGCGCCGAGAACGTGGGCAAAATCGCCTGGACCGTCGTCAACGATGTAGTCACCGCCGTTGTAACAACCGCCGAAAACCTGTACAACCTGACAGTCAGCGCGGTGGAGCACGCCTTCACGGTAGTCGCCGGCATCCTCAAAACCGTTATCGGCGATCTGAAGAAGGCTTGGCAGTGGCTCAGCTACGTATTCAATTGGCATGACATTCTTCAGACGAAGGACCAGATCAAGACCGTTATCAATGATTGGTTCTCGGGCATGGAAGTCTGGTCTGGCGACTACCTCCAAACGGTTCAACGCACGGTGGATGGCGCTCTCAATGAAGCTCAAACGAAAGTGACAGGCTACGTGAAGTCAGCAGTGACCGCACTTGGTGGAACTACGACGGAAGGGAGCGAAGTTCACAGGAATGATCCACTGGCAGCAGTCGGCGAGGTGGTAGTGAAGTGGTATTCGGCGATGAAGTGGCTGAATTCCAAGTTCACGGACAACCTATCACGACACTCGACGTCCAAGAATATTCCGCCAAGCTATAGCAGCTTTAATACGACGATTGATAATCTGTTCACGGACGTTCAAAACAGAATCAAACAGAACCCTGCGCTTGGAGACATTTCAAAACAAATCGACAATTTCCTGCATAATCTGTTTTCGCTCATGTCGGATCCGGCGACCGCCGTCAAACGATCAGTAGCGGACTTGGTCAGTTTGGTTGGCGACTTCGCGATCTTATTCCTCCAGCTAATTGAAGTTGCAGCGGATGAGGTCTTGTCAGCGATACCGAAGCTCTTCGCCGCCGTGCAGGATCTTCTGAACCTGGAAATTTCAATCTTTGGCATATCGGAGCTCTGGAAAGCCATTTCGAAGAGTACTTTGACAACTTTGGACTTGATTTCACTGATGATTGCCCTTCCGGCCACGATCATCATGAAAGCGAAGAACAGTTCCGCCAGCGTATCCTCATCGGCGGGTGGCAACACTGTGCTCGGCGACAGCTGGATTTGGTATGCAGCTGCCATCATCCAGACGATTGTCACGTCTCTGCAGGATTTCCTGGGCAATCAGCCGGATCCGGCCCTTGCCTGGGTGCAAGTAGGGCTTGGTGCGGCCCTCTGCGCGTTCACAGCCCCGAATTCGGGCCAGGAGTTTGCAGAGCCTCACGAATATACCGGGTGGATGATTTCGGTGGCAGTTTTTCTTCTGCAGGTAACCGCTGTCATCAAACGCGCCACAGCTTCGGCGGGGCAGGCGGGCTTGAACCCTTACATTGTTCCAACCGCCACCTGCGTTTGCGGAGCGGTCTCCGAGGTAATGGCCCTGATGAATTTCTCTAACGATATCAAGACCAACCTGGTACGCATGCTGCCCGCATTTCCGATGATGGCCAAACCAATGAAGTTAGGTCAGAGCGCGACACCGACCACTGGCGTTCTGGCCGGGATCGATGCTGCGTTCGGCTATACGCAAATCGGCATAAAGACGTCTCTGTGGGCCTGAACCCAACTGACATATAAGCCCGGTAACCACTAAATCAGTCATTCACTAAAAGGAGTGCACCATGGAAATTCTCTGGGCGTTCGCGCCATTTATCACCTTCGCGATTATCGACCGAGTCGCGGGTCCTACACCGGGCTTAATAGCCGGAGCGATTGTATCGGCTGCGTTTCTGCTGCGCGATTGGTTAGTCCAGAAGAGGACACCCAAAGTGCTGGAGGTGGGAAGCGCGCTGCTCTTTGGTTCGTTGGCAGCTTATCGTTTGGTCGCAGGGGCCACGTGGTCCGTGGTGGGTGTACGCCTGCGGGTGGATGTGGGCCTCTTACTGGTGGTGCTCGTGTCTATCCTGATTCGTCGGCCATTCACGCTACAGTACGCCCGCGAACAGGCGTCGCGAGATGTGTGGGCGAGCCCCGAGTTTATTCGTACCAACTACATCATCACAGCCGTTTGGGCGGCGGCGTTCGTGGTAATGGTTGGCGCCGATTTGTTTATGCTTTATGTGCCGACTCTGCCGCTCAAGGTGGGTGTGGGCGCCACAATTTTGGCGATCCTCGGCGCGATGCGCTTCACTTCCTGGTATCCCGATCACTTACAGGCAAGCGAGGCGTAGACGGCGCCTCAGGGCAGTTGACTCGCGAAATAATAGAACCGGAATCCAAGCATAAGGAGCCTTTTCATGTCAAAGAACACAATCCTAATAATCGTCGCATTGGCGCTGGCCGCATTCACGGCGGGGCGATGGAGCACTTCGAACACCAAAGTCAAAGCGGACTCGAGTGAGAGCCCTTCCATTTCGGTGCAAGCAATCAGGGGTGACAGCAGCCTGACTTTGTACTACCCAAGTCTCAACAAGTTGTTTGTGTACCAGTCTCCATTCACCGGCATGCCGGCGTGGGGTTGTGCTTATTCTGTTCAACTGAGCACGCCGGGCGGGAAAATTGAACGGCAGCCATGTCCTAATGCCGGCCAGCAGTTCTGAGCTAAGTGTTGCAGCTTAAGCCTGTGCCAGCAGCGACAGAAGATGCGAATCCAGTTGAGCGCAAGGCTACGAATGATGGTCTGATGCTCTTTGCCGCGCAAGTCTCCTTTCAGTTCGCGGGACAACGTCCAACCCGGAAGTTGAACAGGACCAGCTTGGATAGATCCGCCCTTACGGCGATCTGTTTACAAATCGTGTCGACTAGGCGGGCATGCCAAGAATAAGGGGATTTCAATGGTCCAGTCGGGCCATGGTTCCGAGATCTTTGTGCGACTTTGGAACCGAGCTTCCGATCTTGAGGTCAACCGATCTGCAAAGGATATACCCGCCAAACTCGACTGGCTCCACTGATCGCAGCAAAGTAAGGGCCGGCTGGCAAGCCAGCGAGATCAACCGGGAAGCTTACTAGCGTGTGTCCGTTCACAATCGCCGCTGTTCCGGTTGACACCTGAAGCGCCGGCCCATTCTCGCTCTCGCGAATCTGCAGATGGTATTCGCCCGCCTCACTTCCGACGGGCAAATGGACGCGTATGGATCCCCTCGCCCTCCTTGCAAGCTGCGGTGAGGCAACGTTTTGCTCCTCGGTTCCGGCGCCCCTGGCTGAGGTGCTCGCTTCCAAGTCCCAGTCCCCAATCTGGCGATCGTACACCGGACTGTGAAGACGGGTAATCACTACAACCGGTATTGCCGCGGCCGCAGCGGCAATCAGCCCAATAGCAGTTCGCCGGCGGATTGCGCGTCTACGCCGGAATTCTTGTTTGAAATCCAAAAATTCCGCGTAGCAGGGAGAACAATGGGTAATGTGTTCCCAAAGCTCGTCTGCTTTGAGCTCCGTCCTTGCAGCAACTTGACGGACAACCTCATCGCCTGGACACCCTTTTCGCTCGGGATTGGGGTAGTTGCGGAGGATCGACTCCTGAACCGCATGGCTGATGCGGTTAAACTTCTGCTCTGGCGTTTCATCCATCCAATGCGGAAGTTTAGCGTACTGAGCGATTTAAATACAGAAGCTAAGAGTACCGCTGCTCAGCCGTCGAGGCCAAAGAGTTGCGTTGCCTTATCCATCCATCGCCGGAACCGTCGCTGCGTGACATTAGGATCGCGGCTCATCTTCTTGCCGATCTCCTTCCAGGTGCAGCCGTCCCGAACCATCTGAAGGATTTCGTCGATGTCTTCGAGCTTCTTCTCTCGAAGACGCTGACCCAGTGCCGCTAAATCCATGTCGATGCAGTACTTCGAGTGGTAATCGCAAGGGTCGGTGAGGACGCGCTCATAGAGAGCTCTATCGAGTTCCTCAAGGCCGACATTCAGGCCGCGCCGGATACGAGCATTCCCGGCTCTCAGATCCCGGGCACACCATTTTGCTTGAACATAGACCCGAGTGCTTGGTGAGCGGCCATAGTCCTCGCCGTGAGTTCGCCAGACGGACTTGACGGCGGATTCCGTCAGTTCCGAAACGCGCCAGATATCCCCAAGGAAGGTGCGAGCAAGTCCTCTGAGCGGCGTCTGTACCCGCTCGACGGCTTCGAACCAGCCCCACGCGATCTGGCGCCCGTCATCGTCAGCAGCCGGAATTGATATAGGAACGATTGAATTGCGCTCAGCTGCGGGCAATTGCTCGTAGTCAAACGGGATCGTTATCACCGACATTCGCTCATCACCTGAAAGCAAGACGAAAAGCTCGTCACACTGACCGATTATTCAATCCTGGCTCCCTTTGCTTTGAGAGCCATCCAGAGTGCAATGCCATAAAGCTAGCACATTTCTGGAAAACGTCAATGATTTCGAATTTCAAAAACGTGATGGTCACAGATGAACATCATTTGCGTTTAGAAACCAAATTGAAACGTGAATTGGGCGAGACGATTTTGGGCCTTCTCGCCGACGAGCGCACTGAAGATGTTCTGCTGAATCCGGACGGCGGTCTTTGGACCAAGCGCCTCGGAGAAAGCTTCACGCAGATCCGGGAGATGCATCCCTCTCAAGCCGCAAGTGCTCTTTCGACGATTGCGGCATGGCGCGGAACCGTCCTGAATCACAACAGTCCTATTTTGGAAACCGAGTTGCCGATTGACGGCAGTCGTTTCGAAGGAATCGTCGCCCCAGTTGCACATCACCCAGTTTTCGCTATTCGACTGCGGCCCAGGAAAGTATTCAGTATTGAGGACTATGAGTCGAGCGGCATCCTGACTTCCCATGACGATCCCGCGAATGCTCCGCGGCGGCGGGACGACTTCTCACGATCAATCAAAGGCCGTTCACATGCGGCGATTATTCGAGCAGCCGTCCTCGCGCGTAAGAATCTTCTGGTCGTTGGTAGCACTGGGAGCGGGAAAACCACGCTAGTGAACGCAATACTGCAGGAGATCGCGATCCTAACGCCGAACGACAGGGTGGTTTCGATCGAGGACACAGCAGAGCTGCAATGCCCGGCGCGCAACTACGTTGATCTTCATTCGGCTGGTACCGTCACTATGCTGGATTGCCTGCGCGCTTGCATGCGGCTCAAGCCAACGCGAATCGTTGTGGGCGAAGTGCGCGGCGCAGAGGCTCACACGCTCCTGAAAGCCTGGAACACCGGGCATCCGGGCGGAGCGGCGACAGTTCATGCGGACGACGCCCTGAAGGGCCTTACGCGTTTTGAAAGCCTGGTAGCGGAAGCTACCAGCGCCCCACAACAGCAGCTTATTGCTGAAGCAGTGGATCTAGTGATTTTCGTGGATGAAGAGCCAAGCGTAAAAGCCGGGCGCAAAGTTCGCGAGATTCTGCTCGTGCATGGATATCGCGATGGCCGATATCAGGTCGAGCAGGTTTGATCGTTACATCAATATCTCAGGAGGGAACTGAATGAACACTCGTCATTTAAAGTTGTCCGGTCTACTGTCACGGATGATCGCTCTTATCGCTCTCGCCGTTGCCGCAAGCGTTCGCGCTCATGCCGCTGCGGCCGGCAAACTACCTTGGGAAGCGCCAATGACTCTAATTGCCACTTCGCTGACCGGCCCGGTTGCGTATGCGATTGGACTCATCGGGATCGCAATTGCCGGTGGCACCATGCTTTGGGGCGGAGAGCTGACAGAGTTTGGTCGCAAAGCCTGCATGATCGGCCTTGTGGTTTCCGTTCTGGTCTTCGCCGCGCCAATGCTTTCCTCGGCTTTTGGCGTCACAGCCGCGGTTGTCTAGCCATGGATTCGCGCGACAAGCCAAGGGAGATCGTCATTCACCAGTCACTGAATCGGCCTAACCAGCTAATGGGCGCCGATCGCGAGCTGGTGCTGGTCTCCATTCTCACGAGCGTTGCACTCGGTTTCAGCCTGGCCTCCTGGTGGGGGCTAGGCTTGGCTTTCGGTTGCTACTTCGCGGCGATGGCTGTTCTGCGGCGGATGGGAAAGGCTGATCCGATGCTGCGCCACGTTTACATGCGGCACATCCGCTACCGTTCGTTCTACACCGCCAAAAGCGGCTTGTACTCGAAGTGTTTGCAGGTTCCTATCAAATGGCGATGACCAATGGTGTCCAGATGAGAACAGAAGCGTTCCCAGCAAACAATCCTCCCCGGAGTCGATATGCGACGCAATGAGCATCGATCCGGCCCTAGGGGCTTAGCCGATCTGTTATTGCCTTACGCGCTTATCGAAGATGGCGTTCTCCTGCAACAGGACGGTTCCCTGGTTGCAGGCTGGTCATTCCAAGGGCCTGACATGATGGCTGCCTCAGCTTCAGAGATGAGCGCCCTCAGCGCTCGGCTGAACCATGTCCTCCGCTTAGGGAGCGGCTGGATGCTTCACTGCGATGCCATAAGGTCACAAGCGCCAGGCTACCCGGATCAGGGTGATTATCCAGATCCCGTTACTCGACTCATCGATGATGAGCGCCGCCAACAATTCCTTCAGGAAGGTGCCCACTACGAGAGCGAATACTTTCTAGTCTTGACATATTTGCCCCCAGTTGCAGCGGAGGAGCAGAGTAAGGGATGGCTGTTCGAAGGTGGTGCGTTTGGTAATTCGTCCCAAGCAACCAAGCAGGCCGTTGAGACCTTCAAAAACAGGATCGATCACTTTGAGAACGTATTCGGATCTTTGTTCCGAGTCAAAAGGTTGGGACCGACAGCTTCATATGACCGGTACGGGGATCTCCGCTCATATGACACTCTGTTGCGTTACTTCAACCGCTGCATTGCAGGCGGCGACCACCCTTTTGCCCTTCCGGAATTCCCGTGCTACTTGAACGAGATTCTCGCCTCTGATGATTTTGTGGGCGGCATTGAGCCACAGATCGGGCTCAAACACATTCGCGTTGTCGCCGTCGATGGCTTCCCGCGATTGAGCTCACCGGGAATCTTACGGGAACTGGACGCGTTGCCATTGGAATACCGCTGGAGCACGAGAGCGATTTTGATGGACGCTGAGGAATCGCGTTCGCTGCTGGACAAGCATCGCAAGAAATGGAAGAGCAAAATACGTGGCTGGAAAGATCAGATGTTCCGGAGCCAAACTGGCGTCGTAAACGGGAATGCAAAGGAAATGATGGATGACGCCGAGCACGCAATGAGCATCGCGGCTGCAGGCGATGTTCAGTTTTGCCAATTCTCCGCCAACGTCATCTGCCTAGATGAAGATCTGGACAGGCTTCGTGAAAACAGCCGCGCGGTGATGAAAACGATTCAGAATTTAGGCTTTTCCTGCAGAATCGAAACCGTCAACGCTGTCGAAGCCTGGCGCGGCTCACTCCCTGGGGACGGATATTCCAATGTACGTCGGGTAGTCCTGCACAGTCTAAACCTCGCCGACATGCTTCCGATCACATCTGTATGGGCGGGCCTTCGCGAAAACCCGTCCGCTCTTATGCCGAATGGCAGTCCGGCTCTCTTGTATGCGGCTACAAGTGGTGCAACACCGTTCCGGGTCAATTTACATGTCTCGGATGTCGGTCACACTCTGATCGCCGGCCCTTCCGGGAATGGCAAATCAACACTGCTGAGCTTGCTTACTGCGCAGTGGTTCCGCTACCCGCGCGCGCAAGTCTTCGCTTTCGACAAAGGCTATTCAATCTGGATGCTGACCACAGCGGCTGGCGGTGAGTTTTACGATCTTGCCGGGCCGAACAGTGATTTGGCGTTCTGCCCACTGAACGACATCGATGATGACGCCAGCCTGTCTTGGGCAGTTGGGTGGATCGAGTCTCTTTGTATTCTGAGCGGATTGCAAATTCTGCCACGACACAGAAATGCAATATCGGCTGCGATGCTACAACTCCGTCACTCGCCAACTCGAACATTGACCGAGTTCGCAGCCAATGTTCAGGATCTCGAAATTCGAGAAGCGCTCCAGCACTTTACCGTCGCTGGTCCCCTCGGTTCCCTGTTAGATGCTGACGTGGACTCGTTAGGAAGTGGGCGTCTGCTCAGCTTTGAAACCGAGAACCTTCTTCAGCTGGACAGTCGCGCAATTGTGCCCGTGCTGCTTTATCTTTTTCGGCGCATTGAGCAGCGGCTTGATGGTTCGCCGACGCTCATCCTGCTAGACGAGGCGTGGTCTTATCTTCAGCACGATCTCTTCCGTGAACGTTTGCGTGACTGGCTCAAGACCATGCGTCGCAAGAACGCGGCGGTCGTCATGGCCACTCAACAGGTGTCGGACATCGCCAAATCGGAAATAGCTGATGTTGTTTTGGAGAATTGCGCGACCAAGATTCTGCTTCCAAATCCTGAAGCGCGCACCAGCAATTCTCGGCCTTTCTATGAGAGGGTTGGCCTGAACGAACGTGAGCTGGAGATTCTCGAGCTCAGCATTCCGAAAAAGCACTATTACATGGTTAGCGTAGCCGGGCGTCGCTTAATTGACCTGGGAATCGGTCACGTTGCCCTCTCCTGGGTCGGTGTAAATGGCCGCGAGGAACGCGAAATTGTGAAAACAGTGATGCGCCGCGATCCGGAGAACTGGCGATCGGACTGGCTTCGGCTGAAAGGGTTGCAGTCGTGGGCTGATTATCTGGAAAGCATTACACCCAAGGAGGAACTTCGATCCCTATGCGCAAAGGCATAACGTCTTTCGTGATCTGCTTGCTCTTGATTCAATATCCCGTCGAGGTTAAAGCAGGAGCATTCGCAACGGAGTTCACGCAACTGCTGAATCACGGTCAGATGGTGATGTCTTACATCAGGCAGGGCACTCAGCTCAGCAACGAGCTAAGTATGTATGCCGAGCAGATTCGCAACGGTGTCGCCCTCCCTTCTCACTTTTATGGCAACATCAACACTGATCTGACGGCGCTTTCAACAATCGTGCAAGGCGGTCAGGCCTTAGCTTACTCGTTATCGAATCTGGATGCTCAGTTCCGAAGTACATTCACGGGTTACGGCACAAGCCCCAATCGATATTACGCGAACTATAAAGGTTGGGCCACAACCGCGCTCGACTCACTTCGGGGCACCCTCCGCGCAGCGGGCCTGCAGGGATCGCAGCTTTCCTCGGAAGAAGCCGTTTTGACGGCGCTGCGTACGCAGGCTCAGTCTCCGAACGGCACCGTGCGCGCTATTCAGATTATGGGAGACATTGCTGAACAGCAGACAGAGCAGATGATGAAGCTTCGCCAGATTATGTTGGCCGATCTGTCCAGCAAGCAGGCGTATCAGGCGGCGCAGATCCAGAAAGAGGCAGCCGCGACCGCGGCGACTGAACAGTTCTTCACGCCAAGCTCGACAACCGGGGACAGCAGAGCATTCGGAGTCGGGAGTCATTAAATGGTACTTGGAGGCAAACAACGGCGTGAATCGAGTGAGACAGATAATGATCGGCGCAGGCGTGCTGGCAGGCTTTATCGCGGCAACGAATTGCTCGCGTTCCGAGCCGCCAAGCCCGATCGTACAGAAAGCCGAAGCAGCCGGCGCGGGAGACCTCTCGACAACTTCGGATCCCGCGATTGCGGAGTGGCTGGCGAAGAATCCGAACGTTGCGAAGGACATAGAAGGTTTGTGCAAGCCAGTGCGCAAGTCAGCTTCGGCGACTTGGGGCGATACCACCGAAGGCCGGTTATGCAAAGCATCAGGTCGGATCGCTTTCTTCGCACCGAGCCAGACATCGGGTGACGATCGGAAGTTTGGCGCGGGCAATCACTAAATAACGAGGGGCTGCCAGATGAGTTGCTCTAACGCAATCGGGAGAGGTGTGTCTTGAACAATCGAAAACGGAAGCGTCGTGGTTTCAGTATGTTGCCGATCAGATGGATGATTACTGCTCTTGCTGTCGTCATCTTCTTTCACGCTGCCGCGCATGGTCAGACCTTTCACTCCACCACGGCGGGCGACATCTTGTCCCAGATGCGCTCTTTTCGCACCCAATGGACGACAAACATCTGGACATACGCTCAGCGGCTGTTTTGGTTCTTGGCGTTCATTGAGTTCGCCTGGTCTGCAATTGCTCTGGCGCTCGACAAAACAGATCTCCAGAGTTGGGTTGCAGGACTCGTCCGCAAGATGATGTGGATCGGCGCGTTCTATACGCTGCTTGTGAATGGCTCGACATGGATTCCGAATATCCTGGACAGCTTTGAGCAAATCGGCCAGGGTGCATCGGGATTGGGCGCTCCGATTTCACCCAGCGGAGTGTTCGTCCAAGGGCTCGATGTTGCTGGTTCTCTTCTCGCCGGTGCGAGCGGGTCGGCCTTTCTGAGTGGCGACATCGGTTCTGCGCTCCTGTGCGCAGTCGGAGCGCTGCTGATCTTCATCTCATATGTGATCATCACGATCAATCTCGTCGTGACTCTCGTGGAGAGCTATCTAGTAGTCTCCGCTGGATACATCTTTCTGGGCTTTGGAGGGAGCCGTTGGACCGCGCCATACACCGAACGCTACATTGGCCTGGGCGTCTCGATTGGAGTCAAGCTGCTAGTGCTTTACTGTGTCATCGCAGCAGGCCAGACCCTCGGAGCGGGCTGGAACGCCGAGGCGTCAGGAATCGGAACGTCGACGACGCCAGCTAAGACGGCATTAGATGTGATCGGCGGCTCGCTGATTTACATGATGTGTTGCTGGCAGATCCCAAAACTGTTCGGTGCGGTCATTGGCGGCTCGCCAGCCCTGACCGGTGGCGACTTGGTGATGACTGGGACGGCAGTTGCGGCCGGTGCCTTGAGCGCAGCCTCTCTCGGCGCGGGTGCAATCGCGGGTGTCGCTGGCGCTGGTGCGGTCGGAACTGCCGGAGCCTCCGGTGCCGGATCAAGCGCCATAAGCACCTCTGCTGCCGCGAATGCGGGCTCCTCCGGAGCTTCAGTTTCAAACGCGGTTTCGTCCGTCGGTTCTGCGTCTTCCGCTGGAAGCTCGTTCGCTAGCTCGACCGCTGCAGGTTCATCTGTTCCTCCTCCGTCCGCGCCATCGATGCCCGTGAGCAGCCCGCAAGGAGTTGAGCCTCCCACTAACGGATCGACATCGCCGCAACATTCAATTGACAATGTTGGCGGACAGCCTCTGGCCGGCTCTGGGTTTGAATCGGAGCGCCCTGCACAAGGATTTTCGCCTTCTCCAAGTCGTTTTAATTCGAGCAGAAGCTCATCGCCGTCAGCCGACCTTCAATCCGGCAATCAAACCGCTCCGCCCTCGAAAGGTTCTGACCAGCCGAACGCATTAGCTCGTGGAGCTGCAAAGGCAAGCGACCGCCTTCAGGCGGCATCGGATACGATCCGCAAGTTTCGCTTGAATGATGCCCACGCTCCGGGTTCGCCGCCACGAATGCCAATTGATCACCACGAATAGGGAGACTTCAACGAAATGCAAACAACAATTTTCGGAGCAAGGCCGAAAGCATCCGGCTCGGCGGAGAAGGACACTTCTTCCTACAATCCCTACCTCGCAGCTCGGCGGGAATGGGATGAGCGCTACGGGGACCAGATCACGCGCGCGCGGAACTGGCGGACCATGGCTCTGCTTTGCGCACTGCTCGGATTGGTTCTTGCCGGTGGTCTGATTTGGCAGTCTTCTCGCACCCGCGTGGTGCCATTTGTCGCTGTAATCGATAGCTTCGGCCGCCCGATTGTGTCCGGCCTGGCCGACCAGACTACGACCGCCGACGAACGTCTGAAAAAGTCAACGGTCCTGGAGTGGGTAGAAAATCTGAGGACTGTCACGACCGATGGGATTGCGCAGCGCAAATTGATAGATCGTGTCTATAGCCATATCGCCAACAATAGTCCGGCAATGACTTTCGTCTCCGATTTTTACCGCGCTAATCAGCCTTTTGAGCGGGCTCAGAGCGAAACCGTCGGCGTGGATGTCCGGTCGGTTCTCCCGACAAGTGACCGAACCTTCGAAGTCGATTGGGTCGAGACATCGCGAGACCTCTACGGAAACGTAAAGAACGCTGATCGGTGGAAAGGCACATTCACGATAGCGACAAACGCTCCTGCCGATGAACGAATCGCTCGCGTGAATCCCCTCGGCCTCTATGTGGTTTCAGCAAACTGGTCCCGCGTCCTTCAGTAAAGAGTTCAGCAAGGAGCATTCATGCGAGTCAATGCATTCAAAATCGTATTGGTTTTTTCTTGTGGTCTCGCCATTTTCGCCCAGACGCCGTGGTCCGTCACATCGCCGAATAAGGGGCAAGCGCAGCCTGAGATTCCGGCGTTGCTTAGACAGTACAACTTCGGAGCGCAGATTGGGGCGCTCAATGATCTGGGAAGTTTAGATCCATCGCTTCAGTCGGAGCCGGTTACACCACAATTCCCAGGCCCCAGCACCAAGAACGAGGCAACAGCGAACGCGAACCCGGTGCCCGAAATCATGCTCAGCCCTACGGCTCTCGCGGCTGTTAAGGTTAGCGAGAAGTGGCGCGGAGAGCCCAATCAGCCCGCCGCCGGTCCAGACGGTCGCGTTCTTTACAGCTTCGGTGCAGGCCTGCCCACGGTCGTTTGCGCTCCTCTGCGCGTTTGCATCATTGAACTCCAGGCCGGTGAGCACATTGTCGGCGAACCTCAGATCGGCGACTCCGTCCGCTGGAACATTTCTCCCGCGATGTACGGCGCGGGTTCTGATGCAACCTCGGTGATTGTGCTGAAGCCGACGATGGCTGGCCTCGACACGAACCTCCTCATCGCCACGGATCGCCGGGCATACTATCTCCGGCTGATATCAAAGCCCAAAGAATATGTTGCGCGAGTCGCGTTCCAATACCCCGAAGATGATAACGCTCGCAAATGGCATCAGCAGATACTGGAGCAACAGATTGCGGCAAAAGAAGCAAAGCGGGATTCCGACGCGTCACCGGCGATGTTGACCGTTGAAAAGCTGAATTTCGGGTATCGGATCGTCGGCGCGAATGAGCATCTTCGTCCCGTCCGGGTCTACGACGACGGCGCAAAGACCTACATCCAGATGCCACCGGAAATTCAGCATCGCGAGGTTCCTGTCTTGCTGGTGATGGGCGCTGACGGTAAAGGTGAGATGACGAATTATCGGGTGCGCCAGCAAACCTACATTGTTGACCGCCTATTCGACCATGCTCAGCTTGTTCTCGGAACCGGGAAAAAATCTCAGAAGGTGGAAATCAGCCGTGAACCAAAAGGCTAATGAACCCGGGGCTAAACCGGCGGTTGAACCGATCACCTCGCCATCCGGGATCGATCTCAATCCGAAGCCGCCGCAACCTCCACGAGTGAGCAAACGAGCTGCTGGAGCTATTGGAATATTCGCTTTCCTCCTGCTGTTGGCATTTGCATATGGCGGTTACAAGCGAACCCAGGCTGCTCAGGCCAAAGTCGCGGAAGCCGGCGTTCCCAAGGCTTTGGCGCCCGCAACATCGGCCGGCAATGAATTCGTGAACGCGATTCCGCCAGGTAACGCTGCGATAAGACCCGGGCAGCAATCCGGACAGCTCCTCCCTCCGAACGTCGCAAAAAACGACGGTCAAACCAGCGGATGTGGAACCGATCCAATAACCCATCAGCCCTATCGCTTTGATCCGCACACGGGAACACCTTGCGACAAACAGGAGTCCGGGTGTGGTGTTGATCCCAAAACGCGGCAAGCTTACCGGTTCGATCCGAATACCGGCCGTCCGTGTTTGGCAGCCCAGTCTTCGGGCGCAGGGCCCGTGGCCATGCGTCGCGCGCCTAGTGCGCCTGCTACGCAGGATGATCCTGAAGAGCGGCGCAGAGAAGAGCTTGCGCGACGCGAGCAGGAAGCGATGCAAGCACCGACCGCCGTTCACTTGGCCGCCGCGGACACAGCCATTTCCTCCGCATCCCCCGCGAGCGGCTTAAGTCCGACAAGTCAGGGCGACCTGACGCAAGTTGCTGCGCTCGAGGCTGCGCTCAACGGCGCTGGAGCGCAAAAACTGGGCTCAGGAGCTACTGGTTACCTCCCGCCATCCTCGTCCGGTGCGAGCGCCGGAGGCGATTACGATTCGCAAAATATGCAAAGCAGGAAAGAGCAGTTTCTCCAGTCCGCTTCGGCCAAGAGAACAGATGATTATTTGAACTCGACGCGCACTGCGCCGTTATCCGAGTACGAGATTAAAGCTGGGTGGGAGATCCCGGCAGTCTTGGAACAGTCGTTAAATTCCGATCTGCCAGGCGAGGTCAAAGCGCTCGTCATGTCGAACGTCTATGACACCGCAACCGGGCAATATTTGCTCATCCCGCAAGGATCCCGGTTGATCGGTCAGTATGACGCTCGCGTGGCATACGGCCAAGATGGAGTACAGGTCGTCTGGAACCGGCTCGTGTTCCCTGATGCTTCTTCAATTGATTTGTCAGGAATGGTTGGCCTCGATAGACACGGGAACGCCGGGTTGAGAGACAAAGTGGATCGCCACTACAAGCGGTTATTCGGCTTCGCGGCCCTGACGAGTGCTTTCACTGCCGCATTCGAGATATCTCAGAGGCAAAATCAAAACGTCCTGACAACTCCAAGTGCCTCGCAAACTGCTTCAGCGGCGGTTGGTCAGGAGCTCTCGGAAACGGGGGCGCAAATTACACGGCGCAATCTGAATGTTCAACCTACTATCAAAGTACCCGCTGGCTACAAGTTCAACGTCCGCGTCGATCGGGACATACTCTTTGACGCTCCTTACGAGCCAGAGAATGCCGATCCCGACGTCATCCAACCACAGCGGAAGCTGAGGAAACGCACTGGTTCGTGAGCGTCTCGGCGTATTCGGATTCGCCTAAAAGAATGAAGCTGTTCATCCGCTTGACATCTGAGATCAACGATAGGCTTCGTAGTTTGCTGCGGTACCGTGGCGATCTTTCTCGTTTCATCGAAGAGGCACTGACGGCAACTGATCTTTACGAAGTTGCGTTGCTTCCACCCAGCACCCCGCATGGCACCAAAGGAACCACGGCTTCCACGAGCGAGCGGGTAGGAGCGCGTCTTAAAGCAGCGGCGAACTATCGCGGATGCTCGGCAAACTCGCTGCTGAACAGCGCGCTCGCAGCCTGGCTGAGCGTCAGATGAGATCAGGCATTGCACAAACCTGTCGCATATCGACTTGCGAGAACGAACATTTCTGCAATGATCCATTGCGAAGGAATCAAGGGAGATTCTGAATCGTGCGCCGTTTTGCATCTCACAATGTTGATGTAAAAAGCGATGAACATGTGGTTGGTGAATACGCAAGCCGGCCCATGAGAAAGCCGTGATCGGCTCGGAACAAGCGGCAGGGCGCGGGCGGCCGCAAAGTCCACCACACATCCCGGAGCGGCATTTCCCAGAGCCGACAACGGTGCAGAAGGAGCGATTGATCCAGCGGCGACACCAAGGCGCCGTGCGCCAGGAGCTGCGGGCTCCCACGCCACAAAGCAACAGCCTGAGAAATCCCCGGCGGACCGGGACGGCCCACTTGGGAGCTGGATCCAGCGTAATCCGCACACTGAGCTATCGGCAGAGCGGGCCGCGAACTGTAGCAGTGCGCCGCCTGGGCGGAAAAAGTCACGCGCGGTCGCGTGTGATAACCCGCTTTATCACAGGTGATCGGCATCAAGAATGCCCACGCGCGCGGGACGGCACAACGCAAAGCTAAACCTGCGACGAAGAGACAAATTATGTTGAAAAACCGTCGACGGGCCTCCCTGACCGACTTTTGCGCCTAGCTTTGAAGACCGCTCCTCATCTGATCGCTGCTTGAAATTGGCGCTCCAACGCCTGCAGCTTCGCGATGTCGCGTTCAAGAATAACGACCGCACAGGAAACGCAGTAATGGTTCCAGCTGCGCCCGTTCCGAACTTTTAGGCGCCGGTCGCACTGCTCAATCCGATGGTTAGAGTTCCGCTGGCAATTGTGCGCCCTTAAGGCTTCGTCCATCTCGACGCGGATCACAAGCGATTTAATTCCCGGCATTGAAGACCTCCTGGACGGCCCTGTCAACGATCGCGGAGAAGTCCTTCTCGATCTGTTCGAGCTGGGGGCGGCTGAAATCGCTGCGCTCGCCGGCCTTGCGGCCCACGGCCGTGTTGACGTGCCGGTCAATCCCCGCCTTGAGCACGATAAGGTTGGTTCGGCCGAGCCTCTGCCGGTCGAGATCATGGCCTTCCGGGTTCAGCTTTCGATCATGCAGTATGCGCGCCGCCTCCGTCTTGACGCGCATATCGAGGCTCGCACGCTTTGCCTGACGCAGGCGCACCTTCGTCACCGGTACGGGTTGCAACTCCTCATAGGCCTGCTTCACTTGGTCAGAGGTATAGCCCCTGCCCTGAAGAATTTTAAGAGCGGCGAGGGCTTCCGCATCGTCCTCGATGAGGGGTATCTCTTGAAGACGCACGTCCGTCTGGCTGCGCACGTCAACGCGTTCCCCGCTTTGACGTGCCACCCTCGGATCAATCTGCAACTCATCGCTGCTGGAAAAATCCAGCCCTTCCATGGGCAGGAGCTGGTCGAAGTATTCGCGGTCGGCCTCGCTGTACTGTTGGAAATCCTCCCATCTGCTCGCGATGTTCGCGCCTGCATGGAACACCACCACGCCGTTATTCAGCGGATGTCCGGGCGCACCATGCTCGATCACCCGCATGATGCGGCCGACGAACTGGACAAAGGGCGATAAGTTTCGGAAGATGCTGAAGACTGCCGCCACCGCCAGGAAAGGATGGTCGAACCCCTCTCCGAGTTTGCGGACTTGGACGATCACGTCGAGCTGGTGGTTTTCAAGCTTCTGCATAACGCGGTCGTTCGCGGCACTGTCTTCGCGGGAATGGACGTAATCGGCTCGCTGGCCGCGGCTGCGGTAAGCTTCGACGATCTGCCCGCAATGTTCAAAATTGAGGGCGGAGGCAATGATCTTCAGGCGTCTGTCGCCTGTGGCGGTCCGCAGCTTCTCCAGTTCCCGGATGGAAGCGTTGACGATGGTGTTCAGGGTTTCGGTTGAGGTGACGATGCTGCGGCGAAAATCGGCATCCTGCTCCCCAAGTTCGCGGACCTCGGCAAGGCTCACTTCAATCTCCTGCCCGTCCTGGCGCCGCACATAACGAAGCGTGCGCGGATTTGAGAACGACAGCCTTGAGCCGTTTTACATAGCCTTCCTGAATGGCCCGGAATACCGGATAGGAATAAAGTATCCGGCCTGCCATGAGCTGGCCGTCCGCGCGTGTCGGCGTCGCGCGAAGTTGACAATTTTCGCGTGGGGAAACTTCGTCCTGAGAGCACCCCAGCTCGCTGCCACGTTGTGGTGGCCCTCATCGAACAGGATCAGATCGAAGAAATCCTCGGGCAGATCCTGGAGCCAACGGTTTTCGGCGCCCTGAAGCTGCTGAATATTCGTGATGACAATATCGGCTTCCTCAAGGTCTGCGGCATTTGCAGACGTGCCCCGGATCTCGACAGGTTCCGGATAGGGCTGGCCATCCAGGACGCCGCACTTGATGTAGAACATCTGCGGCCGTGTCGGATCGAAGTCATCGCGGAGCTGCCCGGCGATGTTAACGCCGGGAGCGATGACAAGCGTGCGCGTAGCTCTGAAGGCAAAAGGGGTCAGGGTAATGCAGCCGGACTTGCCGCAGCCAACGGGAAGGACAATCCCGATCTCCCGTTCCTGGGCATCCGCCTCGCTCGCAAATCGGGCCAGCTCCGCATACGCCTCGCGTTGCGGCGTACGAATTCGTTCGTTCTCGAGTATGTTTGCCTCGCGGGTCTGGAATGGATTGTCTTTCATGCCGCAGCTCCCCGTATCACGCACCTGAGCAGGCTTCCAGCCTGGCGCAGGCGCGCCCGGAGTCTCGCAATCCTGATCCTGAGGCTGCCAGCGGTAACGCCGGAAGCTGCGGCCATTTCGTGGGCGCCGACGCCGGCCGCGACCGCGAGAAGAAGGCTCCATTCAGCCGTGCTTACGCTGCTGCGGATTTCTGCCAGACGCGTGCGCGCCAGCATCCACCGCTCCGCGTGAGCCTCCGGGGCAGGCCGAAGGTATTTGCGCCGAAGCCGGGTGTGGTTGCGCTCAACCCAGGAGCCGGTGGACACGGCCCGGTCTACGCTGCGCCGAAATTCATCTGGATCGGAGGGGACGCTGCTGGATTCAACAGCGGTAAGGAAGTTGGTTAGGCCGTTCTCGATACCCCAAGACCGGTCAGTTACCCGGCCGCACTGCGCGGCCTTCGATTGGTGCTCTTCGTAAATGCACCACGGCAATGACAATTTCGCCATGTTCATCTCCTTCTGTGGGGATCACTGTCGTCCCCTCGATGACCGGGTCCAGATAAAACTCCCCATGAACCACCGAACTCCTAACCGGAACGCTGTGCCCGATTACGAAGCCGTTGCCGGCCGCCCATGGAGGGCCATTTCTGCCCTTCACTCTATAGTAGTTGAAAACTGCTTCACGTTACAGGTCGGGCGAACCCCATGCTCGCGGTGGGGTCCGCTCAAAAAAGCTCAAAGGGATCCTAATTGCGTCGCGTACGTCTCCGACCACTCCTTTCGGAAAAGATCGAAGGTGTGCGTCCGGTCCGGGTCCTGCAGCGCCATCGAGCCTTGCGTCCGCGCGAGCGACAGCAGCATGAGCTGAAGCGCCACCAGGGCGTCCTGGGCACCCTTGAAAGTCTGCGGTTCGGCGGCGGTGTCGTCCGCATCGCCGGGCAGTCCCTCAGCCGCTCGGGTATCAAGCGTCAGTGCGGCACGGCTCAGCGGCTCGTAAAGGCGCTCGTAAAATGGATGCGCCGTATTGATCGTCAGGATGATTTTCCCGAACCGTTGGTCGACGTGATAGAACGGCCAATACACGTCGTGCTTGTAGTGCATGATGTGCTTCGAATTTTTAACGCGCTCGAAGGCCTCTTCGTCGGTCTCCTTTTCGCGTTTGAGCATCATCGCTAGGGTGCGGAGGTTTTCATCGAGCTGGCGTTGCTCCTCCGGTGTGGTCGGCGCGAGTTCGATCAGCGGCTTCGTCTGCCGCCGTTCCGCTTCGTCGGCTTTCATTTCTCCGGCGCTTGGCTTACTGCCGTGGCGTATGACCGTCTGCTCGCTTTGGTACTTCTTGATCTGCTCGCGAAGAGCCGCAATTTCGCCATCCAGCACCCCGGAGATGGCCTGTAAGACATAATCCTTGAGGCGGATGCCCTGTTTATTGGCGGCGACGCCGAAGGCCTCGTCCAGTTCGCCGGGGAAGTCGATCTGGATGCGGAACCAGTTCGCGTCGCTGTGACGCTTCATGATCTGGGGGATAGTTCCGATAAAGACCTCGCGGTCGTTACGCAGAACCGAGATCGTGTTGTCGTCGTACAGGTGCAGGTCGTTCTTGCGGACTTTCAGGGGCAGCGCTCCCCAATCCTCGATCGGCAGCGCGTAGAGGCGCACCGTGACGGGCGCGGTCTCGACGCTGTCCGCGTCCTGATTGTTTTCGCTCCGCTTGACCTGGATGACCTTGGAAAAAACCACCCGGCTTTCCTTCACCGTAATCTCGGGGATTTTGGCGTGTCGGGCGGTGGGCATGGAATATGTAGGATCGAACGGCTCCACCAGGCGGTTGTTGACATAAAGCTTAGTACCCTTTGCAAGCGCCCGGCGATACACACGGGACATTTCCTTGATGGCATGTTCGCAAAGGGTCCGCGCTTTTGCGGAGGTCAGCCGGTCGCAGGATGGCAAATAGACGATGGTGCCCGACTTTCCGAGCCGATCACGCAGCTCGTCGACATTGTGCGCCAGAAGCGTCTGCGCGTCTCTATTTGGGAACGAGAGCGGTTTCGTCAGGATATCCGAAAGTTCGCTGGGTAGCAGGTCCATCAGGGTCGGGTCAGGCAACTGGATGAGATTCGATTTTTCTTTTCCGATCGCCTCGACGTCGAGAGTCATGTTGTAATACGCGCCCGGCTCCTGCCAGGAATAAAGGTCCATCACCGGGCTCATGCTGAGGGCAGCCGTCTTCATCCCCATCCCATACCGCCCGATGCCGGAGCGGTTGTCGAAGACCATGGAGCCGCCGAACGAGGTTGCGAACTTAAGGATGTTGGGTGCCATGCCGCTGCCGTTATCGAGGACCAGGACATCGGTTTTGAGATTGCCTATTTTGCCCGTCTGACGAAAATAGACGCGAACCTCAGTGGAACCCCACTGGATGGCGTTGTCAACGTGTTCGCACAGCGCCGACGTGGTGCTGTTATAGCCTACGTCACGCAAAGAGCTGATAAGCGTTTGCCCGAAAAAAAGCGGGACGGTGGCTTTTTCCTGGATGATCCGGTTCAGTACGGCTTTGCCGCCGCGCGGCGCGGCCTCGCCCCATACCGGGGCTTGAAAGTCGACTACTTCCTGAGAAGTGGGGACAGTTTGTTCTAGCATTTCGTTCTCCTGTTTTGTGACGTCGGCTGTTCGGCGTCAGAGTCGAGAGCATAAAGGCTCTCACCTAATCAGGAGTCGAAAACGCCTAAACGTTACAGCCGTGACCAAAGAACACCTCGCCTGCGACGACTAATCATTTCCCGACGTGCCGAATTCGCCTCTCGTGCAGACCGCAGCATCTCCGTCGCCGTTCGTAACTCTACTTGTAAGGCGTGGCTTGCTCGGACTGGTAGAGCGCTGAGACCTTGCCGCCCTCGAATGTCCTGACGGCCTTTCGGACTTCGGCATCTAGCAGGTCAAGACATCGGAGGGTCCCATCTGCGGCCTTCGTGACGGACTGGATGCGTAAAAAGCGATCGCCATAACCATCAGCGAAATCAGCGAGGGCACGCAGTTTGGCCTTTGCATCAGCCAGATAATCGCCGTGCGGGTCTACGATGGACACCGCCAGGGTTCCGTTGTCACGCCTGGACACGATTAGAAAATCGATCTGTAGCGACGACCACTTGCCGGCCTCATCCTGATAAGGGATACGCAGGGAGTTCGGGGTGCCGCCGACTTTGAGCCTTCACCGAACTCAATAATAAGTTCATTCGCAGGTCCTCGACCGACCACGATGATATCGCCCTTGGCGATCTTGTCAAAAGCTCCAGATGACAGGTAATAAAACGGGTACGACCTCTTCTTATGATTTATTCTGCCAGTCTTGAACCCGCCCTTTGCATGAATTGACCGCAGCGTTTCCGGCACGGTGGACCAGCTGTACTGGTGACCGTCCTTCGTGGGCGGCCAAACGGCTATCGTTCCCGGGGGTGCGTTAACGGTAGACTCATCGACATCCTTGGCTATGGCGTCACCGATCGAATGGATACTAAAATCAGACTTGTTAAGGAAGATGGGATACCAAGAGCCGGGGTTGTTTGACCTGAGCCCTTTGCGGCCCGTCCTGGCTAGTCCTCGCCATCGCACATCCGTCTCCGACGCGTAGTCGCGACCTGTTAGCATGTCGCTTCCGGTCGATTGGAGTTTTGCGCCGCCGATGAACACGAAGAAGGCGTACTCCTCAACCCGGGAAAACTCGTTGTAGCGCGCAGTCCCTTTCGGATTGATCACGATGGTTGTCATCTGGATCGTGCAGCCTGAAAAAAGCTGCTCCAGCAGCAAGCCGAGCCGCAGGTACTCCTTCTCGTCGATCGTGACGATGAGCACCGAGTCTCTGGGGTTGAGGAGCTGCTTGGCCAGCAGGAGCCTGCGCTCCATGAAAGCTAGCCACTTGCTGTGCCTGTAGGCGTCAGTCTCATCAACGTAGTTGTTGTCGTACTTCCAGTCCCGCGCCCCACCGTTATACGGCGGGTCGATGTAGACGCAGTCGACCTTGCCAGCGTGGGTGAACTGCAGTGTTTGGAGAACATGGTAGTTCTCACCCTTGATAACGACATGCGCACGCTTGTTGCCACCTCGTTCGACCGAGCCGAGGTGACGCAGACCGGGAAATACCGGTTCACCAAAGTCGGCGACCACCACCAGGGTGGACATTTGGGAGGTTTCGTCGGTGACTTCCAACGCTTGCGCTGCCGACAGGAAGCTTCCGTCAGGGTTCCGCACCTTCCGTAATGTAACGACTTTGCCCCTGATGGCCCGAACCTCGTAGGCAGGGCTATCGGGGTTGTCCCTGTACGCCACTTTCACACCAACGCGTAAAGGGTGCTCGGGGAGCCGGACCCGCTCGGGGAGGTGTGACTCGAAGACTAGGCCGAACGTTCGCTTGGCTCGGAGGCGCTCCACTTGCGAGCGGATGTCAGCACGCAGGATCGGGTCGTCGACCTTATCTAGAAGGACGTCGAGTTCGCTACGCATTCGTGATCGTTTGTTGCTACTGGGTGATCATGCGATGTTAGAGCGCCGACGCACTCGTGGGACACAATGGCAATGCGCGCCGGCAGTTCTTTTGTGGATTCAGACATTCTTTGGAGCTTTCCCGTTAAATCTCCGCATTTTCATTTCGATCATTCACCTTCCCCGCTGCCTTTCAGCAGCAGGCGTCTTGCTTCACTCAGCCGTTGAGCGAGTTCCCCTTCTTTCGGCAGCACGAGCTGATATTCCCGCGCGAGGACCTGATTGGACAGATTACCGAGCGAATAATGAGCGACTGCGGCATCCTTTTCCGAGCAGAGGATCAGACCCACAGGCGGATTTTCGTGCGGATGCGTCCAGTGCTCGCGCGCAAAGTTCAAGTAAAGATTCATCTGTCCCGCGTCGGCGTGGGTGAAGCTGCCAATTTTTAAGTCGATAATTACCAGACAGCGCAACGCGCGGTGAAAGAACACGAGATCCACGCGATACCAGGCATTCCCCACTCGCAGCCGTTTCTGGCGGGCCACAAAGGTGAAGTCGTTGCCGAGCTCGAGCAGAAATTGTTCGAGGCTGCGGATGAGAGCGTCTTCGAGATCCGTTTCCGAATACTCGTCTTTCAAATTGAGGAACTCCAGCACAAACGGATCACGGACGTGCGCATTGGCATCCAGCGGCTCGCCCGGGCTGGCCAGCGCACGTGTCCCTTGGGTTCTCTGGTAGGCGAGCGTGGCGATTTGCCGGTCGAGCTGGCGCACCGACCAGCCGCCCTGGATGGCCTCGCGCTCATAGAAACGGCGGGCTTCCGGGTCGGAAACTGAAAGCAGGCGGACGTAATGGGACCAGGGCAAGGGGAACCGCGGCACGGCACCAGATTGTGCAGACAGTGTCTGCATAATTGAGCCGGGATCGGATTGTGCAGACAGTGTCTGCGGATTCGGCCAAGCCAAGTAAAACTGGCGCATCTGCCACACGTTGCGCTTGGAAAAACCGCGCCCCAAGCGGCTCTTGAGGTCCCGCGCGAGCAGCTTGACCAGCTCCTCACCATAGTCGGCCCGGTGAGCGCCACTCTGCTCGTGCTCCACGATGCTCTGCCCAATCAGCCAGTAGGTCGAAGTCAGAATCGCATTGACGGAGCGGACGGCGCCGACGCGTGCCCGTTCGACCAAATCCACCAGATTCGAGACCAGAGCACGATACGATTCCGAAGCTGTTTCGCCCGCAGCGCTTTGAGGAACCGCACGCGATTCGCGCTCGCTCACAGCGGCACCTCGTGGGAAGCGCTCTCGGCGGTCGTGCGCCGGCGCTTGTCATAGATCTGGGTAGTGGTGATGTGCCGATGCCCGAGCAATTCCTGGACTTTGCGGATATCGATGCCGGCATCGAGCAACAGGGTGGCGGTGGTGGCGCGCAACGAATGCGGTGTGTAGAGGCATTCCATCGCCGTGCTCTCGTCGGGGCGCCGGACCTCGCGCATGGCACCTGGCAGTTTCATGAGGTAATTCTCCAGCAGCAGATACATCGTCACCGGGTGCATGGCACGATCCGCTAAAGGTCCCTGCGGACCCATGCGTTGGGGCCGAAAAAGCGGCCCGCTGCGCAGACCGGCTGTGTCGAGATACTCAACAATCGCTTGCGCGGCAGCGTAGTGGAGCCCGATAGTGCGGCGCCTATCGCCTTTTTCGCGCAGCCGGAGGACGGCTTCCCCGCCCTGCTGCTCGAAATCCTCCACCCGCAGCCGGGAGCCCGTCGCCAAGCGGATTCCCGAGTAGAGGTACAGCTTCAAAATGGCGCGATCGCGCGCGAGCAGGACATCGTGCCCTTGCGGCAGGCTCATCAACTGCCGGGCTTGCGAGATCGTCAGCGCGCGCGTTTCGTCCACCGGATCGGACGAAGAGCGGCCGACGAATTGCGCGTGAGCGGGATTGGGAACGGTAATCGGGAGGCGCAGCTCGGCCGCCGCGGCCCCCACATATTTATAGAAGCCGGACAAGGAGGAGATGCGGCGGTTGATAGTTTTGGGTGCCGCGCTCCGGGCCAGCAGTTCGTCGCGGTAGGCCTGCACGTCCTGCACGGTGGTCATTAAGAGGCGATCCGCTTCCTCCGGCCAAGCCAGACCGAGGTGCTCCGCAAAGCGTAGCACGTCCTCGCGGTAGCAGCGGCGGGTATGCGGGCTGCGGCAGCGGTTCACCCAGGTGTCGAGCAGTTGCGGAACGGAGAGAAAGAAGGCTTCGACTCGGGAGCGGCTCTCGGCGGTGAACTGCCCGGCCAGAATGGGCGGCAGCAACGCGTTACGGTTGGCCGCGTCGAGCGTGGCGGGATTCGCGGCGGGAATTCTGTCCAGTTCCGGCTGCAGCACGCTGACGGTCGCGGGTTCTTCTGTCTGTAGCTCTGTGGGTTGGTCCAATTCTCTTCCTACCGCGCCCCAAAATACCTAAAACAAAAGGAGGCAATTCTGTTTAAGATAACAGAATTTATCTTGAACGATGCTGTCGCGACCAGACCGACTGCCGGACCACGTTCAGCGAGTGATTTCCGGCCGTCGCGCGTTGATTCCTAGGTCTTTCCCGCCTTATGTGCGGGGGATGGCCCTCGCCGCCCAGCGGGCCGGCCGGAATGTTGGAACACCACGCGGTGAGGCGAAGCCGCGACAATATCCTTGACCGCGCCGTAGTCCTGCAGGCTCAAACCGCGCTTCCGATTGCGAAGGAAAAGGAAGGCTTCCCTCTGCCACCAAAACGCCTGCTCCAGAATGTTGGAGAACCGCCGCCCGGCAGCGGACTCTTCGGCGACGCGTTGGTTATTGGATTCTGTGTGCTTATCGAAATCAGGCTCCCGGCGAACAATTTCAACGGCGACGTCGATATCGCCAATATACTCAGCATCGCCAATATAGCTGCCGAACAGCACGGCCTTCCGAACCCGCCCCAGAAAACGGTCGTCAGTGTTCAGCTTGTCAATGCGCTGCAGCAAATCTGATAGGAGGCGATCAGCCGTAGTGCGCCGTATCGGCTTGGCGGCAGTTGCAGCCCGGAGACGAATTCCCTGATCGGTCAGCAACCACTCTCCCGTGGCCCGCTGGCCGGTCCGCCTGGTGGGAATTGGCTTTAGTAACCTCAGGCGTCGAAGAGCGGCGATCAGCCTTTCAGCGCGCCGTTTGCTGAGGCGGAATCGCCGGCGAACAAAGTCAGTCGAAATCGTAGCGTCCAGACCGACCTCTCGAAATGCGGAACGGATCTCTGAAAGGGGAACACCTTCGAGTTCGTCACTTGAATCAATCCGCATGGGGAAACAAAGTATTAATTATCGATTGACACAGGCCTTGAGCAACCATCGACACCCCGGAAAGATTTGAACACGGAGGATGCCACGCGGCGCCCGGGCCCCGACCGCTTTTCTTGAACTTGTAAAATCCCGGAAATCGCGGTCGGGCTTCCTGAATCGCGGAGCTTGTACCCGCTCGGGATTTAGCCAGCAAAACTGAGACAACCGAGAAGAGCGCCATCGTTGACGGACCCTCGACCGCGTGTTGCATGCCGGGAAGAAAATCCGCGATCTGCATCTGCCCGAACATCACGCTTCGTGCAACGCGAGCGAGCAGTACGATGTGGTTGAAATCTGTCGCACCAAAGATGCCCCAGGATGAACCTCGAGATCGACTCTAATCGGCTTCCGCCGAGAACCTTGCGGCTCCAGCGATCACCAGCATCTGCTCCGAATATTTAGCCGCACCTAACGTCCTTTATGTCCGGTTAAAGGACGACTGGATCAATAGCAGGTACTCGGCCCTCCCAAGTAAGCTGATCTGGGTTATAGATCAGTTTTCGAACGCGCTCAGTATCCAGATCATAGCGTTGTAGCAGACTCGCGGCACTATTACCCGTCCGAGTGATTCCCAAAAGAAGATGTTCCGTTCCCGTGTGCTTATGCAGAAGCTCATTGCGTTCGTCAGCCGCAAACGAGATAGCCCGTATAGCTGCTTCGCTCAGCATCAGCTGTTGCCTGTGTGCTGCTGGGCTATCCACCCGCGGAATGCAGGCTGATTTCGTGGAGATCTTTGACCTACCGCCGGATATCGATATGTACCAGGAAGGAGAGCGCCGAAAATGCCGCTACCGCCTCGACCTCAATCGCTTCGAACCCTAGCGGAGTAAACCATCCTTCGAGAGGCACCGCCCACAACTGCCGTTTGCGGCTTGGTTGTGTGCTGAGCATGTTCAGCACACAACGAAGCCGCTGGCGCGGCGGACGCCTGCGGCGTGATCGGTGTTGGAAGAAGGTGCTGATGGGCTATGTTCGCTCACAGAGAGAAAGGAGTCTCTGTGACGAAACTCATTCAGCGGATGAGAGAAGAACTCGTCCGCCGCAACTATGCCGAAACAACGATCCGAATCGTATTCCATTAGTTGCGGTAAATGCAGAGGCTCTGGCCTGGCCCGCTCCAATCGGCTTTCCAACAACAGATAACGAATGGCTTCCACATCCGAACAGCCCAAGGCGAGCGCTCTTTCAATCGTGTTCTCCAGCCGCTGGTAGCCGTGCTCGCGCCCGAGCCGGATGACTTCCACCATGAAGCGTGTTCCGTCCTGCCGGCCATGACGTGCGTTCAGTACCTGTCAGAGGCGGTCGTGGCTCTCCTTCCATCGTTTTTGTTCCCGCCATTGCGCCGGGGCAGTGGAGCCGGCCAAAGCTCCCGGCTTATGGCTTAACGGTTCCAGATGGTGCTCCAAGTCGAAGATCTACTGCCGCCGCCGATAACAACGTCCATGCCGCGCCACGCGCTGGCCGTCGCTCCAGATCTCGATATAAGCCGGATATAGCTTCGCCTCTGCTGTCATGCTCGGGCGCAACGGAGTCGAATACCGATTCGTTCGCACCGTCACGCACCCGCCGCTGTCCACGGTCGGGAAACTCACTTCGGCCAGATCCACTCCCTGCTTGGGGAGAGCACGCAGGAAATCGCGTTCGCGGATCATCAACGCGCCGGTCGTTTCGCTCCGATCAGCGATCCGGCGCTGTTCCTCTTCGTCGCAGCCGTGGAGCAGTTGCTGATTCAGATCCGCCAGATCGCGAACCCGAGGTATGGGCACAAAGTTGGTTGCGGCGGAAGTATCCACTTTCGCCCTCCACCCCGCCCTTCTCGTGAGCTTCCGCCGGATTACAGAACTCCGCTTCGAACCCCCAATGCGACCGGAATACGATAAAGCGCTCCGTTTCCTCGCGCCGGTGTCCGCGCAGCACTATGCGCGCGGCAACAAGCAGCGCCTCCATGACACTCTCGGCATCGGAGTTCCTGCGGCGCTACGTGCAACATGTTCTTCCACACGGCTTCGTGCGCATTCGCCAGTTTGGATTCCTTGCCAACCGGCACCGTTCAGAGAGCATTGCTCGGATCCATCAATTACTTCCTTCCGAACCACAATCGCAGGAAGCGCTCGTGGCCGCTTCTTGCGAGGCGAAGTGGCAATGTCCCCGCTGCGGCAACTTGATCCAGATCAGCCGCAGACTTACTGCCCGCGAACTCCACTCATTATGCGAGCGACTCGATACCGCGTCCGCAGTCGTGTGTCTCGGGCCATGGATTCACCTTCTGGCACCGCTCAACCGGTAGTTCACGTTTTCTCGAACTAGTGATTCTTGGCTCATTCGGAACTTCTCAACCCGCACTTCGACGTACACAGAAGCCTGTTTCGGTCTGGAACAGTACCAAAAGACGTTTGAACCTCCATCCGCGTCACGCCCCGCCAGCGGCTTCCTTCTAGTCTCCTTTTCGAAAGTGACTCGGCCTCTACTTGGCCTCTTCGCCTCGACCTTTGTCGCCGAGTCACTCCCGAAGAAGGTTAACGACTACCTCATTCGTAATCCCGCCTCATTTCAGGAGTCGCCGAGGGCTCGACCACCACTCACAGACTCTGTAGGAGGATTGCCGACGAGCGACGTTTTCTCATATGAAATGAAGTGGGTGAGCAGCGCAATGCTGAACTGCCGAATGGGTATCTGGTTACCCCGATGCAAGAAAACTACCTTTAACCCAGCCAGAAAAACCGCATCAGATTGCGCCTTACTCTGATGGAGCGCAGACAGTAGGAAGTTCTGGCGATCAAAAGCAACCAATCCCTTTCACCTCGCTGATGACGTTGGAATGCTGCGCTCATCAGGATCAAGTCCGGGTGATGCCACCAAATGATGGGCGCAATCGACTTTTATCTTTCCGAGCGACCAGAGGACCTCCTCCGGAGTGCCCTCATGCACAATCACGTACAGCTCGTGCTTCCCACACGCGGCTGCTCGATATGGTGCTTCTACCTGGTAGGATTCGTTCTCCGCAACATACGGGATGCGTTCCAGTCCGAACACAACGCCGCCGGCGTGCGGATCGCCGTCATAGAAGAGTGCCGTCACGCCCGATGCACTGTTGTTCTCGGCCTTCACTTGCGCGGAAACGTCAACCATTTGACCTTGAAAAACGCGCTTTCCCGAGAGCCGGGTTTCAGCGATGTGAATTGTCGCGGGCTCCCCGTCAAGATTCGTTGCGTCCGCAACAGACAGTTCCGGGAACACATAAAAGGCCGAGTTGTAGAAACCAACGTTATTACTGTAAGTTTCTGCCTCGACTCCAGCGAGGGATTTGAGATCGCCCGGGATCTTTGTCAAGCCGTGGCCCTCAGTTTCGGGCACAAGGTTCCCGTTCGCGTCCTCGATCCAAACTACAACCCAGAAGATCAGATAGTTATTGTCGTATCCTTTTGTATCGAAGTCGGTCTTCGCCAGCACCCAGTTCAGAGGCGCGTCATCATCGTCGCTGAAAGGTGGAATCGCGGCGAGTTTTACCTCGTTTATGAGAACGCTATCACCTACCGGACGATGCTCGTTAAGCGTGTCAATTTGCTGGGCATAGAAGCGGACATGCACCTGACTATTGATGGGCATGGACGCAAAGCTGTAATTGTAGACGCGAGCTTCCAGCGTCAGCTTGTCGCCTGCCGTTGCCGTGGTAAGCTGCGGTCCTTTCCCGCCGCTGAGCGCATTCGAGATGAAAAATCCGCGCATTATATGAAAGTTGCTTTCCCATAAGTTGTCGGGTCGGCTCGGTTCCAGAACGATGCAATCTACACCGTCCGGGGACTCCAGGCATTCGGACGAGAGCGAACCCGCCGCCACGGCCGATTGCCTGCTCCAACGTGACGGGTGATTCAGAGCTACGTCGGGCTTATCGCGATAGACCCCTTTCCACCAACCGCCGGCATCGTTGCGGGCCGGATCGGCGGTGAAAGCGGTTCGCAGCAGGCCAAACGTTGTTACGTCCGCCTGTAGCGGCTCATTGTCCACTACGCTTTTAGGCTTTGTTTGCCCAAGAATATAAGGAGTGAAGACATAGTTATAGCTGGTAGGAGTACGAAACGTTCCGGGCTTTTCTACGCCGATACCCGCGGAGCGGCCGACACTTGTGACCGACTTATTCAAATCGCTAAACCCGGAGCTTCCGCTGAGGTTCAAACTTGCACTGGCTTTTCCCGTGACGAAGCCGCCGCTGACGGCGCCGCTGACCGAGAATCCCAGCTCGTAAGAGAAATTCTGGTCGACGCTTGCGGTTGCACCCTCGGTCGTCTCGCTAGTCCAGGTGGCACGCTCGGTTGCGGTGCCGCTATCCGTGCGGTAGGTGCTGGCCTTCGAAAGCTGCTCGGTATTCGGCAGTATCTGTTGTAATTGCTTCTCGGTTGCCGGATACGAGAAGACGTTACCCGGCTCCCAAGGCGGCTGATACCAGGGAATTAAATTCCCATCTACTTTGTGAGACTCAACTTTGTCCGGACTTGAGAACTGAATTGTCAACGGGACCTTTTCCGCGCAGTTGGGTTCTTCCGTCGGGCAAACGGCATGTCCGAGTACGGGATAGACATATACGTTGAAGCGCGATTGCGTGTACCAAACCTGATCGGACAAGCCCGTTTTGACGCTAGCGTCGAAACGACTGCTCTGATAAGAGCCATACTGTTTCTCGTTTATGGTTTTGATGTCCTGAGCTGCCTGCGCAGTAGCGCCTACCTCTACGCCCAAGCCGTCCTCCACACTGCCGATTTCGACTGAAGCTCCCACTTTTGCCTCTGCCCCAAAAGACCAGCTACTTGTGTTCGTGGTCGATGACTGGGCGGCGTTGGTCTCGCTTGTTTCGTAGACCGTGCGAAATCCACTCGGGATTGCGCTCAGATTCAGCAAAGTGGGCTGTTTACCGCCGGACGGCCGTATGAAATCGACATGCATGGGCGGCATTGCAGCGATCACTGAAGGTTGCGCCGTATCTTCTATCACAAGTTTGGTCGGTTCACCGAGAATAACCGAACGCCCTTGTATATCGCCCGTAATGATCGGCAGTCCATAATCGGCGGTTTGGGGCAGCGACCGGCTAAGTGCCGCGTTCGTGTTGATGACGAAATTCTGATCCGCACTCGCCGGGGGATCAACGTTGTAGATGTTTACACCCGCACCTCCCGCGCAATTGGAGGTGCTAATGGCGAGTTGAAACCTCAGGCTTGGTTGGGTCTCCGATGGATGTTGCGGTACCGGCTCCGTCCGCGCAAAACTTCCGACCGACAGGCCGCCGCTGCTGCAGGCTACTCCCGGCAGTTCGACAAAATCGGGAAGTCGGAATTTCAGGTCGTTATCCAGGCTGATAATTCCGATCCAGACGCTATCGCGGCCTTGATTCCATTTCACCGCGACTTGATTGAGCGGTGATACCGGATCGAACCGGCCAACTACAAAATCCAATTCCTGAACAAGTGCTGTCGTTTGTGTATGAGTGTCTTTCAGGATAGGCGTGAAGGCTCCGTCGAAGTCAAAAGACGAATATACAAGCCGGTCGCCAAAGCCAACGGTGTAGTATCCCAGCAGTAATTGATCGTGAAGAGTACTTCCAAACCGCCCGGCGGCCAGAGTTATTGCGGCGACCGCTTCTGGGTAGTGGTCCGGAAAAGCCTCACTATGCTTCAACTCGAGCGCAAGAGTTTGTGGGTCCACCTTGTAAATGTTCAGCCGGCGCTGCTTCGCAAAAAACGCGTGGTATGCGAGTGCTATTTCGGGAGACCCGTCTCCATCGAAATCGCCTACCGCGACAGCCACGTCTGAATTCGCGTTTGGGTCGAATCCCATGTGGGGGCCCGAATAGAGCCCCTTAGAAAAGTCTTTAGGATCGCGAGCGCTTAGGAGTCTAACACCCGAACGAGAAGCAATCACAATCTGTTCAAACCCATCGCCTCTGAAGTCACCGGTAGCGGTACCTGCATTATCGAAGGATTCGTTAAGGAACAGAGAGGTTGTATTTTGCGAAATCGGATCTATTGCAAAGACAGTTCCAGCGTGTGCATACACCAACGCGCCGGATTTCGACTCGAACAGGCGAGCCATGATTTCCGGATCGCCTGCTTGCCTTTGAAAGCCCGGCAGCTCAGAGATATTCTTGTTCTCGATTTTCGTGCCGTCACTGGTCTTCAGCACGGTGCCACCGATGACCAGATCGTTGATGGACAAAAGGGTCCGTCTTCCGCGCAGGATATCCTTAACGCCGCTGTAATCAGGATCTGCGGCATTAGACTGTTGCGCACGCCCGGCGAGGACGATACTAAGCATCACGACGAGGAGCACAGCCGTTCTGCGAAGGAGGGCTGCCGCGTTGTTGACTAACTGGACAGAGGTTGCTCTTGAAGACAACATAGATCGACATCCTTTGCGTTCTGATTACCAAGTTGAGACTGACGAGCTTCACATCGCCGATCGACAAGCCAGGACCGGATGTCGGCTGAGCCTGACAACGCGCCTCGATATATCAAGAGCCAAGTCAGATAATTCTCGTGAGCGCAGGAAGCTCGTGGCAGCTTTCTGTATTCTGTCGTGCGATAGGTGATTTGAGAATAGATTCGTCATAAGTCCTCCGGATACTCAAAGATTTCTGTTGGCATTAGCTTTTAGCATGGAATGCAACTCCCGCTGCTAAACCCAATCGGTGCATTCGGCGCCTGGCGCAGTGCCGTGTCGTTTGCTCTGCGCCAAGCGTGGTCTTGTCTTAGCCGCTAGCGCTTCGCTATCGCCGTGGTCTGTTGAGCAAACAGTCCTGAGGTAACCTGTTTTCCCTTGTACCAGTACTGAATACTGCGCAAGCCCTGTTTGCGTTGAACTTCAGGCTGGTAGAGTTGCGCTGCGGTAACTTGATCGGCGTTGCTTACGGTCTCTGTGTCCTCTGCGTGCGCAGCCAGAAAATTGGCGCGGGCAGTGTCATCCGCTTTGCGAACTTCCCGCATATCCGGCTCATGGGGCGACGCACCCCCGACGTACTCTGGGTGTTCGAAAGCGCAGGATTCAGAATCGCAGAGTTGCGACATCAAATCTGCGTCTTTTTGAGTGATCTTGCCATCACCGTCGAGATCGCATTCCTCGCCGCAGGCGCTTCCGGCTACGGCCTTCTTGAGATCGCGGTTCAGCATGTTTAGGTCGTGGCGATCCACGCGTCCGTCCTCGTTCAGATCGCCGGGAGCTCGCCGCACGTTCACGACCACGTCTCCTAACGGCGTGGTTCCGGTGGTGTTCTGAATAACTGCATAGAGATGATGCAGGCCTTTGTTCTTGGGAGTCCAGGTGAACCAGGCAGAGGTTCCATCCGGACTAACGCCGCGCAGGGTTCTAATCGCAATGGTTTTGCTGTTCCGGCGGCCCGGTTTGCCATCGAAGATAGACACGTGCCCGTGAAGATTAGAGTGCTCACGGCTAAAGGCCGTAAGGCGCAACGACAATGGCTGGAAAAGAAAAGCTACGAGCGGCTTTGGGTTCTCGCGCCCTTGCGTGGCCCCAGCCATATCCGCGGAAGCCAGCGCTTGCGTAGCAGCACCATTGGCATCTCCCGTGTCGAGGCTGCCGTGCGTCGCGTCGACCGACTTCGACCCGCCGAACGGGCCACCCAAGGAGCGCTTTGCCACGGAGACTAGACCCCAGCCTTCGTTATTCTGCCCTGGATCCAGGTTGGTCTCATTCGAGAAATTGTCCTCACAAGGAACCGCCGTACATGGCGTCTCGGGCGGATACAGTTCCTGTGTATTCGAGACTAGGTCGACATACACTCGATATTCGGCCGCGCCGGCCGTGGAGGGTCCAAAACCCGTCGTGTCCCAGAGCAGGTAGGCGTAAGAGTTGTCACGCCCGTTCAGAGAGAAGTTCGATGTGCCGCCCCCCGGTTGGGTGGTGCCGATCCCGATGACGTTGCGAGCGCTCGCCGGGCAAACGCGGCCACCTTTCCCGGTGGTCGGGATATTGGCGCATATCTCGTTATTGGAAGTGCTGTTGTAAGGGATCACCGAAAACTGTACGGTGAAGCTGGCCGGTGTGGTGCTGATGCTGTAGTTGTAAACTCGCGCCTCGAGCAGTACCTTGTCCCCGTCCTGCGCGTTACTGCCGAGCAGAGGATAATTCCCTGTTATCGGATCGATTGTCGATCTCCTGACCACAAAACCTTTCATGCTCTTCCGCGCGATTGTCGTTTCGGGCTTCCAGCCATTGAAATTGTTGTTGCTGCTATAGGTAGCGTCGAAACGACTCGGAAGATTCAGTGCGGGATCGGGAAGCTGCGCATAATTATCGGTCCAAAATGCCCCGCCGCCGCTTGAGGTGATGTCGCCGACGCCGTAAGCAGCCTTCAGCCCCCCTGCTTGAGTGTTGTAGAAGATCGGGTAATACGGATACGCGTGTTGGGAATCGCCTTGCGGAGAATTCAGCGTGATGCCGGTCGCACCCGAAGCCGAACTATCGGAGCTGTTCAACTGGCCCCAATCTTGACCCCCGTGGACATCGGTATCGCTGCTAACTTTCAATTGGCCGCCATTTCCAAAAAGCTCGAAATCGACGCGGTAAGTATATTGGAAGTCGAGGCCTGTGCTTACCTTGTTCGTGTAATCCGTGCTACCCCCGCTTCCTGTCTGGTTATCGAAAGCAAGGCTCAAAGTGCTCGCGTTGCCGTTGTAAGACTCCTCCCGGCACGAAATCAGCGGGATCACTTGATTGCTGATGTTGAGATTTGGGATCGTGATCGCGCCGAGGTCAGGCGGAGAACACGCCTGAGAATAATCGGGATAAGAAAGGATATTTCCGACCTCATGCTGCGGTTGATACCATTCGACATCCCGCCCTCCGGGATTGCTCAACAATGATGGCCCGGGAATAACAATGTCATAAAAGGCATTGGGATTGTTCGGGTCGCCGGTCGCCGTGTCCTGTCCATATATGCGGTACCGCCAGAGGTCCATGATCTGCGATTCCACGATCAGGCTGTCATCCTCACCGGTCGTAGCCCCTGACCCGGCAGTGTACGAGGTATAGCCCTTTGTGTAGTCATCATGCACGTGATCGTAATCGTAACTGACCCGGGCCGAAAGCTTCGCGGTATTTTGTTCGCTCCAGTCGGCGAGTGGTCCGGCATCTGCGCCCAGGGACCAGGAAGCTTGCGCAGTGAGCTTCTCCGACACTCCCGCAGTCCAGTCCGTATGGTTCTGCGTTTGGCTTGCGTAAGAAACGGAGCTGCTGGTCGCCATAGATGTATTGAAGGAGGGGTAGCGGCTGACAGTCACAACACTTGGACCGGTTCCCAAATCCAGCCAGGCAGCGTGCTGCGGCGGCTGTTCGAGGATAAAGTCAGCTTTACCCGGATTGGTAAGTTCCATGTGCAGGGGAGCGCCTAGCTTTAATGAGTTGCCATCGAGGTCGGCAGCGACCGAAGGCAGGCGCAGGTAGTTCGAGTTACCGAGCTTCACCGAGGTTTCGGCATCGACCCAAATGGGGCATACCGGCTCAGGGGCACCCTGATTAGTCGGGCTATATGAGTCAGATGTTGCTTTATCTGAACACACGAATGCAGGATTGAGTTTGGTGGGATCTCCGGCCACCGGGGAGACCTTCCAAACCGCGCTGACCATTCCTGAATAGACGTTGCGAGACCCAAACGCCTGGTTGTGATCAAATTCTATTCCTACACCTTGGAAGTAGAGCGACCACGTAGGATCGTTCGTGGCATTGTCGCCGCGGAGAGCGCCGGCGGTCATCGAGAGACTCTGAAAGGTTTGCCATGGGCCAATGAGCCCGTTCGTAGTGGAGGCTACCTGGATCTTGTCATCGTTCGTGATCTGCAGAATCGCCAGGTGAGTGTCTTCATCTTGGGCCAAACTGGGATACTTTGTAGCAGAGGCACGAGAATTCCAGGCCATGGCAATCTGCCTGCGGCGAGTATCATAGCCGCTGTTGGGGTCGTAATGGAAGAGTCCTGGAACCACCTGCACGCGAATGCGTGCGTCGACGTCGTTGTCATCCACTTCGATTTCACCGGAGGTTGTTCCAGGGATGGGCTCGAGAGAAACGGAATCCGCTTGCGTCAAGGGTGCTGCGGTGGTGACAGTTACATTTTGTCCCTGAAAGCTCCCGAAGGCGGATGAGTCCAGGTCGAGAGTGAATCCGGAACCTGTAGTGGAGGGCGTTACTGCCCAAGTGCCGTTAATTGACGCCCAGTTTCCGGTTGCACCCGCGATCGTGACGGTCTGGGGCACATACATACCGGAGCCGAGGTTGACAGTGAAGTCAGTTTTTGTCGAGTCAGTCTGGTTGGCGCTAGCACCCGTTATAGACCCTTGAGTCTGTCCTGCCGTCAAGAGAAAGGCGAACGGTTTCGATACGAATGTGCCGCTTTGGTATTTGCCGTCAGAGATCGTTCCCCACCAGCCGGCCGTTCCAACCAGCAGCTGATCGACTCCGGATCCGTCAAAATTGCCTGCCGCCAGGCTCAGCGTGGCTACCATGCTGCTGTTGGGAATGGAAAACTCGTAATTGTTTACGGGCGTAAGTGAGGCAGTCGTACCATCGTTCTGATACCGATAGATGACCACGGAGATAACCAAACCGTCCGTTCCTCTCATATACGCGACGGCAAGCTCGTTATGGCCATCGCCATCGAAGTCACCGATGGCGGTAGCCATGATGTTGTCGGCGGGCTGGGGCGCGAACCCAGGTGCGGTGTTCCCTTCATTCAAGAAGATGTCGTAGTAATCGAGCCAGCAATAGGGAAAATACTGGAGGTCACCACGGTTGACGGTTTGGGTTAAAACTGATGGGTTAACACCGCTGTTGTAATTCAGCACTGCAATATGGGGAACCGCGCCTCCTGTTTGAGGGGAAGTACAGAGGCCAGCAAGTCCGTCGCCCGGTTCGATCCATGCCACAACAACCTCGTCGTGGTAATTGCCTTGTGAGTCATAGAGCTGGTCCAAGTCGCCTACAGAGGTTGCAAAGAAATCCGCATAGCCAGTGGACCGCCCTGGCAAGTTACCTAGCAGTGTTGTTCCGCTTCCATCATTGAAGCGGACGGCGAGCTTCGTGTTGTCCGTTCCCGAACGTTGCACGACCACGATGTCATCCTTTTCCTGGTGGACGATACGCCCGCTGACGGATTGGGCGTCGATCTCTTGCGCGGGGACAACATCACTCGACCAGGGCAGCGGCGAAACGCTTGATGAAGGGTTCAGGTTGGCGTCAAAGCTGAGCGTCGCAGCACGCCATGGATTGCCGGTCGCCGACGGGACACCCAAGGAGTAGATCTGTTCATCGCGGAAAAGCGTGAGGTTCCGCGGGTTTCCGGCCGGGTCCGTAGTTCCGGGCCGATAGGTGCTGTTTTGACCCGGTACTAACGCGGGCGATAACGAAAGCAACAAGAGGGTGCGGAGCACATTGAGTCGAAGAGTGGGTTGCATCATAACTGTTTTTTCCTGAATGCCTGAGGGAGTCACTCGTTTGGAAAAGCGCAGCCTGTTCGAGGTGAGGATCATTTGCCCCGCATTTTTCTGGACAGGACCTTCTTGCGTGCCGGATGGTCCTTTCGCACACGCCTTGCGCTTTCGAAAAGCGCGTGCCGAGGACAGGAACCAGATCGCCCGTCTCCTATCGGCGATGACTACTTCCGGTTTGGAAATTGCAAAAGCGCAAAAGAGCCTCAAAATAGATCATCAAGCGGCAATTTCTGGTGTTATTCTTTTGTGGATAGCCATGGGAGCCGTAGCGCGCACGACCGGAGACGTCACGGTTCTTCTGCAGCAAATCCGGGCGGGCGATTCCGATGCCGCCAATAAACTGATCCCCTTGGTTCTAAACGAGCTGCGCGCTCTGGCGCGTTTGCAGCTTCGAACCGAGCGGCCTGGCCATACGCTGCAACCCACGGCACTGGTGAATGAGGCTTATCTGCGTCTGGTAACCGACCAGGCGCGAGACTGGCAGAACCGGGCTCACTTCATCGGCGTGAGTGTTTCTGTCATGCGGCGAATTCTTATTGACTATGCCCGCCGCAAGCAGGCACTGAAGCGGGACGGCGGGGAACAGGTCACTATCGAAACGGTGGAGTTCGGGTGCTTCTCCTATGAACAAGCGGACGAATTGGTCGCCCTGGACCTTGCGCTGGACCGGCTGGAGGAGATGAATCCGCGGCAGCGGCGAATCGTCGAACTGCGCTATTTCGGCGGCCTCTCAATTGAGGAGACGGCCGAGGCGCTCAATATCTCTACAATTACAGTAAAACGTGATTGGGTAGCGGCTCGGGCATGGCTCAAAGGGCAAGTTCGACCCCAGGCATTCCGCTAGCAAACCGCCATGGCCTCGGCAGAATGGGATCGGATCTTACTGCTTTTCCATACTGCTCGTGAAAAGGCAGGCTCCGAACGAGTAGCGTTGCTTGATACTGCTTGCGGGGAAGGAACTCCGCTCCGCAAGGCAGTCGAAGAGCTGCTAAAAGAAGACGAAGCCGCAGACGGATTTCTGAGCAAGCCGGTCTTCGAAACGATGGCGGGCGAGGGTTTCGGAAGCTCGGCCCTTCGCGGACAACGCCTCGGCCGCTATGTGATTGGCGAATTGCTCGGTCAAGGTGGCATGGGGGAAGTCTGGTCCGCGCATGATACGGAGCTGGATCGGCCCGTTGCACTGAAATTCCTCTCATCCAAAGCACTCGCATTCTTGGATCGGGAGCAGATTAATCGGGAGGCGAAAGCCGCCTCCGCGCTGAACCATCCGAACATTGTGACCATCCACGAGGTCGTGCAGTCGGAGTCCACTCTCGCCATCGTCATGGAATTGGTGGAAGGCGCGCCTCTGCGCCAGTTGGCCGGCAAGCCGCTTCCGATAGCTGAGCTACTCGAAATCGGCTCCCAAATTGCCGAAGCATTAGCTGCCGCTCATGGGGGCAGTGTCGTCCACGGTGATATCAAGCCCGAAAACATACTGTTGCGCCGAGACCGATATGTGAAAGTGCTGGATTTCGGTCTGGCGCGCAAAGTGAACGCGGAAACGATCGCAAGCGGAGGCAGCCCCGGCTTAGGCACCCTTCGCTACATGTCGCCGGAACAGGGGCGAGGGGAATCCCTGACACCGGCGAGCGACATCTTTTCCTTCGGCCTGGTTCTGTATGAGCTGGCGACGGGAACTCACGCATTTCCGGCGAGTTCGCCAGTCGATACGGCTCACGCCATTCTCAGCGAGGAGCCCCGCCCGCCTTCTTCGGTGAACCGCTCCATACCGGCGCATCTCGATTCACTCATTCGCGCAATGTTGGACAAAGAGCCCACGGCGCGCCCCAGCGCGGGGCAAGTTGCACGCGCACTTGAAGAGTCCCAGACAGGTGACGGAACGTTACGGCTGTGGCAGCGGGCAATGGGAGTAGCTGTCCTGATCGCAACTTCTTTCGCTCTTTGGTGGTGGGTGGGACGAGAGGATCGCGATCGTGCTTCATTTCGACAGATCACGACGCTTGTTCCCGAAAATCATGCCACGGCCGCTGCAATCTCTCCTGATGGAAAACTGGCCGCTTACGCAAATGTCGATGGAATCTTCGTTCGCGGTATGCAGAATGGCGACACGAAAGCTTTGTCCACACCCGATGATTATGTCGTAGATCGGCTGGCCTGGTTCGCTGACGGTCGCACGCTAGTAGCCAGCGGTTTCTCGACTACAAACTACATTCCGAGCATCTGGTTGATTTCGGGCAGCGGAGCGCCTGCGCACCTCCTCCGCCCAAATGCCCGGGCGGCTTCGCCCTCGCCAGACGGAGCACATATCGTGTTCCTGACTCCTGAACAGTCGCAGATCTGGGTTATGGACGCGGATGGCAAGAACTCGCGGCGCATCCTTGTGACGCGTCCACACACAAAGCTGGAAATAGCGAGGATCGAGTTTGTGCTCTGGTCGCCGGACGGGCGCCGGTTGACGCTTCTGGACCATCGCTATTCGGCCCAAAGGGATAGCCGAAGGTATGAATCAGTCGCGCTTGCCACTGGAAAAGTGCTGGCCACTATCGAGGACTCCGGCATGAGTTCAGCTTCTGCACTGCCAGATGGGCGGCTTGTGTTTTTGCGGTGGGATAACAAGGATTTCACTTCTTCTGGTCAGCTTTGGGAGATCAAAACCGATCTCGGTACAGGTGCATTCGTCGGAAAGCCAAGAAAAATCGCCTCTATCACCGGAGATGACACCACATTACTTGACCTAAGCGTTACCGCGGATGGAAAGCAGGCGATGGTCCTCAGAAGATCTGATCAAACCACGATTTTCGTTGGCGACTTTGATCAGTCCTCGCCACGCATCAGCAATATCCGGCGGTTGACCCTGGACGAGCGAATCAATTATCCGCATGCCTGGACTGCGGACAGCCGCACGGTGATTTTCGAATCAGATCGCAGCGGCAATTTTGACCTTCTCAAACAGGCTATAGACCAGCGAATACCCGAAACACTGGTCGACACGCCGTTAACCGAGATCTTGGCGCAGCTGTCGCCCGATGGTCAGTTCGTCTTGTATGCTGCGCGACCTCTCGAGAGTGAGCGGCCCTGGTATTACAAACCTCGCACTTACAAATTGATGCGCGTTCCGGTGACGGGTGGTACACCTGCGGAAGTCCCAATTGGAGGGCCGCTGGACGAGTTCCGTTGTGCCCTCGGCGCCGGCAAGCGATGTGTATTGAGGGACACCGTGGCAGGGGGCGAGTATCGCGCCTACTACGATCTCGATCCTATAAAAGGCAAGGGTCGCGAACTGGCACGAACCAATTCATTCCCAGAGGTTCTGGGAGACTGGGATATTTCTCCTGACGGAACAAATGTAGCGATTCCGAACCACGACTCCCGCGAGGCACGCATCCGCATTGTGGCTTTGGAGCCAAGGCCAAATGACGCGGATGAACGTGAGGTGGTATTGGCGGGCCTGGCCAATTTGAATGGTCTTGTATGGGCCGCCGATGGCGGCGGCTGGTTCGTATCCGTGAATACGAGCGTTGGGAATCGAATGTTGTACGTGTATCTGGATGGCCGATACCGCTCCCTTGGAGACATCCAGGGCTGGGCTGTGCCGTCTCCAGACGGAAAGCGAGTAGGCTTTCTGGACCGTACCACCGCCACGAACGCCTGGCTCATCGAACTGCACTGAAATTGTCCCGTATCAGAATCGCAGCCACGGGCGCGCGCGTGTTTTGGACCCGTCGCATCCCGCCATAACGCCTCCTGAGGACCGGAATACTGCGCAGTAACTGCATTCTGCGCAGTCTGATTGTATTCCGAAACGAAGGGGTCAAATCAGCCGGGCTTAAGCAGGATGATAAACACATGGCGTCAAGGTGGATCGATTCCTCGCTGATAGGGTAAACTGGGCTCGCTCAACAAAATGCTGATGTCCACGCCAGACGACGCCGAGCTGTGCCAAGTCCCTTCGCCGATGGGCAACCACGGCATGGGATGGAGCGTCCCGTGTTAGATACGGCGCGGATCGTGCGAGATGGAGCATTGCTGTCCGTTGTGGCTTCGACTTACTTGCTTCTCTTGTTGCGGTTCAACCCCCGCATATTCGTAGGCCATTATCCTAAGGAGATCCGAGAGATCGTCCCGCCCAAATCAGTGAAGGAGCGGCGGATGTCGATCTTGTTCGGGCTGCTCATCGGGGCTCCCTCTGCTTTGGCGAACCGCGACTCTGGAAAGTCACTCCTTCTGGGAACTCTTCGCCTACGCCTTCGGGGTGCTTTTCATCTTCAACCTCGTTGACTTGCTCATCCTCGATTGGCTGATTGTGTGCTGGCTCAAGCCACACTGGGTGATCCTCCCCGGCACGGAGCATATCGCGATTCCGAATCCCTACGTCCATCACTTCAAGGAATTCTTGATGGGAACGGTCGGTTTGGGGATTGTAGGTCTTGCCATCGCTGCTCTTCTGAGTATTAAGTTCTAACCTGGAGGCTAAAGTCCTGCAGTTTCATAAACGAGCCTTTATGCAATCCTCGCAAGCCGGTGCTAAATCCCTGATTCTGCGATTGTGCAAACCTGTTGCCAATGGGGCAGAAATCGCAACAGGTTTACGCAACTATCGCTGGGAAGAGCATTGTGCCTCACGGCCCTGCGTCTTCCTCCGGAACTGCACCCACATGCATAGCAAACAGCATCTGGCTCGTGATTTCAGCCGGCAGCGCGCCTGAAATCCAGCAGAATAGAGACATGAACGACGAAGAAGCGCCGCACGAGGAAATGCTCAAGAAAGCCCGGCACGACTTGGCTTTCAATATATTCTGCGGCTGGCTGGCTTATCGATTGGGTGTGACACTTCCGACTGCGAAGCGCCACGCCGAGGCAACGGGCTCACAATTGGGTTCTATGTGGCTTCACGTTGCGGAATACGTGGAAAAGCTCCATGCGGGATATCTGCCAGTTGATTTAAGCCTTCTAAAACGCGCTCCTGAAGAGGATGAGCCGGTGTCCCCGATGCTTCAGTGAAGCTGGTTGCGTAGAGATTGACGCTCCTATCCGCAAAATTCCGCAGCGCCCCCTAATGCCAACGGACCTCGGCGGGCTTAGAAAGGTCTGCAAAAATTCATCTTGCTCTAGTGACCGAATTGGCCGCCCCTGTTCCCCTCAGGTTGAAGGGAGCGAACGCCGGCACTGATCCGGCACAGTCCAATGAACTCTGGCATCCAAGCAACACCGCAGCGGGAAGTCCTCACGTTACGCGAGGTCGCATCTATTCTCCGCTGCTCGAAGACGCATGTCTCCAATGCGGTCAACGGGAAAGTGCCCGGCCTGCCGCGGCTCACTCACGTCGCCATAGGCCGCCGCATTCTGATCCGTAAGGAATGGCTCGATGAATGGATGGAGGCAAACAAGCGCAAGTGCTAATCTCGGCTCCATGTTGTCAGGAAACAGACCCGCGGACGCCCGAAAGGATATTTTTCATGCGTCGAAAGCGGTTTCAAAAAGGAAGTGTGAAGGCCAGGAAGCATGGCCGCCACAAAGTATGGGTAGCTCAATGGTGGCAGGACGGCGGTCGCCGCTCCAAAGTGCTCGGACGATGCACTCAAATCACCAAGGCGCAGGCCGAGATCTTGATGTCTTCGATCGTGTCCCCGGTAAACAACGGAACCGGTCACCAGACTTCACAAGTTGCGCTATTCGGCGCTTACATAAAGGATGTGTACCTGCCTTTGTGCCGGCGCAAGTGGAAGGAGTCAACTCGGATGACGACTGAGCCGGTCATCAACAACCATATTCGGCCAGCCTTCGAGAACAAGCTGATGTCGAGCATCACTCGTGAGGACTTGCAACAGTTTCTCGACGAGAAAGCTCAACAGCTGTCCAGAAGCGTCGTTGAACACCTGCGGTGGCACTTAAGCGGTATATTCAAGGCTGCACTGAGCGACGGAGTCGTCAACGCGAACCCAGCGGGTGCTCTGTTCGTGCCCGACTGCAGCAAGCCGGAATCCGATAAGCGAACGATGACCGTGGCTCAGATCCGTCTCGCTCTTTCGGTCCTCGACTTACGGGAACGACTGATCTTCAAGATGGCAGTGTTCTTGGGGCTGCGTCCTGGCGAGATCCTGGCGCTGAGGGTAGGCAAGATCAACGAGAATTCGCTCCTGATCGACCAGCGCGCGTACAAGGGAAACCTAGACACCCCTAAAGGCCGAAAGGGTAAAGTCACCAAGAGGACGATTGCGCTGACTTCAGGGATCGCGCGAGATCTCGAAGAGATGATCGCGCTTCTGCCCAGCCGGTCGCCGGACGCGTTTGTCTTCCAGTCAGAGCGAGGCACTCACCTCTGGCGAGACAACGTGTGGCGCCGGCAAATGCAACCGCGCCTGGCGACGGTTGGCCTCGAATGGGCGTCGTTTCAGGTGCTACGGCGGACGAACGCCAGCTTGTCCCGAAAGCTGAAGATCGACGACAAGGTCAGCGCCGACCAGCGCGGTCATGGTCTCGGCGTCAGTATGGAAGTCTATTCGCGTAGCGACCTGGAGGAAATGCTCGAGGCCGTTACCAAACTGGAATCCGAGGTGATCCGGTAGTGTTAACCCGCGTTTCGGAAGGGAACCGAAAACCTCATCGCAGTGCTCAAAAATCGCTGCGAGTTGGCTTAATGGAGTAATCGGAGTAAAGCGTGAAACTCAGAAACTCCCAAGTTATTGAAAACATGGAGCGGGAGACGGGGATCGAACCCGCGACGTCCAGCTTGGGAAGCTGGCATTCTACCGCTGAATTACTCCCGC
>CAWJEH010000049.1:0-29742 GCA_963841675.1 Terriglobia bacterium
CGGAAGGTACGGCAACGCTGGGAAGCGACCGGAGAGCCGTCTGAGGTAAGCGTCTCGCAAGCCCCTCTGGTAATGGGAGACGGATAGCGGGATAGTGGTTTGCATGAGAGAGACCACTCGGGAGGCATGCTCCCGAATCGGGTATTGGCGCGAGCAGGTTGCGCAGCAAGAACGCAGCGGGTTATCCGTGAAGCAGCTTTGTGAAGTCATTCTGAGCCGTTCACCAGATCTTCATTTTGAGGCCTGCTCAAGCTCTGTTCGCGTTACGGCCTGCCAGGTCGCTCACGCAGTCTTGGTGGACTTATCGCGAGACTCCGCCTAAACCGGTTTCGCGGCTCGAACGCTCGCAACCTATCAAGTCCTACCCACAACGACTTGAGTGAGTCGCCCCCCTGGTGATCGGCCCGTTGGGCGCAGTGACGAACTTCGGGTAGCGCGTATTGATCCGTCCAGGAAATGGATCAGGAGCTCGGACCGACGGTTATCTACAGAATGAACACGAATCCGCCGATAGTTTGTGAAAGAGAAATAACCTATGCGAACGGTCGGTATTCTGCTCTTGCTTACGCTCTCACTGCCGGAGGCCACTCTTTGTCGGTCGAAAGCCCATCTGCGCAAGCAGACTAACGGCGAAGAAATCGAGGTTGCGTACAGTTTCAGCCTCTTCCCGCGGAACATCGAGATCGCGCTGCCCACCGGCGAGATTTTGATCGGAAAGTGGCGCTTCATCAGGAAAGAAGATTCTAATTGGGGAGTGCTATATCGGGAAGTATTCAAAAACTCGGTCGCGCTCAGTTCGGCACGAGGCGAAATTGTAATCGAGGATGCAAAACACAAGATTCGATGCGAATTCGCGGGCACATTGCACGGCACTGCGGCGTGCCGCGATCAAGAAAGCATGATTTACACCTTGACATTTTGAAGAGCAGGTCCCTGTCAGCTAGCGGGACGCGGGCGGCGGCTCTATAGGGTAATCATGTAAGCCGTCCACGGTTATTGGACGAGCGGTGCAAACACAATTGTGAGCCCGATTCGATTGATAGGATGAGCGCCAATGCGGGAGAGGACGTCCTGGAACCAAGCAAAGGCGTCGACTTTGGCACGCTCACATGAAGCCACAAAACTGCGGCCCAACACTGCGGCAGTTCTGCCACCGACATCCCTGCCAAAGAACATCCAGTTGGTGCAGTCCCCACACCCGCGCCGCTGATGCTGGCTCGGTGGCGCAATTTTGCGATTTCCAAATTGCCGTCTTCGGCGGGTCAGCGCTTTCCAGTTTTTGAGAGCATAGCGAATCGCGCGGCCCTCCGGGTTTTTGGATAGGACTTCAGCCTGGATTTCAGTCAGATATCGGTGCAGTCTCTCCGAAATGGGACGTGCTTCGAACTCGCGCAGCCGCAGCCGGTCTGCGGGCACGAACCCCCGCACCTGCTTTTCCACCCGGTATAGCTGAGCGATGAGCAACAGCACCGGACCATGCGGGCCTGGTCCCATCCAAGGCCTTATAGCAGTATCGCCTCGTGTGGTCCCAACACGATACCTCGATCAAACCGCGTGCCGAGTCCTTCAAGAAAGCATCGTATCCGCCGTAAGCATCTGCTCGTAAATAGCCACCATACGCGCCAGAAATTTCTCTGGTCCGGCCCGCCTCCCGAGTGCGCGTGTAATCGAAGAGAATCATCGGATGATCTGCATCTCCGCAATAGGGCCAGACGGGCCAATGCGGGCGAAGCTTCCCGTCGAGCACCTTCACGCTGGTGTCGTCCGTGCCATTCAAACATCTTCTCCTGCCGGTGCAAAGGCAAGTGCCGGCTTCGCTCACGGTAATCGAAGAAGCAATTGGCTCTGTTTGCGGCACTGTGGCAGAAGCGGCAAACAAAACGGGAAGCGGAGAATCCGGCTTGGGAAGAGGATGACGTCGATGATGACCAAGTCGGCAAGCCCGGTGAAAGCGCAACCTCGGCAAAGAAGCGCGGCCGGCATAGGCATCCAGTTCCAGATAATCCCGCACCAGCGCATGCAGGCCATCGAAGCTTTGCGCATATCCCAGGCACTCAGGCACAGATACACCCGCACGTTGGCCGGCAGATGAATCATCCTCGCGCACCTCCAACGCGGTGCGCAACAATGCCGTGTGCACACCCGAGCTGCTCCGCAGCCGCTCGCCAATATCAACCCAAACCCGCGCCCCCGGCCGGCTGGCGCTTCCCCCGTTCGCTTCCACTAAGGCAAGTCGCATTGGCAACTGTTTTTGCAGCCGCTTCCGCCAAATGTAAAACGAGTGCTCTGTAATCCTCGGCGCTTCACAAAACTGGTTCACGGATGGCCCGCTGCATTCTTGGTGCGCAACCTGCTCCCGCCAATACCCGATTCGGGAGCATGCCTCCGGAGTGGTCTCCTTCTTGCAAACCACTATCCGCTATCCGTCTCCCATTACCAGAGGGGTTTGCGAGACGCTTACTCGTAACAATGAAAAGAGATTCAGCTGGATGACCTATGAAGATAGTGTCATTTAGGAAATTATCGTATAGTTTTCAATGGTTTACGATTGCGGACAAATCCGGTGGTCGTCTGAGTAATTTCTGAGGCGGAATGCCCTCAAAGTACGCATAAAATCAACTGTGGCGCAACTGTTGCCACTAATAGAAACATAAGGTTCTACAGTGAAGATGTTCACTTTTAAAACTACCAATCGATGTGAATGGGCACTCCTTACAGCACATTTGCCACGATTGAGGCCGCAAGCGATCGGAATCCTGCTTCGCGATCTTCACCGGGATCAGTTCCACTTTAGGATGCGGGCCGGATGGTGGAGCGTGCTATCCGAAGATGACGAGCCGGAGATCTGGCCCGCACTCTCTGAAGACTTGGAGCGGAGAGCGAGGGAGATGGGGGCGAAAGATCTGCTGGATTGGTTGGAAAGCACAGCATCACATGCATTTCAAATCAGCACGCGCCGCGAAATTCGCATCCGTAATGTCGAAGCTACTCTGGATTGCCTTTATCATCAATACGTCGTCACCGAACCTTACGACTCGCTGGCTGCCAGCCTTGAAAAGCGTAACCTTATCCGTTTAGAGCACATCGGAAGCGCGGGGGAAGTGATCTCGCAGGCGAGAGCGAAAAGATTCCTTTACGATAATCGATGGCATCACGCGGTATTGTCCGCGACACTTATCTTCGGTGTGATTATTGCACAAATAAAAAGACACCCTACAACTGAACCTGCTCGGTGGTCTAAAACGCAGGCTTCTGAACCGATTGTGCTTCCCCTCTTTTCAGCGCTGGCATACCGACCTTTACTCCTGCAGATCGATTCCGAAGCACAACTATCGCTTGCCGAGGGTCGCCGGAGACGCAAGCGCCACATGAATGCAGTGCATCCTCCTCACAAACGATTCCAGTCGGGATTCTTAGGGGTTCGCGTTCAAGAAGTACGCACTCCTGCGATTGACTGTCCGCCTCCGCAATTACTCCTCGAAGTGAATGGCGCAGTATCACCGCTGCCGTTCCCAATACCAAGTGCTCCGCGGTTTCGGTCGCGTCCTTTCATACGAGCGGTGTCTGTTTTTTTGAAACCGTTTAGAAAGCTCAGATCGCGATCAAAAACTTAACGCCAGTTAAACCCTAACGGATCACAATTGTCCCCTATTGGCAAGTTGCCGAACGAATAGTGAAGGAGATGCTAGAAGCTGTCGCGAAGAGACCTGCGTCATGCGACGCTGCGCACTGAAACTGCCGGATTGGGTTTGGTGCTCTAACAGGTTTGGACCCAACAGAAGAGTAGTTGCGATGACCACCTCCATTATCGGCGCTGTTACGGTCGAACGCGACATTCGACTTCGGCAACACGGGGCTTGAATTCGATGGCGATGTACTCTAATCATCCGGAAGTGACAAGGTCCGAGTCCGGGTTGCCCCGTGTGACTCGCACACCGGCGGAATGAGCCAAGTAATGAAGTTTATACCGACTTCCGTGTTGTCGGTACGCCCCAGAATAGGCAAGAACTTATCCCGCACCATCAGCGACTAGCCCGCATTTCTCAGAAATAGGTGGAAAAGGGCCGCCACTTCTGGCATAACTGAGTTTCGACACAACAGTTTGCGAAGAAGGAGACGGCCCTAGTGCTTGCTACAGAGTGTACCCAATCCAGGTTCGAGTTTTCAGGCGTGTGGTCGCGCTCGGTGGTGGCGCGCTTTGATGGCGGCCAGATCACTTCAAACGGGGGCGGGCTGTTATTGCAGCAGGTGGACGAGCGTATCGACCTGTTGCATCGTTTGAGCAAATGCTTCGTCGATGGAAGAGATCAGAAGCGAGTGCGCCACGGCCTGCGCGAGATGCTGGCGCAACGCGTGTATGGGCTGGCGCTCGGCTACGAAGACCTGAACGATCACGAACAACTGCGCGAAGATCCACTGCTGCTGTTGCTCGCTGGAAGCGCGGAACCGGACCAACCGCTGGCGGGCAAAAGCACCCTGAACCGGCTGGAACTGGGCGGAGAGTTAGCGGCGGATGAGCGCTACAAGAAGGTGCACTACGACGCCACAGCGATTGACAAGTTGCTGGTGGACATCTTTCTGGAAAGCCACCCCGAGGCGCCAGAAGAGATTGTGATCGATCTGGAGGCGACCGATCTGCCGTTGCAGGGCCATCAGGAGCAACGCTTCTTTCATGGTTTCTATAACCATTACTGTTACTTGCCGCTGTACATCGTCTGCGGCGATCATCTGCTGGGCGTCCGATTGCGGCCGGCCAACATCGAGGCCAGCGCGGGCTCACTGGAAGAGATCGAGCGCATCGTAGGGCAGATCGGGCAGGCTTGGCCAACGACTCGAATTATTCTGCGCGCCGACTCTGGTTTCTGTCGGGAAGCGATCCTGTCCTGGTGCGAAGCGAATCGAATCGAGTATGTGTTCGGCTTCGCCCGCAATGAACGCTTACGGCGCATCATCGATGCCGAGATGCAACAGGCGGCCAGCCTCCAGCAGCAGACTGGTCAGGCAGCACGGCTGTTCGCCGAGTTTGCGTATCAAACCAACGATAGCTGGAGTCGGCCCCGGCGCGTGGTAGCCAAAGCCGAGCAGATCGAGGGCAAAGAGAATCCGCGCTACGTGGTCACGTCGCTTGCAGCAAGCGACTGGCCAGCGCAGAAATTGTACGAAGAACTCTACTGTGCCCGCGGCGACATGGAGAACCGCATCAAAGAACAGTACTCGTTGTTTGCTGGACGAGTCAGCGCGGCCACGCTGCGTGCCAACCAACTGCGCCTGTACCTGTCGGCCGCCGCTTACCTGCTCATGTCGGCTTTTCGGAGGCTCGCGCTTTCCGGCACACGATGGGCGCGCTCACAGTGCGAGACCATCCGCTTGCACTTGCTGCGGTTCGGTGCACAGGTGCGGATCACCGCCCGTAAAGTCTGGGTTTCCATTGCAAGCAGCTATCCGCACTGGCGCATATTCGAACACGCGTATCTGCAACTCCGTTCCTGACACACCGGGCAATACCGCTCTTTGAAAACCTAACTCAGAAACCCACCTTCGATGGCGGAGCTTGCCAGGATTGCATCTCATTGCGCCCGCGATCTCCTTTCGGCCCGCTGCGTAACCGCCATCTCCGCGCCCCCGCGCGTTCAGGCCCGCTGGTGAGAAATGCGGGCTAGGCGCGAGAGACGCTGCAAAAGCGGAAGAAAGCGCCTCTCCATTTAGGTACTGGATAATTTGCCGGAGGCGGGGAGGGCCACAGCTGCGCTCGCCAGCCCTATGGCACAGCGTGCCTGCAGATCGTAGGATTGTTCAATAGCCACGCTGGCGGTCCCTGAACTATGAAAGAGCGCGGCGTACCGGAACTGCTGAAGGGTAAGCGTACGGCTAAGGCCGTCTTGACTGATCAAGCGACGCGCAGTTTTGCCATGCGCTCGTAGGCAAAGCAGTTCCGAATATTGCTGAGGAAGTGCCGGCCTTTGGATTCGGCGCTGAGAAACTGCTGGTAATCCTTTTTGGAAAACTGGAAGTATCGGTAGACATCGCCGCTACGGAATCGCAGATACAGAGTGCGCTTGTTGGCGTCGTATGCGACCGAGAGAAACATCTGTGATTCAAGCGGTAGCCAAGTCACTGGATATTCACGCCGCATCCACGGCAACCCGGTCTGAGGGAAAAAGATTCCAGGGCAGCAACTCCGCAATCCGGTTGATGGGATGGTCGGCAATACGACGCAGCACCGAAGTCAGATAAGCTTCCGGATCGATGCCATTCAGCTTCGCCGAGCCCAGCAGACTGTAAATCGCCGCCGCTCGCTCTCCGCCAGCATCGGAGCCTGCAAACAGATAATTCTTGCGGCCCAGGGCGACGGCACGCAGCGCGCGTTCGGCCGCATTGTTATCGATTTCGATGCGACCATCGTCGCAGTAGCGCACCAGCGCAGGCCAGCGCGCGAGCGCGTAGCCGATCGCCGCCGCAATTTCGGATTTGCGCGAGATCCGCGTGAGCGTTGTTTTAAACCATTCGTGCAGAGCGATTAATAAAGGACGTGCACGCTCGTCGCGTACCTGCTGCCGTTCATCAGGCGGCCGGGCACGGATTTCGCTCTCGATCCGATACAACTGCCCGATGCGCTCCACCGCCTCGGTCGCAAGAGGAGAAGCATGCGCCTGGTGCAAATCAAAGAACTTGCGGCGAACATGCGCCCAGCATGCCGCTTCTCGAATGCGGCCATCATCATATAAACGGTTGAAGCCGGCATAGCCGTCGGCTTGCAACGTGCCGCCAAACGTCTTCAGATGCCGGTGTGGATGTTCGCCTTTTCGATCTGGCGAGTACGCAAACCAGACCGCCGGAGCAGCCAGATCACCGGCCGGACGATCATCCCGAACATAAGCCCACAAACGGCCAAGCTTCGTTTTGCCCGTACCCGGCGCTAACACCGGAACCGGTGTGTCATCAGCATGCACTTTGCCCGTACCCATCACATACCGATGCAATGCGTCGTTCAATGGCGCCAGCAACTCACTCGTCGCTCCTACCCAATCAGCCAGAGTCGAACGCTCCAGCTCCACACCTTCTCGGGCGTAGATCTCCGTCTGACGATACAGCGGCTGGTGATCCGCATATTTCGATACTAAAACATGTGCCAGCAGTCCAGGACCGGCGAGGCCACGTGCAATCGGACGGCTCGGGGCTTCTGCCTGCACGATCACATCGCATTTCGTACAACTCAGTTTGGGGCGCACATGCCGGATTACTTTGAAACGCGCCGGCACATACTCCAGCATCTCGGACACATCCTCGCCGAGCTTACGCAGCTCCCCGCCACATCCAGGGCAGCTTTCCTGCTCAGGCTGGTGGGTCTCAGTTTGCCGTGGCAAGTGATCCGGCAAAGGCCGGCGCGCCGGTTTATCGGTCACGCTGGCAAAGATTGCGGCTGCTGGCGGCGGAAGCGTGCTGCCTGCTCGGTGTTTTTTCTCAGCCGAGCCCTCTTCCAGATCCTCGAGTTGCAGCTGCAGTTGTTCAATCTGCCGTTCCAGCTTCTCCGATTTACGGCCAAACTGCAGCCGTTGCAAACGGGCAATGAGCAATCGCAAACGCTCGATCTCCGCCGCATGCGAGGAAAGCTGTTCATGCTGTGAAACGATCAGCGCCTTCAATGCCGCTGCGTCGAGCGCGTCAAGATCAGGCAGCGGTGCAGCAGGCATCTTCAAAAACTATGCCATGCTTTTTATTACTTAGTCGAGAGCAATTCGAACATTTTTAACCATTTTTGTTCTCGATTCTCAAACTGCCATCTCTGGCTTCCACGTGCGCGCCGGCTGCCGCCAGTCAATCCCTTCGAGTAACATCGATAGCTGCGCTCGAGTAAGTGACACAGTTCCGCTCTCGGCCCGCGGCCAAACAAAACGCCCGCGCTCCAAGCGCTTGGCAAAAAGACACAGCCCGTCGCCGTCCCACCACAACAACTTCACCAGATCGCCACGCCGCCCCCGAAAGACAAACACATGCCCACCATAGGGATCCTGCTCGAGCACGGTCTGCACGGCTGCGCTCAAACCCGTGAACCCGCGCCGCAGATCAGTGATTCCCGCCGCAATCCAGATCCGCGCTCCTGCTGGCGGCGCAATCATCCCGCCAGGCACTCCAATAACCGGCAGATTACTGCTGCATCGATGCAGCCGCTCACCGTCACCCGCACACCCCGCGCTTCCAGGATCACGCTGCATTCCTGTTTCGCTTCTGATGCACCAGACGCGACGCCTTCCGCCACCTGCACCGGAACCAAAACCGAACGCTTGCCTGATTGCATTCGCTGGCGGTGCTGTTTGCGCCACTTATGGATCTGACTTGGGTTCACACCATACACACGCGCCACCGTATCGACCGTCGTGCCGGCTTTCAACGAAGCCTGCACAATCCTCTGCCGTTCCGCCATCGTCCACTTGCGGCGCTCCGCTTTCACTGCTTCCGGCTTGCTGCTCTGCGCTGATCCGTCCATCCCTGAAGCATCACCCATCTCCCCTACGCTCTGCCAGACGGTCCTCGCCGTACGCTTACGCTGAAGGACTAAGTTTTTCTTCGTAAAGTGCGCCGTTGCCGCAGTTAACATTTCGACGCTTTTTCTCGCGAAACGACTAGGGCCGGCGGAACTCAGTCTCTTTGAACGCATGCGAACTGTCCGAGAATGTTTCGGAGTTCCTGTTCGCTCGATGGATCTCGCGGCGCGGCAAATAATAGGGGTTCTTCCACGCCGTGGCAATGAAGTGGGAGTGCCCGTTTGGATTTTTCTTGCTCCTGTATCGATGCGATGTGAATTCCTGTCTTGCACACGGAGCTTAACCCTCGCAATGCTGCTCGAAACTTGCTGAAAACGCTGAAGTCGTATTGTCTATCAAAAATGCGGCAGAAGAGTCATCGGACTCGCGCAAAGCACATTGAAAAAGTGAGCGTACAAGTGGAAAAGAATTCCTAAGACTCACCGGCTTAGGGAGAGGAATACGGAAACGTGAGCTTTCGGGAAACCTGCACAAGTCGTCCACCATGGCGGCAGCAACTTGCTAAAAGCTGACGATCATCGAAGCGAAAACTCGATTTTGCGGGCGCGAAAGAACCGCGGAGACGGAGGCGGTCCAGAGCAGGATTCCCGTTCCAACCTCGACTGAGATCACCAGCGCATCTGATCGAAACAGGGACCGGCAGAGAACACACCAGAGCGTTATCAGGATGCCGATGGTGCCGAGTTGAGACGATCGAAAGAGTTTCGCGAGCGACAGAAAATGGAGGCCCACGACCATCGCAATGCAGTCGGGCGCGAGGTCGGGGCGATGGAGCAAATTCGCAGGGTCGCAACAAGAAGAGCGCGACGACTTCCGCAAGCACCACGAGCCAAAACGACTTTTGAAGGCCCCGCCGCGTGGAGGCGGCGATGGGCGGGTATTTTTTGCGGAGCTTGCGGCCCTTGCGGATGGCGTGGATCGAGCAAACCAGGAGGAAAAGCAATCAAGCCAAATACAGGGGCAACGAAGCCATTGAAAGCCCTGGCCACGCTCAGGCCCCAGCCGAGCCACCCTGCTCCAAACATCGCGACGATGAGCGCACCGCGGCCCGCGCCAACCGCAGCTTCCGCCTGAAACGAAGGGTCCACGGGATCCTTTTTAGGTTTCGCCATTGGCGCTACTGTTGCTTCGGCGCCAGAATGCGCCGCACGAACGTGCGCCCGATCTGCAGTCGCCGGGTGATCTCGGACTTGCTGACGCCTACGCGATGTAGCTTGCGGATCTCAGCGGCCTGAAGCCCGGCGGTGATTTGCCTGCCCAGCCGCTTTCCATTCTGCCGAGCTTGAGCCAGCCCAGCACGAGTGCGTTCCCGCAGAATCTCCCTTTCGAACTCGGCGAAGATTGCCAGCGGGCCGGCCATCGCACGACCAGCCGGCGTGGTTAGATCCAGCGCTTCGGTCAGCGAGACGAAACCGACGCCTAGATGTTCGAGTTCCTGAAGTCTCGCCAGCAGATCTTTCACCGACCGGCCCCAGCGGTCGAGACGCCACACCAACACCACATCGACCTCACGACGGAGTGCGGCATCGAGCAGTCGCTCACGAGCTTCGCGCTTGACAGCTCGGAACCGATGTCTCTGACATGCATATCGATTGTCCAGCCGCGCCGGGCAACGTACTAACGCATGGCGCGATTCTGCATCGGAAGAGTCTGCTGATCGTTAGTGGAAACCCGGGCGTATAGTCCAACCCGGCATTTTCCGCTTGCCTTGCGTGAGCGGCCAAAAACGTTAGCCGATTTTGCTTTTTGGGAGGCCGGTTTATAGGCATTTCAGACATCCGTTCGTCTGGCCGCAGAGGATGGTTTGCGGCCAGTCTGGATCATCATAGCTCTAACCGGAATCCACATTGCCGTGCGTCCGCTCAAGAGTGTCGCAGTAGTTCGACGGCATCCAATCGGAGGGTTTGCTCTTCAGCTGCTGCCTCGGTCAGGTAATCGAACGGGTTCGCGCCGCACAGTCCGCAGGTGTGAATGAGACTCATGAACAGATCGCCCATGCGAGCGCCGTTCCGGGTCATATAGAACAGCGAATTCTTTCCGCCTCGGTAATCACCTCAAACCCGGCCATACGTTATCACTTCAAAGGGTCTTCCGCACTTTTGGTGGATGTTCAGGGAGAGCGCTGAGAGCAGTAGGTTCTAAACGGTAGTACCCTCCGACGCAGCAGCGGAAACCCACTACGGCCGTACATCTGTCTTTTCAAAAGTTTGAGTCGATGCACTTGCCCTTCCACCTGTCCGTTGCTCCAAAGCTGTTGGACCGCGGCGACAACAGCTTCATAATCGCGCTGAATCCCGGCGACGAAACGCTTCAATTCGGGTATGTCTGATGCGACGCTTTTTGCCAACCAAGACGTCAAGGCATCAGGATCCCGGTCGCTGAAAACCCGACGGAATTGTTGCGCCAGCTGCTCGGCAGTGGCGATCTGCGGATTACTCGTAGTTACTGCCTCTACCCAGCGTTGCTCATCCGGGCTGCGCTGCATCGGTGGCTTGGTTAGCCAAAACGCGACCAGTCGTACATTCGGAAGTTTTCTGCGCGGCCTGGAAGAGGTCGACGACGAGTTCACGCGCCAGGCTTGCAGGTATTCCTTCACTCGGCTCCGCTGTCCGCTATAGCCTTGACTACGCAACTCGCGACAGAGCTGGGATGCATTGCGGCATCCCTCTGCCCACCGCTTTTCCAGATATGCCCGGAAGGAATCGAGTTCCGACCGCCGCTGACGCGGTGCACGTTCCGGGAATTCTTTCGCTTGGAGATATCGTCGAATCGTGAGCGGGCTCATGCCGAACTCGCGTGCGATCGCTCGTTTCGTAACCCCGCGCTGGCGTGCCTCTCTTACCGCCTCAAACAGTTTTTTCCGTTTCTCCCGCGCAGATTGGTGTCGTTCGTGCTGGTTGAGCCCAGCTGTGGGTTGGGGCGTAACTTCTTGTGCTATCGGCACAGTATCGCCATCTGGACCGAGAGGCACCTCGCTTGGCAACGCAAGCGGCTCTAACGGCTCAGGTATCTCCAACCCTGAGTAGAAGACTGGCCAATCGCTCCAGCAGTCGTTGCACGGCCTGGGCCAAGTTACAGAAGAGATGAAATCGATCCGCCACTTGGATCGCACCCGGTGCGCCCCGTCGGGCGCCTTCGGCGTAAGCGCCCGCGCGGTTCCGCGCGGTCGCGACTGATGACTTCGACTTTTGGGTGAGCCCTAAGCCAGTTGGCGAACGTTTCTGACTCCCGGTCCGGCAGAAGATCAATAGGTCGGTGGCGCTCAAGATCTACCAGCAGCGTTCCGTACCGATGACCCCGACGCCACGCCCAGTCATCGACTCCAAGCACTTTTACATCACTATGGGCCTCCGGCCCGGTATGCTGCTTCAGGCATCGAAGAATCGTGTCCGCGCTCGAGGCAATTCCCAGTTGAGCGCAGAGTCTATACCCGGCTTCCCCGCCCAAAGCATAGCCGATGGCGAGTAAGACGTCACGATGCCGCTTGGTCTGTCTGCCGTAACACGAGGTCAGAGCCGACAGCCGCTGCGTGAAAATCCGCCGGCGACAGTCTTTGCCACGGCAATAAAAGCGGTGCGTGCGCAGGCAGATTCGGACGACAGCTCCCTGACAAGGAAGATCACGTAAAGTGCGGTAATAGCGGCTGTGTACATAGCCAGAATAGATTCCGCAAACCGGGCATGCGGCATTCCCGATCGCGGAGATAATCATCACAATCACACCGTCTTCCTGATAGATGTCGTCGACAGTTAGGTGTGAAGCATCCGGAAGCAACCCTGGCAGAGGGCTGGGGGAGGCAGCCATTTGCCCTAAAGATTAAAACATTTACAGTCTGATCTGTTTTATCACCACTTCTTTGAGGCCCTGTGCGCCATCCACCAAAAGTGCGGAAGACCCTTTGAGGTGATTACCGAGGCTGAGAAGGTGGCGTAACATGAAACTCAGCCGCCCCAACCTGCAACTAAGTTCGGGACACCCTCGATAAAAATGTGCACCCTCTTTCGTGGAGTAGCGGATTTCGACATCGTTGCTCCCATGCTTTCGGAATAAAATCAGGGACAAGAGAAAGAGTATGTCATTTAGCGATTGCCATCTCAGGTGGATTGGCACATAATTATAAAGACATAGATGGCAAAGCGTACGAATCAGGCCTTCAGTTGCTTCATCGCCGGCCCGCTGTGTGTCTGGTGAAAGGCAAGACGCTGCTCGGCCGTCATATTCTGCTCGCGCGCCAACGCATCGTTCGCATAGACTTCACGAAATTTTTCCAGAACAACCTCGGGAATCGGCCAAAACCGGCCATAGATAATCACCTGAAAAGCGGCCAACGAGAGAACTGATTCGGGACATTGAATCTGGCGCGGGGGATACGCTCCGTCGTGAGCAATGTCTTGAGCGAAGAGAAGAGACAACAAGTTATCGCGCTGGGGCGGCTGGGATGGTCGCTGCGGCGCATCGAAGCGGCCGTACACATTCGGCGGGAGACGATCGGTGGGTATCTGCGCGCGGCCGGCATTCCGGTGCGCCCGCCGGGCGGCTGGGGTCGTAGCGGGACGGCAAAACCGGCCATAGAGGTGATTACCGACTCTGGCAAAGAGCCGGCGGCGATAACGGTCCCCGAACGGACCCCGGCGCGCAGCCGATCAGTGAGTGCCTGTGAACCCTATGGAGAGCTGATCGAGACCGGTCTTTCGCATGGCCGGAACGCCAAGGCGATCTGGCAGGAGCTGGTCGACAGTCACGGCTTCACCGCGGGTTATCAAAGCGTTCAGCGCTTCGCAGGCAAGCTACGCCGAGTAGTGGCGCCGGAAGCACGCGCGGTGATCGAGACTGCACCGGGAGAAGAAGCGCAAGTCGACTACGGCGCCGGCCCGATGGTGCGCGATCCGCACACTGGCAAGTACCGCCGTACACGCCTGTTTGTTTTGACGCTCGGATACAGCCGGAAGTGCGTGCGTCTGCTGGTGTTTCGCTCCAGCACGCGCGTCTGGGCTGAACTGCATGAGAAAGCCTTCCGCCGGTTAGGTGGAGTAACTCGTGTGGTGGTCCTCGACAACTTACGCGAAGGCGTGCTCGCGCCGGATGTTTACGATCCCACGCTGAACCCGCTGTACCGCGATTTGCTGCAATATTACGGTGCCGTCGCCTTGCCCTGTCGCGTGCGCGATCCGGATCGCAAGGGCAAGGTAGAGTCGGGCGTCGGCCACACGAAGAAAACACCGCTCAAGGGTATGCGCTTCGAAAGTCTGGAAGAAGCGCAAGCCCATCTGGATCACTGGGAAGAGCGCTGGGCCGACACGCGCATTCACGGCACCAGGAAACGGCAGGTGGCAGCCATGTTCGCCGAAGAACGGCCGGCTCTGCTGCCGCTGCCGCTTGAACCTTTTCGTTATTACCAATACGGCGAGCGCACGGTGCACCTGGATGGCTGCGTGGAAGTCGAAGCGGCTTATTACAGTGCGCCGCCAGGCTGGATCGGCCGTCGCGTGCAGGTGCAGTGGAACGACGCGCAAGTCCGGTTAATCGATCCACGCACCGGGCAGTTACTGCGCGAGCATCTACGTCAACAACGTGGCCGCCATCGTATTCCGGACGAAGACCGGCCCTCGCGTACACCGTTATCCACGCAGCAGTTGCTGCGTCGCGCCGAAACCACCGGCCCGCATATCGGCGCTCTGTGCCAGTGTATGCATCGCCGCTTGGGACAAGTGGCCGTGCGCCGCATCCTGGGTGTGATCGCGCTCGCCAAAAAATACGGCGCCGCTTCGACCGATGATGCCTGTGCGCTCGCGCTTGAGACCGGTTCGTGCGAATACCGCTTCGTGCGCCGTTATCTGGAGCATCATCCGCAACTGCCGCTGAGCCTGCGCCAAGTCGACCCTCTCATCCGCCAGCTCACCCTCTATCGCGAACTGATTGAAAGACGAACTCGTCAGGAGAATGACTCATGCACCTTGTAGAACTCGAACGTGCCTTGCGGCAGCTACGGCTGGGCGCCATGGCCGCTGTTCTGGAAACGCGCCTGCACCAGGCGCAGGCCGAAGCGATGGCTCCCATCGACCTGATCTCTTGCCTGGTATCAGATGAACTGACACGTCGCGCCGACCGGCTGCTGGAGCGCCGCCGCAAACAGGCTGGTTTTCGCGATCCCGACAAGACGCTCGATAATTTTGACTTCACGTTCAATCCGAAGATGAACCGGAGTCTCGTGTTCGACCTGGCCACAGGCGCCTTCATCGCAAAACGCGAAGATGCTTTGTTTCTCGGCCCTGGTGGCACAGGCAAGAGCCACTTAGCGCAAGCAATAGGCCAGGCCGCCATTCTGCAGGGCTACAAAGTGCTGTATCGCGAAGTGCACGTCTTGCTTGACGAGCTCGCGGACGCAGTCGTCGACGGTACGCGCAAAGAATACATGGAATCCATTGCCACCGTTCCGCTGCTCATCATCGACGATTTTGGCATGCGCAAACTCCCGCACACCGCAGCTGAGGATCTGCTGGAGATCACCATGCGTCGCTACGAACGCTGCAGTACGCTGTTAACCTCCAATCGCCCGGTAGACGACTGGGGTAAGCTGCTCGGCGATATTGCCGCTGTCAGCGCCATGCTCGACCGCCTGCTCCATCACGGTCACCTACTCAAGTGCGGTCCACGCAGCTGGCGCACGAAGACAGCACCTGAATCGTAAGGAAGAAATCCTTTCTTTACTGCGAGGACTCTGCCCTCGCGCACCCGGGATTTATCGCTTTCGCGCCAGGATTCCTGGCCCGAGTGGCAAGCGGACCTACCGCTCGCCCGCTCGGAATCCCGGCCCTGTGTCGGCGCTCCGGTCGCTTCCCAGCGGAGCCGTATCCTCCGCACAGGTTGGCTCAGTATAAACTGCTTTCGCTTTCAATGCGAAAAATTTGCCCATTCTGCGCCCGCCGCGTTATAACTATTTTTGTTGTCCTGGGTCAGCTCCGTTGGCCGGTTTTGAAGTGATAACGTATGGCCGGTTTTCAGGTGATTACCGAGGGAACAAACCGGCACTCTTCGGGGAAGTTGGGCGTCACCTCCACGAACCGCTGCCGGCTGTGCTTGGCAGCGCGTCGCAGACGACTCAGTTCCTTGAACTATTGAATTGAAATAATTGAATACCCCGCCCAAACGGCGGCTGAATTCGCCGGATGTCCAGTATCGTGGTCTAGATCGCGTTGAGCCGCTTGAAGCGCAGATGCGGTTCGCTGGGACAGGGATTTGATAGTACCAAGAGAGCTAAAGTGAGTGTAAAATGAATCGAAAAGGCGACCGGAGCTTTCAGGCATCGGCCATGTGCTTACGATAACTGCACTAGCTCCAGCAACTAGCCACGCTCGACTCAAACCGATTAATCCGGCACTCGGAATTCGTTCACCTGCATCGGAAGTACAGCCATCCAGAACCACAAGAGCACCGGGAACATGGTATTCCGGAACAGCTTCGGGCGTCAACAGTTCTGGTATGTTGTCCTTCGTTAATGACAATGCAAGCGCCGCTTGTTCCGGATGTCCCTGGGGGCTGACCACATGAACAGCGAAATGCAATATTTGCGGTTTCTTTCTAAGCGCAGCCAACAATGTCACACCAGACGCACGCGTACCGATCAGCAGCTCACTGTCAGACATGCCGCTAAGCATTGCGGCACGACGGACTTCCTTGTGCGATCCTGGCAATTGACTGAGAGAGAAAAGCCCCTCACCTAACTGGCCGGCACTGAAGTGTGGTTCCCCGCGCTGCATGCTACGTCGATCCGCGATACTATAGATCGGGTCTGCAACCCCGATGAACCGAGAACTTGCCGGATTTGTTTCAGTCCTCAAAAGAAGAAGTTCACTCGGAAGCAGCCGCAGAGTATGTCTTGCGATCAAGGGGGAAGTTTGGGGCGCAGGCAGGTTTTCAGGAAGAGCAGCCCAGGGGATTCCCTCTAGGAGAACTCCATCAGCGACGATTAGCCAATTGGGTTTTTGCACAACATCGGAGTCGAGCTTACTGAAGAGCTCCTTGCTAAGGGATTTTCCAGGAGCGGACGTATTTCTTCCAGTTCGTACTGCATCTGAAAACGCACTAGCTTGTCTGCCGAGTACCTCTTCTGCCGGTAATTTGCATAATTCAATGTGATCTCTCGTCAACGCCCAGAGAAAGGATTCGTTGTTTCCAAGACCAAAAGCAAGCAAAGCTTCGGTTGAGCCCAATTTTTGCTGAATCGCCGATATGGATGCGCTTCGGCTGATTTTCTGGAGCCCTTGAGAAAGGCTGGCCCGTTCTAAACCCATGCTGTTGTCAAGGATCCTTAAATCGAGGCGAAGAGACCGAAGTTTGCTTTCTTCAGTCGAGGTGCTCTCACTCAAAGTAACTGTTGACTGAAGTTTTTGGATCTCTGAAATTAATTGATAGTAATCCGGCGGCAGCCGGAACTCACGGCCCAGAGAGGCGGCGATCTGTTCTCGGAGACTTGCGGCGCGATTTTCCGCCAAAACTCCTAGCGCTTCCCGAGCTAAGTGATTGTCGTGTCGTTGTATCGCAATTTCGGCCGCTAATTCTGAATAGTCATGGTAAACATCGTGAAGGTAGGCTACGGTTCTAGTGCTTGTACCATCACCAGGAAGGGCAAATTTTCGCCATTGGCCAGCAGAGTCGACTGCTCGGCGGAGTTGAACGAGAGCCTCCGATGAGCGGCCAAGTTTTCGCAGAATGAGACCGCGGATATGGAGTGGATAATACTGGGGACTCGTCTTGAAATACGCACTCGGTAAAGAGAAAGCCCGGTCTATGCGGCGAAGAGCCGACTCGTAATGGCCCATCTTCAGCTCAAGTTCGGCTTGATGTTCTTCTGTGACAGCGAGCACTGCCCAGTCATTCGTTTCTAATTCAAGCCGCTGGGCATTGTCCAAAGCTTCTTTCGCTTTTGAAGTTTCTCCGGTAAGTAGGAGAGACGTTCCGAAATTGTCCCACAGCTTTGCTTCTGTGTCTCTAAGTCCTGCGTTCTGGGCAACCGCGATTCCTTTGCGATAAGATTTTTCCCCGTCTTCCCTCGCGCCATTGTCCCATTCGATGTTTGCGCAATTCAGAAATGCGAGGGCGAGACTGTCGCGACGGGTTGAACGTGCCAGTAGGTCAACAGACTGTCTGGCGTGTTTCTCTGCGAGCGCAAAATCTCCTAGTTGGGCGAATACAACGGAAACGTTAGCAGCTGCGGCCCCAGCGACTGTTTCGTCGTGGAGCCGAATACTTAAATCTCGCGCAGACTGTAGAGATGTTAAGGCGGCCCTGTAGTGAAATAAATGGATTTCACAAATGCCTCTGAGGACTAGGGCCTTTGCTTTTGATAGCTGGTTGGCATCAGAGGTTTCTCTTCGGGTGATTTGGTCAAGGACGGCAAGCGCGCTCTCATACTGCGCGGCTTTTTCCAGTTCTTGTCCTCGTTTTAGGAGGTGCTCGATGGTCGCGCTATCTGTCGCACTGGGTCCCTCTTGAGTACCACCAATCAGGCCGAACTGAAAAACACAAAACAATGGGAGGAATCGCCTGACAGCACGAATTACAGGATCGTTCACACGCACGCTGGGAGGAGCCGGTAAGCTTATTTTCTCGAATTCGTTGCACGAACGCAATAGCAGCACGGTTCTTGCTGATGTCAGCGAACGTTCCCTCCCAAAAAGAAATTTGATTATTAAATTTCATATTCGGCCTGTGGACCCCTTCCGCCTCCGAGCAGAGTGAAGGACAAGAGAACAAGAACGGGGCGACTACTGGACCGGCGTACTGCTTTCTGTTGTTGATCCTACGGCTTCTGCTTCGCAGAAAACGTTAGGTTTTCCTTATCGACAGAGCACCTAAGAGCCGGCTACGGAGTAGCAGCCAAGGACGGCGGTAATCGTTCTGTTAACCCAGCAGCCTAAAGAATCCGGGATTCCTTCAATGACGTCGATGTACACGCCCCATAAATTTGGCTATTGGACTGGATTACAAGCAGAACCGTTCCGGAGCGGGCACAAAAATCCATATGGACGTCACCGCTGCTTTCGGTGCTGTATGGGGAACTGGGACTGTCGATGATGCCGAGTAAGATTGCAGGAAGGGAGTCTGATCCGCTCTTGTCTAACGTCTCTGGACACTAGATCGGCTTCAAAAAGGCCGGCAAAGATACTTCTCGGTGCGACGCTCTAACCTGATGTTCCCCGGGCCGGCGGTCGATGCGCAACTACTGTTTTCAAGAGTGAACCAGTAGCATATTGTTGATGCGGTAAGGGATCTCAAACCCCCGGGTCCCGAGCTACACATTCGTCGGGTCCTTTCACTCAAAGTGGAATTGCTAAATTCACGACTCCGTAAGGTGTGACTGAAACGTGTTTGCGAGCACTGATCGACATTAATCGAGGACGGAGGACCCGTGCTCTCGGCGCCCTACCTCCTTTTGTGGGATGGCTTTCACTTCAGCTCGCAAGGAGTGATCTTAAATTGAATTTGATTGAGCTGGAAATCAGGACTCAGAAGCCAAAAATGAAGCTGACGATTATCGAGAAAAAGGGATCGATCGTTATCGGAGGTCGCATTGTAATTTTTTCCTTAATGAGAGAAAGGCGTGCGAGCAAACCGGACGTTTTAATTAGCGATAAAACCAAGATATTAAATGGCTTAATGCCAATTTGTTGACTGCCAACCTTGCTCAAAACTGAAGTATCTAATCATGTAAAAATTTCTCAGTAAGGTATTTATTGCGGGGCAATTCTTTGTAAAATGGTTCCCTTGCAGGGAACACAAGCTGAGGAATTGCCCCGTACGCAAATGCTGAAGCGAACTTCGGTTTCTTGCGGCGCGAGCTAGGGGAGTTCGGTTGACGCAATGGGTCGACTATTTACGGACCATGCCCCACAAACTCTCAGCATTCGGGGGAAGGGGGCAGCTAATGGGTGCTCGCTTTCTGATGCTCCCATCCGAAGCCACCACCTTCAGAGTTCAGCACTCTGGAGTCGTGCACACCCAACCAATACGCCGGGAAGCGCATGGATCTTCGTATTATGTGAGGATAAGCGTAATATCCGGACCGAATTACCTTTGCGCGAGAAATGATTGAAACCATGGGGCTTAGTGGCCTTCCGCTCGCCAAAATGTGACGGGGAGCTGCCGGCCTAGGCATATGACATGTAATCTGGAGGGCAATCGGCGAACTGAGTTTGTGCTTTTCTGCGATTATTCCCTAGCGTCCCGAACAAATTTGTTTGCACTTGATCCATGCAGAAAGGCCCCTAATGCTCATCGATTGGGAGTACCATCAGCACTCGGGCTCGGGCATTCTTCACTGTTCGAAGTTTGCTTCCATAGGATTTTGTCGAAAACCCGAGGAATGGGCGCGGCAATATGAATCCTGCTCCGGCTCAAACAAGGTTATAGCGGCCCAGTGAGGGCCAAGAAAAAATCAGTGATTTCGGAAATATCGAGGTTCGAATTGTAGGTTTTGATGGTTTGGCGCTGGAAGACGGATGCAACTCACAAAGTGGTCTTGTTCTACACATCCGTCACAAACTCGAGTCAATTTAGAGAAGATCGATAATCGACAGCGACTAATTATGAAGAAAACATTTTCTTCGGCGATCTCGCAGGATCATTTTTGTCGAACACCAGCTTTTCCCTACTCTGACGAGGGTTGGCGGGTCGGAGATCTTCCGTGGAGGTATTCCTGCCGCACGGTACCGTCGCGAATTGGATGGCCGACTGGCCACATCCAATTCTGTTGGGGTCCGAGCTCAGGTATTTTTGTCCCTTTCGTCACTCGTCGTCACACACTTTGGCATCGGCACTCAGTATCCCTACCCTCATCCAGAGTTCACGGTTAGCGCGGAGCCGCCAGAGGAATAAGGACATCTGAATGAGATACTTCTTACTATTTACGTTTCTAAGCGTCTCCTGCTTCGGTCTCACGGTGTCAAGTGTCGGGTTCACGAACATCTCGCATGGCAGCTTACAAGTCACGTTTAACGCCGATAGCGCGATAGCGAACGGACGAATACGCTACGCTGCGTCTCCAGCAACGTGTACGGCTGGGTCGGGTGGAACGGTCGTTTACCCGGGAATCCGGACCAACCGAACGACTCCCTATATGGTCGCCTTGAGCGGTCTCGCGGCGAGCACAAGTTACCAAATATGCCCGGAGATCACTGCTGATGGCAACACCTGGACTACGGGGGTGGGCGCCGTGGTAACGACGTCCGCGCTTCCCGGGGTTCATCCGGCTCCGCCATTAGCGCCGGCCACATTCAATTATTCCTACCCCAATACCACTGGTTACACTCAGGTCACCGTGGCGGCGGATTGTCATGACCTGATGGCCGATATCAACACGGCGATATCAAACCAGCTCGCAAAAGGCACGGTCATCAATATTCCGCCCGGAACGGTCTGCATGGGCACGGGGAATGGAACAAACGGAAATTATTGGCTGGACCAGGTCGTGCCTCCCGACGTGAAAACGTTCGCCGCTTCGGCTGTAAGCGGCAACACGATCAACCTTCCTTCACATGGCTTCGGCGATCAGCAGGCAATCATTTTTTCAGGAAATTATTCTTGCATTTCCCCCAACTGCGCCGGAAACGGTAACACGGTGCCCGGTCAGATTGTGGATGGACAGATCTATTACGTGAAGCTGGTGGACGCAAACAATTTTCAAGTCAGCGCGACGCCTGGCGGAAGCGCCATGACCTTGAACGCGAGCGGAAATAACATCTATGTGGTCAAGTGGCCTCGCCCCTTAAACTGGATTGTCATCCGCACGGCGACTCCTGATGCGCAATTCGCCCCGGCCGGTACTCGCGTCAACCCGTCCTGGGCACCCAAAATGGCCGTAATACAGTCCCCGCTGAGCAATTTGGGCGATCTCTACAGCCCGCATACATTGTTTAGCTTTTCAGATACGGATGGCAACGATCAGATCCCCACGGCCAACATCTACTTGATGGGAATTGAATTCACCTATCAAGCGGATCCGTATTTTGCAACTTCCAGCGATCCGATTCCGTGGTGGTATCTGTATAACACATCACCTGTCAATGAAAACATTATTTGCGACCGCTGCTACTTTCACGGAACAGCAGCGCCCGGCAATGGCGGTCGCGTGGAGCGCGTAATCGGATGGGACGGCATGAACGTCGCTTTCACCAACAGCTATTTGGATGGGATGCACTACTTTCATGGGTCATCTAACGGGCTTGGAGTAACTACAACCAGCGCTACATCCTTCACCATTGACCCAGGTAACGCTGCATTCGGGGCGGGTAAGGGATCTCTGGCGGGAACTGCAACCATAAACTTCAATGGAACCGAGAACGGCGGCCATGCGGGCTACACTTACTTCGATTTCTCGGGCCAGCTCAATATTGTTCTCCCCCCCGGGCTGTACCCGGGAACCAGCGGGAGCAGCCTTATTCAGGCATGTGGTGGAAGTAATACCAATTGCGTCATTAAGGCGGCGAGCAACACAGGCGGCGGAAGATACGCGGGCGGGGCGAGCGCATACCCGTCCGGCGCTTCCGCGGACGAATACTTCGTTGAGCCAATATATTCGAGCACGTCCAGCTGCAGCTCCACTCAGACCATCACCGGTAACGCTCCGGTGCTGCCCACCAGTATCCGTACCGATGGCCCCTGGGAATTGGGCGAGGCATTCCAATCCACACAGGCCGGCTATATCTGTGGCATTCGTTTTTATTCTGTGGATTCAGAACCCGGCCGCACGGTCAGCTTGTGGGACTCCAATGGAACTCGCCTGGCGACGGCCGGCAGCCCGGAGAACGTGGCGGCGAATAGCTGGCAGACCGTGATGTTCTCATCCCCTTACGGTCCAATTTCAACCAACGCCACCTATGTTGCGTCTTTCCATACGACCGACCTGGCAGCCGGCCAGAATTTCTTCCAAAATGGCGGAAACGACAATGCGCCACTGCATATTGTGCCCTTCTATGTGGACTCAAACACGTTTGCCTGCAACTATTCCGAGCAGTGGCCGCTGGATGCCCAGGGAAGGCCCGCAGCGGGAGGTGTTTCGTGTCTCGCGCTGGTCAATGGGTCCATGACCGGGTCTAAACCAGCCGATCTCCAAACGTCACAATTTGCGACCGAAGGGTGCCAGTGCATGATCGGCGGAAACGGACCAGGGCCGTATGCGATGGTGAACAACCATGTCGAAGGGTCCGGTAACATGTGGCATCATGACGACGGGCACGGAGCGATCCGGACGCCCGGCGATTACACCTACTACCGCAACTATTTCACGAACCCGCTGTGGACAATGCGGGGGAGCAGCACAAGCGATGGCAATATATACCTTACGCGGCAGACCAACGAATGGAAAGGCGGAAAGCGGATCCAGATTTACGGCAGCATCTACGACACTTCTTACAATAGTGTTTCTCCGGCATCGCTAACAATCGCATTCGCCTCCGGCTCATCGTCCGATCAGGAGGGCATCACGGACGTCGACATGCAATACAACACATTCATGCATGTTACAGGCGGCATCGATATCGGCGACTATGGAAGCACGCCGCCGGAAAGGAGATACCGCTTCGCGAATAACCTGTTCTGGGACGTGAACGGAAATACTTATCATGACTCCTGCTTTGAAGGTAATTGCAATTGGTCGGGCCAAGGTTGGATATTCCAGGGACCGGACAACATGGAAGATTTGATTATCGATCATAATACAATTGCCGGAAATGTCGGATCGCTTCCTGTGTTGCTTTGGTTATTCAACGGTTACTCAGAGGGCGTACAAATTACTAATAATTTCGGCTACATAGATGGCAGCCAGGGCATGGGGCAGGAGAGTGGGGACATTCCAAATGATGCCTGCTCCGGCCTGCATGCGAAGGCCTTAATGGACTGCAAATTTACGCCGAGCTACAATTTTTCCGGCAACGTCTTGATCGGCAACGGTGTATCACAATCTCAGGTGCAAAGTTGGTATCCTTCGCCGCTCAAGAACTACATACCCGCCAACACGTCGCTGGGCAGCGTGGGTTGGTTCAACTGCCCAGGTCCGAACTGTTCCAGCGGCACCCCTGACTTCCACCTGAAGGCGAACTACTGCTCCGGCTGTGAAAGTCCGGCGGCCGATGGCGGTGACGTGGGCGCCAATATCGATGCCTTGCAGGACGCACAAGGCATGGTGAAGTTTAATGGTGTAAGCAATACCAGCGGATCCTCAGCTACCATTACTTACGTCGCGCCCGACAGCGCGGCCTGCTCGGTGGATTACAGCAGCTCCGATCCGACGCTCGTGACTAGCTTCTCCCGTGTGAGCGATAACGGCGGCAAGGGAGCTCGCAATGTCACGCTTTCGGGTCTTTCGCATGCTACAGCCTATAACTTCCGCATAAACTGCGCGGTGCAACAGCCAACCGGTGAGTTCCGCACGAATTAAGGGAAATTCCTTGATGAACGCGCTAGAAACGGCAGGCCCACCCGCCGGAACCACCTCGACATCTTGGCAACTTGGCCTATAGCTTTGAGCACACTGCTCCGTTGAGTACTCGTTCAGGTCCGGCAGAAAGTAGCTGGCGATGACAATCATGGGGCCGCAAAAAAGCTGGAAATATCCAAAATCAGATCTGTCGAGTCGGATAAAAACGCGTCAATTGAACCGTTGATTGTCGGCACGATAGCCATATTTGACGTGATCGCACCATCCCACGAGTTCAAGCTCGACACAAGTGGCTGCATCTTCCCGTCACTCCACAGAGTCATGTATTCCAGTGTGCTCGTAGGTATGACAGTGGCATTCAAAGTGTAGGCCTGCGCCGTAGCCGGCACGCCGCACGTGCTGCCCGCAACATTCACCACGAGCGTTCCATTGAGTGGCTGGGAGCCGATCCGGGTGTCGAGCACTCGACATGGCGTGAGCGTGTACAGCGACAGGCCGCCCCCTCCGGGAGCGCCGAAGTAGCCGTTGACATCCAAGATCAAATCTGTGTCGTTGCTCGAATATACTGAGATGCTCCCGTCGATTCCGGCCGCTAAGATCGCTGCGTTGGCGGTAACCGCCCCTGTTGGAGCATTAAGCGTAGAGACGTTCGGCTGGCTCTGCCCGGTTGGCCAGGCCGTCAGATAATAGAGCGGCTCTTTCGGCACCGTGGTGAAGTTCAACGAATAGGCTTGAGCAGTGGAAGGTATGTTGCACGCGCTGGAGAGAATCGGGAATGAGCGGCTTGTTCCGCCGCTTAGCGAGGGTCCGGCCAGTGGACCGATCCCCATGCGCGTATCCACAATTCTGCACGGAGCCACCGGATAGAAAGCGAGCGAAGATGCTGTCCCTGCCGGCACAAAATATCCGTTAACATCGAGTATCGCTTGCGTTGCATCCGTAACATAAATGCTGACCGCCCCGTTCGAGCCAGCAGGTACAATTGCCGCATTCGCCTTGATGCGTCCATCGAGGGAATTGAGAGTTGAGACCATAGGCTGTGCCTCGCCCGCCGGCCACATCGTCAGATATGTCAATGTTGCGTTTGGCACTACTGTTACGTTCAACGAATAAGCGACAGCGGTAGAAGGAACACCGCAGCCACTGTTCGGGATTACGAAATTACGGGTCATTCCGCCCACTAACTGGGGTCCGCCGAAGGATCCGTTCGCGTCTCTTGTATCGGCGACACGACAGGGCGTCAATGGAATAAACATTAAAGCTCCCGGGCTACTAACCGATTGCGTGACCGTGAACGCCACTGAGCCATTACTGCTGGCCGCGAAATTTTCTCCGCCGCTGTAGGTCGCTTGAATCTGATAAGTTCCGGCCGGCGTATTCGCCGGCAAAACATAGCTAACCATTGCTGTTCCGTTCGTCACTGTTGGGGAGGTTGCTGGCGATCCGATCGCAGTGCCGTTGTCTAATATGGTGAAACGAACAGTGCCCTCAGTCACCAATCCCGCTGTACTGGTTACTGTTGCATAAAGTGCCACCGTCTGGCTGATATCGCTCCTCACCGCCGATGCGCTGCTTCCAACGGTGCTTGTCGGGGCACTGTACAGCGTTATGCCATGCGTGCCGTCGCTGCTACTTCCGAAACCTCCACTCGCGGTATAGTCCGCCACAATTGTGTACAAGCCCGTCGCTGTTCCGGCAGGCAACCAATATATTGCCGTCGCGTTACCGGCGACCACCACGTTGGAAACCGCGGAAGAGCCGAACGGAATTCCGTTACTTATCACGTTAAACGTAACTGTTCCCCCATTGACTATACCTGCCGAGCTGGTCACCGAAGCTGAAAGTGTCACACTTCGAGCGTTCGAGCTGAACGGCAAAGATATATTGTTCGCTGAAGTTATTGTTGTTGCCGGGTAGACCTTCAAAACATGCGTGCTGTCCACACTGGGGGCGAAAGTTTCGCCGCCGCCGTAAGACGCTACAACACTGTATGTACCAATCATGGTCGCTGCCGGTAGGGCGAACGTCACGCTTGCTCGCCCGTTATTGATGGCCTGAGTCTCAATAGGCGCGCCGATTATTGCCGAACCATCAAAGATCGAAAATGTCACGGTGCCGCCACTTACTACACCCGCAGAGCTTGTTATCAGCGTAGATAGCACGAGATTTTGGGGGTTCAAATTAAATGCTACCGATAAGTCACTCGTCGCAATCACCGTAGTTGCGGGTGCGCCATCACCACTCAAGCTAACCGACTGAGGCGAGTCCGATGACGAATCGGTCAAAAGGAGAACCGCCGAGCGATTACCGAGCGCAGTCGGAGTAAAAACTACGGAGACGGCACAGTCACCTCCCGCAGCCACGGTCGGCGTGCAAGTGTTCGCCACGATTACAAAGTCCGATACGTTGGTTCCAGTCAACGACACGCTGCTTATTGAAAGCGGTGCATTTCCTACATTTGATACTTTGAATGTTGTAATTGTTGAGGTAGAACCAAGCGGCTGAGTCCCAAATGCCCAATACTTTGGCTCAATAACGGCGATAGAAGCGCTTCCAACTCCGACGCCGGCCAAACCGACGGAGACAGAATTGACCTGGGTGAGGGAATTCAGGTGTAATACGAAATTCTCCGTTATACTGCCATCTTTCCTCGGTGCGAAAGCTAAAGTTACGCCGCAGGAAGTGCCTGGTGCCAATGAGGCTGAGGAGCAGTCAGTTCCATTTGCGACTTGCTGTGCGAAGTTTAGTCCTACATCAAGTGCGCTGACGAGCAGGTTTGCATTTCCAATGTTCAAAACCGATAAATTTTGCGGGTCGCTGAGCTGGCCAACATTTGTTGTCGCGAACGTGAGGGTACCTGGATTGGGTTGTATCTGCAAGATCTTGTTGTCATCATAGTCCGCAACGTAAATGACTCCTTCGGAATTTAACCCCAGGGCAATCGGACCCGCTATTAGATCGCCACTGCCCTGAACCGTCGTAATCGTCTGACTTCCAGAACTAACCTCACGTATTACACCGTTTCCGTAGTCGGCAATGTAAAGGTCTCCGGCTGCATCTAGTCGGATGCTGGAAGGGGCGTTGATTTGCGCGCTCGTGGCGGGAAAACCGTCGCCCGAGTATCCCGGACGTGCATTCCCAACTGCAGCACGAATAGTGTTCAACGATGCGTCGATGACCCGAATCAGGTTATCACCCGTGTCCGCGATGTACAAATTTCCGGATGGGTCCAACGTCACACTGGTTGGATCGCTCAGAATGGCGCCCGTTGCCGGGCCGCCATCTCCGAGTCCATCGACGCCGGTTGCCGTTCCTCCGCCAGCTACTATACTAATGATGCCCGAGGCCGCGCTGATCCTCCGTACGAGGTTATGAAAGGAATCGGCCACGTATATGTTGCCAACTGTGTCAACCGCTACATCGCTTGGGCCGTAAAGCTTGGCTTCGGTCGCTGGCCCCCCGTCTCCAAGGGCATCCGAACCTTCGCGGCCATTTCCTCCTCCGGCAATAGTGGTGATAATCCCAGTTCCCGCATTCACTTTTCGTAGCCGGTTGTTTCCGCTATCGGCTATGTAGAGGTTTCCGGCAGGATCGAGACAAATTCCCATTGGCGTGTTCAGACGGGCAAGAATAGCCGGTGCGCCATCTCCCGAATAGCCGGGGCTTCCCGTTCCGGCGACGGTTGTTACCACGCCAGAGGCTATGCTGATTTTTCGGATTACCTCGTTAACCGAGTCTGCAACATAAATGTTTCCGTAGCCGTCGATAGCAAGACCTTGGGGGTTTCGAAATGTCGCGGTTAGAGCCGGACCACTATCGCCGGTGTAGCTCCAAACTCCCGTTCCGGCCATTGTGCTGATTGAGCCAGGTAAAATCGCAGACTGTCCTCCCAGTCCGATGCCATGCACAGATGTAGTTACCAGGACATTTCCCGAGCTGTCTTTCGCGATTACCGCGTCCTGTCTCATTCCCGGGAACCTTGGGGAGAAGGCGACTTCGAGACTACATATGTTCAGATTTGTGCCTCGACATGCTGCGGGACCAGCTGAAAACTCCGATCCATAGTTCATAGCAAAGATCGGTTTCGAGGCGCTGTCCGAAAATTGATATGAAAGTGTAAGGGTTATTTCTGGTGCCCCTATGGCGGCTGACCCGAAATCCTGAACTGTTGGGTTAGATTGCGCGCCTATCAACGAGGCGACTGCGAGGAACAGGAACAAGTTGGCGGAAGTTATCCGGATGCAGGGGCCCGCGGGTGGAATAGTTCGTTGCACGATTATCACTGTTCTCATCGGCAGAAGTTCGAATGACCTGCATCTTCCTCGACAGCGGGCCGACAGATCATCCGCGCAAAAAGCGGTTTTCGGAATGGTATCTAGACCTGGGCCGCCCCAGTATCGGTTCGGTAATCGAAGGGGAAAATGCGAGTTTCCCCGATCGTTCACTTGGAAGTTCCAGATGTTGCTCGACTAAACTCGATGAGCAGATCACCAGATGCCCAAGCTGAAATACGCCGTATCGCTGTGCAGTTCGGAGAATGCTCCCTCGGCAGATCGTAGGCGGCAGAGGCCGCCGGACCTTCTGAATGAAAGCGCCACTTCAACGAAAGATTTCGTGACGGATTAGGCGCCCGAAGTTGACCAGAGGACACGCAGCGCAGGTCCGCAGGCGACGAGGAACTTTCTCAGGAATTCAGTCGGGCTTTGCGAGTGGTGCACAGCGAAGTGAAGCATTCCAGGCCCGATCCACTTGCCGAACGCAAATTTAAGCTGGATGAACATCGAGGAGTTGCAGAAGCAGTGAGAGAATGGCCAATCCGATTAGGCTAGGATGTTGAAGAGCCGATATGCAGTCTTCATAACCTGTATTGCCTTATCGCCTGTATGACATTGACTTTGGAACTCGCAAAGTCGGTCTCATCATCCAGTGCAGATCTTTGCGGCGCACGGGCTTGCATGCGTCCGAGGATTTGAATCTCAATCAAGGTAGTGCCCTCGGGTGGGTCCTCTTGTCCAGGGCCGCGAGAATATTGGCTGAGCAAATCTGTCTCGTGGCCAATCATGCTGAAAAATCGTCTCAATAAGCGAGAGTAGCGATAAAAAGACCCGCAATGCAGCCGCGGCTAGCAAATCAAGCATTTCCTTTTACCGGGACTCGATAACTGCAGTTCGCCAGGGCTCGATGAGCACTGTTGCCTGATTCCTCAAAGCATCGGAACCTTTTTCGCCCAGTGGGCGAGGGACTAATGCCCGCGCGATCGATCGAACGGCCCGCTGCCGCCTCCTAGTGTCCATCGCGTTTGATATGGATCCGACTACAGGACTGCCTGGCGCGAAGATTTACATGGCTGGATTCGCGTTTTGAAATTCCAGCTTACTTCTCATAAGGCCTTCACATTTCGCGCGGTATGACACTGGTGGGCATCCACTTGAATGCCGGTTCGAAACTCAAAAGCATTAACGGAAGTACCCGGACATGTCGACGATGAGATCGGTATTGTTTGATGCGAAAGCAGCGAACGTGCTGCCGCTTCCCGCCGAAACCACCGCCAAGTTTGATGTGACCCAGCCATCGAGAGCGTTCAAGGTCGAGACGATTGGCTGGCTCTGCTCGTCGGGCAACAGAGTCAAGAACCCTAAAGAGCCTGACGGAACCACCGTCGCATTCAGCACATATGCTTGGGCGTCCGGAGGAACCACCGAGGCTGCATCGGTGACTGGCACGGAGATACTGCCAGTAAACATACCGCCCGAGATCCGGGTATCG
>CAWJEH010000050.1:0-34172 GCA_963841675.1 Terriglobia bacterium
ACTAGCGCACCACCTTGGCTTCGGGAAGAATCGCTTCGAGCGCGTACACAAGGCTCAGTAACGCGAAACTCTATTGATCGTGATCTCATCGTCGGCCACATCCACAAATCCATACACCTCGGCGCCCCACATTGTCATTTCTTTTCACAAGCTCTGCTGGCCCAGTGGAGGCCGACAACCTTCAACCGATCGTTGATTCTGGTTTCGAGTTCGTTGATTTTCTATCGTGCTTTTCTTGATTTAATGTACACTACGTTGTGTACACCTGCAAGAGAACAGGCGTAATAATCATTGACATTACTGGTAGCGGCTTCTGTTCGCACCCTGTCCTGTTAGGATCCCGTACTCCTGAACGGCCTTATGAACGCAGAAAGCACTCTTACAAATCGGTTCCTTCGGTGTTGGAACTTTGGAGCATCCGGCAGCGGCAAAGGAATGATTGGCGCCGCGCTCGTGTCAATTTCAAAGTCAGGGGTTGGGAAGGACGATGTTAACAGGTTGGGGCCTAGGCACCACAAGAACTAGACGTTCCGGATTGAAGGCTCTATGCAAATGGGAGGATGCGGTGCCCCGTCCGTGCGGAGGGCGAAAGCAGCGTTGAGCCAGGAACTGGAGATCCGATAGCACAGGGCGAACCGGTGAATTGCAAAAAGCGGGAAGCAGATTTGAGTCCGGTATTTCTAGCTTGCGCTGCGATACTGATCGCGCTGTCGGATGTCGCCTCATTGTCGTTAGAATGGCTGCAGAAATGAGGCTGGCGGCAAGTGCTGCATGCACCCACCGGTGGCGGAAAAATACGCGCCAGGTTTGAAGGATCGAGATTTGTGCAGAACAGATGGGCAAAGTTATAGAATTGACAGCTCTATCCCATGCAAGTTTCACTCGTGAAAGCCACACTGCGCGCCCGCTTTGCCGGCCGCCCGAGTCGACATGAAGCTGATACAGTTTATTTAATGCTGTTTCGATGTCGGTCGCGCCGATGGTCTGGAGTGCAGTGACCTGAAGAGCATGGGAGGCCGTGCATTCGAGCCAATCCACTACTGCAGCCCCGCCCATCTCGCGGCTTTTTTCCTCTAGGTCTTCGGAAATAGCTTCCCAAACTTCAGGTCCGTATACTTCCGGAACACCTTCCCACCACCTTGGCCGGATCTTTATTCGAAGCTGATTTAGATGAGGGTTAAGGAGCAGTAGCCCTATCGCTTCTGATGCTCGACCTGGTAGGTTTGCAATTAGTAGCGCCCACTGGCTAGCGCCTTGCGAGGCCATGATTGTCAAACCCAACTCTCCCAGTTTTGGTTGTCCTGAGCCACAGCCGTCTACACAATAGCAGCAATCTCCTCTTTTCAGGTATGGAACGCATCTGAGATGATTGTCGGCTCACCTCGCCGGAACATTAGCTCGGATATTCCTGAACACACGATGCGATTAATCCGACCGCGTGAACTGCTCACTAGTTAACGATAAATAAATTGTGAGCACGCCATTAGGCGTCGTTTGTCGGGCTAATTTTCATGCATATACGAAATCGATCCAGGGTATCGCGACTATGACTTTAGCAATCGAAGTGCTCGTTATTACTCCGGAGCCCAACAGAACGGCTCACACGATGCCGTAGTCTCGCGCGGAATACTGACGTATGACTTCGGCTGACACCAAAATTAAATCCGTCATTCGCCCCATGCGCGGTGGCTCACAGGCCTATCTCGTTCAAACCCAGGACGGCAGGCATTTCGTCGCTAAATTTGCCGGTAACCCGCAAGGTACCAGAACACTTATAAATGAGTGGATTGCACAGCACGTTTTTGAGCGGCTCGGTGTCTCGACACCGCGCGTCGAGGCGCTGCAACTGACGCAGGATACGGCGAGAGACAAAGGCCTATTGTTCCATATTGGTAACCGACACATCACAATCGAGCCAGGCGTGCACCTTGGATCTCAATGTCCAGCCGATCCGAGCAAGGAGGCAATTTTTGATTTTTTGCCCAAGAAGTTATTGCCCAACATCGTCAACCTCGCCGATTTCGCTAAGGCGTTCGTTATTGACAAATTTCTCTGCAACACGGATAGGCGACAGGCCATCTTCATTCGTACAAAACCTAAAGGGAAGACGGCATCGTTTCAGGCGTACATGGTCGACCACGGTATGGCATTCAATGGGAGTATTTGGGAACTCCGAGACGCTCCTCTCGATGGACTCTCTATGGATAGGGACATTTACTTACTCCTCGATATGCAGTCTATCTGCACAGATACCGTAAAAGTTATCGAGCAAATGTCCGAGAGTGAACTACTTTCCGCTATCCAAGAGGTTCCCAGTGCTTGGTTTCTAGAACCAGATCGAGATGCTTTCGCGAAACTCTCCCTTCAACTGCGAAAACGGAGAATCGGTCTCCGAGGTCTCGTTGAGCGTCATTTGAGAGTACTTCAAGAGGAACTGGTACAGCGCTCGCTCCGAACGGCGCAAAAGCTCAGCAGCACTGCCGAGCCAGAATTACCGGGGTACCCGCCCAAAATCGAAAACTCTTTGCTAACGGGATGAGAATATCCTATGCTGAGGGGCCGCCTTGTGCAGCTCTTGACTTGGCAAAGCCCAGTCAGGGAGGGGAGTTAAAGTCGTATTGCCGCGTACCGACTGACTACATTCTTGAACAGCAATCGTCAGCAGCTATGACCCTAAACTGGAACGTTGAAGGTCCTCTGAGGTCGCATTCACGTGCATTCATCTCCGCGCCCTTCGCCATCGGCTTTGCAGAACGATTGAAGCTGATCCAGGGTGGCTTCTGGCGAGAACTACCCCGAATTTACGCGCTCCTCTGATCCATGTCGCGCAATGATACTTTTTATTCGGAAGGACGAGCACAACCAGTACTGCCTTGGGCCGCTCTCATTCCTTCTCTTCATCGCAGCACCTTCCAAAAGGCATGGCAATTGGTATTTGTCTACTGCACGGATCGATCTGATTGTCGTTCGTCGCAGTTACCTCTAACCCTTTTGCCTCAACCCGCGGATCGCTCCATTGAAGACGGCAGTCGCTGGAGATGTACAGCCGCAGGCTACGGTTACATCATCGTTTGACCCTCTTCGACTAATGTTTCGCAAATATTTGACCGCACTTCTCGTACTTTTGGCCGTAAGCAGTATAGACTTGCTGGCGTCGCCACATCCTAGCGATTGGCTTATGGTAGGTCCTTGGGGCGGGACTGCCACGGTGGTGACTGTAGACCCTCAGAGCCCGCGCATACTCCTCAGTGGGGGCCAACAATCATTGCTCTATTTGTCAAAGGATGGTGGCAATTCCTGGGTGCTTCTTCCTTTCCCTAAGCAAACCCTAGGAGAAGTAGAATCTGTCGCCATTGACCCTTTGAACGCCAGCCACTTTCTGGTGGGTATAGCTGGGCCTTTGCAAGCAGGATTATTCGAAAGCTACGATACCGGACAGACGTGGAAAGCAAATCCAATGCTGGCCGGCCTTTCTATTCGTGCGCTGACCATCTCGCCAATGCAAAAAGAAGAAGTATTAGCCGGTTCGAGTCAAGGCGTTTTTCTGTCTAAAGATTCTGGACGCCACTGGGTGCCAATTTCGGAACGCAATAATGTCGAGATGCTCGGAATAACAGCAGTTGCGTTCGGCGCGACACCCGAAACGATCTATGCGGGCACGACGCATCTACCATGGAAGACGTCCGACGGTGGACACACATGGACGTCCATTAACAAGGGAATGATCGATGATTCCGATATTTTTTCGCTTTCTGTTGATTATTCTGCCCCCGACAAAATATTGGCCAGTGCGTGCAGCGGTGTTTACGTCAGCGATAACGGGGGCACGAGTTGGCACAAGATCACCGGCATTTCGCAAAGTTATCGCAGAACTCACATTATCCGGCGAGACGTTCAACAGTCGATGACTGTTTATGCAGGCACAACACTTGGGCTTTTGAAATCGATCAATGGAGGAGCAAGCTGGCAGCAATTGAACAGCGTCCAAGTAAATTCGCTGGCTTTGATACCATCACAGCCGTCTCATCTGTTTCTCGCGTTGGAAAATGATGGGCCTTCGAGAAGCACTAACCACGGAGAGAGTCTCCAGACAATTAACAATGGATTTGTCGCTCGTCACTTAACAGCCATAACTGCGATTGGAAAGCGGCTTTTAGCTGTCGAATTAGACCGCGAGGATACGACGGCGATTTTTTTAAGCGATAACGCAGGTGTCACGTGGAAAAAGGCTGATCCGATTACGGGTCTAGACGGGATTCGCCTCCGGACGATCACTGGGATAAGCAACGGCCTGCTGTTCGCTGCAGATGCTCATAAACTTTTTTGGTCTGCCGATAGTGGACATACTTGGCTGCCTCTCGCTAATGACCTTGCTTATTCGCCAAACCGGTATAATGTCTCGAACGAGCCGGAGACTATAAAACCTGCGCACCAAGCTTCTGGTTCACACGACGCTTGTCCTCCTCGCATCAATCGGCTATATTCGATTGAAAACGAAGGCGCGGCTTTACTATTGGCAGCTACAAACGCGGGATTATATCTGAGCCGCGATTTGGGGCGACAATGGCAGCTAGCACCAACCGGCAAAGGAGCAGACATTGTAGATATTTATGCTTCATCTTCTGTGGACGGCCAAATAGCGGTTCGGTCAGCGAAGGACATTTACTGGACTGATAACTACGGGCGGACCTGGAGCCGGTTGAGTCCGCCCGTCTTGGTTTCGGAGGTCAGAGATATCGCTATTCCTCCGATAACATCGCAAGCTCCCATTATTCTCGCTACAACAAGAGGCCTTTTTTATTCGAACCGCCAAAGCGGCGCTTGGTCTTTGGTTTCAGAGGGGCTTCCGGCTTCATCTGCGGAAGCGGTGATTTACAGCTCCAAGGGCGCTCCCACAGCATACGCTGTTATGGCTGGCCAGCTTTATATTTCTCGGGACGAATGCCGCACTTGGACGGTGGGATCCTATAAGTTCTCGCCAACTCAGATTCGTCGGCTCTGGTGCTGCCCTGGGCTTCCAAATCGGATATTTGCGATCACGAGTGACATCGGTATTCTTATCCGAGATGAAGAGAGTTAAGCATGACGCCAGTGAGCTGTTCACGATTAAACGTTCAAAGTCGAATATGGTTTATTATAGGACAAACGGAAGCAGAGAGGATATCGAAAGCAGACACATTGAAGCGGCAAGGACAGTCCGTGGGAATGCGAGTGTCGAAGCATGCGATCTATGCTTGAAGAGCGAAGTACGTAGTCGGGGGGTAAGGGAGGCTCAGGAAGTTAAGCAGCTGCCCGGATGAGAGCGCACAATTCAAGCGGCTGATACCGGACCTGAGCCTCGATAAGGATAGGCCCAAGTTTGTCATCTTTAAAAAAAATGAGCTGAACTCGCAGACTTCAGAATGGATGGGCGGCAGGTTTGCGGTGTTTCAGGTGGCTGCGGGCTGCTGGAGTCGCATCTAGTGCGTTTCCAGTTTCCTTTATCGTTTTCGGCCGTGCGACGAGCCACTGAAAGAGAAGCTAATGGCATTTGGCGCGCGACCAGGACCGAAGGGGAAGACGCAGTGATTTAGCTCCCTGAGGACATGCGTCGATCCAGAGATCGAGCTAGCTTTCCTCTATTTTCTGCGTTCCTTCCTCGTGGGGATTACGGGTTCGATTTAGCCGGAAGATGAAATATGTTGCGAGTACAAGGAACCACCATCCGCACGATGTTGGTATCGGCCGATCCAGACGCACATTCTCGGGTTGGCTCCATAATCCCAATTCACAGGATGAGAACAATCCCAAGCCGATCATCGAGCGATAAACAGCCCGCACCCGGCCGCTGCTTCTCGTACAGAGCTCGCTCCAGTCGGCCTTTCCGATACCGATGCCCGATCATCCGAATCGTCTTTGCGGTGAGTTTCTTTAGCGAGCAAGCGACCTCCGGCGCAGTCCTCCCTTCGGCCAGATGCAGTAGAGCCAGCGCTCGCAAGACGACCCGCACTTGCTGGATTCCGCTGCTAAGTAACTTGTGCAGCTCTTTCTGATCTCGCGGCGAGACGGAACACGCAGAGGCTTTCGCGCCATGGCCTATTATCGGCCAAAACATTTTGATCTTCAAATGCTTTATAAAACGGCTTTAGACGGTCAGAGACTAGTGCCACACCGGAGCAAGTATGCGTTTGGCAGAAACTAACCACTTGCAGTGAATACCTGCGGCAGATGTGCCTAAACACCTCACTCAAGTAGCGGGACCGCTACTCCGAAAAGGATGCCCGTTAGTTCGTAGAAAAAAGCGACCCTCAACCTGAGGGCGCGATAGCCTTCAGGAAATTTTCTGCCAAGAAAAGGAGAGAGTCGCTATGAAGAGACGCTATCAGATTGAGAAGCAGCGGGCGGTGAATGAGTTTCGCCAGCTTGCCCACGAACGAGAACCCGAACATTCAGATGATTCTGCCCATGGCCGACATCGTCGGTCTGCTGCAGAACGCGTCCCAACTCTGCCGCGAGTTGCGTCAGCAAGGCTATAGAGGACAGCGAAGCCGAGTGAAGGAATACCTACAACCTTGGCGTGCAAACTCATCGTCGGCGTCTTCGCAGCTGCGCAGAAAACTCCCTAATGTACGGCTAGTCGCGTTTTGGCTAGCCAAGCCGCCGATGCAGCGCACAGCAGACGAACAACGCTGGGTCGAGGCAGTTATCGCCAGTCATCCGCAGGTCGCGACGGCCGAGCACCTCAGCGATGTGTCGAAGCGGGCAGGCCGAGAATGCCGCACGCACGCCGTTCACTGAATGCGAAGTCTTGCTTGAGATGCTCGAAAGACGCCTTCATTGCTGTGAGCTCCAGCCGTTTTTTCGAATTACCGCCCGTAGCGCATCTTTGTCTCAGCGCAACAATTCCGCCAAGTCTTCGAGGATCGAGACTCTGATGCCTTGAAAACTTGGCTCGCAAGAAGTGTAGACTCTCAGATTTTTGAACTGAAACGCTTCGTCACAGGGCTCCAGCGGGATTATGAAGCAGTAACTGATGCGGTAGAACAGCATTGGAGCAATGGACAGGTCGAAGGTCAGGTACACCGTCTCAAGTTATTAAAACGGGCAAATGTACGGTCGCAGCGGCTTTCCGCTTCTACGCCAACGGGTACTACCTTTCAGAACGCAGGACTCTCAGCGTTCTCCGTGAACATCCACCAAAAATGCGGAAGACCCTTTCAGCTGATTATCATTGATGCTATGAGAGCGCTGCAGCCGGGGCGTTGCCATACACTGGCAACACCCCAAGCAAGAAAGGAGCTGCTGCAGCGAATATGGAGCAGTTTATCGGATGTGATGCGCACAAGAAGTACTCGGTGTTCGTAGCGGTGAACGAACGCGGCGAGGCTTCTCAGAAAATGCAGGTAGGACATGATCGAGAACAGTATCGGCGATACCTCGAGCAATTGCCGCCGGGTTCGCAGATCGGGCTGGAGGCCTGCGGACACTATTACTGGATCGTAGACGAAATGGAAGCAGCGGGGCACAATCCGCGGTTGGCGCACCCGCTGGAAGCGAAGAAGCGAATGGGCAAGACCGGTAAGAAGACCGATAAGGTTGATGCCAACGGCTTGGGCATTCTGCTGCGCAACGGAACGCTGCCCGAGGTCTGGATTCCGCCGGCGGGGTTGCGGGACCAGCGGGAGTTGCTGCGTCTGCGAATGTTCCTGATGCGGCAGCGCACGCGCTTGAAGAATCGGATTCAAGGAGCGCTGGCGCGTTACAACATTCAGATTTCCGGTGTCACCGACGTGTTCGGCGTGGAAGGCCGAATGCGCCTGGGCGCGCGGCTAGGAGAGTTGCCGGAACATACTCGGCAAAGCGTGGAACTGGGAACTGGTGATGATGGATTTTATAGAGATGCAAATCGAGGAGGTGGAAAAGCCACTTGAGGAGCTCATGAAAGTAACGGTAGAGGCTGATCTGCTGAAGACGTTGCCGTATGTCGGCCGCATTCTGAGCATGGTGATGGCACTCGAAATCGGTCGGGTAGAGCGGTTCGCCTCGGCGGAGCATCTTGCCAGTTACGCCGGGCTGGTCCCACGGGTACACTCCAGCGGTGGCCGTACTCGACTCGGGCAAATCTGCGGGGACGTGAATCGATATTTGAAGTGGGCGTTCATCGAAGCCGGTAACTTGGTGGCGATTCACCAGAAGCAACTGGCGGGTCGGCATGTGGGGCGGTTGTATCAACGAGTGAAGCGCAAAACGAATCACCAGAAAGCGGTCGTGGCCGTGGGTCGGCACTTGGCCGAGGCTGCTTATTGGATTTTGAAAAAACAAGAAGTCTATCGCGAACCGCAGTCCAAGCCGAAGGCCTCAGCCCAGGCACGAACTGCGCCAGACTCTTTCGTCGACGCACGGGTAAGCGCGAAACCGGCCATAGCCTAAGAGGCTGAACATTGATTGCGACACCCGCTCGCGGAATTGGCTCTTGCAGCAGTTGAAGGGGATATATGGCTTCCGACGAAGGAGCGGAATAGCGAACGAGCGGAGCTGACGAAAGAGACACCAGTGAAGGTTTAACGTTCTGTTGGGCGAGCAGAGATGATAGAAAACGCCAGGAGGATACTCGTCTACCAGCTCGGCTGTTTGAATAAGGGCCTTAGAGACGAGCGACAACTACTCATAGTGATGCGAGTGCGATGAACGAGGGCTGCTGCGGATTCCAGTATGAACTACAGCCGCCCGGCGGGGGCGGTCTGGCAAACCCCTGCTCTCGGTGCGGTGATGGTGTGTACGAACGAGGATAAAAAGCTAAAAACAAAACCATCAAGGCCCTGTTGACACGTTAGAGCGCTCTCATATATGGCCGGTTTTGGGCCGATTCCCGAGGGTTCCGACGAGTTCAATAGCTTTTCAGTCGATTTCGCGTTGGACGTATCACCTCAGGGCAAGTTCTAACTGAGCTGAGTGCAATTTATGCAACAGTCCTTAGAAATTTGGTGTCTTGTATAGCTTCGACGTGGCTCTTCGGCACGAGATATAGTCGACGCTCGCAACTGATCTTCAGAAATTTACCGTTGAAATCCTCAATATTCTCCAAAAATTCAACGTTCGTGCCTAGCGGCAGTCTCACACACCATCCTATGAAGAGAGCACCACTTTCAGACTTGACCAGCTCCATTGCTGAGCTTTCCCTTGTGAGGATGCCTATGTTTGCCATTTACTTTACTATCGACACGCCACGGCCGATGCCTGTATATAAGTCCATTCCTACTCTGTTAGGCCAAGCGGTAGTTTTGAAGTTTCTCGCTTGGATTTTATCTACCGATTTCGCTGTGCGATGACTTTTCGCGGCTTCTTAAAAATGGCCAAATCAGACGTGCAGATCGCTTTTTCGCTTTCTTAAAGAAACGTCCAACAAGTACCTGCTTCCGAAGTCCTTGGCGCGGACGAGTCCTGGCGGCGCACTTAGGCGCCCAGCTTATTCCCGGCTCAGTGACGCAGACTGCGAATTCGAAGGTGGCAACGAGGAAAGCGACTCCAAGCGCCGCAATGAACACACATATTCCATGCCAAACCTCGGTAATCACCTGAAAACCGGCCATACGTTATCACTTCAAAACCGGCCAACGGAGCTGACCCAGGACAACAAAAATAGTTATAACGCGCCGGGCGCAGAATGGGCAAATTTTTCGCATTGAAAGCGAAAGCAGTTTATACTGAGCCAACCCGTGCGGAGGATACGGCTCCGCTGGGAAGCGACCGGAGCGCCGACACAGGGCCGGGATTCCGAGCGGGCGAGCGGCAGGTCCGCTTGCCACTCGGGCCAGGAATCCTGGCGCGAAAGCGATAAATCCCGGGTGCGCGAGGGCAGAGTCCTCGCAGTAAAGAAAGGATTTCTTCCTTACGATTCAGGTGCTGTCTTCGTGCGCCAGCTGCGTGGACCGCACTTGAGTACGTGACCGTGATGGAGCAGGCGGTCGAGCATGGCGCTGACAGCGGCAATATCGCCGAGCAGCTTACCCCAGTCGTCTACCGGGCGATTTAATGCGGAGTCCGTTTTTATGCGGAGCCCGCGTTCGATGGAGGGCGCCCGCGGTCATATTGCTGTCTTTTTACTCCGCATATTGGGAGCAGCCTTCAGCATCTCGATCAGTTTGTCCGTTGCTTTGAAGCGGCCCGTCCGCAGCTTCGGAGCGATCACTGATTCGAGGGCTTCGAGCTTCACGGATGGGTCGGCGCGAGTGTAAATCTCCGTCGTTTGCATACTGGAATGCCCGAGCCAGAGAGACACCTTCCGGAGATCCTTGGTGGCTTGCAGGATGGTCAGAGCGCAGGTGTGTCTTAGAACATGTGGTGAAACATGTTTTGACGAGAGCGTTGGACATCGCGTCTCAGCGGTACGGATGTGCTTACGCAGGATGTACTCGAAACCGGCGCGGGTCATAGCATCATTGCGAGCATTGGGGAACAGTTCTGGAACCCGAACTTCACCACGGACAGACAGCCACGCACGAACCGCGGATGCCGTTTCTTTCCACAGCGGCAGGCAACGTTCTTTTCGGCCCTTGCCGTGGATCAGAACGCTGGCTTGCGGGTGAAGGAGCATGTCCTCCATCCGGAGTCCCACCAACTCAGAGACACGCAGTCCACCCGCAAAACAAAGGTGAAGCATCGCTCGGTCACGGATGCCGTCTCGGACAGTTGGGTCAGGGGCATCCAGGATCGATTGCATCTCCTGAGCGGTGAGATGCCTGACAAGCCGAGTATCCGTCTTTTTCGCAGGGATGGCCAGAATCCTTTGGATCTGCTCCAGCGCCGACGGCACGCGATATTCCATGTAGTGCATGAAAGACTTGATGGCTGCGAGCCGGATGTTTCTCGAACCAGCGCCATTGCCACGACTGGTTTCCAAATGGTTTAGGAAGTTCACGATGAGCGGGGCATCCAGTTGTTCCAGTTGCAGCTGCGATGGCAGCAGTTTGAGGCAAACGCTGGCGTATTCGAACAGAAGCCTGAAGGCATGCGCATAGGAGTCGCAGGTGTTGGGGCTGGCACGTCGCTCGATCGGCAAGCGTTGCTGGAGGAAGGCCGCTATGTGTGGGGCGAGAAAGATCATGGCCGGCCACCAGCGAAGAAGCTTTGGCACGAATCCGCGATGTTTCTCATCAGATCCGGCGTTGCCTCCAGATACCAGTACGTGTCGGCGACCTTGCTGTGGCCAAGGTACGTCGACAATGCCAACATGTGCTTTGTGATTCGGTCCCGGCCATCAGGGCAGGTTTCCAGCGCCCTTACTGCGAATGTGTGGCGAAGGGAATGGATTGTGGGTCGCGGAAGCCCCACTCCACGAGGGAGGCCGATCTTCTCGACGATGTCGTGAAATGCGGTTTCGGCACCGTGCAGCAGCAATGCGCGCCTCCGCAAGGAAACGAACACGTGATCATCGAGTGGGGTAAAGGTGCGCCTCCGTAGGAGGTACTGTTCCAGGCCGGCCTTTGTGGTCTCGTGAAGCGGAACGAGCCGGCTTTTGCGGAACTTTGAACAGCGAATCACCAAGCCGTCTGCGGTGATGTCCTGAAAACAGAGATGGATTGCTTCCGACACGCGGAGCCCGGTGCACGCCAGTAGGGCGAAGAGAGTGTTGTAGGTGTGCCCGCGAAAGGCGTTGCGTTTGCCCAACGCAGAGGCAGTCTGGAGAATACGTTTGATTTCCTCCGTGGAGAAAATGTAGGGCACCGGTCGCGGCCGGCTCTCACTGCCAAAGACTGTGGGAGGGATTTCGTGGCGTGCATCTTCCGCACGAATGTACCGCGCAAATCGAATCACCTGTCCAAGTCGGCGCGCTCGTTGACAGAGCGACGGTGCGGATCCAGCCCACTCAATGGCGGTGTCCGCGCTGACGTAGCGCTTGCCCGCAGCATCGGAGAACGCGGCGAAGCTCTGTAACAGGCTGCCTTCGGACCGAAACGCGAATCCCGTGGCGCGGCGGAGCGCGATGTACGACTCCATGGCCGGAGTCAGCATGACTTCACCTCCGGCCATGGCTGTGCAATCTGCTGCAGAGTGAGTACGTCTACCTTGGCGTAGATCTCCGTGGTCGCGGTGGAACGGTGCCGAAGAACGCCCGCGATCTCCTGCAACGACGCGCCTTGTCGGAGCATAGAGCTTGCTACCGAATGGCGGAGAACATGGGCGGCACCACGGCTCGGACAAACAACACCAGCCCGGCGCATGGCCTGGGCGGCAATCATCGAGATTGCACAGTGATTCGCGAGAGCCCGAAAAGGCGCCCGGGATCGAATAAATAGCACATCCACGGTGGTCTGAGGACGACCGTCCTTTATATAGCTGGCGATCGCATCGCCAATCTCCTGCGTCAACGGCATCAGTGTCTGCCGTCGGCCCTTTCCTGAAACGGAGATCGCAGCTTCCTTCCAATCAAGGTCGTCCAAACGAAGTTGCACCACATCGCCCGCCCGAAGCCCCAAGCGAGCGAGCAAAAGTAAAATGGCGCGATCCCGTTTTCCGACCGGCGTAGCCGGATCACACGAAGCAATCACCCGTTCGACTTCCTCGGGCTGCAAATACCGCGGCAAGGAAGAAAGCCGCCAATGTGCGAGAACCGGGATGGATCCCTCCAAACCGGCGGCGCACTTTCCGTCGGCGATCAGAAAGCGCAAAAACATGCGGACAGCCGTGGTGCACTTCTTCGCCGATGCCCATCCGCAACGTTGACTGGTATCCAGAATGAACTGCCGCAGGTTCTGCGCATCCAGCGTGCCGGGATCTTCTCCCAGTTTCTTCAGCAAATCACGAACGGGGATGCTGTAGCCGTAAAGAGTGGCATCGCACGTCCCGCGTTGCTGCCGCATCCAGTCACAGAATGAGACCAGCAGTGGCGGATCCACAATGGCCTCCTTCACGATTCGGGTCGTGACGATATCAGCAAACCGGGCATATCGGAGAAACAGACGCGCACCGTTCCGGATGTCCCGCGTGTGCGTGCGGCCATACCGTGGGCACCGGCATCGATTCAGATGATGAACAAACTCTTCAATCGTGCGATCGTCCAACGCGGCAATCGTTCTACCTTTGCCCTCAAGCCAATGAATCAGGTGTTCGGCCGCTCGAATGTGCCTCCGAGCCGTTATCTCTGCATAGCCCGCCTGGCACAACTCTTGAGCAAACCTTTCAAGCACGCGGCCATCTGGGCCGTCGCGTAGTTCCTGGATACGTAAAGCTGATTCGAAAAACTCTGCGAACATGACATCCTCCTTTTAGGACGTCATGATTATGCGAAGTCCCGAGATCATGGCGTGAACGAGTTAGCAGGCCTGTCGGACTTCGCCCAACTGCTATGGCCGATCGCTCCGCATAAAAACGGACTCCGCATTAAACCGCTTATGCGGTGCACCGCATAACGTATTCGAAGTCAGCAGCGTGCTGAACCGCTCGTAACGCCGCATCACGATTTCCAAGAGATCCTCCGCTGCGGTGTGTGGCAGCTTGCGCATACCGAAATCATCGATGATGAGTAAGGGAACTGTCGCAACTAATTCCATATATTCCTTGCGAGTGCCCTCGGCATCGGCATCAGACAACTGATCCAACAAGACATGCACTTCGCGATACAAAACTTTGTAGCCCTGCAAAATGGCGGCTTGCCCGATGGCTTGAGCCAAGTGACTCTTGCCGGTGCCGCACGAACCAATCACACAATGCACATGAGCCGAAGTATGTGACTGTCCATTATCGATGGCATCCACTCTTCGGTCGCTCTCTTCGGGTTCATCGGCACATGCCCGGCGGCAGCACCAGCCAGTTCTTGTGCGAACTACCGGACGGCACTATCGCTGGCCTGCCGTGTTGGATGATGGACCCGAGTTGTGGGGTGTGCTCGCTAGGTAGTCCACTGATTACGCTGGATGCGCTGCGAGAGTTGCGGGACTTGTTGCATGCTTTACAACGCCCTCCGAAATGCGATAAGGCTTCCCTGAAACCGCCTCAGGAGGGCGCGTATGACAAGACAGACGAAGCCTGATTCTCATCAACTCAATCTGGGGCTGTGCACAGAGATGCCGGTGAACTTGCCCCAACAGCGCCGCACAGAACTAGCTGCAGCGTTGGCCGACATGCTGCTTCGGGCGATTACAGGGTCAGAACCAAAAGCAACTCCAACAGAGGATGACGATGAATCCGAAACTAACAACTGAGCGCCTCCGTCGTTGCGCCGTCATCTACGTTCGCCAATCTTCTCCCACCCAACTGGCTCAAAACCACGAGAGCCGACGCCGTCAATACGGACTTGTTGAGCTAGCCAGAGAGTTGGGTTTTGGTAACACGGAAGTAATCGATGATGATCTGGGGCGGTCCGGCTCCGGTCTCGTCGAACGCCCGGGATTTGAGCGACTCGCAGCAGCCGTCTGTTCAGGGCAAGTTGGTGCGGTGTTCTGCATAGAAGCTTCGCGGTTAGCTCGGAACGGTCGCGATTGGCATCACCTAATCGAACTCTGTGGCATGGTCGGAGCTGTTGTAGTTGATCCGGATGGCGTATATGATCCCGCTCTGATCAATGATCGACTTCTGCTTGGGCTAAAGGGGACCATGAGTGAGTTCGAGTTGAATCTGATTCGCCAGCGATCTTTGGAGGCGGCCCGCCAAAAGGCCCGCCGCGGAGAGCTCCAGTTTCGATTGCCGGTCGGTTACCGCTGGACGTTGGACGGCAAGATTGAAATTGATCCGGATCGTCGTATTCAGCAAGCTATCGAATTGGTTTTCGCAAAGATCGACGAACTGGGAAGCGCGCGTCAGGTCCTGCTTTGGTTCCACGACGAACGGATCACTTTGCCCTCGCTCACGTTCGATAAGTTCGGAGAAAGAGTGGTTTGGAAACTTCCTGTTTATCACAGCATTCTGACTGTATTCAGCAACCCGGTTTACGCAGGCGCCTATGCTTTCGGCAAGACCGGGGTGCGAACAAAGGTGATCAATGGGCGAGCACACAAGACGGAAGGACATAAGAAGGCAAGGGCAGAGTGGATGGTCTTGATTCGCGAACACCATCCCGGGTACATTACTTGGGAGCAGTATGAGCGCAATCAGGTGATACTAGCCGAGAACACACACAGGAAGTACCCGGCGCAACGGAAATCGGGACGAGGTGGCCGCGCACTTCTTGCGGGATTGTTGCGATGTCGTCGATGCGGACGCATGCTGCATGTGACCTATAGCGGAAGCCATGGGGAGGTCGTCCGATATCACTGTCGTGGAGCACACATCAACCACGGCGGAGCCTGGTGCATCTCGTTTGGTGGATTGCGCCCAGATGAGGCGGTGGCCAGCGAGATACTGAAAACGATCGCGGGCAATGCTGTCGAGGCCGCGATCGAGGCCGCTGAACGTGTGAGCGAACAGAGGCAGGAGCGGCGACGCATTCTCTCGCTCGAGTTGGAGCAGGCCCGCTACCAAGCCGAACTCGCAACTCGACGCTACGAAGCTGTTGATCCCGCCAATCGCCTTGTGGCTGCGGAATTGGAAAGCCGCTGGAATAGGGCGTTGGAAGAAGCCCGGCGAATCGACCAAGAACTACAGCGCTTTGATGCAACAGTATGCGGTGCTCCCGTCGCAGATCGGGACACGTTGGTGAGTCTCGCACAGGATCTTCCGGCTGTCTGGAATTCTGCCACCACCGAGATGGCTTTGAAGCAGCGCATTTTAAGAATCCTTATCCAAGAAGTTGTTGCCGACGTGGATGAGGAACACAGTGAAACAGTGCTGTTAATTCACTGGACCGGCGGAAGTCATTCTGAGCTGCGCGTCAAACGCAACGGGACCGGAAAGCATAGCCGATGTACCAGCCTGGAGGCGGTTGAAATTGTGCGAAGGATGGCTGGTACCTTTAGCGACGAGAAAATCGCCGCAACCCTGAACCGGCTCGGCCTGCGGACCGGAGCGGGCAACACATGGAGGGCTGGAAGGGTGCGAACACTTCGGAGTTACCACGACCTTCCCACCTATGATGCATCGCTAGTCGATCATCGAATGATCACATTGGAACAAGCGGCCGACAGACTCGGGGTTGCAATCAAAACAATGCGCCGGCTGATCGACGAGAACGTCGTGAGCGCTAGTCAAGTCGCACCATGTGCACCTTGGCAAATTTCTGCCGCCGATTTGCAGTCAGAAAGGGTCTCTCAACGGCTTAGAGAGATCAGGAGCCGAACTAAAGCTCCGCAGGTAGCAGCTTCAGAAAATCAATCTGATTTGTTTTCAATGATATAGCAAGGAGGTGCAGAATGTCGCAGGATCGCCTTCACCGATGAACAATACTGGCTCGGCGCGTTCGATGTAGCCGCCCTCAGCCAGGTCGCGCATCTTAGCTGCTGTGACATGCGGAGACTGCGTGTAGTCAAACTCTTCCAGCGTTTTCACGCGCGGCAGATGAGCTTCTCGAATGCGCCGCTCGATTGTGTTGCGCTCGCGCTCTTCGAGCTCAGCGGTCAGTAGTGCTTCCAGGTACCCGATGTGACTCTGCTTCTCGCGGATCGCCTGTTCGGCCAAGCTGCCAAACTGCGAAGCCACCATCGGCATGCGCAACATCTTGCAGTGAGCCTTGATGGTGGCTTCTTGTAACTGTGCCATCTGCTGGCTCATTGGCTCACTCCGGCGCTGAGCAGTTGATCGTATTCGTGCATCACGGGAAGGGGTCGCGTATAGCGTTCCAAGTAGCCAACGTCGATCGCTTCGCAGGAGACATGCCGCAGTTCGTCCCCGTCCAGCAAGTGCCGGACCGCCGCCGTGTCATAGCAACCGGTGGCCAGCGCCGATTCGATGGCGTCTCGCAGCTTCTGGTGGCCATACTTCTGCGAAAGCTTGAGTAGATCGATCATCTGCTTGGTGCCGCTCTGCTTGCCATGCCGTTCGATCAGTGCTTGCCAGATCCGATCAAAACTCAATGGCCACAGACCCGCCTGCCGTTTTTGTTCCAGCGCCTTTGAGCCCGCCAATGCGCCTGGCTTCCGAGACAACACATCCAGATAATGCTCGAGATCGAGGATCTGCTGTTGGCGCCGATAACAGCGCTCGTGGCTAGCCACACAGCAGCCATCACGCCATAACTCGACGGTGCTCGCGTAGATCTTGGCTTGCACCTGCGTGCCCGCTGGTAACGGCACCGAGTAGGCGTTGGTCAGCACCTTGACACAGCCCAGACCGTTGATCGTGGGAAAGCTGGTTGCGCAAGGTCCATGCCTTCTGCCGCCAACGGCAAAAGAGACTCACGCTCCGCTAACAATCCGGCACCCACCGTTTGCTCACGTCCCGCAATCAGCCGATGCTCGTCCTGTTGACACGCTGTCAGTAACTGCTGGTTTAATGTCTTTACATCCAGCGCTGCCGGGACCGGAACCCAGTGGTTCCGTCGAAAGTATCCGGCTTCTCCTTCGATGCCACCTTTTTCATGCGGTTCCGCCGGCGTGCAAAACTCTGCTTCGAATCGCCAGTGCGAACGGAACGCAACGAAACGTGCCGTTTCTTCCCGCCGCGATCCACGCAGAATCTTCTTTACTGCAGAAGTCAGGTTGTCATAGCGAAGCTTTCGAAACACGCCGCCAAAATAGGCGAAGGCGAGTTCGTGTGCTTCCAGAAAAGCCTGTTGTGTGGCGTGCAGATAAGCATAATGGAAGGCGGCTCCGCTCGCCATGCTGCGCATCGCAAAAACTTGCAGCTTGACCCGTTCTCCGGAAAGATCAGCATAGGCCTCGTACCAATCGATCTGCGCTTCCACGCCCCAGGCATAGCTTTGCGGAACACAAGTGTCACGGTCCATGAAACCCAACGCAATCTTGCGATCGTGCACATACTGGCGAACGGTTCGCTCACCGATCCGGCACTCCGGCAGCTCAATCTGAATCCGTTCCCACACCCGGTGGGCGGTGTGCCGCTGTTTCCGCGGCGCCTTCCGGTCGGCTCCTAGAACCGCATCGATGAAGTCTACCGCCGGCTTCAACTTCCAGCGCGGCCGTTCGGTCTTCTTACGCGGTTTCGGCAAAGCACTGCCGACCGCTTCGCGCACCATCCGCCGGTGTACTCCCAGCTTCTTTGCCACGCCGGCAATCGTTCCCACGCCGAACTCATACTCTCGACGGATCTGTTCGAACAACTCCACTTTGCCTCTCCAGTCCAACGAGTTCCTCCGCTTCGGGCTGCGCCCGAATTAGAGTACCCGTCCGTTCCCTGGGGTGGGCCAAAACAAACTGCCGAACCGGGCCACTTCAAAATACCGAAATCACATTTTCCGCTTGCCTTGCGTGAGCGGCCAAAAACGTTAGCCGATTTTGCTTTTTGGGAGGCCCGTTTATAGGCATTTCAGACATCCGTTCGTCTGGCCGCAGAGGATGGTTTGCGGCCCCTGGATCATCATAGCTCTAACCGGAATCCACATTGCCGTGCGTCCGCTCAAGAGTGTCGCGGTAGTTCGACGGCATCCAATCGGAGGGTTTGCTCTTCAGCTGCTGCCTCGGTCAGGTAATCGAACGGGTTCGCGCCGCACAGTCCGCAGGTGTGAATGAGACTCATGAACAGCGCGAGAGGCGCTTGTAGCACCACAAAATCGTGATGAACGATGGGCAATGCTGTTCCCATGGCCAACCGTAGAGCAGTCACAGCCCGCGGCGATATTGGTGCGGTTGTTCAAGCCCGCTGAACAGCGTGGGTCCGGGGCAGCGAACATTGTTCTGATGACGGACGCAAGGCGGCCGATCTCGTAGAGGAGTTTGCTTTACTGTGCACCCTGGGCTCAACGGTTGGCCATAAGAAGGAGACTTATGTCAAAAAGAGGCAACAAGCAACAGGAGCTGCCCGTCATGCAACCGGATGCGGCAGGTATAGACGTTGGCGCCGCAGAAGTATTTGTAGCCGTGCCGCCGGGTCGCGACCGCGAGCCGGTCCGTCGTTTCGGGATATTCACGCGGGATCTGCACGAAATGGCTGAGTGGCTCGAACGCTGCCGAGTTCGCAGCGTGGCGATGGAGTCCACCGGCGTATATTTTGCGCTGAGCAGCGCATTGATCGGGAGGGTTGAAGTCCCTCCGGCGCTCAGATGAGGAGCGCTGTATCCAAAAGCGGCGATAATACGTCGCTGGCCGGAGAAAGCGGAAGGTATGGAGAAGCCTAAACGGGCACAAAGACGAAAGTCGGATACAGCCAAGGTGAACCTGAAGCCACGCTTCGCAATTCTCCGGAGGGCAGGGTGTCCACCGTGAGGTGGAATCCGAAGGGCATGAGGAGAAGAACCGGGCCGTAATCGAGGGGGCTACCCCGCAGATGAACTGGTCGGCCGAAGGTGGGACTTGGTCGAGCCTGCAGTATAGAGGCGAAGGCGCTACTCATTCACCCACCGCACCAAGGTGCTTGCGGACGGCACGGTACGGAAGAACAATGCGTGACCTCAGGAGGACTGGCGGAGTCTCGGGCGGCACCCGAGTAAGCGGACCTATAAGCGCGAGCGAAACGGCGAGCAACGCTCTGCCAGTAGTCGGACTGCCTCACAGTATCTGAAGCCCAGTCAAAAGCTGGATGACCGAGAAGTCGGCGACCGAAGTGGGTCGGAGAAGGGGGCAGACGAAGGCAGTTGGAAAGAGAAAGGAAACCAGATGAGCAAGGGCGGGGAGGTGGATCAGTTCCATGAGTGAAATACCCGTACATCTTCGTCCGAGGAGACTGGCGGACTGGATCAATCCAACCGGTGCAAGGAAGGTCCACTCATTGGTGGACAAGGTGTATCAGCGGAAGAACCTGGAGATAGCCTGGGAGAAAGTAAAAGCTAACCGGGGCAGTGGGGGTGTGGATGGGCAGAGTCTGGAAGCATTCGCCGCGCAATTAGATCAGCAGTTGGATCGACTGCAGAGCGAGCTGAAAGAGGAAACCTATCAGCCTCAACCGGTATGGCAGGTACAGATCCCGAAGGCGGGGAAGCCGGGCGAGTTTCGAATGTTAGGAGTTCCGACTATCTATGATCGGGTCTGCCAGCAGGCGTTGCTCAACCGTTTAGAACCGATCTTCGAACCGGTATTCGATGAAGCCAATTTCGGCTATCGGCGAGGGCGATCGACGAAGGATGCCATGCGCAAAGTGTGGAAGGAGATTCAAAACGGACACGAGTGGATTGTGGACGCAGATTTAAGAGACTTTTTCGGATCTGTCGATCACGAGAAACTTCTAACGTTGATAGCCCAGCAAGTAGCCGATGGCCGAGTGCTGCGCCTGATTCGGGCGATGCTCAAGGCAGGGAGCTATGGTAAGGGGCGGCTCTTTCCGAGCGAGCGCGGGACCCCGCAGGGTTCAGTGGTTTCACCTTTGCTAAGCAATGTTCTTCTGACGCCGTTTGATCGGGAGATGCGACGCAAAGGATATCAGCTCACGAGGTTTGCAGATGATTGGGTGGTTACCTGTCAGTCTGCGACGGAGGCGCGAGCGGCAATCGATGCAGCCCTCCGGATTCTGAGCGAACTGAGCGTGCAACTTCATCCGCAGAAAACGCGGGTGGTTCACGTTCGGCATGGATTCGAGTTTCTGGGCTACCTGGTCAGGCGCGGACGGCAGCTACAACTGCCGACGAGCAAGATCGTCACGGGAGCCAAGTCGGGCGGCTTGTATGCCTATCCCCGAGAGAAATCGGTTCAACGCTTTAAGGATCGGGTGCGCCAGCTTACCAGGCGATGCGTACCTCTGAAAACCAAGGATCTGATTGAGCAACTCAATCCTGTTTTGCGGGGATGGGGTCACTATTACAAACGTGCCCACGTCCGAACGCTCTTCAACAAACTCGACAACTGGATCGAGCGGCGCATTTGGTCGCATCGGTACAAATGCTGGCGCAACTGTGGCTGGAAACAGCTTCCGAAACGCAAGCTGTATGGCGAATATGGGCTGGTGCAACTGGTGAAACTAATTCCTTCGATTGCATCGCAGAAAAGAGAGCTTTCGTGAAAGCGTGGCGCGGGAAAACCGCACACCACGTTTGAGCGGCGGACGGTGGTCAGCATCGAGACAACTTGATGCGCCACCTCCGACCCGGCGGATCCCCGTGCACCAGATCCTTGAAGAGCATGGGTTTGAGGTCTACCTGGTCAATGCACGGTCGGTGAAACACGTACCAGGTCGCAAAACGGATGTCTCCGATTGTCAGTGGATTCAACACCTGCACTCGGTCGGACTCTTGCGCGCAAGTTTCCGGCCGCCAGCGGAAATCTGTGCGGTTCGTTCCCTGTGGCGACATCGGGACAGTCTGGTGCAAATGGCCGCAGAGCACATCCGTCATATGCAGAAAGCCCTCGATCAGATGAATCTCCGCCTGCATCATGTACTGAGCACGATAACTGGATTGAGTGGAATGGCTATTCTTGATGCAATTCTGGCGGGGGAACGGAACCCGCTCCGGCTCGCCGAACTCTGTCACTGCACCGTCAGAAGCAGCCGAGACACTGTCGCGAAAGCGCTGGAGGGCGATTATCGGCCAGAACATCTGTTTGCACTCCGGCAGTCTCTGAGCGGCTACAGATATTACCAGAAACTGCTCTCGGAAGTCGATGTCGAACTGCGGAAGGCCTTGCGAGAGCTTCCCACCTCCGGAAATGCCCAGCCCAAAGTGCCCGCGCAGACCAAGAAGCGGCCGCCCAAACGCCAGAAGAACGAACCGGTTTTCGATTTGCGAAGCGAACTGTATCGGATTGTCGGGGTTGATCTCACAGACGTCCCGGGTATCAGTGTCGTAATCGCACACACAATTGTGAGTGAGGTCGGCACCGATGTGGCCCGCTTCCGAAACGCGTCAGCGTTTGCTTCCTGGCTCGGCCTCTGCCCCGAGAAAGCTGTGAGCGGGGGCAAGGTGCTGTACACGCGCAGTCGAAAGGTCAAAAATCGCGTCGCCATTGCGCTTCGCAGTGGGGCGCAATGCCTGTATCACGCGCAGAACTACCTCGGTGAGTTCTATCGTCGCATGAAGCGCAAGCTGGGTGGACCTGAAGCGGTCACAGCGACGGCGCACAAACTCGCCCGCATTGTCTATCACATGCTCAGAACCAAAGAGGCCTACAACGAAAGTGTCATCCTGAAGTCAGAGGAGGACCTCGTCCACAAGGCCGAACTGCGATTGCGCAGGCATGCCGCCAAGCTCGGTTTTCTGGTTATTCCTGCAAACCCTCAACCCGCCGCTTAGATCGTGGTTCAAGAGGAGATCGCCCATGCGAGCGCCGTTCCGGGTCATATAGAACAGCGAATTCTTTCCGCCTCGGTAATCACCTCAAACCCGGCCATACGTTATCACTTCAAAGGGTCTTCCGCACTTTTGGTGGATGTTCAAGGAGAGCGCTGAGAGCAGTAGGTTCTAAACGGTAGTACCCTCCGACGCAGCAGCGGAAACCCACTACGGCCGTACATCTGTCTTTTCAAAAGTTTGAGTCGATGCACTTGCCCTTCCACCTGTCCGTTGCTCCAATGCTGTTGGACCGCGGCGACAATAGCTTCATAATCGCGCTGAATCCCGGCGACGAAACGCTTCAATTCGGGTATGTCTGATGCGACGCTTTTTGCCAACCAAGACGTCAAGGCATCAGGATCCCGGTCGCTGAAAACCCGACGGAATTGTTGCGCCAGCTGCTCGGCAGTGGCGATCTGCGGATTACTCGTAGTTACTGCCTCTACCCAGCGTTGCTCATCCGGGCTGCGTTGCATCGGTGGCAACGAGGAAAGCGACTCCAAGCGCCGCAATGAACACACATATTCCATGCCAAAGAAGCATGAGAACCGTGGCCCAGACGTTAGAGCGCTCTCATATATGGCCGGTTTTGGGCGATTCCCGAGGTCTTTAGGCCTCTTTCGGCGATGTTGTTGTCCAGTGGAGCTCCGGGCTGTTTGGAGGAAGAGAGTAAGCCGATCCCAATGCTTGAGCAGATACGTGATCGCCACTCCCAGCCCGGGGTTCGGCTCCACTTTCCTCTCATCAAACTGTGCCTTGAGCCAGGCCTTCAGTTGCTTCATCGCCAGCCCGCTGTGTGTCTGGTGAAAGGCAAGACGCTACTCGGCCGTCATATTCTGCTCGCGCGCCAACGCATCGTTCACATAGACTTCACGAAATTTTTCCAGAACAAACCGGCACTCTTCGGGGAAGTTGGGCGTCACCTCCACGAACCGCCGCCGGCTGTGCTTGGCAGCTCGTCGCAGACGACTCAGTTCCTTGAACTATTGAATTGAAATAATTGAATACCCCGCCCAAACGGCGGCTGAATTCGCCGGATGTCCAGTATCGTGGTCTAGATCGCGTTGAGCCGCTTGAAGCGCAGATGCGGTTCGCTGGGACAGGGATTTGATAGTACCAAGAGAGCTAAAGTGAGTGTAAAATGAATCGAAAAGGCGACCGGAGCTTTCAGGCATCGGCCATGTGCTCACGATAACTGCACTAGCTCCAGCAACTAGCCACGCTCGACTCAAACCGATTAATCCGGCACTCGGAATTCGTTCACCTGCATCGGAAGTACAGCCATCCAGAACCACAAGAGCACCGGGAACACGGTATTCCGGAACAGCTTCGGACGTCAACAGTTCTGGTATGTTGTCCTTCGTTAATGACAATGCAAGCGCCGCTTGTTCCGGATGTCCCTGGGGGCTGACCACATGAACAGCGAAATGCAATATTTGCGGTTTCTTTCTAAGCGCAGCCAACAATGTCACACCAGACGCACGCGTACCGATCAGCAGCTCACTGTCAGACATGCCGCTAAGCATTGCGGCACGACGGACTTCCTTGTGCGATCCTGGCAATTGACTGAGAGAGAAAAGCCCCTCACCTAACTGGCCGGCACTGAAGTGTGGTTCCCCGCGCTGCATGCTACGTCGATCCGCGATACTATAGATAGGGTCTGCAACCCCGATGAACCGAGAACTTGCCGGATTTGTTTCAGTCCTCAAAAGAAGAAGTTCACTCGGAAGCAGCCGCAGAGTATGTCTTGCAATCAAGGGGGAAGTTCGGGGCGCAGGCAGGTTTTCAGGAAGAGCAGCCCAGGGGATTCCCTCTAGGAGAACTCCATCAGCGACGATTAGCCAATTGGGTTTTTGCACAACGTCGGAGTCGAGCTTACTGAAGAGCTCCTTGCTAAGGGATTTTCCAGGAGCGGACGTATTTCTTCCAGTTCGTACTGCATCTGAAAACGCACTAGCTTGTCTGCCGAGTACCTCTTCTGCCGGTAATTTGCATAATTCAATGTGATCTCTCGTCAACGCCCAGAGAAAGGATTCGTTGTTTCCAAGACCAAAAGCAAGCAAAGCTTCGGTTGAGCCCAATTTTTGCTGAATCGCCGATATGGATGCGCTTCGGCTGATTTTCTGGAGCCCTTGAGAAAGGCTGGCCCGTTCTAAACCCATGCTGTTGTCAAGGATCCTTAAATCGAGGCGAAGAGACCGAAGTTTGCTTTCTTCAGTCGAGGTGCTCTCACTCAAAGTAACTGTTGACTGAAGTTTTTGGATCTCTGAAATTAATTGATAGTAATCCGGCGGCAGCCGGAACTCACGGCCCAGAGAGGCGGCGATCTGTTCTCGGAGACTTGCGGCGCGATTTTCCGCCAAAACTCCTAGCGCTTCCCGAGCTAAGTGATTGTCGTGTCGTTGTATCGCAATTTCGGCCGCTAATTCTGAATAGTCATGGTAAACATCGTGAAGGTAGGCTACGGTTCTAGTGCTTGTACCATCACCAGGAAGGGCAAATTTTCGCCATTGGCCAGCCGAGTCGACTGCTCGGCGGAGTTGAACGAGAGCCTCCGATGAGCGGCCAAGTTTTCGCAGAATGAGACCGCGGATATGGAGTGGATAATACTGGGGACTCGTCTTGAAATACGCACTCGGTAAAGAGAAAGCCCGGTCTATGCGGCGAAGAGCCGACTCGTAATGGCCCATCTTCAGCTCAAGTTCGGCTTGATGTTCTTCTGTGACAGCGAGCACTGCCCAGTCATTCGTTTCTAATTCAAGCCGCTGGGCATTGTCCAAAGCTTCTTTCGCTTTTGAAGTTTCTCCGGTAAGTAGGAGAGACGTTCCGAAATTGTCCCACAGCTTTGCTTCTGTGTCTCTAAGTCCTGCGTTCTGGGCAACCGCGATTCCTTTGCGATAAGATTTTTCCCCGTCTTCCCTCGCGCCATTGTCCCATTCGATGTTTGCGCAATTCAAAAATGCGAGGGCGAGACTGTCGCGACGGGTTGAACGTGCCAGTAGGTCAACAGACTGTCTGGCGTGTTTCTCTGCGAGCGCAAAATCTCCTAGTTGGGCGAATACAACGGAAACGTTAGCAGCTGCGGCCCCAGCGACTGTTTCGTCGTGGAGCCGAATACTTAAATCTCGCGCAGACTGTAGAGATGTTAAGGCGGCCCTGTAGTGAAATAAATGGATTTCACAAATGCCTCTGAGGACTAGGGCCTTTGCTTTCGATAGCTGGTTGGCATCAGAGGTTTCTCTTCGGGTGATTTGGTCAAGGACGGCAAGCGCGCTCTCATACTGCGCGGCTTTTTCCAGTTCTTGTCCTCGTTTTAGGAGGTGCTCGATGGTCGCGCTATCTGTCGCACTGGGTCCCTCTTGAGTACCACCAATCAGGCCGAACTGAAAAACACAAAACAATGGGAGGAATCGCCTGACAGCACGAATTACAGGATCGTTCACACGCACGCTGGGAGGAGCCGGTAAGCTTATTTTCTCGAATTCGTTGCACGAACGCAATAGCAGCACGGTTCTTGCTGATGTCAGCGAACGTTCCCTCCCAAAAAGAAATTTGATTATTAAATTTCATATTCGGCCTGTGGACCCCTTCCGCCTCCGAGCAGAGTGAAGGACAAGAGAACAAGAAGGGGGCGACTACTGGACCGGCGTACTGCTTTCTGTTGTTGATCCTACGGCTTCTGCTTCGCAGAAAACGTTAGGTTTTCCTTAGCGACAGAGCACCTAAGAGCCGGCCACGGAGTAGCAGCCAAGGACGGCGGTAATCGTTCTGTTAACCCAGCAGCCTAAAGAATCCGGGAGTTCCTTCAATGACGTCGATGTACACGCCCCATAAATTTGGCTATTGGACTGGATTACAAGCAGAACCGTTCCGGAGCGGGCACAAAAATCCATATGGACGTCACCGCTGCTATCGGTGCTGTATGGGGAACTGGCACTGATGATGCCGAGTAAGATTGCAGGAAGGGAGTCTGATCCGCTCTTGTCTAACGTCTCTGGACACTAGATCGGCTTCAAAAAGGCCGGCAAAGATACTTCTCGGTGCGACGCTCTAACCTGATGTTCCCCGGGCCGGCGGTCGATGCGCAACTACTGTTTTCAAGAGTGAACCAGTAGCATATTGTTGATGCGTAAGGGACCTCAAACCCCCGGGTCCCGAGCTACACATTCGTCGGGTCCTTTCACTCAAAGTGGAATTGCTAAATTCACGACTCCGTAAGATGTGACTGAAACGTGTTTGCGAGCACTGATCGACATTAATCGAGGACGGAGGACCCGTGCTCTCGGCGCCCTACCTCCTTTTGTGGGATGGCTTTCACTTCAGCTCGCAAGGAGTGATCTTAAATTGAATTTGATTGAGCTGGAAATCAGGACTCAGAAGCCAAAAATGAAGCTGACGATTATCGAGAAAAAGGGGTCGATCGTTATCGGAGGTCGCATTGTAATTTTTTCCTTAATGAGAGAAAAGCGTGCGAGCAAACCGGACGTTTTAATTAGCGATAAAACCAAGATATTAAATGGCTTAATGCCAATTTGTTGAGTGCCAGCCTTGCTCAAAACTGAAGTATCTAATCATGTAAAAATTTCTCAGTAAGGTATTTATTGCGGGGCAATTCTTTGTAAAATGGCTCCCTTGCAGGGAACACAAGCTGAGGAATTGCCCCGTACGCAAATGCTGAAGCGAACTTCGGTTTCTTGCGGCGCGAGCTAGGGGAGTTCGGTTGACCCAATGGGTCGACTATTTACGGACCATGCCCCACAAACTCTCAGCATTCGGGGGAAGGGGGCAGCTAATGGGTGCTCGCTTTCTGATGCTCCCATCCGAAGCCACCACCTTCAGAGTTCAGCACTCTGGAGTCATGCACACCCAATACCAATACGCCGGGAAGCGCATGGATCTTCGTATTATGTGAGGATAAACGTAATCTCCGGACCGAATTACCTTTGCGCGAGAAATGATTGAAACCATGGGGCTTAGTGGCCTTCCGCTCGCCAAAATGTGACGGGGAGCTGCCGGCCTAGGCATATGACATGTAATCTGGAGGGCAATCGGCGAACTGAGTTTGTGCTTTTCTGCGATTATTCCCTAGCGTCCCGAACAAATTTGTTTGCACTTGATCCATGCAGAAAGGCCCCTAATGCTCATCGATTGGGAGTACCATCAGCACTCGGGCTCGGGCATTCTTCACTGTTCGAAGTTTGCTTCCATAGGATTTTGTCGAAAACCCGAGGAATGGGCGCGGCAATATGAATCCTGCTCCGGCTCAAACAAGGTTATAGCGGCCCAGTGAGGGCCAAGAAAAAATCAGTGATTTCGGAAATATCGAGGTTCGAATTGTAGGTTTTGATGGTTTGGCGCTGGAAGACGGATGCAACTCACAAAGTGGTCTTGTTCTACACATCCGTCACAAACTTCGAGTCAATTTAGAGAAGATCGATAATCGACAGCGACTAATTATGAAGAAAACATTTTCTTCGGCGATCTCGCAGGATCATTTTTGTCGAACACCAGCTTTTCCCTACTCTGACGAGGGTTGGCGGGTCGGAGATCTTCCGTGGAGGTATTCCTGCCGCACGGTACCGTCGCGAATTGGATGGCCGACTGGCCACATCCAATTCTGTTGGCGTCCGAGCTCAGGTATTTTTGTCCCTTTCGTCACTCGTCGTCACACACTTTGGCATCGGCACTCAGTATCCCTACCCTCATCCAGAGTTCACGGTTAGCGCGGAGCCGCCAGAGGAATAAGGACATCTGAATGAGATACTTCTTACTATTTACGTTTCTAAGCGTCTCCTGCTTCGGTCTCACGGTGTCAAGTGTCGGGTTCACGAACATCTCGCATGGCAGCTTACAAGTCACGTTTAACGCCGATAGCGCGATAGCGAACGGACGAATACGCTACGCTGCGTCTCCAGCAACGTGTACGGCTGGGTCGGGTGGAACGGTCGTTTACCCGGGAATCCGGACCAACCGAACGACTCCCTATATGGTCGCCTTGAGCGGTCTCGCGGCGAGCACAAGTTACCAAATATGCCCGGAGATCACTGCTGATGGCAACACCTGGACTACGGGAGTGGGCGCCGTGGTAACGACGTCCGCGCTTCCCGGGGTTCATCCGGCTCCGCCATTAGCGCCGGCCACATTCAATTATTCCTACCCCAATACCACTGGTTACACTCAGGTCACCGTGGCGGCGGATTGTCATGACCTGATGGCCGATATCAACACGGCGATATCAAACCAGCTCGCAAAGGGCACGGTCATCAATATTCCGCCCGGAACGGTCTGCATGGGCACGGGGAATGGAACAAACGGAAATTATTGGCTGGACCAGGTCGTGCCTCCCGACGTGAAAACGTTCGCCGCTTCGGCTGTAAGCGGCAACACGATCAACCTTCCTTCACATGGCTTCGGCGATCAGCAGGCAATCATTTTTTCAGGAAATTATTCTTGCATTTCCCCCAACTGCGCCGGAAACGGTAACACGGTGCCCGGTCAGATTGTGGATGGACAGATCTATTACGTGAAGCTGGTGGACGCAAACAATTTTCAAGTCAGCGCGACGCCTGGCGGAAGCGCCATGACCTTGAACGCGAGCGGAAATAACATCTATGTGGTCAAGTGGCCTCGCCCCTTAAACTGGATTGTCATCCGCACGGCGACTCCTGATGCGCAATTCGCCCCGGCCGGTACTCGCGTCAACCCGTCCTGGGCACCCAAAATGGCCGTAATACAGTCCCCGCTGAGCAATTTGGGCGATCTCTACAGCCCGCATACATTGTTTAGCTTTTCAGATACGGACGGCAACGATCAGATCCCCACGGCCAACATCTACTTGATGGGAATTGAATTCACCTATCAAGCGGATCCGTATTTTGCAACTTCGAGCGATCCGATTCCGTGGTGGTATCTGTATAACACATCACCTGTCAATGAAAACATTATTTGCGACCGCTGCTACTTTCACGGAACAGCAGCGCCCGGCAATGGCGGTCGCGTGGAGCGCGTAATCGGATGGGACGGCATGAACGTCGCTTTCACCAACAGCTATTTGGATGGGATGCACTACTTTCATGGGTCATCTAACGGGCTTGGAGTAACTACAACCAGCGCTACATCCTTCACCATTGACCCAGGTAACGCTGCATTCGGGGCGGGTAAGGGATCTCTGGCGGGAACTGCAACCATAAACTTCAATGGAACCGAGAACGGCGGCCATGCGGGCTACACTTACTTCGATTTCTCGGGCCAGCTCAATATTGTTCTCCCCCCCGGGCTGTACCCGGGAACCAGCGGGAGCAGCCTTATTCAGGCATGTGGTGGAAGTAATACCAATTGCGTCATTAAGGCGGCGAGCAACACAGGCGGCGGAAGATACGTGGGCGGGGCGAGCGCATACCCGTCCGGCGCTTCCGCGGACGAATACTTCGTTGAGCCAATATATTCGAGCACGTCCAGCTGCAGCTCCACTCAGACCATCACCGGTAACGCTCCGGTGCTGCCCACCAGTATCCGTACCGATGGCCCCTGGGAATTGGGCGAGGCATTCCAATCCACACAGGCCGGCTATATCTGTGGCATTCGTTTTTATTCTGTGGATTCAGAACCCGGCCGCACGGTCAGCTTGTGGGACTCCAATGGAACTCGCCTGGCGACGGCCGGCAGCCCGGAGAACGTGGCGGCGAATAGCTGGCAGACCGTGATGTTCTCATCCCCTTACGGTCCAATTTCAACCAACGCCACCTATGTTGCGTCTTTCCATACGACCGACCTGGCAGCCGGCCAGAATTTCTTCCAAAATGGCGGAAACGACAATGCGCCACTGCATATTGTGCCCTTCTATGTGGACTCAAACACGTTTGCCTGCAACTATTCCGAGCAGTGGCCGCTGGATGCCCAGGGAAGGCCCGCAGCGGGAGGTGTTTCGTGTCTCGCGCTGGTCAATGGGTCCATGACCGGGTCTAAACCAGCCGATCTCCAAACGTCACAATTTGCGACCGAAGGGTGCCAGTGCATGATCGGCGGAAACGGACCAGGGCCGTATGCGATGGTGAACAACCATGTCGAAGGGTCCGGTAACATGTGGCATCATGACGACGGGCACGGAGCGATCCGGACGCCCGGCGATTACACCTACTACCGCAACTATTTCACGAACCCGCTGTGGACAATGCGGGGGAGCAGCACAAGCGATGGCAATATATACCTTACGCGGCAGACCAACGAATGGAAAGGCGGAAAGCGGATCCAGATTTACGGCAGCATCTACGACACTTCTTACAATAGTGTTTCTCCGGCATCGCTAACAATCGCATTCGCCTCCGGCTCATCGTCCGATCAGGAGGGCATCACGGACGTCGACATGCAATACAACACATTCATGCATGTTACAGGCGGCATCGATATCGGCGACTATGGAAGCACGCCGCCGGAAAGGAGATACCGCTTCGCGAATAACCTGTTCTGGGACGTGAACGGAAATACTTATCATGACTCCTGCTTTGAAGGTAATTGCAATTGGTCGGGCCAAGGTTGGATATTCCAGGGACCGGACAACATGGAAGATTTGATTATCGATCATAATACAATTGCCGGAAATGTCGGATCGCTTCCTGTGTTGCTTTGGTTATTCAACGGTTACTCAGAGGGCGTACAAATTACTAATAATTTCGGCTACATAGATGGCAGCCAGGGCATGGGGCAGGAGAGTGGGGACATTCCAAATGATGCCTGCTCCGGCCTGCATGCGAAGGCCTTAATGGACTGCAAATTTACGCCGAGCTACAATTTTTCCGGCAACGTCTTGATCGGCAACGGTGTATCACAATCTCAGGTGCAAAGTTGGTATCCTTCGCCGCTCAAGAACTACATACCCGCCAACACGTCGCTGGGCAGCGTGGGTTGGTTCAACTGCCCAGGTCCGAACTGTTCCAGCGGCACCCCTGACTTCCACCTGAAGGCGAACTACTGCTCCGGCTGTGAAAGTCCGGCGGCCGATGGCGGTGACGTGGGCGCCAATATCGATGCCTTGCAGGACGCACAAGGCATGGTGAAGTTTAATGGTGTAAGCAATACCAGCGGATCCTCAGCTACCATTACTTACGTCGCGCCCGACAGCGCGGCCTGCTCGGTGGATTACAGCAGCTCCGATCCGACGCTCGTGACTAGCTTCTCCCGTGTGAGCGATAACGGCGGCAAGGGAGCTCGCAATGTCACGCTTTCGGGTCTTTCGCATGCTACAGCCTATAACTTCCGCATAAACTGCGCGGTGCAACAGCCAACCGGTGAGTTCCGCACGAATTAAGGGAAATTCCTTGATGAACGCGCTAGAAACGGCAGGCCCACCCGCCGGAACCACCTCGACATCTTGGCAACTTGGCCTATAGCTTTGAGCACACTGCTCCGTTGAGTACTCGTTCAGGTCCGGCAGAAAGTAGCTGGCGATGACAATCATGGGGCCGCAAAAAAGCTGGAAATATCCAAAATCAGATCTGTCGAGTCGGATAAAAACGCGTCAATTGAACCGTTGATTGTCGGCACGATAGCCATATTTGACGTGATCGCACCATCCCACGAGTTCAAGCTCGACACAAGTGGCTGCATCTTCCCGTCACTCCACAGAGTCATGTATTCCAGTGTGCTCGTAGGTATGACAGTGGCATTCAAAGTGTAGGCCTGCGCCGTAGCCGGCACGCCGCACGTGCTGCCCGCAACATTCACCACGAGCGTTCCATTGAGTGGCTGGGAGCCGATCCGGGTGTCGAGCACTCGACATGGCGTGAGCGTGTACAGCGACAGGCCGCCCCCTCCGGGAGCGCCGAAGTAGCCGTTGACATCCAAGATCAAATCTGTGTCGTTGCTCGAATATACTGAGATGCTCCCGTCGATTCCGGCCGCTAAGATCGCTGCGTTGGCGGTAACCGCCCCTGTTGGAGCATTAAGCGTAGAGACGTTCGGCTGGCTCTGCCCGGTTGGCCAGGCCGTCAGATAATAGAGCGGCTCTTTCGGCACCGTGGTGAAGTTCAACGAATAGGCTTGAGCAGTGGAAGGTATGTTGCACGCGCTGGAGAGAATCGGGAATGAGCGGCTTGTTCCGCCGCTTAGCGAGGGTCCGGCCAGTGGACCGATCCCCATGCGCGTATCCACAATTCTGCACGGAGCCACCGGATAGAAAGCGAGCGAAGATGCTGTCCCTGCCGGCACAAAATATCCGTTAACATCGAGTATCGCTTGCGTTGCATCCGTAACATAAATGCTGACCGCCCCGTTCGAGCCAGCAGGTACAATTGCCGCATTCGCCTTGATGCGTCCATCGAGGGAATTGAGAGTTGAGACCATAGGCTGTGCCTCGCCCGCCGGCCACATCGTCAGATATGTCAATGTTGCGTTTGGCACTACTGTTACGTTCAACGAATAAGCGACAGCGGTAGAAGGAACACCGCAGCCACTGTTCGGGATTACGAAATTACGGGTCATTCCGCCCACTAACTGGGGTCCGCCGAAGGATCCGTTCGCGTCTCTTGTATCGGCGACACGACAGGGCGTCAATGGAATAAACATTAAAGCTCCCGGGCTACTAACCGATTGCGTGACCGTGAACGCCACTGAGCCATTACTGCTGGCCGCGAAATTTTCTCCGCCGCTGTAGGTCGCTTGAATCTGATAAGTTCCGGCCGGCGTATTCGCCGGCAAAACATAGCTAACCATTGCTGTTCCGTTCGTCACTGTTGGGGAGGTTGCTGGCGATCCGATCGCAGTGCCGTTGTCTAATATGGTGAAACGAACAGTGCCCTCAGTCACCAATCCCGCTGTACTGGTTACTGTTGCATAAAGTGCCACCGTCTGGCTGATATCGCTCCTCACCGCCGATGCGCTGCTTCCAACGGTGCTTGTCGGGGCACTGTACAGCGTTATGCCATGCGTGCCGTCGCTGCTACTTCCGAAACCTCCACTCGCGGTATAGTCCGCCACAATTGTGTACAAGCCCGTCGCTGTTCCGGCAGGCAACCAATATATTGCCGTCGCGTTACCGGCGACCACCACGTTGGAAACCGCGGAAGAGCCGAACGGAATTCCGTTACTTATCACGTTAAACGTAACTGTTCCCCCATTGACTATACCTGCCGAGCTGGTCACCGAAGCTGAAAGTGTCACACTTCGAGCGTTCGAGCTGAACGGCAAAGATATATTGTTCGCTGAAGTTATTGTTGTTGCCGGGTAGACCTTCAAAACATGCGTGCTGTCCACACCGGGGGTGAAAGTTTCGCCGCCGCCGTAAGACGCTACAACACTGTATGTACCAATCATGGTCGCTGCCGGTAGGGCGAACGTCACGCTTGCTCGCCCGTTATTGATGGCCTGAGTCTCAATAGGCGCGCCGATTATTGCCGAACCATCAAAGATCGAAATGTCACGGTGCCGCCACTTACTACACCCGCAGAGCTTGTTATCAGCGTAGATAGCACGAGATTTTGGGGGTTCAAATTAAATGCTACCGATAAGTCACTCGTCGCAATCACCGTAGTTGCGGGTGCGCCATCACCACTCAAGCTAACCGACTGAGGCGAGTCCGATGACGAATCGGTCAAAAGGAGAACCGCCGAGCGATTACCGAGCGCAGTCGGAGTAAAAACTACGGAGACGGCACAGTCACCTCCCGCAGCCACGGTCGGCTGTAAGTGTTCGCCACGATTACAAAGTCCGATACGTTGGTTCAGTCAACGACACGCTGCTTATTGAAAGCGGTGCATTTCCTACATTTGATACTTTGAATGTTGTAATTGTTGAGGTAGAACCAAGCGGCTGAGTCCCAAATGCCCAATACTTTGGCTCAATAACGGCGATAGAAGCGCTTCCAACTCCGACGCCGGCCAAACCGACGGAGACAGAATTGACCTGGGTGAGGGAATTCAGGTGTAATACGAAATTCTCCGTTATACTGCCATCTTTC
>CAWJEH010000051.1:0-145213 GCA_963841675.1 Terriglobia bacterium
CGATGCCATGCACAGATGTAGTTACCAGGACATTTCCCGAGCTGTCTTTCGCGATTACCGCGTCCTGTCTCATTCCCGGGAACCTTGGGGAGAAGGCGACTTCGAGACTACATATGTTCAGATTTGTGCCTCGACATGCTGCGGGACCAGCTGAAAACTCCGATCCATAGTTCATAGCAAAGATCGGTTTCGAGGCGCTGTCCGAAAATTGATATGAAAGTGTAAGGGTTATTTCTGGTGCCCCTATGGCGGCTGACCCGAAATCCTGAACTGTTGGGTTAGATTGCGCGCCTATCAACGAGGCGACTGCGAGGAACAGGAACAAGTTGGCGGAAGTTATCCGGATGCAGGGGCCCGCGGGTGGAATAGTTCGTTGCACGATTATCACTGTTCTCATCGGCAGAAGTTCGAATGACCTGCATCTTCCTCGACAGCGGGCCGACAGATCATCCGCGCAAAAAGCGGTTTTCGGAATGGTATCTAGACCTGGGCCGCCCCAGTATCGGTTCGGTAATCGAAGGGGAAAATGCGAGTTTCCCCGATCGTTCACTTGGAAGTTCCAGATGTTGCTCGACTAAACTCGATGAGCAGATCACCAGATGCCCAAGCTGAAATACGCCGTATCGCTGTGCAGTTCGGAGAATGCTCCCTCGGCAGATCGTAGGCGGCAGAGGCCGCCGGACCTTCTGAATGAAAGCGCCACTTCAACGAAAGATTTCGTGACGGATTAGGCGCCCGAAGTTGACCAGAGGACACGCAGCGCAGGTCCGCAGGCGACGAGGAACTTTCTCAGGAATTCAGTCGGGCTTTGCGAGTGGTGCACAGCGAAGTGAAGCATTCCAGGCCCGATCCACTTGCCGAACGCAAATTTAAGCTGGATGAACATCGAGGAGTTGCAGAAGCAGTGAGAGAATGGCCAATCCGATTAGGCTAGGATGTTGAAGAGCCGATATGCAGTCTTCATAACCTGTATTGCCTTATCGCCTGTATGACATTGACTTTGGAACTCGCAAAGTCGGTCTCATCATCCAGTGCAGATCTTTGCGGCGCACGGGCTTGCATGCGTCCGAGGATTTGAATCTCAATCAAGGTAGTGCCCTCGGGTGGGTCCTCTTGTCCAGGGCCGCGAGAATATTGGCTGAGCAAATCTGTCTCGTGGCCAATCATGCTGAAAAATCGTCTCAATAAGCGAGAGTAGCGATAAAAAGACCCGCAATGCAGCCGCGGCTAGCAAATCAAGCATTTCCTTTTACCGGGACTCGATAACTGCAGTTCGCCAGGGCTCGATGAGCACTGTTGCCTGATTCCTCAAAGCATCGGAACCTTTTTCGCCCAGTGGGCGAGGGACTAATGCCCGCGCGATCGATCGAACGGCCCGCTGCCGCCTCCTAGTGTCCATCGCGTTTGATATGGATCCGACTACAGGACTGCCTGGCGCGAAGATTTACATGGCTGGATTCGCGTTTTGAAATTCCAGCTTACTTCTCATAAGGCCTTCACATTTCGCGCGGTATGACACTGGTGGGCATCCACTTGAATGCCGGTTCGAAACTCAAAAGCATTAACGGAAGTACCCGGACATGTCGACGATGAGATCGGTATTGTTTGATGCGAAAGCAGCGAACGTGCTGCCGCTTCCCGCCGAAACCACCGCCAAGTTTGATGTGACCCAGCCATCGAGAGCGTTCAAGGTCGAGACGATTGGCTGGCTCTGCTCGTCGGGCAACAGAGTCAAGAACCCTAAAGAGCCTGACGGAACCACCGTCGCATTCAGCACATATGCTTGGGCGTCCGGAGGAACCACCGAGGCTGCATCGGTGACTGGCACGGAGATACTGCCAGTAAACATACCGCCCGAGATCCGGGTATCGAGGATGCGGCGGGGAGTGATGGGTATGAACCAGCGCCCAGTTGTCGTGGACTGCGATCCAATCGTTGAGTAATAACCATTCACATCGATCATGAGGTCCGTGGTGTCGGTGACAAATGCCGAAATCGCTCCACCTTCGCCTGAGGGCACGATGGCGGCATTTGCTGTGACGGTCCCCGTCGGAGCATTGATAGTCGACACGAGCGGGATATTGCCGCCGGCCGGGAACACAGTCAAGAAATTAAGTTGCGGCATACGTGGCAGTGCGGTTATGTTCAGTGAATAGGCTGCCGGGCTATCATTTGAATCGTAAGGTGGAACCCCACAGGTGCCAGCAATGGTGAATGAGCGGGTGACGTTACTGATGAGCGGCCCATCACCCTGCTGCCTAGTGTCCTCAACGCGACATGGCGGCACTGGATGAAACATGAGCCCTGCAACGACCGAATCGTTAGGATTGTTCGGTGTTGCTGGGGCGAAGTAACCGTTCACGTCCAGGATGACGTTCGTCGGGTCGGTCACGTAAACGTTGATGGCGGCGGTATTATCTGCAGATGCCGGGACAATTGCCGCGATCGCCTTGATGCGGCCATCTAGCGAGTTGAGTGTGGAGACAATCGGCCGCTCGTGATCGGAGGGCCAAATCGTGAGGTAACGAAGAGAACCGATGGGAACGACAGCGGTATTAATGGAATAAGCAGCAGCGGAAGACGGGATGTTGCAGGAGCTCTTTGGAAAGGGATAGGTTCGCGTCTCTCCGGCGGCCAGTGAGGGACCCCCGAATGTGCCGGCCGAGTTTCTGGTATCTACAACACGGCACGGTGCAATCGGGTAGAAGGCAAGAGGCTGTACATCCGGTACCCAACTGATTGGCACAGGCGTCCCATCGGCCGCATAGAAAGTCACTGTGAGAATATCCTTAGCCTGCGATGCGTCTCCTCCGCCCGTCGATGCGTTAGCGTTTCGTGTTGTTGCAGCATAGCTGAGCGATGCTATAGAACCGAGTTGAACCGGGACATTGGGATTGGTTGGAGAACCGGCCTGCTGACACCACACAATACCGTCATCTGAGGTAGAGGCGATTACACCATATGGTGCGCCGGGAACGCTCATCTGACAATTCAATACGGATTGGCTCAATCCCCCCGATCCTCTGTAGCTGCTTGAGTTGCTACTAACGATCGCGTAGCCTGTCCCGGTTCCGCCGATCGACAAAGTTGCGCTTCCGGAGGTAGTGGACGAAGCTTGGCCGCTTACCGGTCCAAACTCCGCCGCAGAAGAACTATTGACCGTAACAGTAAGCACGTTTCCGGAAATCGACATCGAAGAGGAGGCGACCGCCATATATTGGCCGCCATTGGGTGGGATAAGCCCTTCTGCTGCCAAGTTGCAGCTTGCCGCCGTATCTTGTGTAGTGATGGACCGGGTGGCGGCTGGAAACAGAACAGTCCCAGTAAACTGTTCAATACCGTTGGCATAACATGTAACCGTGTTCGTAATCCCCGTTATTGGGCTTTGGGCACTAACGATCCCCAGTCCGATCGTCAAAAACATCACAATAAGTGCAATTTTCATAGCTTCTCCTTGATCGCAAATTCGCGCGGTTAAAGTGTGTGGGATTAGATTGTTTCAGTTGTTTTTGATAGTATTTGGCCGGAGTGCTGAAACGACGAGCAAATAGCCCCAACCAGGAGCTTGTCACTACCCTCGATTACTTTGTGGGAGCCATCTCGTTTCCTTTCGAACGCCACTTTAGCAGCAACTGGATTGCCGCGGCCCACTCTCCCAAAATTGAGTTTGAAATCAATCAAAAACGGACAATATGCAGAAGTATCCGACTCACCGGTCTTCGAGGCGCAGACTTTCGGAGACCCAGTCATCGCCGCCGGCCTAGGACCTTTTTGGACAAAGCAAAATTTATGCAAAATGAACCTCCACGAACTGATGCTTACAATAAACATCCAACAGTGCATTTGCATCTGATTAAGTCTCAATCAGAATGTCGCGCCTTCTTGAGTTGATCCGAGGAAAGTTCCCACGAACTCGAGGCCTCGACTTTGAATCTCTGGTGCTCGATGTAAAAACGAATACCATCCTAGGGCACGCGCGTTTGCAGGCCAAGCGAGCATCGCTCGCTGATCCGTGAGTCGCGCGCCGATGCGCGCTTAATGATTAGGATCCGAGCTGCTAAGTCGCACGGCTTGAGAATAGTCCTCTTGGGCTGATAGATATTTGCCAAGGCTCGTCTCGACCCTTCCTCGCATTGAATACCCACGAGGCGAGGTAGGGTTAAGCTGAATTGCCGTCTGAGCCTCCGAATAGGCCTTGTCAACCTGTCCGAGCATTAGAAAAGCATTGGATAGACCTATATGAGCTGGAGCAAACCTTGGTTCAAGTCCAACAGCGGCCTCGCAATCTTTAATCGCTGAAACGGGATCCTTGGGCAGAGTAATGAGGCATCGATAGTAATACGCCCTGGAGTCTTGCGGATCTGAAGTGAGCGCCTGATCAAGCTCTCCAATTGCGTCAGTGCTTCGTCCCATGAGATGAAATATAAGTCCAATAATGCGCAGCGCTATGGAACAGTGTGGATCGAGTGCTAAGGCGGCGCTGAGACTGCGGACAGCCTCCTGATAGTTTTCCTGTTGGGCAAGTAAAACCCCCTGCTTGACCAAGACCCCAACAGAATTTGTGCTGTTCGATGAGGCGGTCGTCGCGGGTTGAGCAACGGCCGATCGGGGGCTAACAATGCCGGCCAGAGATTCTGTCTCACTCCGGGTTGAGCGTGGCAACTGAGGAAAGGGCGCGCTCAAGGGAGGATCTAGTTGCGGACTCAAGTGAAGCGGACCGGCAAGGCTGGTGGCCACCCAGGGAATCTGAAGCGAATTGCTTTCCCGAATCACATCGGCTCGCACGCTTTCGAAGAGGTCGTTAATATCCATTTGAGAGCCTAGATACTTAAGAAACGCTTGCGTGAAAAGTCCGTGGCCTTCGCCGGGATTGTCGGACGCTGTGGAGCCCGGCGCTGTTCCAAAGGCCAGAAAAGTCCCAGGGGAGCCCGCGACGTCCGCCCAACCGCCTTTGACGGAGCGTGTCGCTAAAAAAGGGTTATCTCGGCACGCGTCTAGAATGATGATTTGTGTGGTCGCACCGTGTTTTTCCATTTCATTTAAGATGGCAGATAATGAAATACCTTGAGTTCTCACTTCATCTGGGGTCGTGACCCTGGAATAATCTGTTGGTACCAGATAATTCTCCCCGTCAACCTGTAATCCGTGTCCCGAATAATACAAAAGGGCTAGATCGCCCGGCTTTAACCCGTCTGCAAACGTCGCTATCGCCTCGCTCATTACCTTTCGATCCGCATCTAGCTGAAGGACAGTTGTATATCCTAGTGAGCTAAGTGCCGCCGCAACTGCGCTAGCATCATTTCGCGCGTTCTTCAACGCATTTGCCGACGAATAGTTGTCGTTTCCAAAGATAAGTGCCTGCCTATGCGGCAAAGCGTACGCCGGTATCACAGATACAGCAGTAGCAAAAAGCGATATCGCAGTCAGGAGTCTCATATTTATCTATCTCTTTCGGTCGTTATTGCCAAAGCTGCCACTTTGGGTTTTGCTTTTTAGAAGTACCCACCTTTTTAGAAGTACCCGCTTTTTTTGAAATAGCCCCTTTTGAGCTCTGCTCAATGCCCTCGTCGACAGATTGCTCTGGGCTCTGAGATCGTAATCGGCGCTGGAGCATCGAGATTGCCGACCCCGTTGAAGCCGTCCTCGTGTATTTCGAATCCAAGTCAACTGGAACGCCTGCTGATGGATCTTCATTCGTCGGATCTATCGATAGATCAACTTCTCCTTCGGCCTCCGGTTTATCAAGGCGAGCGTCAACAGGCCCGTCCCCCAGTCCGTCGATCCCCTGGGTACTAATCCCCCTCCGCTCTTTCCGAATGTCCCGCCCGGATGGTTGTTGTTCCAGTTCCATCAGGGAACGTAGTGATTGCGGCATCCTGGACGGAGAGACCGACGATCCCTTCAGATACGCCCTCTCATTTGATCGGTACGCTTGCTGGCCCCGCACAAGAACATCCTCGCCGACCCGCCGTGCTTCTGCTTGCAAGGCGTCCCGTGCGGCCGCTGCAGTGATCTCGCTCGCTCGCGCGACCGCTCCGGCATTCACCGTTCCCGCGTTGGAGGACGTGACACTCTGCGACCGCGAAACTGAGCCCGGCGTGTACACGACGTGAAGTACGTCACCGGACACCGGGCGCGCAGTTAAGATCGTCAGCGTCGGGCCGTTAAGTTGATAATCAACTCCATCCAGTAAAGGTATTCCGTTACGAAAAACCCGAATGGGCTCCCCTCGTTTGGGAATCGCGCTAAGCTGAAAGGCTGCATTATGCCCGTCAACAACCCCGCGGGGCACCTCGGTGACACTGCCCAAATCACGTGAGTAACACTCTCTGCCGATACAATCGGCCGCTGCGCTCACTCCATAGGCCATGGCGATACTTGCGCCAAGTAGCCACGTAACTTCTCGGATTAGACTTGCTGACCGATACATAGCAGGCTCCACTTTATTCCGGAATCGCATAACTAAGTCGATAGTCCCGACTCTTATAGGTCGCGCCAGGATCGCCAACGAGCCGACTGAGCAACGTGCGTTACGATTTCATTGCGGGATCTGGCCGGCAAGTCGTGTAGAGCCTTTGGCAAGGTTTTTGGGATCTCAATCGCCCTCTGGAATGGCACGCCACGTTGATCTAGAGACGGATCTAGCGTCTGACTCGCGAGGCGCAAGAACGCCGCCACTTTACGTTGTGTTTCTTCGTACTCTGTGCTTAAATCGGCTTTGGAGTCATTAGCCGTTACAGCCGCCCCAAGACGATCGATGAACCGATTGTATGTGTTTCTCGCATCTTCATATGTTTCCAAAAGCGTTATATAACTTCCATCATCCGGAGCTACTTCACTTTTGACATCACGGGCGAATTGCTCGCCGAGCGATTTGTTTTGCTGTAAACTGCTCAGTGCGGATAGCGCTGACGAGAACGCGGCTTCTTGTTGCGGATTGCACCCCATGAACATTGCGCAGGCAGCTAAAAGGGTGAGAGTTGTGATTTTAATAAAGTGTTTTCGCATACTATGACTTCAATAAGTTTGATTGGAGATTGATGATTTAGTTATTACGAGGCCTTATACGGGCGTGATATGACTGCTGTACATTGCACCACTGCTTTTGAATCGACTACATTTAGAGTGAACATTATAGATCGCCACTGGAAAACTGCGAAGGAACAATCATCCCCACCCTGGCAAGCGCTTGCCGGGATTGGTCAACCAAGGCGAGTTCCCTTTTATGGTCGTGTTATCTGACAAGGACACCCCGAGAAGCCAAGGATTTCGCGGTATGTGTTGTGTAATCTACGATTAAGGTGTCGCCGGTCTGCGGAATGGCTGAACTCGAAAAAATGATGGTCGCGCCGGAAATGGTATAGTCGGCCCCGAGAGTTTGCCGCAGACCGTTCCTAAATACCGCGGGGCTACTGTAAGGCATCGCCGAAAGGGTAAATGTACCGTTGGAGCCGTCGATGGTTCCAGTAGGCGTTTCTCCAGCCACGGCCGAGGACGAGGTCAGCGTTTGCATGTTCGCATTCAAACCATTTACCGTGGAGGTTATGTTCGTTATAGAGTTATTAATTTGGCTTAGGGCAGATGGCAAACCTGAAACATCACTCATTGGGATCGGTAGCGTTATTGCCCTGAGTTCTAGTAAGGGTATTCCCTTTTGTGCTGAAGCCGAGACTGTGTAGTCCGCGCTAATAGTATCCCCGGGCTTTGGCACAGCAAGACCGACAAAGCGAATGACATTGCCTGAAAGCAGAAAATCGCTGCCCGGTAATTGCCGTTGGCCATTCTTGTAAAGAAAGAGGCTATTGGCAGGGGAGGGAGGATTTGCCAGCATAAAGGCGAAGTTTGAACCGTCGAGGACACCAGAAGGAACTTCGCCCTGAACTGATTGCTGTGACATCATGTTCTGAGCGACCAAACTCAGATTATTTATGCTCGTTGTGAGCGAGGCCAGGGAACTATTTATGTTTCCTAAGGCAGCAGGCAGGCCGGCAATACCGCTGATCGGAATCGGGAGGGAAATATCTTTTTGAGTGCTCGCGGCATCGGACTCACGAACGTCCTTCAACGACACGTGGTCTTTAGCGGGAATGTGCCATGTCTCGGTCCATGTCGAACCACCTGATCCGCGGAAGGTGACGTGATAGAGGGCGTTCTCAGATTCGCTTGCAGGAAGCCGGACGGACAACATCCCATCTTCCACAGGTACACTGACGAGCGGACCAGGAGACTGCGCGGGGGCAATCAACACGGAACCGGCAAATGCCTCCCCGTCAGGTGTATACACGACATCTCGCACGACCGTCGCCAATCGATTCGCCCAGGCATACGGGCTGACCGCGCTGCCGAGAATTAAGAATACCGTCGCCTTCTTAAAAAATCCCAACTGGAATCGACCTCTCGATGTTTCTTGACAAGCTGAAGCCAGGAAACCCGACGATAAATGGTGCCAAACCGAGACGACACTTCTCTGCTTGTTAGGAAGGGCGGAGCAACCAAATACGAAATATGTGGACGTGCATCCTCGGCGCTAGCGACATTTGCTAACCCCTTTATTAGATTTTTCCAAGCCAAATTAATCTGATCTGAACGACAAAGGCATACTCCTGAGAGAAGCTGCCGCTCGACATCACAGTGTATGTGTACCTTCAGATGTGGTTCTTAGCGTTAGTCAGGTGGTCAGGCCAATATGCTAACGAGAACAAGGCGCTTTCTGAAAGCGGCCCGGCTAACGCAGGTTTCGTGGGGAGTAGCCGCAGGCTCGTGAAGTGGCAAGTTGGCCTCTTCTCAATGTTCTCCGGATTGCAAAAAGAGCAAAGCCGAGTGACGTTGGACGCTTCATGTCTTAACCCTGCGCCGCTGAGGGACGCCAAGTAGTGCGACTCCTGGTTCGAAAAATTCTTGTCGCAGGCCTCACGCTTCACGGCCACGGCAATACCTGCCACTTCTCTGAAAAGATCTGAACCGATGAATCATCGAACGATAAACGCTAGAGTTATTTTAGGTAGTAGCTGGACGACCGCGCTATCTTGCTTCCTAGGCATAACATCTTGTATTCACGGACAGACTCTTGTGAATCTTGGTAGTCAAGGGCGCAACATAGATTTTACGAACGCTCCGTTCACAAGACCTGTAAAGACCGGATCGTCGCTGCCCCCATCCTGCTCCATCGGCGACCTCTTTTTCGACACATATGCGGCCCCTGGTCAAAATCTATACGGGTGCCCCGTGTCAAATAATTGGATACCGTTGGGCTCAGCGCAAATTCCGGCATTCACAGGCGACGTTGTAATCCCAGCGGGAACAACGACTACCACCCTAGCAACAGTAAATTCAAATCCGGGCACATTCGGTGATCCTACGCATTCCATCCAACTGACCGTCGACGGCAAAGGCCGCATCACAGCAATCGCACAAGTGTCTATCGCTGGAGGAAACGCCTCCCTTAATGCAGGCCCGCTTGCCACCATCTCTACGTCCTGTGCGCCTGGGGCTCTATACCTAGCCACCGATCAGCCCGCCGGGCAACAGATCTATAGTTGCTCGTCACCAAATGTCTGGACCCAGATGGGGTCACTGGGACCATCGGGCGCACTAGCTTTTACGAACGGCTCCTTAGACATTGTCACTTCCCTCGTTCCCCGCATTCCCGAGGCTAACGTTTTCACGGGCCTGAATACATTCGCAAAAGGTATTCAGATACAAGGCACGGGTTCGCAGCCCAGCTGCGGCTCAACGACTCGCGGGGTTTTCTGGTATCAGAATAATGGCAGTTCGAAAGACAGCATTCAAGTTTGTGTATTCACAGGTAGCAGCTTTAGCTGGATCAGTTTGTATTAACAGAAGCTGTTCCCTGCGTGACCACCAACTCCGCGTGAAAATTCCCTCAGGTCCCGAAGGTTTTTCAATGCCTGCTGGTTGACCCTTCGGTCTGTTTGGGGCGGTCCCCTGAGCTGAGACAACCAGGGTCGAAAATCGTCTGGTTACGCTGGTTTTCGGACCGGCTCGACGCAATATCCGAGGGCTCCTCAGTTCTTTGATCATCTTGGTGGTGCGTGCACGCACGGGCCCTTCTACAGTCCCTGTGACCATTCGAGCGCGGGGCCTGCGAGCACCAATAGCCCCCGAAAGCACCGAAGGTCGGTGCCGGAGAAAAAACGCATGGATAAAGTCTGTATTGGTGGTTCCGGGCGACAAGGCACGGCACCTGGATGCCCGCTAGCGTGCTGACTGTGCTCGGAAGAAATCTCAGAAATGTGACCCGCCTGCCCTCGAGCCGGCTCCAGAATGGCCATGGATTTCTCGATTCCTTTGGATTTCTTGTTAGGACTCTATTGCGACGATTCAGCGGAGCCCTTCAGCGCTCGCGAGGAATGACCCCAGGTCTGCTTTCTACAAGTGATGCAGGCTGTGTATAGCCGAATGTGAACGGGCTGGCCGATATCACCCCGATCGCAGTTTCCGAACTCGTAACTCTGGAATCACGCTCTGGCAGAGTTGCGAAACCCGCGCGGGCCAGGAGACATGATTCCAGGCTTTACAAGGGGCGCATGACTTGTTCGGCGCAAGCCTCCAGGGAGCCGGGAGGCGAAGCCGCGGTGTTGTCTCCGCGATCATGCAGTAGACGTTCGGTGGCGCTATAGAAATAGCCGCCGCGCTGATAGACGCAGCGTGTCTGACCCACATCCACTGAAGCACTGCCTTCGGCGGGATGATAATGATCGGTTCTACTCCAGATCCTGTTCGCGCCGTGGGTCACTTTATCTGAGCATTAGGAACTTGTTGAAAAAAGTATTCACTGCACGTTAGGCAGTGACCTGGGCAGGTTTACGTCCGAAAATGGTTGAAAGAAGGTTGTGGTCCGGTGCGATTGGACCGGTTCTCGTGTTGAAAAACGCCGTTTTTGGCCCCTCAATTACACTTGTGCAGTTCGGATTTTCGGGAGCCGCCACAGATTGAATGCAGCGGCTGTCATCAGAAACTGCCAGGAGACTTTCGCGAGTCCACGGAGCTTCGTCTTGCGCAAGCCGGCGGTTTGCTTCATCCATCCGAAGGCCTTCTCGATCAAAGGCCGTTTCCTCTGGCTAACTTGGTAGCTCGCGTGCCGCCTGGTGCGGCCGTCAATCGCACTGCCACCAGGCCGATTGGCGTTCTGCGTCACGTGCGGCCGAATGTGCATCTCGCGCACCGTCTGCACAAAATCGTGCGTGTCATAGGCCTTATCCGCACCGACGCTCATCGGTGTGCGGACGCGACGCTGGCGCCGACTACGCCATTGCCGATACAACATCAGCAACGCCGCATCGCGTTCCGCCCTGCCATCGGCTTGCGTCAGCATGGCATCCACAATCAAACCGTGCCGGTTTTCCATCAGCACATGACCCAGATAACCCAACCTGGCTTCTTGACCATTCCCTTTCCGATACAGGCGGGCCTCCGGATCGGTTTTCGATTCGTGCGTCTCGTTGCCGCGTTTCTCCCCGCGGAACTGCCCCGGCAGGTCATCGCCGCCATCCTTCTTTTGAAAGCTTTTCTGGCTCGCCCATGCTTCAATCAATGTCCCGTCCACCGTGAAGTGCTCATCTGACAGGTGCGGTTTGGCTTCGGCTAACACCCGGCCAAAGAACTCGCCGGCAACATCCTGATTCAGTAAGCGTTCCCGGTTCTTGCTGAACACAGCGTGATTCCACACGGCTCATCCATCTCCAGACCCACGAACCAGCGAAACAGCAGGTTGTAATTCAATTGCTCCATCAGCAACCGCTCGCTGCGCACCGAATAGAAAATCTGCAGCAGGACCGCACGCAGCAGCCGCTTCGGAGGCACTAAGGGACGCCCCGTTTTGGCATACAGGCCGTCGAAATCCTTGGCCATCGCTCGCAAAATCCCATCCACCATTTCGCGAATGCGACGCAAGGGGTGATCCTCCGGGACCCGCTCCTCCAACGAAACGTAGCTGAACATTCCGGACTGCTGCTGATCATCTCCGCGCATGAAACAATCATCGCCCGAAATGTTCCACCGGAGAAGGGTTCAGGAATCCTTTTTCAACAAGTTCTTAGGATGATTCTTGCCGAGCACCGACGGCGAGCGGCTGTTGTGACTGACGTCAAGTATTTGTTCTGTTCGCAGGAAGTCTAATTGTTTGAATGTATAGGTCTGGTGGTTAGTTCGGCACCAGCGGGATCACAACTTCTGAAATTGGAGGTGACCAGACCTATGAATTACGTTGGCCTTGACGTTCACAAGCGGACGATCAGTTTTTGTGTGCGCAGTCCCGATGGAACGATCTTGCAGGAAGGTTGCATGACTGCTCTGGGAGAGGAATTAGACAAGCTGCTGGCGGAAGTGCCAGCACCCTGTGTGGTGGGCCTGGAATCGACGCTGTTTACCGAATGGGTGTATGACCACCTCACAGCGAAAGGTATTTCAGTCAAGGTTGCTCATTCAGCGATGTTGAAGGCGATCTTGCGGGAAAACGGAAGAACGACGAGATCGATGCTCGAAAACTCGCCGATTTTCTACGATGCAACTACTTCCCCGAATGCCACATTGCCAGTCGGGAGATCCGCGACCGCCGTCGGGTTTTGCGATATCGAAACGTGCTGGTCCGCCGTAGGATTGAGGATTCGTCAATCAGCCCTGCCGTGCCGCTACCCGAGAGGAGGTGGTCTTCAATGAGAATCTACGGTCCATCGCCCACTCCTCCTGCAGAGGGCGATCGCAAGTTCGCCTTAGTTTTCCACGCAAAAGGCCCGGCCTCCTCCAAGCTGGGCTTTTGCTTTTCCGCCAATTCGTTGGCTTGCCCGCAAGCTATCGGTATGCTTCATTGACCGTGAGTAAATGGTGGTTCCGAATGATATAGAAGAACCTTCCGTGCTGACCGCCGACTTGAGTTCTTTCTTCGGCGGGTGTGAGAAGTGTCCGGGCTTTACGGAAGCGGGTTTCGTCAGCCCAGACCACCGGAGCTGGGAGCTCTCGTCTTCTGCATTCATAGGGGCCACCAGGTCGCTCAGGAATTCTAGGGCCGAACACTCGCAGCCGTAGATTCGACGCGCGTGCTGCAATTGAGAACAACTCCGCCTGTCCCCCACTCCATTGCAGAGGGTGCCGCAACTCTGCGCTCCTCTTCATAAGCGCATGTATGGGCCCGGCTCAGCAGCCGGGCCAAACCTTTTCAAGAGTCTTTCTCATAGTACTCGCACTTCGGCAGGCCATGCCACCTCCCATAATATTTGTTCAACGCCTCTGGGAATGGCGAATCGACCAATCGCGAAATCAATTGCTCTATCTCCCAAGGAAATACAGTTTTTTGACGAGCTCTGCGCGAGAGTAGTAGTCCAACGTCGTGATAAATCCGCGAACAGCGGGAGGAGTCGGAATATCTGACTCCAAGATCCCTTTGTTGGTAACGTTGCGTCCAAGCGTTTGCTGTTTTCATCCGAGTCAGGTCGCAGTGTGGCGCCTTCCAGAGATAGGCCCGCGAATAACCCTCGCGAACGGGACCACGATAGAATTTCGGCGCGCAGCAGGACGTCAGTATTGGCGCTGCTCTCGCGACCCACTGGACCTGCAGTGGCAGCCACCTCTCCTCCGATCGTAAACTTGTCACCGAGGAACCGGTTCATTCATACCGCTGTCCTTCATCACCAGCATGATCACGTCTGTTGAAGCGAGTTGCAGTCCGAAACTCCCGCCCTCGATCGCCACTGCTGCCGGCGCTACGGCCGTATTCGGGCGCAGTGCGTACTGCAATGGTTGCGTGCCGGCGGGCCGTAGCTCCTCCTGAACCTGGACTGCTGACCCGACCTGCATGGCTTTCGCGTTTCATATCGCGTTCGCCTCAGAAACAGAACGTTGGACCATTCTCCAAATGGGTTCGGGCCTGATCTCGTTTTCGATGTGCGTGATGAGGGACGATGGTTCGCCTGTCGCCTTCTGTCCAGCAATGCTGAGCAGCGCTGCAACGCCGCTGCTTCGCCCAGCATGCTGCCAAGGAGCTGTGCAGACTCAGACTGGTGAAAGAAGATGCTTACGCTGAGGCGGGGGTCAATGCAAATAGCTCGTCCGTTTTGAGCCAAGTCAGCCCGTGTGCAGCATCCGTTTGGTTGTAAGCCGAATAAGCAATTGGTTCGTGCAGACCAGATCGCGCCGAATCTGATTCTTAGAGCAGCCACGATCTCATCTGAAAGATCTCGTTTCCGCTCGCTCCACCTCGCAAGATGCTCGACGCGCGGCAGCCGATCGCGCGGCTGGTCATTACATCTGCTATCGGCCAGCACGAAATTGTGACCGAGATCAATCGGGTACTTGGACCGCGGAATGAAATGATCAACGCGACCGCCATGGCGACGAATCGTTTGCTCACAACAAAAGCACTTCCCGCCTTGCAAATCCATCAGCACCGGTCTTACCGCTGCCAACGCGTTCCTCTCGGCCCCGAACAGGGACTCCCGGACCTCTAGCGTCTCGCCCGCATCTCCGTTCAGCCTCCGAACATCCCTGAGCCGCGCAGAACGCACCGCATCCTGGATCGGCGAATTGCCGAAAACAGTACGCCACGCGGGCCCGCAGCTCAATGCTGTCGTCCTGATCGCTATCGCCATACAGGAAATCGAGCTTCTCTCTGCCAACCGTTTGTAGCTTCCATAAGCGCCGCTGCTTCACCACACCTTCGAGCTTCCTAAAGAACCGCCTCGAAGCAGGGTCATCGCGCATGGTGCTCACGAGCGGAGCCTCCGTGCTAATTGCTGCCTCCGCTATCAAGCTCACGATCTTCGCTTGGCTGCGGGGTGTTCTGTCTGAGCACACAGTCGTCGCTCGGCGTCGCGTAAGGCTGTGGCATGTCGCCAGTAATACTCAACGAACTTCTCCCCAATCGCGAACGTAGATGGTGGCAACGCCCCTCCGGAATCGTCACCAGATTCGACCAAAGTCCCCTGTGCCCTTCGGCATCGCGGCAGATCAAGGCTACTCGCCGGCAATCCGGTTGCCAACGGCTAATCTTGACAGCCGCTTCACCGCGGGTCCGTTCTTAGATTACCGGGAAGGGCAAAGGTCGTCTTTTCCAGCAAGTTCCACGATGTGAAGTTCAGGTTAAACACCGGCGATGAGAGTTCGCGCGCTGGCAAGATTTCCAATGTTGATGACCCCGTCAGCGATTCACTCCTAGAATGCGTATATGCCTTGGAGCGTCGCGGACGCGCATTGTCCTCCCGATCAAGAACTGGAATACCGCAGCGTAAAATTGAGATTGTCTGGTCTCGTCGAATTGTTGGTTTCACATCGAGACAACACTCACATGCAATTGACCGTTTGCGCTCGGCACTACAAAGAGCAGGCTTTGCGAGAGCTGTACCCACATATCGCGGGCTTATCAGGTTTGACTGTTGAGAAGAGGTACAGCGTAATACAACGCGCGATAGAGATGGCTATTGATGACAGCCGCGCACGGCGATCCGTCTTCTAGACACTGCGACCTAACAGTTATTTCGATGCGAGAACCTGCTCATTAAACGAGAGCCCGATCTAATGACGAAGTGCCATCGTTGTTGCCTCAAGTTGCTCTTTCACCGAATGAATTGGAAGACAGTAAGCTGCGGCCAGATCCTCCACAGACACCCCGTTTAGAGACTCTGCGTAAAGCCTAAACGATAGAAAACGGTAGGAAAGCAATGCAATCGCAAGATGCATACCGAGAAGTCTTAGGTCAGTATCAGAAGTGATTCGGCACGATAGGCCCGGGGAAGCGGACGAAGCCATTGTGCCGAATCGCTTTTGATACTGGGACTTGAAGGAAGCCGCGACGGATGCTCCGGCTTATGGGTTTTCAACCGCCGGATTCAACCTGTGAGCAGCGGGAGGAGTGAGAAGCGGGTGACTTGGGCTGGAAGTGAAGATCCCGTGCTGGGGAGTTGAGCCATAAAGTCACATGTCGGACGGCGTCCTGAGCACAGTTGAAAGTCGAGGCGCGGTTCATGGTTATACTACGCCACCGCTTGCCGGGTGGCGGGCTGCAATCCGTCTAGGATTGCTTTGAGGGCCCAGAGATCTCGATAGCCCAATCTTGCGGAACGATTTTTCGATTTCCAGGAATGCAGCTGCTGACCAGCGGGCTGGCATGCCCGGACGCCAGCGGCACACTCGCCGGGTGCGATCGCGAACTCCGGAATGTGGGTTGTCCACAATGTTACTGGTGGCCAGACAACGATGCAGCGAGCGTGGAATATCGAGCCGATTGATGGTGAAGCATTCCTCCAATCCTTCCAGCAGCGCCGCTGCAGCCTGGGGATAGTCGTGTTCCAGCCAAGCGGCGATCTGGCGGAACTTCGCCATACCGTCCTTCTGGTTCATCTTCCAAGCCGCGCGCATCAGCGATGCGGTTTGCGCCTGCTGCTCACGTGGAAGTCGCCCCAGCACGTTGCGAAGCTTGTGATTTCTACACCGTTGTACTGGAGTCTCAGCGCCGAACACCGCGTTAATCGCTGTCCGCAGAGCTTTCGAGCCATCGATGATGAATAAACGCCGACACGTTGGATTGACACCGCGTTCGACCAGGTGTTGCAGCAGATCCTTGGCGGCCTCAGCATTCTCGGTCGCGCCCTCGCGCAACGCCAGCACGTGTTTCCGCCCCTGAGTATCCACGCCCACAGCAGCCAGCACGCATTGATCCCCAAAGTGCATTCCATCGATGTAGATGATCAGTAGCTCGAGCTCATCGAAACGCCGCTCCAGTAACTGCTGCAAAGTGGCCTCAGAAGCTGCGACGGTTTCCCGGCTCACGGTGGATCGCGATACGCCCACCGTGTCGGCCATCTTTGGAATTACTTGCTGATAGCGCCGCGTGGAGACGCCGTTCAACAGGATCTGAAGCATGCGCTCTGCGGTGGCTGTTTCTTTTTGCAAGGCTTCATAGACCGGAACCGGCACCTCCTTGCCCGCACCGCGGCCCTTGCGACGAAGGCGCGGCTTGTTTACTCGCAGCTGGCGCTCCTTCAGATACACGCGCCCTCGCTGGCTTCCATGCCAGCCGATGTCCCCATCCCGCGCTTTGCCTTGCTGCGGTGATCCGGCCACTTGCCGCGCCGACAGCTCTAGCACCGCCTCGATGCTGGCCCGGCCCATTACATCAATCAATTCGTCTACCGCCATGCGGCTCTGCTCGATCAGTTCCAGCATCGGCAAAAGCGCCTGGCCGCCGTGGACCAGAAACTCGATTAGTTTCCGCTCGCCCACCTTTCCTTGCTTGTCAATCGTGTGATAGCTTCGTTTCACCGGCGGTCCTCCCTTTCAAGGTTTGATCACCCCGATTCTATTCAGAATCAGAGGGAACCGCCGCCTCAACTTCTAACTGCGAGTGGGACGCCGCCACATGTCGGGTAAACGCACAGACGTGCGACACGGATTCGAGATGTGTATAGCGAAAGATCATGCTGATTTAGGCCGCCGTTGAGTTGAGGTTCGGAGGAGAGCGGAAACGAAGTTGGGCAGCGGTCCATCGTTCCAGAATCAGCATCGATCCATTGCAGTGAGGACACAACCAGGCAACGCGTTGCTGTGATCGATTTCCAGCGCCGATCGCTGCTGCTTCCGGCACGACAGCAATTGCGCCAAGCAGACGAAAACACAACGGCAGCAACGTGGAACGTTTGCGCGTGCTGAGGAAACCGAAGTGACGGATGCGCACAAAGCCTGGCGGTAGGACATGTAACAGAAAGCGCCGCAAGAACTCATTGACCTGTAGAGTCATGAGGCGCTTCTTATTGTGGTGTGCTGAATCGCGCCATCGGAAAGTCACCTGATCGTTGGCAAACGACACCAGCCGATGGTTCGAGATAGCAACCCGATGCGTATAGCAGCCGAGATAACGGAGGGCCTGTTCGGGTCCGCCAAAGGGCCGCTTGCAATAGACCACCCACTTCTTACGAAAGGTCTGTCGTATGAGTTGCGCGAAGACTTTGGGCCGTCCGAGCGGCTGCATCGAACCGTGAAACCCGAGTTCGTCGTGCGCGAAAGCTTTCTTCAGCGCTTCGGTGAACTTGCCTCGAAAGACTTCGGCTAACACGTCGACTGGAAGGAAGAACTTTCGCTGGGACGGCACCCAATGCGTGCGATCTGGCGATAATCCGCCGGCCGGAACGACACAGTGGATGTGGGGATGGTGTTGGAGCTTCTGATTCCAACTATGCAGCACACTGAAGAAGCCTATGTCCGCACCCAGATGCTGCGGATCGCGCGCGACCTCAAGTAATGTCTCGGCACTAATTCGAAAGAATAAGCCTAAATTCCGAATTTAGCTGAGCAATGGTCGCGATCTGTTTGCGACAACAGGGAGATGAGCCCACAGGCAACGGACAATTCAGTCCCGCGCGAGGTGCTTGCTCTGTTGTCGAAGGAGCGGCTGATCGTGCGCGAGACACAGCGAGCCGTCACGCCATTCGGCGGGATGGTGGTCTTTCTAGAGTTTCTTGGGCGGATCGATCTGGTAGGCCAGATTCGAGCGCACATGCCGATCCGCTGGCGATCGCACAATCAGATCGATCCAGCCGCGACACTGATCGCGTTCATGATGGCCGTGTTGGTGGGAGCCAGGCGCTTCGTGCATGTCAACTGGTTGCGCGGTGATCGAGCGTTGCATGCCTTGCTGGGTATGCCGCGCTTCCCTAGCGATGACACGATTCGCAATCTGTTTCGGCGCTTTGGGATGGGTGAAGTGCATCAGCTGTATGCGCCTGTGGCTGAGTGGCAGATGCAGCGCTTGCCACAGCGAACGGAAGGCTACAGCCTGGATCTGGATTCGACCGTGTTTGAACGCTATGGCGAGCAGGAGGGCTCACTGAAAGGTCACAACCCGCGCAAGCACGGCCGCCCCAGCCATCATCCTTTGCTGGCGGTGTTGGCGGAGGCTCACTTCCTACTCCACGGCTGGTTGCGCAGCGGCAACTGCGGACCAGCACGCGGAGTAGTGGAGTTTCTCAAAGAAGCGTTAGCGCTGTGGCAGCAGCGCCAAACTATCCGCGTGGTGCGTGCCGATTCAGGCTTCTTCGATGACGAACTGCTCAGCTTTTTGGAAGAGCGCCGCCTGCCCTACATTGTAGTCGCGCGCATGACCCCCTGGGTGCAGCGTGCTGCCCAACGGGTTGAGCAATGGCAGGATCTGGATGAGAATTATGCTGTCGGGGAGTTCCGTTTACAGCTCTGCAGCTGGCATACAGAGCGACGCTTCATCGCGCTGCGTGAACGCGTCCGCGAATCCCGCCACAGCGTGGGCCGCAAACTGATTGATGTTCCGGGTTACACGTTTCGCGTTTTCGTGACCAGTCAGACGCAAGCCGCCGACGAGGTCTGGCGCGATTACAACCGGCGCGCGGATGTGGAGAATCGGATTGCTGAACTGAAGCATGATCTCGGAGCCGACGGATTTTGCATGCAGAAGTTCTTCGCTACCGAAGCTGCATTCCGGGCCGTACTGCTGGTTTTCAACCTACTCGCGGAGTTCCAACGGGCAGCCGGCTTGCCTGCCTATCGAGAACCGGCAACGCTCCGCACGCAAGTGCTGACCTGCGGAGCCATTCTCGGCCGTGCCGGTCGCCGCCTAGTGCTTCATCTGTCGGAAAGCTGGGGTGGTATGAAAACGCGAAGTGCATTGTTCGACAACATCCTGCGCTGGCAAATCCCAACTTCGCCGAAGTTGAATTCCGTCGTCGCTACCTGATCCCGGTTTCCACCTACTCCTTGTCACTTTTATGCATAATTTCGGAATTCAGGATAAGTCGTAAACCACTTGCTTATTCTGCAAAGCGAGTGGTGATAGTTCATGTGGCAGCGTGAAGACAACATGGACGTAGCGTGTGGGCAGAAGCTCGCGCTGGCGCGCTTCGAGCCAACGGTCGCGAGCGTTCGCCTGACACTTGGGGCAGTGCCTGTTCCTGCAGGAGTTGAATGAAATGACACGATGTCCACAGCGCACACACTCATCGAGATGACCGCCGAGCGCGGCGGTGCGGCAGCGCTCGATGGCGGTCATCACTTTTAGGTGGAGCCGGTTCAACCAGGAACGATTTCGCTCAATGAAGCTCCGGCCCGCACTGCGGATGATATCGGCCATCTCGAGCGATGGCCGGTTCATCTACTCGTCGTCTTGCGCGAGAAAAGCGGCTAACTTCAGTTGGTCCAGAGGGCTGGCGGTAGCATTCATCCGCGCATTGGAAAGATGCAGGTAAAGCGTAGTCTCTTCCAGATCGCGATGGCCGAGCAGTAGTTGAATGGTGCGAAGATCCGCTCCTGACTCAAGCAAATGAGTTGCGAAGCAGTGACGCAAAGTGTGCGGATGGATCTCATCTCCCAGTCCGGCGCGTGTCGCCGCCTGGCGGCAAGCCGCCCAAATCACCTTCGTGGTAATGGGCTTCCTGCCGGTGTGCCACCGGTTGCCGGGAAATAACCAGATTTCTGGTTTCTTTCGAAGTCCGCGCACATAAGTCCGCAGCTCCTCCAGCAGAATCGGACTGAGCATCACATCGCGATCTTTCCGGCCTTTTCCACCTTTAACGTGTATGACCATTCGTTCACTATCGATGTCCGTCAGCTTTAAGTGCGCCAGTTCAGCTCGTCGCAATCCTGTCGCGTAGAGCGCCATCAGGAGAATGCGATAGAACACCGTCGGAGCGGCCTCGATGAGTTTGGATACTTGCTGTATGCTGAGGATCTTGGGCAACCGGAACGTTTTCCGCGGATAGGGTGTTTCCGCAATGGTCCATGGTTTCTTTAACAGCGCCACGAAGAAGAATCGGAGCGCCGCGGTTCGTTGGTTCACCGTGTTCGGTGCCAGTTTTCGTTCACGGAACAGATACGCTTGATATTCACGAAGCTGGTCCGGACCGAGTTGATCCGGTGGGCGTTTGAAATAGCGCGCCAGGTCTGTGATCGTTTTGACGTAGGTGCGTGCAGTACTCTGAGAGTAATTCCGACGCTCGAGTTCCTCGAGCATCATTTTTCTTAACTGGGTCACAAGGGGACCTCCTTTGTGACCCAAACTATCCCAGCTTAGAAACCGCCGCTACAACGCCCACGCGTAGCGTCTGCCGCTTCGGCTTCGTTCAAGTCGAATTATCCATCAGCTTCTCTCACGGAAACGAGTGGGACCTGCTCATCCCACTTCGGCGCTCATTTATCAAGGTTCGTTTGTGGGCGCTGGACATCTTTTGACGCTGCTTGCTAGTCTTCCAGAGTCGAGCAAAGCGAATGGCCAGTGAGGCTTTTATGAGCAGTTAGAAGAGAGAAAGTGTGGAACACCTCACAATCTCAAAAGCCCTTCAAATTCCTGAGGAGCAAACAGCGCGGGCGAAGCTCGCGTTGGAAGCAGGCGAATGGGACGCCGAAGAACGGGTTCTGCGGTGGTCCGAGACGCTGGAAGTTCTACGGATCATGAAAGAGCGAGGTGTGCCGGAGTCGCTCAAAGATAAATCTGAGAACTTTACCGAATCTCAGCCACATCAATAGCAACCGTTGCGATTGGATACACCTCCACTGCACCCGTAGCGGTTTCTACAACTAAATAGGAGGGGCAGCGTTCACGGCTTCGCTCCTCCAACGTTTCAAAACATCCTCGCTTGACAATCCCCTAGCCCGCATTTCTCAGAAATAGGTGGAAAAGGGCCGCCACTTCTGGCATAACTGAGTTTCGACACAACAGTTTGCGAAGAAGGAGACGGCCCTAGTGCTTGCTACAGAGTGTACCCAATCCAGGTTCGAGTTTTCAGGCGTGTGGTCGCGCTCGGTGGTGGCGCGCTTTGATGGCGGCCAGATCACTTCAAACGGGGGCGGGCTGTTATTGCAGCAGGTGGACGAGCGTATCGACCTGTTGCATCGTTTGAGCAAATGCTTCGTCGATGGAAGAGATCAGAAGCGAGTGCGCCACGGCCTGCGCGAGATGCTGGCGCAACGCGTGTGTGGACTGGCGCTCGGCTACGAAGACCTGAACGATCACGAACAACTGCGCGAAGATCCACTGCTGCTGTTGCTCGCTGGAAGCGCGGAACCGGACCAACCGCTGGCGGGCAAAAGCACCCTGAACCGGCTGGAACTGGGCGGAGAGTTAGCGGCGGATGAGCGCTACAAGAAGGTGCACTACGACGCCACAGCGATTGACAAGTTGCTGGTGGACATCTTTCTGGAAAGCCACCCCGAGGCGCCAGAAGAGATTGTGATCGATCTGGATGCGACCGATCTGCCGTTGCACGGCCATCAGGAGCAACGCTTCTTTCATGGTTTCTATAACCATTACTGTTACTTGCCGCTGTACATCGTCTGCGGCGATCATCTGCTGGGCGTCCGATTGCGGCCGGCCAACATCGAGGCCAGCGCGGGCTCACTGGAAGAGATCGAGCGCATCGTAGGGCAGATCGGGCAGGCTTGGCCAATGACTCGAATTATTCTGCGCGCCGACTCTGGTTTCTGTCGGGAAGCGATCCTGTCCTGGTGCGAAGCGATTCGAATCGAGTATGTGTTCGGCTTCGCCCGCAATGAACGCTTACGGCGCATCATCGATGCCGAGATGCAACAGGCGGCCAGCCTCCAGCAGCAGACTGGTCAGGCAGCACGGCTGTTCGCCGAGTTTGCGTATCAAACCAACGATAGCTGGAGTCGGCCCCGGCGCGTGGTAGCCAAAGCCGAGCAGATCGAGGGCAAAGAGAATCCGCGCTACGTGGTCACGTCGCTTGCAGCAAGCGACTGGCCAGCGCAGAAATTGTACGAAGAACTCTACTGTGCCCGCGGCGACATGGAGAACCGCATCAAAGAACAGTACTCGTTGTTTGCTGGACGAGTCAGCGCGGCCACGCTGCGTGCCAACCAACTGCGCCTGTACCTGTCGGCCGCCGCTTACCTGCTCATGTCGGCTTTTCGGAGGCTCGCGCTTTCCGGCACACGATGGGCGCGCTCACAGTGCGAGACCATCCGCTTGCACTTGCTGCGGTTCGGTGCACAGGTGCGGATCACCGCCCGTAAAGTCTGGGTTTCCATTGCAAGCAGCTATCCGCACTGGCGCATATTCGAACACGCGTATCTGCAACTCCGTTCCTGACACACCGGGCAATACCGCTCTTTGAAAACCTAACTCAGAAACCCACCTTCGATGGCGGAGCTTGCCAGGATTGCATCTCATTGCGCCCGCGATCTCCTTTCGGCCCGCTGCGTAACCGCCATCTCCGCGCCCCCGCGCGTTCAGGCCCGCTGGTGAGAAATGCGGGCTAGCGACGCCCTATGTTCTAGCAGATGAAAGCATTCCGCATTTTCCTCGCGGCTTTGTTGTCGATCTTTGCCAGCACGGTCATCGCCCCAGTCACGCATGCGTCTGCGCACGTTGCCCAGCAGCAGCAGAACGCGCTATCGCCGGGCGGGTTGCCGCTATTTGCGCTATAGCCACCGGGCGATCTCTCTTAAGATGCCGTTGCCGCGGGATACACGCCTTGCCACGTGTGCAAACCACCAGTTCTTTCCGAATATGGGAGCGCGGCAGAACGCGCTGCACAGTTCCGTGCATCCAGCAGCTTGCATCACGGCCGTTTCGTAAGATTACTCGCTCTTGCCGATCACCCGGACGAACGGCTGGTTCACCGTTAATTCTAATTCGTGGTCTGCATTTGTATCTCAAGCTCCGCCCGCCTCGGGAGTTCCGATCAACCCTTATGACTTAAGAAGAGTGCCAAGGCATTAGACCGATATAGCAGTCGCACATGCGAGATCAAATCGGAATGAAGGCCAGGTCGGCTCTGTGTTCCACAGGACAAACTCCGGGCGTAAGAGTGCCGGTTATTGCGCCGCTTTATCCATCGACTCTCGTTACGGTGATCGTCATATTCAACCTATTCCGAAACGCCACTCTGGATCATGGTACCGACACTCGCGCCATTGTTGGCAGAGAAAACCAGTTCCACATCGAACTGCGCATTCGCCGGGCACCCGCTGAAATCGATCGGGAGGCTCACGCTGGCATTCCGTCCCGGGGCAATCGTGCCCACAGGGAGAGGAAGTGTCGCGGTTGTCTGCGCCACACAGGAACTTCCGGCCGTCTGCGTCAAAGCAAAGCCTGTGATTTGGGCATCAGTGTCCGGCAGGAAGCTCGAGTTGCTCAGTGTGACGGTCCAGGTCCGTATTCCATTGGTTCCCGTTTTCGCGGTAATCGCACCGCGAAGGTCGGTTGGCCCCGGTTGCGGTGCGATCGCGATGCGATCCAGCGCCGGAGCATACCCGGTAGGATTGCCAAACTGAATCGTATTTAGCCCAGCCTTGAGTTCCACAGGGATCACGATGCTGGCCGGCAGACTAAAACTGCTGCCGTTCAGATTGAGCTGGAACGGAGGACCGTCATTAATCGTGACGGCGTAAGATCGCGGGCCGCTGGTCAGATAATCGATCTCCATCTGATACGTGCCATCGGCCGGAACGCTGACATTCGTAAAGGTGACGTTATCGGCGCTACCGCCGCCGATATTCCCGGCCTTCGATGCGCCGGAGCAGTATTCGCAGTAGGATGCGCTCACTGTGCCGCTGAAACTGGCGTTCTCCGCTTCATAGGTAGTCGAGAATGACGGCGACGCCATCCCATCGCCGCTGATGATGAAGTCATCCAGCCCGGGAGGATAGCTGGTCGGGTTGCCGAACTCGATGCTGTTCGCACCGGCCTGCAGCTGAATCGGAACGGTGGTTCCGGAAGGCAGCGCGAAACTGCCGCCGCCGACGTTCAGCGTAACAAAGGGCCCGCCGTTGACCCGAAACAGCAGCGAGCGCGGGCCGCTGGTCATCGAATTGACCTGCATAAAATAGGTTCCATTGCGCGGAACTCCCGCGTTATTGAAGGTCGCATTATTGTTGGCTCCGACGCCGAGATACCCGTCTTCTTCACCGCCGGCGCACGCCGCGCAGGCCACCAGTTTCGCGGTTCCGGTAAGGATGGCGTCCGTGGCTTCGTAGGTTTGCACGTTTGGCTCCGGCGGCGCATGTCCGATGCCCACTACACGCAGCAGCCGCGAGCCGTGCCCCGGCAGAAGAGCGCGGAACCCTCCGGGGAAGGGGATCAGGTCGCGTTGAGTCCAGAGATCGCGAACCTGCAGGGCTATGTCAAAGCCCAGCAGCCTCCACGGGAGGAACACGGGGACGGGAAAGGCATTGAGATTCGATACAGAGACTTAATCGGTATTGTTAGCGATTTTTGACATCCACACTGGCGTGTCTCCGCCGAGAACCTGCTGCGCCGGATGTCCCGACTGATCCACAGCCAGAACCTCGGCGTTCGTGAGCAGTTGAGTCCCGAAGGAATCGAGCGTGGTGAGATCGCCTCCCAGATAAAGGGGAGCGTTCGCCATCGACCACAGCGTGACCGCCGTACGCCGCTCATCGTCACTAAGGCCCGAAGTGGTGGAATTGAGAACGTCCAGGGCGTCCAGATCGTTCCAGCCCACGGCCTGGTCCGGCAGCAGCTTCCCAGCCCACCAGATCGTAGAAGCGCCAGGACCTCATGGCCCAGTCGGTGATGGTGGCGCAGTTCCCCTCGCACTGTCCATCCGCATCGATGCGGCGCGCATTCGCGTACTGCTGCCATGTCGAGAGGTAATCCTTATCCAGCGCCCACGAAACTTCCGCTCCTTCAGACTCAGAAACTGATATTCCGCAAATACGGAAGCAATCAGTTGAGCGGTCTCGCGCACGTTTGCGGCCGAGCGAAGCGCTTTCTGTTGCTGGTCCTTGCTCGCGAGGGCACTCCAACTCCGTATCTCCGCATCGATACGGCGTGCTTCAGTGGCGACCTCCTCGTCGGAAAACACGCCTTTCAATGTCAGGCTGAGCAATCGCTGCTTCTCTGTCTTGAGCCGCTCGAGTTCTATACCAGCCTTCGCGACCATCTCGTCGAGTGGCGACCGCTCCGGCGACCCCAGCGCCTTCTCGATCAGGGAAGCCAAGACGATTGGCTGCAGGAACATCTCCGAGATGAGCGCGTTCAGTGAGTAATCCGTAACTTCCCGGCTCAGTTTGGGCGCGCCGCAACCTGGCCCGCCTTTGTGCTGGCTCCGGCAGTAATAAATATCCAGCCATTTCTGCCGCCGGCAGCGGCCCGATCCTTTGCTGTACATCCGTTCCCCACAACGGCAGTACAGAAGGCCCGAAGCTTCAAACCGGCTTTCTTCGGAGCGCGAGCTGATCCAACTCTTTCGGCGTTGCCCGAGAATCGCTTGCGCTTGGGCGAATTGCTCTTCGGACACGAGTGGCTCGATATTGAGTTTCACCTGTAACGGTTCTACGCGCCGGATCTTTTTCCGATCCGCTTGCCGGCCGTTTCTGGAGGGGCGCTTCTCTCCCCGCTTCTGCGTATAAACACGGTACCCCGTCCAGATCGGGTTGCGTAATTGGTTGTACAGCGCGCGATCGGACGCGTAGCCCAGCCGCCTGGCGATCGACAGCACGCTCCGATTCGTTGCGACGAGGATGTCAAAGGCCGTTTTGATCCGGGTGGCCCAGGGCTCCACCCAGCTCCATTGCCCGGTTTTGAAATCAAAATCGACGCCCTGCGGCAGCGTGATTTTTGCATTGGCGCAGCGGCCGCGTTTGCGATTCTCCTCCTTCGCCGTTTGGGTATTCCGCAAAATCCGCCGTCGATCCAAACCGGCCATCATCCCAGAGACCAGCGCTTCCATGAAGCCGCTATCCTCGTGCACATCCAGTCTGGACGAAGGAGTCCAAATGAGTTTTCGTTGCTTCAGGAAGTGGTCGTAGATGCTGAAGCAGGAGAAGTCGTCGGGCCGCATGAGCCGGTCAAATGGCGGCGACCACCACGCCATCGACATCTGGAAGTGAACGAAGGAGTTGCTGAAACTCCTGGCTCTCCAGTACTTGTGTGCCACTCACGTCCGTGACTTCAACTGTCCGGACAATCTCCAGATTCCAGCGTTCGGCCGACAGCCGGATTTCCTGATGCTGGCGCAACAGCCCCGCCCGGCCCTCTGCGCCTGCTCTTCCGTTGATAGGCGGCAGAAACCAATCGCGTGAAGACGACGAGCAAGCGCGCGAGTTTCGAAGCTCACGCAAGGATTCTAGCAATTCAAATTCTGCATCACTGATTCCATAACAACGGCGCTTTCGGACTTGTAGCCTTGTAGGAACGAACGAAGGCTCGGGAGAAAGGAGCTGAAGATGCTGATTATTGGTTGTGATTATCACCCGAGCGTGCAGCAAATCGCAATGGTGGATACGGAAACGGGAGACTACAGCGAGCACAGGTTAAAGCACAGTGATGGGGAAGCGGAGAAGTTCTATCGCGATTTAAGGTTGAGGGCGGTCAAGGTAAGAGTTGGTCTGGAAGCAACCGGCCATAGGCGATGGTTCGAACGATTGCTGATGGAACTGGAGTACGAGGTGTGGATTGGAGATGCCGCCCAGATCGCAGCGATGCGTGTGCGGAAACAGAAGACAGATCGGCAAGACGCTCAGTTTCTGCTCAAGCTGATGATTGAGGATCGCTTTCCCAGAGTGTGGATGTCCAGTCTGGAGGATCGCGATCTGCAGCAATTGCTTTGGCATCGTCATCGAGTGGTGCAGATGCGTACGCGGGTCCTGAATCAACTGCAGGCGATAGCGATGAACGAAGGAATCCAGCGAAAAGGTGGGCTGCGGAGTGCGCAGGGCCGAAAGCGATTGGAGCAGTTACCACTCGGACCTTGGGCCGGACGAAGACGGGAGGATTTGCTGGCTTTGCTGGATCAACTGAATAAACCTGAATTCCGAAATTATGCATAAAAGTGACAAGGAGTAGGTGGAAACCGGGATCAGGTAGCGACGACGGAATTCAACTTCGGCGAAGTTGGGATTTGCCAGCGCAGGATGTTGTCGAACAATGCACTTCGCGTTTTCATACCACCCCAGCTTTCCGACAGATGAAGCACTAGGCGGCGACCGGCACGGCCGAGAATGGCTCCGCAGGTCAGCACTTGCGTGCGGAGCGTTGCCGGTTCTCGATAGGCAGGCAAGCCGGCTGCCCGTTGGAACTCCGCGAGTAGGTTGAAAACCAGCAGTACGGCCCGGAATGCAGCTTCGGTAGCGAAGAACTTCTGCATGCAAAATCCGTCGGCTCCGAGATCATGCTTCAGTTCAGCAATCCGATTCTCCACATCCGCGCGCCGGTTGTAATCGCGCCAGACCTCGTCGGCGGCTTGCGTCTGACTGGTCACGAAAACGCGAAACGTGTAACCCGGAACATCAATCAGTTTGCGGCCCACGCTGTGGCGGGATTCGCGGACGCGTTCACGCAGCGCGATGAAGCGTCGCTCTGTATGCCAGCTGCAGAGCTGTAAACGGAACTCCCCGACAGCATAATTCTCATCCAGATCCTGCCATTGCTCAACCCGTTGGGCAGCACGCTGCACCCAGGGGGTCATGCGCGCGACTACAATGTAGGGCAGGCGGCGCTCTTCCAAAAAGCTGAGCAGTTCGTCATCGAAGAAGCCTGAATCGGCACGCACCACGCGGATAGTTTGGCGCTGCTGCCACAGCGCTAACGCTTCTTTGAGAAACTCCACTACTCCGCGTGCTGGTCCGCAGTTGCCGCTGCGCAACCAGCCGTGGAGTAGGAAGTGAGCCTCCGCCAACACCGCCAGCAAAGGATGATGGCTGGGGCGGCCGTGCTTGCGCGGGTTGTGACCTTTCAGTGAGCCCTCCTGCTCGCCATAGCGTTCAAACACGGTCGAATCCAGATCCAGGCTGTAGCCTTCCGTTCGCTGTGGCAAGCGCTGCATCTGCCACTCAGCCACAGGCGCATACAGCTGATGCACTTCACCCATCCCAAAGCGCCGAAACAGATTGCGAATCGTGTCATCGCTAGGGAAGCGCGGCATACCCAGCAAGGCATGCAACGCTCGATCACCGCGCAACCAGTTGACATGCACGAAGCGCCTGGCTCCCACCAACACGGCCATCATGAACGCGATCAGTGTCGCGGCTGGATCGATCTGATTGTGCGATCGCCAGCGGATCGGCATGTGCGCTCGAATCTGGCCTACCAGATCGATCCGCCCAAGAAACTCTAGAAAGACCACCATCCCGCCGAATGGCGTGACGGCTCGCTGTGTCTCGCGCACGATCAGCCGCTCCTTCGACAACAGAGCAAGCACCTCGCGCGGGACTGAATTGTCCGTTGCCTGTGGGCTCATCTCCCTGTTGTCGCAAACAGATCGCGACCATTGCTCAGCTAAATTCGGAATTTAGGATAAAAGCGTAGACGAGCTCAGTGCAGCTGTGCAGCAGGAAGCGGAGAAGCGCCCTGAAGTCCGGCTTCTGATGACCCATCCGGGAGTAGGGCCGGTAACGGCGCTGGCGTTCGTGCTGATTGTGGGATACCCGGAGCGCTTCCAGTGTGGAAAGCAAATCGGAAGTTACGTCGGGCTGATTCCGGCAGAGTCTTCGAGCGGTGTTCATCGGCGGCTCGGCCACATCAGCAAACAAGGCAATGCTCTGTTGCGTTTTCTCCTGGTGGAGGCAGCACAAGCCGCGGCTCGCTTTGACCCCGAATGGCGCAGCAAGTTTCTGCGCCTGGCGATGCGTCGGGAACGGCGGATTGCGAAAGTAGCGATGGCACGCAAACTCGCCGTGAGTCTGTATTGGATGTGACGCCAGCAACGGAGTTTTCAGTCGGCGCTAGAAGTCGGTTCGTACGCGGGATAGCTCGTAACGGCCTATAGTGTGAAGTCGATCACCGCAACACTGATCGAGCATCCCGCTCCCCTGAAAAGGGAGTTCGAAATAGTAATCATGGTCGATATTTGACCGGAGAGTCGATATTTGACCGGAGAGATGGTTGGGTCGGACTGAGTTCCACCCGAAAGATTAAACGACGAGCCTTCGGATCGTATGGAGTATCAGTTTAAATCGTCAGCAGTGCCTCGCAACCGCGCCTCGCGCCGCCTGTGGAGAAACTGTGTCCAAATTCGCTTGACAAGTGTGATGGTTGTTAGACGTGGGCCGTTGGCATCCGGCGTATCGGCGCTTATAGATGTGGGGCCATGCTGTTCGCGCTCACGCAGACTACGGTACGTTCCGAGACCTCCGGGAGAGTGCGCCCCTTGTGCTCCGACCAAGCGGAAGCCGATAATTGAACTGCATCTTCGGATAGAAACTCAAGGGCCGAATCCGCAATGACAGAGATTTCCCAAAGGGCCCCGTACGAGCGAATCCACGCCGATGAAAGATCTTGCACACATTTCTCTTCTGTTTGCCCGAATTGGGCGCGACGAGGACGCTATCTGAAGACCAGTGTCTGGTATGAGAGGGCAGGATCACCATTTGTGACCGCCGTCGGGATGCTGGCTTTATCGAGGCCGGTCGTACGGCTGTTGATGACACGTCGTCTTAAAGCAACTGACAACCTTCATCGCGTCACAAAGTAATGGGCTGTTCAGTCCTAGCGAGTAGCCGCCAATTTAAAATTGCTGCGGACGGCCGCTCAGCGGCATAGATACGATAGCGATAATTCCTCAGCCCGCCATGGCAGTATACCGGAATGAAAGTTCTGATCGCCGGAGCCACTGGCGCGATTGGTAGCCTTTGCTGAGGCATTTAGACGGCGCGGGACACGAGCTTTTTGCACTGGTTCGCTCGCCCAAAGCCGCGGTGCGCTCGAGGCGAAAGACGCCCATGAAATAGTCGGAGACGCGCTCGATGCCGCATCTGTGTTGGAGATGGTCCGGCATACCAAGCCTGACGTAATCATTAACGAACTCACATCGCTCCCGAAACATTACACGCCGGAGGAGATGAAGGCCGCCGCTGCACAGGATAAAGAAGTGCGAGTGAAGGGCAATGCAAACCTGCTGGCGGCCGCGCGCGCAACGAATTGCCGCCGTTACGTTCTGCAATCTTCCGCCTTCTGGTACGCGCCCGGACCAGGACTGGCCGATGAAACCGCCTCGTTTGCGTTTGATGCTTCACCCGGCATCGTTGCCGGATGCAGGACCTATGCTGATTTGGAAGCGGCGCAGGAATCCGAACTACAGGCGGTGTTGGTACGGTATGGATTTTTCTACGGACCTGGAACTTGGTTCAGCCGAGAGGGGGATGTCGGCGAACAAGTTCGCCCACGCGAGGTGCCGGTGATCGGCAAGGGTGAAGGCATCTGGAACTGGGTGCATATCGACGATGCCGCAGCCGCGACGTGTGCCGCCATCACCGCAGACTCCGGCGTGTAAACGTCGTTGACGATCAGCCGGTTGCACAATCAGTGCGGCTTCGCGCGTTTACAAAATTCGTTGGCGCGCCGAGCCGCCAACCATCTCGGAAGAGGAGGCGCTGCGGAATTCCGGGCCGGATACCGCTTACTACGCCACCAAGCTCCGCGGAGCTTTTGAACCAGAAAGCAAAAAGGCAGCTGGCATTCCGTCCCCAACCGCTCGAATGGCCCAGTGTGCGAGCAAGCGCAGCGGTCTGAAGAGGAAGAGCGCAGTCTTCTGAGCGAATTCGCTATCGAGGGTTTCGAAAAGTTATCCGCGGTTATGAGTGTGGGAGTTTTGATCAGGCGGAGGACGAAACTCCAATCGGCCCGACTGGCGTACCTACAATTGCGATGCCTTGGCCGGAACACTCCCGTGTGATTGTGGCGTAGTACGTTGCTGAACTTGAAATCGGCTCGTCTGCTTCAGACACGGGAAAGCGCCTCGAAGTTCGCGACGCATTGATTCGTGCGAATGCGCATTGGAGTTCGGCCATTTTTCGGCTTGCTCGTCAATCGACAACAACCGGAAACAATCGCGATGTGCTTGACCTGAACTCTCCTGGAACTCAACGGCAGCTCGCGTCCTTAATCCGTCCGTAAGGTTTGGTGCGAGGGAGGGCTTGGGGTCTTGATCAGCTTCGGGCGCGGCCTGAGTATTGCTTGAAGTCAACAAGCAGTTTTTGTTGAAGTGCAAAGTGGCTTGCACCTACGGGGTGAAAGCAGGGTTTACAATCCTCCCGATGCAGAAAACAGGTCGATACGCGGACGAAGCGCTATTGCTGCCGATTGATATTGACCCCGAGCCAGTGGAGGAACGTTTGACAGCCTGGGGCGGGGCGGCTTTGCTGATACAGGCGATGCGGTCGTTCGATGTGCCCGGCAGCACGAAGCGCCACATTCACATTAAGCAACGACAGCGCGGCTATAGCGAGGGCGAGTATGTGGAGAGCTTGCTAGTACTGCAGGCACTGGGAGGAGATTGCGTCGACGATTTAGAGCGCTTGCGCGTTAGAGCGCTTGCGCGAGGATGCTGGTTTGGCGGAGTTGCTGGACTATGAAGTGCCGAGCCCGAAAGCGGCACGCAAGTTTCTGAAGCAGTTTCACGAGGAAGCACTGATCAGCCAAGCACAGCAGCAGGCTTTAGCGCTAAGGGCAAGCGGGTTGGATTCCGGGTGAAAATGCGGCGCTTGCCGGTTTGGCAGGCGTGAACGGTGATGTGATCTCTACTATCGGGCAGCGCTGTGCGCATCAGAAGATCGCTACCGTGGATCTGGACAGCACCATCATCGAGAGCTGGAAGCCGGAAGCGCAGCGCAGTTACGAAGGCTACACCGGTTATCAGCCCATGCTTGCGCTGTGGCCCGAGATGAACCTGATCCTTGCCGATGAGTTTTGCGTGTGGCGCGGCGTGCCTTTGCGGCCTTGCCGGCGACGGTGAACGAATACTATTTTCGCGGCGATGCGGCGTGTTATGAACACGAGTTACTGACGTGGTTGCGAGATGAGAAACGAGCCGACGGCCCGCAAGGGTTTATTGGCTTCGCGGTGAGCGCGCCTATGCAGCCGACACTGCGGGAAGAGATCGAGCAAACCCCCGCCGAGCGATGGAAGCTATATAGCGAAGATGCGGCGGCGGTGAAAGGTACGCGGTGATTGATTACTTTCCGGAAGAAGCGCGCGTGAATCGGTATCGCGAGCCGTTGCGCTACATCGGCATGCGAGTGAGAAGGAAACAGCGCGAGCTGTTTGAGGGCGGCCGCGAGCTGTTGCATTTCGCTGTGGCGACGAATCTCTGGGACTGGGATCCGAAACGGTTGCTGGAATGGAATCGCGAAAAGGCCGGCAGCATTGAAGCAGTGCACGATGTTCTAAAGAAGGAACTCGGGGCCGGTGTGCTGCCGAGCAAACACTTCGGTGCGGATGCAGCCTGGTTTCGTTTGGCCGTCATCACACACAACGTGCTCACTGGATTGAAGCGCGTGGCCTTGCCGCCGGAGTTACTCAAAGCACGACCGAAGAAACTGCGCTTTCTGATCTTCACCACACCCGGCCGCTTGGTCGAGCATGCGCGGCGAACGGTATTGCGCATGGTGCGCAGTTGGAATCCCTTCACCAATTGGTTGCCTGCCATACGCGCGCTGCCTGCTCCGGCCGTATAACTGTCGCAGAGAAACTAAAGTAAGCCGTTTCGAGCACGGAGGCGTGTGCCTGTAATCTGTCTCACCTGAAGCAGCACTTGGCAAAACGCTCGAGCCACTTCGCCTTGTACCAGCCTGGTTGAATCCGCAAAGCGGCTAAGTGCCCGCCAAAGCCGCCCTCAGCGTAAGGGCCTCGGTTTGACCAAGGCTACGGCCGGATTACGGCCCTAATACTTCGTTGGAATTCAACCGATCTAAATAATATGCAACTACTGCGAACCCTTCCGAAACCCTTCTTTTCAGGGCTGGTGTGTCTGATTTCTGTGAACGCTTCCGCTTCGCCAAAACACCGCTCGACCGCAAAGACTATTATGGTTGCTGGCGGATCCACGGTTCTTACAGCTAGCCGCATCGTAGGAAAACTGAGTATTGTGGGATTTAAAGTGGGCGCGGTTACTGCGGGCGAATCCGCAAAGATTACGCTCACAAGTGTTAGAACCGCAGGGCAGATAGTATCAACGACTGCGGCAACGACCGACGGGGTTCTCAATCTATTGTTCTAGCGCACTGGCCGCGAGATTTATAGGCGGCGATACATTACAAGATCCGCTCTGTAGGCGTTCTTTGCCGGCAGGTCTATTCTGGGCCACGAGAGAAACCCAATGCGAGGTGGTGCGGTTGCACGCGTCTAGATTGGAATCTCGGTCGAGTCCGGAAAGACGCGCGAAACAGCTCGCGGCTCAAGCTGGGTGGAGCAGGCAGAAAGCAATCACTAGAATGCGATGCGCCAGCGAGACAATCGCTTTACGGACACCTTGCTTAGCGACATGCCGATAGAAGAAGCCGGAGAGAAAGCAGTCCTTTTTGCGCGAAACGCCCCAGGCCGATTGCACGGCAAAGTCCGGCCCAACTGGCGGCGTGTTTGGGACTGTCAAACACGCTCGTGTCGGTACCGAGTTCGGCAATCAGTGTCCAGGCCGTGATGATGTCCACGCCGGGAATGCTGCACAAGCGTTCGACCACACACAGGTCCACGTGTTGGATGATTTCGGCTTCGAGCCGTTGAATCTTACTCTCCACCGTCTCCAGACCGTTCATCAGTTCGCGCAGCATAAAGCGGTGGTGATCGGTAATGCGCCCATTCAGGGCTAACCGCAAATCCGGCATCTTTCCGCGCAACGTGCCCCGCACCTCATACGCCAAATCCGCTGCCTGGGTGCAGCCAGCCAGAATCGCCCGGATCACTCTGCGCCCGCTCACGCCCAGAATGTCCGAAGCGATGGTGTCGAGCTTGATGCAGGCATCCTCCAGCACTTTATGGATGCGGTTGTGAATCCGGTTATGCTCTTCTACCAGCTTGACCCGATCGCGTTAAATCTCGCAGATCGCGCATTTCGCGAGGCGGCACAAAGGCTGCGCCGGATGAGGCCATACGCCAACAACTCTGCAATCCATTGGCTATCGCGCGCATCGGTTTTACGCCCGGGCATGGTCTTGATCTGATAGGGGTTGGCCAAAGTCAAATCGAAGTTACCCTCCAGCGCCTGCCAGACCGGTTTCCGCCGGGTCGGAGGTGGCGCATCAAGGGAAGCTCGATGCTGACCACCGTCCGCCGCTCGATCCAGTTGTCGAGTTTGTTGAAGAGCGTTCGGACGTGGGCACGTTTGTAATAATGCCCCCATCCCCGCAAAACTGGATTTAGTTGTTCAATCAGATCCTTGGTTTTCAAGGGCACGCATCGCCTGGTAAGCTGGCGCACCCGATCCTTAAAGCGCTGAACCGATTTCTCTCGGGGATAGGCATACAAACCGCCCGATTTGGCAGCCGTAACGATCCTGCTCGTCGGCAGTTGTAGCTGCCGTCCGCGCCTGACCAGGTAGCCCAGAAACTCGAATCCATGCCGAACATGCACCATCCGCGTTTTCTGCGGATGAAGTTGCACTCTCAGTTCGCTCAGAATCCGGAGGGCTGCATCTATTGCTGCTCGCGCCTCCGTCGCAGATTGACAGGTAACCACCCAGTCATCTGCAAACCTCGTGAGCTGATATCCTTTGCGTCGCATCTCCCGATCAAACGGCGTCAGAAGAATATTGCTTAGCAAAGGCGAGACTTCAACCCTCCTGAGGAACGCGCTGCTCAGCGCACTTCATCCCTCGTTACGCCGGAAGCGATGCCGCCGTGCCACGATCCTTCGAAAACTCCCCGGCTAACCGGTTGTGCCGATTGGGGGAGCAGGAGCGGAGTGGGAATTGGAGCGTACGTGGATGCAGTGAGGGATTCTCCAGGCGTGGCATTGCTTGCAGATGTGCGGCGACACGGGAGCGGGCTTGCGCGGCTTGGTCGGTTTAGGTCGCGGGGCGAGGGGCTTTGTGGGTGGGGCAAGAGTAACCTTGTAGCCGATGGCCTCCAAGCGCCGCGAGAGCTTGCGGGCGGTGCGTTCCGGATTGCGTCGATCGAAGGAATCACCGCCACGCTCGCGATACTCGACGCCTTGCTCGGCGAGAATGTGCCAGGCGAGAAGGGCGATGCGATGGGCAACAGCGACAGCCGCCTTCTTTAATCCACGCCGCTGGGCGGTGCGGAAGAACAGGGCGGTCAAAAAGCAGTCGTGACAGCGCGAAGCTGCCCAGGCGCTCTGCACCAGAATGCGCCGTACGTAGCGATCACCTTTGCGCGCACGTCCGGAGAAGCGCTTGCCGGCACTTTCGGCATTGCCCGGACAAAGCCCGGCCCAACTCGCCAAATGTCGGGGTGTAGGGAACTGCATCATGTCCGTGCCGAACTCGGCTATCAATACGAGTGCCGTAGTGCGATCCACGCCCGGAATCGTGCTCAGCCGCTGCAGCAGGTCTGCATGCGGAAGGGCCAAGCCGTCGATGCGCGCATCCACACACGCACGCTCCTCATCCAGCCGATCCAATCTCGACAGCAATTGCTCTAGCATCCAGCGAAAATGCTCGTCGGGCCGACCGTCCAGCGCCAGCAGCAGAGCTGGTATCTTGACGCGCATATGGCCACGCGCGCACTCGGCCAGACGCTCGGGATCACATACTCCACTGGCCAGCAGCCGCAACATCGCCATGCCGCTCATTCCGATAATGTTGCTGGCGACGGACGCCAGTTTGAGGTTCACGGTTTCCAGTAAGCGGGCGATGCGGTTGATGACCCGATTCCGGTCCTGCTGGATGTGCACGCGCAGGCGCGTCAGTTCGCGCAACTCGCGAATCGGCTTAGGCGGAATAAAACTGCCGCGCAACAAGCCGTATTGCAGATACTCGGCGATGCGCCGCGCATCGATGCGATCCGTCTTATGCCCCTGTAAGGCATGCACGTTCGCCGGATTCACCAGCGTCAATGTGAATCCCCGCTCCAGCACGTTCCAGATCGGAATCCGCCGGGTCGGAGGTGGCGCATCAAGTTGTCTCGATGCTGACCACCGTCCGCCGCTCAAACGTGGTGTGCGGTTTTCCCGCGCCACGCTTTCACGAAAGCTCTCTTTTCTGCGATGCAATCGAAGGAATTAGTTTCACCAGTTGCACCAGCCCATATTCGCCATACAGCTTGCGTTTCGGAAGCTGTTTCCAGCCACAGTTGCGCCAGCATTTGTACCGATGCGACCAAATGCGCCGCTCGATCCAGTTGTCGAGTTTGTTGAAGAGCGTTCGGACGTGGGCACGTTTGTAATAGTGACCCCATCCCCGCAAAACAGGATTGAGTTGCTCAATCAGATCCTTGGTTTTCAGAGGTACGCATCGCCTGGTAAGCTGGCGCACCCGATCCTTAAAGCGTTGAACCGATTTCTCTCGGGGATAGGCATACAAGCCGCCCGACTTGGCTCCCGTGACGATCTTGCTCGTCGGCAGTTGTAGCTGCCGTCCGCGCCTGACCAGGTAGCCCAGAAACTCGAATCCATGCCGAACGTGAACCACCCGCGTTTTCTGCGGATGAAGTTGCACGCTCAGTTCGCTCAGAATCCGGAGGGCTGCATCGATTGCCGCTCGCGCCTCCGTCGCAGACTGACAGGTAACCACCCAATCATCTGCAAACCTCGTGAGCTGATATCCTTTGCGTCGCATCTCCCGATCAAACGGCGTCAGAAGAACATTGCTTAGCAAAGGTGAAACCACTGAACCCTGCGGGGTCCCGCGCTCGCTCGGAAAGAGCCGCCCCTTACCATAGCTCCCTGCCTTGAGCATCGCCCGAATCAGGCGCAGCACTCGGCCATCGGCTACTTGCTGGGCTATCAACGTTAGAAGTTTCTCGTGATCGACAGATCCGAAAAAGTCTCTTAAATCTGCGTCCACAATCCACTCGTGTCCGTTTTGAATCTCCTTCCACACTTTGCGCATGGCATCCTTCGTCGATCGCCCTCGCCGATAGCCGAAATTGGCTTCATCGAATACCGGTTCGAAGATCGGTTCTAAACGGTTGAGCAACGCCTGCTGGCAGACCCGATCATAGATAGTCGGAACTCCTAACATTCGAAACTCGCCCGGCTTCCCCGCCTTCGGGATCTGTACCTGCCATACCGGTTGAGGCTGATAGGTTTCCTCTTTCAGCTCGCTCTGCAGTCGATCCAACTGCTGATCTAATTGCGCGGCGAATGCTTCCAGACTCTGCCCATCCACACCCCCACTGCCCCGGTTAGCTTTTACTTTCTCCCAGGCTATCTCCAGGTTCTTCCGCTGATACACCTTGTCCACCAATGAGTGGACCTTCCTTGCACCGGTTGGATTGATCCAGTCCGCCAGTCTCCTCGGACGAAGATGTACGGGTATTTCACTCATGGAACTGATCCACCTCCCCGCCCTTGCTCATCTGGTTTCCTTTCTCTTTCCAACTGCCTTCGTCTGCCCCCTTCTCCGACCCACTTCGGTCGCCGACTTCTCGGTCATCCAGCTTTTGACTGGGCTTCAGATACTGTGAGGCAGTCCGACTACTGGCAGAGCGTTGCTCGCCGTTTCGCTCGCGCTTATAGGTCCGCTTACTCGGGTGCCGCCCGAGACTCCGCCAGTCCTCCTGAGGTCACGCATTGTTCTTCCGTACCGTGCCGTCCGCAAGCACCTTGGTGCGGTGGGTGAATGAGTAGCGCCTTCGCCTCTATACTGCAGGCTCGACCAAGTCCCACCTTCGGCCGACCAGTTCATCTGCGGGGTAGCCCCCTCGATTACGGCCCGGTTCTTCTCCTCATGCCCTTCGGATTCCACCTCACGGTGGACACCCTGCCCTCCGGAGAATTGCGAAGCGTGGCTTCAGGTTCACCTTGGCTGTATCCGACTTTCGTCTTTGTGCCCGTTTAGGCTTCTCCATACCTTCCGCTTTCTCCGGCCAGCGACGTATTATCGCCGCTTTTGGATACAGCGCTCCTCATCTGAGCGCCGGAGGGACTTCAACCCTCCCGATCAATGCGCTGCTCAGCGCAAAGTACACGCCGGTCGATTCCATCGCGACCTGCCGCACCTTGTTCTTCTTCAGCCAGCTACGCAAGCGCTCCAGGTCTTGCGTGAAGGTTCCGAACACTGCTTCCTCGACCGCCGCCTCCGCTTGTCCACGGACGCGCTTTCTGACACACGCGCTCACTGTGTCGCGGTGAATATCCAGTCCGGCACAGCAGCGGTACAGTAACTTCATATCGCCTCCTTGGCCGCGAGTAAGGGACGCCTGGAAAACTATCGACTTTCCTTCACGTGCTCTCCGCCTCGCGGCGGAGGCGACAATCCGTTGTGCCGTGCACAAACTGCGGGCGCCCGGGCCACATTCACAAGCGGGTTTTACGCTCCAGACCGAAATCGGCCTCTGTCAGCTCGCGGCTTCCTGCAGCGTATCGCTCCTCTAGACCGTTTTCATCCCCCGTTGCGGCTACCCGCCCTGGCCCATTCCTTCGAAAACAGTCCGGCTAACCGGTTGTGCCGATTGGGGGAGTATGAGCGGAGTGGAAATTCGAGCGATTGCGTACGTGGATGCAATGAGGGATTCTCCAGGCGTGGCATTGCTTGCAGATGTGCGGCGACACGGGAGCGGGCTTGCGCGGCTTGGTCGGTTCAGGTCGCGGCGCGACGGGTTGGGGCGGCGCAATAAGTGTGACTTTATAGCCGATGGCCTCCAAACGCCGCGAGAGCTTGCGGGCGGTGCGTTCCGGATTGCGTCGATCGAAGGAATCACCGCCACGCTCGCGATACTCGACGCCTTGCTCGGCGAGAATGTGCCAAGCGACAATGGCGATGCGATGGGCGACAGCTACAGCGGCCTTCTTTAATCCGCGCCGCTGGGCGGTGCGGAAGAACAGAGCGGCCAGGAAACAGTCGTTGGCGCGGGCGGCAGCCCAGGCACTTTGCACCAGAATGCGCCGTACGTAGCGATCACCTTTGCGCGCACGTCCGGAGAAGCGCTTGCCGGCACTTTCGGCATTGCCCGGACAAAGTCCGGCCCAACTCGCCAAATGTCGCGGTGTAGGGAACTGCACCATGTCCGTGCCGAACTCGGCTATCAATACGAGTGCCGTAGTGCGATCCACGCCCGGAATCGTGCTCAGCCGCCGCAGCAGGTCTGCCTGCGGAAGGGCCAAGCCGTCGATGCGCGCATCCACACACGCACGCTCCTCATCCAGCCGATCCAATTTCGACAGCAATTGCTCTAGCATCCAGCGAAAATGCTCGTCGGGCCGACCGTCCAGCGCCAGCAGCAGAGCTGGTATCTTGACGCGCATATGGCCACGCGCGCACTCGGCCAGACGCTCGGGATCACATACTCCACTGGCCAGCAGCCGCAACATCGCCATGCCGCTCATTCCGATAATGTTGCTGGCGACGGACGCCAGTTTGAGGTTCACGGTCTCGAGTAATCGCGTGATGCGATTGATCACCCGATTGCGGTCTTGCTGAATGTGTACGCGCAGGCGCGTCAGCTCACGTAATTCGCGTATCGGCTTCGGTGGAATGAAGCTGCCGCGCAACAAGCCGTATTGCAGATACTCGGCGATGCGCCGCGCATCGATGCGATCGGTCTTTTGGCCCCGCAATGCGCGCACGTTCGCTGGATTCACCAGCGTCAATGTGAATCCTCCCTCCAGCACATTCCAGACGGGAATCCGCCGGGTCGGAGGTGGCGCATCAAGTTGTCTCGATGCTGACCACCGTCCGCCGCTCAAACGTGGTGTGCGGTTTTCCCGCGCCACGCTTTCACGAAAGCTCTCTTTTCTGCGATGCAATCGAAGGAATTAGTTTCACCAGTTGCACCAGCCCATATTCGCCATACAGCTTGCGTTTCGGAAGCTGTTTCCAGCCACAGTTGCGCCAGCATTTGTACCGATGCGACCAAATGCGCCGCTCGATCCAGTTGTCGAGTTTGTTGAAGAGCGTTCGGACGTGGGCACGTTTGTAATAGTGACCCCATCCCCGCAAAACAGGATTGAGTTGCTCAATCAGATCCTTGGTTTTCAGAGGTACGCATCGCCTGGTAAGCTGGCGCACCCGATCCTTAAAGCGTTGAACCGATTTCTCTCGGGGATAGGCATACAAGCCGCCCGACTTGGCTCCCGTGACGATCTTGCTCGTCGGCAGTTGTAGCTGCCGTCCGCGCCTGACCAGGTAGCCCAGAAACTCGAATCCATGCCGAACGTGAACCACCCGCGTTTTCTGCGGATGAAGTTGCACGCTCAGTTCGCTCAGAATCCGGAGGGCTGCATCGATTGCCGCTCGCGCCTCCGTCGCAGACTGACAGGTAACCACCCAATCATCTGCAAACCTCGTGAGCTGATATCCTTTGCGTCGCATCTCCCGATCAAACGGCGTCAGAAGAACATTGCTTAGCAAAGGTGAAACCACTGAACCCTGCGGGGTCCCGCGCTCGCTCGGAAAGAGCCGCCCCTTACCATAGCTCCCTGCCTTGAGCATCGCCCGAATCAGGCGCAGCACTCGGCCATCGGCTACTTGCTGGGCTATCAACGTTAGAAGTTTCTCGTGATCGACAGATCCGAAAAAGTCTCTTAAATCTGCGTCCACAATCCACTCGTGTCCGTTTTGAATCTCCTTCCACACTTTGCGCATGGCATCCTTCGTCGATCGCCCTCGCCGATAGCCGAAATTGGCTTCATCGAATACCGGTTCGAAGATCGGTTCTAAACGGTTGAGCAACGCCTGCTGGCAGACCCGATCATAGATAGTCGGAACTCCTAACATTCGAAACTCGCCCGGCTTCCCCGCCTTCGGGATCTGTACCTGCCATACCGGTTGAGGCTGATAGGTTTCCTCTTTCAGCTCGCTCTGCAGTCGATCCAACTGCTGATCTAATTGCGCGGCGAATGCTTCCAGACTCTGCCCATCCACACCCCCACTGCCCCGGTTAGCTTTTACTTTCTCCCAGGCTATCTCCAGGTTCTTCCGCTGATACACCTTGTCCACCAATGAGTGGACCTTCCTTGCACCGGTTGGATTGATCCAGTCCGCCAGTCTCCTCGGACGAAGATGTACGGGTATTTCACTCATGGAACTGATCCACCTCCCCGCCCTTGCTCATCTGGTTTCCTTTCTCTTTCCAACTGCCTTCGTCTGCCCCCTTCTCCGACCCACTTCGGTCGCCGACTTCTCGGTCATCCAGCTTTTGACTGGGCTTCAGATACTGTGAGGCAGTCCGACTACTGGCAGAGCGTTGCTCGCCGTTTCGCTCGCGCTTATAGGTCCGCTTACTCGGGTGCCGCCCGAGACTCCGCCAGTCCTCCTGAGGTCACGCATTGTTCTTCCGTACCGTGCCGTCCGCAAGCACCTTGGTGCGGTGGGTGAATGAGTAGCGCCTTCGCCTCTATACTGCAGGCTCGACCAAGTCCCACCTTCGGCCGACCAGTTCATCTGCGGGGTAGCCCCCTCGATTACGGCCCGGTTCTTCTCCTCATGCCCTTCGGATTCCACCTCACGGTGGACACCCTGCCCTCCGGAGAATTGCGAAGCGTGGCTTCAGGTTCACCTTGGCTGTATCCGACTTTCGTCTTTGTGCCCGTTTAGGCTTCTCCATACCTTCCGCTTTCTCCGGCCAGCGACGTATTATCGCCGCTTTTGGATACAGCGCTCCTCATCTGAGCGCCGGAGGGACTTCAACCCTCCCGATCAATGCGCTGCTCAGCGCAAAATATACGCCGGTGGACTCCATCGCCACCTGCCGCACCTTGTGCTGCTTCAGCCACCTCCGCAAGCGTTCCAGATCTTGTGTGAAGGTGCCGAATACTTGCTCCTCCACGCTCGCTTCCGCTTGTCCGCGGACGCGCTTTCTAACACACGCGCTCACTGTGTCGCGGTGAATATCCAGTCCGGCACAGCAGCGGTACAGTAACTTCATATCGCCTCCTCATGCCGCGAGTAAGGGACGCCTGGAAACCATCGACTTTCCTTCACGTGCTCTCCGCCTCGCGGCGGAGGCGACAATCTGTTGTGCCGTGCACAAACTGCGGGCGCCCGGGCCACGTTCACAAGCGGGCTTCTAGCTCCAGATTGGAATCGGCCTCTCGTCCACTCCCGGCACTCCGCAGCCTATCTCAACCCTGACGCTGTTTTCATCCCCCGTTGTGGCGACCCCCGCCGTGCTGCGTTCACAGAAATTGGTAAAAAATTATCTCTCTTGTATTCATAGACTTATAACGAACTCGACCGGCTGGGTGGAATCGAACGGTGTTAGCCTCGTGTGCGTCATAGGATCCGGGCAGAAGTGGTCAACGTCCAAGCTGCCTGGAGCATATGAATTTTCCAGTCCTGGAGTGATGGGACGAATAGCCCTGGCGGCGGTGCTTCTAGCGGCGCCATGATCTCTAGGGCTCTTGCGTGGAGTGTTAACCTCTGCGGTTTTAGTCAGCTGTCGCGTCGTCGAAGAGAGCTGTTCAACCAAGATTAGGCATTTTGAAAGGAAAACTCATGACCAAAAAACAATCAGCCTTGCCAGAAAAAAAATCCGAGCTGTCGTGCCCGCAATGCAGAAGAGGCTTCAAGCATCTTCCCGATTTCCCAGATTTCGTGCTGTTGTCCGAACAACATCGCCTACTGCCACAAGCGGGTGATTTGACCCAATGTGATTACTGTGGAGCGATGCTCGAATATTGGCCAAAGGGCACTTCCTTGACCTTGCAACCCGCACGGCCAGAGCGGGTTACTCTATTTAATGATCTCGCGCGAACTGGCCCGTTGGAGGATCGAACCCCAGCCTTACTTAAGTACCTGAACATGTACCGCTAGATTTCAATCGACCAAACATGCGCTGCAATTCAGAATCCGAAAAATCATTCGCTCCTCCGCAAAAACGAGGAAATGCAACTGAAACTACGCTGGCAATTGCGTTAGCACGCTGCTGACCTGCCCCCTGAAATCCGTACGAAGTTGCATATGATTTCGTACGGAGGAAAGGGGAAGAAGGATGCCGAAGAGCAAGCACAGCGAGGCGGCGATCATCGCTGCGCTGCAGCAGTTGGATGCGGGGCGCAAGGCGTCGGATGTGGCTCGCGAAGTTGGCGTGAGCACTTACACGATCTATGCCTGGAAGGCGAAGTACGGGGGCATGGACTTCAGTCAAGCCCAGGAGACGCGGCAATTACGAGAAGAAAATGGGCGTCTGAAGAAGCTAGTCGCGGATCTTAGTCTTGACAAAGATGCGCGGCAATCGGTAATTTCGAAAAAACGGCTGGAGCTCGCGGTCACTGCAGGCGTCTGTCGAGCATCTGAAACAGGATTTTGCCTTAAGTGAACGGCGTGCGTGCGGCATCCTCGACCTGCCCGTTTCGACATATCGCTATCGCCCGTCGCGATGCGATAACGAGCTGCGCGAGAAGCTGGTGGAACTAGCGCGGGAGAAGGCACGCTTTGGTTATCGCCGGCTGCATGTGTTGTTACAGCGGGACGGCGAACCAGTGAACTACAAACGCGTTTGGCGTGTTTATCGCGAACCCGGTCTGTGCGTAAATAGAAGATGGTGGAAGCGGCTGGTCCGGGTGGGCACGCCCGCTGTGGCGGTGACGCGAGCCAACGAACGCTGGTCTTTAGACTTCGCCTGCGATGGTGTTGCGAGCGGCCGTGCGATACGTGTGCTCGAGCGTTGTCGATACTTACACGCGAGAATGTCTGGCGCTCGATGTCGATACTTCCCGAGTCCACGTGTCACGCGTGTTCTGGACAGCATCGCCGCGAAGCGAGGATTGCCAGAGCGCATCCGCTGCGACAACGGCCCGGAACTTACCAGCCGCCATTTTCTGGCGCGGCGCGTCACGCTGGAACATATTCAGCCCGGTCGTCCGACGCAGAACGGCTACATCGAAAGCTTCCACGGCCAGTTGCGAGACGAATGTCTGAACGTGAGCTGGTTTCCCACCTAATTCGACGCGCGCAAGCGAATCCATCAATGGCGCCAGGACTACAACGAATCGCGGCCGCATAGCAGTCTCGCTATCGCACACCTTCAGAATTTGCGGCGCTCGCAGAAAACGCGAGCCCCGCGGGCAAGACGTTGCTGAGGTGGGGCAAGAGGCTTCAAACGCCCTGCCCCTTGCACCCCACCCCAATCCCGCTCTCAAACGAGCACGGGGTTTATAACCAGGATTTTCGTATCACGTCCTGAACGGATTCAGAGGGCAGATCAGGAGAGGCGGCAGCTGGCGGCCATCAACGTCCAGTACAAGTCCCGTTTTGGATGGAAAACGGAATCCCGAGCGAGAACTGATCGTCCGGCAGAAGACAGAGATCATAAAGAAGACTCTCGCCAGCATGCCCAGCCGCAACCGCGAAATTTTGGAGCGTTTTTTCCTTGGACGAGCAACGCCCGGAACAAATCTGCCGCGAAATGTCGTTGACCGAGACGCAGTTTCGGCTCCTCAAATCGCCCGCAAAAGCTGCTTTCGGTCAACTTGGGCGAGAAGGGCTCAAACCCTGCGGAGTTGCGGCATTCAGAAAACCGGAGAACCTCATGCGGAGGGCGAGCTAGAGGTCTTGAAGTGAGGAACTCGAAGTAAATGAGTCAAGTTTCAAGCTGCCAGTTTTGCTTCTGCAACCCAAGACTTCACTTCTTGATCGAGTTTATCGAAGCAGCGGCGTAATGGCCCGTTGGGAACAGAAATCTCGGGTAATATTCTGCCCAACCCTGGCCGGAGGATGCGAGCGTAGGTGCGTGTGAAGAACCATCCGGTGCGCAAGCCGAGGTCGGTCAAGCGGTAGCGGTGAGTCTTGGGGATACGTTCGATCATTCCGTGGAGACGCAGCCGACGGAGATGGTAAGTCATGCGGCCTTGCGTCAAGTCAGTCGCTGATTGGCCGAGTAGAGGCGCCAGGTTTTCGCGGAGGTTGCGATTGGAGAAACCGGCGGGAAGCAATTGAAACAACAACAATGCGCTCCATAAGGCCTGCACTTGCGGATCGGCGAAGCGCAAGGCAGAAGCCCGTTGCGACTCGATCTGAATGGGGCGATTTACTTTCTGGAAGATCTCTTCGGATAGGAGGCAGTCATGGCTGATGTGTTCGGCCTGGAGCAAACGGCGGTTGGCCTGAAAACCAATTTGCCGCAGTGCGGGCAAGTTGCGCAAGCTCTTGCCGATATAAAAGTCGCGGGTGTTGTTGATGGTGGTTTCGGTCCGCAAAGCGCGGCCTTCTTTGTGGTATTGCTTGATGCGCGTTCCTTTGTAGTCCACGTGGAGTGAAGGAATCACTCCATCGGTAATGACCCGCGTACGAAACGGTCCCGGGGTGGCTCTGGTCACCCAGCGCTCAAAGATAAGTTGAATCTGTTTAGGACGGCCGATGTCGAGATTCTCCCGGATCACTTCCTCGAAGAAGATCCTGCCACTGACGGGGCGATCGAGCACCTGGGTGAGCGAGAGTTCGAGTTGTAGGATGGAGAGCTGATAGCGGTATCCAGCTTGGCGATCCTTAGTAGCGAAAGGATGAGGCAGAAGCCGCAGCCACTTACGGAGTAGAGCCTCGATCTTTTCTCCGGAAAGCCCGCTGCACAGAGCCTGGAGCCGTTTTGGATCTGCACAAGAGAGAATCCCGTTGTCCAAAGCCTGATACTCGATTCGCCTAAGATCGAGTTGCCGTTTCACATACTCATGCCCATTCAGGCAGAGCTTGGCATTATAGGGAAAGTACGAACAGAATTTTAGAAAGAATGGTCCGAAGTCGCGATCCAGGCAGTAGAAGTAGTAATGATTTACCAACGCCGTCGATTTCACGATCCAGGCGTACGTTTTGCGGGTTCGCGGGTTATGCCGCTTCTCGGTGCGATAGACAGTGCACTTCTCCTGCGCCTTGCCCACGAAGACAACCCCTTCCTCCTGAGTAAAAGCGGCACGGCGTTGGTTGGCGATATCGTCTTTACGCTGGCCCTTCTCGAACGTGATCATGGGGATGTTGTTATCTCGGACGTAGCGTTCAATCGATTCAACAAACCGGCGGGTGATCGGTTCGACCATCGCCGTCGAGGCCACCGGATGCCCGCGATGGATGCGAATGAACTTCAGAACCCCTTCCACCGCTTGTAAAACAGGCACGTAGACGTTGAGATACATGCGGTCGATCCCTTCTAGTTCGAGCACGACATGGTCGCGCAATACCTCCGCCACGCTCTCAGGCCTTCCAGGTCTCAACTTCTCAGCCGGCTTGCCACGCATGGCTCCGTTATAGATCAAAGTTCACCGCAGCCACACATGCTTGTCGGTCTGAGGCAAAGCCTCGCTAATGTAGTGCGGCATTCAGATTAACGATTATCCAGCACTTTGCGGGCACGCTTGACCTTTCGAGAATATCGGATGCTTTGGCGGTCCAGACGAACGGCTTGGGATTGTCATTATGTTTGTCAATGTAATCTCCGATGGCGGTGATCAACGCTTCGACGTTCGCACTAAGCCGCTGGCGCGGCGGACGCTGCGCGTGACGTCACTTCGATGCTGGTCTGCGAACGAGCTTGCGCGCTGTTGCGATTCGTCCTACTATCTAATCGCGACCTGCTCCAAAGGCTTCATTTCTTGAGATGCAACGGCGAGATCTGAGTGCATCATTATCAAGAAAAACACTATTGAAATTCCAATAAGCACGTAAGTGGCCGCGTCCGCCGCAAACGCCAGCGGCTCACTGCAAACGGCTCAATCTAAACTGATCCGGCGATCAACGTGATACCACCACGGCAGCTTCTCGCGCCGAATCAGTCCAGATTGAGTTCTAGCGTCACGAAAGATCCCGCGACGGAGCCGGTTCTGAGTAAGATCGCGAAAGAAACGCTCCACCATGTTGAGCCAGGAGCTGCTGGTAGGGGTGAAATGCACGTGGAAGCGGCGGTGGCGAGCCAACCACTTCTGCACCTTGGGATGTTTGTGGGTGGCATAGTTATCGGCAATCAGATAGATTTCCTTAGTGTCCAGTGTGACCTGATCAATCACGCGCAGGAATTTTAACCATTCCTGATGACGGTGCCTGTCGTCGCACATGCTGATGACGGTGCCGTCCAGCGTGTTTATCGCCGCAAACGAGGTGGCCGTCCCGTTGCGCTGGTAGTCGTGGGTCATGGCTCCGCAGCGTCCTTTTTTCAGTGGAAGACCAGGTTGAGTGCGGTCCAGAGCCTGAATCTGGCTCTTCTCGTCGGCACAGAGCACGATGGCGTGTTCTGGCGGGTTGAGATAAAGCCCAATAATGGCCTCCAGTTTTTCACTAAATTCGGGATCGTTGCTGACCTTAAATGTCCGCGCCGGGTGCGGCTTCAGACCGTGCTTCTGCCAGATCCGGCGTACGCTCTTTTCACTCAGACCTACGGCTGCCGCCATCGTCCGCGTACTCCAGTGAGTCGCGTTGTCGGGCTGCTCCTGGGTAGTCTTCCGGATCACCTCCCGCACTTTGGCGGGTGTGATGAAAGGCGTTCTTCCGGGGCGCGGGGCGTCTTTGTCCAGAGCCGCCAAACCACCATCCAGAAAACGGTTTCTCCAGCGCGCCGCCTTTTCGGGTGTGATCTTCAACTTTGTCGCGATCTGCCGATCCTGACATCCGGCCGCCGCCAGCAGCACGATTCGCGCTAGTTCCACGCTGCGCGCCGGTGCGCGCCGAGCCCGCGCACGGGCCTCCAGCATTGCTTGCTGATCGGCACTCAGAATTACAGGTCGCGCCACGCGCATCGTTTTCGCACTCCTCATTGTAAGGACGACCCGCCCGCGATACTCGTTCCTATTTATGCCGCACTACATTAGCGAGGCTTTGCCTCAGACCGACAAGCATGTGTGGCTGCGGTGAACTTTGATCTATAACGGAGCCATGCGTGGCAAGCCGGCTGAGAAGTTGAGACCTGGAAGGCCTGAGAGCGTGGCGGAGGTATTGCGCGACCATGTCGTGCTCGAACTAGAAGGGATCGACCGCATGTATCTCAACGTCTACGTGCCTGTTTTACAAGCGGTGGAAGGGGTTCTGAAGTTCATTCGCATCCATCGCGGGCATCCGGTGGCCTCGACGGCGATGGTCGAACCGATCACCCGCCGGTTTGTTGAATCGATTGAACGCTACGTCCGAGATAACAACATCCCCATGATCACGTTCGAGAAGGGCCAGCGTAAAGACGATATCGCCAACCAACGCCGTGCCGCTTTTACTCAGGAGGAAGGGGTTGTCTTCGTGGGCAAGGCGCAGGAGAAGTGCACTGTCTATCGCACCGAGAAGCGGCATAACCCGCGAACCCGCAAAACGTACGCCTGGATCGTGAAATCGACGGCGTTGGTAAATCATTACTACTTCTACTGCCTGGATCGCGACTTCGGACCATTCTTTCTAAAATTCTGTTCGTACTTTCCCTATAATGCCAAGCTCTGCCTGAATGGGCATGAGTATGTGAAACGGCAACTCGATCTTAGGCGAATCGAGTATCAGGCTTTGGACAACGGGATTCTCTCTTGTGCAGATCCAAAACGGCTCCAGGCTCTGTGCAGCGGGCTTTCCGGAGAAAAGATCGAGGCTCTACTCCGTAAGTGGCTGCGGCTTCTGCCTCATCCTTTCGCTACTAAGGATCGCCAAGCTGGATACCGCTATCAGCTCTCCATCCTACAACTCGAACTCTCGCTCACCCAGGTGCTCGATCGCCCCGTCAGTGGCAGGATCTTCTTCGAGGAAGTGATCCGGGAGAATCTCGACATCGGCCGTCCTAAACAGATTCAACTTATCTTTGAGCGCTGGGTGACCAGAGCCACCCCGGGACCGTTTCGTACGCGGGTCATTACCGATGGAGTGATTCCTTCACTCCACGTGGACTACAAAGGAACGCGCATCAAGCAATACCACAAAGAAGGCCGCGCTTTGCGGACCGAAACCACCATCAACAACACCCGCGACTTTTATATCGGCAAGAGCTTGCGCAACTTGCCCGCACTGCGGCAAATTGGTTTTCAGGCCAACCGCCGTTTGCTCCAGGCCGAACACATCAGCCATGACTGCCTCCTATCCGAAGAGATCTTCCAGAAAGTAAATCGCCCCATTCAGATCGAGTCGCAACGGGCTTCTGCCTTGCGCTTCGCCGATCCGCAAGTGCAGGCCTTATGGAGCGCATTGTTGTTGTTTCAATTGCTTCCCGCCGGTTTCTCCAATCGCAACCTCCGCGAAAACCTGGCGCCTCTACTCGGCCAATCAGCGACTGACTTGACGCAAGGCCGCATGACTTACCATCTCCGTCGGCTGCGTCTCCACGGAATGATCGAACGTATCCCCAAGACTCACCGCTACCGCTTGACCGACCTCGGCTTGCGCACCGGATGGTTCTTCACACGCACCTACGCTCGCATCCTCCGGCCAGGGTTGGGCAGAATATTACCCGAGATTTCTGTTCCCAACGGGCCATTACGCCGCTGCTTCGATAAACTCGATCAAGAAGTGAAGTCTTGGGTTGCAGAAGCAAAACTGGCAGCTTGAAACTTGACTCATTTACTTCGAGTTCCTCACTTCAAGACCTCTAGCCAGGAGAGCACTCCCACGCGCGTTGAGGCTCCTGTTTGTAAAAGGCCTTTTCTGTAGAAACCGCCTCATCGCCGATCCTCGCTACGTGACTTCGCGATTCTATTTATTTGAGTAATCGTTGTCGAGTGGCAGATATTCCAATGGCAGATATTCAATGAGTTACCGGGCGCGCTGAGTCACCCGTTTGCGCCGTCTCCAATGCCTATACTTAAACCAGCCCTAGAATGGGATTTTGGCTACAGAGTCGATCCATGCGCTCCGCCGGTCGCTGTCGGCCGTAGCCGATAATGTTGTTGCAAAGTCCATCCGTGCGGTGAAGCTGGTCAGGCGATCGGACATCTTCAAAGCCGCTTCGAGTACTAGCCAAGGTTGTTTTGAGCACACGACAGTGACCCTGTTTCTGAAAAAGATTCTATGCAATATTCTCGGCCATAAGATCGTTTGGAAATACGGAGACGTTCGCGCGTCGGATAGGCTGGTCTGCGCGCGATTCAGAGCAGTGATTGGGTAATCGAACGGCGGAATATGTCATTACCTCCAGGCACTATGATTGCCTGGAAGGGGAACGTTGTGGGCATTTTTCGTTACGAACTGCTGGCGCTAATTGTTTGTGGTCCTGTTCGTAAGGTCGAAGGGAACACTGGCGTTACTCGGCTCGTCCTCCCCGACCAGCATCTGGACCGACACAAAGAAGTCAGGCAACTCGCATCGCAGACCCTCCAAAGAGCATGAAGGCTAATCAATTACCCGGCTAATGGCTACTTCTCACTCATTGCGTTATATTCGCCATATCTTCACCAAACCACAGAGCGTCAAGAGCACGGTTCGGTGCCTGCGCCCTCCGTCAACGACCTCGCAAGAAACGCGATGCGTTCACTGCCTCGCCAGGCGCCGATGTTCCTAAGCAAGTACTTGATGTAGCTTCGGATCAGTTTGCAACACAGCCGTGCATCGTTTTAGGGCGTCCAATCTGCGTCAGTCAAATTCATTCCATGCCGAACCTACCCGTCTCCGGGCGCAGACAGGAATCCGTACATGGTTTCGGGCTGCCCTGGAACGTTTGATCGCGCGCATTCCCCAAGCGAAGCTGCATCGGCCGCCTGCTCCCGGGAAATGGTCGCTTGCCGCCATAGGTACCCACGTGGCGGAAGCCAAAATCGCGCTAAGCTGGCGGTACCGCCAGATCGCCGAGAAAGGGGCCACAGCGCTTGCCGGATATGACCAAAACGTGTGGTGTCGCCTTGGCGATTACGATTCCCGCGACTTGCAGGAATCACTCGCACAGTTCCGCCTCTGGCAGGAGCGCGAGCATGGTGAATCAGCAGCCCTTTCATCATATGCCCGGCGAGCCCATAAGACTGCTTTTGGTTTCCGTCCCCATATTCGTCGGCAGCCGCGTGGTTGCCCTGGCGAAACTCTCCGAGCAGCCGTCCCACGCTGTTGATCTCAAACGCCGGAGGCATGAAGTAGCGATGTTTTACCAGCTTGAAAAAGAGCTGAATTCGCTCGATAGTACGCAACGGCCGTACGCTGCGCGATCCTTCTTATTGCCAAGATCCCGCCTAGCTTCTTGGCTGGATGAATTCCCCGTTCCTTTGCTGCAGATCGAGGGCCTCGGTTACCATGCAACGATGGCCAAGCGGAAGCCCGGCGAGGTGGACAGAGTGGTTGCCGAGATCGCCGCGCAGGTCGGTCACTGGCTCACTTACTGCAGCAAATGAGGCTCACATCCCGCTCTCCTTCTCGCCATCGCTTCGACTCCGTCTCCTTGGCGATGGCTGGTACAAAGTGTGGCTGCACGAAAATGATCTAAGGCCTCACGCTACATGGTCCGTCCCGGGCAAAATGCTTGAGCGATGCGACGATTCCTTTACGCGAGCGTCACACGAAGAGAGCTCAAGCGACTGATGATGATGATCTTGCTCCAGTTAACGTTTCTAGCCAATCGACGGCATCTTCAAACTTTACGCCGTAGAAATCCGCGTCCATTACAAACGGCTTGTTGTCTTCGTCGATCACTTGATGAATAATGAAGCCGTTTCTGAGTAGATAATCGCGCAACAGCCGATAGCGTTTGGCATCCTTCACAGTTTGATCGGGGTCCACAACGAGAATTGTCCCACCATGTAATTTGACAGCACCGCCTGAGCGTTCGTTCGTGGCGACCCCGATGTTAATCTGACCGTCGGTTCTGAAGCTGGCAGTCTTGATCTTTGACGGACTGGTCGTGGTAGGTTCAGTCGCGGTGGTTGGATACGAATACTGGATCTGAAACGAAATTCAAAGTAAAACGTTCCAGTTGAGGCTAAACGATACCGCGAAGACCTTGCTGGAGGCCCGATGGCATAACGGGACTCTACGGACGCCGCGAATGGAAACTATCGTCTAGGAACTGGATGCTAGTTCTGCCGCAACGCCGTTGCTGGATCCACCTGAGTTGCCCGACGAGCCGGCATGCAATGCGGGAAAGAGTCCAAAAATCAAACTCGTCAGCAACGTAATGACGACGGCGAACAGGAGCACGCGCCAGTCGAGTGAAACCATGCTGCCACCGATTCCCACTCTCGGCAGCCCCGCTGTGTTTACCGAGAGCAAAGTCCGGACCCTAATCAGACCCAATACTAATCCCAATAACACTCCCGCGCTCGCCAGCAACAGGCTTTCAGTCATTAGCCGTCGTATGATCGTGAATCGTCCCGCGCCTAGTGAACTGTCCCGTTAATTTCGTAACCGCGGATCGGATTCTACGGCTGGCATCGGTGTAGGTCCAGCGGAAGGGTTTGGCCGAGGCGCGGTAGGCATGAATATACTTGCGTAATTTCCGAGCCAGATCAGCGACGGATGTGAACACACCGCGTGCAATGACATCGCGCTGGATTTTGGCAAACCAGATCTCCACCTGATTCAGCCACGATGAGTAGGTGGGCGTGAAGTGAAACCGCACGTTGGGATGATCTTCGAGGAACTGCTCGACGGCTTTGGTTTTGTGTGCGGATAGATTGTCGAGGACAATATGGATTTCGCGAGCCATAGCCGCGACCCTGAGCCAGCATTAGAATCGGTGGCGAACGTCGCGAAGAAAACTTCCATCGACACGCCTTCCGCTTTAGACGCTACCGCTGCACAAACGTTCCCGCACGCTGTTTGCGTCTTGAAAAGGGATTCTTTCCAAATGGACCTCGCCGTCGATCCCTCATTCCCGGTTCGCCAGGTGTGCACTCAGATTGACCGGAAACGGGTTTCCTCCTCATGTGCCGAGCTCCGAGCCCAAACCTGCCACCGAGATGTGTGGGCTCAAGGGATAGCTTCGACCTCGGACGGGCTATCCGCAGCACAAGTTAATCAGAGAAGGTCCAGGGACATGTCCCGCCGGTCAGGTGCTCGGGCCAGCTGTTGGTATGAGTCGTATTCAAGTGACGATCTGGAAGCAGAAATGGGAGCCGTCAGCATCCTCCGGCGGCGCGCAGTGATGGACTTGGGCCCGAGTTAGGATGGTGATTTTTTCTTCTCCCCGTCAGTCTCTCTCCAGGGAGTGACCTTCATGCCGCCTGCGATTTCAAAGTTTATGGCGCATCCAGAGTGGTCGCGCTGATAATCCGAATCAAACGGACACCGTTTTCGTAAGGGATCGAGTTCAGTTGAGAAGCCTTGGGTCGCCAAGGCTCGTTGCCGGTACGGAACTCCGAGATCGCGGAGGTTAGGCGGGCTCCCGAAAAGGCGACGACGTTTTGGATAGACAGATCTTTTTGCAACTTGAGCGCCTCTTTTTCAGCAGTGAAACCACATGCCTCATTGAGCTCCCAACCAAAGTCACTGCCGGTACGGATTTGGTCGCGGAGCTCGGGAGGAACTGCGCGTGCGCTGTAGAACAGAATTCCGTCGTACACGCTGCTGCTGGCCAGTAACCTAGGTTGTCGGTAAATGCATTCCCCCACCCCACTCGTCCAAGAGGAAAGCGAGCAGATATTCGATATGGACGTGACCGGCGAACGGCAAACGAGCTTGCTCTTCAGCAATTAGATATCACATACATCCCAGATCGGTTAAGATCAAGCACGCTATCGAACGACTTGACTTCCAGGAGCGACCTGTCAGGACAAACACCATAGAATTGAGCTTCGGCGCGGGCACCAGCTTCGGTCAAGCCGAAGTAGTGACCGCAATTGGCATACACTCCGGCAAATCGCTCCTTGCTTTTCCATTTTCAGTCGCCATCGAGAAAGGTCTTCCAGAACTCGTCGATATAGATGTGTTCTTTGCTGTGGAGGCGAAAGAGGCTCCCGTTCACGTCTGTTGTGGCGAGCCTCGGTTCGGCGTGCGGCGGATCCATAAGCGCGTCGGAGTAGCTCGCAAGATCATGTGTGCGACGGAAGGCATCGCGCAACCGTTCAATGAGCGAGCGGACTGGCATGCCTTTATCCCCCATCGTAGGGACAGTATGCAGGACGCCAGGTCAATTAGATTATTGGATTACTGGATGCGCTCGCGTCCGTCCTGAGGTCCCAGAGAGACGGGCTCGCAATAAGGGGGTTAACGTTCGGGACTCTCCGGGGGCGCTCGTGGAGGAGGTGCGCCGGCATGTCAAAGCGGTGAATTTTCCGAGCGGGAACCAGAGCGCATCTTTGGCATCTCGCAGAGTCAGATGAACAATATGAATTAGCGACGCGCGCTCTGCGGTGGCCGTTGCGGATCGGCTGCTGCGCGTAATGCAATTAGATTTGCTGGAACTGGCCGGCGCGAATAACCCGAACGTCACGCTCTCGTCCGAATTAAGCTGAAGGAGGAATGCAGTACGAGTGGGTAGAGGTTCTCCCGGGTCGCCTCGAGTATCAGGAAGTTGATTCGAAAAGCACCTGCGTTGCTCAGGTACATAAGGTTCGGGAGCGATATACGGCCCGGCTATTCAAGCGTGGTAGCGCAATAGCTGTGGAAAGGTTTGACACCCAACAGGCGGCCAAGCAGTTTGTCGAACGCACTTTGGAGAACTCCGCAGTCGGAAGGTAAAAATAATTCGGAAATCTTGGCGCCGCACCACAGTCCGCATTTTCCGGTTTGGATTGCTCGCGGTTGCAGGAGTTCTGTCGTTCTCGGCACACGGGAGTTGACGACTCGAACTCCCGATATCTCTACCTGCGACAACAAACTAAACCACAACCGCCTGAAGGCGGTAGGTTGATTTGCGACTGAAAGTCGAGGAACACGGCTGAAGCCGTCTGAAGCTATCCCGGCTCAGAGCCGGCTCAAGGCTCGGTGGGTGCAGTAATTTTGAAACCCTGATCGTCTTCATCCCACTTTTGGTTTTAGATATACGCCTTGATGGTTTCTTCGTCTACTGCACCCACCGTCGCGCAAAAATATCCGCGCGCCCACAGATGCTGTCCCCAGTAGCGCTTCCGCAAACTCGGAAATTCTTCCTGCCGCCTACGTGAGGAGCGCCCCTTGATGTACTGCACCAGCTTGGACGGAGCCATATGAGGGGGCGCTGCCACCAGCATGTGAATATGATCGGCCGATACCGATCCTCGAACAATCCCTACTTCCCGTGCGTGACAAATCTGCCGAATCAGATCGCGTGCCCGCTCCGCCACCTCGCCGCGCAGAATCTTGTAACGATATTTGGTGATCCACACCAGGTGATACTTGATATCGCACACCGCGTGCCCGCTATGTCGATACTCGGCCATTCCCTCATTCTCGTAGAGAACCGCTCAAAGCTGACCGCCTGAAAGCCGGTGGGTTTAGACCGGGCGATGGAAACTAAAGCCGATCAGGGCGAAAGGAATCAATCGCTCACCCGCTTCAACCGGAGCTTTGCCGAAATTTTGTCGCCACCGCTGCCCGTACCACTGCAAGACCCATGAATCACCTCACCGTCGAACACGAGATCAAATACAATGAGTCCGCCATTGTCAGTCGGAACTTCGAACGTGAGCTTCTGATCTTCGAGCTTCCTTTCCGAAGCGACCATTGCTTTTCACTACTGGGACCTGCCGTACCAGTGACCTCTCCGCCATGTTCCTTCAAATTTCATGTACGCCGTATCGGCCTTAGTCTCACCATTAGAATTTGTGATCTCAAAGCTGCCGGACCATTTACCGGTGAGTTCCGCAGCACTCAACGCCATCGCAGACACCAGCAGAAAGCAAACAAGGTTCCTCATGAATCCTCCACGCTTCTTTTCCCAAACGCAAGTCGAATCCAATTTGTTCCGAGAGAATCGCCCGAGCTGGCCGCTCGTTGAAGCGCAGCTCGATATAAATTACCTCGAGAGAGCTCCAAGTGATGCGCCACCCCGACCAATTGACGGTCTGCCGCCTGATCTCAGCGCCGCTTCCAAGAGCATCACGTTTCCTTGCTTGCCGTTTCAACTATGCCGGGCAGCTCTTACTTCCGCTGACGACAAGGACTGACGCTTCACTTCAGCGAGCTGCTCTCTTGAAACCATCGCGATCTTTTCACGAAGTTTCTCAGACATCTCGTATCGCAGTGTCCAAAAGTCTTCAACTGAGATCGGCGCTTGTATTGTGAATTGCAGAAGGCGTTCGGATGGAGCCATCCGCGCCGCCCTGGCCAAGGAGGTCTCTTAACATGCCTGGGCTGGCAAAACGGAATGCATCCGGAGCATCGGGCACAGGAGCTGGCGAATTGAGATACCGTTCGAGGACTCGCTGCAGCGTGTAGAAAAAGGGCTTTGTTTCGGCGAAATGCCAGACCGCCAAGGCCAGTTTCCGCCCAGGCTTGGGCGATATTGGTCCCGGTCAGCAGGCATTGAAGTCCGCCATCGTGTTTCCGCAGTGCCGCCGGCCGGCAGAAGCTGCTTACCGATGTGGTCGAGATATTCGATGCGCTCTTCTTGCCCAGGCGGATCATAGGCCAGGACAAGAATGCCGCGCTTGGCCAGTGAAACCCATACGGTCTGATAATTCGCGTATGCCTTTCCCTGACTGCTGTGACCGGCGGCGCCCAGCACAGCCAGAAATGGCGGCTTCGCATTCTTCGGAAGGTAGACATCCGCCGTCACAAAAGTGAGGCAAGCTTTCGTAAACTACCTTTTTCGACGCCGTAGTCCGAATGATCCAGCGTGCCCGTGATTTGCGCATTTAAGGGCGTTCTCTCAGGGAGTCCGCCATCTCTTCCAGAGGCTTGCATGAATGTAGACCTGGCGCTCTTTTACTTGCCGGCGTTTGAATCGCCGCGATGGCGGCATCGCGCTTTCCCCAGTCCCGCTGCGCGACGTGAGAAATATAAGTATCGACCTCGCCCGGATTTTGCGCGAAGACTGGAAGGCAAGCAGAAAAAGCCAACACGACGAGCGTCCGAGATCTCCAGAGCACGATAGCATTTTCGATTTGCGTTAAAAACTGAACTTCAGCGCAAACTGCACGATACGCAGCTCATGAATTGGTTGCGGTCTCGCGGTGCAATCGTCTGAAGATATCACTAAATGACGTCTTCCATCGGAGTGCGAGCATCACCTCTGGAGAGCGCGCTCGACGAATAGCTCGGCAGCCTGCAGGGTGTCAAAGGTCTCCACATTTGTCCCAATTCCGCCGCCGACGAGGCGCGGCAAAGCGCTTCCGAAACTTGTATACCTGAGCAACGCAGATACTCGGATCAACCGTTCGGTACTCGAACCGGCGGGCCGGAACAACTTCGACCCATTCGAATTCCATTCGGTTCATTTTATGCCCTCGGTGCCAAATCATGGCGGAGTTTGACGCCAAGGTTGAGCTATGTGTAGCCGCGCCGGCAACGCAATCACTGGGCCCCAATCTGCCGACGTATACTAGGGCAATCCCTTGGATGCAAAGTGGCGATTTTTCTGGCATCATTCATCGACAGGGCTCAGGTAAGCCGCTCAGCTGCTTGGATCCCACGCAGCCTGCTGCGCTGGATCTCATCGATGGACGCCGATCCGGAGAATTGTCGGAAGCTGATTTTCCAGAGCAAATCAAAAACTTCAGTCAAGATGAGCTTCAAGTCCTAGTATCATTGCTTTGTTTCAGGAAAGCGGACGGTACATAGTTAACGCCCTCTCTAAAAGGCCCACAAATCTTTGCGATAAGTCACCGACAGGAGTGGTTGCAAAAGGCTGCCGATACGATGAATGCGTGGCGCGGGAATTTCTAGGCGTACCGAGTTCCTGGGTTGGAGTGCTACGAACGGCAGCTCCGGACAGCCGAAGCACGCTGGGGTGTGAAGATCCGCGAAATCGCTATCTCGCCTGTCAGCAAGCCGGTGTCAAGCCGCGCTTTCTGGAATGGAATAACGGCGGCTCGACTGCGAAGCTGGTTGACTCCTCAGTCAAAACTACAGCCCCGGCATCTGACGCCCAGTCAGCGGGCCGCAGTGGGCGTGCTCGTCCTGGAGTTCTACCAGAAAGAAGCTGCGGAGAGACAAAAGGTAACGGAAGGCCGACCGAAAAAACTGAGTCAAAAAATTGACTCAGTTTCGGATCGTCAGGACGGCAACTTCCACTTTTTCAAGGCGTGTCATTGCGTGTATTATGCCGCCGATGCGCAGAACAAATGGGGTATGTGGTTCTAAAGTGGATTCGAGCAAAGGCCACGGCGGCGATCGGTACAAGATTTTGGGCAGGATGATGGCGCACAATCAATCGGTCCGGAATACGAGCTCAGCCGTTAGCGCCGGCACCATCAGTCGAACGAAGGCCCGCTTCCTTCAGGCGGGCGTTTTCGCTTTGTCTACTTCCTAGCATTTAGCGGCTGGTTCTACGGGTTCGATAGAATTAAGTCTGAGCAGTGAAGTTGGTGGTCTTCCGGCTCGCATACCCTTCGCCAGCGTTAATCCGGCAGGATGATGGGAGCGAAGTAATTTTCGACTCTCGAGCCCGGTTGTGCCGTGCTAGTCAACCCAGAGCCCGACCGCCTGGGGCTTGTGACTGTCAGAGATCAGAGTGAGCAGGAGTACCGAGCGTTTTTACTCGATCTGGAGTAGCGCGGCAAGCGTCTCGTCATCGACGCAGCCTGAAGTTCGGGGAGGGCGCCGCGACCGGATCGCAGACTGCTACACTGGTCGCGTAGCAGGCTTCTTTCTCCCTGTCTACACGTTCAAACACACCAGTGAAGGCCCGCTTCTCCGACGGGCCTTTTCTATCTCCTTCCCGCAAGCACGCCGCGGCTCATGAATGAGCACTACCGTACAAACCCTCAGGCCGGGTTCTCAGCGAAGGTTAAAACGTTAAAATCGAATTACGAGCGCATTCTGGCGCGGATTCTGGTCTCTCTTCGCTCTCGCACCGCAACTTCAACGAATTCTTCGATATGCCCGCATTCAGCAGTGCGTGTAAAGCCGTTCGGGATGGAGCCGACCAGGTCGTGTCGGAAAGCTGGGCTAAGGGCTCTCAGCACCTTAATGAGGTTCTTGTCCAAATAAGGTATTCGTCCGACGGCGCCGCAATTATAAGAGAAGGGCCGATCGCCAGACCGGTGATCGGCATTCCAAAGCATTCCATAGGCTAGGCGCTTGGCTACGCTGCCGCCCACGCCACCGAAGGAGCAACTGCCCTACCCGCCGCCTTCGTACTTTTGCGAACTGGAGCTGATTTCTCCGGGCCTTGGAACTCAACTGGTTCAGATCCTGGAGATGAGCGCCCTCGACTTGCGCACCTCAGCGGCTGGAGATTCGAGCCACCATATCGACATGGAAGGGGCCAAAGGAAACCGGACTTTCGGTCGGCGTTCCTATCCTCCGAGAGGCGCGCGGACTTTTCCGGAATTCTTATCGGACAAAGTGTCAGAATTGTTTAGCCAACTTCACAGAGGAGGATAGCGGGGCTGCCGGCTGTATTTTTTCGTGTTCAGGAGCGCCCTTTTTAAACAGAGGCACCTCATGCTTGTTCAGGGGAGAGAATGTGTATCGAAAATTCAACCGGCCGGTCAATCTTCTGCTGGTCGAAGACAATCCGGCCGATGTCGAGTTAATGCAATTCGGCTTTGAAGAAGCCCATGCAGAATACCGTCTTCGTGTCGCGATTGACGGAGAAGAGGCTCTACAACTTCTGCACACTATTCAAGATTCCAAATCGACCGAGAGACCCGACCTCATCCTGCTGGATCTGAGATTGCCGAAAGTGAGCGGCCATGAGGTGCTTCGTCACATTAAGGGTCATCGTGAGCTTCGCGCTATTCCGGTGATCGTTCTCACGTCCTCACGGGCACCCGTGGACGTTTGGCAAGCATATGACTATGGTGCTAACTCATATCTCCAGAAGCCGGAATCCCTCGAGCACATGATCGATCTTATGCGCTCCCTTGAACATTACTGGCTAAATCTGGCATTGCTGCCCACTCCCGCTTAGGTTGCGAATTTTTTTCAATACGATAACAAGAGTGGAACAGGATTTCTTAGATGTGCCGATCGTCCCGCATGCACTGATCGGCGTAGATGGTTGCGGTTGTATCATCGCTGAAGTCAAAGGAGAGAAGGTGCGGTTGTTCTGCAACGAATGCGGGGCTGTTGTGGGCAAAGTAAGCACCGACATCTTTCTCGCCCTGCTCGGGCTCAAAGGAGTGCGGTCCGAATGCCCGCATTGCGGACAGCTCAACAGATTCCCCGGATTCGAGAAGTGGTTTACAAGTGCTGCGGGTGCGGCCGTTCAGTCGAATTGTACTGGATGCGCTCGGAGTTAAATCCGCATTCAGAGGGTATGCTTCGACAGCCAGTGCTCCCGCCGCCGTACGCCGTTTTTACTGCCGCCGCGATTAACGCCGCGGTGACCCCGCGCCTCCGATATCCCTTGCGCACATAGAAGCAGGAAATCGACCAGACCGGCAGAGCATCGATGGCACCAGCCGACCGCCAGATCGCGTCGAATGCGATCAACCCTGGCGGCGGACCTGCCTCACAATTTTGCGAACGGCTTTATTTGCGTCGCGCCGCTGCTTGCGGTAAGCGCTGCCGATGCGCCAATACATGCACCAGCAGCCATTGCAAGCTCCGAGTAGCCGGAGAATTCGTTCCACCGGCAGTCATCGCCCATTCCTGGACGCAACGATATTAATGCATCCTCAATTTAGCCGAACGGTGGCGACCCTCGAATCGATATCCAGTACTATCTTCGCGGTGCCATTACGACCAGCCCCATGTGGAGATATTGTGCGACGGGCACCTCATGTCTGAATCTGACGTTAGGTGCGCTTCCGTATTTCTGATCACCCGGAATCTCGGCCTCATATCACGGCGAAAGCCCCTGTTGCTCGCGTGAGCAAACCCCGCGCGGCCTTTTGTCTTCGGCCTCAGAAACGAGAATCGGATGCTAGGCTCTGCCATCTACTGCTGCTGTCGGGCATACTCCTATGCAGGCCGACTTACGCGAGCAGTAAGGGTTGTGAAGGCTTCACCGAAATGCTCCAATCCGGCCACATGAAACTCGGGGTAAAGCTCGACGTGACCGATCCGGTTGTACGCGAACAGTTCGGGCGTGCGATGGACTTCTGGGCTGGCTTGTTGGATATGGAGTGGTACCGCGGCCAAACGCCGGAGTGTGCGATGCGGGTTACCTACGGCGCCCCGGAAACTTTCGCTACGGACGATATCGCGCAGGCGGATGATCCAGATTCAAACACCTTCCGGGGCGAGATTGCGTTCAACCCGACCTCTGACATGACACCTTCGGAAGCCTATCTGGTCAGCATCCATGAGATCGGACACTTACTGGGCTTGGATCATAACCCGAGTCCAACCTCGGTGATGCACGCCCTCTATCTAGAAGGACCCGAAAAGTTGGAGGCAGCAGACATTGCCGCTCTTTCGGCACGTCATCGGATGCGACATTCAAACAATACGGAAATCCGCTTATCGTTCGAGGTCGTAGAGGCAGCCGAAGTACGGTCCGGTATCGCGAAATCGAAGGTGTCCGGCACGCGCTAGAAGTGACCGCCGGCAATACACGTCTTGACTTCACAACACTGTCTAGGTGGCCCGCCCGGTGGAGGCGGCTTGTGAGCCGCACGTCATAACAGGCGCGCTCGCCGCTTTGAAAATTTCCCTTGGAAAGTCTTTCGCCTTGAACAACCCAAGTCTGCGGTTGCGCTCAGGGAAGATCGGGGCCGTGCCTATCTCAACAGTCCACGTATGCGGCTGCTCACGGGAGCGTGCACTTTCGCTGCTGGAATCAAGCGTTCGAGCAAGCCGAGATCAGCGTCAATGGTCACCTCGGTATCGGTCACTTCGACTGTGCCTTTGATGGGCGTAGTAACGAAACCCATCTTCGCTGTTAGCGAAAACGCGAGCGTCGATCCGTGCCAGCTTCTTCGTTCCTCTACGAACTGAACGGGAATGACCCCGAGGTCCCGAAAAAGATCGTCGAACGAGCGGTCAACTGATCGCATGACCTCCGCCTTTGGCCTTTTGTGGGACACAGTCACCCGCATGTGATTTCGATCCGCGTTTGACTGCACCCGTTTCAGCCCGCCCGATGAACGATGGCACGCCAGACAGCGCGAACGAAGCCTGCGGAGCCGTGGGCGAATATAAAGCGAATCTGATACACTCGCTCCGTGGCGTTCTGCCGCGTTAGCTACCGCGACGTCGAAGGCATCGAGCACGCGGTAAATGTGACCGGCCGATAGCCTGTACGAAGCGTGGCGCAGGCTGTGAGGCGCTTCCGTCGCGAGGACGGCTGGGCCATGAGTCCGCCGGGTCCGGAATGTGAGTTCCGCGTCCGGGTTTTACCCGACTCGCCGGTCAGTTACACCGTTCCGCTGACTAAGGTCGAGACATTCGCCCTGCATGGCACAGCCAAAGGCCCGAAAGGCATTCTGCAGAAGAGCGGCTGAGAAAGCTGCTTGGCCTTGGCTTCGGATACTTGACGCAGACGGCGAACCGGTTCCGGGACGCGCCGCATGTCATGCCGATAGCAAACTAGCGTTGGATCGGTATACCGGGTCGGCGGTAAAGATTCGGACGATAAGCGAGAGAAGTGATCGAATGGCGCTCATGAACTTGCCTACGCACGTGAGGGCCCAGATTTTTGAACGACGACCGAAGCCGAAAGAGCAATGGACGATAAGCTGGACGCCGGGATTCATTTCCGTAAAGGTGTAGCGCGTTAAGCAAAAGTCTCATGCCCTTACCGGAGGATGCGCGGCCCGTGTAGCTCTACACGCGCGCCCTCACCGGCCAGTCATGTCCGCCAACCGGCACCTATCCGACGAGCATCGTGCGCTCGATGCCGATGTATACCGTCCAGGTCGCATCCGTCCCTGATATGCACCACTGGATCTGTCCCAGCGTCAGCAGATCTTTGGTTTGAACCCGGATCTCAGCAGGTGCGGCGATTTCTTCGGCAGCCGTGACGGTCAGCATTTTGTTTTCCCGGCTCTGGATTGTGCCCGTAAGTTTGCGGTTAGGCATCGCCTGGTTGTTCGACCAGACCTCCGATGACTGCCAGTTCCCGAAGTTCAGGGACAATTGTCATTGACATGACGGCGTGACCAGGGAGGAATCCTCTCGGCAGGCAACAAATCGGAGATAGTCACGCGTTGAGAACGTGTAATAGCAGGTACGGCCCTGTAAGTACTTAATCTCTGTGACGTACTTGGATTGACCCAATTGGCGGAAAGATTGTAGAATCCACCAACGATGCCGATACCACTTATTCCAATTGCAATCGGTGCCTCTTAGGCGGCGCCGCAAAAAAGGACGGCACGTCGCTACTGTACTCCCTGTATTTATCGGCCTTCAATTTCTGCTGGTCAAACTGCAAACGCCGATCAACAACGCGATGATGATTTCGGGATTAATGGGTCTGGTGGTATTGCTCCAGCGAAAACGGGTAATCCGACGGCACGCTACATCCCTGCATCTGTCAAGCGTGCGGTTAGCGCAAGAGACCTCAAAGCAGATGAGTACGATCCGCAAAGCATCACATACATCATAATTGGCCCTTCCCAAAGGGCGGCAGTAACACGATTGATAATCTTCGCGTGATCGCAAAGGAAGAGAACCTAAAGAAACAGGCAAGGCGTCCTCGAATGCGCGAGATGTGGTGAAGGGCCAGGTATACGGCTCTATGCCCGGCGCGAGTTGTGCGGACCGGGGTCTCAAGAGAAACGGCCCTACATGGCGGCGAGATGAAGTGATCCACGTGACCGCCATCGCCCCGGATCGTCTGGTCGCAATCGAAGTATTTGCCGTGTTGCAGGTCCATCAGCACCGGCCTGACCGCTCCCAGCGCATTCCGTTCCGCACCGAACAGGAACTCCCGCAGGTCCAGCCGTTTCGCCCAGTAGATCTCCGTTCAAGCTCGGCACATCGCGCAGCCATGCGGAGCGTACAGCATCTTGTATCAATGAATAGAACTGCCGAAAGCAGTACGCTACGCCGCGCCGTAGCTCAATCCTGCGGTCCCGATCGCTATCGCCGTATAAGAAGTCAAGCTTCTCTTTCCCGACCGTTTGCAGCTTCCAGAGCGGCATGATTTTCACCTCGCCTTCAACCTTCCGTACCAGCCGCTTCCACGCCTGTGCGTCATGCATGATACTCGCGAGGGAACCGCCATACTGACTGCGCGCCTCCGCCACCACACTGACGATCTTTGCTTGGCTGCCGGTATTCTGTCTCAAGATGCGCGTCTGCTTGGCTGTCGTATAAGGCGTGGTGTGCCGCCAGTAATATTCGACGAACTTTTCCGCGATAGCGAACGTGGAGAGCTGCAGGGGTCTGCCGGAATCGTCACCGGACTCGACCGACAGATCCGCCAGCGCGCGATCAACGCATATTTGTACGTGGCCGTGAACAGGCCCTCCGCCAATAGCCGCTGCAGGTTTGTGAGGAACCGGATTTGCTCGGCGGGCGCAGGCGGCTGCACTATTTGCCCCAGTAGTTCGCTTTGTTGTCGATTATCCACCGGATACCTCTGCGTGGATCGGGCACATCGCCCTTGCGCCGTGGAATGACGTGCACATGGGCATGTTCGACCGTCTGTCCGGTAGCCAGCCCGTCGTTGACCCCGATGGTGAAGGCATCCGGCTTCAGACCGGTAAGCAGCCGTTCACGCACTTCCGCTACCAGGGACCACACTGCAGATTGCTCATCGGCGGTCAGCTTGTAAATACTCGGGACGTGTCTGCGTGGGATGACGAGCATATGGCCGTCAGTAATCGGATGAGCGTCCGCTAAAGCAATCGCGTGCTCGTTTTCGAACCCACTCCCGATTCGATGCGAGAGAGCAGAGCGCGCAGAACGGCATTTCGACAATAACGTTAATAAGTAGTATTCTTGTGTACTCAGGCAAGAAAGTTTGGAGGTTATTTGATCCGTGAGCTTTATTGCTCTTTTGATTTTCCTTCAGTGTCTTTCCGCATGAAAGGAAAAATCTGCACGGCGCTGCGGAACGAGTCGAAGCGCTTCTCATAGAACGGATCTACGGCGGACAGAATCGCAACCAACGCCCACAGCCAAAGCAGCGCGATCACATAATCTTTTACTGGGCTACTGATTGGAGTGGGAGATCTCTGGACTAACAGAAATAGCACAACGGGAATAGCAACGCTCATCACAAGCCTGCCGCTCGCTTCACGACTATTTTCGTTCGCTCCATCGCAGTCAATCACTGTGGTTCATCTCTATCCATCCTGTCCCGGTCTGCAGTTCCAATCTTGTAAAGAAACATAGCCGTCCACCTCACAAGTTACGCGTGAGTGTCAGCTTTAGGAACTGTCGTTCGCCAATAGTCTGTCCGACGGCAAACGATTGACAACGATGAGATTCGAGCGAACAATCAAAGGCGATGCCGGTAATGCTTCTATTTCTGTTTCGGTTCGTTCGGCTTCTGTGCAGTGGCCACCAATCGATTGCTATCGAGAATGCGGCTCTTCGACTTCAGCTTCGTGCTTTCCAACGAACGCGAAAACGCCCGGTGCTGACCGCTTCTGATCGTCTGTTCTGGTGTGCTTTGGCGAAACTGTGGGATGGCTGGCGTGATGCACTAATGATCGTTCAACCGGAAACCGTGCTCCGTTGGCAGCGCGAACGCTTTCGTCGATTCTGGGCTCGGCTGTCAAAGCCGAAACGGCGCAGCGGGCGGCCCTGCATCCCGACAGAAGTAAGGCGACTGGTCGTGGAAATGGCCTCGGGCAATCCGCTCTGGCGCGCGCCGCGGATCCATGGTGAACTCCAGATGCTCGGCATCGACGTTTCGGAGCGCACGCTCTCGCGTATTCTGCGCACCCTTCCTCGACGCCCGTCCCAGAGTTGGAAGACATTCCTGAGCAATCATATTGGTGACATTGTTTCAGTGGATTTCTTTACTATGCCGACGATCACGCTCAAGGTGTTATTCGTGTTCGTAATGATCGCCCATCGCCGGCGCGAGGTCCTGTACTTCAATGTGACAGACCATCCGACGGCAGAATGGATTTCACAGCAGGTGGTTGAAGCTTGTGCCTACCGAGATACACCGCAATTTCTGATCCGTGACCGCGATCACGTTTACGGCGCTGCTGTTTGCGAACGGTTGCAGGCCTTGGGTATTCAAGAAGTGCTGACAGCACCAGCAAGTCCATGGCAGAACGCTTACGCGGAGCGGCTGATCGGTTCGATTCGCCGTGAGTGCCTGAACCATTTCGTGATTCTAGATGCCCGCCATCTCAAACGAACGCTCGCTTGGTACTTCGACTATTACCAGCGTTCACGAACGCACCGGGCATTGGCAAAGGACTGCCCGATTCACGAGCAGTCTCAAGCCAAGGCAAGATCACTCGGATTCCTTACCTCGGCGGGTTACATCATTGCTATTCACGCCTCGCAGCGTGATGCCGACCCTAGACATGATAATGGCGAACGACAACTGGCGGTCTTGATGTTAACGTTCAATTCACCGGCTATTTCCGAAAGGCTTCTACCCGCTAATAAAGCCTGAAAAACCTCGTACTCTCTACTCGACAACCTCTGATGTTTGTACCTTTCGAAGCCCTCTGCGAGGCCGCCGGCTAATTGCTCCGCCAGATGGCTGCTCAAATATTTGGGGCCAGCCTGCAACTGCCGTATAGCAAGAAACAGAGCTTCCGATGGGCTGTCTTTTGTCAGATACCCGTCGGCTCCCCACCGGAATGTACGAATTCCGAACTGCTGCTCGGGATGCATCGTGTAAACCAACACTCTGAGAAGAGGGCGGCCCTTTTTCAAGAGTGGGATCAGTTCCAAGCCGGCCCGCCCCGGAAGACTGATGTCTACAATGGCGATGCCCAGTGCCGGCTCTGAAGAGTTTGGAGAGCCGCCTCCTCCGTCCGCACAGATTGAACCTGGAGACCGGAAAACTCGGTAGATAGCAGTTCCCGGATGCCCATCTGCACGGCCGGATGGTCGTCAATCAACAGAATGTTCACGGCGATTCCGCCCTTTTGACTTTATTGCTTTCGAGGAGTCAATCTGAGGCCCAGAGCGGGAAGACTTAGAGGCCGATACGAAAGCAGGAGCCAACTGGTCCTTCCAGCAGCGAGGTGAGGTGCCGTTTTCTTTTTTCGCGAATCCAGCATTCGCAGCATTACGGGTAACACCGTCAAGCCGATCAGGGCTAACTTTCCACTCGATGCATCCATGGGTGGTTGCCGTTTCTACGTCAAAAGTGTAGCACAAGATGACAGACCAATTAACGAATAATTGCTATAGGATTTAACGCTCTAATGAACGAAACTAAAGTTTAAAGCCGCTTATGCTTATGTCGATTTTTACGTTCAGGCCGGGATTGGACGTTTCCGCGAACGCTGAAAAATCGACAGGGCTGGTAAGATTTTGTCATTCCTCTACCGAAATAGGAGGAATAGGGGAAATCCATAACATTGTTAGAATTAATGACTTGCAAAGACAGTATTGGCGGGTTGTTTTCGGCAAAAGATTTGCTCATTAACGGTCGTTTATTCCCTATGATTGCTGAGACGATTTTTCAAACAGCGAACCCCCGCCAAAACCTCACCGTTCGTATCAAGGTGGTCCGTTTGGATTCTCCCCGTTCGGTGGAGGCGATGGAGGAAACGCTCCGAGAGCACGTGCTCGAATGCCGGCATTGTTTGGCATTCGCCCTGTTCGATGAACACTCGTTGGCTGAAATGGGCTGCGATAACTACAGGCGGATGCTTTCGCAGATGGAAGCGGAACTTCAGGTCCAGAACTCGTTGAAAAGGGGGGCTCACGTGAGCGAGCAGGCGACGGAAGAATATTGTTTCAACCTGCTCTCGGAGCAAGAGACGGCAAATCTCGAAGAGCACATGAAAGCATGCGAGGCATGTGCCAGCCGTATGGGATGTCGTCAGGACTTTATTCAATGCGTGAAAGCTGCTTTGAGGGAGTGGACCACTGAGGTTTTTGACACCGATTCTCTGAACGGAGTCATGGGAATTCACGCGCCTGACATGGATCTCAGTTTGTGGGCCCCGATCTTGGCATGAATCTTCGGCCTGCCGATGGTCATCTGCTGGAGCTTCAGGACGCCGACGAAGAGGTCGTCGTCACGCTCGTGCAGGCTGGAGGCGATAAAGGGCGCGATTTTTCTCGTGCACGGCAACGGAGTTCTGGCTCGCATCGTCCAGTGCAAGAACCTTCTTAAGATGCTCGGTCGGCCAGATCTCCTGGTAGAGTTGTCAAGCTTCTGCTCTTCAATGAGGTCGAGACATTTTTTCCGGAATCGCCTTTGCTGTATGAGATCTGGGCTCCCCGATGACTGACGGATCGTGCCGACGCGCTAGTCGCGGAGTGGCCAAACGGACTGGAAACGAGCGAGGTCCTCGCGGCGTTTCAGATGGTCACCGCCACGTACAAAACACTGGAGCATTAGGCAGAACCGCGATCGCGTCTTGAAGTTCACTATTTGTTTTCTCGCTTGGAGCGAAGCAAAGCTTTAGCGCCAGCGCTATTCAGCCCGTAGAGTGCTTCGAACCGCGAGAGCGGGTTTCTCGTCGGATGATCCACCGACCCGAAGGACACCAGGACACACTACCCATCCTCAGCACTTTCCTGAACGCGTCACCATCACACGTGGCCATCACCCATTTGAAGGACAGTCTCTGGAGGTCCTGCGGCAAGCCCGCATGCCCAGCGGCTTGCAGTTTGTGCTCATACTGCCGGACGGCAGTAAGTCGTTGGTTCCCGCCGAGTGGACAGACTTCAACGCTACTGACAGCCAGCCTCCATCTCACCTCGTCGGTTCGTTGAATGACTTGTTGCGTCTTCGCGGCCTTGTCGATGCACTCCTTCATCGTGCTCTGCCTGTAGTATCTGGGGCAAGTCAGGAGAGCCATGCCGCAGTTGATTCTGAACTTCAACGACATCCCGATTCCGGAGACGCACCTGTGGGAGCAGTTCGACGACGAGCAAAAACGGATCGTCATCGAGACTCTGGCGCGCCTCCTTCACCATGCAACCCGTGACCAGCACCAGGAGCAGACCGATGACTGATCCCTCCAAAATCAAACCTACGCACATTCAGCGCGTTGCCTGCGTCTACATTCGTCAGTCCACGCCGGGCCAAGTCGAGCATAACCGCGAATCTACCGCACGTCAGTACGCCCTGGCCGATAGAGCTGCTCAACTGGGTTGGCCCAAAGAGCATGTGATCATCATCGATGAGGATCTCGGGCTGTCCGGTTCCACCACCGATAAGCGCTCCGGGTTCGCTCGCCTCACCAGCGAAGTCGCCCTGGCTAACGTAGGCATCGTTCTCGGACTGGAAGTTTCTCGCCTCGCGAGGAACAACGCGGACTGGCATCGTCTGCTGGGACTCTGCGGCGTCACCGATACTCTCATTGGTGACAAGTCCTGACCAATCCGGTGTATGCTGGCGCTTACACCTACGGCAAGACCAGATATGAACGCTACGTTGATGAAAACGGCGCTGTCAGAAAACGCATTCGGCATTTGCCCATGGATCAGTGGTCCGTGCTCATCCAGGATCATCATCCTGGCTTCATCGATTGGGCTACCTTTCAAGCCAACCAGGCACGGCTGGACTCCAACACCCGGCCCAAGCCGCATCAGGCTGGGGGCGCGGTGAGAGAGGGATCGGCACTGCGGGCACTGTGGCCGCCGTCTGCATGTTCATTATCGCGGCCGCAACTCGGCACCGGGTTATCACTGCGCCGGCAAAGACCTCGTCAACGGACGCGGCGTGTACTGTCTCAATGTCGGCGGAATGGTGATCGAGCAAGCTGTGGCCAACGCTTTTCTCGAAGCCGTTACACCAGCGGCCGTAGGAGCAACGATGCTCTCGGTCCAACAGCTCCAAGCGAATCACGATGCTGCTCTGTCGCAGTGGCGGTTGGAAGTGGAACGGACACGTTATGAGGCGCACCGGGCGGAACGCCGTTATCGAAATGTAGAGCCCGAAAACAGGCTTGTCGCGCGCGGCCTGGAAACCGAATGGGAGAATCGCCTACGCGATCTGGCCGCCGCCGAAGCAGAACTGCGCCGCCGCGAGCAGCAGCGGCCCGATCCGATTGGTCCCGAGCAACTCAAACGCATTCAGATGCTCGGCTCCGATATTCGTCAAGTTTGGACTGCGCCGGCCATTACGGATCGCGATCGCAAGGAACTCCTGCGAACGCTGTTGGAAGAAGTGATCCTGAATCTCAAACGAGCCGGAGGTCACGCGCATCTGACGCTGCGTTGGCGCGGCGGTGCGATTACGGTACTCGATGTCTCTGTTCCGCGATTCAAGCCGATGGGACCGCGCACCGACGAAGATACGATCTCGCTGCTCCGGCGTCTGGCCGCTCTTTATCCGGACGAAGTCATCGCCGGAATCTTGAATCGTCAGGACCGCAAGACCGCTACCGGCGAACGCTTCACCGCCAATCAGGTCGGCAGCCTGCGACGATACCGCAACATCCCGCGCTTTCAGCCATCCGCCGAGCCAACCACTGGCGAGCTCGTTTCGATTCGCAAAGCAGCCCACATTTTGGGCATGAACACATCTTCGATTCATCGCTGGCTGACCGATGGTTTTATCGCTGGTGAGCAGGTCACGCCAGGGGCGCCTTGGCAGATTCGGATCACCGATCAACTGCGGGCGCGCATTGTGCAGCAGGCGCCACCGGAATACCTGCCGATGCTGGAGACCACCATGGAGCTCGGCGTTTCACGCAAACGGTGTTGCAGCGTGTAAAGCGTGGCGAGCTCGAAGCGGTGCTGGTAAGACAAGGCCGACGCGAAGGCTTGCGAATCAAAGTCATTGATCAGCAGCCAGCTCTATTCGAACAACTTTCATGAACCACGGGGCAGTATGAAACCGTATCCAAGAAGTCCCTCAAGTCTGCGTCCACAATCCACTCTCTACCGCCCGTCATCTCTTTCCAAACTTTGCGCATGGCATCCTTCGTCGATAACCCTCGCCGGTATCCGAAGTTGGCTGCATCGAATACCGGCTCGAAGATCGGTTCTAGCCGATTGAGCAGCGCCTGTTGGCATACCCGGTCATAAATCGCCGGAATTCCCACCGTGCGAAACTCGCCCGGTTTTCCCGCCTTCGGGATTTGCACTTGCCGCACCGGTTGAGGCCGGTAGACATCCTCTTTTAGTTCGCTTTGCAACCGATCTAACTGCTGATCGAGTTGCGCGGCGAATCCATCCAGACTCTGCCCGTCCACGCCTCCACTACCCCGGTTGGCCTTTACCGTTTCCCAGGCCATCTCCAAGTCCTTCCGCTGATACACGTTGTCAATCAATAGAATGGACCTTCCTTGCTCCTGTCGGGTTGATCCAGTCCGCCAGCGCTCGTAAATCCCAGACGGTTCTTGCAGCCTTGGAAAAACGAACATAGATCTGTCGTGAGTACGAATGGGTCGCCAAGTTTCGAATTGGATCCGCTCGAACTCGTCATCCTCTTCGAAGGTTTTGATTGGACCATCTCATCGCCAGCAATCGGCTCGGCGGAGTCATGGCAGAGAAAGATTAAGACCCACGTCGGGCGGTACCTGGTTGTCCGTTCCGCAGTGAAGGCAGTGGATCGTCACTCAACTCCTCTTCCGTGCCTCTGCAGTTCACTTACGTCGCTTTCTCGGTGAGAAGTAGGCGAACTTGAGCAATCTGCTCATCTAATCTCACTTTTCTGACTTCCAGCCCATGAAGGGCGGCCGCAAGAGCTTCTCGACTGGACCCAGGCATCGACGCTTCGGACAGTAGAACCATCCAACCGAGAAAGCTCCGTCTTCCAGAAACCGGCCCGGCTCTGCTATTTCAGTGTGGGCGACTGCCGGTTGAGTGATAGCGTAACTTGATGGCGGATTGCCATTTGTACTGCTTCAAGGCGCTCCTTCACAGAATGGATGGGCAGAGCATAGGCGACCGCCAACTCCGCAACAGAGACCCCGTTTAGCGACTCAGCATATAGTTGAAATGCAGTCGAGCGGTGGGCTAACAAAGCAATAGCGAGAGGCATATCGGAGAGGAGGATTCATCGCCCAACTTTTCTCATTTGGCTGTGTGGGAAGTCGGTGAGTTTGGAAGGCTAGCTACGATAAAAGGAGAAGTAATGGAACGCCGACAGTCTCCAAAGCTCTCAAAATTGCAGAGGAACAGACAGCCGAGACGAAGCGTGCCTTAGAAGCAGGCTAGTTCGACGCCCAAGAACGGGTTCGGCGGTGGTCGGAAACGCTGGAAGCTCTACGGATCATGAAAGAGCGGGTGTGCCGGAGTCGCTCAAGGATAAACCTGAGAGCTTTCCCGAATCCTAGGCACGTCAATAGCAACCGTTGCGTTTTTGGAAAACCTCCAGTGCATCGTAGCGGTTTTCTACAACTCAATAGGAGGGGTAGCGTCACGGCTTCATCCCCTCCAAATTCCCCCAAAGGCCTTCCTCTCTTGACAATCCGCTAGCCTTCCCTACCTTTTAGCAGACCAAAAACACCCCCATGATACTCGCGGCGAACGGCCCGGACACTGCAGGCGAAGTCCTCAATCTGCGATTTGAGAAGTACGGGTTTAGGAAGACCGCGGAGTAGGTGTGTAACCTACGTTGGACTGTAAACGCCTGACAAGGCGCAGACCCCGGTTGTATGTCCCCATCCTGGGCCCCAGTGCCTGGTTCATGACAACCGGGTGGTCGCAACCAGGCCTATTCTATCTCTTATCGTGGGCTTTCTACTATTTTTCATGTAAAAGATCCGGACCCCAATATCGGTTGGATTAGGTACGACAGATAGATAAACCGTCATTTACCAAGCGAAAAACAATTCGCAGGGCGTTACGATCCGTCTTCTTCTGAACCGACTGGTTTGCAATGTTTTCGGGCACAAGATTGTCTCTCGGTTCGATAGCTCAGGATCCCAAGACTGCCTTGCGCCGGGTGTGCGGATCAATAATTGGGTGACGCTAGCGCCATGATGCTGGCCTTTGCGATAGCATACGAGTGTATTTTCACCGCGTAGCGAATTCTTCTCTGGTGAACGCGTGCGCATACGGGCATCCAGAACGGATGTCGGGAGCGGAAGACTCTAAACGGATTGACGGGAGACGGAATAAGCCCGCACCCAGTAGCCAATGGCTGGTACAAAGTGTGGCTGCACGAGAATGACGCAACGCCTCACGCTACATGGTCCGTCCCGGGTAAAATGCTTGACCGACGAGCCATGGGACATCATCATTAATCCGATTCTCGACAACTCGTGGTATGGAGGGTTCAAGAGTCTCGAGTTCGTACCTGCGACGCGAGTGGCATACAATCTCAACCCCAAATGGGCCGTCGCCATCGAGGCAGGAGTGGGATTTGGGCTCACGCCTGCAACGGACAAGATGACGTTGAAACTTATGCTCTCCAAGGATTTGAACTCGAAGAAGGACACTCATCGGACGCCCAAGCCCCCGCAGTAGACTCACCGCCTCCGCCCTGGCGCCGCGGCGCGCTTTGCCAACCCTAATACTGAAGTACCGCAAAGCGGCTGATCGAGTACCCGAGCGCCGCACCTACAAAAGCGTCAGAGGTAAAGTGTTGCGACAGGGTGAGCCTGGAGAAGGCGATGGCCGCTGCGCCGCCATAGAGTGCGTACGGAACCCATCGATGCTGCCTATATCGATGTGCGATCACAGTCGCAATCGAAAATGCCAGAATGGCATGTCCCGAGGGGAACCCGCCTCCGCCCACCACTTTTGAGCCGCTGTGATCGTAGAACGAATCTGCATAGTTCTGATTCGACGTGTATGAAAACGGCCGTTTGCGACTGGTCGCGCTTTTCAACACAACTGCAACAATTCCGGCATCCGCTGCTGCCTGTCCTGCGAGTAGCGCAGTATGCTCCATCTTGCTGTCGTTCCGCACCCATCCCGCTACGTAGAGTGCTGTAGGCACTGCCACTAGCGCGAGTTCAGTGCCTGATGTCGCGAACGCATCGCTGAAGCCGTCGTATGCGGTCGTTTGATGGAAATAGCGTCCTTCAATCGGGTCTAGCGCGATTAGTCCAGCTGTGGCTCCGGCAACACCGACAGTAGGAATCCAGTTGCGATCTTGAGTGAGGTGAAGAGGAAATAGCCAGATGTTTTTTTGGTCGCAAAAAATGTTTGGGACAAGCAGCTTCCAGGAGACGGGCCGCTCATAATCATTGCTCGCAGTCGACGTGGAGATATCGAGCTGCTGTGCCGGCCTGCTTGGGCAGTTCCATGTTTGCCCGGTTTGCGCGCTCCCTGCAACTGAAAAGACGAACAGGCCAAGCAAGGATGACCATTTGGCTTTTGTGTTCACAAGCTCTTTATCTTCTCCTCAGCATCGAAGTCGATAGGCACGAAAGACGCCGCTGGGCGAGTTGTCCGTAACAGCCGAGTCCGGTTCGCAATTTGTCGACGCAAGCCGTGGCTGCATAGGTTGCTAAAAAAAGAATGAACGCTTACTTAAGGGTTGCTGTAGGTCTTACGCACATTCGCTGGCCAGCCTATCGGCTTAGCCAAGAAGAAAGCTGAGTTGCCAGTTCTCGGTTTGACTCAGGGAACCTGTGTACCGGCATGCCGACCAAACGAATGCCGTGTGCCACTTTCCAATCACGGCTCAGCAGCGGGAGTCCGTTACGCCTCGATTAGCTGTCGCGGGCGCGGGCATATAGGCTTGGACATCGTAGATCTGGTGGTCAGAAAGTGTTTACCGACGCTCCGCCTTGTCCCCGAAAACCCGCTTTTCGGAAACAGAATTGCGCCAGAGCAACTCGGCGACTCGTTAATACCTTCTGAACCGTTTTTTGCGTTGCCGGCTTGCGCTTGGCTCTCGCTGGAACTCGCCCATGTGCTCAAGCAATCGATGCCGTAGCTCCCGCCACGGCTCGGCCCGTTCGTCGGATGGATATTCGAGCACCTCTTTAAACGATTCGATAAACCAGTCGGGCGGCGGACACTTGGTGTCCTCCATCGCCTGAAGCGCTTCGCACAGGGTCCAGAATTCGCGTCGCGAATCCGCCTCCTTGGGCGGAAGACTCAGCAGTTCGCGCTCGAATTCCTCTTTCGTGATTGGCTCTTGCAACAGTGGCGTCGGCATCGTTCTGCGATCGTTGTATCCCATTTCGCCCGAAGATGCAGACAAGCTCGTTTTACGGGGTTTTTGAGGTTTTTTTACATGACGCGATTACACAGATATTTGCCGGGCGACCGCATCGCACTGTTCTATCCGAGCGTGGAAGCGAACCGGCACCTGGGGACCGTGACTGAGGTCTCGGCAACATTTATCTCCGTCCACATCGATGGCCTCTTACGGCCGAAGCCGTTTTTCTTCTCGCGCAAGCGCCACTGGTTCAGCGACCGCGGTCACGTGGTCTCGATCGAGCGGATTCCTTCACGAACAGCGGCGCTCAATCTCGCTAAGGATTCACCTCATGGCGCAACTCGGTCTGTTCGAGATTGCCACTCGCCCGCATTCGTATGACGTGGCAATCACGCCGGAAGTCGAGCGGGCGCTCCCCGATCATGCCCCGGTTGCAATCGGCGTATCCGGCGGCAAGGATTCGAGTGCCGTTGCCATTCGGACGTTCGAATATCTGGATGCTCGCGGCCATCGCGGGCCGCGTCTTCTCATTCATTGCGATCTTGGTGAAATCGGGTGGTCGGAAAGTCTCCCCATGTGCGAGCGATTAGCGGCATCACTTGGTACCGAGTTGCTGGTTCTGCGCCGCGGTGCCGGCGGCCTGTTGGCCCGCTGGCGGCAGCGCTGGGAAAGCAACAAACAACGGTACGCCAGGCTCGAATGCGTTCGCGTCATTATGCCGTGGAGTTCGGCTGCGGCTCGGTTCTGTACGAGCGAGCTGAAAACTGCTGTCGCGTGCCGCGCCCTGGCGAAAAGATTTGTAGGGCGCCCGATTCTCTCCGTCACCGGTATCCGGCGCGCCGAAAGCGCGGCCCGGTCGAAAGCACCCGTGTGCACACCGCAACAGCGGCTGGTACGCAAGCGCGCAGGGACGTCCGGATGGGACTGGCATCCGATCCTCCACTGGTCCCATGCCGAAGTCTTTGCATTTTTGCGGGAACGAAACCAGCCCTTGCATGTCGCCTATAGCGTTTATGGCTGTTCCCGGGTTTCCTGCGCGTTTTGTGTGCTTTCCTGGGGCGCCGATTTAGCCGCGGCTTCCCGATGCGAAAGCAACCAGAACGTGTACCGGCAGTTGGTCGCGCTCGAAGCAGAATCGAGCTTTTCCTTTCAGCCCGGTCGCTGGCTGGGCGATGTCGGGCCGCACCTTCTCACGGCCGACCTTGCGCGCCATCTCGCCCGGGCCAAGGACGTTGCGCGGCAGCGCGAAGCATTGGAATCTCAAATCCCTGACGACCTGTTGCTCTCAAATGGCGTGCCGGGCCGGCTGCCTACTCGGAATGAAGCAGAGTTATTAGCATCGATTCGTCAGGAAATATCTGCGTTGCTCGGCTTTGATGTCGGTTATAAGAGCCCGGAGGAAGTCCTCGCGCGGTACTGCCAGTTGCTTTCTGCGGCATAAAGTTGATTTTTACTCCTTGTGATCCGTGTGTTGCGAAGTCGGCTCACCGCGAACACAAAAGGTCTCCAAATTCCTCATAAAATGGGTGGTTTGCAACCGGTTTCCTTTTCGGGTATCTATCGGAATACGCTTTTTATGAGTTTTACAACCGCTCTTTTTCGAACGGCAGTCCTGGCCGCCTTGGGCACGCTGGCGCTCGCGTCACAGCCGGTTACCGTCACTATGCAGGACGGCAGCGAGGTCAAAGGCAGTTTCGCCGGCGGAAGCAGCGACGAGATTGAGGTCATCGTGGCCGGCCAGACGCTTACCCTCAAAACGGCCAATATCGAGGTGGTGAAATTTGATTCCGGTCCAGCTGCGAGCCCAACACAGGCATTTACGCCCATCAACCCTGTACCGGCAACTCCGCAAGCAGGAAGGATCATTGCCTTCAATACTCCCGTTGTCGTCCGCCTGATCGATTCGGCCGATTCCAGCCATGACTCTCTGGGCAAGGAATACCGCGCTTCTTTGGATGAACCGCTGGTAACTCAGAGCGGAGAAGTTGTGGCCCCGCGCGGCTCCGATGTGTTGATCGTTCTCACAAATCGGCAGGAATCTGGACACTTTGCCGGGAAAACGGAACTCCGGCTGGCGTTGCGTTCGTCGACGATTCAGGGCAAACGCTACGAGACCTCCTCGACAGACGTGGTGGAAGCGAGTTCCTCCCGCGCCGCGCGCTCGGGCAAAACGATTGGCGGGTTGGCCGCGGCTGGCGCCGTGATTGGCGCGATCGCGGGCGGCGGAAAGGGGGCGGCGATTGGAGCGGGTTCTGGCGCCACACTGGGCACGCTCGGACAGGTATTCACATCCGGTCAGCGAGTGCGGGTGCCGTCGGAGACGCGACTCACTTTCCGACTCCAGCAGCCCTTGCTGGTGAATTGAGGGGTTTGCCTGGCACGATCCGCCCTTCCGAATGAAGCCTCATGGGGTCGCTCGCTACGTTACCCGGACTAAGTGGTGTTAAGGTCGACCGGACGTGCTTCGCACAAAGCCGGTTTAGTTGGCTACGGGTTAGGAAACTCAGATCACGAGACGCTGCGGAGGCCGCGGTCTTGAAGCGCGTCACGTCAACTGAGGCCCGCAGCGGCTTTGGACGGGGGCGGTGGCGAACCCGCCCAATTGCCGCAGTCCTTCCAGCACGGGTCGCGTTCTCAATATCATGGAACGCTACGTAAGGGCCGCAATCCTGGAACTGGGCTCTCCCTGCGGCGGAATCTGTCTGGATAACCCCGAACGGAGTTCAGTTCCGACGGTACTTGCTCGCCATATCGAAATTGACCAACTACGGCTGTTCCGACCCCAGCGGCTGAAGAGAGCTTAACCAATCCAGTCCACGCTGAGGCACGTTGATACTCGATGGCGGTGTAGCACGTCGTGAGGTTCCACGTCCAGTAACGGATTTGAGGGTATTGTATGTGTTAAAGAGGATCCTCGATGATCCTAAAACGCCTTCGCGAAATGAGATCAACACACGAGATGACAAGCTACGAGGGTACGAACGGGAGACGGTTTCGACACCCACCATGGTCTTTGGGGTACTGCAATCGTTTAATTGCAGAACTGCGATCTGTCCGTCCGTAATCAAGGACGCCGCCCTAGGATCTTGCAGTACATCCAGCGAGTTTCGCGTCAGCAACTCCGCACGGCTAATGCATCCGGTAAAAGCGAGGTCATTAACTACTTTCGCCCGTTCATTGTCGATCCGTGGATCGGCGGAATGTGTCCAATGCGTCCCCTCAAACCGAAAGGCGACATCCTCAGTCGCAGTTCCAAGCCAGACATCCGCCCGGTGAGGTCCTTTCCACAAACGCACGTGGTGGCGTTTTTGAACCATGTCTAGACTCTTCTGATATTCGAAGTCAGAAGGTACCCCGTTTAACGTGAGTGTGTCCATGGGTGCCCTCCTGTATCCAACGCGCACGGTAAGGGCGTAGTACATACGATAAAGCGACATCGGCGACTTTCTATCCGCCAGCGACCAACCGGCCGCGTGAAAGGCTCGATCCATCTGCTGACGGTTCCCAAAAAACAAGAGGTTCACCAAGTTAGAGGGATGAGAGCTCTGGCGGGCGTATTGAGTGGAACTCTTCAGCAAATCGTGAATTTCAGCTATAGCAGCGGGCGAAAATGGCTCGATACGAAGTGGCTGTGTATCGACATGGGGAATGTTCACTGGCGCGGTTAGCCGAAGAATGATCTCAGTTCCCGCAGGAAAATAGATCTCCGGATCTGCGGGCGGCGCGATAAGCGATTTTGTTGCCCAAACCGGTGCGCCTACTGGAGGTGTTACACACAACAGAGGAACCGCGAAAACGTCCAACGTGGAGGAAAGGCTTGCCATCGGATGGATTCCTTGGACCCTTCCGGTAACATCTACGTGCTCCTTGGCCGTTTCCACTTCGACAACTTCGGACTTGATGAGGATGGTTTCACCATTCGTTAATCGGAGCGCATCGAAGTTATAGCCGATGGTTGCTGTTGTATGTTTAAGGCCCAAGCCGATTGACGTTCTCGATGACTCCTGATAGCACCGACCCGTCCGGGATGACTATATGACCGCCGACGCTCGCCGGTGCGATAATCGTCGCCTGGATCCGGTCTCCTGGATGCGAGATGCGGGAACCGGTGGCGATCGACAACCGAGCTTCCAGAATCGTACCTGGAGGCACATGCTGTGCTGATAAAGGAAGAGAAAACAGGAGGATGACTACCCACCATCTAGGGAGCACATACAGCTTTACAGGGGGTACAGAACGGTGACGGACTACCACGAGTAATCCTACCGCCCGGCTCGGGGTTTGCACCGTCAGCGACAAGATTGCCCGAGCGAGAGTGGGCAATCGCATCTTGCGTTGGCCAAAAACCAGAACGTGAGCCAAGCTGAGCTTTTCTTTTTTTTGCCTAGAAAGACAAGTGCTTGACCTCACTGCTTTTCGCGGCAGCGCGACATCGAACTTGAGACGAACGGTGCGAGCGGCTGACTGTAAAACGTATATCAAAGCTGTCATCCCGGAATCCGGCGGCCCACTTATCATCGTAGCGGGCCGGATCGGCAGTAACCAGGTGCGTAAGAGTCCCGTATCGCTTACGAGCGTATCTGCGTGTAGCGAAATATCACGGGAACGTCGAGGAAAGTGAGAGCGGCTGCTACCGAAGTGGCGCGACCTCCATGTCTGTCGAACCCTCTGGCCACTGATACTCTGCGAGTTGCACAGTCAAGTTACAAGTTTCTTCATCCTCGCTCTCTCGGGTTTAGTGCAATCGTTTTTTGTCTGGCCAGTGCGCCATTTCCGCCATTGGAGATGGGAGCATATGTGGGTAGCGCAGTCTCTGACTGCAAACGTCGCTTTCCCCCTGCTTTGGGCCGCTTTCATTCCGTTCTCATTTTGGGAAATGGTGGCAGGAATTTCCGGACGCCGCTGGCCCATTTTATGTGCATGGGGAATCGCCTGGGGAATCGGGGGCGTTGCCTATGGCTTGGCTCTTACGAGCCTCGGCGCATCGTTCGCTTACTCTTTCGTCTTCGGCATTACGACGTTGGCGGGAGCTTTGTTGCCGCTGTTTTTCGGCGTCGTACCCTGGCCCGCGAACGCTTTAAGTTTTGGGGTCGGCTTGCTTATCTGCATGCTCGCGACAGCCGGCTCGTCCTTCTTGGGGAACCCGGGAGAAGAGCTTCAGCCGGCAATGCCACTTCCGATACAGGTTCGTTCATTCGGAAAGGGATTGCTCCTGGGAATCGCTGCCGGCCTCTTGTCCGCGGCGTATGGTCTCGCTTTCAGCTTCGAGTTTCATGCCATCGAGAGGTTACTCCAAACCGGCTTGTCGCCTGTACTCGCTCCCATCGTGCTTGCTTTACCCCTCAATGTAGGTGCGGCTTCGTTCGCAATCCCCTTCGGCGTCGTTTGTGCAGCGCGGTCGCGGTCCCTTCAACTATTCTGGTCGCGACACTCCACATGGAACTGGAGTTTGGCGTTGTTAATGGGACTATTCGGAACCGGCGGTGTCTTCCTCTATGGGTTGGGATCTGCTTGGAAGCCGCACTTGTCGCCAAACATTTCATTTGGGGTTTTCATGAGCTTCTTGGTTCTAGGCGGTAACCTCATCGGAATGGCTGAACATAGACTCACCGTACGATCTACAAGAGAACGAGTGCTCCTGCTGGCCAGTGTTATCGGATTGATTAGCGCCGCCTGGTTCTTGCGTATGAGCTGAGGGATGGCGCTGGTCGATTCGGAGTCGCGGCCTGTTTTCGGCTGGACCTCGGACCTGGGTTGTTAGCGAACGCTCAGCGTGCGTTTCGCTTCATTCTTCGATTGCGGCCGGCGGCGGAATCGCGAATCACCAGCTCCGTCGGAATGTGAATCTCCGACCCCGGCGCGTCATTCTCGATCATTCCGAGGAGAGTTTCTACCGCTGAAGCCGCAATTGCCTGTCGCGAAATCGCCACGCTGGTCAGTGCGGGGTCGGTGAATTCACACGCCGGATTATCGTCGAAACCGACAATCGAGATGTCTTCAGGTACCCTTCTGTTTGCATCTCGAAAACCTCGCAGTAAACCGAACGCCACGGGGTCGGCATTGACAACCACTGCGGTAAAATCATGATTTCTTAGAGCTTCAGCCGCGCCCTCGACACCGGCCCGGAATGCATCGCCGGGACACTCGATCCAGCTCGCATGGACACTTGAAAACGCGGAGACTGCTTTTCGAAACGCATTGGCCCGAAGGCGATGTGATAGAAATTTCTGACGGCCTACTTTCTCAGGGTAAGTCTCGGCGAAGAGAATTCGTTCGTGTCCGAGCTCAACCAGCCAATTCACCGCTCGAGAGATGCCTCCCTCATAATCAATGCGCAGGTTGGCGGTCATCTTATCCACTGTCCCAACATCCTCAAATATTGCGGGTATTTTCTTCCGGCGTAATGAAGCGCCGATAGAGTCCTCCATTTCTGAAGTCATAATCACGAGGCCATCGACGCGCATCCCAATCATGTGCTGGACGGAGTCCGATAAACGTTCAACAGAGAATTGCGTTGCTGAGATGAGCACTCGATAGCTGCGGGCCAGGGCCTCCCGCTGAACAGCTTGAGCAATTTCGGCAAAAAATGGATTGCTGAGATCAGAAACGATTACACCTAAAATCGCCGACCGGCCGCGTGCCAGGCTTCGGGCATGCAGATTCGGATGATAGTTGAGCTTTTCTATCGCTTTGAGAACGTTATTCCTGGTCTTTGGTTTTACGATGTCTTGGCCGTTGATCACGGCTGATACAGTGGCGGTCGACACGCCGGCAACTCTAGCCACGTCGTCTATTTTCGCCATGCTGTGTTCAAGATGCCTGCAGTTGCCTTACTCTGACTGTACCGGAAAAAGTCCTGGCTGGCCCGGGCGAAGAATCTACGCAACCCAGCATGGCCGAATGGCTTATTTCTCCTTGACACTGAAATCGGGAATGTGATATCTACCTTTCAGCGTTAGTCTAAGCGCTTAGATTTGGTTGCGCATCCTGACACGGCTCTCAAAGAGCGTTCTGGGTCTGCGCCTCGGAAAGGGAATTTCATGTCCAGTCGAGATTGCTTCGAGCGCCACCTCAGGCTCGCTCTACTCGGAGCCACCGCCTCGCTCTGTTTCGCGCAGTTCACCAGCAGCGTGCAAGGTGTAGTACAAGATCCAAGCGGAGGCAACGTCGCCAACGCAACAGTCACACTTCTCAGCAACGCTACCCAGGTAAGCCAGGACACCAGAACCGATAACTCAGGCAGCTATCGTTTCGTCAGTTTAGCCCCCGGCTCTTACACCATCTCAGCGACAGCCGCCGGATTTGTGAAGACGACCATTCCCGTTACGCTGCAAACCAGTCAAAACCTCAACGTGCCCGTGACACTTACGCTCGCCTCCACGTCGACGGCAGTGGAAGTGACCGCTGCAGTACCAGTGGTAGACACGGCGGACAGTCGCAACCAGCAAACCATCCAGACTCAGGAATTGGCGGCGCTCCCGCTTCCCGGCCGTAACATGATCAATCTCGTGACTCTCGCCCCCGGTGTGACGGGTAAGGGCGTGGCGGGATTCGGTAGTCCGGGGTCCGCGGTCGATAACTTTTCAACGGAAACGCAGGTCGATGCCAGTGCCAATGGCCGAAGCAGCAACGGAAATATGTATATCGTCGACGGCTTGGATGTGACTAGCAATATACGGCCTGGTGTTCTCAACCTGGTGCCGAACCCGGATTCTGTCCAGGAAACGAGCATCCAGGTAAATACCTTCACCGTGGACTATGGCCGCGCGAGTTCAATCCAAATGACCATGACGACGAAATCCGGCGCCGATCAATTTCACGGTTTGGGGAGCGACTATTTTACCTATCAAAATTTCTGGGCCGGCACGGAGTTCGTGCACAACTACGCCCCGTTCCACAGCAACAATATTTCGGCAAACCTGTCGGGGCCGATTATCCCGCATCATCAATTCTTTTTCTTCTTCGGGATCGAGCCGTTGCGCTCTCTGACGTCTACAGGTAATAATGTCATCACCTTTGAGTCGCCCCAGTTTGCAAGTTTTGCCGGAGGTGCCTTTCCTAATACCATTGGCACGAAATTGCTTACTGCTTATCCTGCAAGCGGTGCCACCATCACGGGGGTAGCCCAGACGGGTGCTCAACTTTTTCCAGGAACGTGTGGAACGTCTGCGACAGCATTCTTGCCTTGCAGCCTTCCTGTGCTGGACAACGGAATCTTCAACGCGAGCAATTACCGGAACGCTCTAGAGTGGAACGCGCGTATCGACAAGTACTACACGAATGATCGGCTCTACGGCAACTTTTTCCGCACAACACTGAACACCGGCGGCCCCGCCGTGCGTCCTGCCTTTGCCACAACGAGTAACTACAAAACCAATTCACTGCAAGTGAATGAGACTCATACATTTTCCCCCACCACACTGAATGAAGCGGCATTCGCTTTTCTGCGGGTCGAAGGCATTTCGCCTGCGACCGGGAATTTTGAAGTGCCTGTCGTAAGCGTCACCGGACTCGGAACGGGCTTTGGCAACGGTTTCGCTCTGGGCGACTTCATTCAGCACAGCTATCATTGGCGAGACGTCCTCACGCACATTCAGGGCAGCCACACTTTAAAACTTGGGTATGACGGATGGCATGGTGACGACGTTGCTCTGTTTGCCGGAGCACGCGGCCAAGGAACTTTCCAGTTCAATAACATACTGGATCTCGTTGAAGATCATCCCTTCAGCGAAACGGGCTTATCTTACAACCCGCTCACGGGAACGCCCCAAGCGGGAAACTATGGATACGCGATGACCACGGGCGACATTTTTTTGCAAGACACCTGGAAAGCTAGCTCGAATCTGACGATAAACTACGGTCTTCGATGGGACGACTTCGGCAACCCGTATCCCTCGTTGGCAGGTACCAACCTCTCGAATTTCTTTCTTGACGCTGGATCGACATTCAACCAACAAGTGGCGACCGGTGTCATGCGAAAGGTCAACAATGTCTATCTTGGCCGGATTGACAACGTGTGGTCTCCCAGAATTGGCATTGCATGGGATCCTTCGAAGACTGCCACTTGGGTCATTCGTGGGGGCTTCGGCATTTATCACGATTTCCCGACCCTGGGAAATGACGAGAATGGACTGAACGCGAATCCGCCAGGTTATATCATTCCTACTTTCTTTTCGAACGGATCTACCGCGCCGCCGATCTTTGCTTTCGGTACCAGTAACAAGTACCCGTTTGGCTTCCCTTATCCTGCTCTTGGGTCCAAAACGTTAACTCCCCAAGGCGGATTGGCTGGCGTTCAGGCGAGTGTTGGTGGAATTGATCCTAACTTGGTTGCTCCCATGACATTTAATTATGCCGCTACGCTCGAGCATAAGCTCGTTGGAAATTTGGTCGGCAGCCTCGGCTACTCCGGTTCAAAATCCTACAACTTGATCTCGGGCTACGGCCAGACAAGCAATACGTCCTATGGCATCGACATTAACCGCTACGCCGGTGATCTGATTCAGCACAACAGCACGTCACCGACACGGCTGAATAGTAGTTTTGGAGCGATTAACTATGCGACGAATGCCGCGAGAGCGAAATACGACGCTTTCATCGTTGACGTGAGGGGCCGCTTCTCGCGTCGCGGATACTTCGATGCCTCTTATACTCGCTCACGCTCGCTCGACAATACGGAAGTATATGCAACGTTTCAGAACATATCCCAGTACTATGCAGTATCCCCCTGGGACGCCCCGAATCGCTTTTCGCTTTCCTGGAACTATGATTTGCCTGGAATAAACTCCGGCCGCGGCTTTTTTGGCAGCGTCTTGAGTGGCTGGTCGCTAAGCGGCACGACCATACTCCAAAGCGGAAACCCGTTCACTGTTTCGACGAATGCTCCGTTTCAACCAATCTTCGGGCCTTCTGGAATAATAACCGGTCTGAAGCCCGGAAGTGGCGACTACAACGCAGACGGTTTCAATTTGGACTATCCCGATGTATCGAATTACGCCATGTCTATAAGCCGGCAGGCATATCTCCATGGGGTCTTCTCGCCAGGTCAGTTCCCGCAACCGGCATTGGGCCAGGAAGGCAATGAGATCATACGGCGGTTTCGAAATCCCGGGTTCGCCGAATGGGATGCCGCGCTGCTGAAAAATACGAGGTTGTACGAGCGCCTCACTCTCCAGCTTCGATTCGAGGTTTATAACGTGTTTAATCACGTCAATCTGCAAGGAGTCGACGCCAATTTGCCCGACGGTAATTTCGGTAGGGTGACGTCGCAATACAATCCTCGAAATCTCCAGATCGGCGCGAAAATCGCCTTCTGACTCTGTATTGCTTCGATTCCGGCAGTTCTTCGGTTTTGACATGCGCGTACTTGGGTTTCTTTACATCGTCTTCGTTCTTTCGTTCACGAATTCGCTCCTGCGGGCTGCAATTTCGCAAGCCGCTGCGGGAACAGTGGTGCCGAACCGCGCCCCACTACAACCGAATGCGTTCAATCCGCTCCCACTGGGAGCAGTAGAACCAAAAGGTTGGCTTCGCAATCAACTGGAGATTCAGGCTGCCGGTCTGACGGGTCATCTTGATGAATTCTGGAACGACGTCGGACCGAACAGCGGATGGCTGGGCGGTAGTGGGGAATCCTGGGAACGCGGACCGTACTATCTGGACGGTCTGTTGCCTCTCGCTTATGAACTGAACGACCCCGCTCTAATCCAAAAAGCGAAGCAATGGGTCGATTGGACCCTCACGCATCAACAGCCGGATGGTGAAATTGGGCCGCAGAACAACGACGATTGGTGGCCGCGCATGGTGATGCTGAAAGTGCTCACCCAATACCAGGAGGTGAGCGGCGATCCGCGCGTGATCCCAGTCATGCAAAAGTATTTCGCTTACGAATTGCGCGAGTTACCTGGACGCCCGCTGAGAGACTGGGGCAAGTACCGGTGGCAGGACAATGTCTGCTCTGTGCTGTGGCTTTATAACCGTACGGGTGAGCCCAGTCTGCTGCAATTAGCGAAGCTTCTCCATCAGCAAGGATACGACTGGGAAGCACAGTTCGCGAATTTCCAGTACACGTCAAAGCAGACCCGAGAAAAACTCGGCCTCGAGCCGCATAAGCTGCCCACCGAAGCGGCCATGCAGACCCATGGAGTAAATAACGCGATGGCATTGAAAGTGGCGCCTGTTTGGTGGCTTCTCAGCGGCAATTCACAGGATCGTGGCGAGATCGACCACCAACTCGCGATGCTCGACAAGTATCACGGTCTGCCGAACGGAATGTTTAGCGGCGACGAGCATTTCGCGGGACCGGATCCTTCGCAAGGCATCGAGCTGTGTGCGGTCGTGGAAACAATGTTTTCATTCGAACAGGCATTCGCCGTTCTGGGCGACCCTCGTCTTGCGGACCGTCTGGAGAAAGTTGCCTACAACGCTCTTCCAGGGACCCTTTCGAACGACATGTGGTCCCACCAGTACGATCAACAGCCAAACCAGATCGCCTGCACGCGAGCCCATCGCCAGTGGTCCACAAACGGGCCCGATTCGAACCTCTTCGGCTTGGCTCCAAACTTTGGCTGCTGCACCGCAAACCTTCATCAGGGCTGGCCTAAGTTTGTTTCGAGTCTTTGGATGGCCGTTCCGGACGGTGGCGTTGTAACAGCCGCTTACGCCCCGAACCGGCTCCGGACGAAGTTGAACGGCGTTGATGTCTCAATCGACGAAGAGACGGATTATCCCTTCGATGGAAAGGCACAGTTTACAATCCATGCTGCGCGTTCCACAAATTTTGCGCTCCTTCTTCGAGTGCCGGTTTGGGTGGAGAGCGCGAGCATCACGTTGAACGGTAAGACCTCTCGAATACCGGCATCGGGCTGCGCAATACAATCCAACGAGGGTAATCTAAGTGAGACGCCATGCAATTTAACGAAAGCATTGTACTCTCTGAAACGCACCTGGAAAGAGGGCGACCGCGTAAGCCTGACCTTCCAAATGCATCCAAGAGTGACGCACTGGTTTCATGATTCGGCTGTTTTTGAGCGGGGCCCTCTCGTCTTTTCGCTTCCGTTGGATGGGCAATGGTCGCAGCTAAAGAAATATGCGGAAAAATCAGCGGACTGGCAAATCACGCCGACTGTCGATTGGAACTACGCCGTTGAGCTTGGCGACTGTGATGCCAAGGCGCTCGAGAATTCAGTCGGTAGCGTGCCGTTCGATGTCAAGAATCTACCCGTTGTAGTGGAAGTTCGCGGACGCCGCGATCCCCAATGGACAATTCAGCAAGATTCCGCCGGACCCGTGCCAACGAGCCCAGTGAGCTCGACGGATCCGTTGCAAACCCTGAGACTGATACCTTACGGCGCGGCTAAGCTGCGGATCACCGCGTTCCCTTATCTCAAGGAGAAGTCGGAGTGCCAATCGGCAGTTTCCGTAACCGGGCGAGGTAGATGAAGCGTCGTTCGTTCCTTCAGGCGCTCAGCGCTCTCGCTCCGGACGCAACAGGCATTGTTCACGGTCAGCCGAAACCAAAACCAGCTCGGCCACAGGCCGGCTATTCACCGGGTCGCATTCCCAACGAATATTCTCTGCTCCTTCCCGGCGAACGGGAAGCGCTGTCACGAGAGCCTTCCATCAGCGATCTCGAGCATCGCTCCGTTACCGCGCGAGTTGGCCAGATCCAAAAGTCCGTGGCTCCCGGTAACGTTGTAGAAGGCTGGGAACTAAAAGCTGTGGCTTCGATCAACGGAACAGCGACCGCGGTCTTCGAGAAACACGTAACACACCAGGGTGCAATCGTCTTCGTCACCGAATCGGAAGGCGTCATCCTGCGTATTCCTAAAAGAGTTGGCAGTCTAGCAAGTATTCGTCCGCGCCCGATCAACGCTCCGCAGGTCCGCTTCACGCGCAAAATTCCGTATGTGCCTGGGCCAGATGAACCCGGCAATTACATCCTGAACTCGGAAGACGATCCCTGCTATGAAAATGTCGCTGCACTCGGAGCGGAATACATCGGATACACGCTCGTGGGAAACGAACAGGCAGGACCGCTGCGGTCGCTGTTTCTAGAGGCTGACGGCAAATCCCGGCAGCTCTCTTCTCAGCCTGAAGGCCAAGGGCTGTGGGCGCCTGATCTGGTCGGCGCGCTATTCAATCCGGCCCATTTCTTTCCAGGCGAGGACCCCAGCATCTATCGCTACATGCCTGGCTACAGTAAGCGTACCTTGCTTGGTGGTTATCTGCCGGTAGCGGACACCGGCGTGTGGAATCCCGAATCGCGCGCCGGTTATGAAATCATCATCCTGCTGCCTCCCGGCGCGGAAGTGAAGCCAATTGGGCGAGTACGGCTCACTGTTCCGGAGGTACTAGCTCACAGGATTGGCATGAATGCAACTCGGTCATGGGACGGACTGATCTACATCGATCATTACTGGAACACCTCTGCGGAAAGCTTCTTCTCAGCCTTAGCTGGCATCGCGAACTACTGGATTCATTTTTTTGAAGACCGCATGTCGGCTGATATTCCCGATTCGTGGCTGCTCGATGCGGCCCGTGCTGGAATCACGCTTTCACGTACCAGCTATCGAGGACTGGAGCCCACCTATCAGATCGGCGAAGGGGCTTATACCAAGATTCCTGAGAACAGTCACGCTCTCTTCCCGGTAGCGCATTACGAATTTGTCTGGGCCCATCAGCTCTGGAACCTCGCTAACGAGGTAGCTCCGTATTTCCAGTACTATTTGGACCGCTATATTCTGCCTGACGGCAATTTTCTGTACAATACGCAAGATCAGGTGGAAGCGCCGCTGAACACTGGAGTGTTCCTCTGGAACTCCGCGCGCGCGTATGACTACACGCGCGACCTCCCCAGCCTCAACAAGCGCCTACCCGTATTAAGGCGAATGATTGAGTTCGTCCTCAGGCGGTATGAGTACAGCAAGACTCAGTTCTCGCCAAGCGACCGCCGATACGGTCTGATCTGGGGATCTCCCGAAGCAGATCTCGGCGATCCGAACAACGACTTTCCCAATTCTCATCCTTACTATTTCCAAAATGCTGCGTGGACCTGGCGAGGACTGAAGGAGCACGTGCGCTGTCTGGAACGCGCCGCCGCGGACTACAACCTGCCCGACTTGGCAGAAGAGGCCAAACGGCTTGCAGCCGTGGCATCGGAAATGCGGTCTCTGGTTGAGCGGTCTTTGCAGTCTACAATTCAGGCGGAGGATGCGGCGATGCACGACTCCGGAATCACACCTTTCAGCCCGGACGATATCCATCACCACCCCAAACAATTGTCAAGCTATGAGAACCATCGCTTTATGATGGATTGGTTCACCGCTGATTGGGGCAATCCAGGCTTGGATCTAGGTCATCTGAAACACCGCGAACTCGCCGGACAACAACTAATGGGCCTTCATACTGATGGCGATGTATCTCGAACATCAAACTTCATGGAGCACGGAACCTTATCTGTCCGAATCCGACAGGAAGATTACCGGCCATTTGTCCTGACACTATACTCGCTTTGCTGTTACGCCGCCGATTCAGGGAATCGGTATGCCCCGGAAGACGCGTATCTGCCCGGCAGTTACCCCGGTGACGGCAACCCGTACGCTTGGTCTGCCGTGGTCAATAGCGTGCTTCAACCAACGTTGGGCCTCCGCTGGCTCCTGTGTTATGAAGAGAGCGATCAGGAGGTCTGCCATCTGCAGAAGGCAGCTCCGAAACATTGGTTTGCTGCAGGACAACATATCCGAGTCGAGCGATGTCCAACACGGTTTGGACACTTGAGTTGGACGACCAGGTCGGTAGACAACAGTAAATGGGAAATCAGTTTAGAGGCAGCGGGTGGCTTTACGGGTGATTTAGTTATCCATCTTCATCCGCCCGACGGCAGAGACCTCAGAGCCAGCACTATTGGCAAGCTCGAGAAAAATAAAGTTCTGATTTCGCGCGAAGTTTTCACAAAAGCACGGGAAATGAACCTTACGGTCGAATAGACTTCCGCAAATTACGGCCATGCGTCCGGCCGGTTCGCTTCTCCTCCCTACTCCAGTGCGACTCAAAGACTATTTCGATTCGGCCAGACATGCGAATTCCTGTGATGCTCCGAGGCGGCGCTGCTGAAGCCTTCCGCCACGGCGCATCGTACGACGCTGAGCGCAGCGAGCATCCAGGTGGCAGGCTCGGCTCCGTTTTCATCTCGCCAATCCGCGCTTTGGTGAGAATGGTGTGAACGCCGATGCTTGCTCGGAAGATCGCTTTTGTAATTGCCGCGGTTTCGACCGCGCTAGCTCAAGACAGCGCAGATCCAGTTCAATCTATCGTTTCGGATCTTCGGGCGCGTAGGTATAGTGAGGCAAACGCGACCCTTGAAGAAGCGTTGAAGAAATCACCGGACGATGTCCGCTTATGGACATTGAATGGATTCGCCCTCCTGCATCTCGGCAATCCGCAGCGGGCGCTCGCATCATACGAACACGCACTCGACCTTTCACCGGAGTATTTACCAGCCCTTGAAGGCGCAGCCGAGATCGAGTTTAAAGCTTCCGACCAGCGCGCGGTTGTCCTCCTGGCGAGGATTTTGAAAACTCATCCCGATGACCAGACCAGCCACGCGATGTTAGCTTCGCTCGCGTTCACGCGCGGGGATTGCAACGAAGCTACAAAAGAGTTTGGTAGCAGCCGTTCTCTGATCGACTCGCAGCCGGCTGCGCTTCGACAATACGGCTCGTGTCTCATAAAACTCGGCCGAGCAGTGGACGCAATTCCCATTTTCCAACGCTTGATCGAAATCGAGCCGGATAAGGAGAAGGCTCGCTACAACCTGGCAGTTGTGCAATCGCTCGCCGGTCACTATCAGGATGTGATCGCCATCCTATCTGCTTCAAGCGCCAAAAACGGAGAAAATGCCGATGTGCTCGATTTATTAGCCGAAGCATACGAAAAGACATCGAATACTCCACAAGCCGTGGCTACCCTCCGGCAGGCAATACTGACACAGCCCTATGCGCCCAGGTACTACCTGGATTTCGCCAACATCTGTCTGTCGCACGGCTCGTTCCAGGTGGGAATCGACATGCTAAATGCCGGCTTAAAGCGAATACCGGAACAAGCGGAGCTTTATCTCGCGAGGGGTATTCTTTACATTCAACTGGGGCAAGACGATCAGGCCGAGGATGACTTTGCGCAGGCTGAGCGGCTTAATCCAAACGTGCCATTCGGCTCCGCCGCGCAAGGACTCGCCAAACTGCAGCGCAACAAGCTAAACGAAGCGGAATCCACTATACGCAGTCGCCTTCGAACCAAGCCGAATGACGCTTTTTTGCAATATCTTCTCGCAGAGACCCTACAGAGACAAGGTGCGGCGCCCGGTACTCCGCAATTTCAGGAGGCGGTGAAATCCGCCGAGAGAGCGATCCAACTTCAGCCGCGGTTCACGCTCGCGAGAGATGTTCTCAGTCGCCTTTACCTGCAGGAAAACAAGGTCGATGAAGCTATCGAACAAAGCCGGCGAGCTTTCGAAGGAGACCCAACAGATCAGACGGCCTTGTATCACTACATCCTGGCGCTCCGAAGACGAAACAACAGCGAAGATGTTTCGCAGCTGACTGAAAGGCTTGCGCAATTACGCGAGCAAGCACGTGCTAAAGAAGCTGCCGAGCACAAGTACGCGCTGGTGGAGGTGAAGCCACAGCAAAAGCCTGCATCGGAGGGCAAGCCATGAACCTCACTCCGTCCAGGTAAGGGCGTTACAGGCAAGTCGCAACCGAGGCGCCCGGCGCCCGGTCATTCACAGCGTCCAAGAGCAGTTGCACGCGTACATCGCGAAAGCGGATCTGTGCCCAAAACGGCAAAAGAGTGTCTGGTTCGGCACGGTGGATTGGGACACCAGCGAGTCCGGCGGGGGCCGATGTCGCAGGTCAATTCATCCAACCTAAAAAGAGTTCCCGCAGCATGCCGTGCGAAATTCCGATAAACGGAATAATACACGCTTGCCGCCGCCGGTACCGATGACAAAATCTCCTCGATCGCTAGTTTTCACGTGGTCCTCGATATTCGTGGCAATCTCGGTCGCGGAATACGTCGGCGCCCACGATCGGCAATCCGGTTGCGTCAACCACGGGTTACGGTAATCGAGCCGCTCATTGCCTACCCGAACGAAAGGCTTGGGCCCGATAGTGCAAGCAACGCAATCATGAAGAGTCTTAGTGCAGAAAGCATAACTTCATCTTGTTCTCGGTCGGACTTAGAAATCGATTCTTGCGCCAAGTTGCATGTTCCGATTACCGGTGACATTCGTGACGTCGCCGAACGTCGGGCTGTTGGGGTTCGTCGAAATAGTGCCAAAGGTATGCCGGTTAAAGGCATTGAGAGCTTCCGCACGAAGCTGGAAACGAATACTTTCGCGAACCATCCAGTTCTTCTGGAAAGCGATGTTTTCAGTGCGCGTCGCAAATCCGCGGATCTGCGCGACATATGGAGCAGCGTTGCCGAAGGTATATGATGCAGGCTGCACAATGTACTGCCTGTTCAGGTAGAGATTGGTGTTGTTGCCGACATTCACAAGCGAAGCATTGAACTTACTCGAGTCGAAAGGAACACCGAGGCCAACCCCAGAAGGATTGGTCAACTCCGCCCGATTGACGGACAGGTTAGTGGAAGCATCGGGGCTATTAGCGGGGAACGAGAGCGGCGTACCGCTGGCGTAGTTCCCGATGTACTGAATTTTCCATCCGCCGAAGATCCCGTTCAGCACCGGGTTCCAGCTGTTCCCGATCCATTTACCCTTACCGATGGGCAGCTCGTATCCGACGCCGACTTTCACGACCTGCGGCTGGTCATAAGACGCGACGGCCTTCTGAAGCGCCAAATTGCTTGCGATCATGGGCGTGCCGACGCCGCCATTCGAATAGAGATTGGTTACATTCGCGATCGATTTGGAGAAGGTGTAGTTCGCGATCCAGCTAAGGCCGCCTGAATATTGCTTATTGAACTGAACCTGCAGCGCGTGGTAAGTGGAGAAGCCCAAGGGCGCGTCCCACGCGGAAACCGTGCTGCCATTTAGGAGCTGCGGAAAGGGAGTTAGCGTCTGCCATATGGGAACCGCTCGCTGACTATTTCCATATGGATAACGAGCGCCAAGCGCCACTGCCGCGGCCGGCAATGCCGCCTGGCTGGTGACGGTCGAGTTCAGTAGGCCGCCCAAAGCCAAGGCGGTGGGTGGGAGCTGGTTCAATACGCCCAACCCATTCGCTTCGAGCGCAGTGCCCTTCGTGCCGATATAGCCCAGATCGAGAAGCATGCGGTATGGAAGCTCTCTCTGAATATTGAAGTTCCACGACTGCGTGTAACCGAGTCTGCCTCCGTTGGGATACCATGACACCGCCCCACTCTTGTTATCTGCCTGCGACGGGTTGGGGGTGATGTAATTGTTGACTCCGGGATAGCCGTTATCCCAGTTAAATGCCGGCGCGAAATTGTTACCGTAATTTACGACGTTTGAAACACCCCAACCCCATCCGTTTAGACTTACGGCGCCGAGTGGATCGCCAAAGTAGTCGTTGGGAGCGCGGTCGGCAAAGAAGATGCCATAGGCGCCGCGGATTACTGTTTTGGGAAGAACCTGGTACGCGAAGCCAAAGCGCGGCGCTAAATTCAAATAGTGCTGCGAAACAAAACTGCTCGAACCTGTGCATACAGAGCAGTTGCCAGCAAACTGAAGCGCGCCGGGTAAGCCGGTCTGCGGATCGATCACATTCGGATTGAAGCTGAACAGACGGTTGTGCTCTTCTGTTTGTGTCGGATTGTAATCCCAGCGCAAGCCAATGTTCAGAGTAAATTTCGAGCTCACATGAAAATCGTCCTGAACGAACAACCCGACGGAAGGATATATCGCCATCGTCGGAGTTGTGATGCCCACGCTCGCATTGTTCACATCTCCCAACAGAAAGCTTGCGAACGGATTACCGGTGTATTGGGTCAAACCGGGCAGCCCTGTCTGGTTGGAGGTAAATGTAAATGTACCGTCGTCCGGCTGCCGGATGTAATTCAATTTGTACATCCGGTATTCAGCGCCGAATTTCAAAGTGTGGCGGCCTTTCACCCAACTCAACGTGTCCTGCACTCCATAAGTGATTGCCCGGACAGAGTCCGACGCCTTGTCCTGCCCCAAATTCGTCAAACTATAGCGATCGCCACCGGTCCATACGATCTGCGGAACGCTCTTGGTGCCAATCCCCGCGATGCTGAGCGGGTTATTTTCGTCCGCGTGCTGGTTCTGAATGGAATTGGTGACGCGATTGAAATAAACACCGAAGTGGTTCAGCAGCGTCGGCGTGATCGTGAAGTCCTCGGCGATCCGGGTAAGCGTGGTGTTCACCGGCTTGATGATCGCTGAAGAAAAAGGCCCACCGTTCCCCGGCGATTGTGTCCACACATGTGTGCCCGAAGCATTGCCCTGAAACTGTGGCTGCGTGGTCCTCGCAACCGAGCCCGAAAGATGATTGCGGCTCGATATGTTATGGTCCATCTTTACCGAGATCTGCGTATATCGCTGCCAAACGTTGTACGCTCCGTATGCATTGTTCACCAGCAGATAATTACCCGCCGGGCCGGGCACAGTCGCGGGGTAATACTGCTGCATGATGCTTAGTACTTGCTCGGAAACCTTTGAGATCCGGCTGGCCGGAATGATGTTCCCGGGGAACATTGTCCGCACAACGGATCCATTCACCGTCTGCGTCGTCGCCGGATCATAAATCGCGCCCCGAAGCACGCTGTTCCCAAGCGCGTCCGTACCCACTACCTGATTCGTCAATAAATTGCTCATATTGCCCGTGTACCAGCTGGGCGGAGGAACCGTCTCATTGGGCGTGCTAGCGCCTCCTCCGGCGGTGTAGAAGCGCTCCAACGCGAAATAAAAGAAAGTCTTGTCTTTTCCGTTGTAGACCTTTGGAATGTATACGGGTCCGCCGAAAGAGCCGCCGCCATCCAGCTGCCGGTCGCGCGGAGTCGGCTGGCCGTTCGCATTTCCGAGAAAGGTGTTGGCGTCCAGATCCTCGTTGCGAAATTCGAAGAGCAGGCTTCCGTGCACCTGGTTCGTGCCGGATTTCATCACAAAATTGAAGAGCCCGCCCGAGGTCCTCCCATACTCGGCGCTCATACCGCTCGTCTCCACCTTGAACTCCTGCAACGCCTCGGGCGAAGGGCTCTGCTGGTAAAAATCTCCCGAGCGATAGCCCGTCGCCGTGGCGCCATCGAGCAACACCTCTTTTGAAAACTGCGGAGTTCCGTTGATTTCCGTCCCTGAGGCCGTACCCGAAACGCCAGGCGCGAGTTGAATCGCGAAGTTCTCCGCGTCCCGGCCGCCGCTGCCGAAGTTTAGTGGCAGTTCGTTCACTTCGCGATTTTGCAGCACCTGCCCGGTGACGGGACTGTCCGTTTGCAGGGCCTCTGTGGCCCCAACTACTGTGACGGTCTCCTGCGATCGGCCTACCTCGAGCGCCGCATCAATACGTACGACCTCGGAAACCGCCACGATGACATCCGGCCGGACCAGCTTTTTGAGACCGGGCGCTTCAAAGGTGAGTTCATATTTGCCCGCTGGCAGATTGACTTCCGTGTAGTCTCCTGCGCCGGTTGTAACCGTTTTGTATGTGGCGTTGGTGGCCGTGTTTCTGATCGTGATTTGCGTGCCTGGAACGACCGCACCCGAGGGGTCCGTCACAGTCCCAGTGATCGTGCCTCGATCCAGTTGTCCGTAGACTCCCGAACTCAACAGCAGGATGGCTGTAAAGAACAGACAGAGTTTCTTCATGACTTTACTCCCGCAAAAGTGTAAAAGATCTTATCACAAGTTGTCGGCTGGCCTAAAATACCTCTTGTCGCATTCTTTATGAGATCCGCCCGCCTTGCGTTCGTCCTGGCCGCCTTCATTTCCGCCGCTCAAGAAGCTCCCAGAATGCCAATTCCCAACGACTACCAAAACTCCACGAAGATCCGCTGGCTGAACAAAGCCGTTGCGGAATCGAAGCTGCTCGACGATGCCCAGGCGCTATCCACTTGGCAGCTCGTCAACGTAGGCCAAGCGAAGGGCGAAATGACTCTAACCGAAGAGCGAGCTGTGAGCGGCAGGAGTTCCTTGCGACTACGCTGCGCGACTGTCGGAGATCAACCCATAGCCGAAAGCCGCTATTATGGAACCGCTTCAGCGCGTCGCGTCGTGAATCGTGAAGACTGGTCGGCGTGGAACCGGCTCTCCTTTTGGGTCTATCCAGACCTTCCGGGCTTTCGCGTTGTTTCGATGATCATCACCTTCCACAACGAAGGTGCCCAGCCGGTACCGGACGTCTACGGCAAGATGGGCGTGAATTATCAGATCCTCGAAAACCAGAAGTGGAACCATATTGTCTGGGAGATCCCGAATCTTCCTCGCGATAAAGTCACGGGCATCGATTTCTCCTACCGCATGCAGGGCAAAGAACCCGGCGCGGCGGACATCGCGACCTTCGACATCGACAACTTAGAGTTGCAAAAGGTTCAGGCCGATCATTACGAAGGATGGAACGTCGCTGGCGGCGAAATCTCTTTCAGCCAGTCCGGTTACCAATCCGGAGCTACCAAGACCGCCTTCGCAAGCGATCTCACCGCGAAAACCTTCGATCTGATCGATGTCAAGACCGGACGTCCGGCGCTCTCCAAAAAGAATGTGGGCGTGGTGAGTTCCAAAGTTGGCACGTTCCAAGTGATGGACTTTTCCGAAGTACGGGAACCCGGCACGTACATGATTCGCGCGGGGGATCGAGAGACACGATCGTTTCCGATTGCTGATGACGTTTGGAAGTCGAGCCTATATAAGGCGCTTAACTTTTTCTACGTGGAGCGCTGCGGCTTCGCGGTTCCGGGTGTGCACGATGTCTGCCACCGTGATTGGATTCTGAACCATGGTGACAAGAAGTTGATCGTCAACGGCGGCTGGCACGATGCCGGGGACCTTTCTCAATCTCTCGGCAACACGGCCGAGGCCGCTTACGCCATGTACAGCTTGGCGGAGCGGCTCGGAGACCGCAGACAAAGCCCTGAACTCCGCGCCCGGCTTATCGATGAAGCCAACTGGGGTCTCGACTGGCTACTGAAAGTAACATTCCACGACGGTTTCCGGCCGAATTTTTCAACCCTGGACCGATGGACTGACGGGATTCTCGGGACCCTCGACGATGTCCCCGCTCAAGCTGGCAACAATCCAACCTCGAACCTTGCCGCCGCGGCGACTGAAGCACTGGCCGCCCGGGTCCTGAAACATATTGACCCGGTCCGTGCCGCCTATGCGCGGAAGCAGGCGGAAGAGGACTGGGGATTTGCGATGGCTGCGCTCGACCATCCACAAGAACCGCGGCGCTTCGCGAACGGCACGGAATTAGCCGGTCACGCAATCATCGCGGCTTTGGAACTTTGGGAGGCCACGAGAGATAAAGCGTACTCGGACCGCGCTTTTCAATTCTCGCAGTTGATTCTCGGTTCGCAGCAGATCGAGTTTCTTCCCGGGCTTACCTACCCTCTGGCAGGCTTTTTTTTTACCAGCCCTGACAAAACACAGATTCTCCGGTATCAACATCCAAGCCATGAGGCCGCGCCGCTCGTTGCGTTGGCGCGCTTATGCGAGCTTTTCCCGAACCATCCTGACTGGATGAAATGGTACGCTGCGGTCACACGTTACTCGGAGTACTATCAAAAGCCGATGGCGCAGTTCACGCAGCCTTACGGCATGCTCGCCAATTCCATCTTCCGCGACGATGAATACCTGAAAATGCCGGAGCGCAGCGCGCGCGGCATGACCCGTGATTCGTTTCGTGAGCAGGTGCTTAATGGCATCAAAGTTGGCGAGCATTACTATGTCAGACTATTCCCGGTATGGTTCGAGTTTCGCGGCAACAACGGCACCATGCTGGCCGAGAACAAAGCTATTTCGACGGCCGCCCAGTTGCGTGGCAGCCTGTCGCTCGCGTCGCTCGCAGAGTCGAACTTGCAGTGGGTTGTCGGCCGAAACCCGTTTGTTGAAAGCCTGATGTGGGGCGAAGGTTACGATTATCCGCCCCAATACTCGGCCATGTCGGGCGATATTGTGGGATCGCTGCCGGTGGGCATTCAGTCGCACGGAAATGCAGATGCTCCTTATTGGCCAACAGAAAATTGCCATAACTGGAAAGAGGTCTGGGTTCATCCGACCGGCCGCTGGATTTGGATACTGCGCGACTTGGCCGGACCGCCTATAGTGGAAGGCGTCGCGGAGCGCGGCACGGGTCAGCCGATTACATTTCGCGATAAAACCGGCACTGTGACGCCAATAGAAGCCGATAGCAGCGGTAGATTCCGCGCGGTGCTCCCCGAAGGCGAGTATGAAATCACAAGCCGTGCACAGAAACGGAAGATGGCGCTTTTGCCCGGCGGAAGTTACTTCATCGACCTGACACGGGACCGGAATCTGAACGTATCGCTGACACAGCAGAGCGACAGGAATGGTTCAGTTACGGTGCGGGCAACAATTTCCGGCAGAGGCGAGCATCGGATTGCCATACGGGCCGACAATCTCACGGTAGAAAGGCCAGAACAAACATTGGCGTTAAAAGCTAGCGAGCCATACACGGTGGTTTGGCGTGCCCATATCACGGATCGCAATGCGCCGTGGACAGCGGTGGTGGTGCCGGACGAAGACTTAAGTCAACGGCAAGAATTGACTGCCGCTTTGACGGGCTTAGAGGAGCAGAAATGAATCGTCGTAGCATTCTGAAATCCATTGCGGGCGCTGGAGTAACCGGTCTGATCACCGCGCGGGAAGAGGAAGCGCAAGGCAAAGTAGAAACGGCTATCAGGGGATTGCCGCGGCCGAACATCAGAGACATCAGAGTGATCGAGACCGCCCCTGCCGGCAGCCGGCTGGACGTGATAAGAATCACCACCGATCAAGACGGTCTCTACGGCTACGGTTGCGCAACATTTACCCAGCGCGCCGACCTGATTAAATCAGCGGTGGAACGGTATCTCAAACCGCTGCTCATGGACCATGAAGTCGACAAGATTGAAGACATCTGGCAGGCTTGCTACGACAGTTCTTATTGGAAGAATGGCCCGATATTGAACAACGCCATTAGCGGCGTAGACCAGGCGCTTTGGGAGATCAAAGGCCGCATGGCCAACATGCCCGTGTATGACTTGGTGGGCGGTAAGTGCCGCGCCATCACCTCGCGGACCTGCCGCTGGATGCCAACTGATTTACTGATGCGCGGGAGGGCGACAAGTTGCCGCACGGATCGTCCTGATACGCGATATTTTATTCTAAAAGGCGAACCGGTCGGCTAAATTTAATGGCTGCTTTTATTCCGCCATTTTCTCGCTAAATCGTCGTCCGCCAGAGCCTTGATGTAAACACCACCGACCACCGATCGCGCTTGGAAGCCAACTTGTTTTCCGGTTTTCGTGTCATACCAATCCGTCAGTGGAACGCGCGATGGCGTTTCGTTCAGCCATTTCGCGATGGGTGCCATTAGCGCATCGAACTGGCCCGTGTTCTCCGCCAACGTCGCCGTCCATAACTCCCAATCCAACTTCGTATAGTCTGCGCGATTGTCTAGCGGCAGCCCGTATGGATTCAAATGCTGCAGGTAAAACGATATCTCACTCTTGCGAATGCGCGGCGAAAACAGGTTCAGTCGTAAGATCTGGTCCCAGACGAGATTGTATTTCTGACTCCAGGTGCCGGGCTTGTCGAAGGCCAACTTATAGTGCTCGCCGTCTCGGTCCATCTGCTCCCATTTGCTGGCCATCTCCTTAGCCGCATCCAAATAATCCTTTGCAAGTTCGGTCTTATTCAATCCACGCGCCATCTCCGCATACGCCGCCAGGCCCTCAATCGCCTTAATCGATAAGTTCGCGTTGTGAGCCAAATGCCCCGCGAAATCGTCCGTGCTGAGCTGGTTTTCCGGATCCAGGCCTTTGGCTCGCAGATAACCCGCCCATTTCGTCAGCTGCGGCCAATATTGCTGCGCTAGCTGCCAGTTCCCTTCTTCGCGCCCCAACGCCGCCAGTAAGATCAAGATGTTACCGCTCTCTTCCACAGGCATCTGGTTCTCTTCCGTGCGCTCTCCGCCGCCGTAGACTTGTCCATCCGCAAGCGGATACGTGCCCAGATCATGTGGTGCAAAGGGCCATTGCCAACGCGGCAGAGCCGCATACTCGAGCAGCGGCTCCAATTGGGCCTTCACCAAAGCCGGATTAAAGAACAGGAAGAAAGGTGCGGACGGATACAGTACGTCCACTGTCGAGATGCATCCATTGCTGAAGTTCTCTTTCGGGAACAACATCGGCTTTCCGTCCATGTCGGCCGCGAATCCGTGCGCTGCCAGGGTCTGACGGAAAGCTAAAGTAGCCAATTGCGCATACGCCTTGCCGCCGGTCCGTTCCAAATCCTCCGTCAGTTCCGAGTCAAACTTTGTGCCGCGCTGCTCAAGAGCGGTGTACTGTGACTCGGCGGTTGCGAGCATCTCTTGGGGTGTTTCCCCGTTTCTCTGCCAATACGGCCGCAGCTTCCGATCCAGATACTCGATCGCGTATCTTTCGGTATAGGACAGCAATACGTGGCGCGTCACTGCTGTGGAGCCTTCCACTGGCACGCGAAAGACCATCGCCAGATGCGCCGCACTCCTCGCCGCCTCCTTAGGCATTTCGAAATCGTCTGAGGCCGGCAACGTGCCCGAGTCGATAAAGGACCGCATCGCGTCTGCCGCATTCGCCAGTGACGCTCCTTCGGTATCCGGCACGGCCAGGTGAAAATATCCCCAATCGATCCGCAGATTGTCGCCTGAACGGCCCAGTACCCGCTGGTCTCGCGAGCCGGCGCTTAGAACAGTAAGCGCGCCAGCGCGAGCGCGACTCCAAACAACGTGCTGATCGCCGGTATTCACGGCAACGACGGGATCGGCGTCCATGTAAATCGAAAGCTCGTGTCTCTTGCTATCGGTTGCGCTCAATTCCCATGTAAGATACGTCACCGGCCGCGATAGTAAATCAAGATCCTCCGGAAATGCCGGAGTGAAGAATGTGAGTGTCAGCCGGACGCCAGCTTCTTCGAAGGTGTATATCGTGTGAGTCGGTCTTACCGAAAGCGACACCTGCTGCATCGCGGGAATGCCGCGCCGGGGTCGTGCGCCCATGTAGCGGTAGGTCGTCCCGTCAATCCGCACCAGCCCCACAAGCGGCTGCTCCGCGCCCGTCCAGTGTTTCGTGTTTTGATCGGTCAACTTATCCGCCATCGACCATATACTGAAATACGGATCATGCGCAATCAGCGGCACGGCGGGCGGGCGGAATGATGAGCTGGGCGCCGGCGCTTGGCCGATCGCGCTGAAGTTACTAGCTATTAGGCAAGAGAATAGAAGCGCGCCGTAGCGGGTCAGCCTGCTTAGAGTGGGAAACGCAGTTTCTTTCATCTTTCTATGTCTCCAGATATACGAGCGCGGCGCTTCCGGCAGGAACGCGGATCGAGCATGTACCGCCCTTGCTTCGCAGCGCTTCTATTAGCTGCGGCTTCCACCGGCGATCGGAACCTACAGGTGCACCGCCTAACGTCACGCCTTCTCTGGCATCCAGCGATGGGGCTGTCAGCCGTAACGTGCTGGCTCCGACGAAATTGCTCTTTGCGCCAATACTGACGTCAGCGTCGAGAGCCGCGTCTTTATTGATGATTGTCACCGAAATCCGCCCTCGATCGCCAAGAACTCCGTACGCCGTAAGATTCAGAGCCTGGGCATCATAGCTCACTCCCACTCGCTGGCCCTGGCTGGCCTGGGAGAAGGCCAACATGCCGTAATATTCCGGTTTGGCAGAGTAAGTGCCATGCTCGTCGTCCCCAATGGGAGAATAGGAACTAATAAATCCAAGCTGGTTGACACCGGTCTCCATGTTTACGCCGGCGGCATTCGCCGAGGCAAGCGCATGCATATAATCGAGCACCCACAGCGCTGAGCCAAATGTATCGCTCACTCCTGGCTTTCCTCCCCCGCAAAAAGAGTTGGTTTCACAGATACGATACGGCAGGCGCGAAGATTCCGACGCCGCTCGCAGCTTTTCAAGCATTGGTGCGAGCTTCGGATCCGGGTGCAGCAGCTTATCGAGATTGCTGGTGGGCTTGGCGCATTCGCGATAATAATGATGTGTCAGAAGCTTCAGCTCTTTGCCTTCGTCGGTGGCAAAGCGGGTAACCCAATCCGTCGCGGTGGCCGCATCCGGTCCACCAAAGGGGGCATCGACGAGTTTGGCGCGAATAGCGGACTTGTAGCGCCGATATTCGTTCAACCATTCCTCATACGAGTAGCCTCCGGGCCTGTGTCCTGCTCCCCGACCGAACAGGTCCGGCTCGTTACCGATCTCGAATGCCAGCAGATTGCTCTTTGCGGCGGAAGCAACTGCTAGAGCTTCTTCAGCTGCCTCCTTCTCGGTGCCGCGGCCTAGATTCAAGCCCCAGATAAGCTTCCACCCTGTTGCTTCCAGAAAACTTCCGAGTTCCTTCAGATTGGCCTCGTTGATGACGGTCGATTTCGGCGCTGACACCGCCGGTCCATTGCTCGCGAACGCGGAATAATCGGAGGTGTTACCTCCGATCCGTATGACACCGTGGGGGCCCAGTGTACGCACCAGTTGCACGTACGCTTCATTGCGCCCGCTAAGCAGGCCGTCTCTCGCAACGGACGAAATCTCGTAACCGAGTCCGATGAAATCGGTGGGAATGACCCCCAGAGTACGTTCTGTATCGACGTCTAAACGAACGGGCGGCGCTTCGGATGAATGACCTGTCGCCGCTCCCAATCCATGCTTTTCTAACGCGCACGCCGCGAACGCACCCGAACCGACAAGAAACTTTCTACGAGTCATATATGAGGCTATCGACGCTCTTCAACTCCTAGTGGCTTGTCGCAGTGAGTTAGCATGTGATTCGGCGCCGAACATCCGAGTATCTCCAAGCAAAAGGCTTGGCGGATTTCGCATACGCGCGAACGTAGCGCATGAGCTTGCGGGCCAGATCCGGCACGGAGGTGAAGATTCCTCTGGCGATGACCTCGCGTTCGACGCGGGCGAACCAAATCTCTACTTGATTCAGCCAGGAGGAGTAGGTGGGCGTGAAATGGAGTTTCACGTTCGGGTGTTGCCGCAGAAATGCTTCGACCTTCTTCGTTTTGTGAGCCGAGAGATTATCGAGAATGATGTGGATCTCCTGCTTGCCGCGGCATTGTTTCACGACTTGCTCCAAGAAGGAGACGAACTCGTCACTGGTATGATGAGCGGCCGTCTTGCCATGCACCTTTCCCGATTTCACATCCAAAGCCGCATACAAGGACAGCGTGCCATGCCGGTAATACTCAAATCCATGACGCTCGGCGCGGCCTGGCGACATCGGCAAGACGGGATCCAAGCGGTCCAAAGCCTGGATGGCTGATTTTTCATCCACGCAGAACAGCGCCGCGTGTTGGGGAGGATTCAAATAGAGGCCGATGATATCGGCGGCCTTACGCTCGAAATCCGGGTCGTTGCTGGCCATGTAGCGCTCCAGCCGGTGGGGCCGCAGCCCGGCGATGCGCCAGATGCGATGTACCGTGTCTTTACTGATTCCCAGCTCGTTTGCCAGTTTGCGGCACGACCAGTGTGTGGACCCGTCTTTCGGCTTGCGACGCGTGGCCGCCAGCACCTTGGCCTGTACTTGAGGCGTAATCACAGTTGGTTTTTGACCAGGATGTCGCTCTTCCACCAAACCGGGGATGCGATGCTCGATGAACCGCTTCCTCCAGCGCGAAATCGTGGGAGCGGTCGTCTCCAGTCGCTGCTGGATATCGGCATAGCCGCGACCCTGAGCCAGCATTAGAATCAAACGCGCCCGGAACACATCCCCGGCCGGAAGTGAACGAGAAAAAGACATCTGCCGCAATTCGTCCTGTTCTTCTTCGCTAAGTACAAGTGGCTCCGCACGAAAAGGCATGTCATAAAGACGCTTTGCGTATACTAATAGTTACTCAGCGACACCCCACTAGAAACTGATTACTTCACTCCCTGCTTCTTCTCGCGCTCATATTCCGCAAGCTGTGCCTTGGCTTCGGATAGTTGATGACTTTGGGTGTACATGCGGGCCAGCACGTAGTGGTATTCAGCCTTGCGTGGATTTAGAGCAATAGCTCGCTTTATTGCGTCGATTCCATCAGTAATTTGCCCGAGACCGCGGTACGCCTTTGACAGCTCGTCGAATTCCTGATCCCAGGTGCTGTCGATCCCGATCGCCTCCTGCAACATGTCGCGCGCACGCGTGAAATCGCTTCGCGAATTGAGATAAGTCGCGTAATCGATCAATGGCCACGCCGAAGGCTTGATTTGCTGCGCGTTTAAGCGGAGCCCGGCGTCAAAGTTTTCGACGGCTTTCGCATCGTCTGCTACTGCTGAATAGGCCAGCCCGAGATTATGGTAAGCACGCACATACCCCGGAAAAAGCAATTTGGCCTTTTCCAGATGTTTGATCGCTTCGAGGTACGAGCCCTGTTCATAGTAGATGCGCCCTAATTCGTAGTGACTCTCGGCGGATTGGGAATCGTAGCTGATCGCTCGCTCTAGTTCGCGGATAGCAAGGTCCTGACGTCCAAGTATGTTCAGATCGTAAGCCAATATTTTGTGAGACTCAGCGAATCGGGGATTAAGCACGAGGCTCTTGCACAGCATTGTTAGTGAGTGGTGAATGCGATGCAGCCGAAAATCAGTGTAACCGAGTTGATAGAGTGCCTGCCACGACCCCGGATGAGCGTCCGTGTAGCTTTGCAAGACGGTACTCGCCTCGGAAAATTTCTCAGCCTTGATGAGAGATTCAAAGCTGGCGATCGCCTGATCGTCTTGGGCGCAGAGATGCGTCGGGCCCGCCATAACCAGGCAGGCAAGGATCTCAATTGCCGTTCTTAGATGCCACATGGCTTGCCCTAGCAGTAGGGGAGGTCAACACCCAACTTAGTCTGTCATCCGAGGAAGCTCGAAGCCGGCTGGCAATGTCGAGCTGTGCTTTGGCTGAGTCCTTCTCTTTGAGAGCAGTAAGGACAAGACCGAGTTGGTAGTGAGCCTTCTGCGAATCGGGGTCCAGTTGCACGGCTTTCTCTAGCTCCCGCCGTGCTTCAGTTAGACGACCTGATGATCGGTACTTCAAACCAAGAGCGATGTGAGCGCGCGCATGATCGGGCTGGCGGCTGGTAACCATTTTTAACAGATCAATGCTCTTTTCCGGGTTGCCGTCCTGGTCTGCGATGAGTCCGAGATAATAGAACGATTCCACCTGCTGCGGCTCCAACCGAATGCTCTGCTGGAAGTAGATTTTGGCGGAATCGTTGTCGCCTTCCAGAAAGTATGTCGCGCCGAGCGCATAACTCACTTGAGCATTGGCGGGATCCGATTTGAGTAAACTCTGGTAAATCTTTATGGCAGCCGGAAAGTCGCGGTTTGCGATGCGCGCGGAAGCAAGAGCGTACTCTATTGCCGGATTACCCGGATCCAGTTCTGCCGCCCGGGAAAGGTTAGCGGTGGCATCTTTGATGAGGTCCATCTGCAGACAGAGCGCTCCGAGGGCATAAAGGACGGCAGCATCGTCTGGAGAGATGGTCTTGGCCATGAGCAAGGCCGCCAGAGCCCCTTCGCTATTCCCTTGCAGATTTTTGACGCGCGCCGATGCGAGCAGAGGCCGGATGTCTTTTGGGTCCAATCGCGTTGCAATTTTCAGAAGTTGATTCGCGTCTGCTAACTGGCCATCTGCTGTAGCCAGACGAGCTAGCGCCAGGGTCGCTTCCAGGTGGTGGGGATCTTCTGAGATAATCTTCCGCAACTGCTCCTTCGCCTCGGCATTTTTTCCCATTGTTTCAAGCAGAGTCGCTAGCGTGAATCGCGTTCCCGCGAGTTTGGGCTCAATAGAAAGTGCGCTTTTCAGATGCCGCTCGGCGTCGGCAAAATTGGCTTGCTGGAATTCGATGCTTCCGAGCAGACCGTAGTCAAGGGCGCTCGGATTATGTTGGATGGCAACGAGAAGAACCTGACGGCCCGGCCCTAGGGATCCCGCCTTATAAAGAGCGAATGCCTTAGTGAAAGCTTGATCCTGCGAGTTGGCCGGACGACCGCATAGCAGAGCGGCAAGTAAAAAAGCCAAAGTGATCCACTGCCGATTTATACGCATCTCGTCAGACCGGGCAGGATTGCTTCAAAAATACTACAATCTAGAAACTCAGTTTCATGTAGAGTTCGAAAGCTCGGGGAAGGTTGCACTGCCCCGTCATCGTTCCGAACGCGTTCCCATCACTGAGGTTAGTATCGGGGTCACACCACTGGTGCCGGTTGAAGACATTGGCTCCGTTGCCGCCGAGACGCCAAGTTACTTTTTCCTTGATCACGAAATCCTTGTACAAGGACAGATCTTCATTGTAGTTTGCCCAGCCGCGCAGGACCGAGTCCAGCCGTCCTTCGTTGCCCAGGCTGCCGGGTTGCGGCTGAAGAAAGGCGCTCGAACTAACGTAATGAGTAGATCCGACGATGGTGTTACCGTTGTCTGTATTCAGATATCCGCTAACGCCGGGAACGCGATCCGGCAGATAACCGGTGTTGAACAACACACCGCCGTAGGGATTGGCCGAATAGAAGATGCCCAGAGGCCTGCCACTCTCGTATCGGAGATTACCGGCCAGAGTCCACCCACCCAGTACAGCGTTGAGCGCACCTCCACGATTCAGCCATGCCCTCCCTTTTCCGAAGGGAAGCTGATCGACGAAGGTGATCGTAACAACATTTGGAACGTTGTCGATCGAGACTGCTTTCGTCGGCAGGTACACGCTTATGGGTTCAGAGCCACCGAAGCCCTGGGTTAAGCCTGACTCGGCGCCATTGTCAAGCAGCTTCGACCAAACCCAGGCCGCATTGAGTTGAAGGCCGTTACTGAAATTCTTCTTGAAACTAGCCTGCAGTGAATTATAGCCACTCCACCCGTTCGCTCCGTTGAACTGCGTGACTGACTGGTATTGGGGATAAGGCCGAAGGGCCTGAGCTACCGTACCGGTAAATCCCGGATACGGCGCGGGGAAACCGGCGGCTTGTGGAGTACCGACCTGCGCACTCAAGAAGGAAGCCGGGTACTGCTGGAGAATAAGAGGATTGTTCTGGTTTAGGCCATTTAGTTGCGGGCCGCTGATAAGACGGGTCCCATGATTCGCAACGTAGGCCACGTCGACAACGATATTGTTCGAGATTTGACGCTCGACGGAGACTGTCCAGTTCTGGTATCGCGGCAGCGTAACTCCATTCGGATTCATGTATTGAATGCTGCTGCCGTTCTGAAGAGTCGGGCTGATGCTGGGCGGAAGCACGACTGCGCTCTGGGGAAATCCGCTATCGAAAGAGAAGATGGCTTGTCTGCCATTGGTGAGGTCTGTAACCGACGGGTTGGCGCTATATCCGTAGTTCGGGTTAGCGTTGAAGCCATTCATGGTCACTCCGGAATAGTAGATTCCGTAGCCACCGCGAACCACAGTTTTGTCGTTGACCCGATAGGCGAAACCGAAACGAGGTCCGTATGTGTCGGCCTGCAGTTGCTCAAAGGTATTCGACAGACCATTCTGACCGGCAAAAGCCAATGCCCCCAGGCGTCCGCCAGCGCCGGGGTTAGGAATATTTGGCTCGAAGGATGAGTACTGGTTGTGGCGCTCCGTTCGCGGGTATTGAAAGTCGTAGCGAAATCCAAAGCTGAGAGTTAGTTTGTCGGTAACTTTCCAGTCATCATTCACCCAAGGTGCGAAATAGGGACGGCGATAATCGGAGAAAGACGGAATACTGAAGCCGGCCCGGCTGACCTGTCCGAGAAGGAAGGAGGCGTACGGGTCACCCGTACCCCCGACCACTTTGCCGGTCGCATCGAAGGCGCCCGTGTTAGCGGCGACGAAGGTAAACGATCCGGCATCACCGATGTAGGCGCCCGTGAACCAGCGCTCCCAGCGGTATTCGACGCCAGCCTTGAAGGTATGCTTACCAAGGATCTTGGTTGTGTCATCCAGGAACTGATATCTGTCGGTCCCCTGAAGACCGCCGGTACCGTTCACACCGAAGCCGGAATAGCGCTCATCGAAACCGATGGCGGGGAAACCGCCTGCGTCTTGATAGGGAATTCCCGTTATGCCGACTTTCGAAGCCCAACCTTTATCCACGATCAACGGATAGCTATCCGGAAGAACCCACCGGTCGTACGAAAACACAGCATGAGTGAATAGGCTCGGACTGATGACATCGGTCAGCTGAAGGTGCGCGGTATGAGTCGAAATCTCTTGCATTCGAGGATGACCGATTGGGCCACCGCATCCTCCGATGTTGTTGCAATCGAGTTCTCGCGGCCGATCGTCGTAATTGTAGGTCAGCGAAAGTCGGATGCTGTCGGTGACGTTGTGGTCAATACGAGTTAGCATCGTCCTGGCATTTAAGAATTGCTGCGCTGGACCCAGCAAGTAATTGTTGGACAGGCCGCCATTGGTGGGGCTTGGAAGATACCCTTGTATGTTACCGGCGACTTTAGAGAAGCTGGTCGTTATCTTGTTCCCAGGAAATGGGTCGCGAACAGTCAAACCGGATGGACCGCCGCAGCTCGATGCATCTCTCGTGGTGGCCGGATTGAAGATCTGTCCCTGAAAAATGGGCCGGCCACAAGCGTCTGCCCCGATTTGTTGACTCGTCAAGTACTGAGAGAAATCGCTGTTGCGAATCTGGTTATCTGCGATCGTCGCAAAGCCGCTGCCTGCTCCCGCGTTGGTGTATTTGAACTGATCGAAATTAAAGAAAAAGAAACTTTTGTTTTTACCGTTGTAGAGCTTAGGAATCGAGATTGGGCCACCTAGAGTAAACCCATACTGATTCTGACGGACGGGAGGGCGAACCGGAGCAATTTCACCGCGCGCCTGAAGCTTGTCGTTATCGAAGTATTCGTACGCTTCCCCGTGATAGTTATTAGTTCCGCTCTTCGTGGTGTATTCGACAAACCCGCCGCTGGTGTGTCCGTACTGCGCACTGAAGGTATTGTCAATAATTCGTGCTTCTTGGATCGATTCATACGGAGCCGAACGTTCCTGAGTACCGTTGTGTCCACTCACCTCGCCATACGAGGCACCGTCGAGGAAGTTTTCGAACGCGCTCCGTTGTCCTCCATTGATGCGAGCTCCGAAGGCGCTGCCGGGATAGATGTTGCCCTGCGTGGGAGCGACAAAAGTTGGGAAGGTATAAAGCTGAGCTTCCGGCACGCGATTTTCGCCAGAACCCAAAATGGCGGGCAGTGATTCATACTCTAATTGATTGACGGACGCGGACATCTGCGGATTGTCGGCATTCAGTTGCTCGGTCTGAGCACTCACCTCTACGGCCTGCTGAACCTCCCCAACCTGAAGCGTGATGTCCTGGCGGAAAGTCTGTCCGGAAGCTAGATTGATGCCCGAGGCACGAAACGTCCTGAAGCCTGGCTTCGCAACCCTCACCTCATACGTGCCGATTATCAGCGGCGGCGTACTGTAGTTGCCGGAGTCCGTTGTAGTTAGGTTGGTCACCACTCCGGTCTTGGAATCCTTGACTGAGACGACCACGTTCGCGACGGGCGCGCCGGATGGGTCTGACACTAAACCGGTAATAACGCCGCGATCAGCTTGGCCGAATAAAATCGGAGCTACAAGAAGCCCGGAACAAAGCACGGGAAAAAGCCCAAGCGCGAGGCAGATGCGAGGCCGGAAGCAACTTCGATTCGACATGAAGTTCCCCTTTCCAAGGCACAAAATCCCCACGCTGTTCTTGGAGCCGTATCGGGATGTGCAAACAAACTTCTAAGCGCTTAGACTTCCGCTTGAAAGATGTATCATACTTTCAAATTAAGTTCAATGGGAAATAATTTCGAAAGACAGCGAGCGGCAATCTGCAAGCCTTTTCGGCGATATCCAGTCACCGTAATTTTCGATAAAGGCTTTCTGTTGAACTTCGAACTCCGCGCTCCTCGCTGATACTCTGCGGGTTGCACCGTCAAGCGACGAGTTTCTTCATTCTGGCTCTCTCCGGGCTGATTCAGTCTCTTTTTGCGTGGCCGGTCCGCCAGTTCCGCCACTGGAGTTGGGAGCACATGTGGGTAGCCCAGTCCCTTACAGCAAACGTCTTTTTCCCGTTGCCGTGGGCCGCTTTCCTACCGTTGTCGTTCTGGGAAACGGCCGCATCGATTCCTGGACCCCACTGGACGCTTCTGTGTGGGTGGGGAATTGCATGGGGACTTGGGGGCGTCGCTTACGGGCTGGCGCTAACGAGTCTCGGCGCATCATTCGCTTACTCCTTCGTATTCGGCATAACGACCCTGGCTGGAGCTTTGTTGCCGCTGTCTTTTGGCGTTGCGGCATGGCCCGCGCACGCTTTGAGCTTTGCTGCTGGTTTGGGGATGTGCATTCTAGCGACAGCCGGCTCGTCTTTTTTGGCAAATTGGGGAGATGAGTTGCTGCCGGCAATGCCCATCCCGATCCGCGTCGCCTCGTTCGGAAACGGCTTACTCTTGGGAGCCCTCGCAGGGGTTCTTTCGGCGGCTTATGGGCTCGCTTTCAGTTTCGAGTTTCATGCCGTCGAAATCTTACTCCGGGCCGGCTTTTCCTCCATAATCGTTCCGATCGTGCTCGCTTTGCCCTTAAACTTGGGATCGGCTTTGTTCGCAATCCCCTTCGGGCTTCTTTGTGCCTCAAGATCGCAATCGCTTCACCTATTCTGGTCGAAACACGCCCTTCGGAATTGGGGGCTCGCTCTGTTGATGGGATTATTCGGAACGGGCGGGGTCTTCCTCTATGGTGTCGGATCAACGTGGAAGCCGCACCTATCGCCAAACATCTCATTCGGCGTCTTCATGAGCTTTCTGGTTTTGGGCGGCAATCTCATCGGGATCGCCGAACGTAAGCGCAGGGAACGATCGATGGGCAAGCAACTGCTTCTGCTGGCCAGTATCGTCGGACTAATCGCTGCCGCCTGGCTGTTGCATGTAAGTTGAAGGATGTTACTGATGATCGGACCTGATGCCGGATTCAGCTGCGACTTGCCATCGCACGTTTGGGAATTTTGCTGTTTGTGTCTCCCTCTTTCCTTAGGTCGGGGCGAGCTGCGGAATCGCGGATCACCAGCTCCGTCGGAATAGAATCTCAGAGCCCTGAGCTCCATTCTCGATCATTCCGAGAAGAGTTTCCACCGCTGACGCCGCGATTGCCTGCCGAGAGATCGCCACACTGGTCAACGGGGGATGCGTGAACTCACAAGCGGGATTATCGTCGAAGCCGACGATGGAGACGTCCTCAGGTATTCTCTTTCCTGCATTCCGAAACCCTCGCAGCAATCCAAATGCCACAGGATCGGCATTCGCGATCACCCCTGTGAAATCACAGCGCCTCAAAGCTTCGAACGCGCCGCTTACACCGGCATGGAACGCTGGGCCCGGGCAGTCGATCCAATCCGCTTTAACGTTCGGAAACGCGTCGAGGGCATTCCGAAACGCCTCCGCGCGAAGACGATGCGATAGGAACTTTCGAGGTTCGACAATCCGCGGATGAGTTTCAGCGAATAGGATCCGCTCGTGGCCGAACCCGATCAAGCATTCTACTGCGCTGCGAATGCCGCCTTCATAGTCGATACGCAGGTTGGCTGTGGTTTTGTCCACCGTGCCAACGTCCTCGAATATGACGGGGATTTTCTTTCGTCGCAGAGAGTCAGAGATAGAATCCTCCATTTCTGAAGTCATAATCACCAAGCCGTCCACCCGCATCCCGATCATGTGCTGGACAGTATCCGACAAACGGTCAGCAGAGAATTGTGTCGCCGATATCAGGACTTGATATCTGCGGCGTAGCGCCTCTGTTTGTACTGTTTGAGCGATTTCGGCGAAAAATGGGTTGCTGAGATCCGAAACGATGACTCCCAGCATGGCCGACCGGCCGCGCGCGAGGCTTCGCGCATAGAGGTTCGGATGGTAGTTAAGCTTTTTTATCGCCTTTAGAACCTTGATCCGGGTTTTCGGCTTTACAATGTCCTGGCCGTTGACCACTGCTGAAACCGTTGCGGTCGACACGCCTGCAAGACGAGCCACATCGTCTATCTTGGCCATCTTGTCTTCACGATATTGATGATCCGGAAAGCGTCTATCTAAATTGCAGGCCTACTTACGGTCAGCAGCGTTGCCGTGAGCGCACGCGAGCTGCCGCGGCGGCGATTCCAAAATTGAAACTAAATGGAGACTGTGATATAATCTTATGGTACGGGTCTGAGCGCTTAGACTCGCGCATCCGTCTTAGCTCGAACAGGGCTCTCGGATTGTGTGCCTCGGAAGGAGGATTCCATGTCCATTCGAGACTGCTTCGCATCCTGCATTCAGTTCGCTGCCATCGGCATCGCTGCCACAGCTTGTTTCGGACAATTCAGCAGTAGTGTGCAAGGTGTCGTCCAAGACCCCAGCGGAGGCAACGTTGCCAACGCGGCCGTCACGCTTCTTAATGACGCTACACAGGTAAAGCAGGATACCAGGACCGATAATTCGGGCAATTATCGCTTCGTGAGTTTGGCGCCCGGCGCGTACACGATCTCAGCCGAGGTCGCGGGTTTTGTCAAAACGAATGTTACGGTAAATCTCCAGACTAGTGGCCCGTCCCAGTGATTTCTGTGGCGATGATACGGCGTTTTGGATTGGTGTAGGTCCAGCGAATCGGACGCGCCGACCTGGCGTAGGAATGGATGTACTTTAGGAGCTTTCTGGAAAGGTCTGGGAGCGATGTGAAGACACCGCGAGTGATGACATCGCGCTCAATCTTGGCGAACCAGATCTCGACCTGGTTCAACCACGACGAGTAAGTCGGCGTAAAGTGGAACCGGACTTTTGGATGGGCGTCGAGGAAATCGCGGACCGCCTGTGTCTTATGCGCCGAGAGATTGTCGAGCACGATGTGAATCTCCTTGGCCCATCGCGTTTTGTCGAGCAGCCTGCTGAGGAACTGGATAAACTCGGCACTGGTGTGACGGCGTGCCGTCCGGCCCTCCACCTTCCCAGTCTTCACATCCAGCGCTGCATACAGCGACAGCGTTCCATGCCGATAGTATTCAAATCCGTGCCGTTCGGCGCGCCCCGGTGACAGCGGCAGCACCGGGTCGAGTCGATCCAGCGCCTGAATAGCCGATTTCTCATCCACGCAAAACACAGCCGCGTGCTGCGGCGGATTCATGTACAACCCGATGATGTCGGCGGCCTTTGTCAGGGGCGGCGAAGAACGGAGCCATTATCGGCGGTTTAAGGCGGGGCCAATGAGTCCAGTATTGAGGGGCCCATGGGCGAGGATGCGGTAAGAACTCTACATCAGTTTCTAAATCTCTTTTGATAAATCATTTCTGGTCTCCATGAGTGGTCGATTCGAGACCCCGGAGGAGATCGCCGCTTGCCGCCCTATTGCTGCCGATATTGCCAGCAATCTTTTCAACCCTCGAAGTATCGTCCCGATCAGAGTGTTTGCAGTGCGGCGGATTGTCAGCGCCAGCGCCGGACAGATCACCACCGCCAGAAGCTGAAGGCGGACTCCGAGTACGCACAGGTTGTTCGCGACAGCCAGCGCAAATGGCGTGAGGCGCATCCCGAATACCAGAAGCAGTATCGCGAAAGCCACCCGGAATCCGCTGAACAGAACCGGCAACAGCAGCGGCGACGCGATGGGAAGCGTCGCGTTCAAATGCTTGTAAAGAACAACGTAGCTTTCGACCTAAAGCGTTCTGCCGCCGAGGTCTGGCTGGTGGGGCCTGCGGTGCGGGATCTTGAAAAGAACAACTTGGCTTCCTGTCAGTTCTTGATTTTTCAATCAGTTGCCGGCAAACCGGAAGCTAGATCCAGTTCTTGAAAAGAACAACGTTCTGGTTTCGCGACGGGTTCCCCGTATAAGAGAATCTGTCGATGCTTACGCCGGATCAGATCAGCCGCCGAGTGTGGTGCAGGGGCTGGTCAGCTGTCAGAAGTGTGGCGACGCCTTCTCCCGTACATCGACGTACACGAGCGCGCGCAAGATCCACTACTACAAGTGCATTGGCTCCGATAGCTGGCGAAAACTGGGCGGTCCCGTTTGCGACAACCGCCGGCTCGTTCGACAGGACCTGCTCGACCAGATTGTCTGGGCCGAAGTGATCCGCCTGCTGGAAGACCCGACCCTGATACAACAGGAACTCGCTCGTCGGCTGGCGGCAGCGCGTGCGTCCGATCCAACCAAAAACGCGAGCAGAGTTTGCTGCGGGAATTGATACAGGTTGGCAAAGGCATGGAACGACTGCTTACTGCTTACCAGGAAGGGCTCTTGTCGATCGAACAGTTGCGGCAACGCATGCCAGCGCTACGCAATCGTGAACAGATGCTCCGCTCGGAGTTGCAAGCGATCACGGAGCAAATCAACGATCGGGCTGCATTCCTGCGACTGGCCGAGACCCTTACGGCGTTTCTCGCGCGCCTGCGCAGTAATGCTGAAACGCTGGATGTCGCGGAACGTCAGCGGATCGTACGCCTCGTGATCAAAGAGGTTCTGGTGGGGGAAAACGATATCACGATTCGGCACAGTATCCCCATTCCTTCAGGCTCACCGTCAAACGGCAGTTCGCCTTCGGCCGGCGACCCAAATTACCTTTTGTGTAAGGGGAGTGGTTTCACCGCTGCTCGCGAACGTGTACCTGCATTACGTGTTTGATTTGTGGGTAGAAGCTTGGCGCAAGAAAGCGGCAACGGGTGATGTCATAGTTGTCCGGTATGCCGACGATGTTGTGTTGGGCTTTCAGTATCGGACTGACGCCGAACGGTTCCTGCGTGATTTTCAGGAGCGGCTGGTTAAGTTCGGTTTGGAATTGCATCCGGACAAGACGCGGCTGATCGAGTTCGGAAGGTTTGCCTTCCGAGATCGAGAACGGCGTGGCGAGGGGAAACCAGAGACCTTCGTATTCCTGGGGTTCACTCATTATTGTGGGCATCTCAGGAGTAGCGGAGCCTTTACCGTCTGGCGAATTACGGCGACCAAGCGGATGGTTGCGAAGCTCAAAGCCATTAAGGTCGAGCTGCAGCGCCGGAAGCATCACCGTACCAGCGAGGTCGGCGAATGGCTTCGGAGGGTTGTCTCGTCGGTTACTACCAATACCATGCCGTGCCCGGTAACTCGTCTCAATTGCGGCTATTCCGGCGTCGTGTTTGCCGACTCTGGAGAAGTACTCTAGTGCGTCGCAGCCAACGCGCGCAAGTGGGCTGGGATCGCCTCGCCCCACTGATGGACCGATGGGTTCCACTGCCCCGCATCCTGCATCCTCATCCCAGTGAGCGCTTCCACGCCACTCATTCTCAGTAAGAGCCGTATGCGTAAACGCGCACGTACGGATCCGTGCGGGGGGCGGTCCGTGATGATCGTCCCTACCGCGACAATTGGCCGCCCAACGACTCGAAATGCAAAGCGGTCGGAGTTTTTCAACAGCATCCCTAGTGTCCTGAGTCAGAAAATAGCATAAGAATGGGAAAGGGGTGGCTATGCTGAGAGTCCAACCAGCATGGGCCGACCGACCAAACCAACAGTGCTGAGTGAAGAGGAACGGGCGAAGCTTCAGGAGTGGGCATGCCGGCCAAAAACTGCGCAACGGCTGGCATTACGTGCGCGCATCGTGCTGGGCTGCGCGGAGGGGATGGAAAACCGGAGGGTGGCGCGACAGCTAGGTATCACTGATCAGACCGTATGCAAGTGGCGCGAACGGTTTCGGACAGCGCGATTGGAGGGGTTGGCCGACGAACCTCGCCCGGGCGCCCCGCGACAGATTACAGATGCTGAGGTGGAAGCTTTAATCACGCGCACCTTGGAAACCATACCAGCGCAGGGCACGCACTGGTCGACGCGCACGATCGCGCAAGCCAGTGGTTTATCCCAGTCAACGGTCTCGCGCATCTGGCGGGCGTTCTCGCTCCAACCCCATCGGGTGGAGACTTTCAAACTATCGTCGGATCCCTTCTTTGTAGAAAAGGTGCGCGACATTGTAGGCCTCTATCTAAACCCTCCGGAGCGTGCGTTGGTGCTGTGCGTAGATGAGAAGAGTCAGATTCAGGCACTCGATCGGACACGACCTATCCTGCCGCTGCGACCGGGCGTGCCGGCGCGCCAAACTCATGATTACGTCCGCAACGGGACCACGTCTCTGTTCGCCGCCCTGGATGTGGCCACCGGCAAAGTGCTGGCATCTTTCCATCACCGACAGCGCCATCAAGAGTTCTTACGCTTTCTGGAACGAGTCGACGCCGCTATCCCGGAACAACTCGATATCCATCTGATCATGGATAACTACGGCACCCACAAGATGCCTAAAGTGAAGCGCTGGTTTGCGCGGCGGCCCCGTTATCACTTGCATTTCACTCCCACCAGCGCCAGTTGGCTGAACCAAGTCGAACGCTTCTTTGGCCTGCTCACCGAGCGCCGTATCCGACGCGGCACCTTCGGCAGTGTCCGCGCATTAGAGACCGCTATCCGCGATTACTTGACGCATCACAACCAGAACGCCAAGCCCTTCATCTGGACTGCGAATGCAGACTCTATCCTTAAGAAAATCGCTCGCTTTTGTATGCACACTTCTGACTCAGGACACTAGGTATCACTGATCAGACCGTATGCAAGTGGCGCGAACGGTTTCGGACAGCGCGATTGGAGGGGTTGGCCGACGAACCTCGCCCGGGCGCCCCGCGACAGATTACAGATGCTGAGGTGGAAGCTTTAATCACGCGCACCTTGGAAACCATACCAGCGCAGGGCACGCACTGGTCGACGCGCACGATCGCGCAAGCCGAGGGTGTAAAACATTTTGTGTAAGAAGCGTTCTCCGACAATAGCGGTGTTGCCATACGGGCCAGAGACGATGGCCGCGGCGCAAAGGACGTTCAGCCGGGACATGGATTGACGGGCATGCGGGAACGTCTGGAGCAGGTGGGCGGCACTCTGGAGATCGAAACCCAGCCGGCCAAAGGATTTCAGATTGACGCTTGGCTGCCCTTGTCTGGAGGCCTCGCATGATCCGGGTCTGCCTCGTCGAAGATCAGACGTTGGTTCGTCAAGGGATTCAGACTCTGCTGGAGCTGGTGGATGACATTGATGTGGTCGCAGAGGCGAGAGATGGCGAGGAAGCGCTCCGGGTCATCCCGCAAATCAAGCCGGATGTCGTTCTTCTCGACATGTACCTTCCGAAGCGAAACGGGCTCGAAGTTTTGAACGAGCTAAAACAATCCGAATCCCTGCCGCCCACATTGATTCTCACGACGTTCGATGAAGATAAGTTCGTCATCGGAGGACTCCAGGCTGGCGCCAAGGGGTACCTGCTCAAAGATGTTTCGCTTAGCCAATTGACAGAGGCGATCCGCACACTCGCCGGCGGCGGAACGCTGGTGCATCCCGCGATTACCCAACGCTTGCTCAGCAACCTCGACCGCATTCAGTGCGATTTCCCCAGCAGCAACGCTCCGGAGGCGCTGAGTGGACGCGAAGTCGAGATTCTCCGCCTGCTCGCGCGCGGCTACAATAACCGCGAAATCGGCGAGGCGCTCTCGATCGCGGAAGGCACGGTCAAGAATTACGTTTCGAGCATTCTCGCAAAAATGGGCGTCCGCGACAGGACGCGAGCCGTCCTGAAAGCGCTGGAGTCTGGGTATTTGTAACACTTACGGCAACGGACCAGAGGTCGCGAAACGCGAGCACCGGGGATTTCCGGCGCGAGCATTCCCATGCACAATCCGGCATGCCGTATCTGCGTGTCGGCATTCTTTCATTGCTCGGAGAGCTTTGGATCTGGATTTCAGAAGGCCTTTGAGGGCTCGCAAGGTAAATATCTCTCCTCTCGAGTGAGATGACTCCTGGCTTTACGGCCAAGGTAGATCAATCTCATATCAGTAGCCAAAACGTAGGGTTTATTGGAAACTGAGAGCCGTCCAGCATTGTTTCCGAGTTTTCCTGTGGGTCGGCCGCCCGGATAGAACTGCCTTCGGCCTGTATTAATCGTGGGTAGTCGTAAAGGATTTAGTTTCCTTGAAGTCAAGTTCCCAGAGCCGACCGCACTCGGCGAGATCCTTGCACGAACAAGCGCGCATTAACAGCTCCCTGGTTGCGGCGATCTTGCGCTCCATCTCGTCCAACTCGATAATCTTGCGGCGCGCCAGCGTCTGCCAACGTTCAGAGGGAGGGGCTCCCTCGCGGAAACCACAAAAGAGCTGCCGCGCTTCGGCAAGACTGAAGCCACACGCTTTTGCGCGATCCAGCACTGCGAGCCTCTCCAGGACGGACGAGTCGTACTGTCTTCGTCCGCCAATTCGCATAGGCTTTGGCAGCAAACCGGCCCGCTCATAAAACCGAATCGCCGAAGCAGCTAAGCCCGAGTCCTTTGCCACTTGCCCAATCGTCATTACAACAATTTTACTTGACTTAAAGTTCACTTTAAGTCGGACTATTCCTATATGAAGAGCAAAGTGTTCCTCCTTATCGCAAGCATTGTGGGATGCGCCGGTCTGTTAATGGCTGAGAGCGCGCCACCAATTGCTTGTAATCTGAAATCCGTCACGTCAGAGCAACGGAAGCAACCGGGCGAGATCGGACACCATGTGATTTCGGCGATCACTAACTCGCGGGAATTAAGCGATGGATACACGTTTCGCGTCGATCCGGCGAAAGCGTCGCTCATCGATGTTGCCCGGTGGCTCGACCTGTGGCGCCGCTGCTGCCCTTTCTACGAGTTTCGGATCGACTTTCATGCTGCGGACGCCACAGTCTGGCTCTCGGTGACGGGGCGAAAGGGCGTGAAGGAATATATTCCGATCGATGCTCCGCAATTAGCAGCAAAGCTCTCGAAGTGAAACCCCGGGAATCGACGTCGAGCCAAGATCCCTCTTGATAGCCAAGGGTAGATCGATCTACACATCGCCGTTAGGCACGATCTATCGAAAAAGTCAACTTTCCGATTAACGCTTATGACATTTCAGCAGTTGAGCTAGAGATCAAGCCATGCCGTTACTCACGAACTACTTTTTGACCTATCAGGCCAAAACGGGATTGCAGCGCCCCCGCGTGCCTTGGAGCAGTTGGACAACGATTCGGTGGTTTCGCTCACGGTCGGAATAACGACGAGCACTGACGGGGGCGATACAATCCCCACGGAGCCTTCCCATGACTCAATCACGCAGAACATTTCTGAAGGCCGGTGCAATGCTGGCAGCTGCACCATTCACAGATCCAAGTATAGGCTGGGCTGCCGGCGCTCCGGACGCCGGTACTGCGACGCTCAAACAGTTCGATTACGGCGAGGTGGAACTGCTGGCCGGGCCGCTAAGGGAGCAGTTCGACGGAAATCACGCCTTCTATCGAGGACTCGAGGAGGACGGGCTGCTCAAGCCGTTTCGCCAGCGCGCGAGATTGCCTGCGCCGGGCGAAGAAATGGGCGGGTGGTACAGTTGGGCGCCGCTCGACGCCGTCAGCAGGCCAGGCGACAACGGCTTTGCGCCGGGCCACAGTTTCGGGCAGTATCTTTCTGGATTGAGCCGCGATTACGCTGCGACAGGAGACAAGCAGACGCAGGAGAAGGTGCATCGGCTGGTGCGCAACTTCGGGCCGGCGGTCTCCGAGCATTTTTGGGATGGCAATCGCTTTCCGGCCTACACATACGACAAGATATGCATTGGGCTGATCGACGCGCACCAGTTTGCGCAGGCGCCGGATGCGCTGAAGGTGCTGGACAAGGCGCTCGATTCCGTTGCCACGCATCTGCCGCCGGGCGGTATCTCGCGCGCGGAGCAATATGCCCGCCCACATACGGATGATTCGTTCTGCTGGGACGAGCCGTACACGATCCCGGAGAATGCGTTTCTTGCGTATCAGCGCGGCGCGAATCACCGGTATCGCGACCTTGCAGTTCATTTTCTCGCTAACTCGTGGTATTACGACCCTCTGGCGCGCGGCGAAAATGTGCTGCTAGGCAAACATGCTTACAGCCACGTGAACTGCCTGAGTAGTGCGATGCAGGCCTACCTAGTGCTGGGTGACAAGAAGTATCTGCGCGCGGCAAAGAACGGATTTGATTTTGTTAGTGCGCAGAGCTTCGCCACAGGCGGCTGGGGGCCGAACGAAGAGTTCCGCAAACCGGCAAGCGGTGAAATCGGCGAGAGCTTGACGAAGACGCACTCGAGCTTCGAGACTCCATGCGGGTCGTATGCGCATTTCAAACTTACTCGGTATCTAATCCGCACCACGCGCGACAGCCGCTATGGCGACAGCATGGAGCGCGTGCTCTACAATTGCATTCTCGGCGCGAAGCCGATCAAGCGGGATGGCCACGGGTTCTACTATTCGGATTACAACAACGACGGGTCAAAGGTGTATCACCCGTACAAATGGCACTGCTGCACGGGGACGTTCTCACAGATTACAGCGGACTATGGGATCAGCGCGTACTTCGCGGACGAGCGGAGCGTCTATGTCAATCTCTACGTGCCATCGAAGCTGACGTGGCAGCGCGGCGCACAGCGCATATCGTTGGTGCAGCGAACGAATTATCCTTATGAACCGAATACCGCAATTGAAATCAAGGCAGACAAACCGGCGGATTTTGCAGTGATGCTACGCATATCAGTGTGGGCCGGCGCAAAGACTGCGATTGCGGTGAACGGAAAGCGTTTGGCGTCTGGACCTGAGCCCGGAAAATTTGCTTCTATGCGCCGCACCTGGAAAAACGGCGATCGTATCGAGATTGAGTTCGATATGCCGACGGCTCTTGAGGCGGTCGATCGAGAGCATCCGAATCTTGTGGCCACGGTGTATGGGCCGCTGGTGTTGTTCAGCGTGGGCAACGTTCCTTCTTCGCTGACCAAGCGCGAACTGACGACAGCCTCTCAGGTGGCGACCGGATCAACAGATTGGCAGGCAAAATCTGCCGCTGGAATGCTCAGGCTCCGGCCATTTGCGGCCATCAGGGACGAGCATTACCGACTGTATCTGAAGCTCGATGCGTGAGTGAGGGGCCCTGGAAAGCATAAGCCGCCAATAAAAAGCGCGCGGCTCATCAAGAGAGGTGGGCAGGAGTCCGGGCGATCAGTCAGAATTGCTAGCTCTGGCGGCGCTTTGATTGAGTCATGCGTCTTCGCAAGATATTCCACCATAAGTCGGAGCTGTCAGCTTGCAAAGTCGCTGCCATCCTTGAATTCATCCAGAACTACGCTGACGGCATACACCGTTTCCAAGGAGCGCCCAGGCGCGCTGGAGCCGCCGGAATTGAGAAACCGCAGCTAGTGCCGGAAATCAGGGCCTTGTATAGCGGCTCCGGCTAATTCTTAGGGAAATTCGGATCTGCCTTCACTTCATTGATCTGCTTCGTGTGGCGCTCGGAGTGCGCTCCAATAAATAGAATAAATTCATACCCATCCATGTTGCCTACTGGACCATTCATTACGTGTTCGCGCAGCCCGGTTGCCGTCCTGAGAAACTGCTCCGTCGCTGCCCGGCTCTCCACAAAATGTTTGAGAGAGCCCTCGGGTGAGCCAAAACGGTTGGTCGGTACCAGTGGTTCCGGCGCCTGAGCCTTTTGGGTACGATCAGGAATCTTCGTCACCACCGCTTGGTCGATCTGCTTCACATCCCGTCCCGGCTCCCCAGGAGGCGCGACCATGACCCTGTCCTTCAACAAGTTCCCGCCGATGAAGTCCTCCGAGGCAGCAATGTGTTCCATGACCTGAGCTATGGACCAGCGGTTCGGCGCCGGTTTGAAGTTCCACTGCGCTTGTGAAAGGCCCGCCGTGGCTTCCAGAATGTTCTTCTTTGTGGATTCCAGGTATTGCAGTGCGCGGTCTCTATCCGCAGTTGTAAGGCTTTGTGCTGAGACCGTTCCCGCCGCGGTGACAAAAAGCAGCGCAACGGTTGCTGCCAGGTATCTCTGGCATAGATTGGGTACTGCTCGAATACCACCCTGAAACGAGATGCATTGAAGCTTCATGAGTTCTCCTTCTTCGTTGCAAATGCCGACGCCCTTTAGGGGATCGTCAAAGGAACGACGTTCGACTTTTTGGAAATCGACACAGACTGTCAAAATTTTCTTGGTTGAGGTGTCATTCGAGGTTGCGCTCGATCGTCGGATTCAACGAGAGGAGTTGAACATGAAATACGCGCTTTTAATCTATGCCGCCGAGAAGGACTGGGCTGAAAAGTCCAAAGAGGAGCAAGATCGCATCTACGCCGAGTACTGGAATTGCAGTATCGAACTCAAGAAGTCCGGCAAGATGATTTCGTGTGAACCGCTCGACCCGACGTCCACTGCTACAACGATAAAGGTGCGCGATGGCAAAACGATCCCTACCGACGGCCCGTTTGCGGACACGAAAGAGCAGCTTGGCGGCATCTACGTGATCGACGTGAAAGACCTGAATGAGGCGATGGCGTGGGCCTCGAAGATACCGGATGCTCGAACCGGTTCGATCGAAATCCGCCCGTTAATGAACGTCCCGGAGATGTAGATGAGCCAGGCCGAGAGCACCCTCGACCGGGTTTTCCGGGAAGAGTCGCGCGCTGTGCTGGCAACGCTGATTCGCATCCTAGGCGATTTTGACCTCGCCGAGGATGCGCTTCAGGACGCATTTACGGCCGCTCTCGAGACATGGCCCAAGGACGGCGTGCCGGCGTCTCCGGGCGCATGGCTTACAACCACTGCCCGGCGCAGGGCGATTGACCGCATCCGGCACGTTAAGATCGTCGAAGCCAAGCGCAGCGAAGTGGCCCTTTCACTCCGGCTCGATCAAAAGGTGGACAGTCCGCAAGACGAGTTCGAAGTATCGCCGATTCCGGACGATCAGCTGCGCCTGATCTTTACATGCTGCCACCCCGCCCTCTCGCGTGAGGCCCAGGTCGCACTAACCCTGCGCACGCTAGGAGGGCTCAGCATCGCTGAAATCGCACGGGCTTTCCTCGTTACCGAAGCTACCATTGCGCAGCGCGTTGCTCGAGCGAAGCAGAAGATCGCGCGCTCCGGTATCCCGTACGAGATCCCAGATCGCGCGACTCTCGCACCGCGCCTTAACGCTGTTCTCAGCGTCTTGTACCTAATGTTCAATGAAGGTTACCTGGCGACTTCCCATGGACACCTCGTCCGCGGTGACCTCGTTGCCGATGCGCTTGGCCTCGCGCGTGGTTTGTCTGCCCTCCTTCCGGACGAGCCTGAGCCCATGGCCCTGTTGGCTCTCATGTTGCTCCACGACTCGCGGCGCGAGGCGCGTGTCAGCGATGCCGGCGATCTTGTGCTGCTCGAAGAGCAGGATCGGACGAAGTGGAAACGTGCCCCGATTGCGGAGGGCATTCGGCTCGTCGAGCAGGCGCTGCGCATGCGGCGGCCCGGCCCGTATCAAATTCAAGGCGCGATTGCGGCTGTCCATGCCGAAGCACAAACGGCGGCGGACACAGATTGGCGGCAGATTGCTGTCTTGTATGAACAACTCCTGCGCTATGAACGGACGGCTGTTATCGAGCTGAACCGGGCTGTGGCCGTTTCCTTCGCGGCAAGCCCAACCGAGGCCCTTTCTCTGCTTGAAGACATCGAGCGCACGGGCGCATTGGACCAGTACGCACCCTTCCACCTCGCTCGCGCCGATATGCTTCGTAGGCTCGGCCGCACTGATCAAGCGCGGGAATATTACCGGCGTGCGCTGCCTCTCGCTCAGAACGAACGGGTTCGTCAGTTCATCGAGCGGCGGATGCAGCACGCATCGAAAATAGCTCGCCCTTCACCATTCTTCGTGAATGACCAGAACGTTCTTAGTGAGGTGGCGCAAGAGAACGAGAGGTCGTGATGTCGGATGTCAAACAGGCAAAAACAGCGTTTGTTGTGCGGAGTCTGGAGGGAATCTCTGGCATATTACCGGGATGGACCGGAAGCGGCTTCCGCAATTGCTGTACCCCACCAGCAGTATGTCCATGCCTTCGGGAACTCGGCTATATATGCGGATTCCATCTGTTCGACCTGAAAGCCGCCTTGTGTAAGGAGAGACGGAATGTCCCGACTCAGGTGACAGCCTTCGAGTACGCAGCGATTGATTGGCTCCCAAAGCCTTTGCCAACGCTGCACTCTAGGATCGGGAGCGAGCCCATGCTCCAAGAAGATGAGCTTACCTGTCGGCTTTAAGACCCGTTTGATGCCGCGAATTGCCTCCACCACGCCACGAATTGTGCACAAGGTGAACGTGCTCACCACGGTATCGACGGTACGGTCTTCCAGTGGAATGAGTTCTCCCGGAAGGTCCAGAAACTGAATGTCCAGTTTTGTATGGCGCCGCTGCCTTTCCGCGAGGCGGATCATCCCTGAGTTGGGTTCGAGGGCATAGATCTTGCTAATTTTTGAAGGGTTGTAGTGACCGAAGTTCACGCCAGGTCCGACACCGATTTCTAGGACTTCCCCATGTGCTAAAGGCACGATGCGTTGACGAATTCGCTGGATAGGCTTCGGATCTCCCAGCGTGCTCACGAGATGAGGATAGATGTGATCACGGTAGAAAGGCATACAGACTAACTTGCGCGGCCTGTCGCTTCGCACCATGCAAGCGCGACGAAAAGTGAGCCATCGGGGCCTTTGTCTTGGACGTTGCAAAAACTGCCGGGTGCCGCAACTTCCTGCGCCAACGCGGGTCCGAGTTGGAGAAGAATGTCGCTGATCACCTCATAAGACGCCGTCATCTTCTGAACTGCGAATCCGGCGTTCCGCATGAGCCGGCCCAGCCTCCGGCCCACAATCGGATCTTTCGATGCTTCCTTTTGCGCCATTAGATAGGCGCCAAACGCTTGAGCGGGTCCTTCCGATGCCGCATCAATGAGAAGTCCGCCCAGGTCGCCTGCACGAAGCCCGATTGAGCCGCCCGGTTTCAATACCCTGCGCAGTTCCAGGATTGCAGCCGTTGGATCACTGAGGTGTTCGAGAAGCGCATGAGAGAAGACGGCATCGAAAGATCCGTTCTCGAACGGTAGTTCGTAGGCGCTCGCCTTCCGAAACTCCGTGTTGAGTCCTTCACGTTCCGCTCGCTCCCGCGCGTTTCTGAACTGGGTATCCTCGATATCAATCCCGATCACTTGTCCTGGAGCTGTCTTACGCGCCAAACCTAGTGTGATCGTGCCGGGGCCGCAACCTGCATCAAGCACGCGCCAGCCAGATTCTAAGTGCGGCAGAAAGAATCCAGCGTGCGTCTCCGCCGTTCGCTGGCTCATGAAGTTCACGATTGCCGCGCCGTAGCCCGGCGTGTAAGTATTCGATAGCATTTCAAATCTCCTTTCGTTTAAGTGAAGCTGCCATTGTCTGGCCTCGTATTTCTCTTTCCCGCGGTGGCTCGCCACTCTAAGAAGAACGCTATGCCTGCGCCAAGCACCAGAACGAGCCAGAACAAAAACTCGGGGAATGGGACTATTTGAAGGCTTGAGAGCAGGGAGAGCAATCCCACAGTCAGAAATAGAGGCCCGGTAAGCGCGCAGTGGAGGGTTCGGTATCGAATCCAATTTGCAGAGCATCCGATCGTCATCGCGAAAAGGATAAAGGCTGCCGATTGAGGTTGCAGTGGACGCCAATAAATGCCGGCAAGTGAGATGAGCAGCCAACTCACCAGTGATACGAGAATCCAATATCGGATCGCTGCCGGGGAGGTGCAGCACGGTTGACGCCGGAAGTAGTCGAGTATCAACATTCATTCCTCCCTTAGTGCCCGCATTGGATCAATACGAGAGGCGCGACGCGCGGGAAAGTAGGCGGCGGCCACGGTGATTGAAACAAGGAGGAACGAAATGGCGATGAATGGCAGGATTCCAACATGCCCGAAGCTAAAGAACATGATCGAAGTGATTGCTCTGCACGCGAGAATGCCGATGATCAGGCCTGCCGCGACTCCGGCAACTCCTAGAATGAAGCCCTGTCTCAAAATCATTCGCAAAACGTCTGTTTGATCGGCGCCGATCGCCATGCGCAGGCCGATCTCGCGGGTGCGACGGCTGGCCGAGTAAGCTACCAGGCCGTACAAGCCGACGGCGGCCAATGTCAACCCCATAGCTCCCAAAGCTCCGACAATTTCAACAATCAAATCCGGCGACTTGACGGCCCGGTTGTTGTATACGTCTTTCATCGTGCGCGCATCGAACACGGCCATGTTCCGGTCAATTGCCTGAACGACATGCCGGAGCACAGGCGCAAGCGTGCTTGCGTCAGAAGAGATCGACTGCGCGATGAGACTCATTTGAGACTGCTGGTTTTGAGAGAACGGCAGATACACGAAATCCAGCGCGGACTCGGTAAGCCAGATGTGCTTGGTCGTCTTAGCCACGCCAACGACTTCGACAAGTTTGCCCGCTGAATTTTGCAGGTGAAATCTTTTGCCTAAAGGATTCTGTCCCGGCCAGTAGTGGCGAGCAAATTGTTCATTGACAATCGCTATTGGTGTAGTATTCGCTGTGTCTGACTCAAGGAAGCCGCGTCCTTGAACAAGGCGGATGCCCATGGTTTCGAAGTAGCCATCGCTGACTACATCGTCAAGTACATCGATCGCCTCCTGGCCGCGCTTCAACCGATAACCTTCCCGGACGATGGGCAGCGTTCCGCCGCCAATCGTCATTGGCACGACTGAGGCGAGCGCCGCCGATTTCACATCGGGCGCCAGCCGCGTCATGTTCAGAAGCTGTTTATAGAAGAGGGCGTTCCGCGCCTCGGCGTAGTGGAGCAAGCTAGTATCGAACCGCATCAAGAAGAGGTGGTCAGTCCGAAAGCCGGGTCCCTGCGTGAGTGAGCGCGGAACCCCTCGACCAAAACGCCCGAGATAATCAGAAGCACAAGAGAAAGGGCAACTTGTCCGCCGACCAGCAGATGGCGGCCCCACAGCCGCGCAGTTTTCGAGCTGGCACCATCGCCGCTCCTCAGTGCCGGCACAAGATCCAGCCGGGTTGTTCGCAGGGCGGGCAAGACACCAAACAGAAGCGTGCTCAAGAGGGAAACAGCCGCCGTGAAGAGCAATACGCGGCTGTCGAGTGTGGTCTCAAATTTGAGTGGCAGATCGCTCGGAGGAGGCGGCACACTGTTGAACAGTTTCACGGCGGCGTAGGCGACCACGAGTCCTACTGCGCCGCCCGCCAGAGCCAACACCAGATTTTCAATAAGCAGCTGGCGAACCAACGCGGCGCGCCGGGCGCCGATTGCCTGCCGCACCGCGAATTCACGAACCCGTATGCTAGCGCGGCTCAACAGTAGTCCGGCGACATTGGCGCACGCGACTAACAGCACACCAAGAGCCAGAAGTGCCAACATGACAAGCATGGCGGTAGTGGGAGGGGAAAATTCTGCTTGAAGCGCCAACTGGCTTTCTACTTTCACGCGCAGATTACCGTCAATCTGCGGGTACGTGTTCCGTAACACGCTCGCTATAGCACTGAGATCGGCTTGCGCCTGCGCGATACCTACACCGGGTTTGAGGCGACCCTTCACCGTCAGCCAGCGGACCTGCCGCTCATCGAGATTGTTTCTGTTTGCCAGCCGCGGTGACATAGCGAAGGGGACGTACAAGGCTGGGTTGAGAAACTGATCGGTTCCGGTGAACGATTCGGGAGCGACGCCAATAATGGTGAACTCGATTCCGTTCAGCCAGAGCTTTGCCCCAATCACCGAGCGCCGCGCGCCGTATTCGGCTGCCCAGAAATCGTGGCTGAGGACCACCACGGCATCGCGCCCGACGGCCAGGTCTTCTTCCGGGCGAAAAGCTCGGCCTATGATTGGCGCTACCCCCAGTACCTCGAAGAAATTGCCGGACACGAACGCGCCGAATTTCATGCGCGGCAGGGTCGCTGCGTCGGGCGCGAATCCAAAGAAAGAATAGGCATCGGCTACTAAACCGTCAAACGTGCGATTGCGATCCTGGAAATCTTTGTAATCCGGGTACGAAATGCCGTTCAGGCCGGCGAACATTTGGTCGGTAACGGGACTGATCGCCACAACCCGGCTGGGCTTGAGAACGGGCAACGGGCGCAGCAGCCCAGGCATTGGCCCGGCTATAAATGGCAGAAGTCGCTCCAATGCCAATCCCGAGTGAACACACGGCCACCACTACGAACCCATGACTATTTCGCAACACCCTGAGCGCATAGCGCAGGTCCCTCAGCATACGCGTTCCTTCCTGGCTCGGAATCCGCTCATGACTTGGGCACTGTTCGTCGCCGGGCAAGCATTTGTCTGCATCCCAAATCTCCAACGTTCGCCGCCACCTCGTGTTCGAGCCGCTCGATCCACCGCAGTTCGTTCTCGACGACAGCCTGAACGCGCTCTAAGGCCACGGAGCCGAATGACCGAGGTTTTCCCATCTCGCGCAGTTCCGAAAGCTGCTGGACACGCGAAGTCAAAAATGATTTACGTGCGGCCACGATTGCATCACGCTTCCCTTTTGGGAGGGCATCAAAGAAAGCCACCCGGAACAGGAATGCTCCATCGTCGGCCGCGTCCTGCTCACCGAAACTGGCGAGTTGTTCAAGCAAATATTTCCTGCCCGCCGATGTTATGCGGTACTGTTTGCGCTCCTGTCCGCGATCGCCCGGTACGGTTTTTTGCTCCACCCAGCCATTGCTCGTGAACTTCTTTAGTGACGGATAGACCACATTGTTGTGCATCGCATTGGCGCCGAACATCAGGCCGGCGGTTCTTTTGAGGGCATACCCGTACGCCGGCCCTTGCAAAAGAGCGGCCAGCAATACTAGGTCATTCATGACAGTGTCAAGTATGATCTAATAACTTTAACTTGTCAATAGGCGAAACGAGGGCCATTAAGCGCTTGTTAATTGTTCAATCGTATAATTGAACAGTGGATTTGAAAGCTAAGCGTGAATTCAAGAACGGACTGTATGACCGTTTGGCGCTCATCGGGACCGCGCTTGCTAGCGGGCGGCGCCTCGAGCTCTTGGATCTGCTCGCGCAAGGGGAGCGCTCTGTGGAAGCGCTCGCTGCCGAAACCGATCAGCCGTTCGCGAATGTGTCGCAACACCTGCAGGTACTGCGGCGTGCGCAACTGGTCGAAACCCGGCGCGAAGGCACCTATGTTTTCTATCGCCTTGCGGACGACTGTGTCCTTGCCCTGTGGATGTCGCTACGTAACACCGGAGAAAGGCAGCTCAGCGAAATCAGAGAGTTGCTTCGTTCATTCTTTTACGAGAGAAGTGAGCTGCAGGCGATTTCACAGGAGGAACTCAAGAACCGCCTTGAGGATCCCGGTTTCGTCGTTCTGGATGTCCGGCCCATGCCGGAGTACGAGGCAGGCCACATCGCTGGGGCGCGTTCCGTCCCCGTATCGGAACTCCGCTCTCGACTTCGGGAACTGCCCCGCTCCCGGAAGATCGTTGCCTATTGTCGCGGACCGCATTGCATTTTCGCCGACGAAGCCGTTCAGCTTCTGAGGTCGAAAGGGTACCAGGCTTTTCGGCTGGAATCTGGTTTTCCGGAATGGAAGATTCAGGGCTATCCGATCACCGGCGGCACGGCCGCGATTACAACTGAACAGAGAGGTAATTGAAAGTGATTCTTCGTCAACTGCTACACAATCGCCCGGCGATCGCAATCTCGTACGTATTTGGCTGCGGCGGCAAGCCTGAGGGCGCCGTGTGCGACCCCATCGATGATGTCGAGCTTTATCTGCGGATCGCGGAGGAAAACAACCTTCCAATCCGATATGTGATTGACACGCATCTGCATGCGGACCACCTCTCCGGCGGGCGCAAGCTGGCTGAGCGGACAGGCGCGGAGTACGTGCTTCACGAGAGTGCCAGCACAGGATTTCCTTTTCACGGAGCCAAGGATGGCGAGATTCTGAATCTCGGGAACGTGTCGATCCAAGTCCTTCATACTCCAGGCCACGCGCCGGAACACATCTCCCTTCTGGTAACCGACCGAATACGCGCGACAGAACCATGGTTGGTGCTAACCGGGCATACGGTGATGGTGGGCGACGTCGGTCGAACCGAATTGGCAAGCGAACCAGAAATTGGGGCGCGTGCACTCTTTAAAAGCATTCAGCGAATCAAGCAGCTTCCTGACTATTTAGAAGTGCTGCCAGGAGCCTACGCGGGATCTGTCTGTGGGCGAGCACTCAGCGGCAACCCTGCGTCGACCATCGGCTTTGAACGCCGGTTTAATCGCGCATTTCAGATAGATAATTCCGAAGAGTTCGTTCGACACATGCTGGAATCCATTCCGCCTGCGCCGGCGGACGCCGATCAAATTCGAGCGGCGAATCAGGGCTACATGGAACCCAAGTCTACAAGCCTCGCAAAGTGATGCCACGCATTGTGGATACAGGTCGAGACAAGCCGATCCAGCTTGGTATCCGGTCGAATCTCGCTCAGTTCTTGCTGTTGATCGTTATCAACGCCTTCGTGGGAGGCATGGTCGGGCTTGAGAGAACTGTTGTTCCGCTACTCGGCAAACAGCAGTTCCATCTCGATTCCACCTCGCTCATTACTTCTTTCATCGTTAGCTTCGGCATCACGAAAGGGCTGATCGACTTGATCTCAGGTCAATTGGCTGACCGTTGGGGAAGAAAGCCGGTGCTGGTGCTCGGATGGCTCGCTGGTTTGCCGGTTCCGTTCCTTATCATCTATGCGCCCAATTGGTCCTGGATTATCGCCGCGAATGTGCTCCTCGGCATCAATCAGGGTTTCGCCTGGTCTATGACGGTGCTGATGAAAATCGATTTGGCCGGCCCGGCACGCCGCGGTTTGGCCATGGGGCTGAACGAGTTTGCAGGCTATGGTGCGGTGGGCCTCACAGCAGTCTTAACGGGATACATCGCCGCTTCTGCGGGATTGCGGCCAAAGCCATTCTATTTGGGCGTTGGATACGCCATGGTCGGGTTTCTATTGAGTTTGGTTCTCGTCCGTGAGACACGCGGCCACATGGAACATGAGTCACGGGGAGCAGCCGAAGCCCGAGAGTTTTTCATTCATGCGGAGAAGAGCCGATTCTGGCAGGTCTTTGCCGTCTCAAGCTGGAAGAATAAAACCTTGTTCGGTACCTGTCAGACGGGTCTGGTCAACAATTTGAATGACGGAGTTGCCTGGGGCATTTTCCCGTTGTTCTTCGCGGCCCATGGCTTAGACATAGAGCATATCGGCATCATCAAAGCCGTGTACCCGTTTGTATGGGCGGGAGGACAGCTGGTCAGCGGCCCTCTTTCGGATCGCTGGGGAAGAAAAGGGCTGATAGTTGGGGGCATGTGGATACAGGCCCTTGCCCATCCACTGATCGCACTCGGCGCCACAATGAGCCCGTGGGCCAGCGGCTTGGCGGGGGCTGTTCTGCTCGGCCTGGGAACTGCGATGGTTTACCCGACCCTTTTGGCGCTTGTTGGAGACATCGCTCATCCGAGCTGGCGTGCCCGCTCGTTCAGCATTTATCGCTTCTGGCGAGACATGGGCTACGCCGTCGGTGCGTTTCTGGCCGGAATGATTGGAAATTGGCTGGGATTGACTTGGTCGATTCACGTGGCTGGCATCCTCACGTTCGCGTCCGGATTGTTGGCGTGGCTCTCGATACGCGAAACGCGGAGCAAGCCGAGCCGTAGCCAGGAAACGCTGCCGCGGCAGGCTGAGGAGCAAGCAGAACATTCATGAAGGCAATCGAAACAAGATCGTACGTATTGAACCGACGACGTTTTTTACTCTCATGCGCAGCTACGACCCAGGCGATCCGAGTGGCTTGTGCGGACGGTGCGCCCGGAGATCCGTGGTCGCAAAGCGAGCTGATTGAACCGGCAGCTTTAGTCAAACAGTTGGATTCGGAAGCTCAGGAGCTTCACATTATCTGTGTCACGTTCCCGTTTCTCTACCGGCAGAAGCATATACCGCACGCACAATTCGCGGGTCCTGCGGAAAAACCGGAGGGTATTGCAAAATTGCACTCGGCTGTCGAGAGCCTGCCGAAAAACGCGTCGATCGTAATCTACTGCGGCTGCTGTCCGATGAACAAGTGTCCGAATATTCGACCCGCGTATCGTGCCCTCCGGGAACGTGGGTTCGAGCATGTTCGGGTCCTCAACCTGCCGACCAACCTTCGCACAGACTGGATCGCGAAGGGATACCCGGTCGAGCCGGAAGGACGCCGGAAGCAGTGAATGCCGACATCAAGAGAAGTGGGCCATTCGAGATTACCGACGCATCCCGGGCAAACAAAGGATGAACACGACTTAGCACCATAAAAGAGTGATGATTCCCTTACTCCAACATGCGCTGGCAGCGGCCAGTGTGTTTACACCCGAGACGCTTGTCAGTGCCGTTCGTACGGAGCGCGGACTTCCGCAGCAGCCTCTTCCAGCCGTTTGCGTTCTCGATTTTGACGGTGATTTGACCGATTCACTTGTGAGTCGTGGCCTTGCCGCACGCAATCCAGCTTGGGCCTGTTTCCACACGGAGATGTGCACGGCGAATATCGATGGCGCTCAATGCGGCCTTATTCCTCGCACGATCGGCGGCCCATACGCCGTGCTGGTTGCAGAGCAGCTCTCCGTTTCTGGTACCCGAATTGTGATTGGGCTGACTTCGGCGGGGAGGGTTGCACCTTCGCTCCCGGTCCCCAGTTTAGTGGTGGCTACATCCGCCGTTCGAGATGAAGGAACCTCGTATCACTATTTGCCCGCCTGCCCGGTAGTCACTGCTCCGCCCGGCGTAGCCGCCCACCTGCACACAGAACTCTCCTCGGTCGGTTTACCGGTCGAAAGTGGATGTGTTTGGACCACGGATGCGCCCTATCGGGAAACTCGCGAGCAGTTTGAAGAGCATATCCGGCGCGGAGTATTGGCTGTTGAGATGCAGGCTGCCTCGCTCTTCGCTTTTGCACAGGCTCGTCGAATGTTGGTTGGCGTCGTTGCTCATGTCACTAACGCAGTCAATGTGACCAACCATAATTTCGATAAAGGCCCGGCAGATCTGAGTCTAAGATTATTTCGTGCAGTTTGCCGAGCCGGGCTGCGCATTGCAGCTGCATAGCGGCACCCCGTTCGTACAGACGAAGTAGAATCCTCATGCCAGACATATCTCGCCGAATTTATTTGGATTTCAACGCCAGTACGCCAATTGCTCAGGAAGTGTACGCAGCGATTGCGGAGAGCCAGTGAAGCAAACAATCACGCACTCAAGGGAGTATTCTTTGCGGCAGGGCGTCGCGACATCCATATTATCACTTCACGGATAGAACATCCCGCAGTAATTAATCCCTGCCGTTTTTTGGAGAAGCTCGGCGCTCAAGTTACTTACCCACATGTGGAAAGCTATGGACGCGTAGATCCGGATGATGTCCGGCGGGCTCTCCAACAAAATACGGTTCTCGTTTCGGTGATGCATGCCAACAACGAGGTTGGAACCATTCAGCCGATCACTCAAATTGCACAAATTACGCGAGACCGCGGAATGTCCGGCGTCAACTACTTTTTTCGGCCGGGAACTTCAATTGTCGCCGAACACCGATGTCACTTAATAACACAATCCGAATGGCAATAGCTGCCGTGCTCGAACAGTTGGCATCCGTCGAGGCGAATTGGGTCTCCAGACATTCTGTGGCGAGATTTGTCCGGTTCTGCGTCAGAAATTGTCACTAATTACGTAAACCAACAAGGAAGAGGAGGAGGAATTTTTTATGCCTATTCAAACTCGCGCGTTACAGCGTAGTTTTAACTACATGGGCCTGCAATTAGGAGATCCGGACCCAGCACTCATGCCGGAGCAAGTGCGCGATGCGTACGCAGCCCAATACCCGGAGATCACGACTGCCGTTATTGAAGGGCCGGACGCGACTGGCGACAAGCTCGTGTACAAACTTACTCGTGCGATTGGGACCAAAGGATGAGCAGCGATACGGAGCTGCTTGAGCAAGCGCTGCGCGAGCTCGATGAGTTCGCGCGCGACCCTCACCGCGATCGTTTGCTTGAGAAATTCAAATGCAAAGACTCACGGCAATTCTCGGAGCTTCTCGGCGCGGCGCTTCAAAGCCATGCGGGTTACTCGCGACGGCAACAGCGCGCCGCCTCGCTGCCCGCGCCCGCCGGCCTGGTACATCCGGGCTGATTGCGCGAGGACCGGGATTCACGATTCCGCAACTGCGGCCCGAGCATTGCGACTTTGCGGCCCAAGTGTGTTCACCCCATGCGCGTCAGTTTGCTCAGAATTTACTGCGGGCCGAAGTAGCGCTGCCGTCGGACTGGTTTGAGACTCGCAACATCGGCCACTTCCTCGAACGCACGCTCAGGCAGTTCGTCGGCACACGAGCCGAACTCATCGACCGGGCTTTCAGCCTGTATGTGAGCCTCAGTCCCACGGTCGGGCGCTACGGGAACGAGATCGACGAGATACAGCCCGAACGGGTGTTGCTCTCGTTTCAGGTGATCGATACCGTGGCTTGGTTGAACCTTACGCCCGCTCTCGATCTGCTGGCGAAAGAACACGAGCTTTTGCCGTCGTTCTTTTATCACTCGCTGCGTGATGCCATGTCCCGCTGGTTTCGCGTTTACGATCTCGACGATGCGCGCATGCGCTGGGACGATTGGATCGACATGCGGGCAGAAGAGGAAGCAGAGAGAAAAGCGGAATGCGAACGGGAAAGAGTGGCGTATGAACCGCTCCCTTTGCCGGATGAACCGGCTTTGCCGCCGTGTGTGCAACCGACGATGCCCAAACTGCCGGAGCCGGCCTCGCTGGCTCGCCGCAAGCGCAGTAAAGCGCTGATCGAGGCTGTGCAATCGCTTACCGAGATCAGCCGGCGCCCACATCCTCCGCTCGTTACTTTAACGGACGAAGATCGCGAGGAGCTATACAGTGAATCCGATCCCGACGTTCCTATGCTCGCGCTCGCCTTCGGTAATCACGACGTCGTCACGGAATTCTTGAACGAAGAAATCGAGACGGCAGGGCAAGTCGCGCTTGAGCCCTGGCCGACGATCAAGATGGATGGCACACAGGTGGACTCGATCCACAATGCGTTTGTGTGTACGGACATCGCCTTAGACAGGCTGGCCGCGGCCGCCCGTGTGCTGCTGCTGGTACCGGGATACGAACCGCTCCGCTAGAAAGAAGGTTTCCTATGCGTCTCTGCGCAGATTACGGCACGGATGCGCCGCTCGATCTGGTTTCGGCCATCCTGCTCTATGGAAGTAAAGATGCCCTCCACGGCAATCGCAAGATCCGGCTGGCTACCGTGCATACGCCTGAACCGAATCCCGCCGGCGGGCCACCGATTTTGGGCGAGGGACAGCCGGTCTCCAAGTCGTTTCTCGAAACACTCAGCCGCAGCTTGCAAAGCGAGCTTCCCGCTGCCTGGTTGCCGGAAAACGTCTTGATCGGGTCGCAGCGTCTGGCCGCCTGGTGGGAGCCGGCTCGTATCCGTCCGATGTTCTTCAGCCCGGAGTCGGACGGCAAAACGCTGGACGGGGAATTGTATCCGCACCCGCCCCTGTTGTTCGCTGCTTGCGAGGGGCATCTGTCCGTCTGGGCGCTCGCAAGTAATACGCGCCCAACACCCAACACGCAGCTCTTTCAGGCGCCGTATTGGAATACGTACGAGAGCGGGGAGGTTTGCCACGGCTCGATGGAAACTCCGCGCAGCGTAGATCTAGAGCGTCTGAGGCAGTGGTCGGACGCCTATTTCAACAGCCGGTTTACGCATACCAATCTGCAGCGCTCTTTGTGCCGGCATCCGGAGGGTTTTCTGGGCATGTGGCGCGATTTGGCGGGGCGAAAGCGATTTCCTGTTGAATATCTGGTTGCAAAGAAAACTCTGCGCGAGACGCTATGCCAACACAATCCGTACACCGGCTGAAGCGCCCCATGCCTACCGATCGCATTTCGATGGTAGTTGTAGGATGCGGCGGCACCGGCTCCGCTGTGCTTTCGGGCCTGCCGTATCTTCATCACGCGCTGCTCGCGGCCGGGCATCCCAAAGGTATCAAGGTTTACGCCATTGATGGAGACCGGGTAAGCGAAAACAATTGCGTCCGTCAGCCGTTCACGTCCAGCGAGATTGGCCTGTACAAGGCTCATGTCTTGATGCAGCGGCTTAACGTATTTTGGGGGCTCGATTGGATAGGTATTCCGTGCCATGTTCGCTGTGGACGGGATGTGCCCGATGCCGATTTCCTGATCAGTTGTGTGGATACCCGCGCAGTTCGGAAGATATTGGGGCGCATCGTCCGACTGAAGACAAGACGTTTCCCCTATTGGCTGGATTTGGGGAACAACGCCAGTTCCGGGCAATTCGTCCTCGGCGAACCATTGCGGTCAAATCGCAAGGGGACCGCGTTGCGGCTTCGCTGTGTCGACGAACTCTATCCGCAAATCGTCAATGCCAAGCTGGACGCGCGCGATACGCTTCCCGCGTGCAGCGCGGCGGAATCCCTTGTGCGGCAAGAGCCCTATATCAACTCGATGCTGGCCCAGCACGCTCTCGCCATGCTGGCACGCCTCTTCCGCCACGGCGAAATCGCATACCACGGAGGATTCATCAGCCAGGAAACAGGCCGGGTGAATCCGTTGGCAATCGATCGTACCATTTGGGCGCGAATCCAGAATCCAAGACGATTAAACGTCGCGGCCTGAAATTGCCAAGGCCGAACTATCCGAGCGGTCCGATGATGGGTGAGCCGTGAGAACGATTCGTGTTCATGCCGAGCATGGCATGGCGGGAATCCTTACCGTAAGTTGTTTAAGAGTTGAGATCATCGGTGGGCTCGTGTACGGGCTGGTTTCCACTGGATCTTCCTGCAATCATCGCACCGGCCACGTGGAAGCAATTCGATCAGCCGGCGGTGTAAGCGCGGTGATGAGCAGCGTGAATATGATCAATCAAAATCCGGCGACTTGAAGCTCCCCAGAATCGAACGGCTTGACGAAATTTCACCCTTGATTTTCAAGCTGTGCATCGCGAAAGCCATTTCACAAACCGAACTTGCCAACCGCCTCGGGGTCAGCAAACAAGTGATCAGCCGTTACGAGGAAAGCGGTTACCAGACGGTCGGGATTGTGCCGCTGCAGGAAATTCTGGACGCCATTGGCCTGAAAACTCCGGTAACGCTGAGCGCGTAATCTATGGCGCTCAAATACGGCCGCCGCCCTCATGCGATCCCGCGGCTCGCTGCCGATGAGTACAATTCCGACCACAAGAACGCGCAATTTGGAATGCCTTCCAAGCAGAATCAGTTACTACAACTTCCTGACCTGGCGGCGCACCTCGGGTTGATCTCACCTGAGTTCCGGGTGGACTGGGAACAGTGGAGACAGCGGAAGTAGCCTATTAAATCAGCGACTTACGCCACTATCGAGTCACGAGTGGGAATTGGGAACAATTGTCGTGATCTCCAGTTTGGCGGATGATAATAGGTGAAGCCGTGGCCACCAATCCGGTCTATTTAGAAATCATCGACTTCTTCGCCTCTGGCACAACGCCACAAGCGGTTGTTGATTTCCAGCCCTCCTCGGCAGCTCAGCATCGCGCCCTGGAATTGCTGGATCTGGCTAAAGAGGATCGGTTGACCCCGGAGCAGGAATCTGAGCTGGAGCACTTCACTGAGTTGGAGCACATCCTCCGCATGGCCAAAGCGCGCGCACGCCAGATCCTCGCCGCCAACCAATGACTTGGCCGGAAGCGGTACGAAAGCTGGTCGATTCGCGCGCGTCTGGCAGATGCGAGTACTGTTTGCTGAACCAAGCCGATGCAGGTTTCCCGCACCAGATCGATCACGTGATCAGCCGGAAACACGGCGGGACCAGTCACCCGGACAACTTAGCCTTCGCCTGCTATCTATGCAACGGTACAAAGGCAGTGACATCGCGTCGATCCATCCCGGAACTCGTGAGCTCGTGCGATTATTTCACCCGCGCCAGGATCGTTGGAAAGAGCATTTTAGTATCGCCGGTCCTATTATCGAGCCCCTAACAGACATCGGCGCTATCACCGCGCACTTGCTCCGGTTCAACATCCCGGCGCGTGTGATCGAACGGCAATTGCTTCAGAGCCTGGATCGTTACTCCAGAACGTGAAGAAACCTTCCTATCGCCAGTCAAGCTAATTGCAAAGACCTGGGACAGGAGCAATCGGGACTGCATGGTAACGGCGGCAATCGGAAAAGCGGCAGCGGTTGGATACATAATGCGTTCTCCTCGTCTGACTTTTGGATCGTGTTTTGGTATGCCTTATCGGCGGCCACCTTTGACGGGATCTCTTCAGCGATGACCTTGCGTATTTTGTCGGCGTCTTTCCAGTTTATGTTTCCGAACTGCTCGTTGAACGCTTTGACGATGTTGCTTAGCCTATCGAGCGTCCGGGTCCGGCATACGGCCCCCTCCGCTTGGTGGGGAAGGGTCCGATCCCCGCATTCTGATTTGCAAGGGAGATACTGAGCGCCGCCTTGGACTTCGGGCCCGGTCGGCTTACCCAGCTGGCGGCTCGCTCGCATTCGTGTCGTTTAATGACGCTTAGCGAGCGAACGCCAGTAGCGGACTCAGTCACCCGCTTGGGCATCCGAGTTAGTCGTCTTCTGGTTGGCGACTATCGTGTGCTGACTATCTTGTGCCAGCTCGTTCTCCTCCGGAGTGGAATACACGAACTCACTTCCCGTTAAACGCCCGGGATAAAACCACTTCAGGAGAGCGTCTGGTTTACCTGATTCCTGCTCCGCCAATGTGATCGCGGTATCATCGGTTGCCTGCCGGCGCTCGGCGGGAACCGTCAAAAGGGTTGCATCGAGGACGTTTCCGTCCGAATTGAAGATCTGCACAATATTTCGGTCAGAATCACTATCGACCAACTTGAATAGGTATGCCCCTGCGGGTAACACCTGCCCCGGAATCTGTATCGGCGCACTGAACGTAACGGTCGTTGCCTGGTCCAGCTCGTCTGCATGGGCGGCGATTTCTACGAAAAGGCAAAGGGCAATCACCGCACCAACGACGAAGTAAATTTTATTTAGTTGCCTTTTTTCTTTCTCCTTAAAAGAATTTGTAGTTCACGTTTAGAAAACGACCTTCAGGACCGCTAACCCTGCTTTCCCGGCGTCCTCTGCCGAAACTTTCGTGGCTTTATAGGTCTCTTTGCCCACGACCTTCCTCGATCTGGTCCCCGCTCCGGCAGGCGCGGAACCTGGAATCGACGACGGGTTGCCAGGTCCCGAGATCATCGAGCAGTCCCTGATAGAGAAAGCTCTTCAACCGTTCCTCGATGAAGTTCAGCAGGCCAGACTAAAAGAGATTGACACGATTTCCAATCACATGGAAATCAGCCTGAACGAATTGATCCATCGCCAGAATCTGAGAATGGCCGAACTGCTGAGCGGCGATCAGTCACGCGAAAATAATCCGCTGCTTGCGGCAAATCTTAAGCAGGTCGAAGATAAAGTCGATGAGCTAAACAACCGCCTGGAACGGCGGCGTACCGAAATCGAACGAGAAACGCTTCAGCACCACTGCCGATATTCAGCATCACGGCCGCGCTTGGGTCACGGAACAGCGGTGTGCTCTGCGGCGCAGGAGTGCCCGCTGCCGAACGACTCGGCGTCGATGCTCTTTACTGACCCACCGTATTTCGCAGCGATCCCATATGGTGATCTAGCATTACTGTGTTAAAAACAAACAATTTGCTATAGAATTGTTTTCGTGGGATCACGCCTCTCCTCGCCAGGCCCACAGCAGAGGCGCTTCGCGGCATACATGGAGGGCCTGGCCAACGCCGCGGGGCATGCGGATCGGCACACTCCGCTGAAGAACTACTGCACCGGATTGTTATTGCCGGGAGAACGCAAGAGTGTCGAGCCGATGGCGGCGCGGCTGGCTCCAGACAATGTCCGTCGCATGCATCAGTCGCTCCATCACTTGGTGGCGGACGCACCTTGGGACAATGAGGAGATGCTGGCGGAGGTACGGCGGCAGGTACTATCAGCCATACAGAAGCACGGTTCGGTAGTGGCGTGGATCGTGGATGACACGAGCGTTCCGAAGCAGGGTAAGCATTCGGTGGGTGTTGCCCGACAGTACTGCGGAGAGTTGGGCAAATCGGATAACTGCCAGGCGGCGGTGAGTTTGTCAGTGAGCACTTGGAATTCGAGTTTACCTGTGGCTTGGCGGCTGTATCTGCCCGAGGCGTGGTGCCAAGACGCGGAGCGCCGTCAGCGTGCCGGGGTTCCCGAAGAGATTGAGTTTCAAACCAAGCCAGAGGTTGCTCTGGAGCAGATACGGCGGGCCATTGAGCAACAGGTTCCGGTGGGAGTCGTACTGGCCGATGCGGGTTATGGAAAGGGTACCCAGTTCCGCACCGACCTCACGCAACTCGGATTGCAATACGTGCTGGGTATCGAGTCGAACGCTACTGTTTGGGAACCGGGGCAAGGGCCTTTGCTGGCGCCAGCGCGAAAACCCGGTCGAGGCGCGCCCCCTAAGCGACTGCAGCGCAGTGCGGATCAGCAGCCCCTTTCGGCGAAGCAGTTGGCCTTCTCGTTACCGGCTTCGGCCTGGAAGGAAATTGGTTGGCGCCAGGGCACGGAAGGAACCTTGCGCTCTCGTTTCGCCGCTGTGCGCGTGCGCCCGGCCCACCGCGATTACAAGAGGACCGAGCCACATCCGGAAGAACTTCAATCGGCCGCCCTTTGGCATCGATCCCCTTGGCCCAATCGAGATTATCGACAAAGGGCCGGGCGCTGAGAAATTCGCCTGTCTGACGATCGAAGATATAGAAGAAGCCGTTGCGGTTCGGATGCAGAAGCAGCTTTCGCTGTTTGCCTTTGTAAGTGAGATCGGCAAGCACCGGAATGGATTCCGCGTCCCAATCGTGAGTGTCATGCGGAGTGAACTGGAAATACCACTTCAACTTTCCGGTCTCGGCATCGAGGGCAACCACGGAGTCTGTGTAAAGATTCGCGCCGCGCCGGCCGCCTCCGTAGTAATCGGGCCAAGGATTGCCCGTGCACCAATACAGAACGTTGAGTGCCGGATCAAAGGTGCCCGTCATCCAGGTAGCACCGCCTCCCCATTGCGTGTCGAATTCGCCCCAGGTTTCGGAACCGGGCTCGCCCTTGGCCGGAACTGTGTAGAAACGCCAAAGCTCTGTGCCATCAGACGCTGAGAACGCGGCGATGAAGCCGCGCATGCCGGAGTCGCCGCCTGAGACGCCTACGATTATTCGATCCTTCAGCGCAAGCGGCGCGAGCGTTGCGAAGTAGCCCTGGTTCTTGTCGGCAAATTGCTTGTGCCAGAGAATCGCGCCACTGGAACGCTGCAGCGATACCAGGTATCCGTCCGACGTCACAACGAATACGCTATCTCCCAATATGGCTACTCCGCGGTTCACGTTCTGCAGCTCCGCCGCATCGTCCCGATAGACCCAGATGAATCGGCCGGTGCGCGCGTCAATGGCATCCACTTCGTTCTCATCGGTGACGTACATCACGCCGTCGAAAACAATCGGGGTGGCTTCCAGCCGCCGGGCGTGTTCAAAATGATAGGTCCACTTGGGAACCAGATTTGCTACGGTCTGCCGATTGATTTGGGTAAGAGGACTGTAGCGCAAGGCGCGATAATCGCCGTGATAGGTCAGCCAGTTTTCCGAGGGGCTGTTAAGGATGTCGTTATAGCGAACCTGCGCATGCAGGCAGAAGGCGAGCAACAGAAATGAGCCGCAGCATCGCATCAATGATTCTCCGTATGTTGGCGTCGAAGATCGGGCCGGGCATTCGGCCGGACGACTTGCTTGCTGAGAAACGCCAGGATGTTGTCGACCCCGCTGGAGCCGAGAGTGTGAGCGTAATCGTCAGACATGAGAGAGCCGGCGCCGAAACGAACATCGCTTGCCTCCGTCTTGTCGATAAGGTGAAGTTTCCCTGCCGCGTCCAGGACCTGAATCGAGTAGTTGGAGTTGTTCTTCGCGACGCCTTCGATTCGGGCGCCATCTTTCATGATCACGGTCACGCCCTCGAATCCGGCTAAGCGGCGAGCATTCGGCTGCAATATGCCCTCGCGTAATTGGGTCGCCGTGCGAAGCGCTGCAATGTTGGTGAGATCGGGACCCAGAAACCCGCCGCGGCCGCGGATCATGTGACAACCGCCGCAGCGCCCTTCACCGTAAAACAGAGCGCGGCCTGCTTCTGTGTCGCCCGGTACCGGGGCCAAAAACGCCGGAGTGCTTAGTGCGCGAATGAAGGCGATCACTTCCCAAGTTTGAGAATCGGACATGGGGAACGCCGGCATGTTGGTTCCTGGAATACCGCGCCGGATGATATTGAATATCTGATCATCTGTCTTTCCCCGGAGCGATTCGTTTCGCGCAAGATTCGGGCCCCGGCCACCTTCTCCATTCCCGCCATGGCAGCCCGCACATCCCTCCCGAAAGAGCCCGGTCCCGGCTTCAATTGCCTGCGGGCGGCTTGACAACGGATTTCTTACAGCACTTGTATCCTGGTGCGGCTGCGCCAGAGTCAGACCGGCGAACGCGGCAAGCAGGACCACGATGGAGAGTTTCATCTTCAAGCGAGAGTTCTACACACGGGATGAGTGCAGCGCAGAAAAAAAACGGATAATTTGCAGTGCCTCGGGCTATTGATTGATGACGGTGCCGTCCGCGCGGCGGACAACACCCCAGCCGCCATTTAGCGTCTTGCGAGCGCCGGTTTCGCTTCCGAACGGAAACCGCGCAGCGGCTTTTTCGTTGATCTCGACTCCCCACCCGGGCTTCTCGTTGGCATAGACGTATCCGTCTTTGACGACTGGATAACCGTCGAACACCTCCAGCAGCGCGGGGCTTGGAAACGTCCATTCCTGGATGCCAAAGTTGTAAGAGACCAAATCGAGCGTAACGTTTGCGCAATGGCCGACGGGAGACACGTCGCCTGGACCGTGCCAGGCGGTCTTCACCTGAAACGCCTCAGCCTGGGCAGCGATTTTGACGCACGGCGTCAAACCACCTGCCTCGGAGACGTGCAGCCGAATGTAATCGATGACGCTGTTTCGAATCAGCGCATTCCACTCGTGTGGGTTGTTCAACAGCTCGCCCATCGCGAGCGGCGTCGTGCAGTTGGCGCGAATCTGGCGGAAGTAGTCGAGGTTTTCAGGCGACAGCACATCTTCGAGATAGAACATACGGAACGGCTCCATGTCTTTGGCAAACTGCACCGCCAGCCGCGGCGGGAGTCGCTCATGAACATCGTGAATGAGTTCCAGGCGGGTCCTAACTCCTTGCGCGCTGCTTCGAAGAGCGCAAGCGTACGTCTGACGTACGGTTCAGGCTCGAAAATATCATCTTGCGGTGCGGCCGCGGCGGATGGCTGGCCGGCGCCTTGAGCTGCGCCATAGGCGGCCATACCCGGAACACCAACTTGCAGCCGCACCGCCTTGATGCCTTGACCCGTAAGTTTGCGCGCCTGATCGATGGCTTCCGGGATCTCGCGCCCGGATGCGTGCGAATAAATCATTGCGGCGCGCCGGCATTTCCCGCCGAGCAATTCATAAACAGGCATACCGGCTTGACGACCCTTGATATCCCAAAGCGCTTGATCCACTCCGCTGATGCCGTTATTCAGCACTGGACCATTGCGCCAGTAAGAGGAGTTGTACATGGCTTCCCACAAATCCTCGATGGCATCGGTTGGGCGACCGATGAGAAGCGGCTTCAAGTAGCGAGTTACGGCATCGACAACCAGATCGGCGCGCTGCGTGAAGGTGGCACACCCGTAGCCATACAGGCCGTCCTGGTCGGTTTGGATCTTGACTACAACGAGGCGCACGCCGGCTGGCTCAGTGGGGATGACGGAAACGTCCTTGATGATTGGAACAGGCATGCCGCGCAGCGCGCGCGTGACGGCGAGGGGCAGCGCGAGGGACATGAAATGGCGGCGTTTGATACTCACAAGCATAGAACCTTTCAACATTGCATACCAGGCAATTTCTGAACACAGCATAACGCGGTGTGGTGAAGACTGCCGATGATGGTTCATCGAGGGCGATCCGGGATTTCGTTGCGCGGTGCTGACCCCATATTGGATGCGTCGTTGCCTGCTTCGACAGGGACAACTGGAATCCAAGCCAGAGCTCCCGCGACGCACATGCACGCGGCCACGAGGAAAGAAGCCGTCCAGCCGAAGCGCCCGGCGATGGCGGGAGTGAGGGAGGCGGTCAAAGCGCCGCCGAATTGACCGCCCATGTTCATGAAGCCGGAAACGGAGCCGGCGGATTTTTGGCCAATACCGGCGCTCACCGACCAAAAGGAGCTCTGCGAGAGATAGAGCGCGCCCGCGCCGCTGGCTAGGACCACGACTGCGAGGGGGACCTTG
>CAWJEH010000052.1:0-271559 GCA_963841675.1 Terriglobia bacterium
AGCTGGTAAACCGGAGGCGCAGGCGCGGGCGGCAAGAAACTAACAGACGTCGGACGAGCCAGCACATTGCCGGTGGAAACCGCGAACTGCTCGATGAGAGCGTCAGATCACCAACAGGCTGCGTCTGACCTGGACATGGGTCGTCCACTTCGTTCCGCATTCGGGAATGCAACTCAGAACTTGACCCAAGAAGATCATGTCCCTGCTTTGCATCGCGACACTGGAAGAGACCGGGATCTCGTCGTCGGTGATCAAGGTGAGGCTTTTGTCGGCACTTTCGCGGATGAGGCCATTCACTTTGAAATCGTGCGCAGTGGTGCTCGACGCCACGTCGATTACGACTGATTCAAGAGACCCGGGTGTAACTGCCATAAGAAAGAGACGTGCTACTGGCGTCAGATCCTCTCACCGCAACGCAATGCCTACTCGGTTTCAGCTAACAGCCTCAACGCTTAACATATTGTGATTACGTTAGGTCTGCCCCAGCCCGCCAGGACAGAGGGCCGCGACGTAACCGGTACTGCCAGGACCGCTTGGCCGGTTTTGCGCAAATTACCGCTGAAGGAGCAGATTTTCAGAATAAAGTTCCTGATTATTAGCAGAATAAAATTAGTTTACTGGCAGCACGAACCCGGGGAGTAATGGTACGCGAGGCAGCCGTAAATACACGTGCGTGCTTTTCCGTGGATCGGGTTTGCGGCGTAACATAGTCGAACGCGAAGAGGCCACGTCGACTCATGGCAAGCGCATTGCGCCAGCACAAACTCACGGTCGGGAGCCCTCGGCTCTCGTTCTCACTTGAGCCAGTGAGCATCGACACCGCGCAGGCGGGTGCGGAAGTTCTAAAACAGGCATGGCAGCCGCCGTGCTTGCATTACACGCCTGAGTTCGTACGGTTCCAAGCAGGGTATCCGTCAGCAGCTCCTAGCTTTGCGGTGCTCGCGTCCGACGATAAGCCGAAGCGTTTTGTGGCAGCGATGGGACGGGATTCAAACATCGGTCCGATCCTTCTCTCCTCGTTCTATTCGCTCGTTCCCGGTTGCGCTGGCTCGGCTGCGGTGGGGATCATCCGTCGCGAGCTTGCCGAAATCATACGCGCAGGGATTCCTTCTCTAGTTTTTGCCGCCGCCGGTTCTGTGGGCGAAGCGCTAGTCGCCGCATCAGAAGCCATTGCGCGGCCTCAACGTCCGCTGCAACAGTGCCGGATTCACATGGCGTTGAGCCGATCTATGCCCGCCGGCTGCGAGGTTTACGATATTCCAGGACTCGAGGCGACGGTATGCGGAGGAACTGCAGAGGCCTGATGAGACCGTGTTATCTCCTCTCTTTACACCAGACACGATTGAATACATGAATCATGATCCGCTTGGCCCGCGCCGCTTCTTAATAGCTATTCAGAGGGATCAAATCGTGGGGACGGCAATGGTCACGAAAACCGAAATGATTCAGCAAGACGGCAGGCTACAGAGATTCTCGAACCTTAGTCACGTACGAGTGCGAGGTGAAAGCACCGACGCGCTTTCGGCTCTCATCGCGGCTGTTGGCACACCCGTGGTGACACTGCCGAATGTCTCCGCGCTCGCGCCGGCAATGTTGAAAGCGGCTCGGGTGCGCGCCACGCCATCCTGCTTTACGGCTTACCTGGCGGGCGGTCCACCGGATATCCGTGCCACCGAATTCGAGGTCGTTTGAAGAAGTTCTTATGCTGCGCCCTTTGAACATCGCAAAGCATTGTGAATGCGTATGGTCACAGAAAGCAGGCGCCAATCTGCGCTGGCATGTCGATGTGTCTTGAAGGACAAAACAAGGAATTATGGACAATATAGAAGCTAAAGTTCGTGAAACCGTCTCGCGCATTGCGAGTCTTCCGCCTGATATTTCGGGCGACGCCAATCTGTATTTTGATCTGGGCGTCGCCTCAGTACATGCGCTGCAACTGCTTTCGGACCTCGAAGGCGAGTTCGGTGTCAGCATTCCCGATGAAGAATTTGTGGAAGCCACCTCTATTTCGCAGTTATCGGCGTTGATGCGCTCACTGTCAGTCACATCGGAAGGGGCGCATTCGCGTGCTTGATCGCTCAGACGGCCGCACCCTCCGCAGCGGCTTTCTCGCGAATGCACGGTCCCGCGGCGCTTCGCCCGCCGTTGTAGTTAGAGGCACAGCACACACCTATGGCGACATGGACCGCACGGCCCGGTGCTGGGCCGCTGCTCTGATGTCGTCGGTTGGCGGACGCCCGGAGCGCATCGGCATCTTCGCGTATCGCAGCGATGTCGCTTACAGCGCCACACTTGCGGCGCTCTACGCTGGAGCGACCTACGTTCCGTTGAATCCGACCTTTCCACCCGAAAAAACGCACTCCATGGTGCAACAGGCAGACCTCGATGCGGTCATCCTGGACAAAGCATGCCTGGCACAAGCCGAGCAGGTGCTAGGTAAGAGACCCACGCTCCCGGTGCTTACACCAGAGTTTGAGCGCGCGGGTCTTCCCTTCGCGGGCGGCACGCTACTCGATGCCAGTGCGCTGCGGGACATGTGTCCACTCGCAGACGATGAGCTGCCTTCACTTACTCCGGACGACATCGCCTATCTACTGTTCACTTCCGGCAGCACGGGTGTACCAAAGGGCGTCCCGGTTACCCACGGCAACGTGATGAGCTTCATGGATGTGATGAGCCGCCGGTACCGGATCACACCCGAAGATCGGTTTTCCCAGACGTTCGATCAGACCTTTGATCTCTCTGTATTCGATCTGTTTCTCGCATGGAACAACGGTGCATGCGTCTATGGGATGTCACCCGTAGACCTGCTCTCGCCGACGAAATTCGTCACACAAAATCAGATCACGGTGTGGTTTTCTGTACCAGCGGTGGCCGCGCAGATGCGGCGGCGAAATACGCTTAAACCGCAGAGTCTTGGCTCGCTGCGCTGGAGTCTCTTTTGCGGCGAGCCTCTGCCGCGAGCCTCCGCAGAAGCATGGCAGACGGCCGCGCCCAATTCCACAGTTGAGAATCTATACGGTCCGACCGAACTCACGATCGCCTGCTTTGTGCACCGCTGGGATCCCGAAACTTCTCCTGCGTTGTGCCGCAATGGCGTGGTTCCGATCGGCAGACCCTACGAAGGTCTAGCAGCGCTGATCGTGGATGATAGCGTGAGGCCTGTGGCGGACGGCGTTGGCGGGGAGCTCTGTGTATCGGGTCCTCAAACGACTCCCGGGTACTGGCGCGCGCCTGAGAAAACGGCGGAACGTTACGTCGATCTTCCAGTGGGACGTCATGAAAAGCGGCGTTTTTACCGGACCGGCGACCTGGCCGCACGCTCTGTAACAGGCGATTACGTTTTTCTCGGGCGCGTCGACTCGCAGATTAAAGTGCTCGGCCATCGCGTGGAGCTTGGTGAAATCGAAGCTGCATTGCGCAGTAATCCCGCCGTCGAGCATGTCGCTGCTTTCGGCTGGCCAATGAACAGTATCAGTGCGGACGGGATTGTCGCATTTGTTTCGGGCAATGACCCGAATTTGGATGAGCTGGTTGCGATTGCTAAAACAAATCTGCCGCCCTATATGGTCCCGCGCAAAGTCATTACTTTGACTCAAATGCCTCTGAATGCGAATGGAAAGGTGGACCGTCGAGCACTGCAGGAGCAGCTGACAGAGGTTTCCGTGTAGCGGGGGGGCGATCGCCCAACACACGGGTCTGCCGCGCCGGGTTGCCCGCGACGAGCGTGTTCGGCGGGACATCGGTCATGACCACGGCGGCGGCAGCGACGACGGAGTTGTCACCGATCGTGACCCCCGGAAAGATGTAAGCGCCGCGGCCGATCCAGACGTTATTGCCGATACGGATGGGGCGCACGTCCTCGGTGGTTGCGGGCTTTCCGGAGAGGCGCGCGGCAGGATCAGCGGGATGCCCGGGCGAATCGAACATCGTGACGCCCTCAGCAATGCGCGTTCTTTTGCCGATCGAAATCTCGCGCCCGACCGTGAACATACAGCCGTGGCCAATTCCACTATAATCCCCAATTCGAAGTGTGGCCTGTTCGGCGTAGCGGCAAGCGAATATGAAAGAGCTCTTGCCATCGATCGTGACATAGTCGCCGATCAGAATGCGGCCGCTGCCCTGGATCCAGTGGACGAAAACACCCGTATGCAACTCCTGGCCATATCTGGTGCAGGAGGCTTTAAACAGTGGCTCACAGATGAACACCCGCACGAAGAAGTAATAAGCGGAGCGGACCGCGAGAAAGAGTGCCAGGGCGAAGCGGACCAGCGCGTGCGGGGCGGGAAGCGAAAAGTTTAGAATCGCGCGGCGAGTCTTGCGCACCACGCGAGCGCTCCAGTGGTTCGAGTAGGCGAGGAAACGGTAAGCGCTGCTTGACATAGCTCTACTGATTAACGGGCTTTGGGCGAGCTTGCACCGGGGCGCCTTCGTCGCCGTTTTCTTCGAAATCAAGCGTTACTAATGACGTGGGCAGCCCCTGTGCAGCGCTTATATACGCTGTTGCCGCACGCAACGGTAGTATCGGCAAATCGCTCCTCTGAGTTGACGATTTTCCGTACGTAGGATTTCATCCGAAGAAGTTCGGGTATGACGGCCGAAGGAGCGGTTGGGAACGTCCCGTATGATTCCTTCGCGCACACTTGGCAGCCATTCCGCGGAGATGTTCGTTGTCGCCCGGAATACTATGGCTACAGGCATGCCGATCACCGCCATCAGCCTCGAGGAGTTCAGACCAACGGCGAGCGAGATACTGCGAGCTGCGTGGAAGCCGCCCTGCCTTGACTATTCGCAAGAGTATCTTGCCTGGCAGTTCGGATTCCCCACGGATCTTGAGCCCGTTGCTCTGGCCGTGTATCACGATGACAAACCCGTCGCTTTCGTAGCCGCGACGGGGCGATTGACGAATGCGGGGCCGGTTTACATGTCCTCATTCATGTCTATTTTGCCGGGTACGCCGTCCTCGGCAGCAATCGGAATCATACGTCAACAGTCGCGCATGCTTAAGGACAGTGGTCTGCCCACGATTGTGTTTGCGCAAAAGGGCTCAGTGGGTGAGCAGCTGCTGGCGGTCGGCGAAACGGTCGGCTTGAAGCGCTACCCGCTAGGTGAGTACCGTGTATACGCAGCGGCACCCCGTGTGCAACCGGACAATGTGGATGTCGCGGTGGTCAGCTCATCGGAGTGGCAGGACGCTGCGAATCTTCTACAAGACAACGATGCTCTTTCGCTGAGCTTCGATCCGGCCAACCTGCGCCATCTCGAAGCGGACCCGTTCGGGCGCGAATTTTTGGTTGCACGAAAGAAGGGACGTTGCGAGGCAGTGGGCATGTTGTCGGAGACGCGAAGTATCACTCCGACAGGTAAGCAATCGACCCCGACCCTTCACTATGTGCGCGTGCGTGGTGAAGACCCTGATCCGCTTTCCGCGCTTCTCTTTTATGCCCGCGGACGGGGTGCAGTGGTGAATGTTCCCAACGTCACTCGAATTTCTGGGGATCTGAGAAAAGCGGTAGGGCTGCGTGCGACTCCGAGCGTCTTTACGGGTCATGTAGTGACAGCTTCGGCGCCGCTCCGTTTAAAGGGAAGCGAACTCGAAATTGTCTAACCGTATCCGCTGCCGACACAGTCAGCTGCCCCTGACTGTTTCTCGTACCGAACCCCGGGAGTTTGTAATGCGATGTGCGGCTGCGGCGTCACATTGTGGCTGAAAGAGATCCAGATCTGGGCGTGAGTTTCTTCGAGACGCTGTGAGAACTACGTGCTGAAGCTGGTTTCGTTGCGCATGACTGCCGAATCCGGCAGAATCGAGCGCGTCATTGTCTCTGGACTCGGCTTCCTCGATCGCACGGCGTCCCACCGCATTGCCAGCGTGCTCGGGGTGGGCATGGGCGTCATCCTGATCCGGCTGGCTCTGCTGCCGCTGATTCCGATTCCACATCCCTGGATGGGCGACGAGTTCAGCTATTTGCTCGGGGCAGACACATTCGCGTCCGGCAGACTGACGAATCCGACGCCCCACTTTTGGCGCGCGTTTGAAGCGCTGCATGTGATCATGCAGCCGACCTATATGAGCAAGTATCCTCCCGGGCAGGCGGCGTTTCTTGCGGTCGGGCAGGTACTTTTTGGCAATCCATATTGGGGCGTGGTGCTTGGCATGGCGCTATTCTGCTCGGCCGTGTGTTGGATGTTGAGGATGTTTGTTTCACCGGGCTGGGCGCTGATCGGGGCCATGTTCACGTTCGCAGTGTTCGGGGTGAATTACTACTGGATGGAGTCGTACTGGGGAGGCGGTGCTGCGGCGTTCGGAGGATGCCTGATAACCGGCTCCGCATTCCGGCTTCTCCGGAAGGCACAGGGTGGGCGATACATTTGGCCCCTATGCGCCGGGACCGCGGTTGTGTTCTTCACGCGACCTTACGAAGGTTCTGTGTTTTCGGCGGCAGTGTTGGTGGTGCTCGCGATTTATCTCCGGCGGCAGGAGCAGCGCAACCTACGCCCGCTGTTGATCCCGATAATACTTGCGGGCATCTGCGTGCTTGGTTTCCAGGCCTTTTACGACTGGCGAGTCACGGGCTCCCCGATAATCATGCCGTACGTCTTGCATGAGCGCGCCTACACTGCCGTGCCGACATTCTGGTTCCAGCCGCTTAAGAAAGGGGTCGAACGGCCCTCTGATCCGGTTCTCTACGGCAATCACTGGTATTGGGAGATGACGAACTACCAAGGGCTGCGCCAGATGCCGCTTTGGAGATGCATGGGGGCGATGATCTACCGCGAGTTCGGGCTTCTTCCGATCCTGTTTGGCGTGCTTGTCAACACGTTGTGGCTGGTTCCGGTGTTTTGGTCCGATTCCCGCGTGCGTTTCCTGGCACTGGTCACGGCACCAGTCATGTTAGCTGCGTCACTTTCGGTCTATGCGCATACGCACTACATTGCGCCGGCGCTGCCCGCGATTATGGCTCTAATGTTCGTCGTGGTTCAGAAGCTTAGGAGCGTGCGGATGTTGTCGGGCGCACGTGTGGGAACACTGATCTCGGGCGTGGCGCTGCTCGTTATCCTTGGTTCCGCTGCGATGAGCATGCGGCCGAACCGGCGACTGATCGGATTCGGGATTACGCCAGGCGGCGTAGCACAAGCTGTGCCGGAGGCGGTCGCCCGCGCTGCAGCAGAGCGCGATGCGTTGGATGCGAAACTGAGACAGAGCGGGGGGAAACACCTACTTGTCGTGCATTACACGCCGAATCACGAACCCGCTCCCGATTGGGTTCACAATGGCGCGAATATCGATGCACAAACCGTGATCTGGGCTCGGGATCGCGGGCCCTCAGAGAATCAAGCGCTTATGTCCTACTATCGGGGCCGGAAGGTATGGTTTGTGACGGTGGGTAACAACAGCTACAGGCTTAGTTCACTTGACCCAAAACTGGTGCTCGAAGACAGCGCTGTTGGGAAAAACTGAAATGGTTATCAGAACACATCAAGGTACATGGAATCGACGGGTGTGGGCGCAGTGTCCCAGCAGGTGACATAAATGTTCATTTGACGCCGGATGGAACGAAATCTGATTTCTTTCAGCGGTTCGTAAGTCGTCTGTCCAGTGAGAGGAGTGGAGGCAACCTGGGCACCGCGAGCTACCCCGGTTGCCAGGAAAGACTGCAGTAGCCGGGTGCGTGCGGCGGGGTCGAGTTCATCCCACAACAGATCTTCGATATAGAGCACTCGTGATTCGGTTGGGCCGGCGATGTCGGCTACATAGCCGGTGATCATCCCACGACCAACACCGTCCGTTGTCGCCACCGAGAGTGCGCCCGTTCGATTCTGACATTGCCACTCGGCTTCCGCGCGACTCCAAACACGACGTATGGGCGAATTGCCGGCGGTCGTGGCTGCAAGCTGCAGGAAAAGCTCTACGTCGCCGGACGCATAACCGGCCGCTTGAACTCCGTTCAAAAGGACCGACTGGTAGCGCACCTGGAAGATACGCGAGCTCGGAAGTTTGAGCAGTCGACTGCCTTCTTGAACGATGCGGTTTACCGGGCCGCCATCCGCTGCGATGCTGATCATCCCGTCATAGCCGGCGCGGCGAGTGCGCCTGACGAGTTCGAGCCACAACCAGGCTCCGTAACCTCTGCCTTTTGTCTCGGGCGAAGCGGTCAGAAGCGTGCTGAGTATCAGTTTTTGCGGCTTACCACCCCAAAGCACATTGCGATGAAATCCCGCAACAAACGCGACCAGACGATTCTGCTCGTAGATGCAGGGGGCGAGGTCGAAAGAACTATGAGGATACTCGAACGAATCTCGCAAAAACTGGGGCGTATACTTCAGTGACGATTCCAGATTTTCGGCCCAGGATCGCTGTACCAGATCGGAGAGTTCATCGTAGTCACCGTTAAAAGAAGCGATCTTCATACGCGGCGCTGGCTAGAAGTGAACCCGTGAACCCGATGCGTTTCATTTCATTCCGGCGAGACTCTCGAGTGAGCCCACTCACAAACGAGGTTACCGCGCTCTCCGAATCGCGCATCGCCGCACAATCCTGGTTCAGTCGTTTGCGCCATTGGTTCGCGCAGAGAGACCGTGCATGAGAACGAATCCGTTGAGCCAGCAGTTCGTCGTAGATCAGTTTTCGGGCCGCTCGAAAACGCGAACGCCGCAGTAGGCGCACTTTCAGCAAAGCTAATTCGAGATAGATGCCGAAAGCGTTGACACAAACAGACCCACGTGATACGTTTGACGTGATTCCGACCCGAGAGCGGGACGCCGGTGCAGCCGAAATCATTGGCTGAACGATCAGGAAATACGTCGCAGTGCGGTCATACTTTATGAAAATCGCTGACGTCGAAACTTATCTGGTAGGAAACCGGTGGAATTGACCGTTTGTTCGTCTACTCCCGGCAAGGGCATTCATGGGATCGGAGAAGGGTCGCTCGGCCATATGTCGACGACCGTGGAAACGACCATTCACGAGATGAAGTCGTTCATCATCGGATTAGAAGCCTTCCAAACGGAACTGTTAGTCCGCCGGTTATCGCTGCATATTTACGCCGATGGCGGCCAGATCAAAATTCCGCTATACCGGCACTCGAGATTGCCTGTTGGGATGCAATCGGCAAAGCACTTAAGCAACCGATCTACAACCTGGTGGGCGGCCGCTGTCACGAGCGGATTCGAGCCTATTCAAACGATTGGTACAGGTGCGAGCGTGATCCGCAAAACTTCGTAAATGCGGCGCGCAACGCCGTTAACCTCGGGTACACAGTGTGAAGTTCGATCCATTCGGGACTGCTTTAACGCTTGCAAGTTCGCGAGAGGAGCAACTGGCAATCGACATTGTCAGCGCAGTTCGGGACGCAGTTGGAAAGAATGTGGACCTCGCGATTGAAGCCCATTCACGATTCAGCCTCTCGACAGCTATTCGTATAGGAAACAAATTGGAGCCGTTTAGCCCGGCTTGGTTTGAGGAGCCTGTCCCCCATCAGAATGCCGAAGCGCTGGGCCAAGTCGCCACACACGTCAATGTACCGGTTGCGGCCGGAGAGAGCCTGTTTTCCAAACAACAGGTGGCAGAACTCCTGGGACAACGGATCGATATCATCAATTTCGAGCCATTGCACATGACTGGAATTCTTGGTTCTCGCGAGGTTGCAGGTGGTTGACGCTCAGTACGGGATCATCATCCCGCATGCGGCGCAGGGCCCGATCTGCACGTTAGCTTGTATCCACATCGATGTAGCGAGCCCGAATTCCTGGCTGCAGGAAACTTTCGAGGATTTCAACGAGCCTTGGAAGCGCGAGCTTTTAACTTTTTTCCCCCGCCTCGTGGAAGGGCATTTCGAGGTTCCGACGGGATCCGGACTGGGCGCAGATCTGAATCTCGAGGAAGTCAAAAGGCACCCGTATCACGAAAGCCCAGACATATCGCTGTTCGATGAGAACTGGCACGTCCGGTGTTCGGAATCGGTCCCAGTGTGAAACTTGGGATCGGGAACGAGACCGAGCGTAGCAGGTCTTCGAACGGCGACGAGGTCACACGACGAAAAGTTGCCAGGCGCATCCTGCCGTTTCTTTTCATCTCTTATTTCATCGCGTACTTAGATCGCGCAAACGTCGCTTTCGCCTATGGGCCCATGACGCGTGATCTTGGATTCTCTGATGCCGTGTATGGTCTTGGAACCGGGCTCTTCTTTCTGGGGTACTTCTTCCTCGAGGTTCCGAGCGCAATCATTGTCGAACGCTTCAGCGCACGACGCTGGATCGGCCGGATTATGATCACCTGGGGTTTGGTAACGGTCCTATTCGCATTTCAGCGAACGGCCGCGCAATTCTATTCGCTCAGACTGCTGTTGGGTCTGGCCGAAGCCGGTTTTTTTCCAGGGGTGATTGTGTATCTGACGCATTGGTTCCCGCGCGAGGAGCGCCTGAGGGCGCTCTCGGGATTCGCGGTTGCGGCTCCCGTTTCACTTGCGATTGGGGGCCCATTATCCTCTGCCATTCTGCAGATCACTTGGATCGGTATTAGTAACTGGCGCTGGCTGTTTATTCTGCAGGGTACGCTGGCGATCATGGCGGGGATAGCGGCGCTCTTCTATTTGACCGATCACCCGCGAAATGCCACTTGGCTTAGCCCGGGCGAGCGCACTCAAATTCAAATCACGATCGATCATGAGAACGCCGCGTCAACAGACGGCAAATGGTGGCGCGCGCTGCAGGACTCGAACGTTCTGCTCCTCTGTGTTGGACAGTTGTTCCTCACGATCGGCGGATACGGTTTTATCTTTTGGCTGCCAGGCCTCATGCAAAGCCGGCTAGATCTTACGTCCACGAGCGTGGATCTTCTCTCAATGCTGCCGTTTCTGCTTGCGGCGGCCGCAATGTGGCTGATCGGTTCTTATTCCACAGGTCGTGTGAAGTTACTAGCGATCTCCCCAATGCTCTGCGCGGCAGTATTTTTCGGAATGAGCGCGACTACCCAGAATCGCGGGCTTGTGTTCTTGTGGCTATGCCTGACGGGTGCTTGCGTATACGGCTGGCTTCCGGCCTTTTGGCTGCTTGCGACGCTTCTCTCCGCGGGATCTTCGCGCGCTGCAGGAGTAGGTTTAATCAACTCGATAGGTAACCTCGGCGGTTTTCTCGGACCAATGATCATTGGCTACCTGCGGACCACGACAAAGTCAAGCACGCCCGTGGTTTTGGTCGTTTCACTTTCCTACTGCGCCGCTGCTTTTTGTACTGCGGTCGTCAATCGCCCATCGAGTTACCGACCTAGTTAGTCGCGATGCGGAATTGTGCCTCTCGCAAATGCCGGAAGTAATTGAGATGATGAGGGATTGCACAGCTTTAGCAGACTGTTTCGGTCGACATCCGGGTGGCTCTCGGTGGTGGTCGAGGTGCTCTCGTCATTACTGAAAAGCCGCGCTGCTCTGCAGTTAGAAAACGTCGCGCTTCGCCATCAGATCGGAGTCCTTCAACGCTCGGCCAAGAAGCGCCTGCAATTGCACAACTCGGATCGCTTGTTCTGGGTCGGGCTGTCGCGGGTGTGGAGCGAGTGGCGCTCTGCCCTCGTCATCGTCAAGCCCGAGACCATGATTGCCTGGCATGGGAAGGCATTTCGGTTGTTCTGGACCTGGAAAGTCCGACACGGCAAGCCCGGGAGGTCGGCGATATCACCGGAAATTCGCGCACTGATCCGGCGCATGAGCCGAGAGAATCCCGGCTGGGGAGCTCCGCGTGTTCACGGTGAACTCCTGAAGCTTGGCGTCGACATCGGCGAGACGAGTGTGAGCAAATACCTGATGCGCAGGCGAAAGCCACCGTCACAGACTTGGCGAACGTTCTTGCAGAATCATCTGCAAAGCCTTGTTTCCGTAGATTTCTTCACCGTTCCTACAATTCGCTTTCAGGTTCTTTATGTGTTCCTGGTGTTGGCGCATGAGCGTCGGCGCATCGTTCACTTTGCGGTCACAGCACATCCTACGGCTGAGTGGACGGCGCACCAACTCCGGGAAGCGTTCCCCTGGGAAACTGCACCGCGCTATTTGCCGCGCGATCGTGACCCTATCTTCGGCCACGAGTTCGTGAATCAGGTAAAGGCGATGGGCATCCAGCAAGTGCTGTCAGCGCCGCGTTCTCCTTGGCAAAGGGGTCATATTGAACGGTTGATTGGCAGCATCCGCCGGGAGTGTCTGGATCACTTGATCGTGTTCAACGAACGCACTTTGAAGCGCCATCTTTCGGCCTACACGGCTTATTATCATCGGACCCGAACGCACTTAGCCCTGCAGAAAGATTGCCCTGAAACGCGCGCTGTACAACCGCAATGCCGGCCCGATTTTCTCGATTCCAGAGGTCGGCGGCCTTCACCATCGCTACGAGCGGAGGGCTGCCTGAAGACAGTCACCGGTATTAAACGGCCTTAGGCTCGTTTCCGGCATTCTCGCCGGCCTTGTATTAATTGAGTCACCCCGATCTGAGCTAACTCACGCGGCGTGTGGCGCAATTTCGGAAGAACCCGCTAATTAACACTGGACAAATCGAGTGCTCGAAATGGCTCTATCCTTCATCTCCTGTCGCTCCCTCTTCCCTTCCCTACTTGAATTTCCGAGAACGACAACTCCAGAGATCATCCGGAAACACTACGCGCAATGGACAGTTCAGCGACAGGAACGGATTTCGCGCCTGGCGCAAGTAATGTGGGCAGACGGATTTTGGTCAGACTCGAAAAAAACTCTTGTAAGTGATGAATCTAAAATGGATAATCTGGTGGACGGCATGGGGTTCGAACCCACGACCCCCACGTTGCGAACGTGGTGCTCTCCCAACTGAGCTAGCCGCCCACTTCCGTACAAACAGGCGATTACAACGCCCGTGCAGCTAGTCGCCGCAGCCCCAATATAGCATTTCGGCGCATGCTAGCATGGCTGTTCGCTCGCTCCTATGGTCCTCTCCGACGTCGATATTCGCCGCTACCTGGAAGACGGCAAAATTCGCATTTCTCCGGCGCTTCCCCCGGACCAATTCGGCAGTTGCTCGGTCGATTTTCGCCTCGGCTCCGAGTTCAGCGTTTTCGAGCACAGCCGCCATCCCTACATCGACGTGCGTGACAAAAGCGCCATTCAAGGCATCATGCGCGCCATCCACGTCAAGGAAAATGAGCCCTTCGTACTTCAACCGCGCGAATTCGCTCTAGCCATAACCGAAGAAACACTCGAACTCGATGACGACGTGCTGGGCCGCCTCGAAGGCCGCTCGAGCCTCGGCCGTATCGGCATCATCGTTCACGGCACTGCCGGCCTCTTCGATCCCGGTTGGCGCGGCAAAGCCACTCTGGAGCTAAGCAACCTCGGCATCATGCCGGTCGCGTTATATCCCGGCATGCGCATTTGCTCATTCACCTTCGAGCAGCTCTCTTCACGCGTCTCCGTTCCCTACTACAAAAAGGCAGGTAACAAATATGCCGGGCAGACCCAACCGCTCGCCAGCCGGCTCACCTCCGAAGTGAAGCCCGATTCCTGAACGTTACCGGCCCGAAGATCCAAACCCGCCAGCGCCGCGCGTCGATCCCGCCAACTCGCTCTCTTCCCACTCCACCGCCTCGTAGCGAGCCACAATCATCTGTGCAATCCGGTCGCCGGCATGCACCTCATATGCGGACTTTCCCAGATTCAACAGAATCACCTTCAACTCACCCCGATAGCCCGGATCGATTGTCGCAGGAGAATTTGGGAGGGTGATCGCGTGCTTCAGAGCGAGCCCGCTTCTCGGCCGTATCTGCACCTCGTAGCCGCTCGGAATCTCCAACGCTAGCCCTGTGGCAACGCACTGCGGAACGTTCGGCTCGAGTAACGCGCCTTCGACACAGCGCACGTCCATTCCAGCATCTTCCAGGGGACCATGCGCGTATTCAGGAAGGTGAGCAGCAGGGTGGATTTTCTTAATTCGGATACGCATGAGATGAGACAATTTGCATGATCCCATGACTGCCCCTGAGCCGGTCCCGTCCGTCAAGCGTGTCCTGACCGTCGCGTCCATGCCGCCCGAGAAGCTCGCCTACGCTCTGGCGCGTTACAGTCGCTCGCCCGACTCGATTCGTCAATCGCTCGAATGGGTTCGCGCGCACGATTCCACTCGTTTCCTTGAAAGCTTCTATTTTCAGTACGGTCACGCATCCATCGCCGATCTCGGTCACGTGACTATTTGCTTTGAAGGCATCTCTGAACTCGCTGCGGTTGAAATTCAGGATGAACAACTATGGGACGGCCAGGCTCGCAGCTCCCGCTACCAGGACTTCTCGAAATCCGGCGTCATCGTTCCGCCTGAATTGTCCGCCGATGAGCATGCCATCTACGACGAGTGCTCGGGACACCTGTTGCGCGCTTATCGCGAAGTGCAGGAGAAGGTCTTTGCTCATCTCTGTGAAATTCATCCGAAGCCCGACGATATGAAGCCCGATGCCTATCGCCGGAACATCTCAGCCCGAGCCTTCGATGTCGCTCGCTATCTCCTGCCCTTCGGCATCCCGACAGGCGTAGGCCAGGTCACCAGCATCCGTACTCTCGAAAAGCAAATCCGCCGTCTGAAGGCATCCGAGTATCAGGAGCTGCGGGAAATCGGTAATGAACTGAGTCGGGCTTGCGCCACCTCCCCCGAGTGCGTCTGGGAGGATCACGCCCAGAACGAGCCGATTGCGCCCACTCTCGCGCGTCATGCGCATCCAGATGACTCTGCGCGCCGGCTTCGCGCCGATGTTGCGGAATGGGCCGCTGATAACCTTCCCCAACCTAGCGGCGAGCCGGTATCTCCGGTCGACTTGCTCCAGCCCTCCGATCACTTGGCGGACATCTGCGCCACGCTCGTTTATCCGGTAAGTGACCGCCCTTACCGGGAGCTTTACGAGCACGCTCTTGCCTGGCCACTTACTCTTCGCCGCGAGTTGCTCGACGTGGCGCTTGGCTCTCACGATAAGCGAGGTGATCTTCCCCGCCATTTCCGCAGCGCGCCTTACGTCTTCGATATCGTGATGGATATCGGCGCTTATCGAGACTTCCATCGCCATCGCCGCTGCCAGCAGTTCCGTCAGCACTACACGAACCGGCTGGGCTACGATACTCCGGAACTCATCGCGCCTTGCGGCCTCGACTCCGTCTATTCCGGCGCTCTTCGTAGAACCGACGCTGCCATCGCTCGATTGCCACGACCGGCCGCGCAGTACCTCCTACCTTTCGCTTCTCGCTCTCGCTTCTTGTTCAAAATGGATTTCGCCGAGCTCGAATATATCTCTCGATTGCGCAGCGGGGTCAAAGGTCATTTCTCATATCGCAAGGTGGCCTGGGACATGAAAAAGGCGCTTGAGAATCTCGACCCGGCATTAGGCCAGTTAGTGGAAGCTACGCCCCCCTGGGTGGAGGATCCGTTAAAAAGATAGTTGGACGGTTGAATTGCTCTGATATTGCTGGACGATGTCACTAATCCGAATCTGTTCGTTATCTCAGGCAGGCGTGGAGCCGGGAAAGCGACCCGGACACGCTTCGCTATACCCGTCTGATTGGCAGCCGAGCAACAACCCCTATAGAGAGCGCCTGCTTTCGTTTTAGGTACGCGCCGCTTGTATTTCTTGCTCCACCATGGGAAGAAATGTATGCCACGGATACCGAGCGCAAACAAGACTTCGCCGAAGTCCTAGAAACTTACAACCTGCTCGTTCAGGTTTACCGCGAATGCGGCTATGAACTACTGGACTTACGTAAGTTGACGTCGCGTGCAAGAGCCGAACTTATCTTGCTGCGGCTCCGTCTGCCTTTGATAGGCTCGATCTCTAACTCAAATTGAGCGTCTTCCGAACCGTTCCCCGCTCTGCCTGGATCTTCTCCTGCAGCAGCATGATCGAGTAGATCAGTTGTTCCGGGCGCGGCGGGCAGCCGGGCACATAGACATCCACTGGTATCACCTGGTTCACTGGCACCAGCGCGTAGTTGCTGAACACTCCGGTCGAGGTAGCACAGGCGCCCATCGAAATGACCCATTTCGGTTCCGGCATCTGCTGATAGAGCCTTCGAATAACCGGCGCCATCTTGTTCGAGACGCGCCCGGCGATGATCATCAGATCCGACTGTCTCGGTGACCCGCGCATCACTTCCGCCCCGAACCGTGAGATATCGTATCGAGACGCCATCATCGACATCATTTCTATCGCGCAGCAGGCGAGTCCGAAGCTCATCGGCCAAATTGAGTTCTTTCGTGCCCAGTTCAGCGCGTTATCGAGCGTCGTCGTGACTACGCTCTCCTTAACGAGGTCGGTACCCTCGTCGTCGATGCGTGCATAGAGTTGAGGTGGCTGGCTGATTTCAAACTTTTCGGTATCGCCCACACCTTGATTATCCCATCCGCCCGGCCGAAGCCGAAGAGTCGGATGGGTCACATGCCCGACTACCGTGAATGGCTGCTATCGCTGTGGATTATTGTGTTCTGTTTCTCGATCGTCACGCTTTCCGGAACGACGGATCCTCGAACACCTGCCCGATCTCCATCAAGGCCAATCTCAAAAAGCGATGAATTGTTTGAAGGACAAAACCAATTCGACCCGTCATTTACGTCACCAGTACCCCCGTACTGTGCTGCTTCTGGAAATTTACAGAGGGGCATCGTCCGAGCAACGCCCATCGTGGGGTCCTCGTTGACGAACTTAATGGCCGGAATCGCGTCTGGTTCGACGTGTTTCTCTACCCAACCTTCGAGCGCCTTCAGCATGTCGAATGAATTTGGCCCGGGGCCGCCGCGGCAGTGATACATGCCCGGCTCTAGAAAAAGTCTGGCACCTCTCTACAAGTTCTTCAGGCCGCCACTAAATCGGGCCGCGTCTTCGTAGAACCGGATTGTTGCAAACGGCGAAACCCGACCATCACTATGTCCGTGATAGAGGATGAGCTTGCCTCCCTTTTCTAAGAACGTCGATAGCTTTTGCGGTTCATCGCCATCGAGCCTTTCGGTTCTTCGATCCAGGAGGTGAACAGCTGAATCGGGAATGACATTGGAAAGCCCATGGGGAACCCAACATTGCTATTGAAATCCGGATCGCGGTAGACCAGATACCGCAGAATGTTATCCGCAGCAAACCATGAAGTGGGTGGTGAATCGCCCCACGGCTCTGCGGCATGGATATCAACCGGCGGCCCAGCCGCTTCCACGTCCGTCGCCAGACTCGAATTAGCTATGTCGCTTACTGGTCCTCCAAATGAAGCAATGAGACCACCCGGATCTCTTGCCGGCTCCAAGTAGTTATGGAGAACACCCACTTGATCCTCCGTTAGACAATCTGCAGTGTTTTCGTTTCGACACAGTAGAGACTCTGCTCTGAAGCTGCACTTCGCAGGGTTCTGGATCAGACCATCATTCACGCCGTCCAAAGCATCGCATTGCTGTTGGATTTTCGCTTCAACAAGTTCCAACAGACTAGGGCTGATGTAGGCGTTCGATGACTTGAGAACTGCCTTCACCGTACCGTATAGACGGATCGTTCTGCCGCGGTAGTCGAACGTAGGATCTCCGGCGATGATGCCATCGAAATCGGACACCTGGTAGCTGCGACCATCGCCTCGCGTCCTCCACCTGAGCAACCCTCAAATAAGAGTGCTGGAGTTGATTTGAATACCAATTCTCCACGAGTTCCTTCGCGCTGATTGCCACATCGTGGACAGCCCGATAGTACACGTCGATAAGGGCATCACTGTTTGGTTCGCCCGAGGCCGTCAGCGCCTACTCAGCTTCGAAAACGCTGTCACTCGCCGCGTGCCCATCGTCGGTGGCTACAATCGCGTACCCTCTAGCGAGAGCATCATTCGGAACCCCGCCCGAGAAAACCACTCCGCACAATCCGCCGCAGCCCTCAAATAGAAGCTTGCCATTCCAGTTCTCAGCGAGCGCGCGTATTATTATCGCAATTCCCAAAGGAGGTTATGTTCCGGAATTGACTGTTCGGCAGCACGCGCCACTGCACTGCAGCTCCGGCCCGCCGGAGTCGCGAGACTTACGAATCAGCCATTTGGGGCATCGAACTGCCTGCCTCGTTCGGTGCTGCGGATCTCGATCTTAAACCCAAGTTGTGGATCGGCGGAAACTCGGAGCAAGAGATTCCGCAATTCTCTCGGGATGGGCGATATATAGCGTTTGGAATCAACACGCTTGGGAGATGGTGAGATCTGGATCGCCGATCGCGACGGCTCACATCTACGGCAGCTTACGAACGTACGCTCAGCGTGGGCGGGATTCCCGCGATGGTCGCCAGACGGAAGAAAGATCGTTTTCCATGGCGCGGCCGAACACATCTGCGAGCCTGTTCATCGCGGATTTCCCTAATGGTCACACGCAGCGCCTTACGGACGAGCCGGGGAGCGATGACTACACTCCTAGCTGGTCACATGACGGTGAGTGGATCTATTTTGGATCGCGGCGTTCCGGAGATATCCAGGTCTGGAAGATTCCGGCGGAGGGTGGTCGCGCAACTCAGGTAACCAGACACGGCGGATGAGCACCCTTGCAATCGGCGAATGGCCGATATCTGTTCTACGGAACACGCAATCGGCCGGGACTATCTCGCATTCCACTAGGAGGCGGCCAGGAGGAGCAGATGTTGCCCGAAGTTGCAAACTGCAGTTCCGCCTACGCGCCTGTTAAGAGCGGGATCTATTTCATGAAGCCGGTGAACGGCGATCGAGCGGGGATGCTAGCCTTCTTTAACTTCGGCACCCAGCAGATTACTTCGCTCGCGACCATCTCGCGTCCAATGGGATTGGGGCTTGCCGTCTCCCCAGACGAACGCCTCGTATTGTACAGCCAAAAGGACCACCTCGGGAGCGACTTAATGCTTGTGGATAATTTCACTGACCGCAATTGATAGCAGAATCGAGAACGTAGAATCGCGCCAGGGTTCTTGCCGATCAATCGGCTGACGCTATTCATATCGCAGGGCTATCATCGGGTCAACGCGCGTCGCCCGCCTCGCCGGAATGTAGCAAGCTGCCGCAATCACCAGCGTCAATATGGCAGCGGTAGTTAAGAATGTCAACGGATCGAACGATTGGACTGCAAAGAGGAGCTGGCGGATGAAGCGGGTAAGTACGAACGCGCCGATGGCCCCGATCGCTACCCCGGCTAATCCCATACGCATGCCCTGTGCGAACACCAGGCCCAGCACATCGGTGGGAACTGCACCGATAGCCATGCGAATGCCGAATTCCCTCGTCCTTTGAGCAACCAGGAAGGCCATCACGCCATAAATTCCGACTGCCGCCAGCGAGAGAGCAACAGAAGAGAACAAAGTGAGTAGGACAGTCAGAAACCGCGGCCGTGCGGTGGCTGCGGCGATTACATCTTCCATAAGCCGGACTTGAGCAATCGGCAGCGATGGATCGAGGTCCGCCACCTGCCTCCTGACAGCAGAAACGATTGCTTGGGGATGTCCGCTTGTCTTGATCACAAGGTATAGAGCGCGCATACCGCCATCGACTTGCGAATAAGGGAAATAGAGCTCGGTTCCGGTGGGCTTGTCGATACCGCCATTCTTGACATCGGCAGCGACGCCCACGATGGTATACCAGGGCGTGCCGCGATCCTCCCTGATCCGTCGCCCGATTGGACTCTGGCTGCCATAAAACGCGCGCGCCATGGTCAGATTGACGATGGCAACCTTGTTGGCGTTAGCGCCGTCTCTCGCGTCAAAGGCCCGGCCCTCAATCACCGGAATGTGCAGCATTTCGAAGTAACCGGGTGAGACTGCCTGGTCGTAATCGACGTTCTGGTCGGGTCCGTCCGGCTTTTTGACATAGCCTTCCACCTGGATATCATTCGCGTTCAGCGGCCGCAACGGCGGTAATCCCGAGACAACGGCAGCGGATCGAACGCCTGGAATCGCATTCACGCGCTCGAGCAGTCTGGTCCATAACTGCTTGACCGCAGATGTCTGCGTATACTCCGCCTCCGGAAGCGCTAAACGCATCGTGATTACTCGCGAGGGATCGAGACCTACGTTCACCTGCTGCAGTTTCCAGAATGTTCGCACCATCAGACCTGCTCCTACCAGCAGAATCAACGCCAGGGCTAGTTCGCTCACCACCATGAGCCGTCGCAGCGAACTTGCCCCGCGCGTCGCGGTGCTGCGGCCCGTGGCAGTCTTCAAAGATTCCTGAGAATCCCCGGCAAACTGCGCCAGAGGAGCGAGTCCGAAGAAGATGCCCGTCAGAAAACTCGCTCCAATCGTAAATACCAGAACACTCCAATGGATGCCAATTTCTTCGGCTCTCGGGATGCTGCCTTGATTGAAAGCCAGAATCAGGTGAAGAGCTCCCCACGCGACCGCCAATCCGAACGCAGCTCCGGCTATTGCGAGGACGAATCCTTCGATCAGGCATTGGCGCGCGAGGCGCCATATGCTTGCGCCCACGGCTTTTCGCACTGCGATTTCGTGGTGGCGCGATTCGGCGCGTGCCAACAGCAGATTCCCAACATTCACACACGCGATCAACAACACGAATGCCACTGCGCCGAGCATGACCAACATGGCCGTTTTAACATTGCCGATGACCTCGCCCTGATACGGCAGCGCCAGAATGGTGTGGAATTTAGGATCGAACGTATGGAAATTCGGCGTCCTGTTCCTGCCTTGCTCGGCCATGATTTGACCAAATTCCGCGCGAGCCCGCTGGATCGTGACCCCCGGCTTTAGCTTTCCGATGACGGATTGATAGTGACTCGCCCTCCCGCCGGGATTATTGGGATTGATCTGTTGCGGGTACCACAGTTCGGGTGCATCGGTTTCGCCGGGAGGAAACGCGAAGCCGCGCGGCATGACGCCGATCACCGTTGCCGTGAGACCGTTAATCTTTAGTTCGCGGCCGATGATACTGGCCATGCCGGCGAAGGCGCGGCGCCACAGGCCATCGGAAACAACCAGGGTCAGAGGCGCACCGAAGCGGTCGTCATCCGGGCTCGGCAGGCGTCCCAGCTGAGGCGCCACGCCCAGCATCGGTAGCATTCCGCCAGTGATGCTCGCGGCCGTGACGCGCACTGGTTCCGCACCGCCGGAGAGATTGATGCCACTGATCGTGTATGCCTCGAGAAACGCCCAGGAATTCGTCTGCCTCCGCAAATCGAGCAACTCGGGCGTAGACATCCAAAATTTGTGGAATCCGCCACTGCTGCCGTACGTTGGGAACTCGGTATAAATCCGGACCAGCCGTTCCGGATCTTTGAACGGGAGAGGCCGCAGGACGACGGCGCTGACGACGGTGTAGATAGCGGTGTTCGCGCCAATGCCAAGGGCAAGACAGACAATGGCCGCGAGTGCTAAACCCGGATTCTTGAACAGCGCGCGAACGGCGTAGCGTAACTCGGTCATATGCAGACCCTACGTAAAGCGATCCTCGATGTTCTCAGATTTCGGTTCAGCGTTTTTGTTTTCAGGGGAGAACCAATCCTTACCTTCGTGACCGCAGTACCGGCTTATCGGAAAGCGGAAAGTTGCTAGCTGAGGAACACGTGACGTACATCCAAGATTGCCGACGCCAGTGCGTGGAACTTGTGGAATAGCGTTTCGCGCAAATACGATTGGGCCGGGCGGGTGATCCTAAGTATTGCAGCCTATTCAGCACAACTTGCAACGAAATCAGTGCGTGCACTGTCTATTTTACGCAACGTCATCCCGTTCGGAGCAGGTTGTTGGCGATGCAATGGGGGCAGGTTCACGACCGGGGGCGGCTTTAAGCGAAAGACCACTTCTATCGGAACGCGCATCGGTACGGGCACACCGTGATCTAAAGCGGGCCGAAAGCGCCACTGACTGACGGCTTGGAACGCCTTACCATTCAAGCCCCATCCGAGACCTGAAACGAGGTGCAGGTAGCCGGGAACCCCATTCTCATCAACTAAAGCGGTGAGAAGTACAGTTCCTGAAATCTTAGCTGTGAGCGCCCTCCTTGTGTAGGCTGGCTGTACTTTCTTGATTAACACGGGACACACGAGCTTTGGGGGATCTTTCGCCCGAGAGCGACTCACCAGAGCAAACGCAACAGCCGCAATGACAAGGTTGCGACGCGTCATCGTGCAGGTTCTCCCAGTTGCCATTCTAAGTCCAATCCCGGACGGAATTGCGTTGCTCGTTAGGAGCGAGGAGGGTAATCGTATTCAGAAAGCACGGCTGTGTATTGCCGAGTCATCGATCCCCGAGCGAGGCCGAAGCTCGGGAAGCGCTTAGGACGAAGAGACTGTGTAGCCTTCATCGGCCAACCTGCTCTGGATTGCTTTCCAGTCGGGCAAGTGAATCAGCGAAATAGTATGTGTATCCTGCACTCCACCGCTCCTTCCAAGCATCGTAACCAGGTGCGGGCCGGGCTTGCCGGTGACCGCTGTCCCGTCATCGTTTAACAAACCATCTTCAAAGCCCAGCTCTGCTAGAAGCCAGCTAGGAGGTTTACGAGCGTCTTTCATGCCCCCAACGTAACACGCGGGAGCGGACTTTACCACCGGCAGAAAGCCTCTCTGAGACGGCTACGAAAATTCGTTTTTATATCTTCTTTTTACTCAAGCCGTTTATGAGCAAAAAAAATTTGTCGTCGTACGTTTTCACTCGTTCACGTGCTATTTTTCTGCAGGCTCGTCAGTGGTCTGCCCCACCGTTCACGAGTCATTTCCCATTAAGCTGCTCGACAGAGCCACGCCGCCCGAGCCCCACCTCTCCGCCATCGACGTTGTCAAGCAGTCTGGCTTCGATATTTCAGGTCCCGCAAATCGGACCCACACGTCGTGATTGCCGGCCTGACAAAAAATGACATACTGAAGCTTGCCTGCGCAGTTGGGCAACCGCTGGACGCGCCCGCTTGCGGGTCAGTCGAGAGGAAAGTCCGGTCTTCATAGGGCGGCATGCCGGCTAACGGCCGGGGGTGCGCGCTCAAAGCGCGTGTTACGGAAAGTGCCACAGAAAATACACCGCCCGTCTCGGCAACGGGGCGAGTAAGGGTGAAAAGGTGCGGTAAGAGCGCACCGCGGACCGAGCAATCGGTCTGGCAGGGCAAACCCCATGTGAAGCAAGATCAAATAGGGGAGGAGGAGCGGCCCGCTCCGTTACCACTTCCGGGTAGATCGCTGGAGTTCTTCAGTAATGAGGAGCCTAGAGGAATGGTTGCCGCCGTTCGCACGTCGCGGACGGAGACAGAAACCGGCTTATAGACTGCGCAGGTAGATTTCGATGTTGGAGCTGAGCCGCGTGCCTGTCCCGAGCCACTGATAAAATAATGAGTTCGATGGCAATTAGTAAAGAGTTGCTCGACATTCTGGTCTGCCCTGTGTGCAAGGCCAAGGTTCTCCTGAAAGAGGATGGCAGTGGCCTCAAGTGCGTCGCCTGTCATCGCGTCTATCCGGTTCGCGACGATATACCGGTCATGCTGAAAGACGAAGCTACAATCGAGCAGTAAAATCCGATTCTATGACCCTGCTGGAGCAGCTGCCGCAAAACTCGCGGGTGGCAATCATCAGGCTTCGCTCTCTTGGAGACTGTGTTCTCACCACTCCTGCCATTGCTCTGCTCAAGAACGCCCGGCCTGATCTCGAAGTCGCTCTCTCCGTAGAAGGCCGTTTTTCGGGAGTATTCGCCGGCAACCCTGCGGTTGGGCAAATTCTTGCTCCCGATTGGCGTGCAGTCCGCCGCTGGAAGCCGTCCCTTTGCGTTAACCTGCATGGCGGCACCCGCAGCCAGTGGATCACGGCGCTTTCCGGTGCCCGCTGGCGCGCCGGTTTTGCTCATCACTCCACAACCCTCGCGTATAACTTCAAGATCCCGCGCGCTCAGCACATCATGGGCGTTACCCGCCGTGTGCACACTGCCGAGCATCTCGCTTCCGCGTTCTTTGCCTTGGGCGTTCCTTTGTCTGATGTACCGCGCGCCCAGCTCTTTGCCTCCGAATCTCCTATCCAAGGACGCCACGCAGTCCTTCACCCCTTCGCCTCCGCTCCGGAAAAGCAATGGCCCGCCGAACGTTTCACCGAAGTGGCGCGTTACCTGGAACTTTCGAATATTTCCCCCGTGTTTCTCGCCGGTCCGCTCGATGATCCATCTCCGTTTCGCGATTACACGGTTGTGCAGGGCTCGCTGGCGGAGGTGAAATCTGTACTCTCGGCTGCCGCGCTCTTCATTGGAAACGATAGCGGTCCCGCTCATATCGCTGCCGCATTCGGGATCCCGTGCCTCGTGCTCTTCAGCACTTCTGATCCGGCCATCTGGGAACCGTGGAAAACCGAGTCGGAAATCATTGTCGCCCGCGAAGGATTCGCTACCCTCAATGTGTCGCGCGTCATTGCCGCGCTAGAGCGTCTGCTGGCCCTCGCCGAGGCCCACGCTTGAAACAACTTTCCCGCCTTCTCCGATACGCTCGCCCTTACCTCCCGGCCCTGGTCGTCTCGGTGGTTTTGATGTCCGTTGTCGGCCTTTCCCAGGCGATGATCCTATTCCTGATCCCGCTTGTCTTCGGCCGCGTCCTCAACCCGAACTCGCCCGACGCGCCTGCCAAGTTATTCTCGATCCCACATACTCACTTCGTCCTTTACTTGAATGATTTCTTCCCCTCCTCTGTTCACAACATCTGGACTCTTGTCGCTTTCAGCCTGATCGCCTGTTTCTTTGCCAAAGGCCTCTGCGACTACGCCGGTAATTACCTGGTCAACTGGGTGGGAATCAGCGCTGTAAACGACTTGCGGCTGGAAGTCTTTGACCGTGTGCTTCGTCAGGACTCTCGCTTTTTTGAGGATCACACCACCGGGCAGATCATGTCGTCCATCATGAACGACATCGATCGTATTCAGGTGTCGACATCTACGATGCTCGCCGACTGGTTGCGTCAATTCTTCACCGCTCTGTTCATTCTGCTGACGATCATTTTGCTCAACTGGCGTCTTTCCCTGATCAGCCTGTTGGTGTTCCCGGTCGTGGCTCTCCTGACCACCCGCCTGGGCCGCCGCATTCGCAAGACTACACGCCAGGTGCAGGATAGAACCGCCGGCTTGAATCAGATCCTGCAGGAAACCATCAGCGGCCACCAGGTCGTCAAAAGCTTCGGAGCGGAGGACTTCGAGTCAAAGCGCTTCCGTTTGGCCTCCGCACGTTGGAAAGCCGATAATCTCAAGTACACGGCTCATCAGGCGCTCGCTTCTCCTATCATCGAGTTGCTGGGCGCGCTCACCGTGTTACTGCTCCTCTACTTGGCCCGCCAGCAGGTAAAGAGCACGGCCATGACTGCCGCTGTCTTCACCCAGTTTGTTGTCGGCCTTGTTATGCTCTACGAACCGATCAAGCGCCTGACGAATATCCATAACATCTTCCAGCAAGGCTTAGGTGCGGCTCAGAGTGTCTTTCATTACCTCGATACTCGGCCAGACGTAATGGATGCGGCGGACGCCAAGCCCCTGCTTCGCCTCGAAAACTCGATCTCCTTCCGCGATGTCCGCTTCTTCTATCCTGCTGCTCCGTCACGTCTGGTGCTCGATGGCATCGACCTCGAAATAGGCGCCGGTGAAGTCGTCGCGCTCGTCGGCCCGAGCGGAGCGGGCAAGACCACGCTGGGCAGTCTGGTCCCCCGTTTCTATGACGTGACCTCGGGCTCCATTCAGATCGACGGCCTCGATGTTCGCGTTTACAAGCTGAGCAGCCTCCGCGAAAACATCAGCGTCGTCTCGCAGGAGACGTTCTTGTTTAACGACACCGTATTCGACAACATTGCCTATGGACGTCCGGACGCGAAAGAAGAAGAAGTGTTTGCAGCTGCCCGGACCGCGCTCGCCGACGAGTTCATTATGAAGATGCCGCACGGTTATCGCACGATAGTCGGCGAACGCGGCGCAAAACTGAGCGGCGGCCAGCGTCAGCGCCTTGCCATCGCCCGTGCGCTCCTCAAAGACGCACCCATCCTCATACTCGATGAAGCTACTTCCAACCTCGACACCGAATCCGAGCGTCTTGTACAGCAAGCCTTCACCGCTCTCATGAAGAAGAGAACCGTACTCGTCATTGCCCATCGCCTCTCGACGGTCCGCCATGCCAGCAAAATCGTCGTGCTCGAAAAGGGCCGGATCGTCGAAACTGGAACCCACGACAATCTGGTTGCCGCCCACGGCCCCTATCGCCATCTCTACGAACTGCAATTCGCCGGTTCGCAGGCGCTCGCAGAGAATTGAAGCCTGTGACATTTCCAACCGCTCCTGTGCGAAGCATGACGGGATTCGCCGCTGAACGTTGCCTCACCAGCCAGGGAGAGTTGTCCATCAGCCTGCGTGGTGTGAATCACCGCGGACTGGACCTTCACTTCCATGGAGGTAGCGAACTGTCGGTCTTTGAGAATGAAATGCGTGCGCTCCTTAAGAAATATATTGCGCGCGGCCATGTGGAGGTACGCACCGCTCTGACTCGTGCCTCTAATGGGCAGGCGTCGTTTAATCGCGACGCTCTCGCCCGCCATATCGCTGCTTTTCGCCAGGCATCTTCCGAATTCAAATTGAACTCTGAACCGGATCTCAACGTGCTGCTCACGATTCCTGGGATCCTTTCTGAATCGCAAGCGGCCGATGGTTTGCCCTCTGCTTTTTTGCCCGAACTGCTGGATGCCCTGACCCGCTGCACCCAGATCCTCAACCAGCACCGCGAGCGCGAAGGAGAAGCGCTGCGCGATGACATCGCGAAGCAAGCGTCGGAGGTCGAGGCGTGGACTCGTCAAATTGTCGCGATTCGCGATGAGGCTCGGCCCCATTTCCAGGCGCGTCTGCGAGAGAAGCTGTCTGAATTGCTCGCCTCTTCAAGCATCACGGAAAACAGGCTCATCGAAGAGGCGGCGCTGCTCTCCGATCGTTCTGATATCCAGGAGGAGCTGGTGCGCCTCGAGGTTCACACGGCGGAACTTCACCGCCTCTTGGCCAGCGGCGGTGAGATCGGCAAGAGACTCGATTTTCTCCTGCAGGAGATGAATCGTGAAATTAACACTACGCTCTCGAAAAGCGCCAACGCCGGTGAACCCGGCCTGCGCATTACAGGTCTCGGATTGTCAATAAAAGCTAATATCGAGAGAATACGTGAACAGGGGCTCAACCTTGAGTAGTCCAGCCCTGGCGGTCGCGCAAGTGGATGACCGCGCATCATCCGAACCCATGACCACCGTTTTCATCATTTCAGCGCCTTCCGGATCCGGCAAGTCAACGCTGGTCTCGCGCCTGCTGGCAACGGATGCCGGGCTGCGCTTCTCCGTTTCCTACACGACCCGTCCCGCGCGGGGCAACGAAAAACCCGGCGAGAGCTACGTCTACATCTCTCCGGAAGAGTTCAGAATCCGTATCGAGCGCGGCGAGTTCCTGGAATACGCCGAGGTCTTCGGCAACTTCTATGGCACTCATCGCGAAGTACTGGAGCAAGCCAAGGCCGAGGGCAAGGACCTGATACTCGACATTGACGTCAAGGGTGCGAGACAATTAAAGGAACGGATCCCGGAGGCGGTGAGCATATTCATTCTTCCGCCCTCGCGTGACATACTGGAGCAGCGGCTTCGAACTCGCTCTGAGGATTCGGAGGCCGTCATTCAGCGCCGTTTACGGGACGCCGCCGAAGAATTACGCAATTACAGGCAGTACGATTACGTACTTGTCAATCATCAGGTGGAAGAGTCAACATCAACGCTCGCTTCTATAATCCGAGCCGAGCGCATAAGACGGATTCGCGTAGAAGACCAGATCCGGCCGATCTTGAAGAGCTTTGAGGAAAGACCGCCTTCGCTGTTCCGATAGGGACAGAGGGCGTTGAGGAAAAAGAAAACTATGGCAGACAAACCCAGACCCAACGCGATGCACAGCATTCCGGAAGACGAGAACGCTAGCACGTACCGGTTCATCATCGTGGCAGCGAAACGTGCCCGGCAGCTGCAGAATGGCCAGCGCAGTGTTCTACCGGCCGCAAATAAGAAGCCGACTAGCCTCGCCATGGAAGAGACTCGTCGCGGACTCGTTCCCTATACTGATCTCACGCAAGAAGAAGCGAGCGAGGTCCAGCCGACGGAATAGCGGTTCGCTATGCGTGTTGTTCTTGGAGTCGGCGGCGGCATAGCGGCCTATAAAGCTGCGGAATTAGTCCGCGCCCTCCAGACCCAGAGCCATCAGGTTCAGGTCGTTATGACCCGGGCCGCTCGCGAGTTTATTCAGCCGCTCACCTTCGCCGCTCTGACCGGACAGAAGGTGATTAGCGATCTGTTTTCGCAGGAGAGTACGGGCGAAACACTTTCAAGCGCGGTCGAACATATTGATCTCGCGCGGAACCATCAGGCTCTCATTGTGGCGCCTGCCACGGCGGATCTTCTGGCTAAATTCGCCACGGGGCAGGCAGATGATTTCCTCAGCACGCTGTATCTGGCATTTAACGGCCCTGTCATTCTAGCGCCTTCTATGAATACAGCAATGTGGGAGCATCCAGCTACTAAAGCGAATCTTGAGACGCTCCGCTCGCGAGGCTGTTTCGTGATCGATCCTGACGAAGGATGGCTCGCCTGCGGAACGGTAGGAGCAGGCCGATTTCCTGATCCGGCCCGTATCGCAGCCGAATTCGACCTCCTCACCGAACAGAAGAAAGACCTTGCAGGTGAATCGATCCTGATTACTGCCGGACCCACGCAAGAAGCGATCGATCCGGTGCGCTACATCAGCAATCGGTCGAGCGGCAAGATGGGATACGCATTGGCCGAGGCCGCTGTCAGGCGAGGAGCGCATGTCGTCCTGGTGTCGGGCCCGGTGAGCTTGGCCGCACCGGCCAATGTCAATCTGATCTCGGTCAGAACCGCGCAGGAGATGCGGAAAGCCGTCCTGGAGAATCTCGAGAACGCAACCATTATCATCAAGAGCGCGGCCGTTGCTGATTACTACCTGGCCGAAGTGCCGCAGCAAAAGCTCAAGAAAACCGCCGCTCGCCTGTCGCTCGAACTCGACCCGACCCCGGATATTCTTGCTGAGATCGGTCAAAAGAAAGGCGACCGCCTGCTAATAGGTTTTGCCGCCGAAACCGAGAACCTGATCGGCGAGGCTCGCCGCAAGATGACTTCGAAACAGTGTGACATGTTGGTTGCCAATCTGGTGAACCGCGATGGCCTGGGCTTTGAGTCCGATCGCAACGAAGTAGACATCATCACTCGCGTCGGCCGTACCGTGCATGCCGGCCCAGGTCCGAAAACCGAAGTTGCGGAAATCATTCTCAACCAGGTCGCTACTCTGCGGCTTTCCTTGCACATGGCGGATTCATCCGCCTAGAGGCTCTCACGTATCTTGATGACCCGCGAACAGATTCGCGCCTATCTCGAGCTGTATCGGGATTTGGGCATCGATTCCATCTATCGTCGGACCACCGTCGCCACGGAAACGGTTGTGGCCCCTCCAGCGGAAGAGGCCGTCCCTTCTTTGCCGGCGCTCGCTCCCGCGGGCGACACCCTTGATCAGATCCGGCTGGATATCGGCGACTGCAAACGGTGCCGCCTCTTCGAATGCCGCCATTCGATTGTGTTTGGCTCGGGAAACGAGAAATCGCAACTGGTTTTTGTAGGCGAAGGACCCGGCGCGGATGAAGACGAGCAAGGCCTGCCGTTTGTGGGCAGGGCCGGCCAGCTCTTGACGCAAATGATCGATAACACGGCTTCGAAAGAAGGCATCCCGATCACGCGCGAAGACGTCTACATCTGTAACGTTGTGAAGTGCAGGCCTCCTGAGAATCGCACTCCCTTGCCGGACGAAATGCAAACCTGTGGACAGTTTCTTTACCGGCAACTGACCGCGATCCGTCCTAAGGCCATCTGCGCACTCGGCTCGACGGCCATGAAGGCGCTGCTCGACGTCAAGGAAGGAATCACGAAGCAGCGTGGAAAGTGGCATAAGTGGCGCGATATCCCGGTTATGGTTACTTATCATCCTTCGTATCTGTTGCGCCAATACAATCAGCAGGCGCGGCGCGAAGCATGGGAAGACCTGAAGACGCTGTTTCACTTTGTCTATGACTAGGCGGGATGGCAATTCCCTGTTTATCTCGTTCGAGGGAACTGAGGGCAGCGGTAAATCCACGCAGCTGCGGCTGCTCGTAGAGCATCTTCGCAGCCTCGGATTGACCGTGGTAGAAAGCCAGGAACCTGGCACAACGATTATCGGAAAACAAATTCGCCGTTTGTTGCTGGACCCGGCCAATGTCGAAATGACACCCATAACGGAGCTTCTGTTGATGTTCGCCTCGCGCGCCCAGACGGCAGCCGAAGTCATAAATCCGGCGCTTGAGCGCGGCGAAATCGTGGTGACTGACCGGTTCACTGATTCGACGCTCGCCTATCAAGGAGTCGCGCGTGGCATCGGCTGCGAAACCGTCATGTCGGTACACAAGCTGGCGCTTGGTTCTTTAATGCCAGATCTGACCATCGCCTTAGATATCGATCTTGAGACCGGACTTGAACGCGCGTTCCGGCGGAACCGGGAAACTGGCGTGACCTCCACTGAAACGCGTATCGATCGGCAGTCTCTCGATTTTCACTCCAGAGTGGCATCGGCTTACCGTAAGATCGCTGCTTCGGATCCCAAACGCTTTCGCTTGATCGACGCAACGGGCGATCCAGCGGAAGTCGCCGCGCGGGTCTGGGCTGAGACCGAGAGGTTCCTTCGCCCATGAGCGTGTTCCCTGATTTTTACGGTAATGACTCCGTCGCGCAGACGCTCTCTACGATGATCGAAGGCCGGCGCATTGGGCAGACAATCATCCTCAGCGGGCCTGAAGGCGTTGGCAAGGCAACCCTGGTTCGCCGTTTTGCATCCGCGCTGCTCGGTGACCAAGCCAAGATCGAGCATGACGACCTGAGCCTCACCCAAAATCTGGATGTTATCGAGGAGCGTGAAAAGTGGACAGCCGACAAACGCAACGACGATCCTCTCCTGTTTTCTAGCCATCCGGATTTTGTCACGTTCCCGCCGGAAGGCCCGATGCGGCAGATTACGATCCAGCAGATGCGGCTGCTCCGCCAGAAAGCGCAGTTCAAACCCCTCAAAGGTGAGTATCGCGTCTTCCTGATTGATCATTTGGATCGTGCGAATGAACAGGCTGCGAATTCGCTCTTGAAGGTCTTGGAAGAGCCGCCTGAGCACTTGATAATCCTGGCCACGGCAGAGAATCTCTACGAGGTTCTACCGACGATCCGGTCCCGTTCCGTCATTTTGTCGATGAGCAAGCTCTCTGAATCGGATATGTTGGGCTTTGTCCGCAGCAGAGGATTATCGGATCTTGACTTACGAGTCGCTGTTTCAGAAGGTTGTCCGGGAATTGCGGCGCGCTTGGATCTCGATCTCTTCCGGGCACGCCGGGCGTTGGTTTTGGCTGCCTTCGAGTGCTCAGCCGGTCTTATTCCATTTTCCTCGTGGGTGCAGCAGTCGGAAGCGTTCTCCGCAAAGAAATCGGAGAAACTCGATCCTTACATAGCGCTTTCGTACCATTTGCTCGATGACATCCTGGCCGTTTCCTACCAGCGCCCGGTTAAGAGAAATCGTGATATCCAGTCGAGAGTTGCGGCTATAGCGGACCGCGTTGCGTTTGCCTGGCTCGAGGAGGCGGTACGATTGCTCGACGAACTTCAACTCATGATCCGTCGAAACATTCAGAAAGTCGCAGCGCTTGACGCTATGATTGTTAAGTTGAGAAACCGGCCGCGCTTCGTGGGCACCTAAAACAGCATCGCGTGACTGAGTTTCGGTACGATCACTATAAAGGAAATCATGGAGGAGGCCCGCTTGGATTCGCTCATCAGGAAGTCGGCTCGGAGTGCCCCGACAGACATGAAGGACCCGGGTCGCAGGCCGCCTGCAGCTAAGAAGAGTGCCCCGCCGGATCAAACCAACGCCGAGCAGTTTTATTACTCGAAGCAAATGCAGGGCAAGACTCACATGGTTGTGACGCTCACGGACGGAGAACAGCTGGAAGGCGTCATCGAGTGGTATGACCGCGACTGTCTGAAACTCAATCGAATTGGCGCACCTAACCTGCTTTTGTTCAAGCATTGCATTAAGTATATGTGCAAGGCTGGGCCCGAGTAATCAACAAAGTTCCAACCCGTTTCGGTATCCTATAGGGAGTTCAGATTCTGATCTGGGGTTGACGTATTTCGTTCGGCGCGCTGCTTTCGAATTGCGCTCCGGTTTTAAACCCAAACTAAACAAGGCTCAATATGTACGCTGTAATCGAGACAGGCGGCAAACAATATCGTGTCGCGCCTGGCCAACTGATCGAGGTAGACACGATTGCAGGTGACGTCGGATCGGCTGTCGAGTTCGACCGCGTTCTGGCTATTTCAAATGACTCCAACGAGTTGACGTTGGGTGATGCTTTGCGAAGCGCGCGCGTGCGCGGCAAGATTGCCGGCCACGGACGCGGCGACAAGGTGCTCGTTTTCAAGTTCAAACGCAAAAAACAATACAAGCGAACGATCGGTCATCGGCAGAACTACACACGAGTCCAGGTCGAGGAGATTGTGGCGTAAGCCAGAGGAATAGTCGCAATGGCGCATAAAAAAGGACTTGGAAGTTCCAAAAACGGCCGGGATTCGAATTCGCAACGACTGGGCGTAAAAGTCTTCGCCGGCGAGTTTGTCACCGGAGGTTCGATCATCGTCAGACAGCGCGGAACGCGCTACAAGCCGGGCAAGAATGTAGGTTTGGGCAAGGATGACACGCTCTTCGCAACGGTGCCGGGTACGGTAGAATTCCGTGACCGTGGCAGGCTGGGCAAATACGTAAGCATTGTTGCCGCCCAAGAATAACTTTCTTGAGCTCCTACTTAGATCAGATGCCAAGCCCACGCGATAATGGCTTTGGGGCGGTGTTTCACAGGTCAATTCCGTGTTTATAGATGAAGTAACTATCTCCGTTAAGGCCGGAGATGGCGGTAATGGATGTCTCGCGTTTAGAAGAGAGAAGTTCGTTCCGAGAGGCGGCCCGAGCGGTGGCGACGGTGGCAGGGGGGGAGATGTTGTCCTCGTCGCGAGTGAGCACTACAATACTCTTCTGCATTTTCGCTTCAATCCGGAACATACTGCCGAGAGGGGTCGTCACGGAGAAGGTAGTAACCGGACCGGGAAAGACGGCGAAAGTATCGAACTTCCCGTACCTGTTGGAACGATCGTCTACAACGCCGATACTGGCGAACAGATCTTCGATTTCACGGCCGCTGGACAGACTTTCACGGTCGCCGCTGGAGGACGTGGAGGACGTGGCAACGCGCGTTTTGCGACATCTACGCATCAGGCGCCCACGGAGCATGAAGAAGGCAAGCCTGGTGACGGCTTACGACTCCGCCTGGAGCTTAAGCTGCTGGCCGACGTCGGTCTGGTGGGTTTTCCGAACGCCGGCAAATCGACTTTGATTTCGCGCCTCTCCGCGGCTAAGCCGAAGATCGCGGATTACCCGTTCACGACTCTGCAGCCGAATCTTGGAGTAGTCCAGGCAGGCGATCGCACCTTCGTGCTTGCGGATGTGCCTGGCCTCATAGAAGGTGCGCACGAGGGTCACGGTCTGGGCACTCAGTTCCTGAGACATATCGAGAGAACGCGTTTGCTGGTTCACATGGTAGACGTTGCGGATGCCAGCGGCCGGGATCCGGCAAACGACTTCGATGTGATCCTGGGAGAGCTGACCAAGTTCAATGACGAGCTTACCCACAAGCACATGATTGTCGTAGCAGCGAGAGTGGATATGTGCCACGACCCCGCGCGTCTGGAGGCGGTGAAAGGGAAGGCTGCGCAACACGGTTCTGCCTTCTATGCAATTTCTTCAGTGACTGGCAAAGGGTTGGAAGAGCTGCGCTATGCAATGGCTGCCTGCCTTTTTCCGCAACGCGAGCCTGTGCCCGTTCCAGTTGGAAGCTAAACTCTGCCGGTGCAGGGCCCGGTCTTCAAAACCGGCGTGTGGCATTCAATGTCACGGGTGGGTTCGACTCCCATTAGCTTCCGCCAGCTAACGTGCTGATGCCGGGAACAGGCGGCGGTAGCTGCCGTATCCTTCGCTTTCGAGCTGGTCGAGAGGGATGAACCGCAGTGAAGCGGAATTGATGCAGTAACGCAGACCGCCTGCTTCGGGAGGGCCGTCCGGGAAGACGTGGCCCAAATGGCTATCGCCGGCGCTGGAGCGGACCTCAGTGCGAATCATGCCATGGCTCGCATCCTGATTCTCAACCAGGTTTTCTCCCTCTATCGACTTGGTGAAACTCGGCCATCCGCAGCCACTGTCGAACTTGTCCATGGAAGTAAATAGAGGTTCGCCCGATACCACGTCAACGTAGAGACCCGGTTCCTTGTTGTCCCAGTAAGCGTTGCGGAAAGGGCGCTCCGTCCCGTTACGCTGCGTGACTTCGTACTGTTCAGGGGAAAGGCGAGAGATGACTTCTGGATCCTTACGATAATTCGACATTGCGACCGCCTGTGTGATTGGATTCCAACCGGCTGCGTTGGTTGCGCCGATTTAGGTTTCGCTAGCCCTGAATGCTGGAGGTGCGCCTGCAAGCACCGACGGTGGACGGAAGAAAGCCGTTCTTCTGAGCAGCCAGACCGCTCGCTCGATCGCTTCTTCGGAGTCCATCAACGGATCTTCGTGCTCGATAGAAAGGTATCCATCGTAACCCACGGATCGCAGTGCGGAAACGAAGTCGGCCCAGAACAGCTCGCCGTGTCCGTATCCGAGCGTTCGGTATGCCCAGACGAGTTCGCCAACGGGTTTGCCGGGCTGCAAATCAAGAGATCCCTGAACGGCTAAGTTGTACGGTTCCACCCGTGCATCCTTGGCGTGAACGTAGCCGATGGCATCCCCCAGGCAGCGGATGACCGCAAGCGGGTCCATCCCTTGAAAGAAGAAGTGGCTGGGATCCAGATTCGCCGCGACGGCCGGACCCAGCTCTGCCCTCAAGCGGTGAAAAGAGGAAGCATTGTAAACGTTGTTCGCGGGGTGCAACTCGAAGCAGAGCTGCGCAACGCCTTCGGCGCGTGCCAGATCCACGATGCTGCGCCAGAAAGGCAGTACACACTCGTTCCACTGCCAGTCGAGCAGTTCGAGGAAATCCTCAGGCCAGGACGCCACGACCCAATTGGGATACGGCCCACCTCCGGGAACACCGGGACATCCACTCATGCAGACCACGCGCTCGACGCCCAGCATGCCGGCGAGCCGCAATGTTTTGCGAGTAATCTCGATGGCCGGCTGCGCCACCTCTTGCCTCGGATGCAGTGGATTACCGCTGCAGTTCAAAGCCGCAAGCGTAAGCTGATGGCGCTGGATGGTATCCAGGAACTCCTTTCGTGCAGCGGCGCTCCCGACCAGATGATCCAGTTCACAGTGCGGGGCAGGCGAGAAGTTCCCGGTCCCGATCTCCACGCCCTGAACGCCGAGCCGCGATGCCATGCCCAGAGCTGCCTCAAACGGCAGGTGCATCAGGCCATCTGTGAAAAGTCCGATTCGCAAACTGGTCCTCAGTGCGCGCCCGGAGTCATACGGTTACTGCTTGCGCTGAGACCTCGTGGTGTCGTTCACGTTTCACTGCCTCTTCATAGACGGCGCGCGCAGCGCGAATACTTTCCAATCCCGAGATCTCCGACATGGGAACATCCCACCAGGACTCGTATCCCGGTACACGCATTTCCTTGTCGACTTCGATCACGACTACAGTCGTACCCGCGTGCTTCCGCATCTCCGAAATCGCACGCTGAGCCTCATCGTGTGTCCTCGCACGAACGGTTCTGGCCCCGTATCCTTCCGCGAGTTTCACAAAGTCTCCCGGCAAGTATTCGCCGTCTAGCTGACCAGACTTTGTCCGGTAGCGGTAATCAGTGCCGAAACCGTGAGACCCGACCGATTGCGACAACCCCCCAATGCTGCTGAATCCGTGGTTGTCCAGCAGCACAATATTGAGCTTGTAGCCCTCCTGAATGGACGTAACAATCTCGGACGACATCAGCAGAAAAGACCCATCGCCGACCATGACGTATACCTGCCGGTCGGGATGCGCGACTTTAACTCCCAAACCACCGGCAACCTCGTAGCCCATGCACGAATAGCCATACTCAAGGTGATAGCTGTTCGGGGTGTGAGCGCGCCAAAGCTTGTGCAGATCGCCCGGCAGGCTACCTGCTGCGCAGACGACCACGTCTTCGGGATTTGCTGCCTGATTCACCAGTCCGATGACTTCGCCCTGGCTGAGAGGAGGCCCGTGCCGCAGGCCGAAAACGCGATCCGTCTCTTGCTCCCAATGCTCCTTCCACTGCGTGATGAATTCGCGGTAGACCGGGTCAGTGCGATATCCCGCGAGAGCATCAGCCAACGCCTCTAGTACAACTCGTGCGTCTGCGAGCAAGGGAATCGCGGAATGCTTGAACGCGTCGATCTCCGCGACATTGATGTTGATAAAGCGAACGTCCGGATTCTGGAATGCAGTTTTCGAAGCAGTGGTGAAGTCGCTTAGCCGGGTACCGACGGCAATCACCAGGTCTGCATTTCGCGCAGCGATGTTTGCGCCTGGAGTTCCAGTCACGCCGATTGCACCCAAATTCTGCGGATGATCGTAACGCAGCGAACTTTTTCCCGCCTGCGTCTCCCCAACCGGAATGCCCGTCTCGGTCGAAAACCTGGAGAGCGCCTCAGTTGCTTCGCTGTACAAAACACCGCCACCGGCGATGATGAGTGGACGGCGTGCTTCTCTGATCCAACTCGCGGCCTTCGACAGGAGCTGAGAATCGGCTTGCGGACGGGCGATGTGCCAAACGCGCTTCTCGAACATCTCGTCTGGAAACTCGGCGGCTTCCGACTGCACGTCTTGAGGCAGGCACAGCGTGACCGCGCCCGTTTGCGCAGGCGAGGTCAAAACCCGCAATGCCTCGGGTAGAGAACAGATCAACTGGTCCGGGCGGTAGATGCGGTCCCAGTAGCGCGACACCGGCTTGAACGCATCGTTCACGGAAATGTCTTGTGTGTACTCCGATTCCAATTGTTGTAACACCGGAGCCACATTTCGCCGCGCGAAAATGTCGCCGGGCAACAGCAATACCGGAATGCGGTTGATTGTTGCCGTGGCGGCTCCCGTAATCATGTTCGTCGCGCCGGGACCAATCGAAGAAACACAGGCAAAGGTCGCCAACCGGTTGCGCGCCTTTGCGTAGGCGGTTGAAATGTGCACCGATGCCTGCTCATTTCGGCTCAGGTAGTACCGGAAATCGGGGTTCTCTTGCAACGCTTGACCCAGCCCCGCAACGTTGCCGTGACCGAAAATACCCCACGCACCGGCGAAGAATGGCGTTTCATTGCCGTCGCGCTCCACGTACTGATTCTTCAGGAAGCCAATCAGAGCCTGTGCCATCGTGAGCCGGCGATTTCGCATAAGACCTCTTTCGAATTTTCATTCAGCCGCGCTGCAATGCGCGCACCGCTTCCATGTCCATCGTTACCATCGGCAGTCGCGGATCCTTATCACGCCAGCTGGCGCGCACCCACTCGAAGTCGGGATCGTCGGAAGCCGCCATGGAACGAGCCGAGCCCGCGAGCGCATTCAAGTAATAGACGTTGTACCCATGCGCGGCTACGACAGGATGATATCCCTCAGGAATTCTGACCATCTCACCACTGCGAACGGTCAAAGTAAAATCGAGCCGTTTGTCTCGGGTATAGACCTTCTGAATCGCGTAACCTTCCGGCCGGTCGATCCGATAGTAATAGAGTTCCTCGAGGTCGGCCTCTAGCGGGAGATTGTGGACATCATGTTTGTGCGGCGGATAACTCGACCAGTTCCCACTTGGCGTGTAGACCTCGACAATCAATAGCCGCTCGGCGGCAAACTCCGGGCGCAAAATCTTGTTGATTTGCCTGGTCGCATTACCGGCCCCGCGAATCTCTACCTCAACATCATCTGGCGTCACCAATTGAGCGTCATGGCTCTCGGTGGCCTTCGAATAGCAAAGTGCAAGGTCGCATTCTCTTTCCGCTGTGATCTCGAAGGCGGTCGAGACCGGCAGGTATAGTGCGTACGGCATGCCCGAGAACACGTTCGGACGGCGCCCTACCTCCCGCCATGTTCCACGGCTGGAGGTGATCGAGCATTGTCCACCGAGTACAACAATTGCTACTTCGCGTTCTCCGGTCTCAGCCTTGAAAATGCCGCTGCGCTCGAGCTCGAACGTTTCGGAACGACAGAAACTCGAAACCGTCGGATATCTCGCGGCCCTTCTCCGCACGGATGAGTAGATCCATAGGTTACGCTGGCCGGGTCCCTACATCAGTGAACACGTTTGCATCCCCGATTGTAATCAGTTCAGGTGCTGAAGTAAAGAAAGAAAGAGGCTATCGAGGCACCATTCATGTGGGGTTCGCAACGATCGCCGGCTTGACGACCCTCTCTCTCGTGAGTTACGATTCGAGCGCACACGTGTTCATGGTCCAGGAGGTTAAACAATGGCATCAGTCGCCGGCGTGAAATATAAGAGCCCGCTGCACCAGATGACCCAGACTACACCGACCTGTCTGTGGAACGACTCCGCTTCCATCGAGGAACTCTCGGCTTCCATCGAGGACGGAGCCGTCGGAGCAACCTGTAATCCGGTGATCGCGTTAGGTGTCCTCAAGAAAGAAATGTCGTTCTGGAATCCGCGCATTCAGGCGCTCATACATGAGATGGCAACCGCGACCGAAGACCAGATCGGCTGGCGCGTTGTCGAGGAGATGTCCGCACGCGCCGCCGCCCTTCTCATGCCTGTGTTCGAATCTCAAAGAGGACGGAACGGCAGGCTCTCCATACAAACCGACCCGCGCCTGTTCCGAAATCTGGAAGCCATCGTCGAGCAGGCCGAAAAATTCAACCAGCTCGCACCCAACATGATCGTGAAAATTCCTGCTACCAGCGCGGGGATCGTGGCGATTGAGGAAGCCACTGCTCGCGGCATTACGATCAACGCGACCGTGTCGTTTACAGTGCCGCAGTGCATCGCCGTTGCCGAAGCCATAGAACGCGGACTGGACCGCCGCACGCGGGAAGGCAAGCCGATCGACAGCATGGGGCCGGTCTGTACGATCATGGTCGGCCGTCTTGACGACTGGCTGAAAATCGTGATGGAAAAGGAGCACATCAGCACCGATCCCGGGTACCTCGAATGGGCGGGAGTCGCTGTCTTCAAGCACGCGTATCGCATCTTTCGCGAACGCGGGTACAGGACGCGCTTGCTCTCGGCAGCCTTCAGGAATCACATGCACTGGAGCGAATTTATCGGCGGAGATGTTGTAATCTCGCCGCCGTACGCCTGGCAAAAGCGCTACAACGCCAGTGATGTCGAGGTTATCTCACGCATTGATCGACCTGTCGCAACCAGCGTAGTCGATGACTTGTTGAAGAGGTTCGTCGATTTCCGCAGAGCGTATGCGGAAGACGGGCTCTCGGTCAGCGAGTTCGACAGCTTCGGCGCCACCTCACGAACCTTGAGGCAATTCACTGCCGCATGCGCAGATCTCAGCGCGCTGGTGCGGGATTTTCTAATTCCGAATCCCGACGCTTAGATCCGGTGATATCGTAGAATCGCTCGATCTTGCTCCAGTTCTTTGATCACGCTGTGAAGATACTCGAGACTGGCGTCCATGCTCGCCTTCGGAGACACCGTGCTGACGCCGAATTTGATGTCCTGCTCCACGACGCACCAGCCTTGATATCCGTTCCTTTCGAGCGTCCGGAAAAACGCAGGAAAATCGAGGCCGCCCTCGCCGATCTGTGAAAACACCCCGGCTTCGATCGCCTCATCGAAGTTGAGCCTGTTCCGATGCACCGCTTCCAGCACGGGCATATCGATGTCTTTGATGTGTACGTAACGGAGGATATCTTTGTATCGCTTCGCGATCCCGACCGGGTCGCCGCCACCATACAGGCAGTGGCCCGTGTCGAGGCACAACCCGATATTCGAAGCCGATACGGCGTCGAAGAAGCGCTCTGTCTCCTCGGGAGTTTCGATGAATGTCCCCACGTGAGGATGAAAGACGAGATCCAGGCCGAAATCCTGCGCGATTCTCTCCGCTTCTCGGCCAAGAGAAACCACTTGCTTCCATTGGTTTGCCGCAAGAGATGCGCTGCCGTCGCTAGGCACTCTACCCGCAATGGCCTCTCGCGCTTTGGACTGGTAATCTGCGAGGACAATACAAGGCGCGCCCAAAGCCGATAGAAGCTCTCCAACTTCCTGAATCCGCTGTGCGGCTTCCCTCGCTGCAGTCGGTTCGGCCAGGTTCACCGGAACGAAGGACGACAGCATCTTCAGCCCTCTTTCTTCCAACTGTGGGCGCAATGTTTTGGCGTCAACTGGGAAATAGCCATACGGCCCGAGTTCCGTGCCTTCGTATCCGCACTCCGCCATCTCGTCCAAAATTCTTTGGTATGGCTGTTCCCAGGAAGGCCCACAGTAGTCTTCCACTCCCCAACTCACCGGCGCGCATGCAAAGTGGAATCGGTCATGGAGATTGCCTTCAAGATTGTCTGGGGGGCTGTGCATGTGATGTAGCGATTGTGCGGCTGTATCCGGGCATTTGTCAATTCTTTCCTACACACGTGTGCACATTATAAGCAGGCGATTTTCACACAGGGATTGACAAAGGATTGCCAGGATCCTAAGCTTCAGAGAGCCTGGCCTGTATTCTAAGGTCCGCACAGCCCGGCGATCGGATTCCGTCTTGCGTAAACGTGTGCATCCAGTTGTGGCGCATTCTTCGAATGCAATTTCCATAAAGGACATAGCTCGAACCGCCAACGTATCCCACTCAACCGTCTCTCGGGCCTTGAACAACAACCCGCGTGTGAAATCGGAGACAGTGGAGCGAATCAGGCGCATTGCAGAACAATCGGGATATCGCGGAAGCGCCATCGCGCGCAGTCTTGCTACCCGGCGCAGCATGACAATTGGTGTAGTCGTCACCACCATCGCCGATCTGTTTGCCGCGGGTGTCGTCAGCGGCATAGAAACTATCGCGGGCGATCACGGCTATTCCGTATTCCTCGCAAACTCGAACGCGGATCCCGATCGCGAAATGAGGGTCGTCCGGACGTTCGAAGAACGGCGAGTCGACGGCATCATCGTGACCGCGTCCCGAGTCGGCGCGCTGCATCTCGATCTTCTCTCACGAATGAACGTACCTATCGTGCTGCTGAACAATCAACACCCGAGTGAGTTCGCACATTCGGTCATGATTGAAAACCTCTCAGCAAGCTACGAAGCCACCACTCACCTCGTCGTATTCGGACATCGCAGAATCGCATACATCGGCGACCGGAACGGACGACAGTCCGATACGGAACGCTTCGGCGGCTACCGTCAGGCCCTGGACGCGGCCAATTTGCCCTTCCAACCTGAATACGTACTCTACGGAATCGGAACGCCGGAGAGCGGCAGGGACGCAATGAGTGCATTTCTGAAGCTCTCCGAGCCGCCTACGGCCGTCTTTTGTTATGACGATATGACTGCTCTCGGCGCCATACGGCAGATTCACTCCGCCGGACTGCGCGTACCAGGAGATGTATCTGTCGTTGGCTTCGACGATCTTTCGATTGTCCAATTCACCGAACCACCACTCACCACCATTCGCCAGCCGATGTCGGACATGGGGCGATTGGCCATGGAAGCGATGCTCGACCTGTTAGGTGGTTCAGGCGCAACTCACGAGATCAAGGTTCGCGGCGAACTTATCGTTCGCGCATCAACCGGACCGGTCAAAAAGTAGCAGCTCAGTCGGCCGGGCATCAAATTAGAATCATTTCCGAGGAGGAGATCTGATGGAGCAACTGAGGTTCGGAGTCATCGGAGTCGGCGAAATGGGATCGTTCCATGCCGAAAATCTGCGTTATCACACTCCAGGCGCATCGCTGGTAGCGGTCGCAGATCCGAACCTGGGGCGCGCGCAAGCACTAGCTGCGGAACTCCAGACTTCCGCATTCGATAGCGCGGAATCGTTGCTGAATAGAATCGAGCTGGATGCGGTAGTCATCAGTTCGCCCCCGAAATTTCACGGCGCTGCCATCCGCTGTGCTGCGGCGGCACGCAAGCAGATCTTTTGTGAAAAGCCGCTCGCGATCACGCTCGAGGATGCTGATTCGGCGCTTGAAGCGGTTGCCGATGCCGGAGTCAATCTGCAAGTAGGTCACATGCGGCGCTATGATCCGGGTTATGCCTCCGCCAAGCGGAGCATCGACGAAGGCAATATCGGCCGCGTGATCCTATTCAAGTCGATCGGCCGCGATCATCTGGCTGGCCCGTCCGCTGCCGCTCAAACCGAGATCAACGGTACGCTTTTTCACGACTCCAGCACGCATGACTTCGACCTGGCACGGTGGCTTATAGGCGACGAGGTCTCTGAAGTTCATGCGTACGCGGCGTGTCTCGCCATTCCGGAAATGAAGCGCTTCGGCGGGTTCGACTCCGGTGTAGTAAACCTGCAGTTCACGCAGGGTGCTATCGGAAACGTCGAGTCGTACATCAATGCAGGGTACGGCTACGATATCCGTACCGAGGTCATCGGAACTCGCGGCAGCATTCAGATCGGCCATATGCAGCGCACGCCCGTCACGTTTCTGACGGCCGAAGGGCGCAAGCATGAACTCATGACACACTGGCTGGAGCGCTTCGCGGACGCGTATCGGCTCGAGATGCGGGATTTTGTTAACAACGTCCTGGCCGGCCGACCGGTGCGTGTAACAGGTCACGACGGCAGGCAGTCTCTCGCTATTGCCGACGCGGCAATGCGGTCTCATTTTGAACGTAGGCCCGTGCCCGTGCAAGCCGCGCCCGTCGCGGTTTAGGACCATCGTGTCGACGGCACAACACACTGTTGCGGGCACCTCACTTCGGCGTACTCTCCGTCTTCGCGATTTGATTTTTTATGGGCTTATCGTCATTCAGCCTACCGCTCCGATGACCATGTACGGCGTGGTATCACAGGAGGCCCGCGGTCACGTTGTTACTACCATTCTGTTCGCGATGGTAGCGATGTCTTTGACGGCCGTTAGCTACGGCCGAATGGCGCGGGTGTACCCGAGTGCAGGTTCGGCGTATGCATATACGGCCGGTGAGTTCGGATCTGCCGCCGGAACACTGGTCGGATGGGCGATCCTGCTGGATTACATACTGAACCCGCTTATCTGTGTCATTTGGTGCAGCGGCGCCGCCGCCAATTTCCTGCCCATGATCCCGATCTGGCTCTGGAAGCTCTTCTTCGCTGTGCTGTTTACGAGCTTGAATCTGCGCGCCATTCAAGCATCCGCACGCTTGAATCGTTGGCTGACGATCGCGTTGTGTGCCGTGGTCGGCGTTCTCCTGCTGGAGTTCTGCGGGTACATTTTTGTTCACGGTCCGCTCACACCCGCTGGTTTGATGAAGCCCTTCTACAACGGCTCCAGTTTCTCGCTGAAGGCCGTCTCCACCGGGACCTCCATCGCAGCCCTGACATACATCGGGTTCGACAGCATCTCGACTCTTTCCGAAGAAGCGATCAATCCGTATCGTGACGTGATGAGAGCTACCGTGCTGACCTGCCTACTCACCGGAGTGCTGGCGGCAATTGAGGTTTACACAGCACAATTGGTCTGGCCGGAGTACTGGCATTACCCGAACGTGGATACCGCATATGTCTTCATCGCTGGAAAGGCCGGAGGCGCAGCGATGTTCAACCTGATTAACTCAGCGCTTCTGGTCGCGACGATCGGTTCAGGTACCGCCGCGATGTTGGGCGCGGCCAGACTTCTGTACGGAATGGGTACCCAGGGCGCCCTGCCGCGCTTTTTCACATTTGTAAGCTCTTCAACTAACATTCCCAGCCGAAACGTGCTGCTGTGCGGATCCCTGGCGCTGGCAGGCGCCTGGACCATTAGCTACCAACTCGGCGCTGAGCTTCTTAACTTCGGTGCATTTCTTGCCTTTGCCGGCGTAAATGCTTCCTCATTCCGGCACTACTGGTGGAAAGGCCACGACCGCACCTGGAGCCAGGCACTGATTCCAATCTGCGGCCTTGCTGTCTGTCTCTACATTTGGCTCAGCTTGCGGCCTCAAGCAAAAATCGCGGGATTTGTTTGGATCGCAATCGGCTGCCTGTATTTCGGAGCTCGCATGGCCGCACGTCGACGCGCTCAACCGAGAGCTCTACCCGCCTGAGTTCCGTAATAAAAAAGAGAGGTGAACCTTTGACAATCGCTGAAGCATCCGTTGGCATTCGCCAGATAAATCACTGGATCTCTGGCAAGATTCAGCCGGCCGCCGCAGGCCGCTTTGGCACAGTCTGGAATCCTGCGACCGGTGACGAGCAGGCGCAAGTTGCGTTCGCGACGGGAGAGGACGTTGATGCAGCCGTCACCGCCGCGAGAGAGGCCTTCCCGGGCTGGCGTGAGACTCCTCTGTCCCGACGGTCCGGCATAATGTTTCGGTTGCGGGAGTTGATCGAGCAGAACCGAGGCAAACTGGCGGAATCAATCACACTCGAGCACGGAAAAACTTTGCCCGACGCGTTGGGCGAAGTCGCGCGCGGATTGGAGAACGTGGAGTTTGCGTGCGGTATCCCGAACCTGCTCAAAGGTGGCTTCTCTGAACAATCGAGCCGTGGAGTCGACGTCTATCAGATTCGCCAACCTTTAGGCGTCGTGGCCGGGATCACGCCATTCAACTTCCCCGCCATGGTGCCCATGTGGATGTTCGCAAACGCCATTGCCTGCGGCAACGCGTTCATCTTGAAGCCCTCCGAAAAAGATCCCTCCGCCAGCCTGTTGCTTGCAGAATTGGCGCAGAAGGCGGGTGTGCCCGACGGTGTCTTCAACGTGATCCAGGGCGACCGCGTTGCCGTGGAACGGCTCCTCGAGCACCCTGAAATCCGGGCCATCAGCTTTGTGGGTTCCACTCCTGTCGCTCGCTCTATCTACGAAACTGCTACTCGTAACGGCAAGCGTGTGCAGGCTCTGGGCGGCGCCAAGAACCACATGGTTGTACTACCCGACGCAGACATCGGCATGGCTGCAGATGCGGCCATTTCGGCCGGGTTCGGCTCGGCGGGCGAGCGTTGTATGGCCGTTTCCGTGGTACTGGCCGTGGGTGGAGTAGCGAATCAGCTTGTGGAAGCGATCAAGAGCCGGATGCAAACGATCAAGGTCGGTCCTGGCCTTGAAGAAGGCAACGAAATGGGCCCACTGATTTCCAGAGAACATCGCAACCGTGTCGCCTCGTATCTTGATTCCGCTGAGGACGACGGCGCCACTCTAGCGGTTGATGGACGAGGTTCCGTCGCCGAGCGCCCCGGATTCTTCCTCGGCGCGAGCTTGGTCGACCACGTGAAACCCGGTATGCGCTGTTACGACGACGAGATCTTCGGCCCGGTGTTGAGCGTCGTTCGAGTGCCCACGTATGAAGACGCTTTGAAGATCGTCAACGATAATCCGTTTGGAAATGGAACCGCGATCTTCACGCGAGACGGAGGTGTCGCGCGGCAGTTTCAATTCGATGTGGAAGCCGGAATGGTGGGCATCAATGTGCCGATACCCGTCCCCGTGAGTTACTACAGCTTCGGGGGCTGGAAGAACTCTTTATTCGGAGACCTGCACATGTACGGACCTGAGGGAATCCAATTCTACACCAAAGCAAAAGTTGTGACCAGCCGCTGGCCAGACCCTCGCACCAGCAAAGTCGATCTCGGTTTCCCGCAGACTCGATAACGGGTCCCCGCGCGACAACGCTTGCCTATGAAGAGGTCACACAATAACTTGCACCTAACGGATATCGGGTTCGGCACCCGGGCGAGGAAATGTCGCTGATGGGGCGGAAGGCCTCACTCTATGAAACGTACTGGTCCCCGGAATAAGCGGGCGGGGCTGTTTACCCCGCCCGCTTACTAGCCAACGCCAACAGTGATTGATGCGACGGCGACATTACTTCACTTCGATTCGATTGGAATTTCGCGCCGATTGCTCTTCTGCTCAGGTGTCGGTATCGCGATCTCCAGTACGCCGTTCTTGAATTGAGCTTTGGCCTGTTCTGTGTTCGCCTCTTCCGGCAGCGGAATCGCCCGATAGAATTGGCCGTAACGCCGCTCTGACCGGTAAACACCTTTGTTCTTCTCTTCTTGTTCGTACTTCCGCTCACCTTGTATGATCAGTTGGTCATTCGTCACTTCCACCCGTACGTCCTCAGGCTTAAGACCGGGCAGCTCGGCGTGCACGTTCAGCTGACCGTCGCCTTGCCTCACCTCGATAGCCGGGGACCATAGGCTCCCACCGTTCTCCCGGCCGAAGAATCGGCCGAAACTGCGATCCATTTCCTCGCTGAATCTTCGCATGAGCGAGAACGGATTCGAAAAGAAATCGGCGGGCGTCAAACCGGAGAAGGGATCCCACTGAGATGCGATTCCGCCGGCGTTCCACCTTGATACAGTATTTTGATCGTTCGCCTTCGTAGTTTGATCATTCGTCTTCTGTTCAGAAGCTTTCTTTACAGCTACTTCAGCCATGACTGAATCTCCTTTATGTGATTTCTTTCGCCGCTCGAGCGTCACGATCGGACGCTCGGCGCCTCGTCTGCCTTAAGGAACAGGAACTTCGTTGTCCCTCAACTTGCTTGCCGGAAATTCTCGCCTGAGAACTCGGCCGGCAGCAGAAAGAAAAACTGGGGAGAAGATACCCAGTTCGCATAGGGGCCCGGGATCTCCCCACCGGCCTCCAGCTTAGGCCGCAATCGCTTGCTGCTCTCTTGCAGATTCGATCGGTATTTGACGCGGCTTCATCTCCTCAGCCAGAGGCACGTGAATGTCTAGGACACCGTCATGTAACCGGCAATTGACTTTATCCACGTTGAGATTCTGCGGCAGAGGCACGGAAGCGTAGAATTTTCCGTACGCAACTTGCGGATGTGCGCCGGATGTCCAGCCTTCGGGAGCCTTGCGCTCGCCTTCGAGAATGAGCTGGTTGCTCTGCACCGAAACCTTCAAACTATCCTGGGTAACGCCAGGTACGATCGCGCGCAACACCAGTTCATTCTCATTCCAGCCGGACTCGATGACCGGTGAGAATGCGTACTCGCTTCCGTTTTGGCTGCTGCCGTTAGCGGCGCCTAAACGAGAGCCGGAGCCATAGAAGTTGTTAAAGAGCTGGTCCACCGTACGACGGAAGTGGTCCAGCGTTTGTTGCATTTCACGAGAAAACACTGTGTCGAACATACAAAGCTGTCTCCCTTCGTCAAGTTTTCGTCTTGGAGATGCCGGCTGAAAGCCAGCCGGGTCCCCGCTCGGGGGTACCCGTTTTGTTAGATTTCGAAGACCGCGACGAGGTTACACGATCTGCCTGCACAGTTGCGAAAAAATTGATACTGTATGGTCAGAGTAGCTACCAAGCTCCCTTCTGATTCTGAACTGAATCGAATCGGAGTACGAACTCTATGGCGCTCAAGAACTACTACGCCATTCTTGGTGTATCGAGAGACGCGACACCATCCGGTATTCGAACTGCCTACAAAGAAGCGGTCCGGCGGACGCATCCCGATCACGCCGGCCCGGACGCGGCGCCCGCTTTCCAGGAAATCGTGGAAGCCCATTCGGTTCTCTCGGATCCGGATCGTCGGCGCGAGTACAATCAGAGCTTGGGTTTGAAGGAACATGATCTAAACCAGCCTCTGGCGCCGCCCCCGACCTTTGCCGACCGGTACTCGAGGCATTCTTCACCCGAACCTTTTTCGGTCGAAGTGATACTGACATCGGAAGAAGCCGCCCGCGGCGGCACTTTGCGCATCGGCATTCCAGTTCGCGATCTTTGCGGCTCATGTGCGGGGACCGGAAACGATTGGCTATTCCCGTGCTCGTACTGCGGTGGTAAAGGTATGGTGTCTCGAATGCAACCTGTTCGACTCACTATTCCGTATTCGCTCCGCCTGGGCCTCACACCCGAAGTGTCTCTGGGAGTCTACAACCTGAAGCTCCGGATGCGTGTTTCAGACGAGCAAGTCTAATAGTCCTTGAGAGTGATTGAATTTCCAATCTTCAAGGGCACTTCGATCATCATGTTCTTCCAGGGTGGGTAAGGCAAAATCTTCCATTTGATTGCTCAACCAGAGCCGGAAAGTTGCGCGCGGCACAAAACAGTCGGTTCCCCCGTCGGCCAGGCGTTGGCGGCGGTTTGAAGCCACTTGGGGAAGGTTATCGCCACCCTCGAAAATCACCGTGCGTTATGGATTCCCAACTTCGAGATTTTCACGCAAATGGTGAGCCAGCCGCTGACTCGGGAGTTCCTTCCAGGCAACATGCACAAGGCGCGCACGGGTTTGGCCGCAATGTTTCTCAATCGACCCTGCGAGCGCGCTCTCGGCGAAAGACCTGACCCAAGCGCTCCAGGCCACCGCAGCGGGTTTGCAGGGAGAAAGCCTAAGAAGCGACCCGCCCGTCGAACAAAGCCGTGACCGCAAGGCGCGTCTTTTCCTTTATAGACGGTAAAAACCCTCTATGCCGCGCCCATGATCCGCGTGTGCAGACCGCTGGCATAAAACTTGAACGTGGCCAAATCCGTGTGTCCAACGACGCAAATGCGTCCAATCTGGTACGGATTCACGCCCGGCTTCTGCCAGTGGGGCGCCGTCGTGAAGGCCCACTCGAAGCCGGCCTTCTCCGTTTCCGCGAACACTTGCTCATTTACATCTCGAGAGGTTCCGTTCGGGTAAGCCAGCGCCTTAGTCAAAAGATTCAACTCCCGTTCGATCGCCGTCTTGCTTTCTCTCAGCTCGCTTGCTACTCGCTCTTGAGAGATTTTCGAAAGGATCGGATGACTAACAGTGTGGGCGCCGATCTCGAAACCCATTTCCCTCAACTTTCGTGCATCGTCCCAACTCATAAAGCTGCGGGCTTCGGCATCATCCATCAGTTCCACCCGTTCCGTTTTTGAGCGCAGGTAGTCGCGGTAATCCCGGCAGGGCTCCTCCGTGAGTTGCTTGACGCCTTCGACGATTTCATTGGCCATCCTACGGCGACCAGTGAGATCGGAAGGGATTTGGCGCGTTTCTCCCGAAGGCAAGCGCACCGACGGGTCAGGCCAGTTCAAAACCTGCACGCGAATCTCATCGAGCCACAGTACGCGACACGTGCCAACGTAGCCGCTAGCTAAGAAGAAAATCGAAGGAAGACTTTCTTCGAGGAGTATCGGCGCAGCCTGCGTCAGATTGTTGCGGTATCCGTCATCGAAGGTGATCAGAGCCGGGCCTCGTGATCCGCGCCATTTCCCCTCATGCCAACGCCGCAGACCCGCCAGATCGGTCAGTTCAACGACTTCTTTCAACCATCGCAGCTGCGCGCGAAAAGATGCCGCATCAACCCAGTTGTCGTAGCTCCAGCGGTCGGGCCGGGGTTCTGCCAATACCCCGTGGTAACAGAGCACAAGCAATTCCGATTTTTTCCCGCGGATCACCCACTCGTTAGCGCCGATAGCGCTGACGATCTGTTTGACCTCCTTCTTAAACGGCATCGCCCGAAGTGTAACATCGATAGCTGGATATCAACGTTAGGGATCCCGTGTTTGATCAGCTCCAGGCTGGCGCAAGACATCTTGGTACAAGTCTCGAACGGGCTGATGGGAATCTCTAAGCTGTTTGAAAATCGCCGTTTCTTTTTCCGATTCATCCGTTCTGCCGAGCTTCTGGTAGGCGCGCGCGAGTCTATAGTGGGCCGATTCACTTTGGGGGTCGAGTGCGGCCGCTGCTTGCAGATACACCAGCGCTTCTTGCGCCCGGTGCAGAGCTGTGAGCGCCTTGCCTGCAGCTATCTGCGCGTCGACATAATTCTCGCGTAACTCGAGTGCTCGGAGATCGTGCTTCAATGCAGCGTCCGCTTTGGAGCGCTGCCACTCGATTTCACCGAGCATAAACTCGCTCGAAGCATTCGCCGGATTGAGAGCAAGTTCCTCGTGGAATTCCTGTTCCGCCTCGCCCCGAGCGCTTTCAGTATTCGAGCTTGCCAGAATCATCTCGCCCAACTCGTAGTGCAGGCCTGGAATTTTCGGATCCAACTGGATCGCACGACGATATTCCTCTATGGCCTTCGGGAAACTGTCTTGATTGGCCAGACTTTGCGCCAGAATCTGGTGCATCTGAGGCGATTGTGGTGCAACTTGCGCCAGCGACGAAAGCGCCTTTGCGGCCAATCCCGAATAGGTCCGGTATGCCGCATACAGCACGTCGGGAGACGCCGTCTTCGCTTGCTGGAGTACACGAATCACATCCACGACCCTATCGAGATCGCCAGCTTCGAAATAGAGTGATATAAGGTCGTCGCCGACGTTGCGTTGCAGGTTTGCATCCTGGAGATGTGCAAGGGATTCCGCTAGTAAGACTGCCGCCTCACGGCGATGTTCCAGCCGCATTTGCGTCATACCAAGGAAGGCTTTGGCATTCCAGAGATCTGGCTGCAGCTTCAACGCCTCTTCGAACTCACTCTCGGCTCTTGAGTAATCTTTGTGCGTGAAAGCAATTACGCCGAGGTTCGCGTGCGCGGACGCGCTTGAAGGGTCAAGACGCAAGATCTCCTGGAACTCGGCCCTTGCAATGTCATCGTGCCCCGCCTGCCGGGCAGCTTGAGCATTTCTGTAATGAACTTCGATCTGTTTCCAGTCCTTAGACTGGGCCGAAGCTTGCACGCCCCCAACCAGACAAACAAGAACTATGATGACGGACCGCACGATGATCAGTTCGTTTCTGAGTCTACGACCTGGCGAGTGACGTCCTCACCCGGGAAGGCAGACTCGGTCAGTAGTTTCTGCTGATTCTTCTTCTCCCGGTGTAAGCGGCGGAAATCTTCGATTTCACGCTGTTGCGCCGCGCTGTTGCCCAGCGCGCGGTACACCAGGGCAAGCTGATAATGCGACACTTCGTTTTGTGGGTTTAGCTTGAGAGCCTGCTGAAGGTGAGGTAAAGCCTGTGCAGGTTGACTAAGTTGAACTAGCGTTCGCCCTAGGCCGATCTGCGCTTCTTCAAAAGCGGGTTCATCCTTTGTCGCTGCCGTGAAATAATCGCGAGCTTTTTCCAGTTGTCCGCCCCTGCGATAGATCTCTCCAATCTCGTAGGCGGCGCCGCGGTCCACATCGAGTTCGTATGCCTTGCGGAATTCTTCCAGAGCCTCTTCAGACGGGGTAGAGACGCCGGACTGCAGTAAGAGCGCATGCCCCAATCGGAAGTGAATACCGGGTCGATTTGGGTCGACGGCGATAACTTTCCGATATTCTCCTGCCGCGAGAGCATATTGGCCCTGCGCTTCGTACGTTTCTCCTACGGCCTGTCGCATCCAAACGGAATCGGGCGCGACTGAAGTAAGGCGCTTCATAGAGCCGTATGCCAGATCTCCAAAGACGTGCCCGGTATTGTAGAGAATTTCCGGATCATCCGGATAGCGCCGCGCCAATTCGACGGCTATCAAACCGGCTTTATCAGGATGCTTGAGTCCCATGTAGCTGCGCAGTAACTCAAGCCCAATCAGCCGGCGCACCTTGTCATCGAAAACGCGATGGAAGGACTTCTCGAGCCCCGGAAGCGCTTCGGCATAGCGGCCGAGTTCTGCGTAACAGATTGCCAGAATCGACTGCAAATTGGGTAGCGCGGGATTCAGTTCCATCGCAGCCTGCAGCTGCGGGACAGCCGCAGCGTAGTGACCTTGCATGTAGTAAATCAGACCGAGTTTGGCGCGAACCTCAGGGACTGTTGGTTGGATTCGTGCCAGTTGTTCGTACGCTTGAGCGGCTGCATCGAGCCGGTTCTCCGCAATCGCCTTCTCACCCTGCTCGAAGTACCGATCGGGATCTTGGCCGCCTTCCACGTGTAGAGAACCGCCCAAACCGGCCAGGCACAGCAGCACTTGTGTCAGGAGCGATCTGAGACCCGGTCTAAACACAATCGATAAATTCCGAATATGATTATCACTCCGATAAGAATGTATTTCATCTTCGCCGCGCTCATAGGTCAACAGAGACCGAGGCGAAGTCTCATGTCACCTCGAGTTACCAGACGCTGCCCTCCGAACCTTCAAGTGTGACGCCCTCACGCGTAGGACTCGAGATGATCATCCGAACACCGTTCTCATAAACGGCCCCTGAGGAGTAGTCAGACTCGAGAAAGACCGCTCGGTTCACCAATGCACCCGCACACCAAACTGGAGCTGGCGCATCGGAGTGATGATATTTGTGATCACCCCGGCCGTGGCATCGTTGGCTGTGCCATCCGGGTTTGCTCTGTTGGTATTGTTGAAAAGGTTGAACGATTCAAATCGCAGTTCCAGGGCTGTGTCCTCACGGGCCAGGAACGTCTTGAAGCGAAATTCCTTCCACAAAGACCAGTTCGCGGACACAAAGCTTGGCCCGACGATGCTGCCGCTATCGTAATTTCCGAACTGGTACAGGGGCGGATTGGCAAATGCCGCCGGGTTATACCAACGACCTGCGGGAATGTTTTTCAGTGGATCTCCTACCAAGTCCGGTCGCTGGCCGAAATCCCCTCCGTTGTTGAGAGAACTTGCATCGCTCCAACTTATAAACACAGGTAGGCCGCTCATCACAGAGGTTATTCCGTTTAACACCCAACCGCCAAGAGCGGCTTGTTTCACACCTGAAGCAGTGGAGCCCCAGCGCAACCCTCTTCCATATGGCAGATGCCATTCATGGGCGAGCGTCCATACAACCGTGCGGTTGTTGTTGTCAGGCGCATAAGAGGCGTTCCGATCGTAAGGATTCATGGGTCCTCCGGAGAATCCCCCAAACGGCAGGTCCAACGCCTTGGACCAGGTAAAGTTCGATAGAATCGAGTAACCTGCGCTTAGCTGCTTCTTAACGACAAGCTGAAGCGCGTTGTAATTCGAGTTGGCGCAATCGCACCGCTCGGATACATTTGTATCGATTCCGAGAGAATTCAGCGGACGTCTCGTGTTCACCGGCCCGGGGCCCGGAATGGCGGAGTTGAAGTTCCACGAGTTGTAGATATGGCGCCCCACATTCCCGACGTAAGCCAGAGAAACATCGAAATTAGGTGTAAGCTGGCGCTCCAGAGTAACATTCCACGAATCCACCGACGAAGTAGGATTGTTGAACGGAATGTAGAACGCACCCAGTCCCGCCGGAAGCGGCAGAAGCCCGGATTTGGGCAATACTGGCAGCGGGGCTGGAGGGAGTGGCTGATTCGGATTAAACACAAAATTCGAGGTTTGCCCGGGAAGAGTAATCGGGAAATAGTCATTCACCTGGTTGACGTCCTCACGTGTTTGAACGGGAAAACTGCAACACAGCGTACCGAAAACGCCGCCGCCGTAATTAGAAGAGAAATAGCTGCGCCCCAGACCGGCCCGCAGAACTGTCTTCGAGAGGATTTTATATGCAAAACCCACCCGAGGCTCGAAGTTAGTCCAATTTGACTTGATATCGGCCGTCCGCGAAACCTGCCCCAGGCCAGAAAGCAACAAGTTGCCAGTACTCGGGTCGAAGTTGACTCCACCTCCTGCGAAAGCTGGCGTGGAAGGTCCAATGTAGTCATAGCGCAGGCCCAGATTCACTGTCAGCTTTTGAGAAACGTGCCAGACGTCCTGAATGTACGGGGAAACTCTCGTGTCCCGTTCCGCTGGCATTTGCGTAAACACCGCGCGGTCAAATTCCGAAGGCATACCCAAGAGGAACGAGCCCAGGCCAAGACCGGTACCGGGTATGCTGGCATCCTGCGTGATGGACTGACTGAACTCGAAATTGCCCCGCGAGCTTTCGTTCACGGTCAGGAAGTTTTCCCGTTCGCGAATGATATCGATGCCCCAGCGCAGTTGATGATTACCGAAGAGTTTGGTCCAATTATTTACCCATTCGAACTGCGTCTCATAATTAAGGCGGGGCAGCCCCTGTCCGGACGGATCTCCCATGCTGAAGCCGCCAACGGGACCGTTGACCGTAATGCCAGCCAAACCTTGCGTGAGAGCATCGTTCGTATTTATCCCCAAAATTCCCACCTTGTCGTTGGTCAGGTTGCCCACGTCGGCCTGATACCCTGTCAACGCAAAACGGGTGAGACCGATCCGGCCTTCCATGAGCAGACTGGGGCTGAAAATGTGTGTGTAGTTGATCGCGGCGAGCTGGTTGGCATAATGCCCAATCTCGCCGTTGCTACCGATCGCCGACGGGCCTCCTGCTACACCGAAGATCGCAGGGTCATCAAGAAGTGCGCCGAGATAGGTGTAACGGACAAAAACCCTGTCCTTATTTGAGATGTTCCAGTCGAACCGGGAATCGTATTGGTTCGTATTGAAGTCACCAGGGATGACGCCTACGAAATTGTTGTTCGTCAATGCTTGGTTGAGAACTCCGGCTTTCAGGTTCGAATTCAGCAGGGCTAGCAGGTTCTTCGAAACAGGGTTAATCGCGCTCGCCGGTACCATGTTCGGAATGCCGTTGACCGTGAATGCCTGGCGACCGGTGCCGGCCGGGTTGCCCGTATTCGGATCGAAGACCATGTTCTGCTGGGCTTGAACCCTTCCGCCCTCGGTTGTGGGAACGAGTAGGGGCGCGGTGAAAGCACCACCGCAGACTCCATTGCTGCTCGCGTTGCTCGGGTCGTAACATAGTTTCGAACCAAGAGCCGCGGTCAGATTGCCCGACGCAAATGCAGCTGTGGGCACTGTGGTCAAAAGCGCGCTGCTTTGAGAGGTTCGAGCTCCTTGATAGTCTCCGAAAAAGAACATTTTGTCCTTCTTGACAGGCCCGCCCAAACTTCCTCCAAATGTGTTTTGGTTGTACGGAGAGGGCCCGGTACCGTGCCCGCTCGGCCCGGTGCCAGCTACTTTCTCCGTGTACGGGTTTGAAGCGAAAAAAGCGCTATTCTGATTGAATTCCCAAAGGCTACCGTGTAAGTCATTGGTACCGCTTTTAGTAGAGTACTGAACCACCATGCCCGAGACTTGGCCGAGTTCTGCGTCGTAATCGGCAGTCGTGACTTTCATCTCCTGGACACCATCGGCCGGTGGAACGACAACCTGGAAGCCACTCAGAGCAAACTGCGTATCGGTAATACCATCCAATTGATAATTGTTCGATCCCCAGAACTGACCATTCGCATTTGCCGTGAAGCTATTGCTAGGATTTTCGGACACACCTTGCTGATAGCTATACTGCGTAACTCCCGGCGCGAGGATTTCGAGCGTAGTTACATTCCGGCCAAGAGTTGGCAAGCTCGAGACAGTTGTCGCTGACAGCACCGCACCCACATCCGTTTTTTGAACGTTCAAAAGGGGCGGTGCGGCTGAGACGGTGACGGTCTCCGAAACCGAGCCCATCGTCATCTGAGCATCTACATTTGAAACCGTGTCGACGTTAAGCATTACGTTCTCACGGACAAACTTCTCAAAGCCCGAGGCAACAACCGAAACGGAGTACTTGCCGGGGATGAGATTCGGCACCAAATATAAGCCGGAATCGTCTGTTTGGGCCGTGCTTATCGCACCGGTCAGCACATTTGTGACGGTCACTGCCGCATGAGGAATACCGGATTTCAACGGGTCGAGCACGTAACCGGTGATACTTCCGGAGACCTGCTGTCCTTGGATCGCGGCAGTCCCCAGCAAGATCAACCCGAGGCAGATAAATCGTGAGTATCTGCCGGTTGGTTGAAGCAGAGTCGAAAACATCCAGCTTGAAGGCATGGTCGTAACCTCCCACGGAGAGTTAAGGGAGACGACGCTATCACATGCTCATCTAATGTGTCAAGTGTCGCGAACCGATATTGTCGCGAACCGATATATCACGCCTTAGGCCAAGTCGAATTTCTGGTGATGAAGGGTAGGATCTCCGGTCACCAGAACCGGCCGCCGCAGAATCTCTTCGAGCTCCTCAAGATATCGATTGTTGCTCGCCTTGAGTACCTTGGCTACCTCGGGGTGAACACGCAGTACAACGTCCTTGCTATCGATCGCTCGCGACAGCTTTTGTGCCTCAACCAGAATCTCGCTGATGACGGTTTGCACGCTCTTCACGTAGCCTGCGGCTTCGCAATACGGGCACGGTGAACACAACGCTCGTTCTAAACTCTGCTTCACTCGTTTCCGGGTGATCGCCACCAGCCCGAAATCGTTAAATTGAAGAATCTTGTACGGAGCCTTGTCAGCCCGCATCGCTTCTTCCAGTGCCTGCATTACTTTTTGGCGGTTTTTGCGTTCGTCCATGTCGATGAAATCGACAACGATGATGCCGCCCAAATCCCGCAGGCGAATCTGGCGAACAATCTCCTTCACTGCCTCCGTGTTTGTTTTGACGATTGTGTCTTCAAGCCGGTTCGACTTGCCGACATACTTACCCGTATTGATGTCGATGGCTACCAGAGCTTCCGTTTGATTGATGACGATGTAACCCCCAGACTTCAGCCAGACCTTCGGCCGGAGCGCCTTCTCCAACTCCTGCGTGATGTTGAAAGCGTCGAAGATCGGCGTGTCACGGGTATACATCTTGACCCGATTCACCAGCGCCGGCTGGAAGCGCTGCATGAACGTCACGACATTCTCGTATAGCTCCTCGTCATCCACCCAGATGGCCTTGAACTCATTTGTCACCTGATCGCGTAGAATGCGCTGTACGACGTCGAGATCGTAGTGCAGCAATGCCGGAGCGGGCTTCTTCTCAGCTTTCTCGCGAATGTCGAGCCAGAGGCTGTAAAGAAAGCTCATGTCCGCGGCAATCTGTTCTTCGGGAACGCCTTCGCCCACGGTTCGCACGATGAAACCGCCGCTGGGACCGGGGCGGTGTGCCTGCAGGATGCGTTTCAGGCGCTGCCGTTCCTCGTCGCTAGCGACCTTCCGTGAAACCCCGAGATGATTCACGCTAGGCATGAACACCACGTAACGGCCGGGTAATGCAATATGCGAGGTGATCCGCGCGCCCTTCTGGCCGAGCGGTTCTTTTGCGATCTGAACGATAATCTCCTGACCCGGTTTCAGCAAATCGGAGATCGATGGGTAGACCCGTTCCGGTTTTTCGCTCACTCGGTCCTCTTGGCGCTCCCGCTGTGTTTCGTTCCGCGTGTCGACCGCCGGTGCGGCGCCTGCCGAAGGACCGGTGCTTACAGGTTCCGTTCGCCTCGGTTCCGGCGATGCGTCCTGTTGATCGAAGTGTTGCGGCGATCGATTGCCTCCACGCCGCCGACGCATACGCCGCGATAGCCGGTGCATATACCGTCCATTTTGCTCACGAACGGTTGCTGTTTGGGCCTGGCTTTCTACGGGCGCCGGTTCATCCGGTTTGGCAGACGAATCACCGGCCGGTTCTTCGGCCGGTGCTTCCTCTGGAGGCAACGCGTCCAAGAGCGGCTCGTCTACGCCCGTCAAACCTTCGCGAATTGCGAGAACCTCGTATTCATCCAGCGCAATTGGCTCCTGATTCACAAGCGGCGCATCGCTTGGCTCGTGCTCTTCCGGCAGGACTACCGGATCGAGCTCTGCCACTTCCTCCCCAGACCCCGGCCGAACTTCCGTCACTGGGCTTACCAATTCGGCAACACTCGATGCCTCGAATTTATTCTCTTCAGCTGGCAATCCCTCGTGCGTGGCCGAGCCGGTTTCCTCGCCAGTCTCGGAGGGCTCTTCGTCGTGGTGCGCGAAGACTCTGTCGGCTAGTGCGATCTCCTCGGCTTCTTCTGCCAGTTCCTCTTCGGTTGCGCTATCGTCCGCAGTGTCGGAAGCATTCTCTCGGTCTTCCGCGGGCTCTTCTTGCGAACGCGCTTCGGGGCTGGAAGAGATATGCCGATATTTCGCGAGTGACTCTCCCGGGAGTAGGATCACTTCGGATTCAACCTCTTCCTGGCTGGAGGATGAGTTGGTCACGTCACTGGGAGCGGCCTCAGCTTCCTGCCGCGAGGGTTGGCCGTATGGATGTGCGTATTTGTTCTCAGGGAAACCGCGACCGCGCTGCCTCCGGCGTTTCGACCGCCGGCCCCGTTCACCTCGGAACCCGCTCTGTTCAAGAGGTGCCTGCCCGTCGCCTTGTCTTGCCGGGGCGGCCAATTGCGTAGTTTCTTCCCCTGCATCACGAGGTGTTGTATCGTCGGCTTCTTCGGAGTCGCTTGCCGGAGGGGTCAAGGATACTTCTGGCGTGGTCGAGATGGGCTTTACTACCTGGCGCCTATCCTGGAATCCGCGATTGCCATTGCGCTCGGACCGCTCACCCCTCGCAGGTTTCTCTTCCGAGACCGTATCGATATCTTCCTGTTCCTCAAAGAAGTCCGATACGTAGAGGAACGTGTCCCGCTCCAGGCCCAGATCTACAAAGGCCGACTGCATGCCCGGGAGCACGCGGGTGACTCTTCCCTTGTGAATGCTCCCTGCAAGCGAATACTCGTTCCCCCTCTGAAAGTAGACCTCAACGAGCTGGTCGTCTTCGAGAACTGCTACTTTCGTTTCATGGCGATTGGATCCAATCACCAGTTCCTTACTCATTGATCACCGCCTCAAGCGGGCCGATCAGAGAGTTGAAAAAACTCCAGAATTGCACTGCCGAACGATCTCTGCTGGGAGAGCGCCCGGAAACCCGATGAATGCCTCGCGAGTGGAGAATGACTCAAATACACCCACGTTTCGCATACGCTTCACTCTACTGCTGATAAGCGAAATCTCGCCTGCAATCCGAACTCTTCATTCCCTCGGCCCGACTTTCATTTAGTTAGTCGTCCAGGCCCTTCGAAAAGGACCGCTTCAATTCACAAACCTATGCAACCTGACGCTGTTCACGAGGCCCAGCATCAGGAATATTGACCACGTGTTCGATCCTCCGTAACTCATCAGAGGAAGCGGGATACCCGTGATTGGCATGCGCCCCACCACCATCCCCACGTTCACCAATACGTGAAACAACAAAAGCGCCGCAACCCCCATGCAGACATACAGTCCTGCGTTGTCGGTCGCCGTTTGCGCGTTCTGCACCACCTCCATGATGAGCAGGAAATACAGAACCAGCGCGATAACAATTCCTACAAAGCCGTGCTCTTCAGCGAACGATGAAAAGATAAAATCCGTGTGCGGCACCGGCAAAAATCCCAGATGCGTCTGTGAGCTTTCCTTTGCGCCGCGGCCCCACATCCCGCCGTTTCCAACAGCGATTCTTGACTGGATCACCTGAAAGCCGGTTCCTTTCGGATCGCGGTCAGGATATATGAAGCTGACCAGCCTATCCTTCTGATACGGCTTAAGAAAATGATACCCGATTGGCAATGTGACAACCAGGACGGAGGTAATGAGGAGCAGGTATTTCCACCGTAAGCCGGCCATCAAGACACCACAGATGAGAATGGGCAAGTAGGTTAAGGAAGTGCCCAAATCGGGTTCTTTCATGACCAGCAACATAGGAACTGCCACGAAACCAGCCAGCCGGGCGAGATGTTTCCACTCGAGTTCATCGGCCTTGAGGTCCGTCAAATACTTCGCAACCAGCAGAATCAGAACGATCTTGACGAACTCCGAGGTCTGTAGCGTGAATCCGCCTACTCTGATCCAGCGCGTCGAACCGAATACCTTGTTGCCGATGACAGCCGTAGTAACAAGCAGCACCAACGCGCCTATATAGAGGTAGAAAACGCGCACTAAAAGGGCGTGGTAGTCGATGTTTGCCGCGGCCAGCATCATTAGAAGCCCCGAGATCACCCAAATGATCTGCTTCCACCAGGCGTCTTGCCACTTGGCCCCGGCCGTCGCGCTGTATATTTGCAGAACACCCAGTCCACACAGGGTCAGGGTGACGATGATGAGCGCCCAATCAAAGTCGCGGATCGACCGATACTTAACCACTAGTTGATCGGTTCCTCGGGAAGGTGCGAGCGAAGGGTTGCCAGCAGCGGCAAGTTGAAGAGACGCCGACCTGTGAACTGCCTGAGAGCGGCATCCTGAGCTGCGATGTTCGATTCCCGGGTTTTCTTGTCGAAGTACGCCTTCATGACGTCTCGCACGATGGGCACAGCGTTGGTACTTTCGACGCCGTTTTCAAACAATGCCACGACAGCGATCTCGGGCTTATCCATTGGCGCGAAAGCCACGAACCAGGCGGTATTTGCCAGTGAGGTTCCCATCTTTGCTCCCTTGGTGCGCTCGGTTGCGGCAAGTTGCGCCGTTCCCGTCTTGCCGCACACCTTCATGCCCGGCAGGGCGGCGGCTCGGCCAGTGCCCCCTTCATTGACGACCCCGTACATACCAGAAATGACCTGCTGCAGATTGTCGGAGTTGAAGTGCCCTTGCCGCTCCAGAACCGGCGCTTCATCCCGCACCAGGTGCGGCTTATACCATTTTGCGCCTACTCCCAATCCTCCCAACGCGGACACGATCTGCAGCGGAGAAACCGTTACTTGACCTTGGCCGATAGCGACCGAGATTGTCTCACCGGCATACCACTTCTGTCGGGAAACACGCATTTTCCATTTGGTGGAGGGCATAATGCCCTGCGTCTCATTGGGCAAATCGACCCCAGTCTTGCGGCCTACACCGGTAATATCGGCGTAATGGGCAATCCGGTCAATTCCCAGCCGGTTACCGACGTTGTAGAAGAATACGTCGCAAGACTGCGCTATTGCCCGATGGAGCGAAATAGCGCCGTGAACAGCGTGACAGGCGCGATAGTGACCGTAGAAAGTTTCGCCTCCGGAACAATGAAAGATGGTTTCCGGGTCGATTACGCCGGATTCAAGGCCGGCAATTGCCATGATCGGCTTGAAAGTAGAACCCGGGGCCAGTTGAGCCTGAATGGCGCGATTCAGGAGCGGCTTGTGAGGGTCGTCGGCTATCTCTTCCCAATCCTTACGGCTGATGCGGGCGGTGAATTTGTTCGGGTCGAACGTTGGACGGCTCACCATGGCCAGAACTTCACCTGTCCTGGGGTCGAGTGCGACGACGGCGCCACGCTTATTCTCCATTGACAGCTCTGCAACGGCTTGAAGATCCAAATCGAGGGTTGTTCGCAGATCTTTGCCTGGCACAGCTTCCTGCGCGTTCTCCATCTGCCGCTCACGACCCATGTTGTCTACCAGAACGCGTTGCTGGCCGTCTATGCCGCGCAAGGTGGAATCGTACTGTTTCTCCAGTCCATCTTTCCCGATGATGTCGCCCTGGTGATAGTCGATGAACTGAGGCGAATCGAGTTCGGCTTCGCTGATTTCTCCGACGTAGCCGGTCACATGAGCGGCGAAACCATCCTGTGGGTACTGTCGTCGCCATGCCTGCACCACCTGCATCTCGGGATAGGTGTTTACATCCTGATGCGATTCCACCCAGGCGATCTCGTCCCGCGACAGTTGATCCTTGATGATGATCTGCGGCAACGAAGACATGTGCCGGATCTTCTTTGCCAACTCGTCGTAATCGATCTGGAGAGCTTCGGCGATCGGACGGAGATGTTCGGGCTTGATTTGATCCCGATTCAACAACAACGAATACGACGCTTTGTTGTCTACGATGACGCGTCCATCCCGGTCGAGGATTTTGCCGCGGGCAGCAAGAACAGGCGTGCTCTTGATCCGGTTTCTTTCGGCCGCTTCACTATAAACATCGGGATTCTGGACCTGGAGGCGCCAGAAGCCGGCCACCAGAAACACGAAGACAGCGATGGTCAGATATTGAAAGATCGCGATTTTGCCCGCTGCCTTCTTCGGGTCATCGCGTTGAAGGCGCTCGGGAGTGGACTGCTCGTGCCGTTCGCGCTCACTCTCGATTAATGCCACTCTGATTGCTTCGCTCTATTGTAGCGGAGGAATAGATGAGTTCAGGCTCCGGAAAGCCTCATGCGGTCGAGTATCAGAAACAGGGGCAAAGCGACAACGCTGTTGAGCGCACCGTGAACAAAAACTTCCGGCGGGTCAAACGGCACAACCTGGCCAAGCAAGGCGCGGCGCATCAGCCAATAGAAAAAGGCGTGGAAGAAGAAAAAGAAGAAGCAGAGAAGAAGCCGGATCACTGAACTTTCCACGTTGAAGCGCTGGCTGACGGAAGCTGAAAAGTAACCTACCAGCGTCTTGGTGATGCCGTACATGCCGATTGGAATGTTGGCAGGGGAGAGGGAGTCTTCCGCCAGTCCGACGAAAGCTCCGAAAAGCAGAGAAGCGATCGGGCTGTGCCGCATCAAGCCGAAATAGACGGTCAACAACAGAGGCAATTCAAGCCATTCAGTGTGCGGAACGAGCCGGGGCAGATAGAATTTGCCGATGATGGAGACCAAGGTGATCGCGGCCAGCGCGACAACCTGGAAACGATTAAACCAGTTATCCCGGGCGGCCGGAGTTAATAGTTGATCGCTTGTCTCGTTCATTGCAGGGCGGGCGGTAGTGCGGGGGGTTTCGTCTGGTCAGCCGGTTTCCGGCGCGGTGCTCCCAAAGGCAATTCCGGACCCGGCGAGACGGCGGGTGATGTTTCCCTGGGAACGTTGTTTGCGGGAGCACTTACGGCAGTCGGGAGGAGTGGACGATTGCCGCGCTCCGAGAATCGTCGGGACGGGAGGGGCTTTCGGCTGCTCTACAGCTTTCGCGGGAGTGGCTGTCGATTGAGCTGGAGTTCCCGCCGGTGATTTGGGGTTGAAATTGGGAATGCTCGAACCTAATGCTCCGTAGACGTGACCCTGCTGCTGGCCCAATGCGCTGTACTTCTGAACGATTTTGTCGGCTTCCGTCTGGGGCTTAGCGCTCACGGGCGCGGCGCTGCCGCCTTCCTGCGGTGGCGGGGGCAGCGCGCTCATATTATTGAGGTCTTCATCGGATGGAGGAGCGGTAGGGATATCACGATGGACACCCTGGAGAACAACCAGAACCTCCTCCACGCCTTCAGGGGTACCGCTGAGATCGAGCTTGATATCGCGCATTCCCTGGCCGGGCTGACTCGAGATAACTTTCCCGACCGGGAAGCCCTTGGGGAAGATGCGATCCTCTCCGGAAGTGTAGAACCACTCGCCGGCATCGACCCTGTCCTCATTTTGGATTTGCTCGATGATGCATTTGCCGCTTCCGCAATTCAGGACACCGTGGATGTGCCTCTTCTGGGATTCGACGCCAACCTTGAAGGTCGGGTCGGTGACGAGAAGGACCTGCGAAACGAGGGGATACACGGCAACGATCTTGCCCACAATGCCATCCGGCGTGACCACAGCCATGCCGCTCTCGACGCCGCTGGTGGATCCGCGATCGATAAAGACGGCTTTAGCAGAGACGACGGTGCTGTTTCCTATCACGCGCGCTGCAATGGTCTTTGACGGGCTTTGATGTTCGAACTGAGCCAGCGCCTGGGCGTGTTCAGCCGTTGTGAGCTGGTTCCGATAATAGATGTTCTCCATTTGCAGGTGGTCGTTGGCGGCCTTCAGCTTTCTGTTCTGCTCGCGGACATCGAGCAGGATGAAGTAGTCTTCCAGAAAACCAATGGTGTTGTGCCGGATCGCTTCCACGATTCCGGCCATAGGAGTGACGGCAGTAACAGCCCAGACACGGATCAATCGCTCGTCGCGGTTGGTCTTGACCTGGTAGGCCAAATATAACAATTGGGCAACAACTGCTACCAGCAGAACCGTAAGGTTGCGAAACCGGCTCAGCAGAGCTTCCATGAGTTCCTGCTTCTACTTTAATAAGCGAAAGGCTCGGATGGCAGCGGCACGCTTATTCGATGGCGATGCGGCGCAGAAGTTTGAAATCCGTGAGCATCTTTCCTGTTCCGAGAACCACGGAGGCGAGCGGGTCTTCCGCGATCGACACGGGCAAGCCGGTCTCTTCGCGGATGCGCCGATCGAGATTTTTGATCATAGCGCCGCCGCCAGTGAGAACGATTCCCTTGTCGCTGATATCGGCGCTCAGTTCAGGCGGAGTGCGCTCGAGGGCAACGCGAATGGCATTCAGAATGGTCGCGACACATTCGGCAAGGGCTTCGCGAATCTCGCTGTCCTCGACGGTGATGGTTTTGGGAACGCCTTCGATGAGGTTGCGGCCTTTGATCTCCATGGTGACGGGCCGATCCAGCGGAAAGGCGGAGCCGATCTGAATCTTGATCTGTTCGGCGGTGCGCTCACCGATCAACAGGTTGTATTTCCGCTTCAAGTAACTCATGATCGCGTCATCCATTTCATTGCCGGCGACGCGCACCGAGCGCGAGTAGACGATACCCGATAAGGAAATGACCGCCACGTCTGTGGTGCCGCCGCCGATATCGACGATCATGTTTCCCGAAGGCTCGGTGATCGGCAAACCTGCTCCGATAGCGGCTACCATCGCCTGCTCGACCAGATGAACTTCGCTTGCCCTGGCGCGATAGGCGGATTCACTCACAGCGCGCTTTTCGACCTGCGTGATTTCGCTTGGAACACCGATTACTATGCGCGGATGCACCAGCATCTTGCGGCCGTGCGCTTTCAGAATGAAGTAGTTCAGCATGCGCTCGGTGACTTTGAAATCGGCGATGACGCCGTCTTTCATCGGGCGAATGGCGACGATGTTACCAGGCGTGCGGCCGACCATCTCCTTGGCCTCTTTGCCGACGGCCTCGATTTCACCATTGTTCTTATTGATGGCGACGATAGAGGGTTCGTTAACGACGATCCCTTTGCTCTTCGCGTACACCAGCGTATTAGCGGTACCGAGATCGATGGCAAGATCTGACGAGATGAGACTAAAAACGGAGCGGAAATTCATGAATCGAGAAACTGCTACCTGGAGAAGACAAATTCCGAGGGTAACATAGGGATGAGCCGATCCGGATCGCGGAGACAAATGCATTCTTTTCAGATGGTTGCGTTTTGTATCGATTGAATCGAAGGGAGTGGCTGGCGACCGGCGCAATGGCGCTCGGGAGCGCTTGCGGGCGCAAGATTGGAGCGGGATTTCCCGGCTACGCGCTGATTGCGACAGCGGGCGAAACGGGTATGTCCGTCATCGATCTCAGTGACTTTCAACTGATCCAACAAGTGCCTTTAGGAGGCGCTCCACATGAGGTCTTCGGCGCTGCGGGCAGCGAACGTAGCTATGTGCTCACACCCATGACCGGCAGCATACACGCGATCGACGCGTCTTTCAAACGGGTGCGCTCACGGAAGCTCGCTGATCGACTAGAAGCATTTCGACTGACGAGCGATAGCAAATACGCACTGGCGATCGAGGGACATAGCCGCGAGTTACTCGAAGTTGAAACTGCATCGTTGAATGTGACCAGGCGGTGGAAACTTTCGGCCGAACCGGTTTCACTGGATGTCGCGGTGGATGGCTCCGTCGCTATATCGACGGGTGAACGGGCCGTGCTCGAGTTTGTCGACAGAAAGACCGGGCAGCAGAAGCGAAAAGAACTGAGCGGCATTATCGGTCAAGCGAGATTTCGGGCCGATGGAAAGCTGCTGATGGTGGCAAATTGCAAGGAGCAAGTACTGACCGCTTTAGATGTGCCAAGTCTGCAGGTAGTCGTCGATTTGCCGGTGGCGATGCAGCCGGAAAATTTGTGCTTCAGCGGCGACGGAGGGCAGCTTTTCGTATCGGGGCCAGGAATGGATGGGATCGCGATCGCATTTACGTACCTGCCGCTAGAGGTGGAGCAGACGGTGCTTGGAGGCAGAGACCCCGGCGTGATGGCTTGCGCGGGCAACACATATCTCTTGATCGCGAGTGCGAGCGGATCGGACGTTTGCATCTTAACCGTTGCGAGGCGCAGGATGGTCGGGATTGTGGAGGTTGGGCAGAAGCCCTCTTTTATCGCGGTGACGCCGGACAATCAATACGCGCTGGTGTTGAACGAAGCCTCGGGAGATATGGCGGTGATTCATCTCTCGTCGATTCAGGACAAGCTGGGCGACGCGGCGAAGATGCGGGGCAAGGCGGGAGCTTCGCTTTTCACGATGCTGCCAGTGGGCAACGGGCCGGTGCATGCGGCGATTGTTCCGAGACGCGTCTGAGAGGGGGGTTTTTACCGTCTATAAAAAGGAAACGCGCGGTAAAAATCCAAGACCGGATCCGGGCCTAAGGAATGTTCCACGTGAAACATTGCTCTGATAAGTGTCACATTCCAGAAGGTCTTCAACGGCGGGCACCGGCATCGACGGCCTAAAAGGCTAATTTTGGCGTGCGTGTTCCGACTGAATTATCAGAAGGGGCAAAACGGTAATAACTCCCGAGAAGGGAGAGTGCGTCAGTGATTTTGGCGTACTAGCAGCGTGTCGCGCTTTGGCGCGAGGGCTCGCTGGAGTATGCAGCCCCAGCAAACGGCCATTTACAGGATGTGGCGGCATGGTGCGGACTCCTCCACGATTACGGCAAATACAGCCATTGTTTTCGGCAAATGCTTGTGACTGGCGCGGGGAAGCTGCCCGCATGCGATTCACGGAGCTGCAGTTGACCGGCTGCGAAAAGCGGGGCCGATGACGCCACGAACCGCGCGAGTGGAATGGATCAAATCACAACCATGCCAGCAAGGGTGAAATTGCGATATTATGCTCCGGTCGGAAAAGGGAAGGACGGACTAACGATGTCAGACTTACTGTCGTATCCTTCGCCGGGTGGCGAAAACGCCCCCACCTTGGACGCAGTGGTCGTCGGCGCGGGATTCGCAGGGCTTTATATGCTCCACCGTCTCCGCCGACTCGGTTTTTCGACGAGAGTGTACGAGGCAGCGAGCGGCGTAGGCGGCACCTGGTTCTGGAATCGCTATCCAGGCGCACGCTGCGACATCGAGAGCCTCGAGTACTCCTATTCGTTCTCCGAAGAACTCGAGCGCGGGTGGCAATGGACCGAGCGCTACGCCTCGCAGCCGGAGATCCTGCGATACCTCAATTACGTCGCGGAGCGTTTTGATCTTAAACGCGACATTCAATTCGAAACGCGGGTGACGAGTGCCTTCTTTGACGAACGCACGAACTGGTGGATGATCGAGACTGACGGCGGAGACCGAGTGTCGACGAAGTTCTGCATTCTGGCAACAGGTTGCCTGTCTGCTGCGAAAATACCCGATTACCCGGGGATCTCCGGATTCCAGGGGAAGACCTATCACACCGGTCAGTGGCCCCATCAAGGCGTCGACTTCACCGGCCAGGTAGCAGGCGTTATCGGCACCGGGTCATCCGCAATCCAGTGCATCCCGAATATCGCGAAGCAGGCATCGCATCTGTTCGTATTCCAAAGGACTCCCAATTTCGCCGTGCCTGCGCAAAATGGACCGCTTTCGTGCGAAGTTGGCGAGGATTGGAAGGCCAACCACGCCGACTACCGCCGCCGCGCCCGAACCTCGCCCTTCGGTCTACTTTTTGAGCTAGGCAATCGATCGGCTCTGGAAGTGACAATGGACGAGCGGGAACGCGAGTACGAACAGCGATGGCAGCAGGGCGGGCTATGCATGATTGGAGCATTCGCCGACCTGATAATCAACAAAGAAGCCAACGCGACCGCCGCTGAGTTCGTTCGCTCCAAAATCCGCGGGATTGTTCGGGACCCGGCGCTTGCAGAGACACTCGTGCCAACAGATTATCCTTGGGCAACCAAGCGCCTGTGCGTTGACACGGGCTACTATGAGACGTTCAACCGTGACAACGTCACTCTCGTCGACACACGAAAAACTCCGATCGAGGAAATCACTCCCGGAGGGCTACGGACCGCGAGCGCGGAGTACAGACTAGACAGCATCGTGTTCGCGACCGGCTTCGATGCAATGACAGGCGCGCTGTGCAACATCGACATCCGCGGCGAAAGCGGCGTCACGCTACAACAGAAGTGGTTGGACGGACCGCGCACTTACCTCGGGATCATGGTGGCGGGATTCCCGAACTTGTTCACGATTACCGGGCCCGGCAGCCCTTCCGTACTGTCTAACATGGTCGTCTCCATCGAACAACACGTGGACTGGATCGCCGATTGTCTTGCATACATGCGCGAACATAAGTTCCCGAGCATCGCGGCGACCCCGGAGGCGGAAAACGCGTGGGTCGCGCATGTGAACGAGGTCGCTAATTACACGCTCTTTCCCTTGGCCAATTCCTGGTACATGGGAGCAAATATACCCGGTAAGCCGCGCGTGTTCATGCCCTATATCGGTGGAGTCGGGATCTACCGACAAAAATGCGAAGAAGTTGCGGCCAAGAATTACGAGGGCTTCGCGCTCTCGTCAACTGCTTCCTGAGGCGTTCACACGGTCTTGGCATGCAAGCTCTATTAAGGTCGTGGTGCTTCATTGCCCTTCTTGAGCTCCTCTTCAGTGCACCGGTGTGGGCAGTCTCCTGTCCGGTCGCCGCTCCACACGGGCCGTCAGAAGCAGAGCAGGCATATCTTCGTTCTGAATACGACCGGGCTTCAGCTTCTCTACTCGCAGGCTCTTCAAGGCAATCCGAACGATCCGCAACTGACCGCCGGGCTCGTCGAAGTCCTTCTGAAACAGCAGCGGGTTGAAGAGGCCGAAGATATCGTTCAGAAAGCGATTGCCGTCCACGCCGGGTCCGTCATCCTTCAAACGTCTCTGGGTCTGGTGCAGTATCGCAAAGGCGAGCCTCAGCTCGCCTCCCGCACCGCCGCTGCGGCGATGAATATCGATCCTTGCTATCCCCGGCTACGATTGCTCGAGCTTTTGATCCTGCGGCTCAATTCGATGTTCAGATCAGCCGCTGAGCAATTGCGGATAGCCCATCTTCTTGACCCCTACGATCCTGAAATCAGGGCGCGTTGGATCAGCACTCTGCCTCTGCAGCAACGGATTTCCGAGGAAGAAGCCTATCTTGCTTCCGCTAACGGCAACGATTCCGAGCAACTTCGCCGCATGCGTCTGAACCTGGACGCGTTGAAAAAACACGCTGCTCAGCCGCACAAACCGTGCCAGCTCGTCTCAACCGATGTCTCCACGGAAATTCCGTTCGCACGTATTCTGCGCGATTCTCTTCACATTCAGGCATTCGGTCTCGACGTCAAGCTCAACGGCCACAACGTTCGCATGGAGATCGACACGGGCGCCAGCGGTCTGGTGATAGGCCGCTCCATTGCGAAAAGAATCGGCTTGGAGCCCTTTGCCCAGGGTGAAGTTGGAGGGGTCGGAAGCGGTCCTGAAAGATCCAGTTACAGCGCCTATGTTGACGCCATTAAGATCGGCACTCTCGAATTCCACGACTGTGAAGTTGAGGTCCTCGACACCAACAATGTTGTTGGGCTTGACGGTCTGGTGGGAATGGATGTTTTTTCGAGGCTGCTCGTGACACTCGATTACCCGATGCGAAAACTCGATCTGGAACCCCTCCCGCCGCGACCCCAGGAGACGTCCGTAGCTAAGCCCTCACTCGAGACCGACGATGCGCAGGACGCGGACACCAAAACCGTCGCGGACGCAAAAGCCTCCCGAGGCCCTTGGGATCGCTACGTTGCACCTGAAATGAAAGATTGGACCAAAGTCTTTCGTGTTGGTCATCAGCTAATTATTCCGGCAGCGCTGAATCAATCTAAGCCGAAGCTTTTCATTCTTGACACGGGCGCCTTCACAACAAGCATTTCTCCGGAAGCTGCTCGAGAAGTCACCAAAGTTCATTCCGACGACCACCTGACCGTTCGAGGCATAAGCGGCAAAGTAGAAAAGGTCTACGAGGCTGACGATGTGACATTTACCTTCGCGAATGTGCGGCAGCCGGGTCGAGGAGTGGTGGCATTCGACACCTCTAATATCAGCAAGCACAATGGAATAAATATCTCCGGGTTTATCGGATTTACAACTCTCGGACAGATGACGGTCAAAATAGATTACCGGGATGCCCTGGTGAAGTTCGACTACAATCCCCATCGCGGCTACCATTAGGCACTGTTCGAGGCTTTTCCACCCCTACCTGCGAAATAGCTCCTCAGATTTTAGAGAAGGTCTTTAGTACTAATCCCGGTCCATAACATCATCTTCTTTCAGATTTTCTAAACCGAACCAGCACTTAGGTCGATAGAGACACAGAGCTGGACGGCGATGGGAATAACGGCTATAGACAAGAACGAGCAGATAAAGTCCTTCCCTTCCCTGGAAATTTTGAAGAGACCGCTCGGCGAAACGCCCAAGCTCTCCAGAACGACATCCATCCTGGCCGTTGATTTGTCCGAGGTCACTAGGAAAAATCTGGTAGCGGCGCTGGATGGCTTTGAACACGATCTCATTCATCTGAGTACGACTCCGGAGACAATCGCGGCGCTGGCACGGCAACGCGTCGATTTAATTCTGATCGATCTCGCCAGTGCGGAATCGGACCGGCTGGAGCTCTGCCGGTTGCTGAAGAAGAGCTCGGCTACCCAGCTCCTGCCCGTATATGTGTTGGGGTCTTGCGACGATCTGGAACAGGAAGTTCAGGCTCTGGAAGCGGGCGCGGACGAGTTTCTTACGAGACCGCTCAGGCCCCGGGCATTTCGCGCACGCGTAGAAGCAAGTCTAAGGCACCGGGCGATGATCGATTCGCTCGACGATTCCGAGACGGTGTTATTCTCGTTGGCACAATCCGTGGAAGATCGAGATCCGGATCTAGGACAACACTGCCATCGCCTCGCGCTGATGGGAGCCGCCATGGGACTGACACTTGGGCTCCCGAGCCAGGACATCCTCGCACTCCAGCGCGGTGGCTATCTTCACGACATTGGCAAAGTGGCGGTTCCCGATAGTGTTCTGTTCAAACCAGGTCCGTTAACCGCCGCCGAGTGGGAAACCATGAAAACTCATGCCGAACGGGGCGAACGGATTTGCGGCGGCATGAAGTCGCTCAAATCGGTTCTGCCGATCATTCGCAGCCATCATGAGCGGTGGAACGGCTCGGGGTATCCGGATGGCCTGCGCGGCGAGGAAATTCCGCTGCTCGCCCGAGTTCTGCAGATCGCCGATATTTACGATGCGCTGACCACGGTGCGTCCGTATAAGGCAGCGATCAGTCCGGAACAAGCCCTCGCGACGATTCGCCAAGAGGCGAAAAGAGGCTGGCGGGATCCGCATCTCGTGGATATGTTCGCTGATATTCTTCCGACGTTCCGTACGACGCCAATCGAGACTGACCACTCTCATTTTTCACTTCACGCCCTGGCAGCCTCCGTCGAGCGATTTCGCACGGGGCCGGCCGGCCGGCCGCGGAAAGCCGAATTGATGGGATCGCTGCAGGAACTTAGACGCGCAAGCGGTTTCTAGACGCGGCTCCCGATTGCGATTTCGGCGAGGATCTCTTTACCAACACTCTACAACTCCGATACGCCTCCAAGAACACCGCCACCCAGATCAGTGAACTTGTCCGCGAGCCAAGTCTTTAACAAGTCCACCGAGCTTCATAAATTCTTCAAGACTCGGCGGCTTTCGAAAGTAATCCGAGGCACCCATCCGCGCAGCAGTTTGGCGATCCTCAATCGAATCGGAAGAGGTGACGATGATGACGGGGATCTTTGAGCAAACCGGGTGTGCCCGTATTATCCGAAGCAGCTCATAACCTTCCACTTTGGGCAGATTGAGGTCGAGTAATGCCAGGTCGGGGCGGCGCAAATCTGTATCAAGCTGGATGGCTTCAAGAAACGAAGCAGTTTCCGCTCCGTCCTCGAACGCGCTCAGGGAGTAATTGACACCATGTTCATCGAGCGCCTCCCGGATGAGAACGACATCCGCGGGATTATCTTCGGCAACCAGAATTATTAGATCTTTCTCCATAGCTCAGCTCGGTATTGCAAAGTAGAAAGTAGACCCGACTCCCACCTCGCTTTCTGCCCAAATGCGCCCGCCATGCCGTTCGATGATGCGCTTGCAAAAGGCCAAGCCGAGCCCAGTGCCCGGGTATTCGCTCCGATGCAAGCGTTTGAACAAGCCGAAGATGCGGTCCGCATATTTCTGCTCAAAGCCGATTCCGTTATCGCGTACAGATATGATCCAATCAGATCCGCTCCGAACAACGCCAATGTGCACGCGAACAGGTTTAGAGATATGCCTATATTTCAAAGCGTTAGAAAGGAGATTTTGAAATAGTTGTGTTAGTTGTTCCTCATCACCAGATACCGTAGGCAAGTCTTCAGATGTAATGATTGCCCCACTTTCCCGAATGGCTGCATCCAAGAGCGAAAGAGCCTGCCGGAAACTGATCTTGAGGTCCGCAGTTTTCAGCTCTTCACCATCGGAGTGAACTGCGCGCGAGTAGGACAGAACATTGTTGATTAATGTTTCCATTCGCTGCACACCCTGGTTGATAAATCCCGCGTATCGCGCGGCGGAAGGATCTACGATGTGGCCGAAGCGTTTGAGCAGTAATTCGGTGAATGTATTGACCATGCGAAGCGGTTCTTGCAAATCGTGGCTCGCCATGAATGCAAACTGTTGCAGGTCCTCATTCGAACGCCGCAGATCCTGATTCAGATGAGCCAACGTCTTATTTGCTTCGACAAGGTCACGTTCCGCTCGACCAAGCCGCAGTAACGCACGGATTGTGGCTATAAGCACGTCCGGATCGGTCGGCTCGGTCAGATATGCATCAGCACCGTTGTTGAGGGCCGATATGGCATGGGGAGTAGTCGTAGCAGACGCGGAAATCTGCAGAACGATGGTGGAAGCGCTTTCCGGCTGCGCCTTAATCTTCCGGCAAACATCCTTTCCGTTGAGGTCAGGAAGATGTACGTCGAGCGTGACGAGATCGGGATTATGAGCAGCGATGAGTTCGAACGCTTCTCTTGCGGTTCCGGCTTCGTAGACTTGAAATCCTGCTCGCGTCAGGACCCGGGTTCTGGCATATCGAACAGCTTCGCTGTCGTCCACGTTGACAATCGTGTCCTGCTTCTCCTGGGTGCCCATCTACTGCTCTGCCTTTGAAAACTCTGGTTCGGTGGCAAAAAGGTCCGGTTCTCCGAGTACGTCTCTGATCGCAAGGAGCGCTTCTTTGCGGCTCTCCCGGTTCTTGGGCAATGAGGCCAGAATCCGGTTGGAAAGGGCGGAACAATCTGCCGCACTGAGCTTTCTTGAACTATGGATCACGACCGGGATCTCGCGTGTTTCCGGGGTGGACTTGAGATCTTCGAGAACTTCCAATCCACCACGGTCGGGCATGGAAAGGTCGAGCAGAATGAGGGCAGGCTGCTCAAACCGGGCGCGCTCCGAACCCTCGACGCCGCTTGCAGCCTCTATGATTCGATGTCGACTACCCGAAAAAAGCTGCCGTGCGACATACCGCGAGACCTCATCATCATCAATCAGCAGAATGGATCCAGCTTTGGTTTGACTTTGCTGAGAAGCATCTAGCGTTGTAGTGCGTTGGGGAACAGCTTCTTCGAAGCCGTCGAGCGGAATGGTCAGGGTAAAAGTGGAACCCAAGCCCGGACTGCTGGTGACTTCGAGTCTGCCATTCAAAAGGGCGGCCAACTTGCGCGAGAGGGACAGGCCTAACCCGGTCCCTTTGACGCGTTCCTGCGCAAAGTTATCGACCTGCTCGAACTCCTTAAAGACACGCTCTAAATCTTCTGCTGCAATTCCAATTCCCGTATCCTTGACGACAAAGGCCACTGCTGTGCCGTCAGCGGTCAATTGTGCAGATACGCTTACATAACCCGAATGGGTGAATTTCAGCGCGTTAGAGATAAGATTTCTCAGTATCTGGCTGACCTTGCTTTCGTCGCTGGTCATCCACAGGGACTTCTCGGGTTCCTCAAAGACCAGCCTAACGGCCTCATTAGTGGCCAGAGGACGCATCAGCGCTCGTACTCCAGCCAGCAGCTGGGCGACATCTAAGCGAGTCATGCGGAGATCCGCCTTCCCAGATTCGACTTTCGCTAAGTCCAAGAGATCGTTAACCATTTCGGTCAGCTCGCCTGAGGCGCTGCGAATATAGGTAACCTGCTTTTCTTGTTCGGCGGATAGCGGCCCATCCGTGTGCTCCAGCAGGAGACGCGTCAGGGCCTGTATGGCATTTAGAGGCGTTCGAAACTCGTGGCTGACATGCCAAAGAAAGCGCGACTTCATCTCGTCGGCGCGCCGCAGGGCCGCGGCCTTCTCGTCCAGCTCGCCGTAGAGTGCTACCACTCCCTGGTTCGTTTCTTGGAGCTCCAAATTGAGATTGGAAAGTTCGTGCTCCCGCGTCTCCAATTCGACTTCCCGTATGCGAAGCGTTTCCAAGGTGCGCAAGAGGTCGCGATTCTGGCGTTGGAGTTCGTCCAGAGCATCGGATGTTCGCCTCTTTGCGATTTGGTTGCAGAAGGCATCGACGTCCGAGTAGTTGATGGCCGGGACACCGGACGGAATGCGTTTACCGAAGCGAACGGTTGTCCTTTGTCCAGATTCGGATTCAATCTCAAAGTAATCCATCAGCCGGCGTGTACCAGTGATGCCGATGCCCATGCCGCTCTGCGACTCATATTGCCCGGTTAGTATGGCTCGCAGGTCCGATATGCCTGGCCCTCTATCACCTAGACACATCCAGAAGACTTGGGGCTGCGAGTTAAGGTCAAGTGAAAACTCGAGCGTGCCTTCCCCTGCATACTGATGAACATTGCGGGCGATTTCAGAGACGGAGGTGGCTATACGAACTTGGTCCAGACCGGAAAACCCAAGAATGGCGGCCAGCTCTCGAGCCCGCTGCCGGGCGTCTACCACGTCCTGTGCTCCGACGATTTTCATCGCTAAAATGACGACCGTCCGATGTTCCCGTTCGCATGAATTCATTCGGGGCTCCGCCACTTTGCGGCTATCACACAAACGTCGTCCCGTGCTCGTGTGTTGTCCCTATAGAGCACAGCCGCGATCAAGGAGGGATCGTGCCTCAGCAATCCGGCGTAACGGTCAAGGCTCCAGCCTGAAGTCAACCCATCCGAGTGCATGACCACAACGGCAGGGGCTGGCAATTTATAAGTGAACTCCTGAAAGCGGCGAGCTTCATGGCCAGCCGTACCGACGTGCGAAACCATGTGCGATGTCGATTCTGCACTGATTACTCTACCCGCGATGTTACCGATGCCTCCGAAGTAGCATATAGCCTTCTTGTAGTCGAGGTGAGCAACTGCAATTGCCGCGCCCCGCGTTCCTTTCAGAGCGCCATGGATTTGCCGAAGGATCGGGGCAGGTGCAGTGTCAGGGGTTCGCGCGAACACAGCGACTGCGCGGTGAGATGCGTCCGCTGCCAGCGGGCCGTGCCCAAGCCCATCTGCTAAAAGCAACAGAGTGGTGTCTCCGGTGTACTTGACAGCCCAAGCATCACCGGAGACGGGTTCGTTAGCCACCGGTCGCGATACGACGCCCAGAACGAGTTGAGGCAAGCAACAGACGTTATCGGAGTTCGCAAGTAAACGCGAGATGAAGACGGTTCCTCGCCCAACTTCTGAGTAGGCGTCGAAAGTGGTCGAGAGTCGCGCCACTGCGCCTAAGCCTGTTCCTGCGGTCCCCACACTGGAATATCCGTCAGCAAGGCAAGAGCGCAGATTGCTAATACCTGGCCCTCGATCAATCGAGAGCATTTCGACACCATTTTGCTCGCGATCCCAAAGAGCCGAGAGATGAATCTCACCCTGCACGGCGTGCTTCAAGAGGTTTGTCGCAAGTTCGGTAGCTATGATGGCGACATTCGATGCGGCATTCTCATCGAGACCTTCACCGCGAGCAAGGGCTACTGCGCTACGACGCACTTCCCAAACGCGGGTTGATTCATCGATTTGGAAAACCTTACTCGACACTTCTTCAACCTTTCCATCGAACGATGGTGACGCGAGTGCCAATCCCGAGTTGTGATTCGATGGCGAACTCACTCGACAACCGCTTTGCTCCGCTCAGGCCGAGGCCTAATCCCGTGCCGGTGGTGAAGCCGTCCTGCATGGCCTTAGCTGTATCCGCGATTCCGGGACCGGAGTCGACAAACGCCAGCCTCAATCCCCGGCGGCCATGATCTTCAAGAGTTTCGAGCAGGGCGTGACCACCGCCTCCGTGGACGACGGTATTTCTCGCCAGTTCGCTGGCAGCAGTAACGACCTTCGTCTGATCAATCAGACTAAAGCCAAGCTCAAGCGCCAGTGAGCGCACTTGCTGGCGCACGAAAACGACATCCTCTTGCTTGCGCAACGGCACCTCAAGTCTCTTCTCTGTCAGCATTGCCGGTTTCCTCTACGTCTCGAGAAGAGAGCCGGAGTAGTTCCATTCCTCGATCTATGTTGAGAGCCGTCCGGATTCCCGATAGCGAGAGTCCCAGTTCTACGAGTGTGATCGCGACGGCGGGCTGCATGCCCACCACCACTGTTTCAGCATCCAGAACACGCGATAGCCCGGCGATTGTCCCCAGCATGCGACCGATGAAGGAGTCAACGACGTCCAGCGCTGAAATATCAATCAGAACGCCTCGCGCCTGCTGCTTTACGATGCTATCCGCCAGATCATCCTGCAGCGAGAGAGCCAGCTGATCATGCATGTCGATCTGAATACTCACCAGAAGAAATCTCTCCAGGGTGAGTATTGGAATTCGTTCCATCTCGAACGCTAAACCCCTAGCACTGCGAGACCCTTCTTTTTCAGAGCGACTTTGAACGCCCCTGCCAGAGTGGCCTTGGTTTGAACATTTCCGAGGTCCACGCCGAGATGGATGATAGTTTGGGCGATCTGTGGGCGAATGCCGCTGATGATGCAATCCGCACCCATCAGGCGGGCCGCTGCTACCGTTTTCAACAGATGCTGTGCCACCAGTGTGTCGACCGTCGGTACGCCAGTGATATCGATGATGGCCAGATCACTATTGGAGTTAACGATTGCCTCAAGCAGGTTTTCCATGACAATCTGCGTTCGCTGACTGTCGAGTGTGCCGATTAGAGGCAGAGCCAATATTCCCTGCCAGAGTTCCACAACTGGAGTAGAGAGTTCCAGCATCTCTTGCTGCTGACGGCCGATGACGTCTTCGCGACTCTTCTGGTAAACCTCCGTAGTGTAGAGTCCCAACTGATCGAGTAACTCGGTCGCCTCGAATACCCCTTTCACGAGGGACGCGGTATCATCTTCGAACTCGGCCTGAAGGCGAGCAAATAACGCCCTTTTGAACGAGAAAACAAAGTTAGCCGTGTCGGTCGGAGAAAACCCTTCGAGCGCGCGTTGACGCGAAAGGTCGCCCAGCGAATCGCGTACTCTCATCCACTCGGCTGAGTTCCTATCCGAGGCCCTTTCGCCCGTCAGAGCTTCACGGATCGCGCCAAGAAAATCCTGCGAATTGGCGCGGGTCTGCGATTCGGGCACCCGGGGGCGTTCAGATGTAGCGCTCTCCGCCTGTAAACTAAGCCAGTTACTTAGAAGCTCGGTTTGAAATCGGTCGACGAGATCCCCGAGAATGCTCGGCATGAATTACCTCCAGCGGTTCAGCAGCAAGTTGCGAAAAATTGCGTTCACAGCATTGCATGCTGACAAGGGAGGAATGTGCGCTAGCCGTCAATCCTTGAAATTCAGTATACAGAAGAAGAACGGACGCGAAGTAGCCTAACAAACAGAGATCTGCACCCGGAAAGAACCAGCCTGTTCTGTTTCGGACAGTTTCCCGGGCCGGGAGTGCGACATTTAGCCGCGGTAAGCTTCGGTTTACAGAATGGGAGACGATCCGGCTTCACTGCGCGTGCTGAACGCAGAGATCACCAACTGTTTCCTATGTCCGCGATTGGTGAAATATCGTGAAGAGATCGGGCGTATACAACGGCGGGCATATCGGGGCCAAGAATATTGGAGCCGGCCGGTGCCGGGCTTCGGAGATCCTGCGGCCCGCCTGCTCATAGTAGGGCTCGCGCCGGGGGCACATGGCGCAAACCGCACCGGACGCGTGTTCACTGGCGACCGGTCGGGCGAATTCCTCTATCGCGCTTTGTGGGAGACCGGGTTTGCGAACCAGCCAGAAAGCTTGTCGCGCGAGGATGGGCTACAACTGACGGATGCTTATATCACTGCGCCAGTTCGCTGCGCGCCACCGGATAATAAGCCGGCTTTGGACGAAATACTTAGGTGCCGTCCATACCTGGTGCGTGAACTCGCGATTCTTAAGCACGTGCGGGTCGTAGTCGCCCTGGGAGGCATCGGGCTCAACGCCTATCTGAGCGTGCTGCAAGATGCCGGACAGATAAAGTCACGAGCCTCTTTTGGTTTTGGCCACGGCCTTTTCTATTCGCCCTCTCCGAGCGGGCCGGTCATCTTGGCTTCCTATCATCCAAGTCAGCAGAATACATCTACAAAGCGTCTGACAGCCGACATGTTACGCGAGATATTCCTCCGGGCCAGGAGGATGATTGAGGAAGCGCCTTAAATGGGGACAAACAAGTTACGCCCGTCGTACCGGTCCATAATTCGCCGGTGGAACGGGAAGCGCGTAGGCACCGCCGCTCTCAAGTATGCGCCGGCTCTCGTCATTCAATAGAACCCATAGACCATATACTCCGAGCGCCGTTCCCAACGGGATGTGAAAGAGATGGAAGAAAGAAACGATGATCATCAGTATTCGTGACCACGGCCGGTAACGCATGAGCCCCCAGCCGCCGATAATGGCGGGCAAACCGAGCAGAAGAAAGAAGCTTGCGATAACGAAACCGACGGTAACAACGATGGGCGCGGCTATTGCCCCGTTGTGATAGTCCTCACCGCTTGCCGAAGAAAGGGAGGCCACGATGAAGCCGGCGATCGTGCCCATTGCGAGCAGAGCTACCACACCTGCGAGGGCAGTGAGGCTGCCCATGACAATATTGAGGATTCCAAGGACCTTGATCTGATCGCGCACCGGCAACCTCCTGCAGGGTTTCTGTTAATAAGCTTTCTGTTGAATATACGCCAAGTCGCTGGTCCGTGTTCCTCAGGGCAAACGTCGGATGTTCGTTATGCGGCTCCGAACATGAAGAAGTTTTCACCAGCCAGATCTTTGTGCATTCCTACCCGGACTATAAAATGGTAGATGTTGTGACCGGATGGAACAACTAAGGGTCACTAAGGCTTAATGTACCTCTTCGGGGCACTTCCGTTCCTGTTGTATGTCCAGCAGACGTTCGGCTCGCGATTAGCCGACGGTCTGCTTGACGATAACTTTGCCGGAATTTATCGATTGTCCCCGTTCGACTGGGCGATGTTGATCCCGTATTTTGCGATTCTGGCAGTTCTCTCTGTCTATGGTCTGCATCGCTATGAAACGATGCGGCGCTACATTCGATATGGCCGTCAGTTACCGAGTGAAGCACCGCAAAAATACTCGCAGCTGCCGACGGTAACTGTGCAACTGCCGCTGTATAACGAACGCTTCGTGGTTGAGCGGCTGCTGGAGGGAGCCAGCCAGATCGACTACCCCCGCGACCTGCTGCAGATTCAGGTGCTGGATGATTCGACGGACGAAACTCATCCCTATACCGAACGGCTGTGCAACGAGTATAGGGCGGCCGGCATTCCCATCGAGTACCACCACCGCAGCAATCGGCACGGGTTTAAGGCGGGTGCGTTGCAAGAAGCACTAGCGTTCGCCACCGGCGAGCTGATTGCAATCTTTGACGCCGATTTCATCCCTCCGCGCGACTTTCTGCTGAGAACTGTCCACTTCTTCACCGATCCGGAGGTAGGAGTGGTCCAGACCCGCTGGAGTTATCTCAATAAAGAATACAGCATCTTGACCCAGGTGGAGGCGATGCTGTTGGACGGACACTTCGTTCTGGAGCATGGAGCGCGCTGCGGCTCCGGCCTGTTCTTTAACTTCAATGGGACCGCCGGCATACTACGGCGGAAGATGATTGACGATGCCGGGGGCTGGCAGCATGAGACCTTGACGGAGGACTCAGACCTGAGTTATCGGGCGCAGCTCAAGGGATGGCGGTTCGTCTATGTCCCGTCGCTCGATTGCCCCTCAGAGTTGCCCGTCGAGACATATGGATTCCAGGTGCAACAGGCGCGCTGGGCGAAGGGTTTAACGCAGGTTGCTATAAAACTGCTGCCTCGAATCTTCAAGGCCGACTTACCTTTGCGTGTGAAGGTAGAGGCGTTCATGCACTTGACGCCTAACATCTCCTACCCGCTGATGATCGCGGTATCCCTGTTAATGCTCCCGGTCATGATCGTCCGTTTCTATATGGGCGTTTTTCAGATGGTTCTGGTTGACTTGCCGCTGATCGTCGCTTCTTTCTGGTCAATTTCGGCATTCTATCTATACGCGCAGCGGGAGTTATATCCGAAGAACTGGCTGAAGTCGATCGCGTTCCTGCCGATGTTGATGGCTGCCGGAGTGGCGCTAACAGTTAGCAATTCGAAGGGTGTATTGGAAGCGTTACTTGGGATTCAGAGCAGTTTTGCGAGAACGGCGAAGTATGCAATCGGTGGGCAAAAGGGAAAAGCGAGGCCGACTACCGCGTATCGACGAAGGAGCGGCTGGCTGCCGTATGTAGAGTTAGCGATCGGCAGTTACTTCGTCTACATGATCGATTTTGCTATTCAGACGTTGAACTTCTTTGCTATTCCGTTCCTGTTGTTGTTTGTGTGCGGGTACTATTGGGCGGGATTTACGACGCTGCTGGAGGAGTACCGAGGGAAACTCGAGTGGCAACGGGCACGAAAACTGGCCGAAACACAGTAGCTATTCCTCATATCCCAGTACGGAATATTACTTTGCTCCTAGGACCGCTGCTACTTGGCAGAACCGTCTATTGCCTTCATAATGAATCCAGATCTCGGCAGTTGTCATGTGTCCTTTTCTTGGTTTAGCCCGCATTCTCCGAATGCGGGCAATTTTTTTGATAGCCGGAGTATACTTCTGGCGTGACTGCCGCTTCCTTTGAGCCTTATCTTCACGATGCCTCCGGGTACCATGGCGAGGCGTCGCAGGTCTTTCTTCCGACCGACGTGAACGAGTTACGCGAGATCGTTCGCGGTAGCGCCGCGCAACGTACTCCGATGACCATCGCCGGAGCTGGAACCGGCCTGACGGGTGCTCGCGTGCCCCACGGAGGTTGCGTGATATCACTGGAGCGCTTTCGAAAGCTCGAAATCGACCAGGGCCGGGCGCATTGCGGACCGGGCGTTTTACTGCAGGACCTTCAGGCCGAAGCGGCAAAGAGTAAGCAGTTTTTCGGGCCGAATCCGACCGAAAGCTCAGCCTCGTTGGGAGGAATCTTCAGCACCAATGCAGGCGGCTCCCGCAGTTTCCATTACGGGCAGGTGCGCCGCAATGTACTCGCGGCGGAAGTCATGTTTGCGAACGGAGAGACAAAGCGATTCGAGCATGATGAGGTTGTCGATTTCCCTTACGATAACGTCCATGCGCCGGCTACGACGAAGAACTCGGCGGGTTACCCTCTGACACCTAACTTAAAGTGGGTGGATTTGCTAGGGGGAAGCGAAGGCACGCTGGGGATCGTAACGGAAATCGATGTGAGATTGCTCGCGAAGCCGGCAGCTATCTTAAGCGGAGTTGTCTTCTTCCGCTCGGATGAGAACGCGTTAGATGCGGTAGATGCCTGGCGATCGCTCGCGGAACTGCGACTTATAGAGTTCATGGACGAGCGTTCGCTTAGCCTGCTGAGATCCCGATACACAGATATACCTTCAGATGCCTCTGCGGCGCTGCTCGTCGAGCAGAACCTATCGTCGGAACAGGACCCGGAAGTCGATAGCTGGATCGATCGACTGGAGGCGCAAGAAGCATTGCATGAAGCGTCATGGTTCGGCTTCAGCCAAGCGGACCAAGAGCGCTTTCGAGAATTCAGGCATACCCTCGCGGTGACCGTGACCGATACAGCACGCCGAAACGGGTTTCCCAAGTTCAGCACGGATTTCGCAGTACCACTGGACCGCCACCGGGAACTGCACGAGCACTACAAAAGACGGTGCGCCGAAGTTCTCCCGGGCCAATTCACCATTTTTGGACATGTAGGCGACGCGAACAATCACATCAACTTGCTTCCTCAAACGCCGAAGCAGGCACAAGACGGAGTGGATCTGATCCATGAATTCGCCCAGCAGGTTGTCGCCATGCGTGGAACGGTGGCAGCCGAACACGGAATCGGCAAGATAAAAACCGACCTGCTGAAATTGATGTACTCACGAGAAGAGATTGAATCGATGCGCAAGGTCAAGCGCGTTCTGGACCCAGCATGGCTGCTCGGCCAAGGCACTTTGTTTGACAGACCATACTCAAACGCTTGAACGCGCGTCCTACCCATGCGCGCACTGGTGCAACGAGTTTCCGAAGCCAGAGTCAAAGTGGGCGGAGCGGTTACGGGTGAGATTGCCACGGGCCTATGCGTGTTTCTGGGTGTCGGACAAGACGACACAGCGGCAGATGTAGAGAAATTGGTCGGGAAAGTGGTCAAGCTGAGGATATTCCCGGACAAGCACGGCAAAATGAACCTCAGTCTCCTTGAAGTGGCCGGCGATCTGCTGATTGTTTCCCAATTCACGTTATACGGAGATACCCGGCGTGGTAATCGCCCGTCCTACTCAGAGGCTGCCGATCCGGTCAAGGCGAAACATCTCTATGAAACCTTTGTCGAAGCCTCAAAAAGGCTATGCAAACACGTAGCTACCGGCGTGTTTCAAGCGCATATGGAAGTGAGTTTGACGAATAACGGGCCAGTAACAGTCATGTGTTATTCGAACGAATAGTACAAGTAAATTCGCAATACGAAAACCGTGTGTGTTACTAAGTAAGATAAGTATGGCTAAATTGAGTGCAGCACCAAGTAGAGAGATCCTAGCGGCAGCGCTACAAGGTCTCGAAGCGCAGCGGGAGAAATTAGATGAACAAATCTCCCAGGTGCGTTCTTTGATGGGTGTCCGGCGAGGGCGCCCAGCAAATGCCGGCGCGGATCACTCGGCTGGTGACCAGACAGGCAGGAAGAAGCGCGTCCTCAGCGCGGGAGCGCGGAAGCGAATCGCCGCCGCTCAGAAACGGCGTTGGGCGGCGTTCCGCAAGAGCCAAGCCTAGAGTTTCACTTGACGCCCCGGTTGGGGGTGAAGCAAGCTGCCAGGCATCCGTTTCACCAGCGCACGATCGCGCTACCCGCTCGAGGTGTAAGAACTCAGAATGATAGTCGGCGTCGGTACGGACCTAGCGGAAGTTGACCGGATACGGGAGAGCATAGCGCGTTTTGGCGACCGCTTTCTGAATCGCATTTACACCGCAAGCGAGCAGCGGTACGCGCTTTCGAAGGCCAACTCCGCCGAGCGATTTGCCGCTCGTTTTGCGGCGAAGGAAGCCGGCATGAAGGCGATCGGAACCGGCTGGAGCCAGGGAGTGACGTGGCACGATTTCGCGGTGGTCAACGAGTTATCCGGACGACCCACTCTCCATCTCAGCGGGGTCGCGCGACAAGTGGCGGACCGGTTGGGAGTCAAGTGTCTTTCGGTGTCGCTGACGCACACTAAGGGAATGGCGTTCGCGGTCGTCATTCTCGAAGACGGCAACTGAGGTGAACTTAGATAGACCTGCGACCGCTGGAACTCGCGGCTACCGCTCTGGGCCGCAGCTGGGCTTCCTCAAGATGCTTGGATTCGATGTAGGTGAAGAACATGCGGTGGATGACGGTCAGGTTTCCCAGTACAGCAATAACCCACAGAACAGGCGCCATGCGATCGAACAGTGCCCCTATGATTAGCAGGACAATTCGTTCCGGCCGCTCCAGAAATCCCACCTTGCAGGTCGGAATGATGTTCTCCGCACGTGTTCTGGTGTAGCTGATCATCACCGAGGCGGTCATCACAATAGCCGTCAACACTACATAAGATGGCCGGTTGATGGTTCCGTAGTAGACAAGAAGTCCGACCAGCAGGGCGAGATCCGAATAGCGATCCAAAACAGAATCAAAGAATCCGCCAAAGCGAGTAACTTGGTTTGTCTCTCGCGCGACGCGCCCGTCCACCATGTCGAAGATGCCCGCGAAGATGATGACTATCCCGGCAGTCCGAAAATTGCCAAACGCCAGGAATGCAGCGGCCACCATGTTGATGACCAAGCCCAAAAAGGTAAGTACATTCGGGTTGATTTTGGAGAGCGCCAGCCCACGCACTATCAAGCGGATGATCTTGTTTGCCCCCAGGCCAATCGCGCGGGTGTAAGTCATGGCGTTCCTTGTTAAGATGCAGCAGCGTCGTGAATGGTTATCAAACTCAGAATCTCCATTTCCCTTACGCCACCTGGTATTTGAATCTTTACTGTATCCCCCACCTTTTTACCCAACAGCCCGCGGCCGATCGGGGAACTCGTGGAAATCTTACCGTGCGCGGCATCGGCCTCTTCGCTCGTCACGAGGTCGTAGCTCTGCTCCTCGTCTTTGCTGAAATCCATCACGACCACTTTCGAACCCAAGCCGACCCGGTCATGTGGAATCTTGGAGAAGTCGATCATGGAGAACTCGCGGAGGCGGCCTTGAAGGTGCCCCAATCGGGCGTTTACCCAGGCCTGACGCTCCTTGGCGGCGTGGTATTCGGCGTTTTCGCTAAGATCTCCGTGCGCCCGGGCTTTGAGAATCTCCTTGGGCAGCTCATTCCGCAGCTCGTACTCAAGCGCGGAAATCTCCTCTTGCAGCTTCTTTTTCAGATCCTCCATGGGTACTTTGTCCATTATATGGAATGAGTTGAGACTGGCAGCGCTACACTCGCCCGGCAGGTCTGGCCGGGTCTCCTCGACAGCACCTAAGTCACATTGTTACAATAATCTATGGAGGGTTAACGGTCGAATGGCCACAAAACCGGCATTTGCAACTGGAGCCCAGGTGGAACACGGGAAGTTTGGTCTCGGCTCGGTCCTTTCCTGTAACGAAGAGTACATTGTGATCAAGTTCGACGATCACGGTGAGAAGAAATTCATTACCTCAATGGCGCTTCCATCGCTGAAGAAGAGCGACCGGCAGCCACCGGTCGAAAAGCGCCGCGCAACCCGTAAAAAGGCCGCGGCTCCTGCGGCTTCGACCGGGGCGTGATCCGGAGGGATCGGCCCGTCTGTGGCGATGAGAGTAGCCATTGTAGTTTTCCCTGGAAGTAATTGCGATCACGATGCGTGGTACGCGATCTCGAAAAACCTGGGTCAAGACACGGAATTTGTATGGCATGATTCCGGCACCCTTGGGAATGCGGATGCGGTGATTTTGCCGGGAGGCTTTTCCTATGGAGACTATCTCCGCTGCGGTGCCATTGCCAAGTTCTCGCCGGTAATGCGAGCGGTGGCAAGGTTTGCGGCAGAAGGTGGTCCGGTACTCGGAATTTGTAACGGCTTCCAAGTGCTGACGGAGGCCGGCCTGCTTCCGGGCGCACTGGTACGGAACTCGGGCCTTCGGTTTGTGTGCCGCCCGGTGCCGCTCGAAGTGACAACGACAAACTGCCTATTCACTTCCCACGCCAGGCGGGGACAAAAGATCCGTCTACCAGTAGCGCACGGCGAGGGATGTTTCATTGCCGACGAGAGAACGCTCGATCAATTGGAAGCGGAAGACCGTGTTGTACTGCGATATCTCGACCACTGTAATGGATCGATGCGCAATATCGCAGGTATTCTGAACCAGAGCCGTAATGTCATGGGAATGATGCCTCATCCCGAGCGCGCCGCTGATCCCCTGCTCGGCAACACCGATGGGCTGACCATTTTGAATTCGTTCGTAGCCGCTGAGGTTCTCGCCTCGCGATCATGAGCAAACTGATCGCTGAAGATAGAATCACTCCTGAAGTCATTGCCAGCCATCAGCTCTCCCAAGACGAATACAAAAAGATCCTGAGTTTACTTGGGCGAGAGCCGAACATTACGGAACTCGGAATCTTCAGCGTGATGTGGAGCGAGCACTGCTCGTATAAGAGCACGCGGATACATCTGAAAAAGCTGCCGACCGAGAGCCCGCGCGTGCTGCAGGGGCCGGGCGAGAATGCCGGAATCATCGATATAGGCGATAACATCGCGATTGCTTTCAAGATCGAATCGCATAACCACCCCAGTTTCATCGAGCCTTTTCAGGGCGCAGCGACCGGTGTTGGGGGAATCTTGCGAGATATCTTCACCATGGGAGCGCGTCCGATCGCCGTTATGGACTCGCTGCGATTCGGAAAACTGGACGACCCGCGAACAGGCGCCCGCAACCGCCGCATACTCGAAGGCGTGGTTTCGGGGATTGCGCATTACGGCAACTGTTTCGGCGTACCGACAGTAGGGGGCGAGTGCGTTTTCGAAGAGTGCTATGACGGGAACCCGCTGGTGAATGTCTTCGCGCTAGGCGTGTTCCGTCACGACGAAATCTTCTACGGTAAAGCGACCGGCATAGGTAATCCCGTGATCTATGTCGGAGCGAAAACGGGACGCGACGGCATACATGGCGCATCGATGGCCTCGGCGGAATTCACCGAGGAATCGAAACAAAAAAGGCCAAATGTACAAGTTGGCGATCCATTCATGGAGAAGTTGCTGCTGGAAGCCTGTCTGGAGGCGATGAAAACAGGCGCCATCGTGGGCATACAGGACATGGGCGCGGCCGGGCTGACCTCATCTACCTGCGAAATGGGAAGCCGCGCAGGTACCGGTATCGAAATAGATCTGGAGTACGTTCCGCAGCGTGAGGCGGGAATGACGGCGTACGAGATGATGCTCTCTGAATCCCAGGAACGGATGTTGCTCGTTGCTCAACGCGGCAGGGAGCAGGAGGTGTTCCAGGTCTTCAAGAAGTGGGGGCTGGATGCGGTCACCATCGGATCGGTGACCGACGACGGTATGTTGCGCGTGAAACACCAGGGTGAAGCGTTCGCGGAGATTCCGAATCGCGCTCTCGCCGATGAAGCGCCGCGTTATGAAAGACCTCACGTAGCGCCCCTGCGCACGGCACCCGCGAGCGGCCCGGAGTTTGAGAGTTCCGATCTGACGGGCGATCTGCGCAGACTCCTGGCATCGGGTGATTTGTGCTCGAAACGTTGGATCTGGGAGCAATACGACTATCAAGTTCGTACGAACACCCTTGCCGGGCCGGGCGCGGATGCCGCTATCGTTCGCATCAAAGGTACAAACACCTCTGTGGCGATGTCGCTCGATGGCAATGGACGCTATTGCGCGCTCGATCCTCGCGAAGGAACCAAATTGATGGTTGCCGAGTGCTGTCGCAACCTTTCGACGGTGGGAGCACTTCCGATCGCGACGACGAACAACCTGAATTTCGGCAACCCGGAACGGCCGGAGATCATGGGCCAAATTGTGGAGTCTATCGAGGGGCTCGCGGAAGCATGTCGAGCCTTCGAAGTGCCGGTTACCGGGGGAAATGTGAGTCTCTATAATGAGACGCTCGGTACGCCGGTCTTTCCTTCGCCGGTGGTCGGAATCGTCGGAACACTCGAGACGGCACCCGCTATTGGAATTACGTTCAAGGCACCGGGATCAGTCATCATGCTGCTGGGAGGATTGGGCGAGACCGATCTCGACCACTTTGGCGGAACACAATACGCCAAGACAATTCTCAATTCCCTTTGGGGCAAACCTCCCCGGCTCGATGTGGATTATGAAAAGCGGGTGCAGGCGACTATTCGTGAGGTCGTGCGGGAGCGTGGGGTGGAGTCGGCGCACGACTTGGGCGAGGGTGGCCTGGCGGTTGCTCTGGCCGAATGCTGCTTCGGCGAAGCGAATATTGGCGCAGATGTAACACTCAATTCGCCTCTGCGGCCGGAATTGCTTCTTTTCCATGAGGGCCCCTCAAGAATCCTGGTTTCAACGAAGGATCCAAAACGGATCATGACTATCGCTTCAAGAAACCGTGTCAGCGCTGTCACAATTGGAGTTACAGTAGAAGCGAGAGTTATTCTGCGCAATCAGGAACAGGTGCTGATCGATGGCCGGGTCGACGAGCTGCGAGGCATCTGGAGCAAAGCTCTCGAACACCTCCTCCTTACCCCCGAACTGGTGAGCACAAATGTTTAACGCGGACGAGGAATGCGGACCACGAACAGTTACGGAATCTGAATTCGACAAACTGCACGAAGAGTGCGGCGTTTTTGCGCTCTATGGACATCCAGAAGCGGCGAACCTGGTCTATTTAGGTTTGTACGCCCTGCAGCATCGCGGCCAGGAGAGCGCGGGCATTGCCGTGAGCGACGGCCGCACCGTGCACAGCGTGCGCAAGATGGGACATGTGGCCGAGATTTTCACGCCGGATGTACTCAATCAGCTGCCTGGACATCTCGCAATCGGACACACGCGCTATTCGACGGCCGGAGACACCACGCTCGTCAACGCACAGCCGCTTTCGGTGGCGTGCGGCAAAGGGCAGGTCGCTGTTGCGCACAATGGCAATCTGACGAATGCCATCGAACTTAGGCGACTACTGGAAGAAGACGGCTCAATTTTCCAATCCACCAGCGATACAGAAGTTGTACTGCACCTGGTCGCACGTTCTCGCGAGCGAACCCTGGAGGGAGCTCTGCGCGATGCACTGCTGCAGATTGAAGGCGCATTCTCGCTCGTTTTTCTGGCAGAGCATCGCATTATTGTGGCCCGAGATCCGCATGGTTTTCGTCCCCTGGCCATGGGCCGGCTCGATCTGGAGGGTGGGAAAACGGCGATCGTGTTCGCGTCGGAGACTTGCGCGTTCGACCTGATCGGCGCAACTTACACGGGCGACGTGGAACCGGGAGAGATGGTGATTGTGGGCCCGGACGGCCTGACGCGGGAGTATTACACTCGCCCCGAAGCACCAGCACACTGCTCGTTCGAGCACGTCTACTTTTCACGTCCGGATTCGATAGTGTTCGGTAAGGCAGTCGCCGAGTCGCGCGAGCGTATGGGCCGACTGCTCGCCACCGAACATCCGGTAGATGCCGATGTGATTGTGCCGGTACCCGATTCCGGCGTGGCCGCAGCTATCGGTTATGCCTCAGAATCCGGCATACCTTACCGGCAAGCGCTGATTCGCAACCATTATGTCGGCCGCACATTCATTGAGCCTTCACAAGCGATACGCGACTTCGGCGTGAAGCTAAAGCTGAACCCGGTGCGACATTTGCTCGAAGGGAAACGCGTCATTCTCGTCGACGATTCGATCGTGCGCGGCACAACCAGCCGGAAGATCGTACGCATGGTGCGGAGCGCGGGTGCGCGCGAAGTGCATGTGCGTATTTCCTGTCCTCCCACGATTTCTCCGTGCTATTACGGCGTAGATACGCCGTCGCTGCGCGAGTTGATTGCGGCGAATCAGGATATCGAGCAGATTCGCGAGTACGTGGAAGCAGACTCGCTCGCGTATTTGTCTCTCGACTCGCTCCGCGAGGCGATCCGCGATTCGGAGCAGCACTTTTGCTACGCCTGTTATACGGGCCACTACCCAACGTTGATACAGATCGACGATATCGTGATGGCGAAAACGGGCTGCTGCTAGCGGGGCACTTCCTCCGTCAGCGCTGTGAACGCGCGGGCAGGTTGTTAACGAGCTCGGCCTCTCAATGTACACTACCGGATTGTAGATGTTCCGGAGATCTCCACAGCTTTTGGCGGGCACCGTTGCGTTCACTGCCACGCTTTTCCTGAGACCTTTAGACCCGCAAACTCGCCCGCCTTCGGCGGGTTCGGGACTCGGCCAACAAGTTTTTTCCAGTTGCGCCTCATGCCATGGGCTTGATGGAAGAGGCGGGGAGCATGCACCCAACATCGCAACAGATCCTAAAGTGAAGCGACTGCCCGATGCCGCGATCCTTCAGATCATACGGAACGGAATCCCGACAGCCGGCATGCCCGGCTTTGGTAAGACATTAAGCGACAAGCAGATCCAAGGTGTTCTGGAGTATTTACGTGAACTTCAGAACGGGGCGGGTACAGGTTACTCCAAAGGCGACGCTAGCAACGGGCGTGATCTTTTCTTCGGGCGAGCGGGCTGCTCCAATTGTCACGCCGTCAACGGCCGGGGCGGGTTCTTTGGAGGCGATCTCTCCGGATACAGCAGCAGTCATTCACCGGCAGATATTCGAGGAGCCATTGTAGATCCAAATAAGAATCTCGAGGCACGCCGCGCGACGGTTACCGTTCTCACTCGCTCTGGACACAGATACAGCGGCGTTATCCGTAATGAAGACAACTTCTCGCTACAGATGCAAACAGCCGACGGAGCCTTCCACCTGTTCGACAAGTCAGAGCTGACGCATATTGAACATCAGGCTAGTTCGCTGATGCCCTCGGATTACGGGTCCAAACTGACGGGTTCTGAGCTGAACGATCTGATCAGCTTCCTTTCGCAAAGCGGCAGCAGCAACAAAGGCCAGCCGGACGACGACCAGGAGTGATTGCGCCGCTACAATTCTAGGCACGCAGGAGAAACCATGCAGAAGACAAACAGAAGAAGCTTTCTGGGGAAAAGCGTAGCCGCGGCTGCAACAGGCGCCGCGGCGGTCCCGGCCGCCGAGGGGCAGTCAGCACCGACGGGCAAGAAAGTGTGGTGGCACAATGGCAAAGCGCCAGAGAAAACGCCACTTTTCAGCGGGGCTGTCTCATACGGCAATCTGCTGTTTTTGTCGGGAGTCGGGGCACACTTCAAAGGCGACATCAAAGCTCATACCAAACACGTCCTGGACGAGATCGAGAAACAACTCGAGGCCTGTGGATCGTCGATGACAAAGGTGTTGAAGGCCCAGGTTTACCTCGCGCATTTGAAAGACTATAAGCAAATGAATGAGGAGTTCCAAGGTCGCTTCGGTCCCGAGCCGCCGGTCCGCACCACGGTTTCGGTTGCCGGCGTACCAGGCAAATCTCTCGTCGAGATCGACGTGATCGCTTATATCTAAGAGTCAGTAACTAAACGCTTCGAGCAGTTTACTTCGCGAAAACCAGGGTACCGAAGTGTTCAGGCACATGATTCGGGTCGCGGTGTTGGACACACGTAGGCTGCCAACATAAGAAACGGCGTTGCGGATCGGCGCCCAATCCATCGATCCGGTACAGGTTCATTCGCCACTTGGTACCGTCTTCGACATGTTTGCTAGTCACAGCCGAGAGAGGGATGCGGGCGGCAGCATACCAGGTCTTTGTTTTGTCATCAATCCGCGCCTCCGTTTTCCATCCCGATCTCCAGCTGTGGTCATAGCTTTCCTGATCGAGATTTATAGCCAAGTCGATCCAGTCACCTGTTGGAGCGATCTCAAATTCGCGGTAATGACGAATATTCGTCCAATCATCACCGAGAAACATTTCGACCACGTCTCTGTCCCAAAGCCCTACGCGTTCCTTGCTGTTATCGGCCGGCAGGAAGAGATTCAGAACCTGGTACGGGCATTGAAAGAGTAGATACAGATCCTGATTCGTCCAGAAGGCGCGAATAACGGTTCTGATCTGTGGATAGTTGATCTTGCGACTGCAGTCCATTGACATGGATTGCTGAGCTGCCGCCTTCCAGATCTCGCTGCCTGGATCTAAACTAAGATCCGGGCGTCCGGCAACGTGGTGGATGGTGAAGCTGGCGGTGGGTTGCGTGGTGACACAAGGCTCCTGGCCGCAAACATTCGAGACGATTGCCAAAACCGCCGAAAGACACCAACCTATGCGCATAAGTTCCTTCAAAACTATCACGGCAAGCTTGTTTCTACTTAGCGGATTCGCGTCGGGCGGCGCAGACCAACCGCCTAGAAAATTTGAGCTGATTGCGCTCTCAACCAAGTTCTGGAATCTGGTCGATCACGATGCGAAGCTCTCGACGGTTGCGACCGGGTTTGGGTTTACCGAGGGGCCGGTCTGGGACACAAGTGGCTTTCTTTATGTGAGCGACGAAGAGCAAAACAAGATATATCGCGTTTACCTGGACGGGCGAAAAGAGACCGTCGTGGAACTTGGCGATCCGGATGGCAACACGTTTGATGAGCACCAGCGCCTGCTCGACTGTGCGAGCGTTCTACGCGCGATTATTCGAGTAAGTCCCGACGGCCAATATAAGATCTTGGGCGACCGCTATGAAGGGAAGCATTTTAACAGTCCGAATGATGTGGTCATAGGACCGGACCGCGCGATTTATTTCACGGATCCCACATTGGACCTGCCGAAGGGCGCGAAACAGGAGATCCCATTCCAAGGCGTATACCGCCTAGACAAGGATGGCGCAGTCCAACTCCTCATTCGAGACATGTCGCAGCCGAACGGCCTGGCTTTCTCTCCTGACGGCAACCGCCTCTACGTTGACGACAGCGAACAAAAGAACATCAGAGTCTTCGATTTCGCTGCCGGCGGTAAGGTCAGTAACGGGCGCGTGTTCGGCGATGAGAACGAACCGGGAGGCGTCCCGGACGGAATGCGGTTAGACCAGGCAGGCAATCTGTATGTGGTCGGCCCCAAAGGTATCTGGATCTGGGACTCCGTGGGTAATCACCTCGGCACCATTGTGGTTCCCGAGCAGCCGGCGAATCTCACCTGGGGCGATACAGACTACCGCACGCTCTACATCACTGCTGGGAAATCAGTGTATCGGATCTCGACAAAAGCGCGGGGATTCGTGCCGTATCTCGAGTAGGGGTGCTGCGCTTTAAGAATGAAGCGTGAACTTCATGCAGAGGCGGCGGCCAGGTCAGCTTTTAACTTGTCGAGACCTTTCGGGCCAGCGAGAAGGAGAAGAGCGACGGACACGATGGGACTAAGACCGGCGAGCAGGATGGCTAACCTGAAGTCTTTGTGAGGACCCAAACTCCAGCCCGTAATGAGCGGAGCGCCGATACCGCCTATCTGGGAGATCGTATTCAAGAACCCGATCGCGCGTCCGACCATCACGGAAGGCGAAGTGTACTGCGCAATGGCCCAGAAACTGGAACTCGCAATGCCAAAAGAGCAAATCGAAATCGTCAGAACAGGGAGAACGGGCGAACGGCCCGGCAGAACATTCAGGAGGAGGATCGCACCGGCTCCGATCAGCCCGAGGCTCAGAAACGAGAGCCGAACGCCAAATACCGTGCCTCGCAAAACGATCAACTTGTCCGCCAGAAACCCGGCGAGTACGTTCACGAGGGCCATCGCAAATAGCGGTATGGATAGAATTCGGCCCATGCCGATAGTCGAGTAACCGCGCGCCATCGTGAGGTAAGCCGGCATCCAGGTCAGCACGAAGTACCAGTAGTAAGAGAAGAATAAGACGCTTGCCGATAGGGCCCACAAGGACGGACTGGCGACCATAGAGCGCCAGGGCCAACGAATGAATTTAGACGCCTTGGGTGCCGCCGTTCGCTCCATTTGCCGTCTGGGCGCAAAGTGGGCCCAAAACGGAACCCACAGTAATGCCCCCAGACCGGTCGCCGCGAACATTGCGCGCCATCCAAAGTCCGCAAGCAGCGTGGAGCCGAGCAGAGCGCCGCAAGCAGGTCCGATCGTCTGGCCTGCTATATAAATTGAGACCGGCAAGCCTTGCTCCGGACCCTTAAAGTTCTGGCGGATGAAGGCCAGGCTGGCAAGTGGCCCGACAGATTCGGCGAGACCCAAGACAAGACGCAACGTAAGTATCTCTCCCGGCCCGCGGCTTAGAGCCATTCCAGCAGAAGCAAGCGACCAGACGAGAAAGCCGCAAGAGTAAACAACGCGTATACCGAGCTTGTCGACAATGAGACCAGCGGGAATCTGGAAGGCGGCGTACGTCCAAAAGAAGGCAGACAGCAAAACGCCCATAGAGGAGGGCGGCAATTGAAAATCGTGCATGACGGAAGCGGCAGCGATACTCAGATTGCCGCGATCCACATAGCTGATGAGAATGCCGGCGAAAACGAGTGCCAGAAGAATCCAGCGGCGCGTCATGCCGGCTTGCCGGCTGTTGGGCGTGGGGCCCGCTCTTGAAAGTTCCAGCTCGCCATTTCGTCTATCAGCGCAACTACTGCTTGGGTAGCGGCCTCAAGAAATCGAGCGCCCTTTTCGGGAGTAGCCAGTTCGGGCATCCCCAGCACACCGGTCGGGGAGAGCTCATCGAACTCACTTACAAGCGAAAATGGGGGCGACTTAAGCATGTCAAGCACGCGATACCCCATCTCAGGACCAGGGCCGCCGCGAGCCGCTTTCGACATGTCAACGAGATCGGGATTTTCAGCGAGAAGAACAGAAGTTTCCATCTCGCAGGCATGACCCATTCCCCCTTCCGGCGAGGAGCGAATTGCGGCGAATTGTTCGGCTGCGAGGTTCCAATAGGTTGCGTAGACGATGTAGAGATCGCGCAACTCTTCAAACTGGGTCTTCAATTCCCGCTGGGCTGCTTTGCATGGAATATCGTTTCCGCCATGGCCGTTCAGCAGAAATATCTTACGCGCGCCGAGATCTATCAGCGAGCTGCAAATTCCGCGGATTAGGTCGACATACGGCTGAAGATCAAGACTAACGCAACCAAAGTGGCGGTGATGCGGGGAATGTCCCAGCCACTGAACAGGCAACGCGACGATTTTTTCCGAACGAAGATGCTCGACACGCTGCGCGATATGCGAAATGATCAGGGAATCCGTGAAGAGCGGGAGATGAGGCCCATGCTGCTCGAGAGAGCCGAGCGGAACCACAAAGATTCGTTCTTTGAGAGCGGCGAGATCGGGCCAGCGGGCATACTCGAGACGCATACTAAGTCCGGCAATACTGAGACTGGCTCGGCGGATCATACGCGACTGCGAGTTGAGGGGTGGCCAGCCGTTGATGATTTTGCACTCTGGAGGTGAGGCATGCTTCCAGAACACCGCTGGTGAGTAGCGTGCGTTGGATGGGATAAGGCGCCTGTCCGGTCATGAACATTTCTTCTATTTTCGAAACCAGACATGCCGAGTAAGTCACGTTCGGAACAGGTGTAAGTAAGAATTGATTGGAGACGATTCCTGTGCCCCGAACTCTTGCCGCGAAATTGAAATCCTGCAACGCACCGTCGAGCATCAATAACGTTGCGTGCAGGCCATCCCGATACGCGATGAAATAAGCCCAGGGATTTTTCACGAGTGAAGGCAGAACACCAGGCGCGGCTAAATCCTGCGTGCGTCCGTCTTTGACGGTGAGGCCTAATGGTGTGTCGCTGCGTGACAAAGCGGAGCTTAACAAGTCGTGAGACCACGCCCCGTTCTTACCCGCGTCCCACACACGATCGCCCTCAATGAGCTGAACGGATTTGATACCGGTTTCTCCACCTTTGCGACGCTCTACCATGCACTGCAGTCCTTCGAGGGCGTGAAAGTCCATTGCATCCGATCCGCCTTCGCCGACCATCAGAGCTTCTTCGATGTGGGCTCCGAGGGGCATCTCGATGTCGGGCAGTCTCCACGTGACAGGCAAGGACGATCCACCAAGCATGGGAAAACCGAGTTGCCGGGAAGCGGTAACCATCGAGTCTGCTTTCTCGAAGCTGTAAGAAAGGGCCTTGTCGTTGTAGACGGGCACCGCGCGACCACTTGCCTTGAAAACGGCGACGCATTGCTCAAAGAACTCGTAGCGAGGATAGAGCTTTTGACCCTTGGCATTATCCGGATAGTCGCCGTGTTCCGCGACGATCAGAACAGCATCACACGCCAGACGGTTACTACCGCAGCAAAGGGCCTCGCCGATTGTGGGGTAGACTTTGAACCCGAACTCCGCTGCACGCTGCTGGCTGAGATCTCCTTCCGGCCTCTGATCGACATACAGCGATACGATCCGAACGTCGGGCTTGTGCCAGGTACCATTGATCGGATATCCGACCAAGAACCGGTCTCCGATGTGCTGCCCGTGTGAGAGATACCGGTAGATGGTCGTGACCATTGCGATGCGCAGCGGACGTCGCGGCTGAGCATCGGCGGCCAACGGAAGTAGCGCGGCAGAACCAAGGAATTCGCGGCGATTCAGCATCTCAAGATCTCTCAAACGTAGACTTCGAATACGGCTGGTAGTGAATGTCGAGATGGGAGGTCTGGAGCCGTGTTTGCTTCCGATAAAGACTCTCCACACCACTAGCGGTCAGGCCAGTGGTTAAGAGAGTCCGCTCGATGGGATAAGGCGGTTTACCAGTGAGAAACATGCGTTCCATGTGAAAGACCAGTGGGCTGAAGAAGTCTGCCAATGTCGTTCTGCCATCGGGCATGGGCAGATACATCTGGGTAGAGAAAATATTCGCTGTGCCATCCATGCGGGCAGCGAAATTGAAATCGCGCAAGAGGCCGTGCATCAAGAGCATCGTGCAACGCAAGCCGTCCGAGTGCTCATAGGTGTATGCAACCGGATCCTTCGTCAGTTCGCGCATCTGATCGGCACTCGGCATGATGTCGTTGAAACCTGGACGCGCCGGCGTGAGCGTGTGGCTTCGGCACAGAGCAGCCTGCATGAGATCCCGAGACCAGACGCCTTCTTTCATTGCGTCCCAAAAGCGATCTCCCCGATAAGCCTGGAGCCATCGGACACCCACTTCCCCGCCCTTCCGACGCTCCACCATGCACTGGATGGTCTCCAGCCCGTGGAAATCGTAGCTGTCAACGCCACCGTAGCAGATGCATAATGCCTCTCGAATGCGTGAACCGAGCGGCATCTCGACTGAGGGAATGCGCCAGGTTACGGGGAGGCTGGAACCAGCCATGAAAGGGAATTTCATGTCGCGAGCGGTGTCGTACATCTCTTTGGCCCAATTCCAATTCCAGGAGAGATGCTTGTCGCTGAAAAGAGGGACCGTTCGGTTGCTGGAGCGAAAGACCGCGACAATCTGCTCGAAGAACTGATACCGCGGGTACTCTGTTTGACCTTTCTCGTTACGCGGGTAGTCGCCGTGCTCGCCGACCAGCACCACGCCATCGACCGCAAGCTTGCCGGTTCCCAACGTTAACGCCTCGGCGATGGTCGGATAAATCTTCATGGCCGGGAACCGTTTCGCACGTTCGCGACTAAGGTCATCCGGGCCCACCTGATCCACATAAAGGGCGACCAGATCCATAGGCGCGTGGTGATACTCTCCACTCCAACCGTAGCCATCGAGAAGGCGGTCAACTATATGCTGAGCGTGAGAATACTTCCGATAGACCGTGACAACTGCAGCCAATTTCAGACGGTTCTGCGCTACACCCTGCATCTTCAGCAATTATGTCAGCCTGATACTCTAACGCCCAAACTCACTTTGAAAGGTCTATCGCGGCATATGTTTTCAGTTCGGGAACAGTAAACTCGGTGGCACCCGGCTCCAGTAAATATTCAGTTACGTGATCGGAGGCACCGCCGAAGGAGTGGAGTTGAGCTTTTGGATAGTGCCCGAGTAAGCGAACCCGGAAAGCTTCCACCCGCGTTCCTTTTGGCGACCCGTAGTTCAGTAAATGCAGGCGTAACCCGTCGGGTTCTTCCGTGATCCGGGCTACAACTATGCTGGTGCCGTAAATGCGGACGCGCCGCCGCGCATCCGTCAGATTTGCCCGTATCTTGTGCTCAAGGGCGTCCGCATTCTTCGCCTCCTCAACCGGATATTCTTTCGAGCCAAGTTGGACCGTCAGCTTCAAATCAGGGTCTGGAGTGCGCACGATTTTGAACAGTAGATTGTCGCGGACAAGAAGGTTCATCACCTCGCCGGCGGATGGGGAGCCATCATCGATGAATCCGATGTCGGCCAGAGACGGTCCTCGTGGTGCGTTGATCGTCGCGAGGAACTTCAGCATTTCGGCCAACGGCTGGAGCCCGTTCGCGTCTGTTTGTATCATCGAGTTCGCGCCATAGGAGAATGCTTCGGCCGCCGCGAGAGCCGATCCATTTCCGTTAACATCGTAATAGAAACGGTCGTTTGGCCGCCGTATAAACTGCCAGCCGTTCGAGGTCACCCAAGGGACTCGCGACGCGGAGGATTCGCTCATGCGGAACGTGATTCCCGGAGCAGCCAGCTTCACCGCACTTTGCCGGTCTGCAGCCTGGGCGTCGATTCCTGGCACATTATTCCAAGCATCGGCGTTCGAGGCGGGTACAAGAACATGTGTTATTCCGGCCTGCTGGAGCACGGGTGCGGTTTGTGAGCTGCCGGGCCAGTACAGAACGGGTAACGCGACTGGCAGCAAAGCACAGATCAGCGACAGCATCAGAGTTCGATGACCTTGAGCTGAATCTGCTTGAGATCGTAGACCCCCAATCCTAGCCGCGCGGCGTATTCCACATGGCCAGGCTCACGTATAAAAGCGTTGAACTCCGGATTGCTGTTATCACCAAGGTGCGACGGTGAGCGGTCAAAAATTGAAGGAGCGCCCTCCGACTTTCGCTTTGCTTCAATCACGTCGATGAGCATGCGATCCATCGCAACAGGATCGGTACCGAACATGATCTGTTTTGGATAGAAGCGAAACTGCGGATACTCGCTGAACGGACCCGCTTGCCACACACCACTCAGACCATCCATGATGTTTAGAACAACCTTTGCAGGAATCGGCTCGACCGAAGCTAAAGTTCCGATGTACGAATACGTGTTCGTCTTCGCGAACCTGTGAGATCGGTCCACATTGGAGAAATGGCCATAAGCAATGTTCTTCAGACAGCCAGTCACACCGGCCGCCTGATGCTCTTTCATTTTCGGCACGTTGATGATCTTCGTAAAGGTGTCCGCAACAGGACGTACCATAAAGGATCTCGTGTCTTCTTCCCCGAAGAAGTCGACTTCCACGTACGTGTTGGGATCATAACCAGCGAGTGATCCGCGCGCGTTCTTCTCCGCCGTCCAGATCTTCACTCCTGCCGGGACGTAATGTCCGTACCCAACGCTCGCGACTTGACCCGCAAAGCGCTCATAGATCCAAATATTCTGGGGCGGAACGCCAACAGCCACCAAATTCTCGACGATACCAGCAATAATCTCCGGACTAGACATGATGTGAGGCGCTCCGGAGCAATTCACCTTGATACCAACTATGTCGCGCGGGGAAATGAAGCGGGCCCAGCAGTCTTCGTCCCGGTTTTGGCCTGTAAGCGATCGCATACCGGCGGAAAGCATTTGCTTGACGCATTGCCTATTCACCCGCGCGGAGCTGCTGTCAATTGAATTTTCTGCGTGGACTCTTACGACTTGACCCTTGTACGGCCCCGGTATGCCCGGATTTTCCGGACGAGCGAAACGGCTGGTGATGCGATATTCCGGAACTGCTTCCGGTTGAACTCCCGCCAAAAGCGAACAGGGCGCAGCGAGATAAAGAAACGAGCGTCTATTCACGACCAAGATTACAACACGTCCTCACTTCGCGCCCGTTATTTGACCCACGAACACTTTTCATCCGGTTTGTCTTCGCACATGAAGACCCGAAAGCCCGGTTGCTTGTGCTTCTCCGTCCATTGGCGACCAAGTATGTAGTACGGCTTAGCCCAAGCCTCACTGTCGATCGTCTTCGGCGCAATCACCGAGACGGAAAGCATGCCTTGCGAGGGATAACCTGTACGCGGGTCCATGATGTGGCTCCAGACCTTGCCATCAGCATAGAACGATTTCTCATAGTTCCCGGATGTTGACACGGATTCGTTCCGTAAGGTAACGCTCTGAACCGGCCGCCCGAGGTGTCTAGGTTCGAGTAGATCGATGTGCCAGCCGACCTTGGCAGGCGGAGCACCCAGCCCGTAGATACTGCTGCCGCCCGCAGAAACGAGCGCTGAGCGGACTCCTTCCCGGCGCAGTACGTCCACCATCCGATCCACCGCATAGCCTTTGCCAATCCCGCCCGGGTCAAGCTCGACGCCCTTTCTTGTGAAACGAACAGTCTGAGTTTGGGGCTCCAGGATGACGTTGCGATATCCCACCGATTCAAGCGCGCTGAGTACTGCGGCGTGATCGGCCATATGGCCGCTTTGTTTGTAGAATCCCCAGACCTTCATCAAAGGACCCACCGAGACGTCGAATGTGCCGTTGCTTTCCCGGCTGTATTCCATACACATGCGAAGCAGGTTGAATAATTCCTCGGAAACGCGGACGGGATGCTGTGCAGCCCAGCGGTTCATCTCGCTCCACTCACTGTGCGGTTTATAATTAGAGAGCATTGCATCCAGCCGGGCGGCTTCATCGAGCGCGTCTGAAATCGCGGCTCGTACCCGCTCGGCATCCTGGCCATAGGCCGCGATTGCGAAAAGAGAGCCCATTGCATCGATGCTGCCCTCTTCTCGCACCCAATTCCTAGTCGCCTGGCAGTTTGAGTTGCAGGCGTACGCATTTCCCACAAGTGAACCTATGAGTAGCGCGAAATCGGCCAAAGCAAGTACCCGGAAAGCGCTCTTCACCTTAGGATTCGCGCCCCTAGCGCTGCAATGTTTGAACGGGCGCGGCCAAGGTGGCCAACTCGGATCGGGCTTGGCCGAGAGTTGTAAAAATGGTTTCGGAGCAGATGGAACCCAAGCGTTCCTTGATTTTCTCGGCCGAAGCAGCAGAATTCCATAATCCGAGGGCAATTTTGACTCCGGGGCATTCACGGCGCGTTTTCCTGCAAACGGTTCGAGCACGAATGATCGCAAGCGGCGGCAAGGCTGAGATCACAACAACGTCCGTATCGGATTTTGACAAACGCGCAAATGCATTTTCGCCACTGGCGATCGGAATGACCTGAGCTTCATAACCTTCTTTGCGAAGAAGATGGGCCAACATGAGACCAGCGAGCTCATCGGCTTCATCCTTGGCTGGCAGACATGCGATGGAGAGCCTGCTCGGCTCTGGCGGGTGGCCCTCTTGCGTGGCGGCGGAAGCCTCTGAGCGTTCGCTCAGCTCCTCAATCAGTTCCCGCATCGTCTGCAGAATGAAATTTTCTCGATCCGGCTCCAGCTTCCCCTGGCGGCGGTCTTGCTCTGTTTGCTCAAGTGTCGGAATGAGAAGCGATTCGTATACTTCGGTAAGGCTCTTTTCCTTTAAATAGGCACTGGCTATGTCAGCAGCCTCGTCTTCGTCGGTGGCCAAGAGACGTTGATAGAAGCGGAGTTCAGTTGAAAGAGCCGGTTCATCGCTGAGCAATAAGTAGAGAAATTCAAGATGAGGCAGGTGCCGTCCAAGAACGGCCAGGCAAACGGTCAAGGGAGTAGATACCACCAGTCCAATCGGGCCCCAAAGAACAGTCCAAAACGCCGCCGAGAGAAGGATGGCCAGAGAAGAAATCCCGGTTCGCGTGGCGTACAGCCAAGGCTCAATAACTGCTGTCGTGATCGTTTCAATAGCGGCAAAGAGTCCGAGCGTGAGAAGCGGCCGGGTCCAATCGGAAAAGACGGCGAGCGATAGTACAAACGGGCAAAGCCCGGCGACAGCAGTACCGGCGTAAGGAATAAAGCGGAGCATTGCGGCGAGCACCCCCCAGAACGGAGCGTACGGCAGACCGATGAAGTATAAACCGAAGCCGAGCAGCAACCCGTAGATAGAATTCACCAATGATTGAGTCAGAAGGTACTGGCTGACACGCTTAGCCGCATCGTCCAGGGCGGTTGTCATTGTTACCAGGCGCTCCTGGCCCATGAGCCGAAAAAGCCTGTTCCGCAGATGCTCGCGTTTGACCAGTATGAACAGCGTGAGTACAATAACGGCACCCACCTGTCCGAGAAAGTGAGCGACGGAAGGGCTGAGCAAACCAAGCGAATCGAGTACTCCGTGCTGCCGTTGCTGAACAATCTCCACAGGAAGAGGTCGAGAGTTGGAACGTGTTCCCAACGCAGCGCGGCCACTCGGGACCGGCTTAGTTGGCTTCTCGGTATTCGCCGTCAACTGGGCCTGGAGCTGATCGATGCTGTCCGCCACTTTTGCCATGGCTGGCCCGCCGCGATGGTGAAAAGACTCCAATTTCGTCTGGATGTTTGTCTGATATTCCGGCAACTGAACGACGATGCCTGACAATTGCTCGGTTCCGATCCAAAGCAATCCGGCTATTAAAGAAAACGCCAAGGTGAGTACGAGCGCCACGGAGAGAGCGCGCCCGAGCTTCAACTTCTCGAGCCAAGTGACAGGCGACGTGAGCAAAAAGCTCAATAGAAGCGCCAATGCGAACGGAATGAATATCGCCTGGCCGAAGTATAGGGCTGCAATAAGAATCACAGCCGTGATCACCGGTGGCACGGAAAATGTAACCGACTCCCGCTTCGACCCTATGGCCATATCAGTATGAGGGGTGCTCGTTCATGATCAGTCGCGTCGATTTCCAGTAGCCCCGCAATAGCAGCATAGCTTCCAGGGCAACAAAAAGTACACTATTGCGACATGACGGGCTCCCCGTTGGGCGAAACATTCACTGCTCTGAGTACTGCCAGTTCCTTTTGCACTCGTGCCCACTTTGGACGGTCGTTTTTAGTACTTATGGGCGCCTGAGGATCCGCGTAATAGTCCAAAATCGCTTGCTTGAGCCCCGCCGGTAAGCTCCTCGAGGACGACCGTGTAAGGGTGTGCAACAACTTGGCGTAGGTTTCATCTGTCAACCGGTATGCTCCGGGCTGGACCCGGTCGCCAGTATCCAGATCGCGATCTGGCAGCGATTTCGAGGTCGTGTTCCAGGTCGCGAGTAGCCGCTCCAGAAAGTCGCTGGCGGCATTTACGCTGCTCAAGTAGAGCTCCTGAGTTTGAGGTGAAGGACCACGAATTGCCAAATCGGAAAGCGGCCCAATTTTCGGGAGGATAAAAATGCCCCAGGCAATCAGGTGTGTTCGGATTCCTGGCTTTTTGCGGTACTGATTCCACCCGTTCTCGAAATCCGTTTCAGCCAGGCGCCGCTTGAAAATCTGGAAGGCTTCGCTTTGGCTCTCAGGCGGAAAGCCGCGTTTGTGGAGAACTGATTCCGCATAGGCGATTCTCGGCAGAAAACTTCGGACAGCGAAGCGATAACTTCGCACCACCGGCCGCCGCGCGCCGACAATCTGTTCGAAATCGAGTCCATAGGTTTCGGAGAATGCCCTTGCGAGCAGTGCGGAAGGAACTTTCAGTCCTATATGGCGGAGATACGCCGAAGGAGCCATCCGGTGCTTGCTGATCTCATTAACGTCGAACGCGAACTCAGTCCGAACGTGCGCGTGCGGGTTCTCGTCATAGGTCACGAGGCGCCCGTACTTTCGCGCGAGTTTGGGAAACTCAATCGCGACCGATGCATTTACGGCCTGGGAATGTCCGACCGTGTCGCCGACGTAATGAGACAGAGCGCCGATTGCGAAGGCAAGCTCATTGGCGGTCTTCGCTTCTTTAGTTAGGTTTCGAATAAACTCCGCCGAGCGCACGTAGTGTGTCAGGTTGCTAAAGAACTGGTTGCTGAAAGGGTAATACCCCAGATCCTGGATGGCACAGCCCCCGAACGCATAAGCATGGGCGACCTCCAGTTCCGCTGCGGTTGCGTGGGGGAAGCGCGCCAGCAGGAAAGGTCGGATCGCCCGTTTCCAGTTCAAGTCGATAAGCTCCTCGTGCGTCTGCACAGAATAGGCAGGAAGCAGTTGATTCGCGGCGAGAAAAATCGCCAGAAGTGTCCGCGCAAGCCGCCAAGCAGGATACGTCTTTCGAGATGGACTTACGGGCATCGGATTCATTGTCACATCGCACGGAGCTACCGTACTGGTTTGCACGAGCCGTCAATCTGGTGCCGTTCAATCCAATAAGTAAAAGTACGTGAACAACGCGTAACGTTGTTAACAGTGAAACAGAACTACCTCACTGGAGTCTTGACAAAAGGGAGAAAACGAATAAGATGCCGGTATTACATGAGCTGCTAGTTGAAGAGATGCAAGATCTGCTCCATGCCGAAGGGCAATTGGTAAAGGCCCTTCCCAAAATGGCAAGAGCTGCGCACGAGCCGAAGCTGAAGCAGGCATTCCAAAATCATCTGGAGGAAACGAAGGGACACGTGGAGCGGCTGAAGCAGGCGTTTGAGCTGCTCGGAGCCAAGGCGAAGGCCAAACCGTGCAAAGGAATGCAGGGCCTGATAGAAGAGGGCCAGGAGACGATCACCGAGGGCAAGGAGAAGGAGGATGTCGCGGCCGATTTGGCGCTAGTCGCGGCTGCCCAAAAGGTTGAGCATTACGAGATCTCCGGTTATGGCACTCTTCGCACGGTTGCTCAGCAACTCGGAGAAGAGAAGGTCGCGAAGATCCTGGGTCAGATCTTGTCTGATGAGGAGAAGACCGACAAGCTCTTGACCCAGCTATCGCCTCCGCTTCTGGAGGAAGCCGCAAACGAGCCGGAGGAAGATGAATCGGAGGAGGAATAATCTACACTTAGCGGATAATGAACCTTTCTCGTTTGTCGAACGAATACGACAAAAAGAATTGTGAGTGCAGGGTTGTAGTCGAGACTCCGAAAGGCCGCCGCAACAAGTTCGACTACGACCCGGAACTCGAGGCGTTTACGCTCGGTGGGTTGCTCGCCGAAGGATTGAGCTTCCCGTTTGATTTTGGCTTCATTCCATCTACCGTCGGAGAGGACGGCGACCCTCTGGATGTCATGATTCTTATGGATGAACCGGCGCACGTGGGTTGCGTATTGCAAGTTCGCCTGGTGGGAGTGATCGAAGCGGAGCAGACCGAGGACAACAGAAAGATCGCCAATAACCGCCTCATCGGAATCGCCGTACACTCGTACAATCACGAGAACATCCATTCGATTTCCGAGATCAATCAATCCATCATCGATCAGGTGGGAGAATTTTTCGTTTCCTACAATAAGAGCCGCGGCAAGAAGTTCCGAGTGACCGGGATTCACGGACCGAAGAAGGCGCTTAAGCTGATCGATCAGGGAATCAGAGAGTTCAATAAGAAGTAGCTTGCAACCACAACCGGGCAATCAGTCGGATCTTCACGGAAGCGCACCGGACAGCCACGATACGGCTTTGCTGCTGATCGACACCATCAATGATTTTGAGTTTCCGCGAGGGGAAGAGCTATTCGAACGCGCAATGAAGATCGCGCCAAAGATAGCGGCGCTCAAGAAACGAGCGGGGTCGGCAGGTGTTCCTACAATCTATATCAACGACAACTTCGGGCGTTGGCAGTCGAAGTTCGAAGAAATTCTGTCCCACTGTCTCGGGCAAGGCGTGCGAGGGAAACCGTTTGTGGAACAGCTCATTCCCGAGAAAAATGACTATTTCGTGCTAAAACCCAAGCATTCCGGGTTCTACCAGACTCCCCTCGAGATTCTCTTGAAACACCTGGGCACAAGCCGTATTATCCTGACGGGAGTCTCTACAAATAGCTGCATCCTGTTTACCGCAAATGACGGCTATATGCGCGATATGAAGATTTCGGTCCCGGTCGATTGCGTGGCGGCTTGTAACGCGCAGGAACACGATTGTGCGATACAGCAGATGAAAGTGATGCTGAAAGCGGATTGCGCGCCGTCAACCGACGTCAGATTGGCCTAGTTCGATTCGTCAGTCACGCAACCTAGGCTTGCGCTCTTAACGAGTCGAATATATTTGGCAAGAGTTCCTCGAGTGGCTTTGTAAGAGGGCTGTTTCCATTCTTTTTTCCGCGCTCCGAGTTGTTCGTCTGAAAGCTCGACGTCGAGAGTATTTTTTTCCGCATCAAGCGTGACGCGGTCCCCATTCCGAACCAAAGCGAGCGGTCCGCCTTCCTGCGCCTCGGGCGAGATGTGTCCGACGATGAAGCCATGAGAGCCGCCTGAGAACCGGCCGTCGGTGATCAACGCCACGTCCTTGCCGAGGCCCGCGCCCATAATGGCCGAGGTCGGTGTCAGCATTTCCGGCATTCCAGGACCGCCCTTAGGCCCTTCATAACGGATGACAATCACGTCGCCCTTCTCGATCTCCTTCTGTTCGAGGGCGTGAAGCATGTCTTCTTCCGAGTCGTACACTTTCGCCGGACCCGAGAATCGTAGTCCTTCTTTGCCGGTGATCTTCGCGACCGCGCCATCAGGGGAAAGATTCCCTTTGAGAATTCGTATGTGCCCCGTCGACTTTATCGGATCGGATAACGGGTGTACGATTTTCTGACCGGCGGTCAGGCCGGGAACATGCTCGAGATTCTCACGAACTGTTTTGCCCGTCACCGTTACGCAATCGCCGTTCAGAAGACCAGCGTCGAGGAGCATTTTCATGACGGCGGGTATCCCGCCAACGGCCTGCAAATCTTCCATCACATACTGGCCGCTGGGCTTGAAGTCGGCTAGCAGAGGCACGCGCGCGCTTACCGCCTGAAAATCTCCAATTTGTAGAGGAACGTTTACGGTTCTTGCGATTGCGATCAGATGAAGCACAGCATTGGTTGAGCCGCCAAGCGCCGTCACCATCACCATCGCATTCTCGAACGCTTCGCGCGTCATGATGTCGTGTGGTTTCAGGTCAAGCTCCAAAAGGTTCTTGATCGCCGCACCGGCTCGTATACACTCCTCCAGTTTCTTGGGATCCTCGGCCGGCGTAGAGGAACTGTAAGGCAGCGACATTCCAAGACCTTCTATTGCGGAGGCCATCGTATTCGCGGTGTACATGCCTCCGCAGGCGCCCGCTCCCGGACACGCGTGGCGAACTATGCTCTGCCGCTCGGTCTCGTTTATCTTGCCCGCAATAAATTCTCCGTAGCTTTGGAAAGCGGAAACGATGTCGAGCGTTTGCCCATCGAAGTGACCGGGCCGAATCGTCCCGCCATAGATCATCAGAGCGGGCCGGTTGAGCCGGCCCATTGCCATGACACAGCCGGGCATGTTCTTGTCGCAACCCGGAATTGAGATATTCGCGTCATACCACTGCGCGGCCATCACCGTCTCGATTGAATCGGCGATGATTTCACGAGACTGGAGCGAATAGCTCATGCCGCTCGTTCCCATCGAAATCGCGTCGCTTACACCGATGGTGTTGAAGCGCATGCCGACCATCCCGGCAGCGGAGATGCCTTCTTTGACTTTCTCGGCGAGCTTCAGCAGATGCATATTGCAGGGATTGCCTTCGAACCAGACGCTTGCGATTCCAACCTGGGGCTTCGCCATGTCTTCTTCTTGTAAGCCCGTCGCGTAGAGCATCGCTTGTGAAGCGCCTTGCGATTTTGGCTGAGTGACTTCCGAACTGTATCGATTGAGCAATTGATCGGTTTTCATGACGTCTGACCATAACAGTATAGGAACCCGTGTACAGCCGCTACGACACCTTGCCGAAATCGCTCCCACGTAAACTGCTCCGCACGCATGCGAGCTGCAGCTTGCATATCGCGGAGCTGTAGCCTGTTTTGAATCGCCCATTCGATGCGGGATGCAATGAGATCGGGGCGTCCGGGTGGTATTACAAATCCCTCGCGACCTTCTTCGATCAGATCAGGAGCCGCGGTATGAGTTGTGCTCAAAACCGGTAGGCCCGAGGCAAGCGCTTCGAGCAAAACGTGCCCAAAACCTTCGGCTACCGAAGGGAACACAAACAAGTCCGCGATGCGATAAGCGGCCAGTAGTTCCGGAAACCCGACCGAAGAAAGAACACGCACCTGTTTCTCAAAGGTCTTAAAGATTGCCAGGTCGTCGACGACCCGGCCACAAACGGTGAGCTCTACCGGGGCTCCTTGCAGCAGATGAAGAGCGTCCAGCAGAGACTTGATTCCTTTGCGTTGAGTGATAGTGCCTACGAAAAGCAAACGCAGAAGCCCGGAGATTTCACGCGGCTTTTCGGGTGCGGCAAAGCGCTGCAAATCAACGCCATATGGGATGACGCTGATAGATTGCGGCGCCGCTCCATTTTCGATCAGGGTCTGACGGGTGAAAGAGGAAGCCACCAGGAATTGCTCCGCCATGCGTGTCTCGGCAACCAGACGCTCGAAATCCTCCTGTGGCAATGAGATCTCCCATTCCTTTCTAAGCGCGACGGCGCAATCGGGGTGATCGGCCAGTTCCCGTTCGAGAATCCGGCGAACGCTGAGCGGATGGGGATGAAGCTGGAACAAGGTACCTGGTTTCCCGTAGCTTCGAAAGGCATCGTAGCCGTAATAGCTGTAGCTCAACAGCCAAGCGTTCGTCTCTGCCGCGAGTTTGCCGGCAACTCGGCCGAGCTTTGCATCAGTAGAACGAATAGCCTTGCGGCGCAATTCGAAAGGTAACCCGTGGATCTTCTCCAGCAGGAACGACGTAAGCCCCGAGACAGGTGTTTGGCGAACCAGCCGTGAGGGAACAGCAGGGTGGTTACGCCTGGCGAACACGCGCTGGACGGTCGGGTGCAGCAGCATAGAGGCCCAATTGCTATCTCCAGGCCAATACAGATCGGTTACGAGGCGCTGAAGCAGCCCGGCATTGGCGAAGGCCGCTGCGACCTGATACCCGTCACGCGCTCCCCGATGGACAACAACTACGCGCCGCCTGCTCTGTGCGCTTTCCATCCCGCTCTATTCTCGCCTGCACTCGCAAAACGCCGAACTCGTTCGGTATCGTGAAAGAAGTGGCAAGAAGTTTTCGTCTGTTCCTCTTTGCTCTGGCTTTTACGTCTGTCGCAGCAGCTCACGATATCATCACAACCAATCTGACATTCACCCGGGACGTCTCAAGAGTCTTTGCTCGCCATTGCGTGGCCTGTCACGGAGAAGGATCGTCGATCCCGCTCGTGACCTACTCAGAAGCAAGGCCTTGGGCGGTCGCGATCAAAGAACAGGTGCTTGGGAGATCGATGCCGCCGTGGGGCGCCGTTAAGGGATTTGGAGATCTTTCACCAGACTACGGGTTGAGCCAGGAGGACATCCTGATAATCGCCGGATGGGTGATTGGTGGAGCCCCGGAAGGCGATCCTCAGTTGCTCACAAAGCAACAAACCAAACCGGCAGTTCCGGTTGAGCCTCCAATGGAGGACGGCCTCAGGATCGAGACGCGCACGGAACTAAAGGGGCCTCTTCAAATAGTCGGTCTTCGTCCACTACCCCAGGGGACAGTGGAATCGTCGCGAGTCGTAGCGCACTTGCCGGATGGCGCCGTCCAGCCCCTGGTGTGGCTTTACCACTTCGATCCGAAGTATGGTCGTACCTTTACCTTCCGAGAGCCACTCGATTTGCCCAAGGGCACAGTGGTAGAGGCTTCAACACCGCTCCGTTTCGCGCTCGAGACGACGGCCGCAGGAGCTAAGAGAGGGCTTTGACAGGGATCGTGAAAACAAGCGTGTTGACCGTGTTCTCCCTTTGGATCTGCGTCCAGACCCGATACAAGCCGGGGCGCGGGAAAATGATATTGAATTGCATGTTGGCTCTGCCGTCGGCGAGAAACGGATGCAGGTGAAGAAGATCGACCAGGTCTTCGCTGGCAGCCAGCATGTGCGCCCAGGCACCGAGATAAAGCTGCATACCGGTTGAAGGCGCCAAGGTGAAGAACAGCTTTGTCTCGAGACCGGCAATCGCCTGTTCGGGCTCAAGCCGCAAAGACGATGTGGTATTCGCGGAACTGAACGGCGCGAGCGCGGGAGCGAGATGAGGCTTTGGGCCGTCGCCCGTAACGAAAATGGTTCCTACCGCCAGTTGAGGTACCGAACCGGACGGATAGAAATCCGCCAGGAGACGGTACATGCCCCCATACGGCGGACAGATCTCTTGCGTAAACCGGCCATCTGGCTGCAGGACGGGATGAATGTGAGCGAAAAATTCCAGATTCTCGCTGACAACGAAGAGATGAACAAGCTTTTCGTGAACAATTTCGAAGTGCGTGGCAGTCGAGTTTGTCAGCGGATTAACGGCGCGCAAGGTCAGAGTCGCAGTCTTGCCGGGCAGGAGTAGCTCCGGAGCGTGGGAAATCTCGAGCGGATACTCGATGCGGTCCGGAACATCGAGTACAAGTTTCATCCCGCACCTGGGACAAAATCCCGGCTTGTCGGAGCGGTAGTCGGGGTCCATCGGGCAGCGCCAATCCTTGCCTGGAACAGCATCGGTCGGTTTGGCCTGACCGAAAGCAGCACTCGTGGCGAGCAGAAACTGACAGCACGCGCGGCGAGTGAGTAGCACTAGACTTTCTGCAGCCGGCTGACGCGGCCTACCTCCACCCACTCGACGACATAGATGTTTCCAAGGTGATCGAAGCAAGCGCCATGCGGGCAAACGAACTTGCCCGGCTTGAAATGATCGCGAGTGAGCTTGCGAGTGGTCATGTAGTCGCTCGACGAATCGTCACCGAGATTCAGGATGATCGCGTTACTGCGATCCATCAAAGTCACTCGGGCGAAAAGATCCGGGACGACTACATCACCGTTCTTGAAGAAACCGAAATTACAGGGAGCGGGAGTGCCGTATTGGAAATCGACATGCTTGCCGTCCAGCGTGAAACGTTGGATGCGTTTGTTGCTGCGGTCGGCAACCACGAGAATGGGGGCGGAACCGCGTGTATCGACCACGATGCCGTGAGGGCAAAGCAGTTGTCCGGCATCTTTTCCCGGACCGCCGAAGGTGCGGATATAGTGACCTTGCGAATCGTATTGATTGATGTAGCTTGATCCGTAGCCGTCACCTACATAGATGTCGCCATTCGGCGCTATGGCAAGATTGGTCGGACTGTATTTCAGAGGGTTGCCGTCCGGACCTGGCTTTGAATAAGGCTCCGATTCTTTCGGATACCCAAGAGTGAACACCTCTTCGCCGTTAAGTGTCGTTTTGACAACCAGACCGCGTTTCGTGTCGCAGAGATACAGAAACTCGGTTGTGCCTTCCTTGCGGATCGTCAGGCCATGCGCTCCGCCCTTGAATTCTTTGCCCCAGCTTTTGACGAATTTGCCCTGGGGATCGAACACCACCATAGTGTCGGCGCTTTCGCTGGTTGCAAAGACGGTGTGATGGATGTAGATGTGGCCTTGCGAATCTTCACAGACACCGTGCGTGTTGCCGTACTGAATGTTCGGAGGCAGATCACCCCAGTCGTGAGTTACTTCGTAGGTGTGGTCTCCACTCCCGAGCACTGGCTTCTTGCTCCCGGCTTTATCGGTTGCTCCGAGGACAAGCGGAGCGGCGAGACCGGTGCCAACGCGGCGCAGGAAGGTGCGGCGTGAATCTGGATTCGTGGTTTGTGGGTCGGGTTCGATCATAAGTCGGATTTACCTCCGGGACGCTGGCGAACTTCCAATGCTTGCGATCGCCTTCTGCGTATCTGGTTTGTTTTTGACGTCTGTCTGATCCACGTCTGCATAGGCGAGCCAGAAGCCCATCATCTCTTCATAACTTGGCTCACCCCAGCGGATCGTTTTGGACGGGTCGGGGTTCAACGGATTGTTCGCCGAATTGTCGAAGTAAGCAGTCGTGATCAACTTCGTTCCCTTCGGCATGAGGTACTGGTGTTTGAGGAAGTATGTTTCCTGCCAGCGGAAATCATAGTGCGGAACATTGAAGATGACTTCGTGGCGGCCATCGGGATAGATGGCTTCGGTCATCATACTTTTGCCGCGGAAGTGCATGTGCGCCGTATAAGCCACGACAGTGACATCTTTGGGCATAACGAAGCATGAGGTCACTTTGTGATTTCCGTCCCCAGGCGGGATGAGGAACCAGTGATTCCAGATTTCATACTGCGCTACTTCGTGAGTGACCGGTTGCTTTGCGAAAACGAGCCCAATGCTGGTATGGTCTTTGACCGTTTCCCCGAGGCGGTTGCTGTAATGAACTTGAAATTGCAAATAGGAGCCGGCAGGGATTTTCAATGCATAGCCGGGCGGACGCACTTCAGCTAAATGGCCGGGCAGATAGATTGCGGGCACATGGTTTATGCCGCCTTCTGTGAAGTCTTTCAGATCAGGATAAGGAGACGGTTTGCAGCCATCGTCCGAGACGGGCGCATCCATTTTCATATGGTTCACCTTGCCCGTCCGGAAGTGATATTTATCGACACTGTCGGCACCACCATGGGTGACCTCCAGCTTCTTGGCTTGTTCGGCGCTTACCACACTTACCGTTGCGTGGTGAACTACGCGACGATCGCCCGGAACGACTTCGGCAGCCTGGACCCACTTGTCTTCGGTGAAATTGGTTGGGACATATATGTATTCGTAGTCGTCCTGATTCCCGGCAGCAACGGTCGTTTCCGGAATGGTGAGGACAACATCAGGCTTGATGTGCCAACCGCCGTGAAAAACTGGCGCCTGGGGAAGATCTTTAGGATCGCCTTCTTTTGCTCCGTTCTTGACCCACTCGTCGATCGTGGCGATATCCTGCGCTGAGAGGCGAGGATCATTCATGAAGTCACCGACGTGAGGATCGGCATGCCAGGGTGGCATGACGTGCTGCACAACGGCCTGGCGAATTGCCGCCGCCCACGGCCGCGCTTCCTGATAATTCATCAACGACATCGGCGCGATGTCGTTCGGATGATGGCAGACTACGCAGTTTTTGTAGAGGATCGGTGCGACATCTTTATCGAATGTAGGAGCTTGGTCCGGAGTAGCGCTGCGTCCTTGGAAACAAACGGCCGAACTGAGCGCGATTGCCAAAAGGAAGGAAGATTTTTGCATGTCAAACAGGGACCCGCGGTGCTGGCTCCGCGGCAACGGTTTGCTCCTACCAGTGTATCTCAATCCGGGGGCGCGCGAAGGAACTCACGTGCCCGCCTGAGGTCCTGTTCGGTATCGATTTCATAGCTGACAATTACGCCTGCCGGCGCGGGCAACCACCGTTGAAGCCTTTCAAAAACGGGGCCTCCCCTGCGAAGAAACGCATCTGCCGGAGCCCAAACAACGTTAGCCCATTCGAACTCGGCTGGTTCGGAGGAGAAAGACACAATCTGGAGGCCTCCCTGCGCTGATGACCGGGTGACCGCGAACACGGCGTTGTCGGTCTTGGCGGCAGTTACGCCGATAGCCAGTTCTTTGCGAGCTGCGAAGTCCAGAAACTCGCGGAAGCTTGATGGTTCGAAGATGATGTCCGCGTCGAGAAACAGGCAGTTGCCAGTCAGGCCTTCAGAGCCCAACGCGTAGCTGTCCTGCGTCGTTGTCTCTCGATAATTCTGGTTGCGAACGACGATGACGTTTTGATTCACACGCCAAACCGCGTCCATCACAGCTTGTTCCATGTACCCAACGACCACACGGATATCAGAGACATGGGACAGGAGGTTAAGTTGTCGCTCGACCAACGAGCGTCCCTCCACCTCCACCAGGCATTTGGGGATGCCATGTCCCAAACGGCTCCCAATACCCGCAGCCGCAATTACAACGTGTTCAATAGCCGGCATAGACTGTTACTCCGACAGACCACATAATTCGCAACCTGCACGATCTCAGGAATAGGAGGATGGACACCACCGAATGCGATACGCAGGTCAGCCGCCTCGAACATTGGAAGATCATTGAATCCGTCGCCGACGGCGACTACCCGATCGAAAGACTGGGCGCGAAACATCTTTACGGCCTCGTCTTTGTTTAAGACGCCAGGTACAGATCCAAGGTAGTCCGAAACAACACTGCCGCGGGAAGTGAAGGCTGGGCAATCGAGTCGATCGAGTATGTCTTTAACCCAAACATCGAGGTTTCCGGTTACGACCGCGCATCGGCCGCGGTTATCGCGGATGAAGTTGCTAATGTTCGAGTCGAGAGGAATGTCGGCGACAATCTCGCGGACACGAGTAACGGGTACTTGTCTGAGGACGCTACAGCGCAAGCGGAAGCTTGTCTCAAATGGAATGAGACCACGAATAGTCAGGCTCGTTAAAAGCGCCATTTCTTCCGATAAACCCAGCTCGGATGCGATCGCGGGGAGGATTTCGCGGGTGGTAATGGTGCCGTCTAAGTCAAAACAGAAGCCCGTTCTCACAATGCTGAGCGGCGCTTCAGAAGGAAACAGTGCTGTTCCGTCTCGGCCCGATTCTGAAGCTCCGCAGGAAATGGCTTCGTTTCGAGCTGCACATCGAATCCGAGAAGCGAATCGAAAGCACGCAGATATTCTATGCGAGTGCGGTAAATAGCGCTGTACGGGCACTTCAAATCATCGGACCAGTATTCGTCGAGAGTGAGCCGCTCGGTCTTCGCAACGGGCTCACGTATGTAAATGCGGCTGTTAAGGGCGGCAATTCGGGAAAGGCTGCCGAACAGCCGAAGCAGATCCGCATCGTTGATATAAGCAAAGATCCCGGAGCAAAGGACAAGCGTGAATGGCGGCGCAATTTCCAGCGCCGAGACGTTCAGCGAATTGACCCGCATGCACTGAAAGACAGCTTCGGGAGTGTATGCGCGGGCTGCGCTTAGAAGTTTTTCGCTGAAATCTATTCCGAGATACTGCGCCACAGAAGGTGCGATTACCCGCGCCCAGCGCCCGACGCCGCAGCCGAGGTCCAGAACGCGGTCATCAGGGCGAAGACGTAGAAGCGGTAAGACGGTCTGCTTCTCAAGTTCGTCGCGACGCGCAGCCAGAGTAGAATCCTGGTACATCGTCGCGGTGAGATGGTTTTCGCTCGCGCCATTAGCCCGCGACTCAAAGAATTCCTCTGTCCGATCGTAGCTGATCGAGTGATGTTTCCCTGAAATGCGTGTCGCGCCGGAGTCTGAAACATGCATAGATTGGTGTTAAGTGATAGTTTACACACGACAAGCACGACCTGATACCTAAACCGATTAGAGGCTCGATACACTGAGGAGTTCAAGCTGAATTCAAGAGCGGGATGTTCGAGCACTTTTCAAGATGGCTGGCGCGGCGCGATGATACACGTTTCTCGCGACAACACCAGATCGCGCTGCAGTATTGGAAAACCTGCTCCGATACATTTCTGGCAAACCCTGATTATTACGACAGGTGCGAACACGAACTGCAGAACTGCATTCTGCCACGCATTGACAATGCCGAGCGCCTACTAGATACGGGCTGTGGAAACGGGCGATTTACGTTCGTGCTTGCGAAAGCAGCAAAGGTCGTGGATGCCTACGACGTTTCCCCTCTTCTCATCAAGATGGCGCGCAACGCGGCAAGTTCGGCGCATGTCAACAACATCCGCTTTCACGTTAGGGACATTGCGAAATTCACGCCGCAAGAGAGCGCTTACGATGTCGTTTCATGTATGGGCGTGCTTTCAACCATTATTGATGAGCCAGCTTTTCTAAAGGTCGTTGCGAACCTCAGAAAAGCGGCTCGTCCGACTGGTTTTGTCGTGCTGCGAGAGAGCCTTTCCTCGCTGCCTGACGGACAACTTGTCGAATCGGAGAACTACGCTATCCGCTACCGTAACGAGCGCTGCTACCGGCAGACGTTAGCAGGCTACGGCATGAGCTTGGAATATGAGGTTCCTTTGATCGAGGCGGGCACCCTGGTGAACCGGATTCAGCTTTACCGAGTTCGTTCCTAAAGTATCGACGACGTCTTCGAATGAACATACGGGGGCACGAGGACAAATTCCGGGCTTTTCTGACGCAGAACACGGCCTTTTGGCGTGAGAACACGGGATACCCGCGGGATGAGGACAGTCGATTGTACGTCGATCTGGCGCACGACAATCCTGGATATCTCCTGACGAACTTATGGATCGCCAAATATATTCAAAGGCTTCGAGGCGGCAGACTCATCGGGTTGGCACATGGCTGGAAGAAACCCTGCCCGGCGTATCGGTTCGATCTAGTGCGTGAACTGGCTCATTCCTTTTGCGTGGAAGAGGTGATCGACCTGGATGCCGGCGACGAGGACGTTTCCGATATCGCCGGACGATTTGCCGCGAGGATCAGTGATTTAAAGGGCGGGTTTCTCCGCAAAGCGATACTCGGATTCGAGGCAGATACTGATCCAGACCTCGGGTGGATTTTGTATGACACGTGGTTGCGCCAAGAATTTTGTGCAACGGTAGATGCCTGCGAGCCTGAGCTACTGAAGTGCGCACACTCAGTTTTCCGTGCTCGCCGGTCAATCTCGCGAGCAATGGGAAGCGGAAAAGCGATTGGCGCTGTTGTCGGTCACTATCACTACAGTCCGTATTCGTTCATGGCGCTCGAAGCGGTGCGCCGGCAAGCACCGGTGTACTTTCAGTGGATACTCGTCCCGGTCACCATTCGCAAATTTGCGAGCGTGAGTGACGTTCGGCGCGGCAGGCCGGAGGAGTTCGCAAGCGCTTATGAGAAGTACTTGGTAAAGCGTGTTACAGCTGAACGACTGGAACAGTGGAAGCGCAGAATGTTCGACATACAGAGCGGCACCCGCGTGTTCTTTCGGGTGTTGGAAGGAAGAGCGGAACTACAGTCGCGATCGCACTTTCTGGCCCAACTCGGGCTCGACCCGCAACGACCAGTCGTATGTTTCTATGTTCCAGCCCTATGTGCCGCGCCACACTGCTTCGGGAAGATTCCGTATGACGATTTCGCAGACTGGCTGCAGGAGTCGCTGAAGATAGCCGCGGCTACGCCGGAGGTAAACTTCATGGTCAAGCGCCATCCTCAGGACACAGTGTACGACCGCAGCGGCTTTGTTACTCAGCTCAAGAAACTTCACGGCGAAGCCCAGAACATACGCTTCTTAGAAGCCGATCTTCCGGCCGAACAGATGGTCGAAGTCTGTGATTTAGTCGCGCTTATGAGTGGCACCCCAGGCTATGAAATGGCAGCACGGGGCGTGCCGACGGTAACGGCCGGTCCGAGCCGATATTCGGAGCTGGGTTTTGCTAAGGAAACACTTAACATTGAAAGCTATCGCAGCCTGCTGGCAGAGGCGGGCGCACAGAGACTGAGCGATGAGGACCGCGAGCGCGCCCTGCTCTTTGCATATTTCGAGTTGGCAGCAGGCCGATCTCAGTCTCTCTTTATCCCACGAATGAAGAGCGTTGGAACTGCGGAGTTTTGGAGCGAAGCCGAGTTGAATCTGCGCTCCAGATATGTCGAAGAAGACCCCCTATTTCGAAACATGAAGTACATGGTCGATCAGAATCTTCCGTTCCTGCTAAACACGGATTTGGTCGACTCGCCGGAGTTATCCAAAGGTTGTCAGGAGGCCGGAGACGGGACAACAATGCCACGGTTTTACGCAGCTGCCGTGTCTGCGATTCACGCATTAGAAGATCGGGCAATGGCCAAGGAACGGAAAAATGCAGCGGCGGAGGAGGAGGTGTCGCAAGCTGCGGCGTTCGCGGCGAGTCTGATGCGGCACGGCCGCTCGATTCAGTTCGGCAGTGGCGAGCCCGGGAATTTCCTACTTGGCCGTGGATGGAGTGCGCCCGAGCCGAAGGGCGTGTGGAGCGACGGAGACTCGGCTGAGATCATATTGCCGTGGGTCGCCGGGAAAGCCGTTGTTTACTTGGAATGTCGCCCGTTCGCTCCCGAGTTCTCTCCGGTCCGTACTGTCGAGCTCTTTTGCAATGACGTTCGATTGGACCAGAAAGATCTTCGGAACCAGCCCTCGCCCTACATCTGGACTATAGAGCTCTGCTCGATGGCTCCTCGAGTTCGGGTCGTTCTCCGAATTCCTGAGCCTGCTACACCTGGCGAAGATCCACGGCTTCTCGGGGTGTGGCTTTCGCGGCTGTGGGTGCTTCCCGATGCAACAAAACGACCGTGGGAGACCAGACTCGAAAATGATGAGGATGGTGGTCGGGGCGGTGTTATTTGAACACACGCCCCCTGAGCGCAAGGGAGAACATTCGCTTCCAATACGTCCACATTTTTCGCGAATTCCTAACATTTACAACATCTGTGGGAATCTACTTTCGCTCAAAAAAGTAACTCCCGAGGTTGGAAAACATGCGGTTCGGACACAGTTTTGGCACAGTTCGGAGGCAGGGGCGTCAGAGCGGGAGCCATTCCAGGCGGTTCACCCACTCCTCGGCTTCGCTCAGGTGCCAAATCAGCAGGAGGTCTTCAATAACGTTCCGGATCGGGACCCTTTCGGGCACGAGTATCAGACCTGCGCAACTGCGCTCCTCAACGCACTGATCGAACCATCGAGGCATTGTCGTCACATCGTGCGAGACGAGGATCCGGCCAGACAAATGTGCAAGGTCTAGGACATCCGGGTCCTTCATTCTTTCCGGGATCATCGCTTGTGGCAACCCGAATTCTAAAGATGGTTCCCGCAGCAGCAAGCCCGCCACGATCTTCTGATTGAAATTGGCATCCGCAAGGAAGCGGACTTTCACGACCGCCTTAGAGAGGCTTGCTCTTTCGCCGCGCGCAGCCGGTTTGTCAGAGGGTCGTCGGACTTCGGCCGTTCCCTCCGTAATGCCTCCCAACGTTGCTCCTGAGCTCTCAGGTACTCCTCGACCTTTTCCTTGTTTTCGAGGTAGAACGTGATCGCCCCGTAAATCCGGACGAGAGGACCGGCCATGGGAAAGGAGCGGAGAATACCTTCCGGCGATTCGCCGTCTTGGAATGCATGAACAATGCTGTCGAGCGAAATGCGCGTACCAACGATGTAGTACTCGCCGTCACGCTCCTCGACATAGCTTTGCATGTTCGCGAACTTCGCTTTCTAGTCTACCGGGCGTAGCCCCCGGGGGAACCCGCAGGTCTCAGGAAATCCATCGACCTCGAGGTTATTTGTCTAAGAGCCCACTGCAAGCCGACACGCAATTTCTTCTCAAGCCCGGATAACTTCATCAGGTAGACGGTCCGCCACAGTATCCCACCCCGCAGTTCCAGAAGATTTGAGTCCCAACATCCTGGCAACACCCGTGCGCCGGCCAATTGTCGCGAGCTGCCCGAGCATCTTGAACCGGAACGGCGTCGTTTGCTTTCCCTGTAAGCGGGCGTAAATGTTCTCACCGGCACGTCGACCCTCGCGAATGGCATGCTGGGCGGTCGGAGGGTAAGGAACTCTTGAAGTGGCGTCGATGATCGCTGCACAGTCGCCCACTGCCCAGACCCCAGGAACGCCAGGAACTTCCAGAGTGGAACTAACGACTACTCTTCCTTTTGTGGCGTTCACATGGAATGTCTTTAAGGATCGGACTGGGCGAAACACCTGCCGCCCATACCAGTATCTCGGCTGGGATCGCGTCTCCGTCACTGCAACGCACGGCCCGCTCCGCATGGGCGATAACTTTGGTCCCTGGTTTGATCTCGACCTGACGCTCCCTAAGTTTTTCCTGCGCGTAGAGGCCAAGCGCCTCGCCCAGTTCAGGAAGGATCACCTTCCCACTATGGATCAAAACAACGCGAACTTCACGCGGATTCACCCGGCCATAGCGCGGGAGGCTCTCTCGGGCGAGATCATTGATTGCTCCGACCGTCTCGACACCGGCGAAACCACCACCCGCGACGACGAAGGTGAGCATGCGCTTCCGCCGATCAGGGTCGGGTTCGACACTCGCGGCTTCCAGGATCGCGATCACCCCAGCCCGCAGAATCACCGCATCGCCAAAAGGTCTTAATGCCACGCGCATGTTCGGCCACGCCTGGAATTCCCAAATAGTTCGTCTCCGACCCAAGCGCCAGGACCAGGTGATCGAACGGTAACTCTCGTGTAAGCGCCCTGATTCCATAGGAGATCGTCACTTGCCGAGTTCCAAGGTTGATCGCTTGACTTCCCGATTCAAGACGATTACATGCCGAAGCAGCTTGAGAAGCGGATTGCAGATGTGGGCTGGTTCGAGATCGCCCGCTGCAACCTCATCAGGCATCGGGGTAAAGAGACTGAAGTTATCTCTGCTGATAAGTGTGACCTCGACATCGGCGCGCTTTGCCGCAGTCCGATCAAGATATCGCGGCCGTCTCTACCCCGGCGAATCCGCCGCCCAGAATAACGATCTGTGTTTTTTGAGCTTTCCGAGTGATTTCGTGCACGTAACTACCTCAAGCCTGGAAGTGTCTATTGTTCGCCGCACAGTTCAGTCTGTAATCCCGCATTGTTCGTCGTCCTCGGCGACACGTGGCGGCTCCTGACAGCGGCGATGTTGACGTAAGTAGCTAAATTACACATGCGCGAAAAATCAAATGGAAAATGTTTTGATCATGCTGCCGTGAGCGCCTTCGAGTTTCCGGCGTTCGACACGGGCGGCAATGGCGGAAGGAAGCGCTCTTCGTGCTGAATGAGGCGGCTCACAATTGCAAATAGACCGGTCGCGGAGAGTCGGCACATTAGCACACCGGTAAGGCTCTCGATTGGACCCAATAGTCGCCAAGTACCCGGAAGTAGGACATCCCCGTAGCCGAAAATCGAGAAACTGGTTGACGAAAAATAGAGGGCCATATCCAACGATGGAAAACACTTACATCGATGAAATACGCCCACAGCATGACCTCGAGTAGCTGCAGGATAAGCATGAGAGTCGTGATGCGGACCACGAGCCAACCGCCACGCACCGGACCTATTCGTGATGGGTTTCTCGCGAAGTACGCATTTACCCAAAACACGAACGCGGCCATCCCAGCGCTCTGCAGAGACAGTGTGAGCGTTACCAGAATCGCTGCTAGAGCAGCTTGCCGCAAGAAATCAGGCGTCAAGATCATTGCTGTCCGGCATCCCTGATACGAAGTGACGCGGAGGTCTGCAGGATTCGTTCCTGCATGCATGAAACCCCGTGTTCCCCCCGTGTTCCTTAGACTTGTGCCTTCGCGCACGTTCGTCCGCGATCTCTGCAAGCTGGACTCGACGTGACGCGCGGTGTCTACGTCTTGGCCGTGAACCAACACGCGACCCTCGACCGTGTTCATTCGAGAGACGTCGAGTACTTCCATCGAAAGTCGCTCGTCCGAGATCAAAGCGCCGTGCGTTGCGAGTGTTTTCTGCCGGTCGGCTGTTCGCTGCATGGGCCCGCAGAACCTGTTCAAAATCCCGGCGAATCAGCCAAGCTCCGCCGCCCGTGGATTCCGCTAGCCCCATTCGCTGTAGCACGGCAAGGGGCGCAGCTTCATGCTGAGTCTGAAGCCGCGCTGTCTCGCTCGATATGACCCGAATCGGATTCCGAACGACAGCGAAATATTGCTGTGCTTCGTTCGAGGTGATTTCGGGCGCATCTTTCATGATCCTGCGGTCGATAGAAGTAAACCTCTGCTTTGTGACTTCGCGCCGTTCGGCTTCTGCCGCATCGAGCTTTGTCCGATATCCGAGCTGACGAGTACACAGATGCTCGGCGGCGCCGAATCCCTTGCTGGACGTATTGCCTGCTCATCCGTAGCACCTCGCCGTCATCTCTCAGGCCTCTAAGGACGACGTGAACGTGCGGGTGTTCGGTATTGTAGTGATCGACTGCCATCCAGTCGAGGTCTGTTCCGAGGTCTGCCGCCATTCGCTCCAACAGATCGTGCGTTAGGCGACGCAGATCAACTCTCTCAGCGAACTCAGGAGATACGATCAGCTTCCAGAGCGGTTGATCGCCTGCTTTCTGCCACGCCTCCAGCTCCGACGCTATGTCTACGGCTTTTATCGCCAGCATTGAATGCGGCCCGCTGGCCGTCGCTTCGCTGCGCAGCACTCTCTCGTGCCAGGTAGCGTCCGTGCGCTTTCCACTGTCCTCTTGTCTTGTTGTTCAAATACGTTACCCGCACGGCGCAACGCTGCTGGTACGGACGGAATGTTCTTTCTTTCCCCGCGCATGCGCCGCGGCTACTCGCTTTCCTGGTACCGCGAGCATATTGCATCAGCAGTCTGAAGCCGCTTGACCACCCAGCGCCCTCTTTCTGGGTGAGACGAGGCTTTCTCGGCCGTAGCCGGAATCCGCGCTCTTCTTCAGTTCGTGCCATGACCCGTCAGATCCCGCATCGCGGCCTGCGGTCGGGCATCGGGCGGCGGCTCCGGCACGCACGTCAGAATCGTTTTCGCGAGGGTGTCCACCGACGCAAACAGTGCCCGTTGACCGCGGGCAAGTCGAACGATGTCGCGGGATACCCTGTCAAACCCTCCGGCAATCCGCTCTTCGGTCTCAGTCAGTTCGGGCCGCCCGTTCAGTTCATTGCGTATCGCTGCCCGGATGAGTGCACTCGGACTCTCATAGCCTCTGGTCTTCACGGCCTGTTCGATCAGATCCCGTTGTTCCTGGCTGAGTCTCAGCGCGATTCGGGCGCGGCGAGTTGCACCGGTCGGTTGCCGCATAAATTCGCCCCCTAAGTACTAAGGGATTGGCGAAGGGCACTTCGGGACACTTTTAGCGAAAAATATGCCGGTCAAACATATGTCCGACAAGCGCGCGATCTCGTAGCACACCGTAAACTGCTGATTACAAATCCGTTCAGGCGCGAAGAGTATAGCCTGTGTCAAACGTTTCCTTTATGTTCCACTACCGGTCTTTGCTGGCGTGTCCGAAGCTGCGGGGCTTACGAAAATTTCGCACGACGCCGCAATCTGCCGCAGATGGCCTCGGATGCCGCATGGAATCGCAGCTTGTCGCAAAACATCGCAGGTCGCATCAGGTTGCCTCAGGTCGCCTCCTGATCCAAAAACATTTTAATTTAAGCGTCCTGAAAACCGTCTGCCAATCCCTTCGTATATTTAGAGGCTCTGTTTCTGTCTCTGCAGCAAACCGAGATTTCCCGGAATTGGATCACCGCCGCACGCAGGCGCTTTGCCTCACGGCGAGGCGAAAAACCTGCGACAAAAGCGGGCCAGATTCGTGCCTTGTGGCCAGAGATCAAAGCGGCCCTCGCAGAAGGACAGAGCATGAAAACCATTCGCGAATGGTTGGAGGAGGATGCCGGTCTCGCACTCAGCATTACAAGTCTGACCTCGTATATTAGCCGGATTCGCCGGCGCGAACTGCACGACAGCGCAGCCCATCCGGCAGCCGCATTCCCAATACAACCGGATGAGAACACCGCGATGTCATATCGCAACTCAGGCGCCAGCAACCGAGTGTCGCATGATCCGCTCGAATCAGCCATGGAGGTCTTGCGGCAAGGCCGATTCGATATCCGTGAAATTGACGGCGATGGAGATCCAACGGACAAAAACTTGATTTGAACAACAGGAGCAGCAAGTGTCAAACAATAATTCGAATGTTAACGGTGCGGGCCAGAGTGGCCCACCAACAGTTCATCTGATCCTGCAGGGTAAGGGTGGCATCGGCAGGAGTGTAGTCGAAAGCTGGCTAGCCGAATTTCTGATGAAACGCGGTCAGCGCGTACGCTGTATCGATGGAGATCCGGTCAACCGCTCCTTCGCGCAATACAAAGCTTTTTCAGCCGAGAAGCTCGATCTTCTGAATGCAGACGGCGTGCTGGACAGGACTCGTTATGACGTTCTTTTCGAACGATTCCTGGCTGAGGACGCCGTTTTTGTCGTGGATAGCGGTGCAACCGCATTCCTTTCGTTTTGGAGCTACCTGGTTGAGTCCGATCTGATACCGACGCTGCGTACGGCTGGCCGGAAGGTGTACGTTCACGTTCCGATCGGTGGCGGCGAGATGCTGAACGATACATTGATCGGCTTCAAGACCTTTGCCGAAATTGCGACCGACAGAAATCTGGTTGTCTGGATTGACGAGTATTTCGGCACCATCGCGCGCGACGGCAAGGCATTTAGCCAAATGCAGGTTTATCTAGACAACCAGGACAAAGTTCTAACCGCAATTGGGATTCCGCAGAGGAGCCCGGATACATTTGGCCAAACTACCCGCCGCATGCGCGAGAAAAAGCTCACGTTTGAAGAAGCCATCCTACAGGAAGAGTTCTTTATCGTCGACAAGTCCCGGCTCTTCCGCGTGCAGACGGAACTTTTTGCGCAACTGGAACAAACGCTGTTTGCATAAGGGCCAACCAGGGCGAGTGTAAGTACGAACAGTCTTTCAACAGCACTCGACCGCCACTATCACAAAGTTCATACGGCTGATGCGCGCTTCCACACCGATGAGGTGCCGCTCACGGTCCGAGACGCCGCCAGATATCTTGGCGTCAGCATTCAGACCGTGTATCTTTGGGTAGAGCGAAAGCAGATTCCCCATCTCGGCGTGATGGGCCGCAACATCCGATTCCTCAAATCGGAGTTGGAGCCCTTCCGCGCGCAATTCAAACAGGAGGTGGTGAATTGGCAAGACCAGTAAAACATGACGGGAGTTTGTACAAGCGCGAAGGATCGAAGGTCTGGTGGATGCGGTACCGCGATAAAGACGGGATCCGCCAGCGCGAATCGACCTTCACGGAAGACTGGGGCGAAGCGCAGAAATGTGTCAGGGAACGACTGCAAGCTCGAGATAACAACACGCTGCCCGCGCTGCGTCGCGGACAGGATCTTACCTTTGGCGAATGGTCGGACTTTTATTTGGAGAATTTCTCTAAACCGCCGTTCCGCGCGCCGAAAACGCACGAAGTGAATCAGCGCGCGCTGAAGCACCTGAGGAAAATGTTCGAGAACACCAAACTCGCAGATCTAACCGCTGATGACAGCCGGCGGCTGAAGCAACGAGCGCTGGTGAAGACGAAGGATGGTTCGTAGAAAAGCATGTGCTGAAGGCAACAACAGTGCATCAGGAACTGCGAGTGCTGCGCCGCACGTTGAATCTGGCGGTGCGCAAGAAGTTTCTGTTCGCGAATCCATGCGCGGGGGTCGAATTCCAGCGAGGGTCGATGGACTGTTCCGGCCGCATTACATGACGTGGTCGGAGCAGCAAAAGACCGAGTTCAGCGCGCCGGAGTACCTGCGCAATGTCATTCGGATCATCACCGAAACCGGACTCCGGATCTATAAAGAGCTGGTACCGATGAAAAAGGACCAGCTCGATCTGGAAAACCGCATGTTGTGGATTCCGGACTCCAAGACTCCGAACGGAGTGGCCGAAGTTCCGCTCACGGATATTGCGGCTGAGGCGTTCAAGAATCAGCTCGCGATCTCAGGGCCAGGGCCTTCCTGTTCCCGAGTGACGACAACCCAGATGGTCATCAGAAGAGTTTCAAGACGGTCTAGCACTCCACGTTGCGACGGGCAGGTGTTCGCTACTTTAGCATCTACGATCTCCGTTCGACTTACTCCACGCGACTCAGTGCCGGCAGCGTTGCAGACGAGTGGGTCACTCAATTGCTTCGGCAGGGCGATGCGAAGGTGTTCAAGAAGTACTCGCAAATGAAGCAGCAGATGAAGCGGGAAGCGCTGGCAAAACTCAATCGCCTTGCAAACGAAGCAGGTTCCGGTTTTGGCACAGCACAGGGCCATTTGGGGCCGGGTTTTGGCACAGTTTTGGCACAGTCAGGCAAACGATTAGCGAAATCGGATGGGACGCGGATCGAAGAAGTTCTTTGGAATCAGCAAAAGGTTTGGTCGGGGCGGTGTGATTTGAACACACGACCCCCTGCGCCCAAGGCAGGTGCGCTACCAGGCTGCGCTACGCCCCGACAGTTGACGACTTCTTGATTTTAAACCACTTCCCGTCCTACCAACCATTCCGAAACTCGTTCTCAGCCCGAAAACGTATCAAAACCCCGTTCATTGCACCTTGACCGTATCAAAACCCTTCGACTCGTTGGCCTGCCGGTTAATCTTCTCGAGCGCCTCGCGCTTCATCTGGAGTTTCATCTGCGAGTACTTCTTGAAGACCTTCGCGTCGCCCTGACGAAGCATCTGGGTCACCCACTCATCGGCCACGCCGCCGGCGCTGAGCCGGGTGGCGTACGTCGAACGGAGGTCGTAAATCCGAAAATACGGAAGCTTCGCGCGTTTCAGGGTCTTGTGCCAGACGGTTTTGAGCGTCGTCTGGTGCCCCGATTTATTCTTGTCGCTCGGAAACAAATAGGTCCCCGCACCCGCAATTCGAAGTTGGTCCTGGAACGCCTGCACTGCAAGCGCCGTAAGCGGCACTTCCGCAACACCGTTCGGCGTTTTCGAATCTGGAATCCAAACTACGGCGTTGTTGAGATCTAGTTGATCCTTCTTCATCGACATCAATTCCTTATACACGCGTAGGCCGGTTTCCGTGATGATCCGGACGACGTTTCGAAGATGCTCGGGCGCGTGGAACTCGATCATCTGCTGCTCCGACCACGTCACGTAATGCGGCCGAAACAACCCGCGGATCGACACCGGAAACTCGACGCCTGCGCAAGGATTCGCCGGCAGGAACTTCTTCCTGACGGCCACATTCAATGCCCGGCGCAAAACCCGAAACTCCTGATGCACTGTCGTGGCCTTCAAAATTCCCAGCTCTCGAAATCCATCCTTCGTCTTCACGCGGGCGCGTTTCTTCAGCCGAGATCGGAGATACTGCTCGATCTCGTCCGCCGTCACATCCACGAGCCGCCACGAACCGAAAGTCGCTTGCAGGTGCATCATTGCTCGCTCGTTCGCTTCGTGGGTCTTCGCTGCGCGGATCGGCGGCTTCGAATAGTTCTCCATGAAGAAATCTGTCCAGTCCTTAAAAGTGAGTTGTTCGCCTCTCCGCACGACCTCCAGCGTGCGGCTGTCGCGGGCCTGGAGACGTTCGCGCAACCGGCGCTGCGCCTCGTCCCAGTCTTCCGTGTTTGTTGATTCCAGGCGGCGGGTGGGCGACCTCAATGGCCAAATGAACGCCCTTCTCCGGATGAATGCGGCCGAGAAAGATTAAATCGTCACCGTTAGATTCCTGAAGCGGGTACAATCCCAGGTCGATGCCGTTATAGACCGTCGCCAGGTAATTGAGTCCTGGCGCGCGATCGGAGTCACTGATGGAAACAAAATACCCGTCACGATATTTCTCATAGACGGGCATGATTTTGGGCGACGAGAACCCGTGGATGGTGGTAAGAACCGGCGTCTTGACCAGCCGGGTGTACGTCAATGCCATGAAGTCATAGTGACTGTGGATGAGGTCGAACTCGGCAGCGTGCTCGAACGCTTCGGAGATGTGAAGGTATTCGGCTACTTTAGGATCGGCGGCGGGATCCTCTTCATAGCCCTGGTCTACCACAGAATGCAGACGCGCGCGCGTCACGGAGTTCCTGCTGGCGAACAAAGTTACATCCCAGCCCCGGGCGACGAGTCCTTCGGCGATGTTGCTCGCCACCGTTTCCCAGGCGCCGTATTGCCGAGGAGGCGTTCGCCAGGCTACCGGCGACAGAACAGCCACTCTTTTGCTGGGAATCCTCATGCTGTAGAACGATCTTTCTAATTCATGGCAGCCAGCACCTCATTGAGTGACACCGTCGCGAAACCAGTGGCGTGATCGGCCAGACCATAAGGGATGATCAACTCGCCGTTATGGACCAGGGCGCCGCACGTATAAACGACATTAGGCACATAGCCTTCCCGTTCCTTCTGATTGGGTTTGAGCAAAGGTTCGCGAAGGTGGCCGATTACTTTGGTGGGATCGTCGCGGTCGAGCAGAAACGCGCCGATGCAATACTTTCGCATGGGGCCGACACCGTGGCTGAGGACCAGCCATCCCGCATCGGTTTCAATAGGCGATCCGCAATTCCCGAGCTGGATCAATTCCCACGGGAAGGTAGGTTTAAGCAGCACCTTGCGCTCATACCAGAAGTAAACACTATCGGAAGACATGAGATAGATGTTCTCGTTGTCCTGGCGGGAAAGCATGGCATAGAGACCGTTAATCTTGCGGGGAAAGAGGGCCATTCCTTTGTTTTCGGCGGCGGGACCATTCAGGGTGATGAATCGAAAGAGGAGGAAGTCCGATGTCTGGACCAACTGCGGCATGATCACGTTGCCATCGAAGGCGGTGAAGGTGGCGTAATAGACATGGGTACCGTCACCGTTTGCGAAGCAGACGAACCGGGCGTCTTCAATGCCATTTCGCTGCGAGGGCGTGGCTGGAAAGATGATGCGTTCGGATAAGGACTGTTTGGGCTGAAACTGAACTTCGTAGTTGGACCGGGCCAGCATCCAAATGCCCTTTGCGGCGTCTTGATCTTGACAAACCGTTGCATCCGATGACCGGGACTTCTCCAATTCGCCTTCGAGACTGGTCCGGAGTTCCTCGAGCGCAAACAACTCGCCAAGGTTACTGATGACCCGGCCGGTGAATTCGCTCGTCAATCCCAGTTCAGAGAGTTTCTTCGCGAACTGCGGTTTCTCATACAGCGGGTTTGGAACTTGACGCGGCTCGGTGAGGAAGCCAGCGGCGGTGAATACCTCGATCCGATGATCGGAATAGATGATACCGTGTTCGAAAAGTGATGGAAGAAATGTGTCCCTCCCCAGTGGCGCGCAAGCTGAGAATGAATCGCAGAGCGCCAGATGGCACGTCGGTTTGATCAGGGTGCGGGACGATGGAGGGATTGAACAGCGCAGCGGATTCCAAAGAGTATTCGGCCAGGAAATAGGAGCCGATCAACAATCGCCTTTGCTCGGAGACTTCCCCATCCATCCGCAGCAGCTCGCGGATTTGCTCAAATCGTTCCAGAAAGAGTTCGCGGATCTGTTTGTGGCGCTGGGCGAATTCAGCGGAGACTTCGTTTAGAAGGGGCCCGACTCGATCTTCCGGGAGCGACATGATTCTGGCGATGATCCTGCCCACGCGCTGGGGATCACCCGGGTTGAACGGCCGCAGAAGAACGCGCGATTGGTCGGGCTTGAGTATTGTGGTCGTGCGCTTGACGTCGATTGGCATGAAATTGCTATTCACGGGAAACGAAACAAGGAGTGGCGCTTACTCTTCAACCGCTATCGGTTGCTTGAAACTCGTAAGCATATTCTGCGCCAGCCGCATTTCCGTCAGCGATAGCAAGAAAGCCAACGTGGATTCTGCCCCCTGATTCCCATTCACCCGATCGACGTGCAACCCATCGCGGCAGCCGCCTGTCTCGGGAGAGTAGAGTTCCAAGCCGAGGTCGTTCCAGCCGATGAACCAGTCGAAGGCGCGTTGCGCCTGTTCATACCACCAGACGTCCGCTGTGGCCCGATAGGCTTCAAGACACGCTGATACCGTCGCCTGCGCCTCAATCGGCTGCTGGTCGAAGTTGGCGCGCGTGCCGCCACGACGGTAGAATCCGTTGCTGCCAATTGGCCGAAAGTGACCCTTCTCGGACATTTGCAACTCCGTCAGCCAGCGTAGGGCCCGCAATCCTCGATCGTACACCGCGTGTTGTCCAGTTGCCCGTCCGCTCAGAATCAATGCATGCGCGAGTTTTGCGTTGTCGTACGATAGCTCCTGTTCAAACCAGCACCAGTCCGGACCAGCATTCCTGTCGAAAAGCTCCACGAGCCTGGAAGTGAGGCTCTCGCGGGTTTGGTTTACCAGGCTGTCACCGCTCAACCGGCGGAGGTATTCATGGATGCCGATCAGGCCGAACGCCCAGGCGCGCGGCGAAGTGAACTCCGTTAACGCCGGTAGCGCCAGCGCGAAGAGTTGCCCGGCCATCATCTGAAAGCTTCGGAAGGGAGAACGTCCCACGCCTATGCCCAGCGCCCAGAGCGCTCGCCCGTGACAGTCCTCCGAGCCTTGCTCGTCGAGCCAGCGGCGGTCAAAGCTCATGAAATTTTGGAACCGATTCTTATTCGTGTTGAATGCGTGATGAAGAAAGGCCCCACAAGTGGTGGCTAGGGTTCGCCCGCGTTCCTGGTCCTCTCCCAATTCATCGAGTAGCACCGTCAGGATAAATGCGCGGGCATCCGTGCAATATCCTTCGGAGAAATTCGGAACGCTGAAAACAGCGTGCTGGAAAACCCCCGTTGAATCGGTCATCTGCCACAGATGATCCAACTTCAATTCCGGTAGTTCCCGTGGCCTTTGGTCCAGTGTCTTGGTGAGAAGAGATTTCCGGGAGAGCGCTGCTCCTTCAAGTCGCGACAATTCGAACGAACGCATGTAGAGCTGCGCGACGTTGCTCCATACAATTTCACGCCCGATCCTGTAAGCGTTCTTGCGAATAGCATGCCGGCGGGGATCGTCGCCCAGTAAGGCAATCACCTCGCGCGCTATGGCCGGGGCATCGCGAAACGGCACTAACACGCCGCGGTCTTCCGCTAACAATTCTGCTGCGTGCCAGTATGGCGTGGAAACTACCGCTTTGCCTGAGCCAAAAGTGTAGGCCAGCGTCCCTGACGTGATCTGTGCTTCGTTGAGGTAAGGCGTTATGTAGAGGTCCGCAGCGCCGATGAACTCCTTCAAGTTCTCGAGGTCTACGAACCGGTTGTAAAAGACGACGTTCTTCTCTATTTTGTTCTTCTTGGCAAGGATTTCGAGGCTGAGACGGTAGGCTTCGCCGTGCTCGCGCAGTTCGTTGGGATGGGTACCTCCCAGCACAATGTAAACAACGTCTGGAAACTCCGCCAAAATATCTGGCAGGGCATTGAGCACATATTCGATGCCCTTGTTCGGCGAGAGTAGCCCGAAGGTGAGTAGCACCACCCGGCCTTCTACACCGAACTGGTCCTTGAAATAGGTCGGATCCACGAACCCGACGTCGGGAATGCCATGCGGGATCAGATCGATTTTGGCCAAGGGCGCATGGTAGACATCCTGTAGCATCTGTCGCCCACGCTCCGCCATGACAACCAGCCGTGTCGAAAGCAAGATCAACTCCTGCATCACGCGTCGTTGGTTAGCCCTCGGGTCGCGCAAAACGGTATGAAGCGTGGTGACCACGGGCATTCTCAATTCGCGCAGGAATGCCAAAATGTGACCACCGGCGGGTCCTCCGAAAATGCCGAATTCGTGCTGCAGGCAGACGATATCTACGTTGCTCATGTTAAGGAAGTCCGCGGCGCGTAGATAGGACGAAAGGTCCTGCTCCTCAATTTCGAAGCGCACTTCTTCCGGGTACTCATAGCCACCCTGAATATCGTTGACCGACACGGAGAGGCACTGGCTTTGGGGATGGGGATGGGCAGTTGCGACGGCCGCCAGCAGGTCGGCCGTGAACGTGGCGATGCCGCACTTTCGTGGCAGATAGTCGCCGACGAAAGCGACCTTGCGGACCTTAGAGCTTTCTTTCATTGAAGCATTGGGTTGATTCTCTCAATTGCGCTGAAAAGCGGAAATGGGTCTTTCAACGTCGTGGCAATTGCAGCCACGGGGCCAAGAGAGTTCGGAGGGCAACTCCGGCTTCTACGCTGATACAGCCGCCGCTTCGAAGCTCCTTACCGCCGTTGCTTCGTCTGTATAAATGGCAAAAACAGTGTAGAGCTTTGTGATCTGCATTAGATCATAGACTCTCTTGTTCAAGTTAAGAAGCCTGATCTCGCCGCCGCGAGAAACGGCTGTCGAATAGCCCCCAACGAGCTGACCCAGTCCGGAGCTGTCGAGGAAGGTCACGCCTCCAAGATCAAGAATGATATTTTTGTGCCCGCTATCGAGGAGTTCGCAAACTCTATCTTGAAGAGACGGTCCCGAAGGTCCTATCGTGATCCGGCCGATTACTTCCAGAATCACAGCGCTTTCAGTTTCACGGACGTTGACTTTCACACTCATATTCACGCTGTGGTTCCGGTAAGGTCTCTTTCTCGTTTCAAGTGCAACATCAGACTTCGCTTAAAGGTGATGTACAGCTCGTGATCATACAGGATCTGAACGCACCCAGAAGCTGCAGATTCCGCCACGACGGTAATAATTGCTTCAGAAGGCAGTGAAAAGAAGCGCGCTGTTCCATCAGAGCCAAAACCAAAGACTTTGCAAGCTTGCGTTATTTTAAATGTTTCCGCTGTCATGCACAAGCTCCTGCTAGCTGCGCTGGACCGTCATACGTCGAATGCCGTGATACACAATCAAAACCAGAATGGCTCCTGCCGTCGCTACGAGCACGCTTAAATAATCCAAGCGCGTAAGTCGATCGGAGCCGAAGAAGTTGAACAAATATCCGCCGGCCACTGCGCCAACGATTGCCAGGCCTACGTTCACAAACATGCCTTCGCCGCGCCTGCTTACGATCTTGCTTCCGAGGAGGCCGGCAATCAGTCCGAGGAGAATCCAACTTAAGATAGGCATGTCGATCATTAGCAAACCTCCGCGATGTTCGCCCCCGAGGCCTTTCTATTTCTGGTGGAAGGCGGCATCACACTCCATTGCAGTGAGAAGCAACCTGTTCGCTAAGTGACCGGTATCAGAGGACCTGACTTAGTTCAGATGATCTGCAGGCAACGCAAACGTGCATTGACATTACTATTATGAGTGAAGTACCAGGTGCTTGTCAACGCGCTGTGAGCTTTGTCTTAACTACGAATGGTGAAGCCGGTGGCAGACAAGAAAAATCACTTCCCAAAAGCTCCTGTTTAACTACGCTGGACCGCCAAAGGGCTGGTGGACCTAACCGAGCGCTGATGTGGCAACGGCGGCCCTCTGGGTCCGCTCGTTGATCCAAACTAACGACGCGATGGATGGAAGAACAGTAGCAAGAAGGATTAGCCACTTTCCTGAGAGAGCAAAGCTTGGGAAAACGGGACTGAAGAGCAGGACTGTCGCTGCCAACAGAGCAGTCGAGTGCAACCTTCTGAAAAGGCAAGTTATCGCAAATCTGTTCATAAAGCACACTCCGCAGCGTGATCAAGGCTACCCGCGACTGAGACATATATCAGAGGAAGTGCCCCATGATTGGCACGGAGGCTGACGTCCGAACCTTTCAACCGTGTGCGCGGAGATACGATGTCGTTGTTACGGACCGCTACACAATACCGCTTACTGAGTTGTTGTGCAGTTTCCAAGGCAACTTTACAAATGCTCCCAAGGTTCATGATTAGCGCCTCCGATGGATGAGTCACCCCAAGCATAGGCGGACTCCCATCGTTTGCGCTAGTAAATATGCGCCAAGTTTGCGATTATTTTGTCAAAGCGCCGAAAGGTCGGGATCTTGCTGCGAGGCCGAATCGATTTGCGGTGCGAATACAGCTTGCGCGTCCACGAGAATGCTCGTGGGCGTTTCTCCGGAGAGTTGCTGGAAATCGTGAACCATGTGCATGTGATCGTGATATCCAAATTGGTGTGCAACCTTCGTCCATGGCATTTGAGGAGACGCGGCTTTCGTCCTCAGCGCTGATTCGAATCTGACGATGCGGGCATAAAACTTTGGTGACACGCCGATGCGTTGCTGGAACAGCCGCTGAAAACTGCGAATGCTTAGACCGGTGTGGTGCGCAAGAGAGTCAATCCGGCATCCCCCATGGTTCCGAAGAATCTCATTTGCTGCCCGTTCGATGCACTCGGCCGGCCGGGCTCTGAAACTCTGATTTGTTATGAATTGATCTGCGATTTGCGTGCGTTCCGAAAAGGTGCGCGCATTGCCCAACTTTTGCCGGAGCTCTGAGGCTGCCGCGCCAAGCACAGCATGCGCCGCGATGTCACGATTGGTAGTCTCGGCAGCCGGTAATCCAAACAGTTGATGAATTGCCGACGGCCAGAAGATGATTACAAACGTCTCGACATTACCCCGGACGATCAACTGACATCGTTGGTGCGTCTGTGGACCTATAAGAGCAGCCGTTTCAGCCCGCCGCGTGACATCTGCACCGTAGAGACGCACTTCAACCGGGCCACCGAACTGGAAACTGATCATATGCGCCGCTCGCGCCGGCACGGGGTGGATGAGGGTAGCCGCACCCAATCGTGTTTCGCGCTGCATATAGAACTGAACAAATCGCGCTGCTGCCTTCGAAGCTTTACTGAAGTGGCTTATGTGCACGGCTTATAGAGGCACTTGCGAGCGTTCCCCGTCACCGTCAATCATGTCGACCTTGGCTCATTTGGTTGTTCGTTTAAGGCTATCGTAAACTGCTTATGGTCGGCATCTAGGCCGGTTTCTAGACCGAAAGCGAGTACGGTCACTTTTCGCAAAAGAATGCAAGCCAAGTACCGCGCGGAAAGAGGCTTTGTCGAAAATAGATCTATCCTGGTCGGGCAGTGTTTAGAAACCGATTTGGAGGGGCGACACCCTAGGAGCGCCATAGTACCCGATCAGAGTCATCATCGAATCTGTGTTCTCCGCGAACAGGAACCGCATTCTCCAGATGGCCGACGGCCCGGAATCCAGCAGCGCAGATCTGCAAATTCTGTGCCAGACGGATATCAGTGAAAAAAGCGCATGCCGAAACATAGAATGACGGTATGAAAAAGGGCGTTCCGAAATCAGTTGACGAGTACATTGCTGCGCAGCCCGAGACCGTGCGGTCAAGCTCGAACAGGTGCGCACCGCGATCAGGAGAGCCGTTCCGGAGGCACTGGAGGGCATCGGGTACCGTGTGCCCGGATACAAGCTCCACGGAAGGCCGATGCTGTATTTCGCAGGTTTCAAGGAACACTATTCGCTGTTTGCCGCGTCGGGAACTTTCTTTTCCGTGCTGGAAGATGAGCTCAGGGGCTATGACCTGCGAAAGGGAACGGTCCATTTCCCACTCACCAAGCCGATTCCGGTGAAGCTCATCAGCCGGATCGCAAAGCACGTGCCGCTGGGATCGCCACGACGGCGAAAAAACCGAAACCGGGCCCAAGGAAAGGAACGCGCCAGTCGACATAATAGGAGACCACTCAGGAGCAAGTCGGAAAGTAAACATTGGGCTTGACAACGAAGTGCCAGATACCTACATTGTAGATATGGCAGAGTTGCTTGGAACCTTCGAGCAGATTGTGTTGCTGACAGTCCTCGGTCTTGGCCACGAAGCCTACGGCCGATCTGTCCTTCGCGAGGCACAATCGGCTTTGAAGCAACGTCAGAATGTATCCGCGGGGGCGGTGTATGCCACGCTAGACCGCCTCGAAGCTAAAGGTCTTCTCTCCTCCCGCCTTGCTGAAGGCGGCCCGGCACGAGGCGGACGCGCAAGACGTTACTACCAGTTGACCGCCAGTGCTGCTTCTGCATTGACGGAAGCGCGTACGACCTTAGAAGACATGTGGCGAGGCAAGAAATGGCCTTTGGAGGTGTTCGGATGAGTGGCAATCAACCGCCTCGATGGTTAGAAAAGATTTTGCTGTTCGTGCTTCCCGAGCGTGATAGGCAAACCATTTCAGGCGATCTGCTTGAGGAGTTTGAGGAGCAAGCGCGAGTCCGGGAAAGTCAACTCGGAGCGACGATCTGGTACGTGCGGGAGATTCTCAGTTTTGTGCCGGGATGGCTAGGACACTCGGTGCCTCCGCTTCGCCCTCTCCTTCTCTCACTGTGCAGTTTCACAATGTTATGTGGACTGTGGCTCGGGGCGATGGGCCTCCGGCTTAGGCATCCAGGTTACGCAGAGGGAGAAGTGATTTCAGGCATAATCGTGACCCAGGCCTTACTCACGATAGCCGCTCCTCGGTTTCGCCGAATCTCGATATTGCGGAACTTGAGCGTGATTGGCTGCCTGCCACTGTTTTGGCTTGCAAGCAAGGCACTGAAAGGAATCATCGACGGATCGAACTTCGAAGGATACATCCTTCTCATCGCACTCGCGTTGCTTATTCAGGCCGTTTTTACACTGCTAATGGTTGTCGCCGAGCGGAAGCATCCAAAACTAAGCGCCTAAGCAGTTACGAGCCACTACTCAGCACTGCCCAAAAATCACTTCGTCGTCTCTGTGTAGCTTGGCCGGCCTATGACGTTTATCGCACGTAACGGTTTGCCTTTACTCCCGATCTAGGCTGCGAATTTTCGAGAAAGTGAGGGATTGTGGCAGCCCGATCAACGTTTATTCCCGCATTGCGGTCATATCACGAGCAACCCGGAAGTTGGCCGTCAAAAGCGAGCACGCTTCGCTCTAGGGTCGCAGAATGTTGCGTACAGACCCATCTTCACCCAACTGACCGTCGTTGGGAACCCATAATGATAGTTATCGAACCATGTTCCGCGAACGGAAATCGTCTCGAGATAATCGAACCAACCAGAAGGCGACCGGCAAGCTAAACACATCGCCGTTTGAACGAAGCCGCCCGCGCGGCGGACGCTACGCGTGAGCGTAGCTTGAAGATGCCGTTGTAGTTGGCTGTAGTGTATGGGTCACAAGGAGATCCCTGTGACCCAACTTCGCAAAATGATGCTGGAAGAGCTCCAGCGTCGTAATTACTCTCAGACTACCGTGAAGGACTACCTGAAGATCGTGGAGTCCTTTGCCAAGCACTTCCGTTGTTCTCCGGATCAGCTAGGACCGGAGCAGATCCGCGCTTATCAGGTGTATCTATTCACCGAGAGGAAGCTAGGCGCACGGACCGTCGGACATCACACGGCTGCTTTGCGTTTCTTCTTCTGCAAGACTCTGAAGCGTAATTACCCGGTGGAGGAAGTCCCGTATCCGAAAGCACCTCGGCGCTTACCCACGATCCTGACTCAAGACGAGGCCGTGAGGCTGATCGATTCGGCCAGCAACCTCTTTCATCGCGCCATGCTGATGACGGTCTATTCGACCGGGATGCGCAGGGCGGAGATGTGCCAGTTGAAGGTGGAAGACATCGACAGCGACCGCATGCTCATCCACATTCGTCAGGGAAAAGGCCGCCGGGATCGGGACGTGCCGTTAAGTCCGAACCTGTTGGAGACGCTACGCGAGTACTGGCGTTGGATGAAGCCGAAGAGGTACTTGTTTCCAGGCACCGTAAACGGCTCACGAGCAGACAAGCCGATCACGCCTAAGATGTTGTGGGAGGCCTGCCGGGAAGCAGCGCAACGAGCGGGTATCACCAAGTCCGTGCGCCCACACTTACTACGGCACAGCTTCGCTACGCATCTGTTAGAAGGAGGGGCCGATCTGCCGACCGTGCAAGCATTGCTCGGGCATGCCGACCTCAAGCCCACCTCCATCTACCTGCACATGTCTGAGCGCCATCTGAAGGCGGCCGGAACACCGCTCGACAAGCTCAAGTTATCAAGCCTGGACCAGGTGAAGCGGTCCCGGAAGCTGCACAAGAGATGAAGCAGCCACCTTTCGAGGTGGCCGACATCATCCGTCAGCACGGCAAGAGCTTTATCGAAAAGAATCGATCCTGGTTAACGTGGCTGCATGTGCGCGTGCTGTTTGCCGTCGAGCACTGCCGCACGGCAGCGCTCGGTGGACACCTGGATCGCTGTTGCCATTGTGGCCATGAGGCCACCTCTTTCAACTCGTGTCGCTCCCGACACTGCCCGAAGTGTCAGACCAACGCTCGCAACAAGTGGCTCGCAGAACGCGGCAAGGAACTGCTACCAGTGAAGTATGTGCATGTGGTCTTCACGATTCCGCATCAACTATCGTGGCTGGCCCTGCAAAACAAAAAGGTTGTTTATGATCTGTTGTTTCGTGCCAGTGCCGCCACATTGCTGGAGATTGCTGCTGATCCGAAGCATCTTGGGGCAGAGATCGGTTTCCTGAGTGTGCTCCACACCTGGGGACAGAATCTTCAGCATCATCCTCACCTTCACTGCGTTGTTCCGGCCGGCGGTTTGTCGGCAGATCACACCCATTGGGTTCACCCGCGCTATCCCTTCTTTCTTCCCGTCAAACTATTGAGCCGCGTGTTTCGCGGCAAGTTCATCGCCGGCTTGAAGCGGGCTTTCTATCAACACAAACTCGTCTTTCCTGGCAGTCTGAAACCATTCGCAGAGAGCAAAGTCTTCCATGCTTTTCTGCGGCCGCTGTTTCGTCAGGATTGGGTGGTTTACTCCAAACGGCCATTCGGAGGACCGCAACACGTTCTCCAGTATCTGGCCCGCTATACGCATCGCGTTGCCATTTCCAACCACCGGATCGTCGATGTCGCTGATGGGAAAGTGACGTTCCGTTGGAAAGACTATGCGCACAAAGGCAAGCAAAAGCTGATGACCGTCACGGCGGAGGAGTTCCTTCGCCGTTTTCTCCTTCACACCTTGCCTCGTGGCTTTGTGCGTATTCGGTTCTGCGGCTTTCTGGCGAACCGACGTCGCGGCCCAGCTCTTCCTTTGTGTCAAACACTTCTAAGAACGGAGCCACCGGTTCAGCCCTCTTCCACTACTTCTGCCGGTGCAAGCCTTTGGCTTTGTCCCTGCTGCGGTGGACCGATGGCCCTCATCGAAAGGCTTACTGCGCAACAGCTCCGCTGGAGTTCTGCCGGGGGGGAGAGCTTGTGTGATACGTCCTAGCCTTCACTTATCCACGGAGCCTCAGCTTGCTCCGGCATGCACGCTGGACCTCTGTTCCGGCACCGCGCACAGCCAGAAAACAAAGCCAAAGTGCCCGCTGAGCAACTCTTCCCAACGGTTCTCTATCACGGCAGAACCGAAAATCATCCATGTCTGGAAACCTGTCTGCACCGGAAGTGACCACCTCTGGGATGTTCGGGACGATTGAACACCCATAGCCTGCCGCGTCCGCCGCAAACGCGGGCGCCTTCCTTCAAACGTCTCTATCCAAAGTGACCCGGCGCTCCCCTTCTCGCTATAAGTCGGCCTTCCTGCGCCGAGTCACTCCAGATAGAGTCATAGCGTTACACATGACCTAGAGCGAGAAACATCCCCAGACCAAAGGACCTTATGCCTACAACTGGGGCCAACGTCTCAAGCCTCGCTGAAAAGGATCGAGGCTTTGCTGCCCAGCAATATCTGTGATGAATGATCTCGAAATTGTTGAGACAAAGGATTCGGCTCGCAGTCTGGGTTCTAGGCTCTTCCCTACAAGATTCGTAGAGTTTCGATGAGCGCGGCAAGAGCAGCCGGCCGGTTACGACGGCTGGGATAGTAGAGAAAGTAACCGGGAAACAGAGGGCATCAGTCTTTCAGGACCTGAACGAGACGGCCTTGCGCCAGTAACTCTTTCAGAGGGTGTTCCATCGATGTGCCGAGCCCGACGCCGTCGAGGACGGCTTGAGTGACGAGGTCGGGGTCATCGAACGAGGCGGGGCCGAGTGGGCTGAGCGTGAGCGCCTTGCGTACCTTCTCGAACTCCCAGCGGTATAGGCCGTTGCTGAAGCGAAAGCCGATGCAAGCGTGGTCCTTGAGTTCCTGTGGATGCCGTGGTGTGCCGTTCGCTCCAAGGTATGCTGGCGAGCCGACCACAGCGAGCCCCATTTCTTCAGTAACGCGCACGGCGATCATGTCGCGCTGGATAAACTCCCCGAGCTGAACGCCGGCGTCATACTCCCCTGCAACAAGATCTACAGGGTACGCCGTTAACTACCGAGTGCCTCGCGCAACAGCTTGATGACCGTTCTTGTTGCATGGAAGTACGCCGCCACAGTCTCTGGATCGTCTTTTTCGGCAGCATCCCAATTCAAGATCATCGCAAAATAAACCCACCGGGCCGGGAAGTACATGCCACCTGCAATACAGCGCGCATGTTGACCCGGAGAATCCCAATATCCAGCTTTCCCAAAAGCATTGATTCCGATCGGAAAAGGAACGAGGGAAGTAATGTCACCCAACGACAAGATCCGCCTGAATTCCTCCAATGCTTCTCGACCGTCAAAAAACTCTCCTTGCAGCGCCCGCGCGTAAAATGAAACCAAGTCACTCGCCGATGAGGCCAGTGTCTCGACATCGTTGAGCACCGGGTGCACATAATCCCCATTTGTTAATGCAAGTAGTTCTTCCCACGTGATGGTGAGATAGTTTGAGGCTCCATACAGATAAGCAAAAATGGAGCGCGTACTATCCCCAATCACGGTATTCTTCAGATCAATAGAACTAATGAATTCCCGAACACTCTTGGCGGTGGTCTCCTTAAGAATCATGTCGGTGGCGGTATTGTCACTGTGCGTGATCATCGCCTCTATCGCGGTTCTTTCGCTTACTAATCCCGAAAGATAAGGCGGATTGAAAACTGTACTTCCAATGGACCACACACTATCGTTTAAGTTAAGTCCATGATTTGTGAGCCTCTCCTGGATACGGGGACCCTGCAACTGATGCAGACGCTCACAAAGAATAAATGCTTTGTTGGCGCTTGCCGAAAACAGCCTTTCATTTCCGTGCAGCTCTGCAAAAAATTCAGGAGCTCGACCGGACCGTGGCGCCCAAATGCTTAAGCCCTTCCTTCCCGGAAGATCTTCGAAGGCTCTTTGAATTTCCGCTTCTAACCCCGCACGATCTTCATTGCCGTACCGCTCCGACGGAGCGGCCCCTTTTAGAAGAAGCGCTCCCGGAAAGCTAAGGCCGGCTGCGGCTGCACCGAAAAATACCCGTCTTGAGGTTGACATACACCTCTGAAGCGAGAGGACCGGCGCAAAGACTGACATGAGTTGCGAAATATTTGCCCACAGAGTCCAGGCTACGAACCGTCGGAACGGCCCTCTGTTTTCCGAACTACAGATAAGATAGTTTCTACGCGTGGCGCCCCAGCAAACGTCAACGACGATCGCCAGTCTGATGGCCCGCTTCCGGTCCGGAGATCGCGAAGCGGCGGACCAGCTCTTTTCCCTTTTTTACCCAGAACTGAGGCGTCTAGCGGCGGTCAAGATGAACGCCGAGGACAGTCAGCACTCCTGGCAACCCTCACTCCTGGTGAACGAACTCTACCTCCAACTAGTAAAATTGAAATCCCTACCGGCTCCTGAAACCACCGACAGCTCAGAGCGGGATCAGTTCTTACACTTCGCAGCGCATGTGATGCGCCACTTGCTGATCGATCACTCTCGTTTGTTGTCGCGGCGAATCGCCAAAATCAATATCGGGCAATTCGAACTGACCGGAGATGGGGATAGCGCCACCTTACAGGAAATCGACGATCTATTGGAGAGGCTGGCGGCCATTCACCCGCGACTTCGAAGTATCGTGGAAATGAAAGTATTCGAAGGCGAATCGGTGGAGGAAATCGCCAAGCGCTTGCAGATTGCGCCGCGCACGGTAGCGCGCAACTGGACCTTCTGCAAACAGTGGTTACGAGAGAGGTTGCAAGCGGGTTGAAAATGCCGTCCGGTGGCACTTTCGGCAGGGCTGCGCTCGCTTTAAGAGTATGGAGCAGTTCCTTTGACTGACAAACAGTGGCGCACCACTTGGGTCCTGTGCGAAACCGCGGGCGATCTGGATTCTCAGGCGCAGCGAGAATACGTGCGCGGCGCCACAGTAGATTCCGAAGTCGAAAGCCAAGTCATCGCCGTTTTCGAAGAGCTTGAAAGCGAATCGCATTTTCCGACGGTGCCGGATCGGCGGGTCGGAGAGACTGTCGGGCGTTACACGTTGCTCGAGCGCATCGGCCAGGGTGGAATGGGCGAGGTCTATTCAGCCGAGGACAGGGAACTGCGGCGAATCGTTGCATTGAAGTTCCTGCCGAGCGCCGTCGGCGTCGATCATGCTGCCGCATCGCAAGTTATTTCAGAGGCACGTTTGGCTTCCCGTTTGAACCACCCGAATATCGTTATTGTTTACGAGCTGATCCAGACCCAATGGGGTCTGGCGATGGCGATGGAACTGGTCGAAGGACACTCGCTCCGCAAGCTTCTGAAGACTACACGTGTGTCAGTTCGCCGCTTGATCCACATCGGCCGGCAAGTGGCAAGCGCTCTGAGCGCCGCTCAACAGAAAGGCATCGTTCATCGCGATATCAAGCCCGAAAACATCATGGTGCGCCAGGATGACTTCGTCAAGGTTCTCGACTTCAGCCTAGCGCAAAACGTTCGCGATCAGGCTGGGGTAAACCGAGGCATCAGTCTGCCGGTCGGAACAGTGCGATACATGTCGCCGGAACAGAAAGCAGGCCAAGCTGTTACCGCGGCCAGCGATATCTACTCACTCGCTCTGGTTCTGGAAGAAGCCGGGTGGAAGCATCCTATTCTCACTCGGATGTGCAATAAAGACCCGCTGCGACGTCCCACAGCGACACAAGTGGGGCAACTGCTTGCAAAGCTGCAGGCGCGTTCGCAGAACCGGCTTATCCTGGCTTTATTGGCTTGTCTGCTGCTCGTCGTGTCCGCCGGCGTGTTTTGGTTTCGCAGGTCGAAAGCTCATTCCAATCCGGAGTTTGAACAAATCACTCGGTACAGCAGCGGGCACGATATCACGGCCGTCGCCCTTTCCCGCAGCGGTAATAACCTTGCTTACGCGACGATTGATGGCGGATTTTTCGTCCGCGATAATCTCACGCGCCAAGTTCGCGAACTGACGGCGCCCGAACGCCTGACCTGCTATCAATTGATCTTCGCCGGTGGCGAGCAACTGCTCGCCGTGGGCTCAGCAGACGGCAGGTTTGAAGCCTGGCAGATTTCACTCGATTCCGGTGCATCTCGACTCCTTTCCGATGATGTACAACTCGCTGCTGCCTCACACGACGGAAGGCAGATTGCCTGGTTGGACGGAGCTCACCACGTGTGGGCTGGAGCGACCCTCGGAGCACCGGCACGTCTCCTGATGCAGGTACCTGGCGGCACGCATGTGGCTGCGCTGTTCTGGTCATGGGACGACAAGCGGCTCTGGTTCCATAAGCTCTCGGGCTGTCGCGGCCGCGCAGATCGTCCGGACGTCACCATCGATCCCAATTTCTGCGAATCGAGTGATCTGGTGACCGTAGATTCTCACGTGGGTCACTCCACTGTTTCGATCGGTCCACTCTTCTTCAGCTCTGGATTCTTCACGCCTTCTGGCGAGTTCATCTTTTTGCGCCAGGATTTCGCGCGCAACGGCGCAGCGTTGAATATTTGGTCGTTGCCGATGAGTTCGAACACCGGACAAGTCGTCTCCAGCCCGAAACAGATCTCCCACTTCTCCAATCTGGCGCTTTCCCATCTGATCGGCACGCCGGATGGGCTAAAACTGTTTGTGCTTCGTACCGACGGCTTTGCCCAGACTTATACCACCGAATGGCAGGCCAAACCGCAACCCTCGCTTCGCCTGCCGGGGCGCCTCACGTCTGAAGAGAGCTACAACTTTCCACATGCCTGGAGTACCGACAATCAATCCGTGATTTTTGAATCCGACCGGAACGGTCACCTTGCCATCTATCGGCAGAATCGAAATCGACGTGAACCGGAGTTGTTGGCTTCTTCGGAGCGGGAGAACTACTTTCCGAAATTGAGCCCCGATGGCAAGTGGATCCTCTTCATGTCCGCCCAAAAAACCCGCGACGCCGGGTTCACGGATCTGCGGCTGATGCGGGCGCCGGCAAACGGCGGACCGATCGTTCAGGTCCCGTTGGACGAACCGCTGGATGAATTTCGCTGCAGCCGGCCCGGTTCCGGTCGCATCTGCGTGCTGCGTGTTACGCATGCCGGGCAGCAAACGTATTACGAACTTGATCCAGTGCTGGGCAAGGGGCGAGAGCTGGGGCGAACCAGCTTTGTGATTCCCGGACTGGGTCGATGGCAACTTTCCGCCGACGGCAGGCGTGTGGTTTTTCCGGATGATACGCATCCCGGCTGTTTCACCGAAATGCAACTGGATCCGGATCCGTCGAAGCGATGGCAGGTACGCCGGCAAATTGATGGCATCGGAATCATTTCGGGGATGAACCCGGGGCCTTCCGAAGGGGAATGGCTGGCCTGGACGAATCCCGGAAGTCGCACGCTGGCCCTTCGTCCCGTCTTTTTAGATCCATCTCGCTTTTCTGCCCTCTATTTTGTGGATCCTCATTTGCATGCGCACCTGCTGGAGAACGACAGTATCCATTCCTTCGGCGTCTTCTCGAACGACGGAAAGCACGTGGCGAGCATTCGGGACGATCTGGCGAGCAATCTGTGGAGCTTTAATCGCTGATCTGCGACAGTCATCACCGGACCCAGGAGCCTGACGCGGGCAGCGTGCCTCTAGGCCAACCGGCGCTTGCTTTCCCTTTCGCTCGGCATTTTCTCGCAACGTGGACCGCGTCCTCGGAGTGCGGGTCGTCAGTGCTTCATTAACCAAGCAAAAACACGCCCGTTGGGAATCAAGAAGATTTTCACTGCTCGTGGCAGTTTTGGGCCGCGTGCTCTCGCTCAGGAAAGTGCATGGATAGAGGAAGCAGTTCAAGTCAATCACGTTCCACCAGGAGGTATTTGAATGCCGAACAAACAACGCTTTAGCACACTGGTACTGATTTCCACGGTCGCGGCTGTTCTTGGACGGCCTTCGGTTGCCCTGATCACTGCCGATGGTCTAGAGGGTGCACCAGCCAATTTTCAAACCAGTGATTTAGAGGACGGCCAGGTAGAGCAGGCAGTGGTCGCGGCTGGCGCCACACTGCATTGGGAGTTGTGCACGGAAGATCGGCGTGTCGAGTGCGGTCATATGCAAGTACCACTCGATTGGAAGCAGCCTTGGCTTGGCAAAATTACAATTGCCGTCAATCGGCTGCGGGCGGCGGATCGAGGACATCGGCTAGGCAGTCTGGTCATTGATCCTGGTGGCCCCGGAGGTTCGGGTCAGGAGAGTGTGTTTCTCCAGGCAAAGAATGGATTGATTTTCACGAAGAAATTAAGTGCACGATTTGACCTCATCGGCCTCGATCCGCGCGGCGTAGGCTCCAGTAACCCAGTTCGCTGCGATCCCGCAGTCTGGAACAAGCAACCCTCGCACTATCCGACAGATCTCTCGCAATACGAACTACTTCGAAATTCGAACATGGCAGTCTTCAAGACATGCGAAGAAAAAACGGGGCCGTTGCTCGGGCATATCGATACCATCAGCGTCGCTCGCGATATCGAAGCTCTTCGGGTCGGCCTAAACGATGGAGAGCTGAATTATTTGGGGCAGTCTTATGGGGCCCAACTCGGTTCGCAATATGCCGCCCTCTATCCCAAGAATATCCGGGCAATGGTACTCGACGGTAACCTGGATCATTCAGAATCAGAAGTGTCGAGCCTCGTCACCGAAGGTTCGGCGTACGAGGACGAACTCCGCCGCTTTTTTCGGTACTGTCAAACAACTTCCTCGTGTGCACTTTTCGGTAAAGACGTGGCGGCCGCATTCGATGAACTGGTTGAAAGAGCCGACCAGGCACCCCTGCCCGCACCGGCATGCGCCGAGCACGGTCGACAGGCCGGGTTTTGCAAACCGACCGTGAGTGGGGAGGATATCCGCTTCAACATGCAGGGTCTACTCCTCTTTCCCAAGGGTCGCCCCGGCTATGGCCAGCCCGGATGGGATGCGGCCGGCCAGGCAATTGAAGATGCCCTCGAGCGAAATGATGCCAGCCGGTTTGCGGCTCTGTTGGCAACCAAGGATACGTTCACTCTCTTCGAGGAGAGGGGGGTTGAGTGCATGGACTGGACGGTAAAGAGCAGCAAAACATTTGCGGACCTGCAGGCGAAGATTTTATTGGGACGTGTCATAGCGCCTCACACTCAATTCGCGGGTCAAACGTTCGACCTTCAGACAAGATGCCTTGGATGGGGGTTGCCCGTTCAGAACCCGCCTCGGGCTCTCAAGGTGAAAGGCGCTCCGCCGATCTTAATGGTCAACGCCACGCATGATCCATCAACCTCCGTGGTTTGGGCAGTAGATCTCAAGCAACAGCTCCCGAGCGCCGTTCTCCTGTTGCGCGAGGGTGATGGACATACATCATATGTTCTCACCGGTGGCGGTGAGAACAAGACGGTCGAGGCGATGGATGATTACCTAATTACTTTGGAAACGCCTCCACCCAATACCGTTTACGACAACTGAAATCTTGTCACGGAGCTGTGCTACGGACAACCGCGATTCCGTATGAACTGCACAAGTTCTGTCTTCAGTCTCTGGAGGGACCGATTAATGAAAGATGTAATCCTTCCAAAAACACTCTGGCTGTCTGTGCCCAGCAACAAGCTGCCCGCTTTAATGGGTAGCGTTGATCTATTCTGCCTTAATCAGCAAGGACGAAATGCAGTTTGAACGTGTCGGAGCGGGAGTTTCGCCTATATCACAAATAGCGCGAGGGGCATATCCTGTAGGCGGAAAGGGGCGTGCCCACCCACTGAACCAAATCCAAGGCTACTAAGCTTCTTTCAGCCTGATATTTGCGGACTCCAGGCATGCACTGAAAAGAGATTCCTATGTCCGGTCCGACGCACTTTCCCTCCCACCCTTGAGCAATACAAGAAGCTCGCCAGGGACTTCCAACGTGCCTGCAAATCGGCCGACGCGGGCACGATCCGCGCATGCAGGCGGCGCTCCGCGGTAAGCATCCAATACCGTTCCAATCCGGCTAGCTACATCCCGAAGCTGCTGGTCCAGGAGCTTCAGGCTCTGGCTCACTTGTGGTGCAACCTCGACGACCGCCGACCATGCACCTCGACAGCGCAGCGCGATGCAAACATCCAGTGGGAAGTTGTGCCAGGAGAGTTGAGCACCTGTACAGGCTAGATGGCCGTTACGCTGGGTATGACAATGGTTGGATTATTTCTCTGATCTCCCCCGCGATCGTGGAGTTCGACAAATCCATCGTAGATTTTCCGAACATCAAACGTTTCCCCGGCGGAGCGTCAAGCGACATGAACCCGGATCTTCAGCACCCAACATAACCCTGTTCCGCTGATGGATCTTAAGAGGACCATTTTTGTCATCGGAAGCGCCGACTAAGCTTTCGATTCAGCAATGTTCTTTGTCGAGGGGAGTTCAAAAGGGTCGAAAGGCTCGCGTGATGCCACGTTGGTTGCTTTTACCGAGCAGAAGGTGCAGATCTTCCTTCCTGTGTACCACGAGAGAACGCCCGAGGAGATGGCCAGATCACAACCACGGGTTCGTAGTGACTGGAAGGCTGAAGCTCTGCGTTAGCTAAGATCCTGACTTGTCCGGAAGGGACGGGTAATCCGTCCCTTGGCTTCACGGTTCGATTCCGATTTTGTCATTCACGGCGACTCGAAGCTTCTGCTTACAACCGAGGTAATGCTCGGTCGTCTGGATGGATACGTGCCCGAGCAGGAACTGTATCTGGTCGAGCTCACCGCCGGCTAGGTGACAGAGACGCGCACATGTGCGCCGCAGGTCGTGGGGTGCCAGCTTATCGATTTCGGCAGCCTGGCCGCCTTCTTGACGATCTACCAAAGTACTTTAGGAGTCATGCCATGGCCCCAGATCTGTCCTGACTTGTTGATCGCCCTAAACAGGCAGCCTTCCTTCATTCCACTTTCTTCAGTCCAGCGATCGATCGCCTCCTTCACCCAGAGTGGAATCGGAACCGTCCGAATATGCCCGGCCTTGCCGTGCAGGTCGGCAATCACCCAATGCTCTTCCCGCATTTGAATGGAATTGATCGTAAGGGCAAGAAGTTCGCCGCGACTCAATCCACAACCAATCAGAAGAGCAAGGATGGCATAATTCCGCTTGCTCCTGAGACTATCGCCGTGTGACTTTAGCAGCAGCGAACGCCCTTGATCGGCAGTGAGCCAGTTACCCAACCGCACGCCGATCCGGCGCACGCCTTTGACCCGACGGATGCCGGCGGCAAGCTCTGGACTGAGCAAGCCGGAATCAGCTGCTTCGTACGCCACACGCCTGACCGCCGCCAAGCGGAGATCAATCGTGGTCGGAGCCAGGCGCCTTTGTTCCAAGTGGATTCGGTATCGAAGAACAACGGTGCGATTGAAAGCAAGTCGTGGTTCCGAGCAGTACCAATCGACAAATTCGTTTATCGCATGGTCATACGTTCGCTGGCCGCTTTTTGAGGTCAGGGTGTTCAGTACGGCAGACTTCGTCCGTTCTAGATCGGGAAGGGCGAGAGATCGCTTCGGCGGTTTCCTCTTTCTCCGGTTTTTGGGCATTCTGGGCGGCCTCCTGCGCCGCCTTCAGTCAGAATGCCCGCATAGTCCATCCTTCGCCGTTTATCCGTTACTTTCGCGCCTTGCTTTGCTAAACGCTATGACTCTATCTGGAGTGACTCGGCGCAGGAAGGCCGACTTATAGCGAGAAGGGGAGCGCCGGGTCACTTTGGATAGAGACGTTTGAAGGAAGGCGCCCGCGTTTGCGGCGGACGCGGCAGGCTATGGGTGTTCAATCGTCCCGAACATCCCAGAGGTGGTCACTTCCGGTGCAGACAGGTTTCCAGACATGGATGATTTTCGGTTCTGCCGTGATAGAGAACCGTTGGGAAGAGTTGCTCAGCGGGCACTTTGGCTTTGTTTTCTGGCTGTGCGCGGTGCCGGAACAGAGGTCCAGCGTGCATGCCGGAGCAAGCTGAGGCTCCGTGGATAAGTGAAGGCTAGGACGTATCACACAAGCTCTCCCCCCCGGCAGAACTCCAGCGGAGCTGTTGCGCAGTAAGCCTTTCGATGAGGGCCATCGGTCCACCGCAGCAGGGACAAAGCCAAAGGCTTGCACCGGCAGAAGTAGTGGAAGAGGGCTGAACCGGTGGCTCCGTTCTTAGAAGTGTTTGACACAAAGGAAGAGCTGGGCCGCGACGTCGGTTCGCCAGAAAGCCGCAGAACCGAATACGCACAAAGCCACGAGGCAAGGTGTGAAGGAGAAAACGGCGAAGGAACTCCTCCGCCGTGACGGTCATCAGCTTTTGCTTGCCTTTGTGCGCATAGTCTTTCCAACGGAACGTCACTTTCCCATCAGCGACATCGACGATCCGGTGGTTGGAAATGGCAACGCGATGCGTATAGCGGGCCAGATACTGGAGAACGTGTTGCGGTCCTCCGAATGGCCGTTTGGAGTAAACCACCCAATCCTGACGAAACAGCGGCCGCAGAAAAGCATGGAAGACTTTGCTCTCTGCGAATGGTTTCAGACTGCCAGGAAAGACGAGTTTGTGTTGATAGAAAGCCCGCTTCAAGCCGGCGATGAACTTGCCGCGAAACACGCGGCTCAATAGTTTGACGGGAAGAAAGAAGGGATAGCGCGGGTGAACCCAATGGGTGTGATCTGCCGACAAACCGCCGGCCGGAACAACGCAGTGAAGGTGAGGATGATGCTGAAGATTCTGTCCCCAGGTGTGGAGCACACTCAGGAAACCGATCTCTGCCCCAAGATGCTTCGGATCAGCAGCAATCTCCAGCAATGTGGCGGCACTGGCACGAAACAACAGATCATAAACAACCTTTTTGTTTTGCAGGGCCAGCCACGATAGTTGATGCGGAATCGTGAAGACCACATGCACATACTTCACTGGTAGCAGTTCCTTGCCGCGTTCTGCGAGCCACTTGTTGCGAGCGTTGGTCTGACACTTCGGGCAGTGTCGGGAGCGACACGAGTTGAAAGAGGTGGCCTCATGGCCACAATGGCAACAGCGATCCAGGTGTCCACCGAGCGCTGCCGTGCGGCAGTGCTCGACGGCAAACAGCACGCGCACATGCAGCCACGTTAACCAGGATCGATTCTTTTCGATAAAGCTCTTGCCGTGCTGACGGATGATGTCGGCCACCTCGAAAGGTGGCTGCTTCATCTCTTGTGCAGCTTCCGGGACCGCTTCACCTGGTCCAGGCTTGATAACTTGAGCTTGTCGAGCGGTGTTCCGGCCGCCTTCAGATGGCGCTCAGACATGTGCAGGTAGATGGAGGTGGGCTTGAGGTCGGCATGCCCGAGCAATGCTTGCACGGTCGGCAGATCGGCCCCTCCTTCTAACAGATGCGTAGCGAAGCTGTGCCGTAGTAAGTGTGGGCGCACGGACTTGGTGATACCCGCTCGTTGCGCTGCTTCCCGGCAGGCCTCCCACAACATCTTAGGCGTGATCGGCTTGTCTGCTCGTGAGCCGTTTACGGTGCCTGGAAACAAGTACCTCTTCGGCTTCATCCAACGCCAGTACTCGCGTAGCGTCTCCAACAGGTTCGGACTTAACGGCACGTCCCGATCCCGGCGGCCTTTTCCCTGACGAATGTGGATGAGCATGCGGTCGCTGTCGATGTCTTCCACCTTCAACTGGCACATCTCCGCCCTGCGCATCCCGGTCGAATAGACCGTCATCAGCATGGCGCGATGAAAGAGGTTGCTGGCCGAATCGATCAGCCTCACGGCCTCGTCTTGAGTCAGGATCGTGGGTAAGCGCCGAGGTGCTTTCGGATACGGGACTTCCTCCACCGGGTAATTACGCTTCAGAGTCTTGCAGAAGAAGAAACGCAAAGCAGCCGTGTGATGTCCGACGGTCCGTGCGCCTAGCTTCCTCTCGGTGAATAGATACACCTGATAAGCGCGGATCTGCTCCGGTCCTAGCTGATCCGGAGAACAACGGAAGTGCTTGGCAAAGGACTCCACGATCTTCAGGTAGTCCTTCACGGTAGTCTGAGAGTAATTACGACGCTGGAGCTCTTCCAGCATCATTTTGCGAAGTTGGGTCACAGGGATCTCCTTGTGACCCATACACTACAGCCAACTACAACGGCATCTTCAAGCTACGCTCACGCGTAGCGTCCGCCGCGCGGGCGGCTTCGTTCTAACAGCCTTGCGTGGACGATCTGACCAAAATATGAAGGCTCAGACACGGCTCGACACCTACGCGTAAACTTGTGTTCCTGGAGATAACAAACTGAATACGATGCGGAGCGCTTTGGTTCTGGCAGGAGGCGGATACGTCGCGAGTTCATGGGAGATTGGGCTGATTACAGGTATGGCTGAAGTGGGTGTTGATGTCCGGAACGCTGACCTGTTCGTGGGCACCTCTGCAGGCGCAAGAGTTGCGCTGGACCTTACAAGCGGGATGGCGCTCGATGAGAACTATCAGCGGCGAGCAGGAACAGAGATGCCTGCGCTCGAACGGCCTGCCATGATTGACTGGGCTCGGCTTAAGGCAGGTGTAGACGCTGCGAAGCAGACGGGCGGGACTCCCGCTGAAATCCTTCGGCGATACGGAGCGCTGGCGCTTACGTCTGCGGTAGGGACAGGATCTGATCGGCGGAAAGTCGTCGCCAGCCAACTGCCCCTCCAGGTGTGGCCAAAGCAAAGAGTGCTTATCACAGCTGTAAGTGCGGAAACGGGGGAGAGGCGTGCCTTCGACCGCGATAGTGGCATCGATCTGGTTGATGCCATTATTGCCACCACCGCTTCTTTCGGCTCGCCTCCGATGCTCTTTGAGGGCCACCATTACATCGATGGTGGATACCACTCTGGTGACAACGCGGATTTGGCAATCGGCTTCGAACGCGTGCTGATCCTCTCGCTTCGCCCGCCTCCTAACGCAATGCGCCTAGTGCCGCTCGACCCCGCAGTGGAAGCACTCCGAGCCGCCGGTGCGCAGGTGGAGGTGATCCATCCCGATGAAGATACGCTCGGCGCACTCGTCGAAACGGGTGGGCCAATGAACCCGGCCTCCGGGAGGTCCGCGGCAATCGCGGGACGCTTGCAAGGTCAACGCTCGGCAAACGAACGCATTGCATCATTTTGGCGATAGAGTCGCGCCAAAACGACGAGTCCGGTTCCACGCCGATTTCGCGGATGGATCCGAACCTCCGGAGGAAAGCGCAGGGACTCGCGCAAAGTCGCGATGTATTGATGTATGTATTGATCGCCACATGGCCGTCACACGTTACCGCATCAGCGCTGCTGCTTTTCCAAAAGCTAATTTGGCAAGAATCTTCACTTCCCCTGGCCCCATCTGTCAAACATCGAACGAACTGCCGGATATAAAATGAACGCGTCAGCCGCACTGCGTATTGTTTGGCGAAGGAGAGGTTCTGTTTCATGCGAGTGGACATCGCACCCGGTGCGGTATTCCCCGATTACGAGCTAACCGATCATACGGGTAAACACCGCAAGCTCTCGGATTTGCAAGGGCCCGATCCGATGATCCTGGTTCTCAGCCGAGGAGGTTTCTGTCCAAAAGATCGTCGGCAGGCAGAGGGTCTGGTCGAACTCCATCGCGAAATGGAAGTCGGTTACTGCCGCCTGGTCACTATCAGCACGGACAACCTGGCTACGACCAACGAGTACCGCACGGGCGTAGGAGCGCATTGGACATTCTTGTCGGACGCGGGACGCAAGGTGCAGAAGGATCTCGAGATCGCCGAGTACACTGATCCGACGCATGATCCGATGGTCCCGCACACGATTGTCCTCGAGCCTGGACTCATCGTCTTTAAGATCTATCTCGGCTACTGGTACTTTGGCCGGCCGCCTCTTGAGGAGCTGCGACAGGATCTAAGAGCAGTCTCAAGAAAGTGCCGGCCGGATTGGGACATCACTACGCCCGAGATGAAAGCCGCTTGGCAGCGGGGCGAGAAAGATCGCTTCTATCCTTACGGCAAGAGCTACGCGAAGGTGTTTGGAGAGCAGGAGTAAAGCAAGTTTGCCATGGCCGAACATACTCTTCATTCCATCGCTTTTCCGGTCCTGGATGCGGACCAGATTGCCCAGTTAGCCAACTGCGCAACGGTCGCGCCAAAACAATATCGCGACGGTGAAACCCTCATCCACGTCGGTGATCGTCTGTTCAAGTTTTTCGTTGTTAAGTCGGGCGAGATCGAAATTCTCGACTATTCCGGCGACGCGCCGAAGACGCTCACCGTCCATCGGAAGGGCCAATTTACCGGCGACATCTCACATTTGACAGGCGCGCCTGCAGTTATCACGGCGATTGCCCGCGGCGACTGCCAAGCATACGAGGTCTCGGGAGAAGCTTTGCGGCATGTATTGAATCAGTGTCCCGGCCTGAGCGATATTATTCTCCAGGCTTTTATTGCACGCCGGCAGTTGCTGCGCGAGTCGCCCGACTTCATCGGCTTGCGTGTGATCGGATCGCGTTATTCTCCGGATACCTTTCGCGTGCGCGATTTTCTTGCCAGGAATCGCGCGCTCTTCACCTGGGTAGATTTGGAAACTGACCCGCAGGTGGATCACCTGCTGAAAGACTTCGGCGTGACCGAGGCTGATACTCCGGTGGTGGCCTGCGCGCATATGCTGCTTTTGCGCAATCCATCGAATCAGACTTTAGCGAACGAAATCGGCATTCATCGACCACTGGAGCAGACCGTTTTTGATCTGCTGGTCGTGGGGGCGGGCCCGGCAGGTTTGGCAGCGGCGGTTTACGGCGCGTCGGAAGGACTGACGACAGCGGTATTGGATTCTACGGCCCCAGGCGGCCAGGCGGGCAGCAGCATGCAGATTGAGAATTATCTGGGCTTTCCCACCGGGTTGACTGGCGCCGAACTGACAGATCGCGCGACCCTCCAGGCTAATAAATTTGGCGCTCACCTCTCCATCCCCACAGCGGCCACTCGTTTATCGTTCGAGAACGGGTATGCGACTCTCGACGCCAATGGCGACGAGCCCGTAACTGCCAAGTGCCTCCTGATTGCGACGGGTGCTCAGTATCGACGGCTGGGGATCGAAGGTGTTGAGCAATTCGAAGGTACAGGACTCTATTACGCAGCAAGCACTGCCGAAGCGTTACTCTGCCGTGGGCGTCCTGTGATTGTCGTGGGCGGCGGAAACTCGGCGGGGCAGGCGGCCGTTTTTCTAGCGGGGCACGCGAGCCGGGTGCTGCTACTCATCCGCGGCAATGACCTGAACAAGAATATGTCTAGCTATTTAGTCCGGCGGATTGAGCAGACCGCCAATATTGAGCTACTCTGCAAAACCGAGATCCAGCAGATGGTGGGAAACAGTCATCTGGAGGCGGTTCAGATCGCAAATACCAAGACCGGGCAGCAACAAACTATTGAGACTCCGGCGGTATTTAGTTTCATTGGGGCCACGCCTCGAACGGACTGGCTGGCTTCGGAAATGGAGCGTGACGCGAAAGGATTTGTCCGGACGGGAACAGCCCTCACACAGTCCCGATCTTGGCGCATCGCGCGCCCGCCGTTCCTGCTAGAAACCAGCCGTCCGGGTGTCTTCGCCGCCGGAGACGTACGCTCTGGGTCCGTGAAGCGCGTCGCTTCGGCGGTGGGCGAAGGCGCAATGGCGGTCCAGTTCGTGCATGAGTACCTCAAACAGATGTAGTGAACGTCGCGCCAAAACATAGATTCCCCATCCTGACCGCTGCGGCAGCCGTGATGTCTAGCCGTTTCGTCCGGCGTAGTCGGGAAGGCTTTACCAATGTCCAGCGAAATTTCCGGATTGCTCCAGGATCACGGGCAATCCGGAGTGCGCCGGGATAAAACAACCGGCATGTTGTAGGGGATGAAAGAGCCCTACAGGAAAGGAGAACAGCGAATCCATCCTGGCCTCAAGTCTTGCGGGCGTCATCGCGAGGTGGCGGTCGAAGCGTAGACAGAGGTATCAGTGGGCGGGGCGATTGAGCTTCGAAAAGCCCGTGGCACAGGACGCCGACTCTATTCCGGTTGAGGAAGACAACACGTGCAGCTACGCCAAGTTCGCGAGTAGCTGCTCGGTCCTGCGTAGTCTGTAGAACCCGCGCACGCTGAGAAACAACATGCACGAGAACCGGGAGATCTCCTGTGCGTCTTGGTCGAAAGATCAAGACCGGTCCGCGAAGGCCATAAACCGAACGGCGGACGTGCACGCGCAGGAGAAGTCGGACTGCGCCATAGTACCGCTGAACCGATCGAACAAAGAGGTGCAAGCCTCGGCGGAGGTTGGGGAGGGAAGGGCGCAGACTGAGGAGAACATCGCTCAATCACACACGTCCCCGACACAGAGCGGGAAACGCATGTCACAGGGATTGCGCGGTGTGCGAGAAGTAGCAACGGTAAGGAAGCAGGAGCGATTCACCGCTTTGCTCCACCACATTACGGTCGATTTACTTCGGGACAGCTTTTTCGCACTACAGCGGCGAGCTGCGCCAGGAGTGGACGGTATGACGTGGCGAGAGTACGAAACCGGATTGGAAGATCGACTTGTCGATCTGCACAATCGGGTACATCGGAGAGCGTACCGGGCACAACCGTCAAGGCGAGTCTACATTCCGAAGGCTGATGGGCGGCAACGTCCGTTAGGCATCGCAGCGCTGGAGGACAAGATCGTTCAGCAAGCCGTGGTGACGATCCTCAATCAGATCTATGAGGTCGACTTCAAAGGCTTTTCTTACGGATTCCGTCCGGGACGGGACCCGCATCAGGCGCTGGACGCGCTGTATGTGGGGCTTCTGCGGAAGCGAGTGAACTGGGTGCTCGATGCGGACATTCGCGGGTTCTTGGATCCTGCTTCATACTGCCCCCTGATTCATGAAAGTTGCTCGAAGAGCGTGGACGGCTGATCGATCACTCTGATTCGCAAGCCTTTACGCCGACCCTGTGTCACTAGCATCGCCTGGAGTTCACCACGCTTGACACGCTGCAACACAGTTTGGCGCGAAACGCCGAGCTTCATCGTGGTTTCCAACATCGGAAGATACTCCGGGGGTGCCTCGGCGACAACACGTGCGCGTAACTCGTCGGTGATTCGAATCTGCCACGGTGCACCGGGAGTGACCTGCTCACCGGCGATGAATCCATCGGCCAACCAGCGGTGAATGGTGGAAGTATTCAAGCCTAGGATGCGCGCGGCCTTGCGGATGGTAGCCACTTCTCCTTTAGCTGGTTCGGTTGACGGTTGGAAGCGAGGGATGTTGCGATAGCGGCGCAGACTACCAACTTGATTGGCGTTGAAACGTTCGCCGGTGGCGGTCTTGCGTCCTTGACGATTTAGAATTCCGGCGATGACTTCATCGGGATAAAGCGCGGCTAGACGGCGCAGCAACGAGATGGTGTCTTCGTCGGTACGTGGCCCCATCGGCCGGAATCCCGGGACTGGAACATCCAGTGTCGTAATGGCGCCACCGCGCCAGCGCAAAGTCAGATGGGCTTGGCCTTCTGCTCGCTTAAGGTTGAATACAACCTCCTCCAGTAGCGTGCGCAGGAGTTCTTTGCGATCCCGGTCGGTGGTTGTGGTCGCGGTCCAGACAGGGCGAATATCGGAGCTGAGCATCTGAATGCGTTTTAGCTGCTCCTTATCGAGTGGGCCAGGCCGCTGTTGTTCACGTCTGCGTAACTCCGCTTCGGCGGCACCTAAGCCTCGAAGGTGACTCTCCCATTCTGTCTCCAGGCCACGAGCTACTAATCGATTTTCGGGTTCCACCATACGGTAGCGGCGTTCGGCTCGTTCTGCTTCGTAGCGTGTGCGCTCCACCTCCAAACGCCATTGCGACAAAGCCGCATCATGGTTGCTCTGAAGTTCTTCGACAGTGAGACGCATGGCCTCCACTGCGGCGGGCGTTACTGCTTCCAGAAAAGCGTTGGCCACGGCCTGCTCAATCGCTGGACCACCGACGTTGAGGCAGTACACGCCGCGGCCCTCGACCAGGTTCTTGCCCGAGCAGTGGTACCCAGGCGTCGAGTTTCTGCCGCGATAATGAGTGTGAAGCCGCCGGCCGCAATGGCCACAGGCGGCAATGCCTTGCAATAAAGCGGAACCCTCTCTCACCGCGCCTCCCGCCTGATGCGGTTGCGGTCGAGTATTGGAGTCAAGGCGCGCCTGGTTGTTCTGATAGGTAGCCCAATCGATGAAACCGGCATGATGGCTGTCGATAAGAACAGCCCATTGAGACATGGGAAGATGACGCGTCCGTTTCTTGACGACACCGTGTTCATCGACGTAACGTTCATGTTTGGTCTTGCCGTAGGTGTAAGCGCCAGCATACACCGGATTCGTCAGAATGTGATGGATCGAGGTATAAGTTGCAGCGACCCAGCGGATCGGACAGGGCCGGCCGGAGGGATTCTGCTGCAGAGGGAGAGATAACTTCTCCGATCGGAACCAGAGCCAGACGCGCCGCGCAGAGCCGAACTCGCTAAAGCGTTCAAAGACGGTGCGGATCGCACCGATAACTGCCTCGTCTGGATGAAACAGGACTTCACCATCTTGCTCTCCCCAAATAAACCCAACAGGCAAACTGCGGCGCAGTTCGCCGCGCGACGCCTTGTTACGAATACCGCCATCCAGTCGCGCACGAATGATGTGCAGTTCGGCTTCGGACATTGTGCCTTTCAAGCCGAGCAGAAGACGGTCGTTGAAAAGTGCTGGGTGATAGACGCCGTCACTATCGCCGATGAGTGTGTCGGTGAGACCGCACAGTTCCAACAAACGATACCAGTCCGCGTTGTTCCTGGCCAAGCGTGAAACCTCCAGGCCCAGCACGATGCCCACATGAGCTAAGGCTACTTCGCTAGTCAGGCGAGCAAAGCCGGAACGTTTGTCGATGCCGGAGCCGGAGATGCCGAGATCCTCATCGATGACAACTACTTGCTCCTTTGGCCAGCCCAACTGACAGGCTCTCTCGGACAAAGCATACTGGCGCGCTGTGGATTCACGGTTGTACTCGACTTGAGACGGAGTGGACTGACGAATGTATACGCAGGCGGCGCGTTGGGTGTGCGTGGTCTTGATTTTTGATGAATCAGTCATTGGTTTTCTTCTCCTGCGTTTCTTCCTGGTGGTTGCTGGCCTGCGTGAGTTTCACGACGAGGCGCGTCAGAGTCTCGATGACGAGTTGCTTTTGCCCGTCGTCGAACTGTTCCCACAGGCACGTCTCCGGATTCGAAATGTCGAGGAAGTTCAGATTCAGTTGCGGCATGGCTCTCCTGACCTCGACCAGATGTTACAGTCGCGACGGCAGAGCAGCGCAGCAGGAGAGTATCAACCAGGGTTCGAAGGCGAAGCAAGTCTCCGACCGAACCAGCGAGCTGCAAACTGTGTGGAGGATCAATTGTGGTTTGGAAGTCCGTCCAAGCCGCTGGAATCAGCGATTTGCTCCCATCGGGCAAGATCAGCACAAACCACAGTTGATCTTGGCGATTGGCATGCCCCAGAACCTCCAGTGACTGACCTTCAAACGCGTGATGCGGACGAACTATGGTGACGTGTTTTGGAAACTTGTTGAGGTGGGTAGTGTGTCGTGGTTTCCTTTGACAACATGGACCACGAATGGACGCTGAAGTTCGTCGAGCACCGAGTGGCTGATCGACGAATACTTCGCCTCATCCAGAAATGGCTGAAAGCGGGAGTTTCGGAAGATGGCCAATGGTCGGAAACGAAGCTGGGTACGCCGCAGGGGGCAGTTGTCACGCCCCTTACACAAAAGGTAATTTTCAGTTTGTAAGAACGATCGCGGGGTGGCGAGAAAGGTGTGCATTGCTTGACCTACGTCGTAAACGGTAATATAGTTATGGCGGATGTCGCGCTCCACCAAGGCAGAGAAGGCTCGCCAAATAAATACGGCTCGTGGCCTGCTGCAGCGTGGAGTCGAGCTGCCCGAGGCAGTGCGTCGCCTTTCACGAGAGTTCGATTTGTCAGAGCGGCAAGCATATCGTTACTTGGAAGAAGCATCGCAGATCGATCGACCCATCGAAATTCCAGAAGCCACAGTATCGGTCACATTGAAACTGCCACCCCGGACCGTAGAGCTGCTCCGAAAATATGCGAGAAGCAGTGGTCTCACCATCGGAGCGATCGTAACCGCCGCCTTAAATGCGTTTTTGCGGACTCCAAAGAGGCATGGCTGAGCCGCATCGAAAGAGCGGCCGTTTTCAAGTTGATGTTTCCTATTCGTTTGATCGCTTGCTCGAGGCGAAGCTCGCGCAGGCTTACGAGATTTTGGTCCCATGTCGTGAGCGTCCCGTTGGCGCGCGCGTGAAGGAGTTCGAATATGAGAATGGCGGCGATCTACGCGAGGGTTTCGTCGGAACAACAGCGCGCAGAGAATACGATTGCGAGCCAGACGGCATCGCTGATCGAGTTCGCTCAAAACCACGATCTGGAAGTGCCCCAAGAGTGGATCTTCGAAGATGAAGGTTACAGCGGAGCTACGCTGGAGCGGCCAGGCTTGGAGCGTGTGCGTGACCTCGCCGCCGAAGGCCAGATCCAGATTGTGCTCGCATATTCGCCAGACCGACTGAGCCGCAAGTACGCATACCAGATTCTGCTGATTGAGGAGTTCGCCCGCCAGGGAGTCGAGACCAGGTTCGTGAAGTCGCCTCAAGGCGACAGCGCAGAAGATCAACTCCTGGTTCAGTTCCAAGGCATGATCGCTGAATATGAACGCGCGCAGATTCTGGAACGTTCCCGGCGCGGAAAGCGACATCGAGCGCAAGTGGGCGAAGTGAGCGTCCTGAGCAACGCTCCGTATGGATATCGTTATATCCGTAAAACCGACGAGGCGCCGGCCGCCTACATCATTGATGAAGCCGAAGCCCGTGTGGTGCGACGCGTTTATGAGATGTACACAATTGAGGGACTCAGCATCGGGGAGATCACGCGACGGCTCAATACCGAACGTATCCCGACTCGCAAGGCAAGCCGCTGGGAACGCTCAGTAGTCTGGGCTTTGCTGCGGAATCCAGCCTATCGCGGCCTCGCCTGCTTTGGTAAGACTCGTGCCTCTGCACGGACGCGAGTCATGCGGCCACAACGTCGGCGAGGTGTCACGATGTCCTGCGCCACAGTAGGCCACGAACGCCCGCGCGAAGAGTGGATCGAGATTCCCGTACCAGCCCTGGTGACGGAAGAGAGCTTCGCCCGGGCTCAAGAGCTACTTCACCACAACAAGATACGATCCCGCCGGCGTACCATCGCGCCCAGTGTGGTGCAGGGGCTAGTCAGCTGTGCTAAGTGTGGCTATGCTTTCTCCCGGACATCTACGCAAACCAGCGCACGTAAGATTCACTACTACAAGTGCATTGGCTCCGATGGTTGGCGGAAACTCGGTGGCCCGGTTTGCGACAATGGCCGCTTCATCCGACAAGAACTCCTTGATCAGATCGTCTGGGCTGAGGTGATCCGCCTGCTGGAAGACCCCACTCTGATACACCAGGAACTGGATCGTCGGTTGGCCGCCGCGCATGACTCTGATCCAACCAGAAAACGTGAGCAGAGTCTGCAAAGAGAATCAACCCATGTCGGCAAAGGTATCGAACGACTTCTCAACGCATACCAGGAAGGGCTCTTGTCGATCGAACAGTTGCGTGAGCGCATGCCCCTGTTACGTCAGCGCCAACAGGCACTCACTGCTGAGTTGCAAGCGATCGCTGACCAGACCGACGATCGTGCCGCATTCCTGCGCCTGGCAGAAACCCTCACGGCATTTCTTGCCCGTCTACGCAGCGCTGCAGAGACGCTTAGCGTCATCGAACGTCAAAAGATCGTGCGTCTGCTAATTAAAGACGTTCTGGTCGGCGAAGATACGATTACGATTCGTCACAGCATTCCGATTCCCTCGAGTCCACCTCAAAACGAAGGATCGGGCTCCTCAGACGGCAGAAATTACCTTTTGTGTAAGGGGCGTGCTTTCACCACTTCTGGCGAACGTGTATCTACACTATGTTTTCGATCTATGGGTAGAAGTTTGGCGCAAGAAAGTAGCGAGCCATGACGTTATAGTCACGCGCTACGCCGATGATCTTGTAGTCGGCTTCGAAAGTCGGACGGACGCCGAGCGGTTCCTGAAAGAATTTCGGGAACGGCTGGCCAAGTTCGGACTGGAATTAAATATGGAGAAGACACGGTTGATCGAGTTTGGGCGGTTTGCCGCCCAGGACCGGCAACGGCGTGGGGAAGGAAAACCAGAGACGTTCACATTCTTGGGCTTTACTCACTTCTGTGGGCAGCGCCGGAATGGTGCTTTCATCGTCTGGCGGGTTACGGCGAAAAAGCGGATGGTGGCGAAGCTACGCCAAATAAAAGCGGAGCTGCGTCGTCGGATGCATGATCCTGTGGCGTCGGTCGGCGAATGGCTCAAGAGGGTGACACTCGGGTATTACAACTACTACGCCGTGCCCGGCAATATCGATCGCTTAAATGTCTTCGCCCAGCGGCTCCGACGTTTGTGGCGGCTGATCTTGTGCCGTCGCAGTCAGCGTGGCCGCGCGCTGTGGGATCGGTTGACTCCGATCTTTCAGCGTTGGATTCCAGCACCTCGCGTTTTGCATCCTTATCCCTTCGAACGCTTCGTCGCCACTCATCCAAGGTGGGAGCCGTATGCGTGAATGCGCTCGTACGGTTCTGTGTGGGGGGCGGTCAGTAATGGTCGTCCCTACCGCGTCAAGTGGAGGACATGCGGTCAAGCCACTTCAGACGGGCGGACAACCAATACCGCCGTCTTTGATTGCATCATGTTCCGCGTGTCAATTTTGACGCGAGAGCGACCACTGCTTCGATAGCGGTGAGAAGGGACGTTTGTCGAGATTGCTCCGACTTGGACGAGGAGGAAGAGGATGACCGTAGGAACGAAGAAGATGAAGACGAAGACTTGGACCGCCAGGATCGGCAAGACGAGGAGGACGATGGAGACGTTTATAGCGACGACATGACAGCAAGTTCGCCGGAGTTGCTGACGCGCATCGAACCCTTAATGACGCTTCCGCGAGAAGGGCAACACGGGAATGGGTTGCCTCCAGTGACCCACCATTTTCCGCTACACTCGGCTCATGCTCGTCTGTCCCGTCCGGGACTGCCGCATGTCGCTTCTACGCGAGGAGCGGCGGCTGCTTTGTCCGCGCAGACACTCGTTCGACATCGCGCGTAGCGGATACATCAACCTGCTCCAACCGCAGGAAAGACGATCAAAGCGGCCGGGCGATACGGCGGCTGCCGTCGCAGCTCGACGGAGATTGCACGATCGCGGCTTAAGCGAGCCGCTGCTGCAAGCGATTGAGCAGACCGTGGCGCCATCACCGAACGATACAGTTCTCGACGCCGGCTGTGGTGATGGTTTCTATCTTGCCCCCCTGGCCCGCCAGATTGGCTTCGATGCGCATGGCGTGGATATCTCAACACCGGCCATTGAGGCGGCGGCGCGGCGCTACCCGGAATGCGAGTGGATTGTGGCTAATGCCGATCGTTCCATGCCTTACGCAGACAAGTCGTTCTCGACCGTACTGTCGATCACGGCGCGGATGAACGCGGGCGAATTCCGGCGTGTACTCCGCGACAGTATCGGCGCGAAGTTAACGTGGGAAACCATAGGTTGATGGCCGTAGGTCGTCTGTGCGCAGCGGATACGTCGTCGCCACCGCGCGTCTCGAAAAGGACCCTTTGTGAGACTGCGCTGATCGTCCACTTGTTTGGATGGATAAGTAGAGGAGCGCTTGGTGTACAAAAAGCTGAACTTAGCGTGAGGCTGATTCAGAGACAACCAAGGAGGCTCCTCTAAAGGAAGTATGTATTACATCGGCTTGGACATCCATAAGAAGACGATTAGCTATTGCGTCAAGGATCAGAGCGGGCAGATTTGCGTCGAGGGCACGATCCCGGCCACACGAACAGATCTGGACCGTTGGATGAGCGGTCTGCCGCAACCCTGGACAGCGGCGATGGAAGCAACCATGTTCACAGGTTGGATCTACGACCATCTGGTGCCGCACGCGCCAGTGAAGGTGGCCCATCCGCTCATGTTGCGCGCCATCGCAGCAGCCAAGAAGAAAAACGATCGGATAGATGCCGGCAAGCTGGCGGATTGCCTGCGGTGCGATTTTCTTCCGGAGTGCTACATGGCCTCGAGTGAGATCCGAGAACGGCGGCGAACGTTGCGATACCGCAATCTGCTGGTTCGTCAAACGGTGCAGTGCAAGAACAAGATTGCTCAGAGGCTGATGGAAGCCGGTGTTAGTTATACGAAGGAGAAACTTCACCACCGCGGCTACTTCCATCAGCTGCTGGCCAATAACAAGGAGATCGACGAGTCGCTTCGGCCGTTGCTACGGCTCAGCCGGGAAAATATCGTGCGACTGCGCAGGACGGAAGCTGCACTGGTGAGATCGCTCAAACGAGATCCGCTGTTAATGGAACGAGTGAAACGGCTGATGAGCATTCCTGCTGTTGGACCGATCACGGCGTTGACTTGGGTGTTGGAGCTAGGAGACGTGAAACGTTTCCCCTCGATCAAACAAGTCATCAGCTACTGCGGACTATGCGGAGCGGAAGACAGCTCAGCCGGTAATGCAAGGCGAACTCCCATTTCCAAACAACGCAACCGGCATCTGCAAGCCGTACTTGTGGAGGCAGCGCACCTGGCGCCACGGTTAAATCCCGACCTGGCGCTGCTCTACGAAAAAGAAGCCCAGAAAGGCAACCGCAATCGGGCTACCCTCGCGGTGGCACGCAAGCTAGTGGCCTACTTACTCGCAGTCGATCGCCGTGAACAGGTATTTGTGACGAATCAGAATCACAACAGCATCGCCGCGGCATAAAACCGCCGCTGCCAGGAAAAAGAAAACAGATCACTCGGCGCGCAGTCTGCCAGGTCCCGCACTTATACGGCTGGGCGACGGAGCGCAAGCTCCCGGGGCTCCCTTCCACTTGTTTCGGGACTGGCAGAGAACACAAACTCAATCTTCTGCGAAAGCTGCGGCCCAGCCGTTGCTAGAGGCAGCAAATGGATGGTTGGTTCTGCGTATCGCAGGAATCTTGCCGAGAGGCATACAGCGCACTTAGAGACTGTCGAGTCTTTCGTTCTTCGCGCTCCTCCGAGCGCGCTGGGAGAGTCTTTTTCTTGTTGACAAAACTTATCATGGATGGCCGTATAACGCGCATGCCGCCGAGATGCCGACATGAAACTGCGCGTGATCTTCAATCAGCGGAATGCCGACTCTACGTCCAGGTGGATTCTTCTCAATGCTTTTTTATAATTCCGTAATCGGCTTGCCACGCCGCGGCCCATCTGGTGATATATTCGGAGCTACTCCACACACGAATCACTTACGGAGCAAGTCGTGGATCCTGAGCGGTGGCAGCGGATCGAAAATATCTATCACGACGCGCTCCTCTGTCGCGAGCCTGAGAGAAATGATTTCATACGCCAAGTCTGCACAGGGGATGAGTCGTTAGAGCGGGAAGTTCGTTCACTCCTGGCCACACCTGTAGGCGACAGCTTCTTGGAGCCACTGCTTCGCGAATCCGCTGCTGACTCCCAGCGTTCTCCGCTGACAGCTTCGGCTTTGAAAACTGGCGTTACCGTATCTCATTACGAGCTGCTCGAGAAACTTGGCGAGGGCGGAATGGGAGTGGTATTTAAGGCACGCGACGAACGGCTCAAACGCTTTGTTGCCCTGAAATTCATTGCGTCTCACGCCATTACAGATCCAGAGTCTCAGAGCCGGCTTTTGCAGGAAGCGAGAGCCGCATCGGCTTTTCGGCATCCCAATGTTGCTCACATTTACGATGTCGATCGCGCATCGTTTGCAGAGGGTGAGCAACTGATGACCACTTTCATCGCGATGGAGTACGTTCCAGGCAAAACACTGTCCGAGATACTTGCTGAGAGTCCGCTGGATTTGCGCGAGGTATTGCGCCAGGCATTGCAAGCGTCGGATGCTCTTGCCGCTGCGCATCGTGCCGGCGTCATACATAGGGATTTGAAACCGCGCAACATGATGGTGGACGAGACCGGAATTGTAAAGATTCTCGATTTCGGGCTGGCGAAGGTCATTGATCTTGCGTCTGGACCAGATACACCGACGCAGTCCACAAGGCGCCAGGGCTTAGTGGTTGGAACCGCTCCCTATATGTCTCCAGAACAGGTTGAGGGCAGGAAGCTCGACTCGCGGTCAGACATCTTCAGCTTTGGCGCGGTGCTTTACGAAATGGTTTCGAGTCGTAGAGCGTTCGAAGGGGTATCGGACCTTTCGATATTAACCGCTGTTCTCAACGCAACCCCTGTTGCGCTGCAGACAGTCTGCCCAAAGGTGCCCAGAGACCTAGCCCGGATAGTGAGCCGGTGTCTGGAAAAGAATGCTGAGTCGCGCTATGCCTCGGGAGAGCAGCTGTACCAAGCTCTTCTCAACTGCCAGGCACACATGCGTGCGCGGGAGACCGGCCTCCAGGCAATCTTGCGACGCCCCTGGTACATCGTTCCAGCAGCGATTCTGGTCGTTGTGGCAATCATCGCCAGCGTTTTTGTTCTAAAGCGGCGATCCAAAGTGGATTGGGCCAAAACACAGGCTCTGCCCGAAATCTCACGCATGATAGATCAGAAAAAATATTCGGCGGCATTTGCCCTCGCCTCGCGAGCGGCGCAATACATACCGAAGGACCCCGCGCTCACAAAACTCTGGGCAGGTATGTCGTCGACCATATCCGTTCACACGATTCCTGAAGGAGCGGATGTGTACCGAAGCGACTATGACTCGAAAGACGATGCCTGGGAGTACCTGGGTAAATCACCTCTTAACAGGATCAGGATTCCTCTCACGTACGCACGCTGGAGATTCGATAAGCAGGATTACGATGAGGCCGAGCGGACAAACGAAACCATTCTCGACAAAGGAAATTCCGGTAATTCCGTATTTGTTCTTTCTGTCGGGTTGAAGAGGAAAAGAGCAGGATCAGCCGGCATGGTGCAAGTCAACTCCGGCAACCTGCCCTATACACTCTTCTTTCCCGGTTACGGAGATCTTCCGGAGTTTCGTCTCGACGACTTCTGGATCGATAAATACGAAGTTACTAATCAAGAGTACAGGGAGTTTGTCCGGCGAGGAGGCTATCGGAAACACGATTACTGGAAAACCCCTTTCATCAGGAATGGCCGCACGCTTGACTGGAATACGGCGATGTCTATGTTTCGGGATGCTACTGGTGAACCGGGCCCTGCTGGTTGGGTCCAGGGAGAATACCCATCAGGTGAAGACACCTTTCCTGTTAGCGGCGTTAGCTGGTATGAGGCGGCTGCTTACGCCGAGTTTGCCGGTAAGGCTTTACCGACGATCTATCATTGGGCCTTGGCGGCAGACATCTATAAAACGAGTGATTCCGTAATACCCTTAAGTAATTTTCAGGGAAAGGGGCCCGCTCGTGTCGGTACCTACCGCGGCATCAGCCCTTACGGATCCTATGACATGGCCGGCAATGTCAAAGAATGGTGCTGGAACGAAGCGGTCTTCGGAAAAAGGTACATCCTTGGAGGTGGATGGAATGAACCCATCTATGAATTCACTGAACCAGACGCGCGCTCCCCCTTCGATCGCGACTCCACCTTCGGATTTCGATGTGTAAAGTATCTAGCGCCGGTTCCGAAGGAATTCCTCGCTCCCGTAGAACGATCCATTCGAGATTACAGCCGCGAAAAGCCCGTCTCTGACCAGGTATTTCAAGCGTATAGAAGCTTATATTCATACGACAAAACTCCACTTCACGCGGCCACTGAGTCAGTTACCAACAACGAATACTGGAACCGGGAAAAGATCACCTTCGCGGCCGCATACGGCAATGAGCGAATGAGTGCCTACCTTTTCCTTCCCAAGAAATCAAAGCCGCCATTTCAGACAGTCCTTTATTTTCCTGGCTCCTGGGCGCTGGATATACATTTCAGCAACGATTTGCCTCCGGATTTCGATTTCATTCTCAAGAGTGGACGGGCGCTCATGTGCCCGATCTACAAGGGTACCTACGAAAGAATGGACGGCCTTAAGTCGGCCTGGCCAAACCGAACAAGCGTTTACCGGGACCACGTAAGCGACTGGTCGAAAGATCTGGGGCGGTCGATCGATTATCTCGAAATACGTTCCGACATCGATCGCAACAAATTGGGATACTTCGGTATAAGTTGGGGTGGCATGTTGGGAGCCCTCCTACCCGCAGTCGAAACTCGCTTGCAAGTCTGTGTGCTGGCACTAGGAGGCTTTGGCCATATGAAGACGTTGCCAGAGGTCGATCAGATTAATTTTGCGCCGCGGGTTAAGCAACCCGTTCTGATGTTGAACGGTCGGTATGACTTTTACTATCCTTTAGAAACTTCACAGATTCCGATGTTTCGCTTGTTGGGTACGCCGGCACGGGATAAACGGCATGTGCTCTATAACACTGCACATAAGGTTCCTAGCAATGCGCTTATCCAGGAAACGCTGGCCTGGTATGACCGCTATCTTGGGCCCGTGGAGGCGGTGCCGTAAGATGTTCATCGTTGAGTTCCGTCGTGATCTCAGAAGTGGCCTATCCCCAATTCACATCTTTCACACTATTGGGATAGTTCACGTCTAAGCCATACGCGAGCAAGTTTCCAGTCACGCATGACCGTCTGCTGCGACAGACCCAGAACCTGCGCCGCCTCATCCACATTCAAACCGCCAAAGAAACGTAGCTCGACAATATGAGCTTTTCTCGGATCGAATTGCGCCAGTGCCTCCAAGGCATCATCGATGGCAATCAGATCCCTCTCGCGGTGGGTTGAGCCGACGGCTACTTCGTCGAAATTCACCGCTGACGAGTGCTCAACCTTTCGAGCCTGACCGCCTCGTTTGCATGCGCTTCGCGCGCGTGCCGCATCGACAGGAACCCGTCTCATCAACTGCGCCGATATTGCAAAGAAGTGCGTTCGGTCATTCCAATGCACGTCGTCTACTTTTATGAGCCGCAGATACACCTCGTTAATCAACGCAGTGGTTTGCATTGAATTACCCTGACGCTCGCGGATCATGTAGTGATGTGCGAGCTGGCGGATCTCTGCGTAGATCACAGGCATCAGGCGATCCAATGCCGTTCGGTCACCGGCCCCCCAAGCCTTCAGTAGGCCGGTAATTTCTGCTGAAGCTAACGCCATAGGGGCCTCGCAAGAATTTCTTTCTGGTCATTGTAGTTCTTTTTTGTCGCTTCCGCTTACCCCAGCGAAAGGCGGAAAGCGATGAAGATTCCGATTGTTTTGGTCGTGGTTGCCATGGGAGCCTTGGGTCGTGCGCAGGACAAAGTCGAGGCGGATAGTTCAACGGTTACAGTGTATCTGCCCAATGCCGTCTACCCAGGCGTGAACTTATATGCGTCCGAAAGAATTGCTTCCAGCATCTTCAATCAGGCGGGTGTTCGCATCAGGTGGCGGCTGGGCCAACCCAAATCGCTGCAGAGGAAGACTCCGATCGTGCTGACTCTTAGCTTCGATACGCCCGCGCGGGTTTCCCCTGATGTATTCGCCTATGCCCTGGTATTCGACGGCATTCACATCAAAATCTTTGGCGACCGTGTGCTTGAATACGCACATCATTCAGCTCGATTAACGACCTACCTCCTCGCCCACGTGATGGTTCATGAAATCACGCACGTACTGGAGGGTGTCGACCGCCATTCCCGAGAGGGAGTGATGAAAGCAAGATGGACACCAGCAGAGATCGAAGAGATGGTCGTCAAGCCGCTCTCGTTTTCTCCCGAGGATATCCAGCTCATCCGCGCTGGAATGGGCCGTCGTTGCCCCGACAAAGCAACTTGCGGAGCGTCCAATAACCCTCCAAAATGAACGCGAAAACGAGCGGAAAGCAGGCGTTCTCCGCCTCCGCGGCACGGTTAGCCAAAGGCACGCAAGAGGCGCTAACCAATTGAAGGAGCAGGAAAGGGAAGCGAAAAGGAATGGTGGACGCGACAGGACTCGAACCTGTGACCTCCTGCCTGTGAAGCGGGCGGATTCATCACGCAGGCGTCTCGATGACTGACTGTCCTGCTCGCTTCTTTAGCTGTTCTAGTCGCTAACGCTGTTAGAACGAAGCCGCCCGCGCGGCGGACGCTACGCGTGAGCGTAGCTTGAAGATGCCGTTGTAGTTGGCTGTAGTGTATGGGTCACAAGGAGATCCCTGTGACCCAACTTCGCAAAATGATGCTGGAAGAGCTCCAGCGTCGTAATTACTCTCAGACTACCGTGAAGGACTACCTGAAGATCGTGGAGTCCTTTGCCAAGCACTTCCGTTGTTCTCCGGATCAGCTAGGACCGGAGCAGATCCGCGCTTATCAGGTGTATCTATTCACCGAGAGGAAGCTAGGCGCACGGACCGTCGGACATCACACGGCTGCTTTGCGTTTCTTCTTCTGCAAGACTCTGAAGCGTAATTACCCGGTGGAGGAAGTCCCGTATCCGAAAGCACCTCGGCGCTTACCCACGATCCTGACTCAAGACGAGGCCGTGAGGCTGATCGATTCGGCCAGCAACCTCTTTCATCGCGCCATGCTGATGACGGTCTATTCGACCGGGATGCGCAGGGCGGAGATGTGCCAGTTGAAGGTGGAAGACATCGACAGCGACCGCATGCTCATCCACATTCGTCAGGGAAAAGGCCGCCGGGATCGGGACGTGCCGTTAAGTCCGAACCTGTTGGAGACGCTACGCGAGTACTGGCGTTGGATGAAGCCGAAGAGGTACTTGTTTCCAGGCACCGTAAACGGCTCACGAGCAGACAAGCCGATCACGCCTAAGATGTTGTGGGAGGCCTGCCGGGAAGCAGCGCAACGAGCGGGTATCACCAAGTCCGTGCGCCCACACTTACTACGGCACAGCTTCGCTACGCATCTGTTAGAAGGAGGGGCCGATCTGCCGACCGTGCAAGCATTGCTCGGGCATGCCGACCTCAAGCCCACCTCCATCTACCTGCACATGTCTGAGCGCCATCTGAAGGCGGCCGGAACACCGCTCGACAAGCTCAAGTTATCAAGCCTGGACCAGGTGAAGCGGTCCCGGAAGCTGCACAAGAGATGAAGCAGCCACCTTTCGAGGTGGCCGACATCATCCGTCAGCACGGCAAGAGCTTTATCGAAAAGAATCGATCCTGGTTAACGTGGCTGCATGTGCGCGTGCTGTTTGCCGTCGAGCACTGCCGCACGGCAGCGCTCGGTGGACACCTGGATCGCTGTTGCCATTGTGGCCATGAGGCCACCTCTTTCAACTCGTGTCGCTCCCGACACTGCCCGAAGTGTCAGACCAACGCTCGCAACAAGTGGCTCGCAGAACGCGGCAAGGAACTGCTACCAGTGAAGTATGTGCATGTGGTCTTCACGATTCCGCATCAACTATCGTGGCTGGCCCTGCAAAACAAAAAGGTTGTTTATGATCTGTTGTTTCGTGCCAGTGCCGCCACATTGCTGGAGATTGCTGCTGATCCGAAGCATCTTGGGGCAGAGATCGGTTTCCTGAGTGTGCTCCACACCTGGGGACAGAATCTTCAGCATCATCCTCACCTTCACTGCGTTGTTCCGGCCGGCGGTTTGTCGGCAGATCACACCCATTGGGTTCACCCGCGCTATCCCTTCTTTCTTCCCGTCAAACTATTGAGCCGCGTGTTTCGCGGCAAGTTCATCGCCGGCTTGAAGCGGGCTTTCTATCAACACAAACTCGTCTTTCCTGGCAGTCTGAAACCATTCGCAGAGAGCAAAGTCTTCCATGCTTTTCTGCGGCCGCTGTTTCGTCAGGATTGGGTGGTTTACTCCAAACGGCCATTCGGAGGACCGCAACACGTTCTCCAGTATCTGGCCCGCTATACGCATCGCGTTGCCATTTCCAACCACCGGATCGTCGATGTCGCTGATGGGAAAGTGACGTTCCGTTGGAAAGACTATGCGCACAAAGGCAAGCAAAAGCTGATGACCGTCACGGCGGAGGAGTTCCTTCGCCGTTTTCTCCTTCACACCTTGCCTCGTGGCTTTGTGCGTATTCGGTTCTGCGGCTTTCTGGCGAACCGACGTCGCGGCCCAGCTCTTCCTTTGTGTCAAACACTTCTAAGAACGGAGCCACCGGTTCAGCCCTCTTCCACTACTTCTGCCGGTGCAAGCCTTTGGCTTTGTCCCTGCTGCGGTGGACCGATGGCCCTCATCGAAAGGCTTACTGCGCAACAGCTCCGCTGGAGTTCTGCCGGGGGGGAGAGCTTGTGTGATACGTCCTAGCCTTCACTTATCCACGGAGCCTCAGCTTGCTCCGGCATGCACGCTGGACCTCTGTTCCGGCACCGCGCACAGCCAGAAAACAAAGCCAAAGTGCCCGCTGAGCAACTCTTCCCAACGGTTCTCTATCACGGCAGAACCGAAAATCATCCATGTCTGGAAACCTGTCTGCACCGGAAGTGACCACCTCTGGGATGTTCGGGACGATTGAACACCCATAGCCTGCCGCGTCCGCCGCAAACGCGGGCGCCTTCCTTCAAACGTCTCTATCCAAAGTGACCCGGCGCTCCCCTTCTCGCTATAAGTCGGCCTTCCTGCGCCGAGTCACTCCAGATAGAGTCATAGCGTTTTGATTTAGTGATCGCGCGGTGACTGGAAAGGTCTCCAAACAGGGTGCCATGTGGCACCTTTTGTGACACCTGCGAAGAGAAATAGGTCAAATTGAGTGATTTCCACGTAAGGTTACTAAGTTTCGGCCAGAAGCGCCGGTAAGCGCCAACTTCTAGCTTTCTACGATATCTGGGATATTTCCGGAGGCTGGCTTGGTCTGAGTTTTTGAGTTGACGAAAAACCTTAGCAAGCTATCGGAAATGCCAAGACAGACAAGGCTGGTGTGGCTGGCGGAGTTAGGGGCATTTTCGATAGCTGGGTTTGAAATGAGCCGCTCGGTTTTGCGGCGGACGCGGCCAGCTATGGGTAAAGTAGCTGGTTTTGGTACTTCGGAACGTATTGGAGACGCCAGTGGATCACGGGAATTGACCGGATTGCGCGCAGAGGATGCGGCCAGAAGGGATAAAGAGCGCGCAAATAGCTTTTCACTATGGCTAGTCTGGCGCCTGTCGACACAAGAAGACGCACGTCGGCTGTATGCATGGCGAAGTATCTGAAGTTGGCTGTTGGGATTTCAGCGTTACGAAGTGTCAACGCCGCTCTCCCAGCGAGCCAGTTCGCGGGCGAGCTGGTTGGCGGTGAAGTGTTCGACAGGCTGCATGGGTCCACCGCAAAGTGGACAGTGCCAACCTGCTCTGACGCTTGTCGTTTCGGCAGCCGGAGCACTACGCTGGAGATGCTCTGCAACGAGCAGTCGGCCGCAAATAGATACGCGCGATTTACGATTACGGTTGGCTAAGAATCCGAAATGGCGAATGCGAACGAAGCCGCGGGGAAGGATATGCAACAGGAATCTTCGCAAGAACTCATGGGCATTGAGTGTCATCTTGCGTTGCTTGTTGCCGTGAGCGTAATCTTTCCAGCGGAACGAAACGTTGCCATCGGTAAAAGAAAGCAAGCGGTGATCAGAAATAGCTACGCGATGCGTGTAGCGAGCCAAGTAGTGCAGGACATGCTCTGGCCCTCCGAATGGCCGCTTGGCATAGACCACCCAGTCCCGTCGAAAGAGAGCTCGAAGAAACTGCCGGAACAGTTGTGGACTCGATAAGTTCCGCAGCGCTCCATGAAACTGGAGTTGGCGAGAGCGAAACAGCCGTTTGAGTGCCGCCGTGAATTTGCCGCGAAAGATGCGGCTCAATACTCGAATCGGCAAAAAGAATCCGCGTCGTTGTGGCTGGATCCATTGGGAGCGATCCGGTGACAAGCCGCCGGCTGGAATCACGCAATGAACATGCGGGTGATGCTCCAGCGTTTGTCCCCAGGTATGCAACACGCTGAGAAAACCGATCTCGCCGCCGAGATGCTTGGGATCGGCTGCGACCTCAACCAGAGTCTCGGCGCTGGCGCGAAACAGGAGGTTATAAAGCACGCGCTTGTTTTGCAGGATGAGCGCGGACAAGGCGTGCGGCAGGGTGAACACGACGTGAAAATATTCCACCGGCAGCAGTTCCTGAGAACGGGCCGCCAGCCACTGATCACGCACGTGGGTCTGGCACTTCGGGCAATGCCGGTTGCGGCAGGAATTATAAGAGATGGCGCGATGACTGCAATGCGAGCAGCGGTCCAGATGGCCGCCGAGGGCGGCTGTCCGGCAGCGCTCAATGGCCCGCAGCACTTTCAGGTGCGGCCAGGCCAGATGAGCCCGGTTGCGTTCGACAAAGCGGTCGCCAGCTTGACGGATAATGTCGGCCACCTCCAGGGTGGGCCGGCTCATGCTTTTTTCAATTGTCTCCGCGCACGGAAAACATCGGCCAGCGTGTCCACTCCCATGCGGTCGAGCGGATTCGTAACCGCGGTGAGATGCCGCTTCGACAAGTGAAGATAGACCGCTGTGTCTTCCAGCCTCTTGTGGCCGAGCAGAACTTGAATGGTGCGCAGATCCGCCCCGGCTTCCAACATGTGGGTGGCATAGCTATGCCGCAGAGTGTGTGGGCTGACGCGCTTGCGAATGCCGGCTTGACGGGCTGCTTTCTTGCACAGCCACCAGATCACCTTGTCGCTGACCGGCTGACCGATGCGCTTTTCATAATCGCTGGGAAACAGGTACGTCGTCGGCTTTTTCCAGCGCCAGTACTCGCGCAGCACTTCGAGCAGCTTGCCGCTGAGCGGCACGTCGCGGTCATGACCGCCCTTTCCCTGGCGAACGTGGATCATCATGCATTTGCTGTCGATGTCCTCTACCTTGAGCTGTGTCAGTTCCGTTCGCCGCAGTCCAGTGGAATACAGCGTCAGCAGCATGGCCCGATGCATCAGGTTCATGCTGCATTCGAGCATGCGCTGCACCTCCTCTTGGCTGAGCACCGTCGGCAGACGACGCGGGATTTTCGGAAACGGAATGTGTTCCGGCAAATAGGGCCGCCGTAGCGTCTTAACGAAAAAGAAACGCAGCGCTGCTGCGCGTTGCTGGATCGTCTTAGCTGCCAGCTTCTTCTTTGCGAGATGCACCTGGTACTGCCGGATCTGTTCCGGTCCGAGTTTTGCAGGAGAACAGCCGAAGTACTCGGCGAGTTCCTTCACTGTTCGGACATAGATCCTTGCGGTACGCTCGGAATAATTACGTCGCTGGAGTTCCTCCAGCATTAACTTTCTAAGATGGGTCACAAGACCTCCTTGTGACCCTCAACAGTATCGAGACACCGGGATTAAGAACCGCTGATCCACCGGCACGCGCAGCGTCCGCCGCACGAGCGGCTTAGTTCAAACGCGCTCTGCGCCCTTTGAGCCACGTACGCTTTTCACCAGCCGCGCGGGAGGCGGCCGGTATGACCAAACGCACGAAGCGGAAACCCAACGCGCCAAAGCGGCCGAAATCGAAACTCGGCCTTCCGGATCTGGACCACAGCAAGGCAGCCGTGCTCGACAGCCTGCGTTCGCCAGAGTCTAAACGAGGATATCGACATGCCATCGATGAGTTCATTCAGTGGTACTGTTCTGAGCCGCGGCTTTCCTTTAACAAGGTGGTCGTCGCGCGCTTTCGCATTTTCCTGGAGAACCGCGGCCTAGCTTCGTCAACAATCAATGGCCTCCTTGCGGCAGTCCGCCGGCTGGCGTATGAAGCTGCGGATGCCGGCTTATTCAGTCCAGAGTTGGTAGACAGCATCCGGCGAGTCAAAGGCCCCAAGAAGCTAGGCGTCCGGCTCGGCAATTGGCTCACCGCAGACGAAGCACGCGCTTCTGGCAAAGTCCTGATCCAGACACGTTGAAGGGCAAACGAGACCGCGCAATGCTTGCCATCTTGCTCGGTTGCGGTCTCCGACGTCGCGAGCTAGCCGATCTAGAGTTTACGCACTTGCAGCGGAGAGAAGAGCACTGAGCCATCGTCGATCTCGTTGGTAAGGGTGGGCACATTCGAACGGCTCCCATGCCCGAGTGGGTCAAGGCGATCTTGGATGAGTGGATCCAAGAGGCTGACCTGCATTCGGGCAAGATATTCCGTTGCGTGTGAAGACCTGGTAAATCGCGGGGCGATAGCGTCACGGAGCGTGTCGTTTGGCACGTCGTCAAGTTGTATGCGGCAAAAACGGGCTTTGCCGGCCTTGCGCCTCACGACTTGAGGCGCTCGTGCGCGAAACTCTGCCATTCTGCGGGAGGCGAGCTGGAGCAAATTCAATTCCTGCTCGGACATGTTTCTGTGCAAACTACCGAACGTTATCTGGGCTGCAAACAGCGCATTCGCGGAGCCGTCAACGATCGCATCGGTATCGAACCATAACGGCGCCCTACGTCAAAGGAACGTGTCGCCGACTTTACGGACAAGTGGATTGACGAACGCAGGGGCGTTTGTCAGAGTAATCGCGAACGCTCCCTCGGCAAGTTTCCCCGAACCGGACTTAGGGACCGGGGGTGGCGCAGTCCTGCTCGGTCACGTTAGTCCCGACAATGATTACTTCCGCACCATCACCGTTCAAAAAGGCTGATGCGTAATCAGATGTGGATGGATGAAAGGGTTAACCCCGGTCAGCTCAACTCGGCGGTCAGCCACGTTCGGGCGAAGTCCCAATCCCGTTTCAGCGTGGCGAGTGAGATATGGAGCGCTTCCGCCGTCTCGACTTCGCTTAATCCGCCGTAAAAACGCAATTCAACCGCTTTTGCAGCGCGTGCGTCCAGAGCCTCAAGCCGGTCCAGCGCCTGATCAACCGCGAGCAAGCGGTGGTCAATCGCCGCTGCGGGGCCATCAGAATCCCACAGCGATAGCTTGATCACGCCACCTCCCCGTTTGTCGCTATTTAACCGGCGGGCGTGCTCAACGAGGACGCGACGAAGTTGCGTTGCGGCCACTGCGAAGAAATGCGACCGATCCTTCCAGTCGACTGACGAAGTTCCGCAGAGGCGAAGATAGGCTTCGTGGACCAGCGCCGTAGCCTGCAGCGTGTGCTCGCCATGTTCGCGGCGCATTTCGCGAGAAGCAATTGGTGCAGCTCGGCATATACAAGCTCCATGAGGCGGTTGGCGGCTTCCTTATCTCCGGCGCGCCAGTCCCGGAGTAGACCGGTTACCGTGTTAGATAGCTCAGAATGCTCCATATAAGTTACAGTACAGACAATCGTGAGCTGTTGTGAGGTCCCTTTGCGCTAGGCAGTGTGGATGGCAACACAATGACTCCTGAAAAGCTAAGTCACATGCGGAAAATCTACGAAGCGGTCCTTTCCCAGCCCCCTTCGGAGCGGGATGCTTATCTGGACATCGAGTGTCACGATGACAAGGAGATCCGCGCCGAGGTCGAACGATTCTTAACCGCCCGTGAACATGTCCCGGATTGGCTAGGCCAGCCGTTACTGGGCCAGGCCCACCCGGCTTTCGAAACGTCGCCCGTTGGAGTACCGCGCATGGAAGGGCGTTGTTTGAGCGGATACACGCTAATCCGCGAAATCGGCAGAGGCGGAATGGGCTCCGTCTATCTTGCCGAACGGTCTGATGGCGCATTCAAAAAGCAGGTTGCAATCAAACTCGTTCAGCCAGGGAGGGCCGGGCTTGCCTTCATTGCGCGCTTCCTGCAGGAGCGTGAGATTCTCGCATCGCTCGATCATCCAAACATCGCCCGGTTATTGGATGCGGGTTCAACGGAAGAGGGCCTGCCGTACCTCGTGATGGAACTGGTCGAAGGGCAGCCGATCCAGCAATGGTGTGACGCCCGGAAGCTAGACATCAGCGGGCGGATTGCGCTGATGCGCACGGTATGCGCCGCGGTACGGCACGCTCATCAACACCTTGTCGTGCATCGGGATTTGAAGCCGGGCAACATTCTGGTAACCGCCGATGGGACTGTGAAACTGCTCGATTTCGGAATCGCGAAGCTCCTTGAGGACAAGCCGCGAGGGGAACTGCCCGCCACGCAAACACTGGCCCAAATGATGACGCCGGACTATGCGAGCCCGGAGCAAGTCAGGGGCGGCGTCATCACCACGTTAACGGACGTGTACTCGCTAGGGGTGATCTGCTATGAGCTCTTCACCGGACACCGGCCGTACCGCCTGACGAGCGCAGCCCTTCATGAGATGGCGCGCGTCATTTCCGAGGTGGAGCCGCTCAGGCCGAGCGCAATGGTTGATACCACGGAATCGGGCATCGACGAGCAAAGTAAGGAGGTATCGATTACGCCCCAGACCGTCAGCGAAGTCAGGGAGGGCAATCCAGGCAGGCTGCGCGGCCGGCTAAAAGGAGATCTGGACTGCATTGTTCTCACGGCTCTGCAGAAGGAGCCGGCACGCCGGTACAGTTCGGTAGAAGCGTTGGACGAGGATCTTCGGCGCCATTTGAAACGCCTCCCGGTAGCGGCAAAACCCGATGATGCGTGGTATCGGGCCAATCGGTTCATTCGCCGCCATACGGCGGGAGTCATGGCTGTGGCGCTGATCGTGATTTCGCTTCTGTCCGGTCTGGCGGCGCTGGTATGGCAGACTCGGATCACCCTGGATGCCCGCCTAAGGGCGGCGCCGGGCTCCCTATGGTTTACGCCATTCTGGCTGATGAGTTCAGGCTTCGTGCTGGCTGGGTGCTGCGCTACGGTGTATTTCCTCCGGCCGAGCCGTATGCGGGTGGCAGGGGCACTCATGGGCGGCACCCTGTATGCACTGAGCTTCACGGGCCAGTACCGGATTGGATTCTTGTTGGTTGGTGGCATAGCCGGCTCCCGGAATCACCGGATCCGCTGAAGCTTCTTTCCCTTCCAGTGTTTATGCTCGTAGCTATGGTTGGGACCGTGCTGATGCTGATCTTGTAGCAGTTGGCCGACGGTTTGGATGGAAAGTACAATCGGTACTCATTATCTTGGTTGCGTTCGGGCAACCGCTCCGCGAGCGGATATGGTTCACGACGATACTCCCGGTGATGAGGGTCGACGCGGGAATTGTGCCTTATCTCGTCGCCGCCGCCGCTTGCATTGCCGGTCTCTCGGTCGGACTTCTGATCGCCCAGCACATCGGCGGCAGCAAGCAGGATCGCGCGCTTGTTCCCTCGCGTGGCCCGGAAACTGGAACGGCTTGAACCCACCCGCTCTTGTCAGTGCAGAAGGCCCAGGTTGTAGGGCCTCACGCTATTTATCCGACTCAGGTCGACTTGCCTGAAAACCCGAAAAGCGGTTGGCAGAAATTGAACATCAAACCTCACGGTTGGTCGCGAAAATCCGCTCTTTGTCACGAATCTGGCTAGCCACGCAAAGCGCGCTCCCGAATGTCGGCCTTCAAGTTCGTGCGCCGGATGGCGCCTTTGGATCAACCTGCAAAAGACGGATGGCTCTTGAACTCGGGGTTTGCTCCGGGTGAGCGAGTAGTAGTTGGCGGAGCTCAGACCTTGCTTTCCGAAGAGATGAAATCGCAACTGCAATCCGACGAAGAATAATGCTCCAGGCTCTGGTCTCTTTTTCGATCCGTTTTCGCGGAGTGGTGGTGGCGCTGGCCTGTCTCCTTCTCGGATATGGCATCTACATCACGGCTCATTCCAGATACGACGTCTACCCGGAATTTGCGCCGCCACGCGCGGTCGTTCAAACCGAGGCACCTGGACTATCGCCGGAAGAGGTGGAAGAGCTTGTCACAGTTCCGGTTGAAAATGCCGTTAACGGAATACCGGGCCTGGATACGCTGCGGTCCCGATCAACGCTCGGCTTATCCGTTGTCACCATCACGTTTCAGGATGGGATGGACATCTACCGTGCCCGGCAAATGGCAAGTGAACGCCTCGGCCAAGCGTCGGCACGGCTTCCAATAGGCGTGGAGCCTCCGACAATGGCGCCTCTCACCGGTTCCACGAGCTTAATGTTGATCGAAGGGCTTACCTCCCGCCGCCGTACGCAAATGGAGATACGGACCTTTGCGGACTGGGTGCTTCGTCCCCGCCTGCTCGGCGTCCACGGCGTAGCGCGTGTGGCTCTTTTCGGGGGGGGATGTCAGGCAGTTTCAAATCCAGGTGCTCCCGAAGAAACTGGCGCAGTATGGCCTTTCGATTGAGGACATCTTGGATGCTGCGCAGAATGCGACCGGCGTCCGGGGCGCTGGTTTTGTTGAGAATAGCAATCAACGCGTCGTCCTTCACTCTCTTGGTCAGTCGCTTACTTCCGCGCAGATTGGGGCTTCAATCATTCGAGCAAGAGGCGGCGCCGCCGTGCGTTTGCGTGATGTGGCATGTGTCGAGCAAGCGGCGGCCCCCGCGATAGGCGGCGGTACGGTAAACGGCGAGCCTGGCGTTTTGGTGGAGGTTTCCAGTCAGTACGGTGAGAACACACTGGAGGTCACACAGGCAGTCGAAAAGGAATTGGCGGCAATGCGGCCCGCGTTTGCTGCTGCGGAGATTGAGTTGCATCCGGCAATGTTTCGGCCCGCCGACTTCATCAATACTGCTGTCCACAACCTCAGCTCTTCACTCCTGCTTGGCGGCGTGCTCGTCGCAATCGTGTTGTTTCTCTTCCTGTTCAATGCCCGGATCGCATTCATATCTTTGACCGCCATACCACTTTCACTACTGGTTGCAATCGTAATTTTGTACTACATGGGGCAAAGTCTGAACACCTTAACCTTGGGCGGCCTTGCCATCGCAATTGGCGAAGTCGTTGATGACGCCATCATCGACGTCGAAAACATTCATCGCAGATTGCTGCAAAATGCCGGCAAGGTGCTGGATTTCCGGGCCATCTTCCGTATCGTCCGGGCCGCTTCGCTCGAAGTGCGATCTGCCGTAGTGTACGCAACGTTCGTGGTAGCCGTTGTCTTCGTTCCCGTATTCGCGTTGTCAGGTGTGCAGGGCCGCCTGTTCCGCCCACTAGCCCTGACCTACGTCCTTGCGATCCTTTCGTCCCTGCTGATCGCGTTGACTGTTACTCCGGCTCTCTGCGTCCTGCTGCTTCCGAGAGCGTCCGACACTGAGGCCGAGCCGCGATCGATCACGTGGCTCAAGGCGAACTACGCTCGACTGTTAACTGTGACGGTCGCAAGGCGTGCCTCCTTAATCACTGGAGCAGTCATTTTATTTCTTGCGGCATTGATTACACTTCCTTTTTTTGGCGGGGGCTTTCTTCCGGATCTTCACGAAGGGCACTTCATTGCCCACGCCATTTCGCTACCCGGAACCTCTTTACCGGATACCGTAAGGATGGGTCGCAAAATTAGTGCCGAGCTTTTGAAAAATCCGCAGGTCGCCTCGGTTGCTCAACAGATCGGCAGGGCGGAGTTGGCAGATGATACCTCCGACGTCAACTATAGTGAGTTCCACGTCAAGTTGAAGCCAGATACGGGCGCGGATGCCGAAGACCCCATCCGAAAGACGCTCTCATTATTTCCCGGGTTCTCATTCTCAATGAAACCGTTCTTGTCGGAGCGGATGGAGGAAGTGGTATCGGGCTCTGCCGGACAGGTGGTCGTGAAGGTATTTGGCAATGACCTTGACCTTCTAGATCAGAAGGCGAGAGAAGTATCAACCGTGCTTTCAAGCGTGCGAGGTTCTGTTGATGTGCAGATTCCATCGCCGCCGGGCGTTCCCGAAATAAGCATACGGTTGCGGGCGGAACGGCTCGCGCAGTTCGGCTTCCAGCCGGTCAAGGTCCTTAAAGCAATCCAAGCGGCCTACCTGGGCACTTCTGTGTCTCAGGTGTATGAAGGTAATCGAATTATCGATGTAGTAGTCATTGTTTCGCCGGAAGCGCGCAAAGATCCCGGAGAGATCGGCTCGCTTCTGTTCCAAAACAGCGAAGGACTTCAAGTCAAACTGACTGAGCTCGCGGATGTTTTTCTTACCACTGGCAGATCGACGGTCCTCCATGACGGCGCAAGCAGACTTCAAACAGTCACGTGCAACGTGAGGGGACGTGATCTATCATCTTTCGTCGGTGAGGCCGAGCGCGCAGTTTCTCAGCGCGTTCACTTCCCGCCCGGCGCTTACGCGCTCTTTACCGGTACCGCCGAGGCGCGTACAGCGGCGCAGCGCGAGATCTTGCTTTACTCGGTGATTGCGTTTGTAGTTGTCATTCTGCTGCTGTACATGGTCTTCGGCAACCTACGCAATCTGGGATTAGTCCTTGTGAACCTTCCATTTGCCCTGGTCGGTGGCGTTCTTGCTTCATTCCTGACCGGAGGTTATATCACCGTTGGATCGCTGGTCGGGTTTGTGACTTTGTTCGGTATTACGACCCGCAACTCGATCATGATGATTTCGCACTTTGAGCATCTGGTTACGAAAGAAGGAATGATTTGGGGCCGTGACGCTGCGTTTCGTGGTGCGTCCGAGAGACTTGTGCCCATCCTGATGACGGCGGTTGTCACGGCTTTGGGGCTGCTCCCGCTGGCCCTCGGAAGTGGTGCACCGGGCCGAGAAATTGAAGGGCCAATGGCAATCGTGATTCTCGGTGGACTCATCACATCAACGGTTCTGAATCTGTTACTGCTTCCCACGTTGGCGATGCGCTACGGCAGATTTGCACCGAACAGAACTTGAACGAAACATCGTGGCTGAGCTTTACAATCGATGACTTAGCTTCCGTTTCCAGTGTTGGAACGCCAATAGTCAACCTTCACGGGTTTGCCGGGAAGGAGGCTCAATACGCCATCCTTCCCACGCAGCAAGCCAGCAAACTCCGCCGTCTTGCGCTCCCATCCTCAGCGGGCCGTTCCCCCCGCAACTCCCCCTTTTACGTTCCTGTGGTGGCGCCGAACTGGCGCAACGAAACCGTTGACTCCGGCAAGGGTGTTCACGCTTCGGCCACCACCTTTACTTTCGGATGCATCGCACGGCCAGCTCACCGAAGCAACAACTTGTTTTTGACATCCCTGCGCTAAAAACCGCTCAGCAAAAAAAGTTGATTGCACGGCAAGCACTCAGGCCGCGCAAACCATGCACCGAAAGGTGGTAGCCGAGCCTGTACGCTTCTGAGTATCGGTTGGCTGCCTGAGAGTGCCTTAGCCGAGCAGCTTGTTACAGAGCCAGGAAAGGACATGCACCTCGGGCGGCTCAGCGCGATGCGACATCCAGTGGGAAGTTGTGCCAGCAGAGCTGAGCACCCGTACAGGCTCGATGAAACGCATCGCTATAGCCGGGAGAAAAGGAATGATCGATTGGATCAAGAATATCGGTATTTCGTCGGAATTGACTGGGGAACACAGACGCATCGCATCGTGTTGCTCGATGGCGAGGGACGAGCCATTGAGCAATATGATGCGGCGCACACGGGCGAGGGACTGCAAGACCTCGTGAATCGCCTTGTGCGAAGCACCGTGTGTGAACCCAAGAGGGTTGCCATAGCCATTGAAATGTCGTGGGGTGCTCTCGTTGAGACACTCCTGGACCGCGGCTTTGCCGTATTTTCTATCAATCCGAAACAGGTGGATCGCTTTCGCGACCGCTTTACTGTCGCGGGTGCCAAAGACGACACCCGTGATGCGTTGGTCCTGGCGTCTTCCCTCCGAACGGATCGCCGCAGCTTCAGACTTGTTGAAACCGACTCGCCCGATATCATTCATTTGCGTGAACTATCGAGATTTCAGGAGGAGTTAAAAGCAGAACTGCGACGTGCAACCAACCGCCTTTGGCAACAACTTCATCGCTACTATCCGCAAGCGCTACAGCTCAGCCCAGCAGCAGACAGCTTGTTTGTATGGGATCTTCTTCGGAACGCTCCGAACCCTGCTGCCGCATCGAAACTGAGCCTCGCTCGTATCCGAAAGCTGTTGTTCTCGCACAGGATTAGCAGATTTACGGCGGAAGAGGTTCAGAACATCCTTCGAACGCCGGCGCTCAAGTTGGCTGAAGGTGCTGCGGAAGCGGCAAGCGAACATGTGCTCCTGCTACTACCTCTAGTAACCCTTCTGGATCAGCAGCTTCGAGACGTGGGCCGCCGGATTGAGCAGCTACTGAAAACGCTCGAGGAGGCAGGTGATTCCGATGTGCTCATCATCCAGTCTGTTCCCGGCATTGGGCCAGGCATAACAGCCGTTCTCTTAGCCGAAGCGTCGAGGCCGATCCGCGAGCGGGATTATGACTCCTTCCGTTGCCTTGCAGGTACAGCACCTGTAACGATCCAGAGTGCAAAGCGAAGGATGATTTCTATGCGTCGAGCCTGCAATGAGAGGTTAAGGCAGGCACTGCACCATTGGGCAACCAGAAGCATTATCTGCGATGAAACGAGCCGAAAACACTATGATCGCTTGAGAACTGCCGGCCACCAACACGCGAGGGCTTTACGCGGCATTGCTGATAGGCTTCTGCGGATGCTCATTTCGATGCTAAAGAATCAAATAGCGTTCGACTTCCAACGGCGTCAGAAGACCTCAATGCGTTAATTGCCGCACAACTCGATGCTCTACCGGCATTCAGACATGAACACTGTGGAAGCATTAGATCTCCTTGATGCTTCTATTCATAGCGGAGCGCAACCATCGGATCGGTCTTTGTTGCACGGCGCGCAGGAAGGTAAGCGGCGGCCGCCCCGGCGACTAAGATCAATAACCCGGCGACTGTGATAGCAAGCGGATCCGCCGCTTCCACTCCATAAAGAAATCCGCGAATCAATCTCGTAGCGACAACTGCTGTGGGGAATCCAATGATCAGGCCGACAAGGATGAGGCTTAGGTTCTCACGCAACACCATCCAAAGCACATCGCCGCGCTGCGCTCCTAAGGCCATGCGAATTCCCATCTCGGGAGTGCGCCGTGTTACCAGATAGGTAGTCGAACCATAAATGCCGATCACGGCCAGCAACAGCGCCAGCACGCTGAACACGCTACAAAGCTCTGTCACTTGCATTTGCGGCGCGAACGAATGTTCGATTTGCGCGTCCAGTGTTGAGACATTCCCGATCGGCAAGCGGCTATCGATGCTCTGCAGCACGCGACGGACTTGTGGAATGACAGTTTCCGGCGCGCCAGTTGTCGAAAAAATTAACGTGCCGGCATAGGGGGTTACCATCTTGCCTTGCCAAGCCGAAAAGAAAGCCATCGGTCTGGCGCTCTCGCGAACATCTAGAAAACGCGAATCTGCAACAATTCCGACAATCTCGAACCCCGGTGCTGCGTAAGGTGAACCAATGGAGAAGCGCTGCCCAAGCGGATTGACCTGAGCAAAGAACTTCCTCTGAAAGGCTTGGTTGATGACGGCGACGGGTGTTGATGAAGGAAGATCTCGTGCATCGATGGGTCGGCCCGCAAGGATAGGCATATGTAGGGTGTCAAAGAATCGTGGCCCAACTTCCAGGTCGATCATAATCGGACGTCCTCCCGTCTTCTGAGGCCTGCCTTCAATCGAGAAATTATCCGTCGACGTCGAGCCGTCCACCGGACTATAGCGGGCAAGCGCCGCAGACATAACGCCTGGGATGGAATTGAGACGAGTCTGAAATTGCTGGTAAAGATTCAGCAACTCCGCTGGCTGATAGCCCGCTAGGCGCGGGTCGGTTCGCACTAATGCGATATGTCTGCGAGCGTATCCCAGATTTTGGTTTTGCAGGGCAGAAAGACTGTGAGCGAGAATCGCAGCCCCGAACAGCAGCACGAGAGATAACGCAATTTGGCTTCCGATCAGCACTCGCACGTTCCCGGATCGTCCGGTTCCAAACTCAACCGAACGTAACAAGGCACCCGGCCGCGGCTCCAACCTGCTGCACCGCACCGCAGGTACGATACCGAACGCGATGCCAGTGAGTATTGATGTGCCAGCTGTGAACGCGAGCACAAGCAGGTCAGGGTGAACCTTGACGACCGAAGTGATTCCGAACACAGCTAACAGCGCTTTGACGCCCGCCCAAGATAAAGCAACGCCCGCTAATCCGGCGATCGACGACAACAGAACTGTTTCCACTAACACCTGCCGGATTATTCGCCCACTTGACGCGCCTAGCGCGATCCTTGCCAGAAACTCCTGCGATCTTGCGGAAGTGCGGGACAAGAACAGAATCGCAACATTCGCGCACGCGATGAGTAACACGAGCACGACCGCTCCCATCAGAATGTGAAGCGGTTCGGAGTATCGAAAGCGCAATCCAGAGATTCCCGCGCCACCAGGCTTTAGATGGATATGCAGCGCCACAATCTGGCGCAATTTATCAGACGTTGACTCACCCGAAATGTGTGCGCTCAGGTATTCATGAAAACGAAGATTCACTTCCGCCTCTGCTTGGCCTTTGGTGGCGCCGGGACGCAAACGGCCTAGCATGTTGAGCCATTTCATATCGTGCAGTCCGCGCCAAGGCTCTTCCAGCAGAATTTGCGGTTGAGCAACAAGTGGCACGAAAAAATCAGGTGCGCCCGGTCCCGCGCGTTCTCCAAAAAATTCCGGCACCGCGATTCCGACGATGGTGAATGCTGTTCCGTTCAGTATTGCAACGCGGCCCACTGTCGCAGAATCGCTCGCAAAACGGTTACGCCAGTAGTGATCGCTGATGACGGCTACGTGCGAAGCGTTGGGACGGTCATCTTGCGGTTGCAAAACCCGACCTAGAGCGGCTGCGACGCCTAACGCGCGAAAGTAATTGCCCGAGACGAGGTGCACTCTGGCCGTCTCGCGCACCCCGGACCTGGATCCAGCTAAACGAAAGTGTGTTTGATCAATGCTCTGCCGGAACGCACACAAATCCTCAAACGCGCTGATTTTACCGTCGATGGATTGCCAGAACGGGAATGAGAATTCGTCAGCAGTCAGCGCGTCGCCGCTGGTCGTTCCGGTCGAAATTCCGTCGTAAAAAAGGACGAGCTTTCCTGGGTCACGGACTGGAAGCGAGGTGAGCAGCACTGTATTGATGACGGTAAAAATGGCGGTGTTCACTCCGATCCCCAAAGCCAGCGACAATGCTGCGATTGCGAGCAGGAGAGGCTTCTTACAGAATTGCCGCAAACCAAATCGGACGTCAAGCGCGAACGTCTCTAGCTCCATGCGGCCAACGCTAACACACGCCGAGCGAGAGCAACGCGGAACCAAAGGCGTTCCGCCACTAATGTCGCCATGTCTTTACAACCCGACTAATTGCTGAAATCACTTCGGAGACAGAGCTCACTCCTCTAAGTTCCTAAGAGGGCGCCGCCCTCTCGCGCGCACAAGCCGCTTCCCCAATCTTCCGCGCTTCGCTTGTGCAGACCTCCGCTGTGCTCCGCCCTTTCCACTTCGTTGCAAGGGTGGGGATACCCCTCGGCTTGCACTTGCTACCTCCCACCTTCGCCAGGGGGCAGGGGTGCATGCGACGCACCCCGAATCTAAGAAGCAGAACGCCAAAAACTTTGGATTTCGCTTGCCAGAGAGGTGGGAAGTCCTTTCCACCTCCGCCGGGGGTGCTGTTGGGAACAGTAGAAGGCATCCAGGCAAAAGCAGCCTAGATGACAGCGGCTGGCTTACGCACGCCGCTGAAAGGAAGGGAGAGCATGAAGACAATCGCAAAGATCATCAACATTTTCGGGGCGTGAAGAATTTGTACGCTTCCATCGAGAACCCGCCCTACATGCGCCTCGTGATCGAGGACATCGGGACAGGTCCGCGCGGGTATCGGCCATAAGCGTGGCGCACTACTTCACACAGAACGGCGACCTCTGCCAAGACCCGGAACTGTGCTTCGAATTAGTACCGCAAAGCGGAACCATTGTGCACGAGCCGTTCCTGTTTCAGCAGGCGATTCCACCGGTGTACCAGGAAGTATTCGAGAACGGCCCGGCTTCAGAGAATCGCCGGCTAAAACGCAAGCTCATTGATTTCGCGCCGATGTGGGACCGCAATCTCGAAGCGCAAGGTTTCGTCACCGCCGCCGCGCAACAACAATTCCGTACTCAGGAGGCGAAGGCGTAAGCCTTCCCTCTTCACTTCAACAGTTTGGCCAATACAAGAAAAGGAGAAAAACTTACATGTTTAATTTGAATCGCATCACGCTGATCGGCAACACCGGAGGAGATCCTAAAATCACTACGAACGGACCCACGACCCTTTCACTTGCCACCAATATCAATTGGACGGACAAGGAAACCAACGAGCGCCGCACGCGAACGGAATGGCAGCAACTCGTCATTTGGAATGGCTTGGGGAAATGGGCGGCCACACTGCCCAAAGGCACGCCGTTATTCGTCGAGGGCGAACTGGTGTACGAACGCTATCCGCGCAAGGTCGAGGCAACCATCGGAAAGAAAACCGCCGAAGTCGAAGTCATGACCACCGTTTCCAAGATCAAAGTGCAACGGTTGATCCGGCTCGAAGCCGCCCCGAATGTGCCCGGCGAGTCGGAGGACACAGGAGAAGCTCTCTAAATGAATCGTGGGAGGCCGCCCAAGGCCTCCTGCTCTTCTCACCGAAGGAACAGAAAGCGATGACTCCAGCGTGTATCGTACGAAACAGAGATGAATCCGACCATTACGGAACGCGAGTACCGGGCTTTCCAACACGCCTATAATTTTTTCAACGCCGAGCTGTTCGGCAATTCCCTGCCCCATGTTCTCGTGACGTTGCAGCGCCATGCACGCGCGAAGGGATACTTTGCGCCGCAGCGCTTTGCCGGCCGCGTGGAAAAAGTAACCCCGCACGAACTGGCCTTGAACTCGGACGTGTTCACCGGACGCTCGGACGAGTTGATTCTCTCGACCCTGGTTCATGAGATGTGCCATGTCTGGCAACAAAGCCACGGCACGCCGCCGCGCCGTTGCTATCACGACAAGGAATGGGCCGCGAAGATGAAGGAGGTCGGTTTGCAGCCCACCACCACCGGCGATCCAGGCGGGAAGGAAACCGGCCAAAGCGTAACCCACTACATCATTCCCGGAGGCGCATACGCGCAAGGTTTCGCGAAGCTGGCGGCCACCGGCTTCCGTCTTAACTGGCAATCCGCATGGTCCGATGGTGGGGAAAGCCGGAAAAAGAAGGCCGCGAGCAAGACAAAATACACGTGCCCAACCTGCGGCGCGAACGCTTGGGCGAAGCCCAACACCCCCCTCATTTGTGGAGCGTGCTACGACGAGGAGGACGGAGAAATCACGATCATGACGCCAGCGCCCGCACCGGATGAACAGCAGGAGGCGGCGTGAGCCTCCCACGCGTCTATCTGGAAACGTCCTTCATCAGCTATCTGGCAGCGGCCATGCAACAGCGTAACAGCAGTGATGTGAATACCGCTCACCGCCAGATGGTGAGCGTTTTATGGTGGACAAAACAGCGCGAGCAATTCGAGCTTTTCATCTCCGATGTGGTCGAGAGGGAATGCGCCGTAGGCCACCCGGAAGCCGTACGGCATCGGGTGAAGTTACTCACCGCTACTCGCATCCTGCCTGAAACTCGGGAGATAATGGACTTAGCAAAGCGGTTGGTGCAACCAGCCGGTCCCCTGCCCCGCAAGGCCGAAGCTGATGCAATACACATCGCATTTGCGAGCGTGTATGAATGTGATTATTTGCTGACGTGGAACTTCAGACATATCGCGAACGCCCTATTACAACCAATTCTCTATAAGATCGTTCAATCCTATGGCTACCAACCCCCACTCCTCTGCACACCAGAACAACTGCTCACCGGATACGACGATCTCTGACGAAATTATGGATGAGCTGGAAGGGTTCCGCGAGGCGTACGCCGCGCAGTTCGACTATGACATTGAACGGATGCTCGCGGATGTTCGAGAGTTTGGGAATAGGAATCGGGTAGCTCCGATTGCGACGATCCGGCCCGCAGAACGAAAACTATCGAAAGACTAGATGTAAAAGGGTTCTGGCCCAGTTTTGGTGCAGGCGTCTATGCGGCAACAGTCTCCGGTAGCAGCCGAGCGCGAAGCAGTTCAGTTCCACCGCGACCGTACATTTGACGCTTCAGCATTTTGAGACGATTAGTCTGTCCCTCGACAGGTCCGTTGCTCCAGGGCTGGCTCACCGCGGCTTCCACTGCTTCTATGTCCTGTTTGAGGGTTCGAACGAATCGAACCATGGCATGTATCCCTGTGTTCAAGGCCTGCTTCATCCACCGGCGTAACGTGGAAACCTTGCCGACTCGCAGTATCGTTCGAAAGCTCAGGACCAACTTTCGCATCAAGGCAAACCCGGGGCATTGCTGCTTCAGTCTGGCGACAACTTCCGCCTGGCGATGGTTCAGTTGGGCTGGAAATTTACTCAGCAGCGCTGCCGCTACCTGTGGTGAGATCGCTCGACCAGGCGCGAATATTGATTTCTTCACGGCCGCCTCTGTCGATCTCGGGTCATTCTCAACAGTTGGCTGCCGCCAGGGGGAAACTAGCTTGGCCAATTGGGAATGGTCCCCGATATAGCCTAGTTGTTGGATTTCGGCGAGCAGAGTACGCCCATCGTGACAGCCTTGTTCCCAGCGGTGGCGCAAATAGTCGCGGAACGATTCTGCCATTCCAGGACGTGGCTGCATGCGGCTGCGTTCCGGCAGTTCCTCTAGCCGTACCCATTTGTCCAACCTCCGGCGGTTAACGCCTAAATGTTGCGCCATCTCCTTGACTCTCAATCCGGCAGCCTGCATATTCTTCACAGCCCGGAACAACTCCAATTTCTCCTGCCACCGCTGATGCACCGCTTCTGCCTCCTTCTGTGTCACGGCGGATCGGAGCACTATGCGTCTTCCTTCTTTGATCTGGAGAGAGGGCGGTGTCACCACCGTGCCGGGTGTTAGGCGCAGGTGAGGGCGTTGCACGGCCAGGGCCCGCTCCACAGCTTGGCGGAGATTTAGGATCAGATGAAATCGATCGGCTACCTGGACTGCACCGGGCGCTCCGCGACGCGCTCCTTCGGCATACAGGCCCTGGCGATCGCGGGCAATCACTGCCACTTTGGGATGTTGCTCCAGCCAGGTACTGAGCACTTTCGCGGACCGCACCGGCAGCAAGTCTACAACTTGACGATTTTCCGATCGACCAGAATCGTTCCGAACCTCTGCCCCTTCTTCCAGGCCCAATCATCGATTCCCACCACTCGGACTTCTTTCCGCTGCATGGGTTTGTGCACAGCCTGCTTCACTCGGCGGAGCACGGTATGGCGGCTGACCGGTACACCAAGCCGACTCAGCAGTCGCTGGCTCGGCCGACCTCCCAGTAGGCGGCCAACCAAAATATCCATTTCTGTCAGTCTGTTGGTGTGTCGGGCATGAGGGGCGACCACGGAAGGCAACCGATCGGTGAAGATCTGATACCTACACTCGGGAGTCCGGCAACGCCAGCGGGCCACATGCAGCTTGAGTATCACGCGAGCCCCTTGAAAGGGAAGATCCCTGATCTGGCGTCGATAACGGCTATGCCGCGACCGCGATACAACTCTGCATCCCGGGCACTCGGCGCTGTCTCGGCTGGCCGCCGCCTCCACTATCCAGTCCTTTCCGGTTGAGGTAACGTCTTGCACCGTCAGACCCTTTAGGCTGGAGAACAACTCCCCGCAGGACGATGGATTAACCATAATTCAAAGGATGGTCAGCGGTCCTCGAGGTTGCACCACAAGTGAGCCAGAGCCGAATTCTGGAACTCCACTGATCAGCGCGGCCCATAACTTCAAACTGCGGGCATAACGTCGGTGGCGCAACTCAGCGGTGGAGCTTGGGACCGCGTTGCAAATCAAATCCTGGACGACAGCAACCATTTGCTGTCTCGAAACTGCGAAGAGATCCAAGACGCGCGGGCGCCCCCGCATAATCCGGGCGATTTTTCGGCCTTGATCGCATAATCACTCGAGCGGAGGTGGTGAGGATGTCGGGCATCGCGGCGCAGTGGTAATTGCAGTTGCTCGTCACGGTAGCGGACGATGAACTCAAGAACCGCCTGACGACCGAGCTAGGCCAGTGAAACATCATGTTTCTCGGCCATGGCCGCCAAGTCTGCGAATTCCTGATCGTCCAGGTTGACCGCCAGGCGGTGTTTTGTCGTGGGCATACGCTGCTGCTCCGCGTTCCAAAATTGGAATGCATTCACAGCTCTCGCTTCACAAGCCAGCCGTTAGGCGCGCAAGTTACATTCAAACCAAAACCGTCCGTGAAGCGCGTGTCGACCAGAAGTTCTAAGCTGTCACAGAGGCGAACAAGAGCCCCGATACCACTCGATGTGAGGTTGGTAAGTGCATCTTCAATGACATAGTAATCACCGGGTTCCATCAGGGCGGCAACAAACGGGATCAGATTAGCTAAATTGGCATGCGCATCGTCCACCACCAGCCACGGGTGGGGCATGCGTTCCAGAAGATCCGAGTCGAGGGTCGCAAGATCGTTGAGGTTAACTCTATGAAAATGCAATCGGGGATGCGAAGCTCGTTTACTGATGCATTTGTGACATAGTTCGAAAGAGTGCACCTCGCCGCCGCTCATCAGCCCCAATTGATCGGCAAACCATAATCCGCTGCCCCCTTGCAGGCTTCCAAACTCGAGGATGGTTTTCGGTTCGAGCTCCCAAATGAGATTCGAATACAGCACCAGATCAATGGCCGGCTTGAGGTGAATGAGCCCCTTGTATGACCCGTAAGCTCCGGCGTGGCGCAGATTGGGACCGCCCCCGGAGCATGCCCAGGCAGAACGTGCGGATGCCCAAGGGCGATCGGCCATCCGCTGAAAACGTTTCGGGCCTTCTTGACCCACCGTGTCGATATTCTCGATCCACTTATTTACAAATCCAATATGGAGATCTCGATCTACCGTGTGCCGGCTCTCGCCTTCGACAAATTCGGGATAGTGCTGCTGTAAGGCGGCGATGTATTCTGTACCAAAGAATCTCGACTTTCTCGTTGGGCTTGTCACCTTCAGATCTTAGTCCGAAACGATGTCTGAACGATCAAATTAGAAGGAGCTTCTCGCCTTGCAAATGCTCCACCAGGGGAAGGTAGCAGTCGTGACGGGCAGCTCGCGTGGGATTGGGAAAGCTATCGCGTTACGGCTGGCGAGAGAGGGCGCGGAGATTGTGGTGTGCGCACGCAGCGAGCAATCGACCAACGAATTGCCCGGATCTGTAGGCGAGACAGCGGCGGCCATTCGGGCGATGGGGCGAAAGGCTCTCCCGATCCCTACAGACGTAGCTAATGATCGGGATGTCCAGCTTCTCACGGAGATCGTTGCAAATGAGTTCGGTCGAGTAGACATTCTCGTAAACAATGCCGCTCTGGCGGGTCTTGCCGGACCGGGGAAGCCATTCCTCGAGAGCAGCGCGGCACTACTCGACAATTTCTATCGTGTTAACGTTCGGGCGCCGTTTGTACTTTGCAGGACAATTGGGTCCTTGATGGCGAAGAACGGTGGCGGAGTAATTGTGAATATATCCTCCCGCATGGGGCATCTTCCGGCCTCATTGTCACGTAAAGCGCCTAGCAACAAAATCCCGCAGGTGAACATGGGATACGGGATCAGTAAGGCAGCGCTCGATCGTTTCAGCGCGGCAATTGCCGCCGAGCTATTCAGATACAACATAGCGGTGATTACACTTTATCCGCCACTTACAATGCTCGAACGGCTGGTTCACCGCGCCGATCTGGATCTCTCCAGGGCCGAAAGTCCGGAAGTAACGGCAAGGGCGGTTTCGGTCTTGTGTCAGAATCCGATGGCCCACACCGGAAAATTTCTGACTTCGCGCGAGGCGCTGATACTAAATGACTGAGGCTCTCATGCTAAATGGGTCTTGACGTTACTGCCCCTTTTTGATAATGTAGCTGGGCAGCTGAAAGGCCTTGACTTTTCAACAAGGCCCCTTTATTATCTCTGCATATTAGTTTTTATTGTTCGGGATGTCGCTTTAGAAGACGTGCCGGATTGTTGTCGGAGGATTTGTTCTTAAGACTTACTAAAGTCACTTAGACCAGAGAAGTCAGGCCATACTTTTCCCGATGCCGATGCTCGGGACCAATTGTAACTAGGCGCGGAGGCGACTAATTGTGTCTAAAGGTTCCACCTTATCTGACTTCCTGATCAAGTTAAGTGATCCACGAACGCTTACTCGATTTCGAGAAGACCCGCAAGCAGTTCTGCGCGAATTCGCTCTTAGTGAGGCGGATACATCAGCCATCCTGAGTGGATCGGTTGAGCTTCTCCAGGCGCAGGCGGCATCGGAGCGCGAAGGCGGATTGAATCTACCCGCGGACGCCCCAAGCCAGATTCAAATTCCTGAGCTTCCGGCGGCTCAATATGCATTCGCCGGGGGAGACATTCGGGACGATTTCGCCGCCCCGTTAGCCGAGATCATTCCGGAAATTACGATCCCTGAGGTGACCATACCTGAAGTCACGATTCCGGAGATCACCATTCCGGAGATTACGATCCCGGAGATCACCATTCCCGAAATTACGATTCCGGAGATTACGATTCCGGAAATTCCGGAGATACCCGAAGTGCCTGAGGTCCCGGAAATTCCGGAGGTACCTGAAATTCCAGAGATACCTGAAATTCCGGAGATCATCGGTCTGCCCGAGCTTCCTGAAATACCAGAAATCCCGGAAATTCCGGAGGTGCCCGAGACGCCGGAAGTCCCTGAAACACCGGAAGTGCCGGAGTTCCCCGAGACACCAGAGACTCCGGAGACACCGGAAGCCCCTGAAGCGCCAGAAGCCCCTGAAGCGCCTGAATCACCGGAGGTTCCAGAAATAGTGACAACCAAACCCACCTCACCTTTTTCCGACTCGGTGCGTAGCGCCAAGTCGCAAGTACAAGTGCTCGGGGCGGCCGTACGAGCGCTCGCCATTCGAGATAGAGATGTCCGGAACGCCTTGCGGCAAGGGGTCTCGACCAAGCTGCACGCGCTTTCGGTCGCAGTCCGGCAGCTAGCTCACAGAGACAGGCAGATGCGAATCGCGCTCAACAAAGGCCTTTCGAAACAGCTAGGCTTGATCGCCGTAGACCTGAAGAGCCTGCACTCTGCCGTTGAGGCACTGAATAAGCGGATAGACGAGATCGAACGACACGGGAAGTAGGGGGGAACCGCATCGACAAGGTGTTCGCTGTGCCCTTCGCGTCCGCGAGTTCCGACACAACGGTTGTCACTAATACGGAATGCGCCGACGCAGGCTCGCGTTCAGCCCAAGATGTCTCGCAGGACCGAGAGAGACTCAAGCGCCTGCTCGCTAGCAAGGGCATTCTTTGGGCGGACGCCGGACAGCCCATCAGCGGCCGGGACGGATTGCGCGTCCCGTGGATGTTCTACAGCTGGAACTGCTCGTTGACCAGTTCTGGCGGCGCTTTGATCGGCCGCTGTCTTCTCGATCGCCTTCATACGTATTCCTCTACGCAACTCGCCTCGTATGGCTACACGGGTGTGCCGTTGCTGATGTCTTGCGTGCTGGCCGGCCAAGGGCGGTACACCGGGCTGGTGATCCGTGAGGTTCGGAAGCCGTACGGATCCTCGCGGCAGATCGAAGGTCCCTTTGACAAGAGCAGGCCGGTGGTGCTCATTGATGACTCACTCAGTTCCGGAACCTCGCTGCGCAAAGGCATTCAGTCGCTTGAGGAGGAGGGCTTTCAGGTAGAGGGAGCCGTTGTGCTGGCGAATTTCCCCATGCGGGGCGGTATGGAATGGGCGGCCGCGCTCGGTTATCGGACGGAAGCAATCTTTGACGCGTGGGAAGACCTCGGCGCTCCCCGTCCGAATTTCGTACCGGGACACAAACGATTTTCCGCGGAGCTTTGGGCGCCCGAGAGAATACCCGACGGCTTACACCCCGCAACTGCGGCCCGGCGCGTGGCCGAATTCTATCTCACTAGCGGGCTGATGCCTGGTCCACCGCACTGTTTCGATGCTGAATACGATGGGCAAGGCGGCGTTTATGTCAGCTTTCGCGATCGATACAGCGACAGTCGACTGGCTCGCGATGGCTTCTGGCATTTTGATCCAGCGGACGCCGATCCGCCCCGCGATTTAGTGCTGGCTACCGTAAAGACTCTTCAGGCAAGTGCAGGCAAAGTAAACTTGGGCAACCTCTCTGACCTGAAGATCGGAGCCACATTTTTCACCCGGTTGGAGAAAATACCGCCCGCCAAACTCGATTTTGCCCGTTACGGAATCGTCGCCCGGAGCCGCGGGTGGGAAACCAAAATGGGTGGTGCGCTGCCGAACTCACAGGTGTATACGAGCGAGATCGAGCAGTACGTTCATGCTCGCTGGCGCAACGCCAAAATTCCGCTTTCTGAGCCTCACGATCTCTACCGTCACGATATTCGAAAATGCATCGAGCCCGGCGAATACTGGCTGCCGTATGGGTGTTTCCAGGACCCCGCAACATACTGGACATCTGACGAATCTATCGGGCGAAAGCTCACCGAACGAGCCTTGGAGGCGGTGCGTGCAGCGGTCGCATCTGTAGAGCTCGCGGGCGAATCTCTGCCGGATGATCTGATTCCGGCGCCGGTGTTTGCCATTGCCGTGACCTTGTACCGCGCGGGCGTGGAAGGCTGTTACGTCACCTGGGGTGGCTCGCTTGACTCCTGCCTGGTTCGGGCGGCCGACAAAGCGTTGACCGATTCCCGCTTTGCCGAACGGCACAAGAACAACTCGCTCGACGACTTGGATATTGCGGTGTCGGTGCTTCACGATCGCGAATGGCTGGGCCAAATTCCGATTGAGCAGGCCGCGATCAAACTTCGAATGGGCGCTGATTCAATGTCAGTACAACAAGGGGCGCGCCGCGGGTTTCTCCTGGCTTCGGTCGGACCGCATTTCAATTGGGGCAAAGACAGGTTCACAAAAGAACTGCTGCGAAAGGCGGGCATCGCAGGGCCGCCCTATACGTGGGCGACTTACGAAACGGCGACATGGCTTCGGAATGCGCGAAGCGGATGTACCTACAAAATAGTCTCTGGCTTTCCAGAGCGCAAGCCGCTGCTTCAGACGTCGGAAAGGCTGCGTTCGGAAGCCGCACGACTGGCCGGCTACATCGTCCGGAGCCTAGGTCCGGAAGGAATACCGGAGTACTCTTATGAACCCGTTACGGGCGAGCGTCTACGTGAAGGGTCTCCCGGCCGCCTGGTGCATGCGCTGGCGTCGCTCGAGGAAGCAGGTCGAGTCCTAAACACGCGTGAGTGGCGTGATGCCGGATTGCGTGGGCTGCTCCATTGCTTAAAGGCGCTCGTTTCGCATCACGGCAGGGTTTGTCTCTATTTGCGTGGCCAAGCGCCCAGCGCAATGGCCGATTGCCAGCTTTTGTCGGGCGCCGCCGCAGCCAGCATCCCGGAGCCGGCCAAGGTATCGGCATTGGCCAATCGCGTCAAGAGCATGTTCCAGCCGGATGGCAGAATCACGGACACACCGCGCGGGGTAGGAGTGGCCTGTGAGCACGACTTCTTGCCTGGCGTGGCGCTGCTCGCGATCGCCCGATACGTGGCTCAGACGGATGAACGTACCTGGCTCGACGGACTCGCACCGCACCTGCACTGGTATCGGCGGCGCTTCCGATTGCTGCACCCCTGGGGTATGGTCGGATGGCAGACCCAGGCCTGGGCGGCCATTCACAAACTGACCGGCGACCCGGACCACGCCAATTTTGTATTTGAAATGGCGGATTGGGCGCTCGATTGGCAACACGAGCGCACTGGCGCCTTCATCTCCGATTTATCCCCTACAGGCCCGAGTTTTCACACAGGATTTCTCGCAGAGGGAATGGCTGCGGCGTGGAATCTAGCAGTCCGCACGGCGGATCGTGAGCGGGCGGCCCGATACGAGCGGTCCTGTAGGGAAGCCTTGCGCTTCATGGACCAGCTGATCATCGCGCCTGAGGATACGTTCTGTATGCGCGATCAGGCGCGCGCCATCGGAGGAGTGCGGCAGAGTTTGATCACCTCCAACGTGCGGATTGATTTCGTAAGTCACACACTCTGTGCTGTGGTTGCGAGTCTTTGGGCCTCGTCCGCGGGGACTGAACACGCATGAGGGAGAATGGGCATCCATATCACGGCATGCAAAGTGGCGTCAGAGACCCGTTTGCCCCTCCGCAGCGCGCACGAGCCGCAGTTACTCCGGGGCAGGCCAATCTGGACGTTGCCGGAGGATCTTCGGCGCCCGTCACACTCCCGCAACCTGCACCGCAGGTACAGCCACGCGCTGGATCGTTGGTGGTGGTGGGAGCTGGAATCATGGCGGTCAATCAGATGACGATTGAGGCGCGAGGCTGGATTGAAGCTGCGGACAAAGTGCTTTCCTCGGGCGTGGATCCAATCACCGAGCGCTGGATCGCCGGCCTGAACGAAAAGGCGGAAACGGTATCTGATACCGAAGCAGCTCCGTGTGCGCTCAACTATGTTCGGGAAGGGCTAATCGTCTGTGCTGTGCATGGCGGCGACGCAAGGGTATGGCTAGAAGTGGCCCGGATATGCCGCATCGAGAGCCGCCGCGCCACTCTGGTGCCGGGAGTGTCGACGGAAGACTGCCTATTTTCCGACCTCGGAATCGATCCGTTGCAGGACGGCGTGCAGATCTATGATGCTACCGATTATCTGGTACATGGTCGCGAGCGAATCACGTCCGCCGGCCTAGTGCTGCGTCGCATGGGTCAGGCGAAAAACGCCCGTGGCTTCTGTGATTCCGCACTGGCACGCGACTTGAAAGCATCTTACGGAGCCGAACACGAGGCTGTGCTTTATGAACCTGCACGATATTCGGTCTTCGATCCCACGGTGAGGCGCTGCACAATCGGACAGCTTGGCGGCCTCGCTGTAACGGCTCAAACAAGCCTTTATGTTCCGCCACACGAGCAACGGTTCGTTCGGTAAATGCTGCGATGCTACGTCTGTGTCGGGGACTCCAGCTAATATCGGCCGCTGCATCGGGTGCAGCATCGAGCTCGAGAAATGGGCGCTAAGCCGGCGATCTTGGTCGAGCCGGAGTTTGCACTGCCGTCGACAGAGGCCGGAGAGCCTCCGGAACACGCGATCGCTTTGGCCGGGGGAGCCTGGAGCTTATGGCGATGGGCTGCTTTGCGATCGGCAGGTTTTCCGGCCGACGACGCTCTCAGTCTCGCGTCCTCCGTTTGCGCCGCGGCCGCCGACGAAGTGATCACAAAACGTGCTGCCCTCGAAGCGCAAGAGTGCAAACTCCTCAATGCGGTAGAGCACGGGATCAGCACGGCGCACGTGCAATACGACTTCCCTACGGCGGATGTCCTCGCGAGAATGCGGCGGCAGATCAGGCGCGGCAACCCCCCGGCAAACTGTGGAATACCCGCGATTGCACCTCTATTTGTTTCGTTTCAGAACGCCCGAAAGGCAGCCGCAGATGCGTACTTGCGATACAACCTCTTATTCTCGGCGGCGCGCGAAGCGACTTCCGGTGCAGTGCGCGAAATCGCCAGGTCGCCCCGTTTTCGCGAAGCGCTGACTTGGCAGAATCATCCCCTGCTGCAGACGTGTCTGGAGCCGCTGCTGCGCCGCGAACGGCAAGAGCGTTCGGGCAAAAAAAGACAGTATGAAGAGCTGATCGCGAGCTATCTACACCGATACTGCGTAAAGAACGACACGATCGGGTTCTTTGGCCCGGTAGGCTGGGCGCGACTCGACGCGTTTGACTACGCTGTGAAGGTCGAACCGGGCGCGGACCTGCTGGCAACGCGGAGTGTTTATTTTGAGCAGTGGGCCGTCGATCTCCTGGCCTGCCATTTTTCTAGAGACGAAACAATCAAACCCTGGATTGCCGCGCGGCCTTCGCCCGTAGCGAAGATTCGCGGCCGTGAGGTGCACGTACCCTTTCGTCATCCAGTCGTGCTAGCCGAAGACGAGATGGCGATTCTTCAGGCGTGCGACGGCACCCGCGCTCCGCAGCACCTGGCTGAAGATTTCTGCCAAGAGAATTCCAAGCTTCGTTTAACACGAGAACGCCTCGCCGCGATCCTGGAAAAGTTATCCTCTCAGCGGCTGATCTCGTTACAATATGACCTGCCGTTGGACGCCTATCCAGAGCGGCGGCTGCGCGAGTTGCTTGAACGCGTGGAGAACGAAAAGGCGCGGAGGCGGTGCTTGGCATCGCTGGAACAACTGGAAGCCGGCCGGGACGCAGTACGGGCTTCAGCCGGTGATGCGGACCGGCTGCGCGGCGCCTTGCTTCGGCTCGAGAACGATTTTACGTCGCTTACTGGCGAAGCGGCAGATCGTTATCCGGGCCAGATGTATTGGGGTCGCAGGTTGGTATACGAAGACTGCCTGCGCGACGTGTGCGTGCAAATTGGCGAACCGGTTCTGAAGGCACTTGGGCCACCGCTCTCGCTGCTTCTTTCGAGTGCGCGGTGGCTCACATATCAGGTGGGCCGGCATTGCCGGATGATCTTGTCGCAAGCGTTCGAGCGCATCGCGCGTCATTCCGGTTCCGAGTCTGTCGGGTTCACCGAATTTTACAATCTGGGATTTCATCTCCTCTCGAAGAAAAAAGCGCTTGCAGATATAGCAGCCGACCTGCAGGGCCGCTGGGCTGAAATCCTCTGCCCTTCCCCTGGCGCAAATTTAGTGCGCTACTCGTCGCTGGAACTGCAAGCCCGGGTCGCCGAAGTCTTCAACGCAATCGAACCAGGGTGGCCCGGCGCCTGCTATCACAGCCCTGATCTGATGATCGCAGCCTGCAGTGTGGAAGCTATTCAGGCGGGCGATTTTCAGCTCATCCTGGGCGAATTGCACATGGGAGCCAACACGCTGCGCGGTCAGTTTCTGGTTGAGCAGCATCCCGACCCAGCTCAAATCTTTAAAGGTGTTGATGCCGATCTCCCGGGCGTTCGCCTGAGCCCGATTACTCCCCGGCGATACACGCAGCGAGCTACTCGAATTTATCCCATGCTTACATCCGAATCACAGTATTTCGCGGCCACTACCCTGGATTCGATCCCGCCTTTTGGATCTACCAGCCTTCCCGCAGCTTCTTTGACGGTACGCAGAGCGGGTGAGCGATTAGTCGTTGAGTCCGCGGGCAGCGACCTGCAGTTCGACGTGCTTCAATCGTTCGCCGGCATTTTGGCACGGATCGTGGTGGATCAGTTTTCCATGCTGCGGCCGCGGGCGCATACGCCGCGTGTCGTCTTCGACCGGCTGGTCGTAGCCCGTGAAGCGTGGCGCTTCGCGCCCGGCGAGATCGAATTCGCTGCCGAGGCAAACCGTGTAGAGCGATTTGTGGCGGCTCGCCGCTGGCGCATGAAATGCGGTATGCCGCGTTGGGTGTTTGTGCGGATTCCCAGTGAAGGAAAGCCCATTTACCTGGACTTCGAAAGTCCTTTATCGGTCGACATTCTGGCGAGGAGAGTGCGTAATCAGCAGCCTCTTCCCTCCGGTTCGCGGCAGATCACAGTAACGGAAATGCTGCCCGCCCATGGCCAGCACTGGTTGACCGATGCCCGCGGAAATCGATATGGTTGCGAACTGCGCATTGTCGCAGTAGACTCCCTGGCTGACGGAACAGTTAAGCAGGAGTGGTTCCGGAAGGAGAGTGCCACATGGAAACGGGAAACGCCCCATCCGGTCGCGCGCTGAATAACGTGGCTCGCCCGGGGGTAGCGAAAGGTGCGCGGCTGGCCGATCTCCTGGCGAATTCGCGATGGTCACATGCCGTCGAGCCATTTCCACATATTCGCGTCGAACAGGTGTTCGTCGAGGCGGCTTACCGACAGATTCTGGCGGCCTTCCGTGACACGCTTCCGCGAGCCGACGGCACACCGTCCGACGTCGGGCGTCAGACATTTCATAAGGGAACATTCGACGCATACCTGTTACCGTTCAAGCCTTCGCTAAGCGGACCGCTGTCGCTCTTCGTGTCCAAGGCTTGGGTGGATCTGCTATCGAAAGCAACCGGCGTCAGCGCCACGCGAGACGTAAATGGCGCTCTCCATTGCCATCCCACAGGCAGCAAAGACGGATTCATTCATAAAGATTTTAGTTCCTGCTGGTTTGTGGATAAGCCACGGCCTGATGGCATCAACGTCGCGGATGATAACGTTTGTAATTACCGCACTGGTGAGACCTCGGTCGCGGGCGCAATCGCAGAGGAGCGCGTTCGCGCCGTGGCAATGCTTTATTACCTGAACAACGCACCGTGGTCGCCGGGCGATGGCGGGGAGACCGGCCTCTACCTAACGGGAACTGATGCGGTGCACAACCCGGCTGTCGCCGTTCCGCCGATCAACAACACCATGCTGATCTTTGAGTGTTCGCCATTTTCCAACCATAGCTTCATCAGTAATCGCCGAAACCCGCGAAGCAACATCGTCATGTGGCTGCACCGGACGAAGGCGGATGCTACAGCCAGATGGGGCGAAGACTCGATCGTCTACGTAAAGGGATAAAAAACTATGCAGAATGGCTGTACCTCCAGGTCTATTCGCGTCGCGCTCGTAAATATGCCGTTCTCGTCGGCACGCTTTCCTTCGATACAGATTGGATTGCTGCAGAGCATTCTGGCCCAGCACGGCATCCCGGCTACTTCACACTATCTAAATCTGGAATACGCCGCGCGCGTCGGCTGGAAACAATACGAGATGCTCTCGGACAACACACTGTGCTTTCTTGGCGACTGGATGTTCTCGAAGGCGGCCTTCCGTGAGCATGCCCCCGATGGAAAGCTGTTCCTGAAACGGTTCGGCCGCAAGCTGACCAAAACCGGTGCAACGTTTCTCTGGAACGAGCATGAACAGGGTGCGCTGGCTTTCCTGGAAAGCTGTATTGCTTCCGTGCCTTGGCATCACTATGACGTTGTCGGCTTCAGTTCGGTGTTCGTCCAAAATTGCGCCGCGCTCGCAATGGCCAGATTGCTGAAGGAGCGTTATCCTCACCTGACTACCGTGTTCGGAGGCGCCAACTTCGAAAGCGAAATGGGACTCGAATACGTCCGTACGTGTCCGTGGGTCGATTACGCCGTGCTGGGTGAGGCTGACGAAACGTTTCCGGCTTTGTTGTACCGGCTTGCCGCAGGTGAAGAGGCTGTATCGATGCCCGGCGTAGCTCATCGAAACGGTGCCCGGGTTGACTTTCCCGGACCGGCACCGCTCGTGCAAAACCTGGACAAACTGCCACCACCCAATTACGATGACTTCTTCGCGACAGCCGCCCGGCTCCGTATGCCAAGCGCGCTGAAGGCGGACAACATTCAACTGCCGTACGAGTCAGCACGCGGATGCTGGTGGGGACAAAAGCATCATTGCACTTTTTGCGGACTGAACGCCTTGTCCATGGGATACCGTAGCAAATCGCCGCCGAGAATCCTGAGCGAGATCGAGGAACTCGCGCACCGATATCGAACGCGATACCTGGGCGCAGTTGATAACATCCTCGACCAGCGTCACATTGAGGGAGTATTCGGTATCCTTGCTGAGCAAGAGAAGGACTACAAATTTTTCTACGAAGTAAAATCCAACCTGAGCAAAGAACAAATACGGCTGCTCGCGCGCGGCGGCATGCGAAGGGTGCAGCCGGGGATCGAGAGTCTCAGCACACACGTGCTCCAACTCATGAAAAAGGGTGTTACCGCTATAAAAAACCTGCGACTCATGAAATGGGCCCGGTATTACGGGGTGGAAGTATCGTGGAACATGCTCTTCGGTTTTCCGGGCGAGACCGATGAGGATTATGCAGCCCAATTAGCATTGATGCCGTTGATTTCTCACTTTCCGCCGCCCACCGGCGCTTTTCGCATCTCTCTCGAACGCTTCAGTCCGAATTACACGCGAGCGGCCGACATGGGTTTTCTCAATTTACGTCCCATCGAACCGTATTCCTACATCTATCCCGAAGCGGTAGACAAGCATAAGATCGCTTATTTCTTCGAATACGACACAGTGGGAACTCCGCCAAGTGCCGCCTACACGCCGCTGCAGGCCGAGATCAGCCGCTGGCAGTCGCGCTGGCGCAACGAGACGAAACCCTATCTCACGTATGAGCTGCAAGACGGTAAGCTCACCGTGATCGATGGGCGCCTCTTGGGCTCGCCCCAGCTGCATTTTTTTGATCATGCCGCCGCTTCCGTCTATGAGTTCTGCAGTTCAACGGACCACAGCCTGCGAGCTGTGGACACGCATCTGCGCGACGGGAATCTTGAAGCCGATGTAAAAGCGATTGTCAGTAAGTTCTGCTCGCTCGGGTTGATGTTCGAGGAAGACGGGCACTTTCTGAGTCTCGCAATGCCAAAATCGCCAGAGGCCGAAAGTATTGCAGACCTGCAAATTCCTGGTTTTGTAGAAATGGATGCGGCGCCTGCTTCGAACGAGTTGAGGATTTTATAAGTCGGTCGCTCCGAACACATTTCCTTGTTTATGGATCTAAGTGGTTTGATTCTCGATCGTCATGGACTGAAGCGCAACCGACAATTCCGTTTGCCCCCGTGAAGTGTCCGGCTGAGAGCATGCAAACTTGTAGAGTGGCGTAAGCTAACGGCATGAAGTGGACTGTCAAACTCGTTGCAGAAACACACTCCGGAGAATCGGTCGAACACGAAGTCGCCACAATTGAGCGGGCAGATGTAGCATCTCCCGCCGCTGTGGGCTTGACCATTTCCGAGGGGAAAGCCATTCTGGAGAGCCTGCAGGAACGAATCGTAGTGGCACAGATTCAACATCATGGCGCCCGCATTCCGGCGTGTCCGGGATGCGGAAGAGCGTTTCGCACGAAGGGCTACTATCGTTCCATTCTTCGATCCGTCTATGGCAACGTTCGTATACGTGTCCGCCGGATCAAGGGATGTTCGTGCTCCGGAATGCAGGGGCGGAGCTTCTCGACGCTTTTCACAAATAAGAATCCAACAACGCCCGAGTTGAAGTACCTCACAGCCAAAATGGCTGCCTTGCTCCCGTTTGGCAAAGTGGCTGATTTCTTGGGCGAACTCTTGCCGTTGTCTGCGAAGACAACCGCCAGCACCGTCCGGAACCGGACGATGAAGGTGGGCAAGCGGCTAGAAAAATCGGCGGAAGCTCTCGCGCAGCTTTCAGCCAGCAAGCCTTGTCAGGAAATTCTTGTCGGTCTGGATGGTGGTTACGTGAGAGCCCGGCACCAGCGGCCGGAGCGCAATTTTGAGGTTGTTGCCGGCAAAGTGCTCGATCACGAGGGGAATGCCACGCGTTTTGCTTTCGTGCGCAACGGAGGTTCAGAGCCAGTAAATGCGGCTAGTCGCGCGTTCAGGCGGTGCGGAGTGACCGAAGACACTTCGGTGACGGTTCTTACCGATGGCGATGCGGGTCTGCGGAGCATTCATCAACAAGTGGCGCCGCAGTCTGAGCACGTGCTGGATTGGTTCCATGTCGCGATGAGGTTTACAAACCTTACGCAGCTCGCGAAAGGAGTAAACGGCGTTACGGATGGCGGGATCCGCAGCCATGCACTGGCTCAACTCAAACGCGCGAAGTGGCGCTTCTGGAATGGCTATACAGAGCGAGGGCTCATCGGCTTGGTGCACCTTAGGCAGTGGGCAAGCGCTCAGTGTTTCGACCACATTCCATGTCTGAAGAGGTTAGGGTACGCGCTCTCGGATATGATTCGCTATCTAGAATTGAACGCGGATTCAATGCCGGACTACGGGCACCGCTATCGCAATGGATTTCGGATCTCGACCGGATTCGCAGAATCCGCAGTCAACGAGATCATTGCCAAACGGATGTCGAAGAGGCAGATGAGATGGAATCGACGTACCGTGCAGTGTTTCCTGGAGGTTCGCATTCACCGTCCTGAATGGAACGTTTGAAGATGCATTCCGCCACTGGCATCAAGGTTTTCGGCCGGTGGCGAATCCGTCCCATGTCGCTGTTCCAGCATGACCACCCCATAACTTTGCATGCTCTCATGTAGCCCTTGCACAGGATTGCCGCATGCTGCTGAAAGAACTGGAAGTTTATATTGCTCCTACTAACTTTCAAGAAACCCTCGCATCATGGCATCAGCGCTACAGAGAAGCAATTTGTCGGCCAGCCATCCCTGCGCAACGATAACCTCTCATAAAGGGTTAATTAGCGGAGCTTTCTAGAACGTGTCACATTCCTACCTTCCCGCAATCCTGACTCTCGTCAAGCAGAATCTGGAAGTTGCAGGATTCTCTGTCATCACCGCCGAAGATGGAGTGCAGGGATTGGCCGCGTACGCGCGGCAACGCTGGCAGAGCGGGAACGCTGCCCCACATGCGGCGACTCGTTCGGACGATCACGGCGGGAAATATTCAATGGGCGTAGCGGAAAAACTCTACCTGAGCAAGCCGTGGATTTGATAATTTAATGCAATCGCCTTTCCATTAAGAGGCGGAGGAGACAAGATGAGCGCTGACATTGTTTGGCACAACAGTTCTAGTAACGAGACCAAAATCTGGATTATGGACGGCCCCAAAGTAATTAACGCGCCTGATGTGACGGCGAGGGACGGAGGAGCCGCTATCGTTGGCCTGCCGTGGAGCATTGTTGGAGTCGCTGACTTCGACGGGGACGGGGGAGCCGATATCCTTTGGCATAACAGCTCTACCAAAGAGACTAAGATCTGGTTTATGGACGGCGTTGTAATCAATAACGCGGCTGATGTGGTGGCGGGGGACGGCAAAGCCAATCTCGTTGACCAGCCATGGAGCATTGTTGGAGTTGGCGACTTCAACAAGGACCGACGCGCCGATATACTTTTGCATAACAGTTCTAACAATCAGAGCCAAATTTGGTTTATGGACGGCATCACAATCGATAACCGGGCTAATGTGGTGGCAGCGGACGGAGGAGCCGATATCGTTGGCCCGCCATGGAGCATTGTTGGAGTTGGCGACTTCAACAAGAACGGCCAAGCCGATATCCTTTGGTTTAACAGTTCTAACAATCAGATGCAAATTTGGTTTATGGACGGCATCACAATCGATAACCGGGCTAATGTGGTGGACGAGAATAACAACGCCCCTAATGTTGGGCCGCCATGGAGCATTGTTGGAGTCGCTGACTTCGACGGGGACGGGGGAGCCGATATCCTTTGGCATAACAGCTCTACCAAAGAGACTAAGATCTGGTTTATGGACGGCCACAAAGTATTTAACGGGGCTGATGTGACGGCGAGGGACGGAGGAGCCGCTATCGTTGGCCTGCCGTGGAGCATTGTTGGAGCGAATCTTTTTAAAGCAATTCCACCAAGATAAAGATACCTTTGACAATCCTCGATTCGTTCCTTTAATTGATGGCGATAGTGAAACTCACGACCTCTTTATAGGGAACAATGGATCGACCGTCAGATGATCTGAAGCGGTCCGCCTGACCTTTGGCGATTGTTTTAAAAAGGACCCCTTGTGCAACGCGGCTTCAAACCATTGATTAGCGGAGGAGCTATCGCGAATTACCTTAGTGACCAGCAGCGGTGTCACTTTTCCTAGTTCAGTAGACTGTGGAAAAACGACGTGCTGTTTTGCTTAGATCGGTAGACCGGAAAGGTAGCCTTGACCCGCGGCAGCTGAGCCGCTCGGCGCAGAGCGTTATGAGCTGCCGGCGGCCAGTACCAAGACCTTCTCTCCAGTTGTTCGATTTCCTCGTTCGTCAAACAAACCAGCAAATCGTGCCAGCGAAATAAATAGTTTGATCGACCACGCAGAAGTGTGTGGACCTGCCGATTTCCGAAGATGCCCAAGACCGCAGCGAAGAGACATCGTCGCACCGAAGGTGAACCGAAGCGCCAATGCTGGCTCACGGCATCCGGGAGTTTGCGACTGGAAAGAGGGAAGGCGGAGGACTGAAGCTTGTAAATCGGCCTAGCCCGATTACCGCTACCAGTCAAGACTGAAAGCAAGTTCGTTACGAGCGAGACAAATTCTTGCGGAGTCGCGTGTCCAATCCAACGCCAATCGACAGGTCGGTTTGCGAGCGCCCGGAGTAATTGGCGTTCAAAACGTCCGACAAGCCGAAGTTTATTTTCATATGGCTGATCTATTCTGTTTACGCCATTCTCTTGCGGGCGGCCACACTCACGGCAGATAAAACGATAGCGCTGAAAGGCAATTCTTTCACAGATGGGCCAACTGACCTGGCGACAGCTCACGCATTTCTTCTTGAAGCGGCATCGAGTGCTCCTGACAGATGGTCATAGCGGCGCACTGCCAGCGTAATCTCAGGAACTGAGTTTGTGCTTGACCGTCACCGATCAGGCATTGGGGGCAGATCTGGAATCGAGGTGTCTGGGACATAGTGGGCGAGAGGTCATTATTGAAATGTCCTATCCACCAGTTGGTTGGTCCAACTCCGGCAGGCACCCGCGACGGTCCGCTTGGCCATCGCATCGACAGAATATCCTGTGGATGCGGCCAAGCTCTTTAAAGTACCTGGATCGGCTTCTTGGACCAAGGTGGCCACGACGTTAAGCAACCTCTTCTCCGGTAAGAGCTCTTCAATCGATAGACCGTAAAGGGCAGCGATTCTCGCCACCCAGGAGTAAAGGATCTCGTCTCGATGCGGACGGAATGACACAGGCCAAAGCCGATGGCTATTCGTCCTGCCAGGCATTGGTTTCCATCGAGAGTAAGGGCGCTTGGGAATCGAGCATGGCGAAGCAATCTAAGGTGATCGCTTCGGAACCCGAACGAACGGAATGAATTGCTAGGTGCTCCAGCAGTCGCACGATTCGGACTGTGATTCCTTCAGTTCGGCGTAGAATCTCTTGCCGGATCTCCGGAGTAGATAGATCGGAGCGTTTACGAAGCGGCAAGAGAGCTTCGAAACTCGCAAGAAGTCGCCTGAAATCGTTGTCGGTGCGCCATGCCGGCAGCTCAATCGCCTCGAAACGATCTGCCAGTTGCTGATCAGTGAGCAGTGCACGTTTAGCATCGGCTGTGCCGGCGCAGATCAAGGTGATGCGCAGCTCGTTCGCGATAAACCTTAAGGTGTTGAGCAGGATTCGTTGCTGCCGATAGGTGCTGGCCAGAAGCGTGTGGACCTCGTCAATGATGATCATGCGCGTCTGCGTGAAAGAGAGAAGATCGGTAACGATTTGGCGCAGCTGATAGGGGATCGCCCGACTCTCCGTTGAAAGTAGCGGCTCTGGAATAACTCACTTTAGGATGCCTTTCTGCGTTTCGCAAGACTTGACTTACAAGGGACGACAACATCCAGCGCTGTGAGGAGAACGGGGATCTGCTTGTGTCCTTTGACGCGGCGAAACTGTTTCTCGGCCACCAGCAGGCCCGAGCCTACCCAGCGTTCCCGCTGATCGCCTGGGTGCCAGCGCTTCACATTAAGGCAAACCCTTTCGACGATGGCGAAAGCCGATTCGATCACATTGGTGTTGGCCAGCGTTATGCGTAGTTGTTGTGGAACATGAAGCCGGTGTACGGTCAGCGTTTCCTCCAGTCCTTCGGCCAGACTCCGGGCCGCGCTCGGATTCAGGTGCATCAGCTCGTGATGTAGTCGATCGAGCGCCTGTTTGGCGGCCGCGTAATCGTCCAGCGCGTAAGCCGCATTCAGTTTTCAGGCCACCGTGGGCTTTTCTTGGTCGGTGATGTGATCCAGCACATTGCGTCGCTTGTGTACCTGGCAGCGTTGGATTGGCGCCGCTTCGCCGGCATACTTTGTCACCGCCGCGTGCAGCGCTTTGCCGCCATCTAGAACGTAGAGCCGCGGCTGGCTGAAGTCGAACCCGCGCTGCATCAGGTCGCCAAGTAGTTCGCCCACCACGGTGGCGTTCTCCGTGGCTCCCTGCCGGATGCCCAGAATCGTTTTCGACCCATCGTGGCCGATGCCTAACGCGACGATCATATGCTGGCCTTCGAATGGTGTGGCATCAATCAACAGCACGCAGAACTTCTTCTTTTTCAACCGTCGCTCCATCAGTTCCTTTAGCTTGGCCCGGCTCGCTTCGATGAAGTGTTCGCTGATCGCGCTCTTCTCCAGGCCGTACGCTTCGCTGAACTCCCGCACCGCCTGGCCATATTTCCTCGTGCTCAGACCGAGCATGAGTTTCTCCCATACCGTCTCCGTCAACGGCTCCCCGCGATGGAACATCTCGTAGCTGCCCCAACGGATCTCCCGATCCTCGGTCGAACGAATCCGCGGCCGCTCGACGGGTACTTTCTGTCCCATCACGACGCAGTACCCACGTTCTGTGCCCCACCGGTGGGCGCTCCGCTCCGGCAGCGGCCGGTTGCGCTCACCCACCAGATGCCGGACTTCTTCTTCCATCAGCAGCTCCATCATCTGTAGTCCAGCCCGACGGATCAGTTCTCCCACCCCTTCGCGCAACCAGTCCACCATCTCGGCCATCGGCAGCACCATCTGCACCGCCGGATTTCCATCCGCGACCATTTCCTCGAGCCGCTTCACGGCTCGCTGCGATTCAATCTGATACGGTTTTTTCATGGCGACTCTCCTTTTTTCCTGCTAAGAAAAATTGCTCTGAGCCTATCAAGGCTTAGCGCTTGAGAGTCGCTACTTTCTACGATCTACTGGGCATTCCCGTTCGGGGGTGCCTAGCCATGCTTCGTTCTGGCATTCAGTTGCCAGGTGATCGAGCGGATCATTCATTCCAGATCTCGAATGGAAAGGGATCAACCGGGCTTTCAGGTTCGAGACTTCTTTCGACGCTTATCTTTTTGGAACCTGCAGGGAAGCGCCTTGTCATCACTTGCTGTTGCGCTTGCCGGCGAGCTTTCAGGGTTTTACTCGTCGCATGCTCAACGACCTCCCGCTGCTTCTGAATAGCCTGAAACAGCTTTTGTTCATCTCCGGGGGACGCTCCTTCGGCGCGCAACCGACGTGCTCCATTCTGAATTTCATTGAGGGAAGCCGCAACATGGGAGAGGTCTCGGTATGGAACCTCAAGATAGGCTCCGTCACGTTCTAGAAAATAAACACGCGAGATATCGTTCGGGTCGTATTTGATAACGTGTTTCTTCCCGTCTCGGATATACATCCTGAGTGCTCCATGCCAATAGACAATGTTGAATAGCCGTACCCCGCCACGGCCCACCAACCTTTTTTCAAAAGGAAGAAAATCCAGGTAAAATCGCTTCGGATCTGTGGGCTCTCTTCTGGGCGTTGCCAGCTGCGCGACTCCCTTGTGCCACGCAGCCAATGGCGTGCAGCGGAGCGTGGAGAGTGCGATCGCAAATGGTATACGCCAGCAATCTGCCAAGCTAGCCAGACTTCTAGTTCGGCGAGAGTCATCGTGGCTTGGCCGTCCGAGTTATAGCTTCCCCGTTTTCCGACGGAACTGAAGGTTGCACCCGGCAGCAGATGGACTTCTCCCATGAGGGTGCCGATCGGCCTTTCGATGTGGCCTCCATAGTGAGGCCGGAGGGGTGGGCGATGAATGATTGCAATACCGTGCTGCTCACAGCCGCGAATCAGAGCTCGCCCTCGAAACTCCTTGGCGTTGTCTAAGTGCAGAGAGCGGGGCAGTCCGCAAGCTGGCCACTCAGCATCCACTTGCAGGCCGGCCAGATACGCAGTCTTTGGCAAGACAGCACGGCTTATTGTCATTGCAACGGCATTCGCGGCGGGTGTTTTCAGGGAAAGAAAGAATCCCAAGATATTCCGGGTGGCAACATCGATTGCCAAAGAAAGCCATGGACGCCCAATTGGCTTGCGATACAGGTCATCTACCACGATCACGTCCACCAATGTGTGATCGATCTGGACTAACTCCAGCGGTTCACTGGCTGAGAGTGAGCCCGTCGATGGACGGAATTTGGCATCAGCCGTTTTCGCCCCTTCTCTGGCCCGAATTGTGTTGCGTAAATCGAGAGCTTCTACCCGCGCTCTTACGGCTTTGTAGGAGGGTTTCGCCACTCCTGCTGGAAAGCATTCCCGGGCAACTTCGCGATGTAAGGCTGCAACGGATGGTTTCTGTCGAGAGAGATAGAATTGCTGAATCAATCGTCCGATGACCTTTTCCTGATCGACGTCCAGCTGTTTCGTACCTGGCCTCGGCCCGGGTTTAGACGGAAGCAAGGAACTCGCATGTTCGAACCTTCGAAATCGCGCTAGGAGACGGTAGATCATCGCGCGGCTGATTCCAAGAATCTTCGCGGCCTCACTGATCTGCTCCCTTGAGCAGTGGCCCATTTCGGCCAAACGAGCCACGATTCTGGCACGCTCCACCGTAAGTTCCCAAACGGAATCCGGAACTACAACAAGAGGATCAGACACAAGATTGCTCTAGATCGGAATCAAACGGTCTACCGATCTAGGGCAAAGTCTACCGATCTAGGATTAACGGCTGTTGACAGTATCAATCTGAAGAAGAATCAGATACTTACGAAAGTCGCAGGTCTACTGATCTAAGAAAAGTGACACTCTGGGTGAAACGCTTGCTCGATCGCTGGCTCGCGGAAAGCGAGATCCGGGAGGGACCGTTGTTCCGCCCCCTCCGCAAAGGCGGGGGGCTTGCGCCCCGGCAGCGCATCAGTGAGGACTTAATCTACACCCTGGTCCGAAACACGGGTCACGCCATCGGCCATCCGGAATTGACGCCCCACGATCTGCGGAGAACCTGCGCCAAACTATGCAGAAAGGCGGGCGGGGATTTGGAGCAAATCCAGTTGCTGTTAGGGCATGCCAGCATCCAAACTACCGAGCACTATCTCGGCACCAAGCAGGATCTCGTCCAGGCCGTCAACGACCGCGTCAAGATCCGGGTCGAATGAGGAGACACTCGTCACGCGCGAATAAAGTGGGCAGCCAGTCACGGCAACAGCATAATAGAGAGAGAAAGAGGGCAGGTCCATTGGCGGCGGTAGCAGAACCCTTGTTGCTGACGGTAGAGCAGTACCGTCAAATACCCGAGCGCGAAGACGTCCTCCAGGAGCTGCATTGGGGACAGGTAATCACCTTGACGAGACCGAAGGCGCGCCACGTGAAATTGCAATCACGCTTAGTCCGGCTCCTGAGGCCCAAGGCCGAGCATCTCGGGTACGTCGAGTCAGAGCTGCCGTTTCGTGCGCTTCCCGAGTATGACTTACGCGCGGCAGACGTAGCATTTGTGTCTAAGAAGCGGTGGGACGAAGTCGAGGACGACGAGGATCTGCGCGGCGCTCCTGAACTGGTAATCGAGGTCCTCTCTCGTTCGAATACATCGGCGAAGATTCAGGAACTGGCAGCCCTCTGCTTGTCGGCCGGCACAGAGGAGTTATGGGTGATCGATGCCAAACGGCAAACGGTAACCATCACGTCCCGCGAAGGATCGAGTGTGGTCTACCGAGGTGAGGATCGAATTCCGCTTCCCTTGTTTGGCGGAGATTTGGTCGTGTCGGAGATCTTTGCCCGGACATAACTTGAATAGCTGATATTTTCGCTGGCGAACATTTCTATGTACGCACAAGATCGCTTGGTGAAGGGCCTGCGGTTGCGCGCGCGAATACGCTGGAACAGGCCAATGTGTATGTGGGAAGCCGCTTTCTGCCCGAATGGAATCAGCGCTTCACAGGTAAATGCGTTCGCCGGGCCCTTCCAGCCAATCGTGCACCGACGTATATATGCAATTGCCCGCATTCTGGCGCAACTCGGTGCAATTCTAAGTCACCTTCAATGAAGGAGTTTGGCTGTTAGAAGCTCGCGGTATTGCTGGCTTTTTCCGCCTCAATTTCGCATTCTCTCGGATCTGAACGAGCCTCTCTAGAGCGGTTCTCGGACATCATTATTCCTTCCTTTGACGACGATCTTCACGAGCAACGGCTCGTTGCTCAGGTTCGCGACGGCGGCCCAACGGACCTCCGGAAATTTCGAGGAGGAAAGCCCGGCCAAGTTGTCTCCCGTGAATACCGGATTATGCAACAAATCCGCCAAACAGGTTCTCTTCATGGCCTTGGCGACCTGGAACGGCGGCACGTGTTCCCAAAACTCTTCTAGAAACATGTTCTCCAGTTCTTCTCGGCCAAAGTCATCGACTACTTTGCCAAATGGGCCATAACAAGTTCCACTGCAACCAATACAAGCAAAATCAGACTCAGCAGTCTAATGATGTTGGCCTCGACTAAAACGAGCAGTTCCAGCAGATCCCGCAGAATTCGAAGTATGGTCTTCATGAGGAGAAGACACGAAACGGAATTTTAAGCACGCTAAGGCACTGGCCCGCTCGAAGCCGTCCTTGGAGTGCCTGCTTGGCGCCCCCCATCGACTCCGCTGGTGTGCCGATTAGATGTTATGAACTGTGTTTTCATGGATGAGACCTCCGGAACTGTTCGATCGAGTTTCAAACCAGCCTGTTAATTTTAGGCGGGTCTCAACCCAGTCTTGCCGGCGATAGAAAAGCGCTGCAGCGCCTTTTTCAATTCGTCTTTTGAATCGCTGGCGGGTACCACGTGCCATTCGTAATCGCCGGGTCGGGCCAATACATCCGCAGGAACAAGATGAACTGACCGTTCTGATTGCCGGCTGTGGGTTGAGGCGCCTCCAGCCAGTTGCAGAGCTGCTTCGGGTCGGACGGCGGTGTTGCCTGCACGTAGACGTCGAGCGAACCATCTGCGTTCGGACAGGCGGTGTGACCTTCCACCTCCTTCGTGCTGAGCGCGTGAAAGTTGTGATTCACGTCTTGGTTGTCCACCAGCGTCCCATCGGCGTTGTACATGGTGATCGACCAGAAGCCGTTGCCGTCGATGGGCGGAATCTCCAGGGGGGCTTTCTTATTCGTTGGCGCCTTGAAATGCAGTACGTAACGATTGGTGCCATTCAGGCGATTGCTGTCTGAGGTCCCGGCACTGTCGTGAGTGCCATAACCATAGACCGCGTCCTGCGGCCGGTTCGCCCCGAGCGCGTCCTTAGCGACGAGCGCTCGCAGCCGATATCGCACACCATAGTCACCCACATTCAGCGACAACGACCAGTTCGTCGGTGTCAGCGAGGGCGGCGGGGTTGCCGCCAAAATCCGCTTCGCGGTGGCCACGGCAAGCTGCAATGCCGTTTTCTCTGCCTGTCCTTCCGACGTTCCCATCAAGTTGGCGCACGAAAACTGGGTCGGCGGGGTGTCTGTCGTACTTGGCGGACTGGTAATGCCGAGTCTCTCTAAGATCGGCACCACCCCGGCATCGATCTTCCGGGGAGGGTTGGTCATCATCATCGCCGACATCGTTCCAAAGAAGGCACAAGCATCCATGCTGTCGAGCTGCTTGATGGGCTGTGTGATGACATCGATCGAGGGATTCACGGGCAAGTCGTCAGGCGCTCTGTAGGGCTTTTCGTAGGCGCTGAGCGGTTTGAGCGTGATCTTCTTGAAAATTTGTTCGTACACGAAGTTTTGATCGTTCTGGGTGCCCGTGGTGTACACGCGCATAATCTGCCACACCGTATTGGTGTCGAAACGAATCGTTTCGGATACCCCGCTCGGCAAGTTCCCGCTCCAACCGGGGCCGACCAGCGCGTAGTCACCGGGAGCGTTGCTGTTCAGTCGCGAGCTGGGCGATTTGCGGCTGACGTTGGTCCAGCCCTCTAGCAGTTGCACGATGAAGAATCGGTTGCTGCTGATCTCTGGAAGATGCAAGATGAGAGGTTCTTTCTCCAGATTGAAGAACCCAGCCGAGTACAGCGTAGTCGTACTCGGCAGGACCACATCTTTAAACGCCGATCCCACCGGTAAAGAGGGCGCCTTGAAGAGCTGATTAAGGGGCGCTCTCCCGTACTGTTGATCGGGGCCGGCGACGTTCGTGGAAACGCGTTCGGTCATGGCGATCGCAAGAAGAGAATAACCGTATATGTAAGCGGCGATTCCATCGAGGTAGGTTTGCACGCTGCCTGAATCGAGGTCGTTTGGGAGCTGGCTTCGTGCCGTGGCGAGAACGCCCGCCAGGTCCGAATTGCCGATTTCTGAAGCGTTGATCGCTGCCGAATTATCTGTTTCTTGAGCGTTGATCGATAACGTGGCGCAGATGAATGCAACGGTAATGAACACTGAAAAGGTTCGTGATGGTTGTCGCAGGGCATACCTCCGGGTCTGAGGACCAAGAGTTCTGCTCTTGCCGGGAGAGTGCCGGCCGTGAGGGGCGTAGTTCGTGGGGGCGATGCCCGTGAGTGGTTGCATAAGGAAGCTGCCTCCTAGCGAAGTAAGCAATAAAATCGGCCGAAACCGGCCAACTTTGCGGAAGTTTTTGGGGGAGTGCCGGGATCGGTCATTTTTGGGGAGTGGACTGTGCTGGCTCGGTTGCCCTGGCCTTGGTACCAGGAGAGGTGGCTCGCTCTGGTCGAAAGGTTCGCCCATCAGAGGTGGGCGAACCGTGGTTTCCGGGGTGGTGTGGACGTTGGACTCCCCACCTCTTTTTCAAGCGAAGAAAGGCTGTCGCGCCCACGATTTCCCGTAGCCGCTTAGCGTGCTTGAAATTCCGTTTCGTGTCTTCTCCTCCAATAGCGGCAGCTCGATCGCCACACTCCGAACAGCCCGCAGGCTCTCCGTTCGCTGATCCCGAACGTTTTCACGGCAAATCCTATATCTTGCCGTTGAGCTGCGAGCTCCACCCGTTTTTTGAGATCACCGCTTTCAGAACCTCTTTGTCCAGGCTCAGATCCGCTGATCCTGACCCCGACTTAGATCCAGATTCAAGCTCGCCGCGGCGAAGAAGATAATGCTTCATGGGCGAGATCAACAAGCTTATAGGTCGGGATTTTGTCGTCGGTTTCTTCATGCCCGCCTTGCTGTTTGTGGCGCTCTCGACGCCTATGTTTGCTGTTTCCAGAAAGCTGCCGCCCGTCTTTGTCATCGATCCCGCCGATCCTTTGAAGGAGACCACCTTTCTTGCGCTTATCACACTAGCGGCTGCGTTTTTCCTTATGGCCATAAATCGAGTCTTGTTCAGGGCTCTTGAGGGATATTGGCCATTCGGTCTGGAGCGCCGTCTGAATTTCTTTCAGCTACGACGTTTTCGAAGACTTAAACGCCGCATCGCGGAGCTTGACACCGAAAGAGACGAGTGCCAGTTAAAAACCAAGCATTCAAGGGAAGGCAGGGACGCATCACCCTGATGCGATTTGCCGCGGAAAGATTTCCTAGCAAAGAGAAGCAATTGCTTCCCACCTCCTTTGGTAACGCTGTGAGAGCATTTGAGGATTATCCGAGAGTCATGTACGGATTTGAATCGATTCAGGGTTGGAGTCGCCTTAATGCGGTGATGCCTAAGTCTTTCCGCGATACGCTCGGCAGCATGAGGGCGATGACGGATTTCTGGGTGAATCTTTGGTTCTTGAGTTTGTTACTGATGCTTGAGTATCTAGTTTTCGTTTACCGCACCAGTAAAGGATTGTCCAGTGTTTACATCCCCTGTGCAGGACTACTAGTCGCTTTCTTTGCTTCTTTGCAGGCACGAATAGCGGCGCAACAATGGGGTGAATGGGTAAAGGCCGGCTTCGACGTCTACTTACCCGCGCTCTGCGAAAAATGGGGTTTCCTGCGGCCTGACGGCTTAGAGAATGAGCACCAGTTTTGGACCGAATTAAGCGTGGCCATTGTCTACCGGCAGTTGCCTGCATTAAAGGTTTTGGAAGCCTACCGTCGTGTAGAGCCCGCTTGTGCTGATACGCAGAGGGACACAGAAGAGGAATCATCCAAATCGGATGAGGAATAATCAAGCCGATTGAGTTCCTACTAATCGGGTCACTAGCTGCTCTTCTTAGCCGAAGCCGTTTTTGCCCGGTGGCCACACCATTCTTGGTTGAAAATGCTAGCGGGGTTGAGGGGCCGGTGTGGTTCGCTACACCTTTCACCGTAATGGACTTGCACCATCTACTCTTTGCCGGTCTCCCGGCGCACTGCTTAAATTCCGTTTCGTGTCTTCTCCTCAATGAGGCCCCTGCGAGTTTTGACATCACTGAGTTGGCGATTCCGATTTGAACCGAGCAAAGGCGGCACACAATCGATCCTTAAGCCTTAAACAAATCTAAGGACTTCTCACCATTTGTCAATTCGGCTGGGTGGCTTGAAACCGCCCAGCCGACGTCTCTAGTTTCCGGATCGCCGACCGTACGGACATGATTGTAAAAACTACGACGCCAAAGCCGTCTGTTAAACAAGTCAGTTTTGTGGCACAATCGCGTAGATGCCAATACTTCGCCGGATTGCGCCTGAGCTTCCAGTCTTTGATCTTCCAAAATCCCTCGACTATTACGAGGGAAAGTTGGGTTTCCGAACTGTTACGGCAATGCCTGAAGGAAACTACGCGATCATCGAGCGGGACGGGGTTGCGATTCATTTGTTTACTGCCGACCAAGGTATTGGTCCGGGATCAATTCATGTATTTACCGAAGGACTTGACGAGTTATACAGCGAGTTCGAGATGGCAGGCGCGCAGATCAAACAGGGCATCGTCCAAAAGCCCTGGGGTAATCGAGATTTTCGCGTTCTTGATGATTTCGGGAATGAGATAAAGTTTACAGAACCCAGCAAAGATTAACGTTTTCCACTGTCGGCGGATGACGGGCAATCCGAAAACTGAATGAATCCCGCGGTGAATTCGGCGGTCATGACGCGCACGCGGCAAAGGTTAAATGATTAGCACCCACCTTCTGACAATCCAATCGACGATGGTTCGGATCGTAAAGCAGACCTGAGCGCAGCATCGCCATCAGCACGGAAAGCAACCGGTCGCAGACACCACGCAAGGCACGTCCGTGGCCGTGCCCGCCGTCTCGGAGCCGCCGGTAATGCTGTCGGGCTTGTTCGTCTCGCTGCATGCTGAGGCGGGCCCAGTGATAACAGGCTTCGCGCACGCGCTGATTGCAACCGTTGCGCATCTGAACCCTGTCGTTCGCCAAAATTCCGTCCTCTGTTAAGGCATTGACTGGCAGCGGGATGGATGGACAGAATCGGAGGGATGCCAGTGCTCTTTTTGTTCGCGTTTCGATTCGTCCGCTTGCTCCTCAGCGGACATCAGACAATTGCTATCGAGAACGCAGCGCTACGAATTGCAGATAGCAGCGTTTCAAGGAAAACGGAAGCGCCCGCTGCTGACCACCTTGGATCGGTTATTTTGGGTCTCTCTCCGCAGCGTGTGGTCCGACTGGCGACGTCCTTTGCTGTATGTCCAGCCAGACACCGTCGTTCGTTGGCAGCGCGAACGGTTCCGCAAATTCTGGGCCAGGCTCTCTAAGCCGCAGCGCCGACGTCGCGGTCGCCCCGGTACCGCTGCAGAACTCCGCCGATTAATCGAGCAAATGGCCGCCGCCAATCCGTTGTGGCGCGCACCCAGGATTCATGGCGAACTGAAAATGCTGGGCATCGCCATCTCTGAACGCACTGTCTCCCGCATCCTGCGCAGGGTCCGGCGTCCACCCAACCAGACGTGGAAAACCTTCCTGCACAACCATGTCGGCCAAATAGTATCGATCGACTTCTTCACCGTGCCGACAATTACCATGAGGGTGTTGTTTGTTTTGATCGTGCTGGAACACGATCGTCGCAAGGTGCTGCATTTCAATGTGACCGAGCATCCGACCGGCGCTTGGACGGCACAACAGATCGTAGAAGCGTTCGCAGACCGAGACGCTGCTCAGTATCTCATCCGCGATCGCGACAGCAGGTACGGTGCTGAGGTTCGACTTCGAATCAAGTCGCTGGGTATCCAGGAGATTCTAACGGCACCGCAAAGTCCGTGGCAGAATCCATACGCCGAGCGACTGATTGGCTCGATTCGACGAGAGTGTTTGAACCACTACATCATCCTAAACGCTAGCCATCTCAAGAGAACGTTGTCTTCTTATTTCCGCTACTATCACCAAACGAGAACCCACTTAAGCCTCAATAAGCAGTGTCCCTTCCCTCGAGAGACGTTGAAGGTGGGAAGGATTGTCGCAATTCCACAACTCGGCGGTCTTCACCACCGATATGAACGCATTGCAGCGTAGCAACTTTTCTGCGGATGGATCATTGGCGAACCACAGGCACCGACTCCTCTTCGCCGGCGTGCTCCCGTCACTCGTTCGCGCGGTCTAGCCAACAGCCGATCCAGGGTGGGCGGCGCTCATCTGCAGCAATCGATCGCGAACTCCGGTCGCCAGCTGCAAATGACCGTGCTTCTCCATGGCTTCGAGCAAGAGAGGAACCAAGGCCTTCAATCGCTTGCCGGAAATCCTGTCGCCAGTCTCCCACAGCAAAATCAATACTTCTTGAATGGCATCGTTGTAGACGCGTCTTCCCGAGCGCAACCTCTTCTCCCGTTTCCGCCCTGAGCTCGGGCCAAGCAGGCGCACCGCATGTTCTCTGTGATACCCGGTTGTTTCTACAAACTCGTGCAGAATGTCTGTTTTTGTCGCAAGCGTTGCTTCCTGATAACGCCTCCTCAATGCTTCGATCAGCTCTTTTCGTGTGGCCAAACTCAGTCGCCTCCTCATCCGCTACTCCGTGGTTCACGGGTAACATTTTTATGAGGTAACGACCCCTCACCGGTAACAAATTCGATGAATGAATGCGCCGTTAAGTTCTCCGTCCGTGGTCAAAGCCGCTACTATGGGACCTCCGATTAGCATCGGCAGCGTCGATAGCCCTCTATGCCGCTTCTCGCTCCGTCACTCCGCTGCTGATTTTCGCTTCCCGCACGGATTCTGCTATGCCGAAGAACTTCAGGATTTTGATCTGAATCCAGGACAGATCGAACTCATACCACGTAAGTCCGTGCCGTGCCGATGTGGGATGCGCGTGGTGGTTGTTGTGCCAGCCCTCTCCGGAGGTGACGAGGGCAATTAGCCAGTTGTTGCGTGAGCCATCGCGGGTGTCGAATCGCCGGCTGCCCCACATGTGTGTGGCGGAGTTCACCAGCCAAGTGGAGTGCAGACCAATGACGACCCGGAGACAGACCCCCCACAGCACGAATGGGGCACCCCCGATCGCGAAGAGCACGCTGGCCAGCACGATCATGGGAATCCAATGATAGTCATTGAGCCACACGTAGAAGCGCGTTTTCGCCAGATCCGGTGCATACTTCCACATCTGTGCAGTCTCGCTATGCTCGCTGTTTCCGACCAGAAGCCAGCCCACATGCGCCCACCAGGCGCCATCACGCGGTGAATGCGGATCGCCGGACTGATCAGCTTTCTGATGGTGGATTCGATGCGTCGCAACCCAGAAAATCGGCCCACCTTCGAGCGCCAGCGTTCCGCAAACAGCAAAGAAATACTCGAGAGCTAAAGGCACCTGGTACGACCGGTGAGTATGCAAGCGATGGTAGCCCATGCTGATGCCGAGGCCGGTACACATCCAATAGAGGAAGAGTGCGATTGCAAATGCATGCCAACTGAACATGAATAACGCGCCTACTGGCCCGAGGTGAAGAAGGCCGAATGCGACGCAATTAGTCCAGTTCATTTTTTGAGGATCGGATATGTCGACAGGGCTCGTGGTCACGGAGAGGGCTCGCTGACTGCAGCCCTCCTAAGCTATCAGGGATTTCGTTCGCCTTCGGTAATAGTTCTGTAATTGCAACAGCGTTACGGTGCGGCAGTGCATGGCGTAATCCGGCCCGAAGATTAGCCACGACGCGTCTGCGGCTGCAAAACGGCATTTGGGAACGTAAATCTCAACCGCCCGTCTTGCGAGACAACATCAGTGTTTCTAATTACGAATCCGCAACGATCCGCGGAAACACCTTCAATACAGAATTTGCGACTGCACAGGGAGCATAGTTTGCGATACCGGCACGTGGCGAGCCTCCGGAGCACGCATGCAACTAGAGCAACGCTGCTGGAGGTGGGTGCAATGCGTGCCATAGTACTCCAGAACCATTGTTAGCTCGCGCACGCGGCCCAATCGAATAGATCTGCATAAAGGCACATGCCCGAGCAACACCCCCTGCACAAGAGGTGAACATGCAGTGAAGTGTCGCGTTCTTTCTCTTATCCTTCCCTTTCTGCTGGTTTTAAGCGATGGACTGGAAACCGAATATTTTACCGGCCGCAACAGTGAAGGTTCGACCCTCCAGTTTTTCGATGAAAGCGGCCATCTTCGTGCAAAATTTTCGGTTCAAAGTGGGTTCACCGATTTCAACCTAATCAGTGGAACCGCAGGTTCGGAGTGAGCTCAACATTTGGGATGGCTCGCCGAGTTTCCTTATGAATGCGGATAATGCCCATCAATTGGGATTTGGGTTGCAGCCTGACGATACTTTAAACACCTCGCGGCAAAATTGGTGTTCTATAGCGGACGGGGCGGAATTGATGGAGCACGAGCAATTCTTGGATCGGGCGTGCCGGTCGGAAGTTCGGGCACGCCTGTTCGAGGATTCTTAGATGCTTGCTCTGGCCAAAGGCCGGAAATTTTTGAACTGCGCCCTCGAAAATGAGAAGTGCCCACCACTCTAGCGGTTGAAAACAGAGTTATCGGAGGGTAAAGGAACGGATCGGTTACTATCCCGATTCCGCGCCGTTTGTGGAAACAGAACTGCTGTTAGGTTTCGGCCAAGAGCAGTTGTTCGCTTCGGAGGCATGCGCCGGAGGGACGCCACATCTTTTCTTAGTGAACGATACGCGGTCAGGACCAATCGAAAACGCTCCTGCACCACCTGGTTCCCGTATGGTCAAACATTGGAAGGTGACTGAAAGAGAAGCGCAAGTATGATGGTCCGTTTCCATGAAGAAGACGCAAGTGGCCCGCCTGTTGGCGTACGTCACGGGCATGGTAAACCGCCAACCTCTGCTTCAGAATGAATATCTGATTGCGGAAAACAGGATTCTACGCTCGCATTTGGCTGGCAGACTCCGCTTAACCGAGCCCGCAACGATCCACTTTGGCGGGAATCGGCAAGCGACTCGGGCGTCAGGCCTCGAGCAGGTTGCCTCAGTGGCGACGCCAGAAATGTCCTGGCTTGGTATTGCAAGCTGATCGCTCGCAAGTTTGACGGTTCCAAACACCGCACCTACCCGGGACGACCGGCTGTCAGACGAGAAATCACGGAACTGATTGTCCAGATGTGCTCGTGAGAATAGTGGCTGGGGATACGATCGCATCGTCGGAGCAGTGAAGAACCTCGGCCACAGCGTTTCCGATCAGACGGTGGGAACATCCTGCTCCGGTCGGTATCGCTCCTGCTCCGAAGCGCCGCCAGCAAATGAACTGGGCAGACTTCATTCGGTCTCACATGGCCGTCCTGGCCGGTATTGATTCTGCACCGTCGAAGCGCTCACCTAGCGTGGCTTGGCACCTACTACGTTCTGTTCTTCTTGCACCTGGAGACGCGACGCGTCACCCTCGCCGGAATCACCAAACATCCCAGCGAACAATGGATGGTCCAGATGGCGCGCAATGCGGTCGACGACATCGAGGGGCTCTGCTTCCCGTCCGCCTTGCCTTGCATGATCGCGACGCGAAGTTCTGTACCTCCTTGCGAACTATGCTTCAGTTCGGGGGAGTTCACCCCATTCTGCTACCGCCCGCAGTCCGAATTAAGTGCTTTCGCCAAGCGCTGGGTGCGCTCGGTCAAGAACGAGTGCTTGTCGAAACTGATTCTCTTCGGTGAGACCTCACTGCGGCGCACCATAACTGAATTCCTGAAACACCACCATCAAGAACGCAACCATCAAGGCAAAGGTAACATGCTCCTCTTCCCTGATCCTCGCTCTCCACCGTCACGCCCTCACTCTGTCCTTACATGCCACGAGCGCTTAGGTGGTTTGCTCAAGTTCTATCAACCTGCCGCATAGATATTTTGACCCTACTGGATCACACGAATGGTTGATATGGCGTTCCGGAACCTGTATCCAGACGGTCTTTCCGGTCTCTAAGTTTTCGCAATGATCTTCTTCGCCTGAGGGCACCCGGTGTGCCTAAATCAACTACGTACCAATTGTCGATCGAGAGAACCACGTCTCCCAGAAAAGTCTATCCCTGCGAACACGCCAACCCATCAATCTTGGATTCTAGAACAATGGTCGCTGTTTTCACCGGAGTCATTGTCCCCAAAGTGACATTGCAGTGGGACGCTTTAAACTCTTAAACCGGCTCACCGTTTCGTTGATACGCAACACCCGATTGGAGCCGCTCGGCAGATCGTCGCGTTAGTTGATCCGTTCTTGGAAGCTATTCTCAACCCGCCGCTGATACTGCTGCACATCGGCGGTAGACAAATCAGCCAAATCCGCCGCCGTCAGGTAACGGATAGGAGCTTTGGCGTCGATTCGTTGCACGACTTGAGACAGCCCCTCCAGAGCCCGGGTTTGTGCGACGGTCATATCCCGCCTAACCAGTACACCGCATCCGTCAACGAGCAAGAATTTCGGGAACATTCCGTAGCGGGCTTTATAGCGTTCTTCAGAATCCGAAATAGATTCGTCAGAAGACACGACGGCGACACTCGGGCCCAGGAAAACCGCTTGACATGGATACAACGTGCCTCCACGGAGGATCGCACAGGAGGTGGTATCGGTAGCCAATGCGTGCACTCCCGCATCATCCGGTACTCGCCAGCCTGGTTCGCCCGCCGCCACTCGGTCTAGTCCGGACCAATAAGGCTCAGATCCCGTGCGTGGAAGAACCTTCAAACGGTCCTCAACCTCTGTGAGAAGAGCTTCCGCATCCTCGCAGCTCTCTCCCGCAACTACGAGGCCGTGGTTAGCCAGTATGAGTACGTTGGGCGAGGAGGACATGACACTTCGTAGCTTCAAGGCAAGCGGCAGGCCCGAGGACAGATAGGGAATCCACCGCCAGGACAAACCGGTAAGGAGACGCTGCAAATGAGACGGTCCGTCAGCGCGCACGGCCCAGGAAATCGTGTTGACCGAATGCACGTGAATGACGACCCGATGCGGCATGACGGCATGCATGGGGGCTTCCACCGATGGTTCTCGGCACGCTCCTGCCGAATGTCTATATCCAGCTGCGCATGGAAGTTCTTTCTCAATGCGGCCCTGGATTTCAGCCAAATCTACCGGAGTGAATATTTCGTTTCTATCCGCGTCACCAAGCCACGTACCCGAAGCCTTTACCCAGAGCTTAGAACCAATTTTAATGGATGTATTGCCAGTTGCCGCTTGCACGAGGAGTCGGTTACGGCCAAGCCTTGCGGAAAGTCGACTTAGAGCGGAAAGTTCCGGATGGCGTGACAACACTTTTCTTCCCGGGCTCGCTCGCCCCGGAGAGCTATTTGAGGACATGCTGGATGCGCTCGTGGATCTCGTCGCATGTCATCAAGGGATGCGGTGTAAACATCTTGAGCCTCTCCGCTTGGGGAATCAAGCCAGTACCGCTTGAGCGGAATACCGTTGACGATTGCTCCCGTGTGTTCCTGGAGTTTTCCACCGCTCGATATCGACAGTGCCCGGAAACGGTGTGAGCATGACGAACTGCGCAAAGGTGATGGATGTTCATCAATGGTTCACCTTCCCTAGATAGTTCATGGATGTGAAATATTCCTGGTGGTTGTTGCGTCGAGAACGCTGGGACGAATCCACCTGGGTTGCGTGCTTTCCGACGAGTTTGCCTTCCGCCCGCTCGAGCTGATCGCAGAAGTTGCCCCGTCTGTCTGGGATCGTTGATACTGCCGGAGTGCTCTCGCGGTGTTGTAGGCAAGAGAAATGGGATTGGTTCGAATCAAGTCGTTCCTTAAAGCCAGCAGGGCTTGAACGGCTCGTGTTCGTCCCCGAGGGCCGAATCTCGTCGACTCGTTCACCATTATTCTTGGGTGGCGGCAGTCATTCACTCGAAGGACCGCAAGTTTTCGATCTGTTTCGAGAGAACGGTCTTGCTGATTAGCTGTATCAGAGAAGTTGCGTGTAATCAGGGTGGCGGCATCCAGACATCCTGTCATAGCTAAGTCATTCAGCACCTTGGCTCGTTCGTTATCGATCAGCGGATCTGTCGCATGCGTCAGGTGCATCCTCCGGATTTTGTAACCAACATCCTCGGTAGCCGCGCTCAACCAGGCGTCTTCCTGCCCTTGTTTCCACAATCGTACGTGGTGTCGCTTGGAGAAAGTGTTGAGGCCTTTCTGATAGTCAAGATCGGCCTTGACACCGTTCAACGTCAACTTCCCCATAGGGGCGGCGCTGTAGCCCATACGCTGCACCATGCAATGGTACATGCGGAAAATAGATCTGAGCGACCCCCGTTGGGCGACATCCCACCCAGCTGCGTGAAAGGCTCGGTCCATCGACTCGCGTCCTCCCAGGAAGAGAATGTTCACCAGGTCTGAGGGATGATTGCCTCCCCTGTTGGTTCGCTGCTGCGGAAGCCGCGCAAGGATCCGTTGTGCATCGGCCATCTGTGCTGCCGAGAGGGGCGCCATGCCATGGGCCGGAGTGCCTGAATTGGGAATATCTGCGTTGGCTAAGAGTCGGAGAAGAACCTCGGTGCCTGCCGGGAAGTAGATTTCCGGATCTGGAGATCGGGCGATTACACACTTGATTGCGAACACCGGCACGCCAACTTCCGGATCGATCCATAGCAATGGAAGAGCATAGAAGGCGACGCTTGAAGAAACATTGGCGGTCGGATAAATGCCGCTGATGGTTCCCTGAGCGTTCACCCGTTCCTTGGCCGTTTCTACATGGATCACGCGCGCCGTAATCGGGATGGCATCTCCGTCGGGCAACTGGAGGCTGTCGAAGCGGTACTCGATGGTGGCAGTAAGGTGTTTCAGTCCTAACCCCAGCCGCTGTACGGTCTCCACGACTCCTGAAACGATTGCTCCCTGTGGGATCAGCATTTGCCCATCTCCGAATACGGGTGCAGTCACCGTAGCCTCAATACGATCGCCTGAGTGAGAGATGCGGGATCCGGTCGGCGCAGATAAGCGCGCCTCCAAGCATGTGCCCGCAGGCAAAACACCTGCCGTCGTGTAAGCAGAAACAAAGGAAAATGTGCCGACTGACGCTAGCAGCGTGGCAATTTCTCTCAACATGCAACACGAACATGGCGGAGCTGCCGCCCTGGGGCACCCGCCCGAACTGTACGACGCGCCCCAGCAATTTTTATTCCTACATGAAAGAATACGAGTCCTTAGCGCAAGCTCTTCCCCGAGTACCGCAAGCAATCGGTTGAGCAATCATCGGGCGTATGGGTTGCGAAAAGCGGACGTAGGCGAAGCGGCATTAACTTCGACGGCACGGGCTAGGCAAACAACGGAACAATCTGGGGCCACGAAATCTTTCGACAGCGTAACAGATGAATTGTTTGGACTCAGTTCTCAAAGAGTTACGCGGGTGCTTGATGCCTATTGTCCTATGCGTCGCGCCGCGAAAACGGGAACCCTCTGCGATGGCCATCGCTTAGGTGCTGATCCGCTAAAACGGACGCGTTACCATTCAAAACTGGAACTATGGTCGAGTTGTGGAGCCTGCGAGGACTTTCCTGGCTCGAGTTGGCAAAACGCGCCTGCCGCAAGAGCTGCCAGAATGAGATCTTCGGAGAGTCTGCCCGACTGACATTTTACTTTTTCTTCGCCCTATTCCCCGTACTACTGTTGCTGCTTATTTTGCTCGCAACTTTGCCGACCCCGGATCTGAGTTGCGCCGTATGCTCCTCGATTCCTTTAAACAGGTTCTTCCTTCGGACGCCTCGTCACTCATAACGAACACGATATGGCTGCTAAACGGGAGAGCCGTCCTGGGCACGGGAGCCATACTGGCAGTCATCGGGGCGACTTGGGGTGCCCTGAATGGAACCTGGCCATAATCACCGGCCTGAATAAGCCTACGAGCTCGAAGAAGAGCGCCCGTGGTGGGCGGCTTTTGTCTCTCGCGTTCGGACTGACGTTTTCTCTAAGTGTTTTGGGCTTGGTCGGGCTCGCGGCCATTCTCTACGGGCATCGAGCCGTGGACATCATTGGCCAGTATCTTGGGCACCTGCTCACTTCGAGTCTCTCTGGCGCATCATCCACTGGGCAGTTATCGTGTACCTGCTGCTCCTCTCACTGGCTGTGCTCTATCGCTTCGGGTCGAACTTAAAGGATCAGCGGTGGCAATGGAGTACCCCGGGCGCGGTTGTCGCGGTCACGTTATGGGTCGCCTCCACACTGCTGCTTCGGGTATACCAGAAACACTCCAGTTCTTACCAAATGATCTACGGAGGACTGAATGCGGTTGCTACGCTTCTGCTGTGGCTCTATCTTACGGGCGCGGCTATCTTCATTGGCGGTGAGGTGAACTCCGAAATTGAGAAGGCTGCGGCGGAAGCCGGTCACCCGGACGTGAGGGAGGCTGGGGAACGACGCAGCGGTGGCGAGGGCAGTGGCGCGCCGTGAAATGCCGCCGATTTCGCAACATTAAAACATTATTAGCAAGGTGACAGTTTCAAATAAAACGCATCTTGTATTGCAGTAGCGTGAGAACGATGCAAGAGGAGATGAAAGATGAAGAAACTAACTGTTTCGGCAATGGTCTTGGCCTTCGTGCTCTCGCGCGGCGCAATCGCTCAGAACACCAGTAGCACCAGCAGCACGGACACCGGCAACACGACCGGTAGCACCATGAAATCCAAGCACAAGAAGCGTCACAAGAAGAACTCAACCACCGAGAGCTCGACGACCTCGACTTCGTCATCTACCACGAAGTAACTCTATCCAACGAAGTCCACGAGGCAGGTCGGCCTGGTCGTGTTCAGGCCCGCCTTCCCCCGCTAGGTCCGCCTTCCGCAACTCCTCGACCTTTCGTGAATGAACTTGTGGAAGCCAATTTCTCGTCGGAACTGGTTCGGATCCCCCGCTCCGATCAGGACCTCATATTTACGGATGGCCGGTCGGGTTGCCGCTGAGCACAGGGTTGCTCTGTGAGCGCGCAGGTGTGCCTAGGGGTGAGCCAGTGCTTTGCGAAAGGTAAGATCGAGATTCGATAGCCGGTCCGCCGAAGCGGGGTCGTTCCGTGCCAGGAGGGTAATCAACTCGTCATGTTCCGCGAGCACAGGTTGCAGTGACTTTAGTTCTTCTGGCGTAACGTGAGCGACGCCTGTGCGCGCTAGCGCGGTATTCAGGAAGGCAAAGAATCCGCTCAATTCCTCCCTGGCAACCTCATATTTACCGCGGCGTGCATCCAGTGCAGCTGCGGATAATTGACCTTTTAGTTCACTTGTTTGCAATTTCTGAAGCGCCTGATCGCGCTCACTGGTTCGCTGCCGGGCTCTCAGCCACATCGGCATGAAACCGAGCAGAAATCCAATCAAAAAAACAGCTAACAGCACGCGAGCTTGTGTTCGGTAGTTTGAAAAGTTCATTCTTCTGTGCCTCCGGATCCTTGTTCTTCGATGGTAAGACGCAGCCAAAGAGCCAATCTCCGAAAGTCTCCTCAAGCCGCTCATCGAGAACCTGGATGCACGTTTGCAGGCCATGATGACCGAGTGTATGCAATGACGCCGATGCTGGAGCAGGTTCGAGCCGGCATCCAGTACACGCTGGGAGATCTGAAGCGGATGACAGCCCGTCGATGAAATAGCGGCGCGCTGACAGCGCACGAACGTTGAAGGACCTCTGGGCCAACAACAACTCGCCTCCTGTGCTGCGTCGCTGTCGTTCACAGCTCAGACATGCGCATGCATTGACGCTCGATAGCTTGAACGTGGCAAGGTGCTATCGCGCTCGCGGTGCGTTCGACGTTTGGATCAGTCCTCATAAGTCTTAGGTCAGTATCAGGAGCGATTCGGCACGATACACCTGAGGGAATGGTAAAAGCCATTCTGCCGAATACGCTTTTGATACTGGGACTTGAAGGAAGCCGCGGTGGATGCTCCACGTTATGGGTTTTCAAAGAAGCGCAAATGCCCGAGGAGCGTGGAACAGATGAACGGAAATGATGAGATGAACGACAGGGGCAAGATGTTTAGTCGACGACGATCTCAAAAGCACACTTCGCCTGCTTACACGAGAGTGCGCAAGTAGCTCGAGATATCGCTGACAGAAGATCATACTGAGTTAGGCGCTTTTAAGTTCATATTCGGAGGAGCGCGAAGACGGAGTTGCAGAGCGCTCATCCGCTCCAGAATCGACATAGGCCCGCTGCAATGAGGACACGGCCAAGTAACTCGTGGATGCTGACGATCAACTCTGGGAGTGATTGGGATGGAAGTCGCCGGTGGTTCCTCCAGTAGACGAAAGCATAGGGGCAGAAGCGTAGAGCGGTTACGTGTGCTGAGGAAACCGAAGTGTCGAATGCGCACAAACCGTGGCGGCAATATATGGAGTAGAAACCGTCGCTGGAATTCAGTTATATGCAAGGTCATCAGGCGCTGCTTGTTTTTATGAGCGGAGTCGCGCCAGCGGAAAGTGACTTGATAATTTTCGGAGACAGTGAGGCGGTGATTCGAGATTGCAACTCGATGCGTGTAACAGCCGAGATAGCGGAGAGCATGCTCGGCCCCACCAAAGGGCCGTTTGCAATAGACGACCCACTTCTTACGAAACGTTTGCTGTATCAGTTGCGCAAATACTTTCGGGCGTCCCAGTGCTTTCATCGAGCCATGGAAGCCAAGTTGGCCTTGCGCAAAGATCTCCTTCAAAGCTTCCGTGAACTTGCCTCGAAACACCTCAGCCAGCACATCGACGGGAAGAAAGAACTTTGCGTGTGATGAGATCCAGCGTGTGTGATCGAGTGAAAGTCCGCCCGCTGGCACTACACAATGGATATGTGGATGAAGCCATCGTCACGCACAATACCCTGAGTGCAGATGTTACGCACGTCCAGGTTTTTTATCCGTTTCATCCGCTATATGGTTACAATCTGCGAGTGTTGCGAAGGCCGAAACGAGGGGATGGAGCAGTTCTGGTCCTCGACTCGGCAGGAAAGCGGTTGAAGATTCCGGTATGGATGCTTCTATCGAGTGCAAACAGCATCATTGTCACCGAGCAAGCGCGATTAAGCAAGGAGTCATTGCTAAACGTCACTTTGCTGCTCGAGCAATGGAATGCCTCGGGCAACAGCGATAACCTTCTGCAACCGTCCGTTGACGGCGGTAAGAGAGGTCATCATGCTGCAGCTACAACTTTTAGAGGTAAGCCGAACAGAAGAGGAACTCGTGCTTGTCGAAGCGACGACAAGAGCGGAGCTGATCCAACTCATGGCGCGCATTCTGGTGACGGTCTTCCAAATAGAACCCAGGAGAGCGAATGAATCAACTTCTATACAGTCCCAAGATCAAGCCGGAACACTTGGCTCGTAAGGCGATCGTCTATCTACGACAATCCAGTGAAAGGCAGGTCCGGCAAAACCTGGAAAGCCAGCGACTTCAGTATGAGATGGCAGAACGGGTCCGTAGGTTGGGCTGGCAGGAGATTGAGGTCATCAATAGCGATCTTGGCTGCAGCGCAGCCATGGCATCGGCATCGCGCGAAGGATTCGAGCGTGTACTCAGTTCGGTAGCGCTGCGCGAGGTGGGGATTGTTGCCAGCCGTGAGGTGTCGCGCCTTTCTCGCACGGACAAGGACTGGTGCCGGCTGGTTGAGGTATGCCAGATCTTTGGAACCCTTATCGGAGATGAGCAACAGATCTACGACTTGAATCATCTGGATGATCAACTTGTTTTAGGAATCAAAGGGACGTTAAGTGTTGTTGAGTTGAAGGTTCTCCGACAGCGGCTGCAGGCCGGACAGGAATCGAAAGCGCGCCGTGGTGAGTTGTTCAAAAGACTGCCGGTTGGATACGCGCGAGACGGAACTGGCAAAGTGGTGCTGCATCCTGACCGGCGGGTTTGCGAAGCCATACGCCTCGTATTCAGCAAGTTTCGTGAACTATGGAGCGTGCGTCAAACGTTTCAATGGTTTCGTGATTACGAGGTAGAACTGCCTGCAAATCCTATCAGCGGATCACGTCTGGTTTGGAAGATTCCCTCCCAGAGCCTGGTGGCTGACATCTTAAGGAATCCGTTTTACGCTGGAGCTTATGTTTGGGGAAGACGTCCGACAGAGACATTGCTGGTCGACGGTCGATTGAGAAAGCGTCAGGCGGCCAATCGGCCGCCCGAAGAGTGCCGAGTTTTCATAGCTGACCATCATGTGGAATATATTGACTGGGCTACTTACGAAGAAAACCAACGTATGACACGCCGCAATGCTATCAACCGGGAAGCAGATGAATCGATGGCGGCGATCCGCGCTGGACAGGGATTGCTGGTGGGTCTGTTGCGCTGTGGTCATTGTGGCCGGAAGCTTCATGTGCGCTACTGGGGCGGGCGCGGGACTAACGCACGTTATCTGTGCAAAGGCGACTTTGATGACGGTGGGCAATACTGTATCGGTTTTGGTGGCTCCATGGTCGATCGCCGATTCAGCGAAGAGGTGCTCAGGGCAATCTCTCCTTTGGGAGTGAAAGCGAGCTTAAAGGCTATAGACGACCTGAGTGCCGGTGAAGTGGCGCAGCGGGCTACTCTAGCCAGCAAGCTTGAACAGTTGGAATATGAGGCCAAGCGAGCGTTTGAACAATATGATGTCGTAGATGCCAGGAACCGATTGGCGGCCGCCGAGTTGGAGCGTCGGTGGAACGAAAAGCTTGAAGGGATAGAGACAGTCCGGCAACAACTTACATCTTTTTCAGAAAAACGCCATTCACTCTCCGCAGAAGAGGAAGCCACCATTCTTTCGATGGGAGAGAATTTTGTTGCAGTCTGGCATAGCGATCGCTGCTTACCGGCATTCAAGAAGATGATCTTCCGTACTGTAATCGAGGAGATCATCGTTCGCGCGGACCATATCAAGAAGACTCTGCACTTCACTCTTCATTGGAAAGGCGGCGTACACACGCAATTGGAGATGGATCGTCCGCGTTCCGCGACCGAAACAGCGACGTCAATCGAAGCCTTAGAGATCATTCGCCGGATGGCGATCCGCCATGGCGATGACCAGATCGCATCCGTGTTGAATCGACTTAGCCATTCCACCGGTAAAGGGTATCGTTGGAATCAGAACCGGGTCGCTACTGCACGTAAGAACCACTCCATTACGGGTCAAAAACGTGCACTGCGTGATCCTGAGCGAATCAGCTTGAATGAAGCAGCTCGATTATGTGGCGTGAGTCATCGTTCCATCGAGCGATTGGTGGAAGCCGGCTTGCTGAACCGCGAGCAAGTCGCTCCTCGCGCTCCTTGGCAGATTTTTCGCGGAGACCTCAATCGGGAACCGATATACAGCATCCTCGATCATCTTCGCCGAACGGGCAAGCTCGTCTTGCAAGAGGGTCGCACGGAAAATCAACCAGAGTTGTTCGTTGATAATCAACAAGATGATAATGCCAGGCATTATGAATGAGGGTTCTGTTGGAGCCTCTGATTCCACGTATGCAGGACGCTGAAGAAGCCGATGTCCACTCCCAACGCTTTGGATCGCGTGCGATCTCCAGCAGCGTTTCCGCGCTCAGCCGAAAGAGTAAGTCGTAAACCACTCGCTTGTTCTGTAGAGCCAGCGGCGCCAGTTCATGGGGCAGTGTGAAGACAACATGTACATAGCGTGTGGGCAGAAGCTCGCGCTGACGCGCCTGTAGCCAGCGTTCGCGAGCATTCCCCTGACACTTGGGGCAGTGCCTGTTTCTGCAGGAGTTGAATGAGATGACACGATGGCCGCAGTGACCACACTCATCGAGATGACCGCCGAGCGCGGCGGTGCGGCAGCGCTCGATGGCAGTCAACACTTTCAGGTGAAGTCGGTTCAACCAGGAGCGGTTTCTTCCGATGAAGTTTCGGCCAGCACTGCGAACGATATCGGCCATCTCGAGGGACGGCCGGTTCATCTACTCGTCGTCTTGAGCGAAAAAGGCGGCTAACTTCAGCTGGTCCAATGGGCTCGCTGTAGCACTCATGCGAGCGTTCGAAAGATGGAGGTAGAGCGTAGTCTCTTCCAGATCACAATGACCGAGCAGCAGTTGAATGGTTCTCAGATCGGCACGTGACTCAAGCAAATGAGTGGCGAAGCAATGCCGCAGAGTGTGCGGATGGATCTCATCTCCGAGACCGGCGCGTGTCGCAGCCCGGCGGCAAGCCGACCAGATCACCTTACTGGTAATGGGTTTGTTACCGGTGTGCCATCGGTTGCCGGGAAACAACCAGACTTCCGGTTTCCTCCGCAGTCGGCGCACGTAAGTCCGAAGCTCATCCAGGAGTTTCGGACTGAGCATGACATCGCGGTCCTTGCGGCCCTTTCCTCCTTTGACATGAATCACCATTCGTTCACTATCTATGTTCGTCACTTTCAATCGAGCTAGCTCGGCACGTCGCAAACCAGTCGCATAGAGTGCCATCAATAGGACTCGATAGAACAGCGTGGGCGCGGCATCGATCAGTTTTGATACTTGCTCGACGCTGAGAATTTTGGGAAGCCGGAACGTTTTTCGCGGATACGGTGTTTCCGTAATGGTCCATGGTTTCCTGAGCAGCGCCACGAAGAAGAATCGGAGCGCTGCCGTTCGCTGGTTCACTGTGTTGGGTGCCAGTTTTCGTTCACGAAACAAATACGCTTGATATTCCCGAAGTTGATCTGGCCCAAGCTGATTCGGTGGACGGTTGAAATAGCGCGCCAGATCTCTGATTGTTCGGATATAGGCGCGTACAGTACTCTGAGAGTAATTTCGACGCTCGAGTTCCTCGAGCATCACCTTTCTTAGCTGGGTCACAAGGGACCTCCTTTGTGACCCAAAACTATCTCAGCTTAGACACTCCCGCTGGAACGCCCACGCGTAGCGTCTGCCGCTTCGGCTTCGTTCAAGTCGGCTTGTGGCGAGTAATCGCCTGACCGCCTCCTCCCGAGGAAACCAGATCGCCAACGTCACATTAGCGACGGCTATCGTAGGATTGCATTGGCGCTGGCCACACAGACGCGGCGATTAAACCGTCTACGTCGAGTCATGAGCGCCCACAAGGACGTATAACCCGCTAATCGTAGAAGTGATTCGCCCGTTGCGGGATTGTGTCTTGTTGGTCGGGTACTCTTCGATTACTCGGTTTGGGAAGAGCGATGCCTCATCCCGGATGCGGTTCAAGGCGGTCGAGGTATTTCCCAGGAATCATATTTGGATGTCGCCGGGCCACGGCTGATCGGCTACTTTGCGGAACGGGACGAAGTCCCCTCTGCGGCTGGGTTCTTGGGCCGAACCTCGCGATTGTTTTGTACGAATTCGTGAAGCAATTGGCGGACGTGACCCGTATCAGCTACACTGTACCTCGCCCTACTCAGTCCGCTTCCCACGTAAACACTCCAGGCGTTTTCAGGAAGGTGCGCGAACATATCTTCGTCGGTCAGGTCGTCACCGAGGCCCAGAATGAATGCAGGGTCGGCGTATCCCGGCACCAACTCGGTCGCGAGTGCTCCTTTGTTGGCCCACATCGGTTTTACCTGGACGATCTTGTTACCGCGGTATGCACGCAGTTCCGTTTCGGCCAGCATACCCTCGAGCATGGCGACGAGTTCTGTCGCGAGCCAATCCCCGAACTCTGCTTCGATTGTACGGAAGTGCCACACCAGCGCGAATTCTTTCTCTTCGATGAAGCTGCCCGGGGTCCGGTCAACGAAGTGTTGCAGGATGGGCCGCACTGTGTGCTTCCATTCGGTGTCAGCCGACCGGCCCTCCCAGGCATCGCTCCCAGGTAGGCGCCAACGCGCACCATGTTCAGGCGCGAGCCCAAAACGCGGCACTTGACCTAGCCAACGTTGCAGGTCGGCCGCACTGCGGCCGGAGATCACCACGACGCAGTTAGCCGAGTCGCTCGTGAGCTGCCCAAGTAGCGTCAGGAGTTCATCATCGGGAACCGCGCCTTGCGGCCGGGCAGCGAACGGGACCAGGGTACCGTCGTAGTCGAGCAGTAGCAGACGCTTGCTAGCTTTGCGATATGCATCGATCAACCGGTCAATTGGCAACAATGGCGGGCTCTCTGGAGCGCGCTCGCGACGTACCTTCGTCGCCTCATCAAGGAGGGCCAGAAATCGGTCACCCCAGACGAACACGTCGTTGCGAAGCACGCGCTCATGCAGCGCAAGCATGCGGTCCTGCTGCTCTTCGGCACTCATCGCGAGCGCACCTGTTACTGTGAACGCGGTTCGCTCCTGGTCGAATGGATTGATCAGCAGCGCCTCACCCATCTCAGCCGCCGCCCCGGCGAAGGAACTCAAGACCAGCACCCCACTGCAATCCCCGCGACATGCCACGTATTCCTTCGCGACCAAGTTCATTCCGTCCCGCAGTGGCGCAACCCAGGCCACATCGGCGAATTGATACACGGCCACTAGTTCCGGTTTAGAGATGCCTCGATGAATATAGACGACCGGCACCCAATCCGGCGAGCCGTACTTGCCATTGATATGGAGATCAGCTCATGTACTTCAATACGCAATTGTTGATAGCTCTCAAGATTCTCCCGGGAAGGCACCGCGATCTGGAGCAGCACGATCTTTCCCATGAGCTCCGGGTTGCTGTTCAACATGTGGCGGAAGGTTCGTAGACGGTGGGGGAGTCCCTTCGTATAGTCGAGCCGGTCAACGGCCACGATCATCTTTCGCCCGCTATATTGTGTGCGTAATTTGTTAAGGTGCTCTTGCGTTTCAGGTTTATCGCAGTATCCAAGAAAATCCTCCGGAGCGATGCCGATCGGCAGTGCTTGCAACCGCACCTGACGGCCCGGCACTTCCAGGCGGTCGACTGTGCTCTGCACGCCGAGCTGACGGCGCAAAGACATCCGGAAATGTTGAAGATGCAAGTGCGTGTGGAAAGAAATGAGATCCGCACCGAGCAGGCCGGTGAGCAATTCCTCCCGCGAGGCAAGATGCTGAAGATATCAGAGCCGGGGAATGGTATGTGCCAGGAAGAATCCGATCGCTGCGTCCGGGAGGCTCTCACGGAGCATGCTCGGCAGGAGCATCAGGTGGTAATCATGAACCCATATCCGATCGCCCGGCTGAAACTCATGCACGACTGCGGAACAGAACCTGCGATTCGCTTCGATGTACGCTTCCCAGTTTTCGGAATCGAACTGCAGTTTGGAAGTAAAGCTGTGAAACAAAGGCTAGAGTGCCTGGTTGGCGTAGCCCTCATAGAATTTTCTTAACAGGTCTGCCGGTAATTCGACGGCGATGCACGATTGCTCCTGACGGAGGAGCTCAACCGCTTCGGGAGGCAGCTCCTCCTCCGTGCCAGACCAACCAATCCAGAGATCTCCGGCGCGCTTCAAGATCGGGTCCATGGCGGTCGCGAGGCCGCCCGCAGTGCGCTTTGTCTTCCATTCAGTGTCTTCGCGGACCAACGCCACGGGAAGACGATTTGAGACCACCATTAAACGGGAGCTATCCGGCATGTCACCTCACGGACGCCTAAGCGCGTTGAAACCGTACCGGATTCCTTGTGTTCTCGCGGGACGATTCGCCGCGCCGGCGACTCCGAATGGGAAGTCTCCCGGCAGCCCAAACGCGTAATTGAGCCGGCGCGCTCAGAAAGCGCCTATGAAACTCTATAAGCGGCTTCTAGGATGAATCCACTGATGATAAATTAACCAGCAAAGCCAACATTGCCGCCGTGTGTTCTGACGAATTAGCCTCTCTTCTCAATCGAAAGGCTCAAATGATCGGCGAAAACTTGCTGTACTCCATCACGACATACCATGAATCGGCAGTCCAGGAGACGACCGAAGTAACACGAGGAGCGCTGTGACCCACGCAGATCTGCACTCGTTTCTGAGTTCTACCACGGCGCTGGGACGGACAACAACGCTGTTCCGTGAAAACGGCCTGCGCACGCTGCTGTTGCACTTGAATGCCGGCGAACAGATGCCAGAACATCAAACCCGGGGTGCGATAACTGTTCATTGCTTGAAAGGCGAAGCGACCTTCTCCACCAGCGATGAGCGTGCTGATCTGAAGCCGGGTTTGCTGCTCAGCTTGGCACCTGGCATGCCTCACAGTGTGGCCGCTCAGGAAGAAACGCTGCTGCTCGTAACTATATCCGAGCAGATCGTATGATTCCCTTCGATGATGCTCATCGCGCGGTCCATTATCCGCCAGACCGGCGGTTCCGAATTTCTGTTCGTGCCTCAATACTCATTCTCGTGATTGTGCTCGCTCTGGTCCGATTGTGCTGGCCTGGGTGCAGCATGCCTTCTTCGGCCTGCCGTACATCGCGCCCTCCCCTGCATCTCTCGAGGGCGCACCCAGCGGTCCGCATGGTTTCCCGTATGGATCCGCTGGAGTCACTTCTTCAATCTCATCTTTTTGTTCATGCTGATCCGCAGTGGCCTGTCGATTCTGATGGACCACCCGCGCCTATATCTGAATGACGACTGCACTCCCGGCACGGAATGGATCCGCTTCACGCCATTGACGGTGCCCAAAGACCGCCTCTGGACAGCCAAGGACGACGCGCGCTACATCTCGCCCGCCGTTGCGCTGCCGGGCTACCGTCACACGGTGGGCATCGCGCGCTCCTGGCATTTCATCAACGTCTATGGCTTCGTGCTCACTGGTGTTTTTTTCGTCTGCGGGTTGCTGACCAGCAATCAGTGGCAGCGGCTGGTGCCGACCTCTCCCGCCGTCTTCGTCGAAGCCTGGAACACGTTCGTCCACTACGCAAACTTCCACTTGCCGCCCGAACCGAACGGGTTTTACGGTTACAACGCGCTCCAGCAATTGGCCTATTTCGCAACCATCTTCGTTATGGCCCCGCTCTCCATTGCTACCGGGATGGCGATGTCTCCCGCGCTGGTAAATCGCTTTCCTCGGTATGCCAAACTCTTCGGCGGACGCCAGGCAGCCCGGTCTATCCACTTCCTAATGCTCATCGGTTTCCTGGCATTTGTGGTGGTGCACGTAACCCTTGTCGCGCTGACTGGCTTTGCCCGCAATATGAACCACATTGTGCTCGGCACCGACGACATGCGCCCCACGGGGATGATTCTCGGCTTTATCGGCATTGGAGTTGTGCTCCTTTGCTGGGTAGCGGCCCATTATATTTCCTGGTATTTCCCGCGCGGCTTGCAGCATGCGCAGAAGGCGATCACAGGGCCGGTGAAACTCATCACGCTCGATCGTCTGATTCCGCGCGAGCATTACACGAAAGAGCAGATCTCGCCCTACTTCTGGCCCAATGGCAAAATGCCTGTGCGGGAAGACTGGACGCAACTCGCGACCGATGGGTTCAAGAGCTACAAGCTGAAAATATCGGGGATGGTCGACAACCCAGTCGAGCTTTCGATCGACGAGATGCGCACTCTGGGAGCCGAAGAGTCGATCACCATGCACCATTGCATCCAAGGCTGGTCGGGCATTGCGCAATGGCGCGGAATCTCCATGCGCAAACTGATCGAACTCGTACAGCCCGAGCCGTACGCCAAAGTGATCGCTTTCTACTCTTTCGGAGGCTCGTTGTACGGCGGTCTTTACTACGATACGCAACAAATTTACGATGCGATGAAACCCGGGTGCCTGTTGGCGTTTGAGATGAACCATGAGCCGTTACCCGCCGTCTATGGTGGGCCACTCCGTCTACGCGTCGAAAACCAGCTCGGCTACAAAATGGTCAAGTGGATTGAGCGGATTGAGTTTGTCGAGTCCGAGAAACTGCTAGGAGAGGGCGAGGGCGGCAAGAACGAAGACGACGAGTACTTTGATCTGCTGCCGAACATTTAAATGAGCGGCGGCAACTCCCAAAGGTCTCCAAGCGGTGCGGTCCACAGAGCGGAGCATGTTTTCCGGCTCGTCGAGCGGCTAAAGTTGAGCTGGCTGTTAGCCCACTTGCCGCCCACCGCCGTCTGGGCGAGTTACGTGTTCGTAAACAGTTTCGCCACCATTGGTGTGCTGGCTGTTTTGGCATTCCTGACGCACAATCCATTTGTTTTTCCGTCGCTCGGTCCAACGGCATACCTGTTTTTTTTCACTCCGCTTGCGGAAACAGCGAGTCCGCGCAACGCCGTTCTGGGTCACGCCATAGCACTCTGCTGTGGCTTTGCTGCATTTTCTGTCACCGGCATGACCCATCTTCCACCGGGCCTACCGGTCGAGATCTACTGGCCGCGGGTTTTATCCGCCGCGCTTTCGCTCTCGCTCACAGGGGCCATCATGGTGCTTCTGCGCATCAGTCATCCGCCTGCCGGTGCGACCACTCTGATTGTTTCGCTCGGGATCATCTCCAAACCCGAATACCTTGTGACGATTGAAGTAGCTGTGATCCTGCTCACGGCACAGGCGTTGGTGATAAACCGGCTCGCGGGGCTCCCCTATCCGATCTGGCAAACAGCGAAAGCGCACTCTAAGTGAATGAGGCTTGTCTAAGAGATCGCGAACCTATCTTTAAGAGAAATCGGCACGTCAGGGCATAAACAGCGCCATCAATCGCGTGTAGTCGTTAGCGTTGTTCGGGAGTGACTCGGCGAGAAGAGCGCGAGCACGGGACAACTTGAGGCCGAGTCACTTTCGAAAACGAGACTAGAAGGAAGCTGCTGGCGGGGCGTGACGAGTATGGAGGTTCAAACGCCTTTTGGTACTGCTCCGGGATTTGGCATAGGGTTCGGTGTACGCCGGATTGCAGGTTGCGAGAGTCCGAACAGGGCAAAAGTTATGGATTTTAAGAGGATATGAACAGCTGTTTGAGCGGTGCAAACGAGGAAGTTATGGTCCGAGACACACGACTGCGACCGCGCGAGCAAGCACGGTGTCGAGCCGATTGTGATCCGTAGATTTAGGAAGTGTCGAGTCGCTCGCATAACGAGTAAACCTCGCGGGCGGTAAGCCTGCGGTTAATCTGCATCGAGTTGCCGCAACGGGGACATTGCCACTTCGCCTCGCAAGAAGCGGAAGGCCTTTCCTGCGATGGTGCGTTGGAAGCAAGCAGTTGACGAATCAGAGCAATGCTCTCTGAACGGTGCCGATTGGCCAGGAATCCAAACTGACGAATGCGCACGAAGCCGTGTGGAAGAACATGCTGCACGTAGCGCCGCAAGAACTCGGATGACGAGAGTGTCATGAGGCGCTGTTTGTTTCCGCGTGCATAGTCCTTCCAACGGAAAGTGACTTGTTCCCCATCGAATGAAACGAGCCGGTGATTGCTGATCGCGACGCGATGGGTATAGCGGCCCAGATAGCGAAGCACCGGTGCTGGACCATCCATCGCTTGCTTGACATAGACGACCCAGCGTTTCCGACGCAGAGATTGAACAAGAGCCCGGAATGCGTTGGGATCTTTCAACGGACCGGTGGCGCCGCCTTGCCTGAGCTTGTTTCTGCGGTATGCCCGTTTCAATCCACCGAGAAACTTGCCAGGAAAGACTTTCTTGAGAACACCGAGCGGAAGAAAGAAGCGATACCGCGGTGTTACCCAATGGCTACGATCGTGGGAAAGGTCACCGACAGGAACGAGGCAGTGGATGTGTGGATGGAGAAGCAGGTTCTGGCCCCAACTGTGCAGGATGGCGAGAAACCCAATCTCTGCGCCAAGGTGCTTGGGATCGGCTGCTACTTCCAGCAGCGTTTCTGAAACGGAGCGGAACAGCAAGTTGTAAAGTGATGCGGGATTGCGCTGACACAGCCGGTTCAACTCGTGCGGTAATGTGAACACCACATGAAAGTAAGATAGGCCGAGCAGCTCTTCTTCCCGGCAAGCGAGCCATCGCTGGCGTGCTTGTGCCTGGCACTTGGGGCAGTGCCGGTTCCGGCAGGAGTTAAACGAGATGGCCGAATGATCGCAGCCGGAACACTGATCGATATGCCCGCCCAAAGCCGGCGTGCGGCAGCGCTGAATGGCACGCAATACCTTCAACTGCTGATAGCTGAGCCAGGAGCGGTTCTCTGCAACGAAGCGATCACCTTCTGTGCGAAGTACGTCGGCCACCTCTACGGTGGGCCGCGTCATTCCGGCTTGTGTAACTTTCGCGAGCGCTGTAAGCGTGCTGGGCCGGAGACAGCAATCCGTTCCAGCGGATTGGTCGCTGCCTGCAAACGCTTAGGGGACACATGCAGATAGCGAGTCGTTGCTTCGATGTCCTTGTGGCCCATCAGAACCTGGATGGTTCGCAGGTCTGCACCCTCTTCGAGCATGTGCGTGGCGAAGCAATGCCGTAAGGCATTCCCGTACTGCTCATGATTTGTATTCCGCGAAAGTCTGCTACCGGTATCACCCGCTCCATGGAGTAGCAGTCCAACTGGTTCGATACCTGCGCCGGGGCAGTTCGGCGGTCGTGATTGTGCAGCTGCCGGATGGCTCGCAGTTGGCGATACCGGAGTGGATGTTAAAGCCGGAAACGTGCGAAGGATTAAAGCTCGAAGCGAAGCCGCGCATTTCAGTGAGCTCGCTTCTCAATGTGCGCAAGTTAATCGGAGGCAACGACGCCCACAGTTGTGCAGAATCCGCATCAGGAGGTCAGGATGCACAACAAGGAGAATCCGGTGACATGGCAGCGAAAGATTCGCTTCGAAGACGACGAACTTTGGAACAGACTACCCGAGTCGGTGCAGGAGAGCTGTCGAAGTCTCTGGAAGGAACTGCTGGCGAGTGTTGCGAAGAAGGATGAGCGGAGGCAGCATGAGCGAGAAGATTAGAGGCGAGCATCTGCAGCGAGGGGCTTATGTCTACGTTCGTCAATCGACTCCGTATCAGGTTCGCAATCACCTGGAAGGGAAAGAGCGGCAGTATGCACTGGCTGAGCGAGCGAAGCAGCTTGGGTTTTCGAAAGTGATTGTCATCGATGAAGACCTTGGCCGGTCCGGCAGTGGCGCTCAGGAGCGAGTAGGGTTTGGCCGCCTGCTCGCTTCCGTGTGCCAGGGTCTGGCAGGCGCGGTATTCGCGTTGGAAGCTTCACGGCTGGCCCGCAACAATCGTGATTGGCATCATCTGGTTGACCTCTGTGCGCTGGCTGAAACGCTACTCATCGACAGCGATGGTATCTATGATCCGAGGTCACTGAATGATCGTTTGTTGCTTGGCCTGAAGGGTTCGATGGCGGAGTTTGAACTCGGGCTGTTACGACAACGGGCGCGTGCGGCTTTTGAACAGAAGGTGAGGCGAGGCTTCACGTTGTGGGAAGTCCCGGTGGGTTTTATTCGCACCGAAGAGGGCCGCCTGGAAAAGACGCCAGACCGCCAGGTACAGCAGGCGATTGCCACCGTCTTTCAGAAGTTCCATCAACTCGGAAGTGCGCGGCAAGCAACCATCTGGTTTCGTGACGAGCGGATCTCATTGCCACACGTCAAAGGCGGCACTGCCGGTAAGGAAGTCATCTGGGCTTTACCGAGCAGCGGAAGAATCCTTCAGATGCTCAGAAATCCATGCTACGGCGGAGCGTTTGCATACGGCAAGACAGCGCCGCGAACTGTGATCGAAGACGGACGAGCGCGACACCAATCGCGATATCGAAAGCCGCAAAATGAGTGGAAGGTCTTGCTTGTGGATCATCATCCGGGGTACATCAGTTGGAAGGAGTATCTGGAAAATCAAAGACGGCTGGAGGCGAATGTGGCATGGGCCGATGGAGAAAGCAGCGGCGCCGCTAAAGCCGGCACGGCTCTGCTCTCGGGCTTGCTGCGCTGCGGCCGTTGTGGACGAAAACTGCAGGTTGTCTATAGCGGCAACGGCGGCCGGGTACCTCGGTACGGCTGCCGAGGGGATCGAGGCAACCGTGGTTCTGGCTCTTGCTTGACCATCGGCAGTTTGCGTGTGGACCGAGCCGTGGTCCATAGCGTTTTGGCTGCCATTCAGCCTGCCGGAATCGAGGCCGCTGTTAAGGTGAGTGAATGTGCTCAGGCCGAGGATGAGGCGAAGCGCCAAGCGCTTGAACTAGCCTTGGAGCGAGCTCGATACGAGGCCAACCGGGCACGCCGACAGTTCGATGCGGTTGAACCCGAAAATCGGTTGGTGGCCGGCGAACTGGAAGCTCGCTGGAATCATGCACTGGAGCAGGTCGCGGCACTCGAGATGCGGATTGCGGCTATGGGAGAACGATCTTCGCCGCTCGATGAGGGGCAGCGGACTGAGTTGATGGCGCTCGGTGACGATGTGCGCACAGTATGGGAGCATCCGGATGCACCAGTGCCCTTGAAAAAGCGCATCCTACGAACCGTGCTCCACGAGATCATTGTGCAAAGCGAGCGGGAGTCTCGCATGCATCGGCTCATTCTTCACTGGGCGGGAGGGGTTCACACGGAGTTATCTGTGGAGCGCAATCCATCCGGTCAACATCGGCGTCAGGCAGAGCGAACAGTGATTGAGTTAGTAAGTGAGCTAGCCAAGGTCTGTCCGGATAAAGCGATTGCTGCGATTCTGAATCGCCTCGGATACAAAACGGGCCAAGAGAAGCACTGGAACGCCTCCCGCGTTGCCGGCTTGCGTGGGTATCACCATGTCCAGCCATTCCAGAAGCAGGATGGCTGGGTAACCCGGGAGCAAGCAGCAGAAGAACTCAAGGTGAGCAATACGGTCGTTAGACGCCTTATCCGTGAACAGATTCTTCCCGCAACGCAGGTTGTCGAATGCGCGCCATGGGTGATCGATCGGAAAAATCTCACCCTGCCCGCTGTGCAGGCGGAAGTGAAAGCCGTGCATAACGGCCGTAGACTGCCGCCGATTGCGCCTGGCCAAGCGCAATTGCCTTTAGAATGAACCGACTCTGAAAGGTGGTGTAGTATGCCGAAGCGTGCCGGAGGGTATGCGGTGTGACGTGTTTCTGGATAACGGCCTTTTCGCGCGGCTTCCTGCACGGCTTCCCAGATCACCTTGGGCGTGATCGGCTTGTCCGCCCGCCACCCGTTGCGGGTGCCGGGGAACAGATAGGTCTTGGGGCGCATCCAACGCCAGTACTCGCGCAAGCTCGTGAGCAGCTTCGGGTTCAGAGGAACTTCGCGGTCCACACCGCCTTTGCCGCGCTCAATACGAATGACCATGCGGCCGCTATCGATGTTGCTCACCTTCAGCTTGCATAACTCGCTTCTTCGCAGTCCCGCCGAATACATCGTCAACAGCATGGCGTAATGAAATAGACTGCGCGCTGAGTCAATCAGCCGGGACACTTCTTCCGGGGTCAAGATCGTCGGCAGCCGGAGTCTCTGCCGATTCGGATAGGGAAGGTCCTCCTTCATCGCTGGGCGTTTGAGTGTCTTCACGTAGAAAAACCGCAGCGCCGCGATGTGGCTCACGACGGTGTTTACGCCGAGCTTTCTTTCTTCCAACAAGTGGACTTGGTAGCGGCGGATATCATCCGGCCCGCGTTGGTCTAACCGCGTCGGCGAGTAGCGCCTGAAATCTTCGACCACTTGCAAATAAGTACGCATGGTCGATTCAGCAAAGTTGCGGCGTACGAGCTCTTCTCGCATCCGCTGAATGAGTTTCGTCACAAAGACTCCTTTCTCTGTGACCGAAGCTAGCTCAGTGGCGCCGCGACATCTTGCTCCAATGCGAATACGCCGCAGGCGGCCGCCGCGCCAGCGGCTTCGTTGTGTGCTGAGCATGTTCAGCAGCTTAAGGGTGAAAGTCCCTGCCCAACCTGATGGAGGTGAAGGGCTAGAGATGATGCAAGGGCTACCGCCGTGAGGCGGGGTCTGAAAGAAGCATGGATCACATGTGCGAGTCGATGGACGAGAACCGGATACAAGGCGTTAGCGTCGGACGAGCGGGCAACTTATCGCGAAGTCCATATCCATCAAGGATGCGAAACGTAGATTCGGCGACTGTGCACAGAAGGCGGCTGAACTTACCTCAGGAGATCTGCTCCGTGTCGCGCAAGCGACTGAGATTGCCGAAAGGCAATCTGATCGCGGGGCAGAAGTCAGCAGAGGGCATATTAGGTTGCGTCGTCGGCAAGGCTAGTGAGGCACTCCAAGGCCGAAAGGTGGAGTCAACAGATAGGCCAAGTCGGGAACGGTGACCGAAGGCCCGAACGAGAATCGTGGCAAGTAAGACATGAATCTCAAGAGCGACAAGCGACAGAACATCCAGCTCGAACTGGACTTCTCTTCGTTGCCAGCGGGTGAAGCCTGCGAAACGGGAAGGGAAGAGATCGAATCGCTCTCGACGGCGCATGACACCGAAAGCCCAGCCAGTACGAATCGATTGATGGAGGAAGTATGTGAGCGAGAAAACCTGAAGGAAGCATTACGTCAGGTAAAGGCCAATAAAGGTAGTGCCGGAGTCGACAGGATGACTGTCGGTCAACTGAGCGACTATCTGAAACAACACTGGCCAGTAATCCGAGAACAGTTGCTGAATGGAACTTACGAGCCGAAGCCGGTGAGACGGGTGGAAATCCCCAAGCCGGACGGTGGGGGTGCGAAAGCTTGGCATCCCGACGGTGCTGGATCGATTCGTCCAGCAAGCGGTGATGCAGGTTCTGCAACGGCGCTGGGATCGGACCTTCTCCGAAAGCAGCTACGGTTTTCGACCGGGGCGATCCGCTCATGAAGCAGTGGCACAGGCGCAGCAGTATATCGCCGAAGGCTACGGCTGGTGCGTCGATCTTGACTTGGAGAAATTTTTCGATCGAGTCAACCACGACAAACTGATGGGACAGATTGCAAAACGAGTTGAAGACAAGCGGCTGTTGACACTCATTCGAGCATTCTTGAATGCGGGAGTGATGGAGAACGGATTGGTCAGTCCCAGTGTAGAAGGGACCCCACAGGGCGGTCCGCTTTCACCACTGCTCAGCAATCTCGTGCTTGATGCACTCGACCGGGAGTTGGAGCGCCGTGGACTTCGTTTTGTTCGCTATGCAGACGACTGTAATATCTACGTTCGCAGCGAACGGGCAGGTCAGCGAGTGATGAAGAGCATTACGCAGTTCATCACGGAAACGCTCAAACTCAAGGTGAATGAGGCAAAGAGCGCGGTAGCGCGACCGCAGGAACGGAAGTTTCTCGGGTTCAGCTTTAGTGCTGGTCCAGAAGTGAAGCGCGTCATAGCGCGGAAGGCTCTGGATCGATTTAAGCGGCGAATCCGGGACATTACACGACAGGCTAAAGGCGTCAGTATCGAGACCACGGTAGAGGAACTGGCTCCGTACATGCGAGGCTGGCGAAACTATTTTGGGTTCTGCGAAACGCCGGAAGTGCTGATTGGCTTAACCCGTTGGGTCCGATTGCGATTGCGAGCTGCTCTGTGGCGACAATGGAAAACCCAGCGTCGTCGTCGGACAGCACTGCTAGATCTGGGGGTTCGCCCGCGACTGGCGAGTAATACCGCCGGCAGTGGTCTCGGTCCCTGGTATCTAGCACGGGCCAAAGCCCTCTCCGTGGGGCTTTCCAATGCCTATTTCAAATCGCTTGGCCTTCCGTCATTGCTCGACGAGTGATGGCCTAAGTTCTCGAACCGCCCTGTACGGCCCCGTACGCAGGGTGGTGTTCCTATGGGCCGACTCGGCCCACCAATAGGAATGAAAATTTGTAGGATAGATCCCGGCATTAAACGGTAGGGTTGTTGTCACACTGGATGAGTTGGGACCGTGGTGGTGTTTGATCTGGAACGCATGACTGGACGAATGAGTGTGCGTCGCTGTCGTAGACAGAGATAGCACGTGAGGGTGCGTGTAAGTTCTGCGTGCGTTCTCCGTTTACGCCAAGGAGAACACATGGACCTTCAATATAATCTGGCGGGAATCGATGTTCACAAAAGAATGCTGGCAGTTGTTGTTACGAACGCCAGAGATACCGAGCTGCAGTTTGAATGTCGGCGGTTTGGTACGACCATAAGTGAACTGCGTCATTTGTTGGCGTGGTTGCAGGAACGTGCGATACAGGAAGTCGTAATGGAATCAACCGCGCAGTACTGGAGGCCAGTGTGGTTGGCCTTGGAGGGCCATTGCCGCCTGCATCTTGCGCAAGCGAGATCGAATCGTGGTCCTCGTGGCCGCAAGACTGATTTCCGAGATGCGCAGCGTGCAGTGAGCCGCTTGCTTTCCGGAGATCTGATCCTGAGCTACGTGCCGGAACCAGAACAACGTTGTTGGCGAACGCTGACGCGAACCAAATATCAGCTGACGCGCGACCGGATTCGACTCCAGAGCCAGTTGGAGAGTCTGCTGGAGGAGTGCCAGATCAAGCTATCGAGCGTGGTCAGCGACCTACTGGGTGCCAGCGGTCGGCGCATGCTTCGCGCATTGGCTGAGGGTGAGACGGATCCGGCGCAGCTGGCAAAGTTGGGCGATAAACGTTTACGTGCGAGCGATGCCGAACTGAAGGATGCCTTAAGCGGGATTCCGCAACCGATCCACCGGGAGCTCCTGTCACTTTACCTGACACGTTTGGACTTGATTGAATCCCACATGGAGAACCTGAACAGAATGATCGCGGAAGCAATGAAAGCTCATCAGGATGCAGTCGTTCGCTTGGCAGAGTTGCCGGGATTGGGAACCGATTCGGCCCAGCAGATCATCGCCGAAATCGGTCCGCAGGCAGCAGCGTTTCCATCGGCGGCCCAACTAGCCTCGTGGGTCGGGGTTTGTCCTGGACACCAGGAGAGTGCCGGGGTATCAAGCAGCGACCGCTCGGCCAAAGGTAACCGGTCCATGCGTCGGCTTCTCAATCAGCTCGCTCACGCTGCTGTCAGGAAGGAAGATTGTCAGCTCCAGATCGCCTTCCGAAGGTTATCTTCACGTCTGGGGTACGCTAAGGCGGTTTGGGCTATCGCTCACCGCCTTTGTCGACTGATCTGGAAAGTCCTTCACGAAGGCGTCTCATATGTGGAATACGGACCGACACCCACTCCGCTCGCGCTGAAGCGAAGACGGCAGCGGCTCGTGACACAACTGAAGAAACTCGGATACCAGGTGCAACTCCTCCCAATTACCCTGGACCCGAGCAGCGTGTAATTTTCGAGGGTGTGGCAGGGGTCGGCGGGTGACCGCCGCCCCTATGCCGATCTAGTCACGATGTGTTTACCATCGTGCGGTATCGTTTCCGGGATTGTTGTCGGACGACGGGCGACTTCTCGGAAATTATGGCAAACTCACCGCTTCACAATCGCCCGAATCTCCGCCATTGCGTGATCGAGTTCGTCATCCGCGGTACATAAATGGGGCGCGATCCGAATCCCGCCGTTCGGCCTGTAATCCACCAATACCTCGCGCCACGCGAGCTCGCGTGTCACCTGTTTCCCGTTCGGAACGTCGATAACCACCACTCCGCCGCGCGCTTGCGGATCGCGAGACGAGCGGACCGGAAAACCTGCTTCATCCGCAAGATCCATAAGCCGCTGCGTCTGCCACAAAGATTTTGCGCGAATCGCCTCCACACCAATCTGGTTCACGATCTCATAGCCCGAACGCGCGGAGTACAGCGAAGGAATACCCGGTGTTCCATTCAAAAATCGGAATGCATCCTCTGCATATCGATCGGACCGGGCTCGAACTCAAACGGTTGCCGGTGCGCCATCCATCCCGTAGCGGCAGGCCGCAACTGCGTCCGCAGATCCGGCCGCACATATAAATACCCTGCGCCGCGACCACCACACAGCCACTTCACCGAGCCGCCCGTTGCAAAATCCACCCCGAGCGCGCGAATATCCACCGGGAGCGTTCCGGCCGATTGATATAGATCCGCAAACACCAGCGCTCCCATCTCGTGCGCTCGCCGAGTAATCGCGCCAAGATCCTGCACGAAGGAGCTGCCAAACGCCACATGCGATACAGACACCAGTTGCGTCTCTTCATCGATCGCATCCAGCATGCGCTCGCGAGGCACCGTCATCCGGTCCGGCGAAACAACCGGGTACACGCGCGCTTCCTGCCGCTCAAGTTGGTAATAGATATAGTCGTTCGATGGAAAATTCAAGCCGTCCGTAATCAGTTTGTTGCGGCGCCCGTTCCAATCAAAACAGCAAGTCACCAGCGACTGGCAAATCGAAACGTTCTGATGCATGACCACTTCGCCGGGTCGCGCGCCAATGATCGAGCCAATGAGATCGCCAACCGTCACAGGCATTTCCCACCAGCCTTCCTCCCAGGCGCGAATGCCTCGCGATGCCCACGTTTCGGCGAATTCTTGCAGCGCATCCGCCGTGGGGCGCGGCATTGCACCGAGCGAATGGCTGATCAGGTAAGTGGCTCTGTCGAGAATCGGAAATTCTTTCCGCCACTCGAGCAAATGATCCATATCTATGACGGTAAGCTAACGCGCCCGGCGGCGCTCTTCCCCGTCGCCGCTGGTTGTCCATAGCGCCGCCACAGGAAATAAGCCGGCACGCCCGTGAGCATCAAGCCCAAGCCCGCGAGCGAGGCTCCCGGCCGCGTCACCAGCATGTTCAACAGAAACTAAACCGTAATCGCCAGGAAGATTAGCGGTGTCACAGGATAGCCCCACATTCGGTATGGCCGAGGCAGGTCGGGCCGCGTACGCCGCAGAACGGACCACAGCCATTCGGAATAGCCTTTGGTCACTCGCAAATAATTTCCGAATAGGGCGAAGAAAGAAAGCGCAATAAGAGAACGCACCCGCATGGAAACCTCGGAATTGAGAGTCCGGTTAGCGTCTCAGAAAATTGCGGGTGCGTGTGAGGGCGGTTAGGCCCTGAGCAGGCTTTGTACGTAGTTGGGCTTAAGCGGAAGCCGACGCGCGGCTTTGCCAGTCGCGTGTAAGAAAGCTCCGGCGATGGCCGGGGCGGCTAACGAATTCGCGGCCTCCGAACCTTGGCCGTAGCTGCCGACCTCGGGCCGGTTGATCAGGACCACTTTGATTTCGGGAAGGTCGGCCATCGTGGCGATCGGGTAGCTGTGCCAGTCGCTAACGACGACGCCGCTTTGGTCGAAGCGGACTTCTTCGAAAAGCGTCATGCTGACGCCCATGACGGAGCCCCCTTCGATCTGACGCTTCAACTGGAGCGGGTTGACGACAATGCCGGGGTCCACCGAAACGGTGATTTTTTCGACGTTGATAGCGCCGGTTTTGCGATTCACCGCGATCTGCGCAACGCAGGCCCAGTAGGTTCCGGCGCGCAGCATGATCGCAACACCCTGCCCGCGCGCGATATCGCCGTTCGCGCCGAGCCGCATGGAACCTGTCTGCCAACCGGAAGAGTCGCGAACGGATTCGAGTACGCCGACAGCGCGCTGGTCGTGAGTGTGTTGAATCCGAAACTGGATCGGATCGATGCCGGCAAGGAAAGCAGCTTCGGTGATGGCGAGTTCGCGCGGGAAGTTTTGTTGGTACTGGCCCGGAGTGCGCAAGCTGTGGTCGCGCAGGCCGACATTGATCGGCGAAGACTTTTGTCCGATCTGAAACGTCCCGTAAGCGCGTTCGAGCACCGTGGGTGTACCGTCGTATATCCAGGGATCTTCAATATCATTCGCAATCCCGGAGAGAACGCCCTTGTCGTCTGGCTGGTCGGGTGCGGGAATCGTGGGTAGGCCGGCGAGAATGGCTCCGACCAGGCGGTCATCCTGCATGGCGGGCATGTAGTGGTCGATTTCGAATGCGGCTAAGTTGCCCTTGGCGTCGAGACCGATCTTTACGTCCGCAAGAGCGGCGGAGGACTGAGTGGACCATTGAAAATCGTCGGGACGCATCCACTGCACCCGCACGGGTTTGCCCACCGCTTGCGACAGAATGACGGCTTCGTCTTCGGCGCCTGCGTTGCCACCATTAGAGCGGCCATAGTGACCGGCTCCGGCGAAGGTACGCACGACGACCTTGTCGACAGGGGTGCCGAGCATGCGCGCGATGTCTCTGCGCAGCGCTTGCGCATACTGCGTGTGGCTGTAGACGTAGACAGTCCCGTCGGGCCGCACATCCGCGGTGGCCATTGTGGGTCCAATGGGCGCGTGCTTCAGAAACGGACGTTCGTACGTGGCGGTCAGCTTTTTGGGTGAGCCGGCGAGAGCGGCGCCGATGTTGCCCTTCGACTTATCGCTTTTGGCGGGGGGAACGCTCTTCCAGTCGGCATCTTCCTTCAGAAACGGGTACAGGCGGTCACTGCCAGGAAGCCCCTCCCAGTCGCTCCATTTTGTGCCGGCGTCTACGTGCTGCGCGGCCTGGATCGCTTCCCATTCGGTAGGCGCGACCACGCCAACGAGGTTCGCTTTAGTGATGACCTGCGCATTCGGGAAACGAGCTTTGTCGAGCGGACCGGCGGAAATAAGTTTCGAGCCGAGGGTTTTCGGATGGACGACACGGCCGTGCAACATGCCGGGAAGCCGGACGTCGGTGACCCACGTTTCTTTCGCCGTGACCTTCGGCACGACTGCGGGGTTCGAGAACGATTTGCCCACAACCGCGTATTGGCTGACCGGCTTGAGCGGCGGGTTCCCCTCGACCGTTAAGCCGTCGCCGGTTTGCAGGTCGCCCTTCACCGGGATAGTGAGACTGAGCTGCTGATTCTTGACGAGGTCGCCGTAGGAGACGCTTTTTCCACCGCCAGAGACGATGCCGTCCTTGACCGAAAGCTGGTCCTTGGGAACGCCGAGTTGCTGCGAAGCGAGCTCGAGCAACGCCTGATGAACATAGGCCGCAGCCTTGCGGATGTTCGGCATGCCCTCGGCGAGAAGACCATAGGTGCCGCCGCCATCGGGAGTGCGATCGGTATCGCCCGAGATGACCTTGGTGATGGCTTCGAACGGAACGCCGAGTTCTTCAGCGACGATTTGGCGATAGGCGGTGAAGATGGTGCTCTGGCCGAAATCGGATTTGCCGGTGCGGATCAGGATGGTGTTGTCGGCGTGAATCTCGATCCAGGAGTTCGGGAGCGCAGGGTTGATCTCATCGCCCGGTCGTGCGATGGTTTTCTGCGACGTGTCTGCTTTTAGCAAGCTGAAGCCGACCAGGAGCGAGCCACCGGTTTTGACAAACCCGCGGCGGGAGAGCGACGCGCCGAATACGTTTTTGCTGGTCATGTGTTCCTCCTCTTCGCCATGGTTTCGGCAGCGCGCTGAACCGCCTCAATAATCGCCGTGTAAGTGCCGCAGCGGCAGAGATGCGCAGATACACCGGAAGTGAACGCGTCTTTGATTTGTGCGACGGTCGGGGACGGGGTGTGCTCCAGCAGCTCCGTGGCTTTGATCATCATGCCGTTCTGGCAGAAGCCGCAGAGCGGGGTTTGCTCTTCGATCCACGCCTGCTGGACAGGGTGAAGTGTTTTGGCAGCTTCTTCGGCGGGCAGTTTCTTCTGCTGCGCCCAGCGGGCCGGGAGACCTTCGAGCGTGGTGACTTCTTTACCGGCGGCGGCCGCCAGCGGGGTGATACAGGACCTGACTTCTTTGCCGTTCAGGAGTACGGAACAGGCTCCGCATTGGGCCATGCCGCACCCGAACTGCGGGCCGGTAAGCTCGAGATCGTATCGCAAAACATAGAGCAGAGGCGTATCGGCGGGGGCGTGAAGCTCTCGCGATACGCCATTGACGACGACAGTGGTCATAGAAACCTCCCCGTTTACGGGCTGAGCTCGTGTCGAAACGATTGTATCTCCCGGATCTCGGTCCCGGGGGCGCGGTCGGCGCCGCTCCCCTTCGACCTTTCTCGCCCAAGAGGCTTTTGGACGGCGATTTTTGAGGACGCGCGTGCGCCGGCAGCAATTCGTGCACACGCCTCAAAAATTAGATCTCTTCTGTTTCACTACCGCTTGGAACGTCTTGTCCGGATTTATAAGTTCCCAGTTCAACGTCGGCCTCGGCGACCTTGCATGCTTTCGCATGCCTTCTTGACGGCCGTTGTAAACGCGCGTCGTCCAACTCTTGATTGTTTATCCGCTCGCTACTCTGATCGGCTGGGACCGCGAGCGCGAAGAACACACCGCCGAAATTCGCATCTTTCCTATCGTGGGCATGGCAAGCTGCGGTTTTCTTTTGATCGTCGCTGGTTCGCCGGATGCCGCCACTCCCTCGCGCCTCATGCAAGGGCTCATCACCGGCATCGGTTTCGTCGGAGCGGGCGCCATCCTCAAAGAGGGCATCAACGTCCGAGGCACCGCTACGCCGCCAGGGTCTGGAACGCCGGTATCATCGGCGTCGCCGTCGCAATGGAAAGCTATGACGTCGCTATCATTTTGATCCTGCTCAATCTGTTTACGCTGCGTGTCCTGCTGCCCCTCAAGAACCGGCTCGATCCCAACCCAGAGGCATGACCGTATAAGGTAAAAGAACAACAGAGCAACGCCGGCACTGGAAATGGTTCAGAGCAGGGTTTCGATAACAATATGGCGCAGCAATTGCCCCGTCCGAGCTCTAACCGCAATACGGACCGCCATTTCCCGCTTCTCTGTTAGGCTCTGGCAAGCAGCATGCCCGATACGCTGGCGCATACACCAGAAGCAGGAATCCAACGGCGCCCATCGAAACGTAAAGAGCGGAGGGAAATTGCTTCCGCATGCGCGAAACTCCCCGGCTCACCGGTTGCAGCTTGATGTGGGAGTCGGTTGGAGGGCGCGAGTCGGCTCACATTACGAAGGAGTTTGCTCTTTCCGCTCGTCATGAGGATCTGAAGCTGGAACTGCGTTTAGAAGCGGAAAATGCGTGCAACCATCCGGTGTTCGGAACGCCCGATACAATTGTTGGCGATCCTAATTTCGGTGTGATCAACGATATATCCGTCCAGCCGAGGCGGTGCCAGTTGGCGTTGAAACTATACTTCTAAATTGTGTCTGTTATCCGGCTCACCGCCGGAAGTCGCTGTCCGCTGCAGTCCCGGCGTGTGCGGCCTTTTATTTCCTTGCCAATGGCTGACTAAGGAGACTGAGTTGAATCACATATGCAATCCTCGGCGGTTTATCGGAAAGAGTTTTGGGATCTTCCTTCTCTTTCTGCCGGGCGGAATTTTGAGCGCCCAGAGCATCGTGATCGAGGCTGCACCGAGCCACGCCGTAAATTCGTTTAGCCCGGTGACGTCTCTCGGCGGTGCGATCGACCGGTTGCGCGGCGGCCCGACCAAAGAGGACAACGAAAAGAATACGGAACGACTGCTGACCAACCCGGTATTGAACGAAATGCTCGGCGCGGGGTGGCAGACCGTGACGTACCGGCAAAATACCGAGCTGATGATTGAGGCTTGGCATTGGAACGCTCGCGGCACGTGGAGCAATCCGGCTAAACAGGAAGGCTATTTCGTGGGCAGCCCCGAGCCTACGGATCAGAAGATTATGCATTCCTGGGCCTATCCTTTGCCGCATCGGGGAGCCACGCTGGGCGATGGAAATGGCTGGTCGCGTCTGACTGACGGCAATCTTCAGTCGTATTGGAAAAGTAATCCATATCTAGCGCGGCCGTTTACGGGTGAGGACGATTCCAAACATCCACAGTGGGTGATGATCGACCTGGGCTCGAAAGTCAATGTGAATGCGATCAGGATTGCATGGGCCAATCCCTATGCGACGTGCTACGTCGTGCAGTTCTGGACGGGGGAACTGGAACCGTTTTACGAAGGCATCAATAAGGGGACGTGGCAGGCGTTCCCGATGGGCACAATCGACGACGGAAAGGGCGGGACGCCGACGTTGAAGCTGATGAACTGGCAGATTCCTGTCCGCTATTTGCGCATTTGGATGACACATTCGTCGAATACGTGCGACACGCACGGCTCGGAAGATCAGCGGAACTGCCTGGGGTACGCAATCAACGAACTCCTCGTGGGGACCATCGCGCCTGACGGGCATTTTGCCGATGTGGTGAAACATGTGCCCAGCCGGAAGCAGACGGTGACGTGGCCCTCTTCAGTGGATCCGTGGCATTCCGCGGCCGACCTCGGTTACGGCCGAGGCGACCAAATTGGATTCGATTTCTTTTTCAACTGCGGAGTGACTCGCGGGGTGCCGGCTATGATTCCGATCGCCATTCTGTACAACAATCCCGAGGACGCTGCGAATGAGATTGCCTACCTTTACAAGCGAAAATATCCGCTCTTAGGGATCGAGATGGGCGAGGAGGCAGATGGGCAGCGCGTCCTTCCCGAAGATTACGCCACCCTTTATATTCAGTTTGCGACGGCGATTCATAAGCTGGTTCCGCAGGCGCGCCTCGGCGGTCCATCCTTCGAGGGAACCGAAGGAGACGTCGATTCGTGGGCGGATGCGGATGGAAGGGTCTCTTTTTTGGGCCGCTTTGTCGCGTATCTGAGAGCGCATGATGCATTAAAAGAATTCGCTTTCTTTTCTTTCGAGCATTATCCGTGCGGAGCTGGAGGCGGCGAAGGGAAGATCTGCAAGGACTGGAGTTCCCTCTATTGGGAGCCCGGTTATGTGAATCATTTGATCCAGGCCTGGAAAGATAATGGGCTTCCCCCGAAGGTGCCCTTCTATATGACGGAAGGTAACGATCTCGAAGACGGTGGTCCGGAGACGGTAAAACGCGGTCTGTGGCTCGCGGATTATGTGGGATCCATGATGACCGCGGGTGCCAGCGGGACTTATTACTTTCACTACATTGCCACTCCGCATGACGGCTTTTTGACCATCGATAAAAATAATCGCGTCGTGAATTACCCGCCGCAGTACCTGGCGACGGAAGTGATTTCCAAGGAATGGGTGCAGCCGGTTGATGCGGTTCATAAGCTCTTCAAGACATCGAGCGACATAAAGGACCAGGAAGGAAATGTTCTCGTCACGGCGTACACAGTGAAGCGTCCTGACGGTAAGTGGGCTGTAATGCTTGTGAACGAAGACCGGGATCACGATCATGATGTAAAAGTGGCATTTGCGGATGCGACGAATGGCCAGCCTCGGTATTTTGTTGGCCGTGTACATCGGATCGTATTCGGTCCTGCGGAGTATCAGTGGCACTCGGACCCTGGATCACAAGCCGCGATCTTAAGTGAGGATGATCGGCCACGCAGGATAACCGGGCACGCAGATCCGGACGGACCGCCATCCAAATCGATTGTCCAGTCTCATGGCGCGGATACGAGGTACAGTTTGCCGAAAGCGTCAGTTATTGTGCTGCGAGGAGATATCGAACCGGTATCGGAATGATTTGCGCTTGCTCGTGCCCCAAGCAACACACACGGCTACAACGTACGTGAATACGGAGTGCAGTATACCGCCCGGCGTGTGAGACTGGTCTCCGCTCACATGTGCAGGTTTCCTGATAGATGGCGCCTTACCGAGTGCGGCAATGCGATCACGTTGCCACGGCTGTCGACCCAAGCGGTTGATCGGAATCCGGAATGCGCGGATTACAACGAGTAGTCACAAAGGGTAGATCTAATCCCAATCGGCTTCAGTTGTACGTCTAACGCGCAGTCGGAAAACTCGCGGAAGCGTTAAGCTCGCCAGGAGTATAGAGCTGGAAATTACCTTCAACAAATAGTCTTTTCGAAGGTAAATGGAAATTTTTCATAAACCCCGTGCGACGTGCCCTGACGGAAATCGCCTGGATTGTTTCCAGTTAGCCCGTTATCCTGGCAGTGCCGAAGAAAGATGGCTGCGCGGAATGGCCTTTGGAATTCACTGAGTTTTGTCGATGTACGTTGAAAAACCACTCTCTTGACCAACGGCGAATCGTCGCCGCGCATTGGGTCGGAGCTATACCTTGTCTAAAACAATCAAGAGGGAATACGCACCTGCCGGGCGCTTAAGCGAGCGGAGTCGACTCGGCACGCAGATCGCGTACGGGTGGATTAGCGCGTGACAGAATTGATTCGAAGCGTTCACGTATCGCCCCATCCAGCTGCGGGTGCGTAAGTATCCAAAACTGGTTGTTCCGGATCGCTTCTATCATTGCGTCCACAATTTCTTCCGGCCGGGTTCCCTGTTCTACCACCCGCTTCAGCGCGCTATCAAAGCCGAGCGATTCGGAGGGGTCAATCACGAGGCCTTCTGGCTTATTGCGCGTACTCTCCGCCAGACGTGTTCTTGCCCAGGCAGGACACAGTACCGAAACGTGGATCTTGTCGGTTGTAAGGTTCAGTTCGGCGTAAAGGCATTCCGATAGAGCTACGACTGCATGCTTTGAAACATTGTAAGCGGCCATAAGCGGTCGAGTCGTCAGGCCGGCAAAGGATGCCGTGTTGACGATGTGAGCGTCGTGTCCCGCTTTAAGCATCCGCGGCACAAAGGCCTGCACTCCATGGAGGACCCCGAAAACATTGACATTTAACATCCAATGCCAGGTATTGAGCGGCTCTTTCCAGACCGGCGCGCCAGGCGGGAAGACGCCCGCGTTATTACATAGTAGGTGCGCTGCGCCAAACTCATCGTAGACTTTGGTTGCTAGCCGCTCAACATCGTCCGGCTTTGACACATCGGTCCGCTCCCAAATTGCAACTGAGCCCGCCGAGCGCAGCTCTCGGCCAAGCTGCGAGAGCGGCACCGGCTCGATATCCGCAAGAACTAGCCGCATGCCTTCAGCCGCAAATCGCTGAGCCATTGCTTTTCCGATGCCGCTAGCGGCACCCGTAATCACGGCAACTTTATTCGCGAAGTCTTTCACGCGTTGAGTTTACAAGAACGAAAGGCATCTGGATGACGGGAAGTTGAGCGAAACGGGCCGGGCTAAAACTTGGAGGCATCCAATTGACGGTTTGCGCGTTATCCGGAAATTGGCTTCAAGGATCGGTAACCCCTTGCCGACCAGTCGGAACTTGCGTTGGGCACGAGTATGTCCAATATTCAAGAACTGAGCTCCCCGTTCGAACTATTATCGAACCGGATGACTCGCAGAGCGCTCCTAGTGGATGGCGTGGCACTCGTAGCATCGGTTACTTCCGCAGCAGGAGGGCATCATTTGATGGAACAACGTGTCAGCATCGTGACATTGGGAGTAAAGGACCTTGGAGCGGCCCGGCGATTCTACGTCGACGGACTCGGTTGGAAACCAGTCTTTGAAAACAAGGAGATTGTCTTTTTTCAAACTGGCGGTATGCTCTTCGCGCTCTTCCTGCGTGAAAAGCTCGCCGAGGACTTCCAAGCCGATCCCAGAACATTTGGGCGGGCGGCTATGGCCCTGGCTTACAATATCCGCGCGAAGAGCGAGGTGGACCCGCTGCTACAGCGAGCAGCAAACGCCGGCGCTGCGGTTCTGAAACCGGCTCGCGAAGCTTCGTGGGGCGGCTATTCGGGTTATTTCGCCGATCCTGACGGGTTTGCCTGGGAAGTGGCGTGGAATCCAGCCTGGCATCTTGCGCCAGATGGTAGCATCTACCTTCGTTGAAGACTCGGCTCAGTCTTGATCAAACCGGATAATCGCAGGGTGCATCGCGCGGAACCAAGAAGCTCCCTCGGGGACACGTCCGAGAACCGATGTACTTCACGGGTCATGTGCGCCTGATCAGCATAACCGGCGTCGGCCGACAGGTCTGCCAAAAGGGGCCGATCCTCCGCGTGTGTGGCGCCATTCAGCAAGTACTGAAAGCGCAGCACCTGCTGAAATATCTTGGGACAGTAGCCGACCGCAGTCGAAAAACGTCGTCGGAATTGGCGATTGCTTATTCCAATCCAGTCGCTAAGCTGTTCCACTCGGGCTTCTGGATGATCGGCCAGCTACTTGATGCCCGCCGCCACGGCCAGGTCTATTGAGCCCGCCCGTGGGAGCCAGTTCATCAGCGCTGTGCCGAGAGCCGCGAGCCTGCTGACAACACCACTCGCTTCGCACACCAGTGACACAAAGTCCGAGCACGCCGCTTTGTTTCCCAGCGCATCCAGCGGAACCGTCTGGTTGAGCAGCGCGGAAGCCGGGTGCCCCAAAAACGCAAAGGCGCGCCCAGGGTGAAACCGCGCGCCAATAATGTTTGTTCCCGGCGGCAGGCGCGCTGTTCCATCAGAGCCAAAACCAAAGACTTTGCAAGCTTGCGTTATTTTAAATGTTTCCGCTGTCATGCACAAGCTCCTGCTAGCTGCGCTGGACCGTCATACGTCGAATGCCGTGATACACAATCAAAACCAGAATGGCTCCTGCCGTCGCTACGAGCACGCTTAAATAATCCAAGCGCGTAAGTCGATCGGAGCCGAAGAAGTTGAACAAATATCCGCCGGCCACTGCGCCAACGATTGCCAGGCCTACGTTCACAAACATGCCTTCGCCGCGCCTGCTTACGATCTTGCTTCCGAGGAGGCCGGCAATCAGTCCGAGGAGAATCCAACTTAAGATAGGCATGTCGATCATTAGCAAACCTCCGCGATGTTCGCCCCCGAGGCCTTTCTATTTCTGGTGGAAGGCGGCATCACACTCCATTGCAGTGAGAAGCAACCTGTTCGCTAAGTGACCGGTATCAGAGGACCTGACTTAGTTCAGATGATCTGCAGGCAACGCAAACGTGCATTGACATTACTATTATGAGTGAAGTACCAGGTGCTTGTCAACGCGCTGTGAGCTTTGTCTTAACTACGAATGGTGAAGCCGGTGGCAGACAAGAAAAATCACTTCCCAAAAGCTCCTGTTTAACTACGCTGGACCGCCAAAGGGCTGGTGGACCTAACCGAGCACTGATGTGGCAACGGCGGCCCTCTGGGTCCGCTCGTTGATCCAAACTAACGACGCGATGAATGGAAGAACAGTAGCAAAAAGGATTAGCCACTTTCCAGAGAGAGCAAAGCTTGGGAAAACGGGACTGAAGAGCAGGACTGTCGCTGCGAACAGAGCAGTGAACGCGTATTGTCGTGCACGAACGCTCTCGAACATGATAAAGATCGCACCGAACCCAACGGCAAATCTCACCGTAGCCTGATACGCGGGGACATTGGGAGTAAAGACATACAAGGAGACTACTGCAGTCGCCATCAGCACGCCCATACAAGCCCACTTCACGGCTTTGATAGTGGCGCCTGTTCGCTGCCTCCGCTGGAAGAAAGTTTTCTCAAAACACGCATGCCACACGCTCTCATCCAGCGGCTTCTCAGGCACGTGACCCACCTTCGTCTTCCCAAGTCTGAACGGCTTGGCTGAACAGAGGTTCGCTCCCAAGAGAAGGTGGTTGGTCATATAACCACTGACGCGGATAGGACCGGGGGTTTGCCGGCATCTTGGATGGATACTGAATTCGACCTTTCTGAATATGTCTCGCGTGAGCAACCAGGCTCGTGTAACGCCATCCCAGAAATGATCGTTTTGTCATTTGAGTTATCTCCACACAATTGCAACCCTCCCGCTGCACGGCATCGATCACGTGCGCCACAGCGCGATCTGTCCGGGACTGATCGTTGAAGCCGAAGCCACTCGTGTGAATCTCGCCGGCCATGTAGAAGAATGTCCATCCTGCTTTTTCGATTTCTTTGCCTAATTCGGCGCCAGTAGATTTGATGGATGACCAGCCTGCTGAATAGCGCTCGGTGTCGATGACGAGCGATTCCGGCGTAAGAGTGCCATCTTCGATGAACATCATGCCTGCGCAAGTTCTGTTTATCATTGTTTTCTCACGATTCTGCAAAACAGGGTTGATTGCTTTTACGGGCGGAAGTGCGCTTTGTTTACCAGCCGATTTTTGTTGAGGTCAGTTTTGGCGCTCAGTTCCTCCAGCTTTAAGAGTCCGGGAGCCTCTTGTGTATCCAGTCGGATGCCTTCAGCCAGTGCAGCGTCTGCCGAAGCGTTCAGGCCTTTAGAAAAGATAAGCAGCTTGTAAGAAGATGCGAAAGGTAGCTGAACGAGGTTGCAAGAGTATTCCGCGTCTTCCCAACGCGCTATCACCTGTACGGGATCACCCATCGTGCTTTCAGAGAGCTGCGAGGTCGGTATCATTGCTGCCCCAGGTTTCGTGGGCGTGCCATATTTAGCCGAAACAGCCTCGATCATGTCCTCGGAGGTGAGCCCTTTGGTTTTGTCGGCGTCATAGTCGACGAGTATGCGAAACAGCTGACCGTTATAAAAGCGGAACAAGACCTGTTCGACCGGATCCGTATCGCTGGAAGAAAACCGCACCGGGCGCCAGCTTAGCTCCTGGATTCGGGCTGGACGTTCATGGATCACTGTCACTTCAGATATATCCATTCCCGAATGCTTCACAGCTGCATTCAGGCTCATTCCAAGTTGGAAGCCGCGATACGTGGAAAGCTCGGCTCCGCATAGCAAGGGCGAGAAAAGCAGAACCAGCAAAGGCAGTTTATTGATCACGCGAGCTCTTTTCATTGGTGTTCTCTCTAAGAGTGCGCCTGAATAAGGCGGCACTCGTTCTCAGATTTCACGCTGAGTAAACTTCTCAGATTCCCGATCTGTAATCGATCGGGAACGCAGAGAAGCGGCTGTGTTTGAAGCCGCCGGCGAAATTGCACGGGGTGCAACACAAAATCAAGGGCAGAGTTCTATTCACCGAACTCCGAGCCATATTGAGCGCCAGGCGAAGTAGCGTATTTATCTTCGCGCGGTTCACAAACCATCGCTTCCGTTGTCAGCATCAGCGATGCGATCGAGCTGGCATTCTGCAGCGCCGAACGGGTCACCTTAGTCGGATCGATCACGCCCGCCTTGACCAAGTCTTCATATTGCGTGGTGGCGGCATTGAAACCATAGTTCGCGTCGCCCTGGGCTCGAATGTTCTCGATGACGACAGCGCCTTCATGTCCGGCATTATTGGCAATTTGACGAGTTGGCTCCTCACAAGCGCGCCGGACAATCGCAACGCCAATCTTTTCATCACCTGCAACGGCCAGCGAATCGAGAGCACGCACCGCCCGCAACAACGCCACTCCGCCACCAGGTACAATGCCTTCTTCCACTGCCGCACGGGTCGCATGCAAAGCATCTTCAACTCGAGCCTTCTTCTCTTTCATCTCCATCTCGGTAGCCGCGCCGACCTTGATCACCGCCACGCCGCCTGCTAACTTCGCCAGCCGCTCTTGCAGCTTCTCGCGATCGTAATCCGATGTCGTCTCGTCGATTTGAGCGCGCAACTGCTTGATGCGGCCCTGAATAGCATCCTGGCTGCCGGCACCGTCAATGATGGTCGTGTTGTCCTTATCCACCGTCACATGCTTCGCGCGACCAAGATCATCGAGGCCGAGCTTTTCAAGCTTGATGCCGGTTTCTTCCGCTATCGCTTTGCCGCCCGTGAGCATCGCGAGGTCCTCCAGCATGGCCTTGCGTCGATCTCCAAACCCAGGAGCTTTCACTGCGCAAACGTTCAACGTTCCACGCAACTTGTTCACCACCAGCGTGGCTAGCGCCTCACCGTCCACGTCTTCCGAAATCACCAACAGCGGTTTTCCCGCTCGAGCAATTAGCTCCAATAGCGGCAGCAGATCCTTCATACTGGAGATCTTCTTCTCATGAATCAGAATGTAAGGATCTTCTAGAATGGCTTCCATCCGGTCCGCATCTGTCGTGAAATAGGGCGACAGGTAACCTCGGTCGAACTGCATGCCATCAACGGTGCTCAGTTCTGTCGACATTGTCTTCGATTCTTCAACCGTGATGACGCCGTTCTTGCCAACCTTCTGCATCGCTTCCGCAATGGTGTTTCCAATAGTGGCATCGCCGTTGGACGAAACAGTCCCGACCTGCGCAATTTTTTCGTTGCTCTCGACAGTCGATGAAATCTTTTTCAATTCCTCGACGACTGCCTCTACAGCGGCCTCAATCCCACGTTTCAGCGCCATCGGATTTGCTCCCGCCGCGACCGACTTGACGCCCTCACGAAAGATCGTTTGCGCTAGGATCGTAGCGGTCGTCGTGCCATCGCCCGCGATATCGCTGGTCTTGGAGGCGACTTCACGAACGAGTTGCGCGCCCATGTTCTCGAGCGGATCTCTCAACTCGACCTCTTTGGCGACGGTGACACCATCTTTTGTGATCGTTGGGCCGCCAAACTTCTTTTCGATGACCACATTCCGGCCCTTTGGCCCTAACGTCACCTTCACCGCGTCCGCGAGCTGATTCACACCCCGCAAAATCGCCTGCCGGGAATTCTCACTGTACACAATCTTTTTCGCTGCCATATTGTTTCCTCTTCCGCCTATGCAACCTTCGTTGCCGGCTTTTCAGCGCCTTCCAAGACGCCGAGTACTTCGTCTTCGCGCACGATCAGATACTCGTCGCCAGCCAGTTTGATCTCGCTGCCGGTATATTTGCCGTAGAGGATGTGATCGCCAACCGTCACATCCAGCGGAACCACGCTCCCGTCCTCCAGGCGCTTGCCTCTCGACACCGCGACAACTTCGCCTTCGTGGGGCTTCTCTTTTGCGCTGTCCGGGATGAAGAGTCCCCCGACAGTGCTGCTCGTCTCGATGGGTCTCACAACCATGCGGTCGTGAAGCGGTCGGATATTCATACTGACGCCTCCAATTGGCTATTAACCGTTTCTGCCCGCGGGAGCAAGTGACTCACCCTCGAGTGCCGGCTGTGCCATGAGAAACAAAAGCTCTCAGGCCCTCGGGTACGAGCGAATCGCGCCTTCGCGCCCGGTCGGTCGAAACGGCGATCTCGGCTCAAACCACGTTGAAGAGGGCGATCTGCAAGGTTGAACATGACAACCTCCTGGTTGTTGCGTTGGCTAAGAGAGGGGTTCCGATGACTGACTTAGTTCAGAAATCGGAAGAGTGGGCGGAAGTGCTCAGTCATTAACTATAATAAGTTAACTATGTTTGCTTGTCAAGCCTAGTTTGCGTTAGACTGCGACTGTGCTTAATCTTGTTCAGTTAAGCGCAGGGGATTAAACGGCATGGACATTGCCTTTGTGATTCGACATCGTCTGGACGAACTGGGAATAGAGCAGCGCGACCTTGCTGTTGCAGCCGGGGTGACGGAATCCTACATTTCGCAGTTGCTGGCAACGAAGAAAACACCCCCGGCCCCGGATCGGTCTGACATTTACGGCAAGATCGCAAAGGTTCTGAAGCTTCCCGCCAAAGAGCTGTCAAGGTTAGCCGACACTCAGCGCCGGGAAGAGCTCAAACGGAAGGTTTTAGATCCGCCACGGCCCCTGTTCCAGGAATTCCGCCGGCTCATTCTCCGTAAATGCGTAGCTGCGAAAACGAAGCAGATCACCAAAATCTTCGAGCGGGAACCTTTCGGCGAGTTCGAACGCTTCATAACCCAAAAGCTTCTCGATGTGGCGAAGCGAGTGGCGAAAGAAGAGCTTGAAGACGAAAAGTGGATTCACCATGTAGCCCGAGTTGGCAAGCTCAGCTACCAAGAGACGCGCGTGGTGATTCTTGAGTTCCTGGATACGGATGTCTTCCACGTTTCTGTTGAAAACTGCGTATCGTTTCTCGATCCGCTCATCGAAAGCTGGGATATCGACTTCGAGAGCTTCGGCATGGAGATCGTACTGAACCGCAGATTGACTCGTAGTCACGTCAAGAAGCTCGAATTCCGGGAAGCACAACCCGAACCAGTTTTTGAAATAGAGCCAGGTCTGAAGGAATTTCTTCTCGATACGACACTAAGCGCTGGTATTACCGAGGACGAGACTGCCTTTCTGAAAAGTCTCAGCCCAGACGGAAAACGTCCTTCGCCGCTTTATTATTACCGTGAGCTACAAAACCTCCGAGACCCGCTCAATTTCCTCCCGTTATCGATCGGAAAGCGACGAGGACGGGAAACCCGCGCCATAGAGTCTCGGGTTCCGAGAAGGACCGCCAAAAGCCGCGGCAGGCATCCGAGATGAGCTACAACGTACTGTCGCTGACCGCTGCCGAAATAGCCGATCTTGGCAATGCTCCGGCGGTCGCTATCACTCCATACCTGCTCGAGACCAAGCAAACTAGTTTGTTGCGTGTCATCAGCATTTATGCCAAAAGGGGCGATTCGCGGGATCAGTTTCGTTTGCTTTACATGAATGAGCCCGCGCTAGCGCTTTGGAGAGAGATGGGTAACATCGCAAATGTTATTGGACAGGCAAAACGGCCACCCTCGAACGCCGCGTTGGTCTTCGGAGTTCCCTTCTCGGAATAGGGAGCCCTTATCGGTCGCTCCAGACTTTGTCAGTTTTGCGCTTTACTATTATGTTTAATCGCCGAATGGACTGGCCGAAGGGCCGCTTTGACTCAGCGATCAAGACCCAATAGCTTATATAGCCTTCAACGCGGCGTATGGCCGAGAGGCTGCAAAGCGTGCGATGTGAACAAACGTCGAACGGCCGGATGTCACGTTGAGCTTCAACGGACGGCCGCGCTGTGGATCAAGGCATCACGCAAGTAGTTCCACCGCTTTTCAATTCCTCCAAAGAGCGGCCGGTGAAGTCCTAAGCAAGACGGGGAAGTGTAGATGCCGTACAACGCGCCACCCGGACAAGTGGACAGCTTGGTCCGGGATAAGTGGCGATCTGAGGATCAACTCGCGGCGACCGCGATCAAGTGACCCTTCGCGACTACTCATTCGAAATGTCCGAACCATCCGCTCGCGGTTATTGCCCACAAACATTGCCCTTCAGTTCGAGGAACCGAGCAGCGTTTCGGCAAAGGATATCGCGCTTCTGGTTCTCGGTCAGAAATGGCGCGGAAGTTCGACTTATCGCTAAACCGAACGAGTCGGGCCACATCATGTTATCGGTGCCATACATAATGCGGTCTGCAAATCCTGCATCTACGATTCGACGTAGATAAGCGTGAAATTCGGTTTCAGGCAGGACCCAATTGATCACTGCGATGTCAACATAAACCTGCGGGTGGGCGTACAAGAGACCGAGCAGTTCGTTTACGAACGGCCATCCAGCGTGACAAATGTACACACGCAGTTTCGGATGGCGGACGAGCACATCCTCCAGGAGTAAGGGGTTGCTGAGTCGCATTCGATATTCTGGGAAGCCAACGTAAGCGGCGCCCGGCGGCCCAAGTCCCATGTGAATACCGACAGGGATCTCAAGTTCTTCAGCGAGAGACCAATACTGTTCCAGCTCGGGCGAAGCAGGCGCGAGACCCGAGTACTGAGGGGCGAATTCGGCAAGTGCCTCGAGCTTACCTTCCTTATGCATCTGGCGAAGTGATGCCGGCGAGACACCGAGGTCTCCGCGCGGTTGCCTAACACCAGCAGTAGATATGAGTTTCGGTAACAGTATGCCGGGAATCATCTTCGACCCCAGCTGCTGTTCATATGATTCGAGTTGATCGCCGCTAGCCACGACCTTGATGATGCGGTAACGATTCAACGCCGCAATGTTCAGGCGCCGCAACTCGTCGCGCGTTTTAGGGGAAACGAAGCCGGTAAGCGGCTCCTTCAGATCGGGGCCGTCCCACATCGTGTGGAAGTGCATGTCTATGATCGGCAAGCCACCGGAGATTGGTGCGTTGGCTGTTGGACGCCCATTCGATTGCGCACCCAGGGCCACGGGCACGAGCAGCGCCAGTCTGCACAGGGCAACACAAGAAACTGCTCGTCGTACAGACACGAAGAGCCCGCGTACAAGAGCTTTCATTCATTGATCTCCTATCTTGCTTCCCGCAGTCGCAACGCCGGCAACCGTGACAGGCAGTCTGAGGTGTTGTGAGGCAAATGGCATGATTCCTGCTTGTTTGGGCGGGTAAAAAGGTTGACTGTATCACTATCAAGAGGACTCGGCGCATATGCGCATGGCCTCGGGCACTTAGGAGGCGGTGATCTCGACCAAATCCGATTTCTACTCGGGTATGTGGTCCATCCACACAGCGGAACGTATGTGGGCTGCAAGTAGGAACAGGAATTTCTGTGAACGACAAGGTTGGCATCAGACCATGAGGGAAGGGATGGATTACCCGTCCCTTCCTGACTACCGCGGATCTTTCCGTTATCCAGACCTACGCCATGGACGCGGACAAAGGGAACATCCTTTGGCAATCGAACACCGGTCAATCCACGGGTGGTTGCATTGTCACCTCTCGCGCCGGAGGACGACAGCTCATCGGCGTGGCTTCCAGTATGAAGTCACCCATGTGGCCAGGAGGCGCCCAGCAGAGCCGCATTCTCGTGTCCGGTTTGATGCGCGCGCTCTCAAACGTTTGAACGAGAGCCACGTTTTTCGAAATGCTTCGAATAAGCTTGGAGCACGACCGAGGATTTACATGCTTCGGAGTAGAAGGGTCGCTGGATGAGCTTTTGCAAAAGAGCTGAATGAGGGTTGGCGACAGGTCTGCGCCTTGAGGGAACGCCCTGGATGCCCATTAGTGGACTTGATTCGCCTAATGAATATTGATTTCCGTCGGCGAAGAAATTCTCATCGAGATGTACCGGAGTGGTGTGGGATTGGTTGGCTCCGGTGTAATGACAAGGGCGGAATCGAGGAGATTACGCGTAGACAATGAGGGCTTCTTCTTCGACGCGGTCTTTCGTCGCGTATAATCGCAGCGCGACGGAAAGAGCCGGCTACCGACCGGTGCGAGATGAACAAGAACAGATACTTTACAATCGGCGTGGGCGCAACCTTAGCAGTGCTAGGCGGCATGCAGTATTCGGCGGCTTCGTATGATGCAGAGCCGCGCGTGGTCACTCCTGCGAATATGCCTCGCATCGGCACAGTCGATGAGCGCTTCCAGTCATACAACGTCGAGATGGTGGAAGTCATCGGCGGGAGGTTCTGGAAGCCATACAAGGATGTGAATGCTGTTCTTAAGAAGTCGCCGCCGTCTGGTCAGCAGCCCGGCTCGAATCCGGTTGGAATGGATCCGAACCTGTATCAGTATCGGCCACCGATCGATCTGACCAAACCACGTTTACGCAGGCTCGCAGCAGCTCTTGGGCCTGCTTACGTCCGCGTTAGCGGGACATGGGCAAACACTGTCTATTTTCAAGACTCGGACGCTCCGGCTCCGGCAAGTCCACCCAACGGTTTCAATGGAGTATTGACGCGGCGACAGTGGAAGGGCGTCGTCGATTTCTCTCATGCTGTCGATGCGAAGATCGTCACGTCGTTCGCCACAAGTCCTGGGACCCGCAACTCCGCCGGTGTGTGGACTCCCGACCAGGCAAGGCGGCTTCTCGCGTACACAAGGTCAATCGGCGGCAGTATTGCTGCCGCCGAGTTCATGAACGAACCTACTTATGCAGCAATGGGCGGTGCACCGAAGGGCTATGATGCCGCATCTTACGGTCGCGACATTGCCGTCTTCTCACCTTTCATTAAGCATGCTGCCCCCGAGCTGACGTTCCTTGGGCCCGGTTCCGTGGGGGAAGGAGGCGTACTAGAAACCTCGATGGCCGGCATGCTCCACTCTGAAAATCTGCTCAAAGCCACGGGGCCCGTTTTCGACGTGTTTTCGTATCACCTGTATCCAGCCGTTTCGGAACGCTGTGCGAGTATGGGCGCGTCCGCGCAGACAACCGCTGCAGCAGCGCTTTCGGAGGAGTGGCTCAACCGCATTGACACAATCGACACGTATTATGCGGATCTGCGCGACAAATTCGAGCCGGGGAAACCGCTTTGGATCACCGAAACAGCCGATGCAGCCTGCGGCGGCAATCAATGGGCCTCCACTTTTCTGGATAGCTTCCGGTATCTCGATCAGCATGGCCGTCTGGCGAAGCGTGGCGTGAAGGTGATCATGCATAACACGCTTGCGTCCAGCGACTATGGCTTGCTAGACGAGAATACGCTAGCGCCACGGCCCAATTATTGGGCATCTTTGTTGTGGCGAAAATTCATGGGCACGACCGTCCTCGATGCCGGCCCTTCGCCCGCGCCAACCTTACATCTATACGCCCATTGCCTGCGCGGGCAGCCTGGCGGCATTGCTCTTTTGGCGATCAACACAGACCGTTCGGCCTCGCACTCGCTCAACCTGACTACGGCGGCAGAGCGCTACACCCTGTCCGTGCCATCTGTTGAGAACCTGGAGGACACGCACGTCCAACTGAACGGCACCGAACTCAAGTTGGGAGCCGATGACGCCATCCCGCAGTTGTCGGGGATGCCGACCGGTCCCGGACCGCTTACGCTTGCCCCGGCAAGCATTACATTCGTCGCAATTCCGAAGGCCGACAACGCTAGTTGCCGATAGCGTCGCCATCGGCTTGGGAGGTAATTGTGCCGCGAGAAAGAAATCCGATGTCAAATACATGGACACAGGAGCTGCACTCTTGGCTTTTCGCCAACCTCCAAACACGGCCCATCCGCGCAGAGCTCTTTGAATTAACGCCAGTGAGGTGTCACATATGAACCAAGACGCACAGAAAGACTCCACAAAAATACTCGCAAATCTCACCAGTTTGCTGCCTGATTTGGAGTCCGTCTACAAAGATATTCACTCTCATCCCGAACTATCGATGCAGGAGAACCGGACGGCTCACATCGCGGCGGACCGTCTTCGCGCGGCTGGCTATGAAGTGACAACCGGAGTTGGGAAGACGGGCGTTGTGGGTCTGTTGCGAAACGGCGACGGTCCAACGATCATGCTGCGCGCTGACATGGATGCGCTGCCAGTGAAGGAAGCGACCGGGCTGCCTTATGCCAGCAGCGCAACCGCGACCGACAGCGAGGGGAAAACCGTTCCCATAATGCACGCCTGCGGTCACGACATGCACGTCACTTGGCTTATCGGTGCTATGGCGCTGTTTGCGAGAACTCGGGATGCATGGCGGGGGACGCTGATGCCTGTCTTTCAACCAGCAGAGGAGACCGCTCAAGGTGCTCAAGCCATGATCGATGACGGGCTTTTCAAGCGTTTCCCCAAACCTGATGCCGTGCTGGGACAACACGTCATGGTGGGGTCCTCTGGCGTACTGAGTTCGCGCGCCGGAGTTGTGACCTCGGCCGGCGATAGCATGCAGATTCGATTATTTGGACGAGGCGCTCATGGCTCGATGCCGCAGGCCAGCATCGACCCTGTCATAATGGCGGCCGCGACTGTTCTCCGTCTGCAAACGATTGTCTCCCGTGAGATCGCGCCTACCGATGCTGCTGTGGTCACAGTGGGTTCGCTGCAGGCCGGCACGAAGGAAAACGTCATCCCCGACGAGGCAATCATCAAACTGAATGTGCGCACCTTTGACGAGGGTGTCCGGAAACGGGTGCTTGCGGCGATCGAACGCATTGTCAATGCGGAAGCTGAGGCCTCCGGCGCCCCGAAAAAACCGGAAATTACGCCGCTGGACCATTATTCTCTTGTTAGAAATGATCCGGACGCAGCTAAGCGAGTAGGCGATGCGTTTCGCCTGTACTTTCCCGCTGACCGTGTACAGGAAACCCAGCCGACAACGGCGAGCGAGGACTTCGGATCGTTCGGAGCCGAGTGGGGCGCGCCATCCGTCTTCTGGTTTGTCGGCGGCACTGATCCCGGCATGTACGCGAAAGCCAAAGAGGCGGGCACGATCGGCGAGATCCCTACCAATCACAACCCGCGTTTCGCGCCGGTGATCCATCCGACGTTGGAAACAGGCGTGGAAGCGCTGGTGGTTGCGGCGCAGGCTTGGCTATCGGCATAAGCCCGATGCCCGTAAACGGACACGTTCTGATAAACGCCCTGCTGGAGGCCTTCGACCTTGGCGGCACGTTCGTCTTTGCGCTCAGCGGAGCGACCGCCGCTGTGAAGCACAGGCTGGATCTCTTTGGTGTTCTCGTCTTGTCCTTCGTTGCGGGGAACTCAGGCGGGATCGCGCGCGATGTGATGATTGGAGCGATTCCCCCGGCGGCTATTAACAACTGGCGATATGTCGCCGTTTGCATCCTTGCCGGGATGATTACGTTTTTTTGGTATCGAATCATCGACCGGCTGAGCAGCCCCGTGCTGGTCTTCGACGCCGCCGGCCTCGCTCTGTTTGCGGTTGCCGGCGCGGGCAAGGCGCTGGCTTTTCACGCCGGCCCGGTTGCGGCGACGCTGCTCGGAATGCTCACAGGGATCGGCGGTGGCGTGGTGCGCGATGTGCTCGTGAGAGAAATCCCGACCGTTTTGCGCACCGAACTTTACGCCGTCGCGGCACTGATCGGCGCGGCGGCAGTCGTGATCGGACGTATGCTGCATCTCCCATCCGCCGCTGCGGATACAGCGGGCGCGGTTCTCTGCTTTGGACTTCGATTTATGGCGATGCGGTTCGGCTGGCATCTTCCGCTCGCGCATCCGCTTGGCCAATCGGATAGGGACGCTAATCGATCGGGCGGAGAATAGCTCAAGGAGGCTCAAGCATGAGTGCAATTGTGCTCGTGTGCGGCAAGGTGTTCGACGGTGTCTCGGAAGAACTGACGGGACCGGCGGAGATCCTGGTCGAGGGCAACCGGATTGCGAGCATTGGGCGATCGGTCGACCGGTCGCCCGGAGTGCAGGTGATCGATCTCTCCGATCGGACAGTAACCCCTGGGTTCATCGATACGCACGTCCACCTGACCATGGACGCTGCAAATCTGGTACAGCAGACGCTCGAATCATCTGCAAGCAAAGCACTCAAAGGACTGAGCCTCGCTCGCGAATACATGAGTTACGGCTTCACGACCTTGCGCGATCTCGGGACCGCCGATCCGGAATGGCCGACTGTTGATCTTCGCAACGCCATCAACGCGGGATTCGTGGACGGTCCTCGGCTCATCGTCGCAGCGCACATTCTCAGCGCGAGTGCAGGCCATGGCGATCTGCGCGGCTTTTACAACCCTCGATGGACGCTACCCGTCTCAGCCATCGCCGATGATACAGGAAGCATTAAGGCATTGGTGCGGCGCGAGCACACCTATGGCAGCGACTGGATCAAAACCACAAACACGGGCGGCTACTTCAGCGCAGGTGACGATCCGGCGCGCGTGACCTGGTTCGATGACGAGATGGAAGTGTTGACATCGACCGCGCGCCAGCTCGGCATGCCCGTGGCTGTGCACACAGGCGCCGCCGATGGCTGTAAGCAGGCGATTCGTTTTGGCGCACGCAGTATCGAGCATGCTTACCTGATTGATTCCGAGGGGTTGCAGATGGCTGAACAAGCAGGGGCTTACGTTGTGCCCACAATGCAGATGACTCAGGAGGATCTACACGAGTTAAAAGCCGGGACGCTGCCCTGTCAGGCTGTCTGGAAGTTCCGCCGCGATAACGAGAGGATTCTCGCGTCTCAGCGGCTGCTGGCCGGAAGCAAGGTCAAGATCGCCTACGGAACAGATTGTGGAATGTTTCCGTTCAGCCACGGCATCCTCGAATTCCAGGCGATGGTCAATGCGGGGCTGAGTTCAATCCGTGCTCTGAAGGGGGCCACAAGCGTCGCCGCCGAACTCCTCAGCCGTGATGATCTCGGCGTGCTCGCCCCCGGTAAACTCGCTGATATAGTTGCCATGCCAGGCGATCCGATCGAAGACATTGGCGCCACCGCGAAGGTCGATTTCGTGATGAAGGATGGAATCGTGTATCGCGATCTTGCACGCAGATCCGATGCGCCAACAAGATCAGCAAACCAAAGAAAGGCGTCCTAGGATGTCTGAAATATTGCCCGCAATTTTCTTCGGACACGGCAATCCCATGAATGCCGTGCTGAATAACCGCTACACCGAAGCATGGAGCGTGATAGGAAGGCAAACGCCAAAGCCGAAGGCAATCCTATCCATCTCCGCCCATTGGTTTGTGCCGGAAACTGGGGTCACCATCGGCACAGCGCCTAGAACCATTCACGATTTCGGCGGGTTTCCCCGTGAGCTCTATGACGTGCTGTATCCCGCACCCGGCGATCCGGGTCTTGCCCGTCGCGTGCAACAAATGCTCTCGCCGTTGCCCGTTAAGCTAGATAACTCATGGGGACTCGATCATGGGACATGGTCCGTCCTGCGGCACGTCTATCCGGAGGCCGACATTCCGGTCGTGCAACTGAGCATCGATGAAACACAGCCACCGTCCTTCCATTTCGAGATTGGCAGGAAACTCGCGCCACTGCGGGATGAGGGAATCCTGATCGTAGGCAGCGGGAACCTGGTCCACAATCTTCACGCCTACGCATGGGGACGTCACATGCCCGATCCGTATGATTGGGCAGTTCGCTTCGAAACAGAAGCGAAGGAGATGATGATCGCCGGCGAATACAAACCGCTAATCGACTACGAGATGCTCGGACGTGAGGCAATGCTTTCCATCCCGACGCCGGATCACTATCTGCCCATGCTGTACGTAATTGCTACCAGACAACAGGGCGAAAGCGTCACATTCCCGATTGAAGGTGTCGATGGAGGATCGATATCGATGCTGACCGTGCAAGTTGGATAACCTGCAGCTGGAGATTTTCAGCTCTATGGACGTTAGGAGCACCGGGTGAACATAGCGCTATTAGGGGCAACGGGTTTTGTTGGGTCGGCTCTGCTGAACGAAGCGCTCGATAGAGGGCATACGGTTTCTGCGATCGTCCGCCATCCGGAGAAACTCGAGCCGCGCGACCGTCTCGTGGTGAAGGAAGGCGACGTTTACGACTCGGCTCTTCTTGCAAACTTAATACAAGGTCAGGACGCAGTAATCAGTGCGTTCAACCCCGGATGGAAAGATCCGAACCTTTACGACGACCAGGTTCGGGGGACAGCGTCCATCATCGCGGCGATAAAGAAGGCAGGCATCAAGCGAGTTTTGTGGGTCGGCGGAGCAGGCGGACTGGAGGTCAAATCGGGAGTGCGCGTCATCGACAGCCCGGACCTGCCGGACTGGGTCAGGCCG
>CAWJEH010000053.1:0-257687 GCA_963841675.1 Terriglobia bacterium
GTCCGACCACATTGCCCTTCTGCAACCACCGAATCTGTCCCTTACGAATCATATGCATTGCTTCGTATCCTTGGATGGTGTTCAGCGCACCCTCTACGGAACGGAACCATTGGCTGGCGACGATGCGTTTTTTGACGAAGCGATGATCTTGTTCGATCACGTTGTTCATATAAGGAGAGCAGCGGCATCGACAGATCCTTGACAACTCACCGGTTTGTTTCAGGTCGACAACGACGGACGGGTAGGCAGGATGTCCATCGACGTTGATCACTCGCGGCCGAAGGTGTCCCACGCGCGACAAGGCAAGCTGCAGGAAGTGCTTGACGGCCATGCGGTCACGATACGGCGACAGTATGAAATCGATGGTGTTGCCCTCCAAATCTAGTGCCCGGTATAAATAGGTCCACTTCCCAGAAACGCGTACTTAAGTTTCATCCACACGCCAGGAGCGGTTTGTGTGGCGGGCTTGGCCCCGTACCCGCTGACTCAGGATCGGGCCATACCGCAGGACCCAACGAGCGATCGTTGAATGATCCACCGGTAAACCCCGTTCTGCCATGAGCTCTTCCAGATCGCGATAGCTGAGCGAATACCGCAGATACCACTTCGTCCACCTTAACAGCGCCAGCTTTCGCTTTTGGGACATAACCGAAAGAGCTATTCGACGTCATTAGCACTGACGAATGCTTCGGTTATGCCCCGGCTTCGAGTAGTACCAAGCCCGCTCACATCGCGAACGGCTGGTTTCGGCGACTCCTCGGGAAGACTTATGATCCTGTCCTGCTCAACAGTACGTTGATGCACTGGGTGGGCTCAGAAGAGGTGAACCCAAGCGAAACGCTCCTGCGGGATAACAAGGACGTATTCGAGCCCTTTTTGCCGCAACACAAGTCGCCCCAGTTTACTGAGTTCCGAGCTGATCTACGTGCTCTGCTGAGTCCCTATGGCGGAGCGGTCAATCGGGGCAACTTGAGGTCATCTTATAACGTCACTTGCCGAGAACATCTGACCAAGGACTTCTCTGATAATTCTGTTGGCGCCTTTCTCTATCGCGTTCTCAATACCGACCTTGGGCAGGGACCATCTCCGATGGCCAGGCTGCTCGTGAAGATTCTTGAGGATCAATCAGACGAAATCTCGACACTCATACGGGCGCGCGGAAAGGCGAAATCGCCAAGATTCGCATCGACAAAATTGACTCGGAACGCGCACGCATCGACCTTCCCGGCAGGACAACCAAGAACAGACAGCCGCGTTACCTTCCGATCTATGGCGACATGAAGGCTGAGCTATCCATGGCCATTTCGCTTGCAGACCGAGCCTGCCCATTCCTCATTCAAAACAAAGGCGAGCGCGTCGCTGATTGGGAGAAGTCATGGAAAACTGCCTGTGCACTAGCCGAGGTCGACAATACCCTGTTTCACGATTTGCGACGTACCGCGCTAACAAACATCCTCGCGGCGGGCTTCAGCGAGAAAGAAGCCATGGAAATCAGCGGGCACAAGACCAGGTCGGTGTTTGACCGGTACCACATCGTATCCGACCGTAGACTGAAACAGCTTGGGGAACGTCTGGGAGCCCACCTGCGTCGGAAAGACGAAGAAATCTTTGTTGCCAGTGAGCGTTGCCAGTGAAAAATTCGAATCTTCTCAAATTACTGAAAGGAATGGTGAGCCGGGCGGGACTCGAACCCGCGACCACCGCATTAAAAGTGCGATGCTCTACCAACTGAGCTACCGGCCCGGCGAAAACGCTTCCAAACAAGCTGCGCCGATACACGCACAGGATAACATTTGCGGCAAGGTGCCTTCCGGCCTTAGCTCTTGACTCGCCAGAGAGCTTCTGCAAAGGGCCACTCGGCGTCGATCCACAGGTTTAACGGTTCGAAACCGTTCTCCAGCGCCAGCTTCGACAACTCCGATTCTAAGAACTTGTGCGAAGATTCGGTCCAGATCGTCTCACCTGCGCGAAAACGGAAAGCGCAATCCAGCGCTCGGATGATTACCGTCTGATTGCAGCATGAGACCAGATGCATTTCGATGCGACGGTATTCCGGATTCCAACGAACTTCGTGGACAAAAGAGCGTAAATCGAAGTCGGCGTCTAGTTCGCGATTCAAACGTCCCAGCATATTCAGATTAAATACCGCAGTAACCCCGGTTGGATCGTCGTAGGCGGCGATCATTGTATCCACATTCTTCACGAGGTCTGCACCCATGAGGAATAGATCACCCGGGCAGAGAGCCGATCGAATGCGTGATAAGAAATCGCGAATGTAGTGCGGTTCGAGGTTGCCGATCGAACTGCCCAGGAATAACACAAGAAGCGGGCCAGGCGTGCGGGCCAAGGAGACTTCGCCTAATCCATCGATCCAATCCGCACAAACGGGCTGTACTTCGGATACATCGCTAACTTCCTTTGCGCACATCTCCAGCGCGGCAGCCGAGACATCAATCGGACGATAAGCTATCCGGCCGTATCGGCTCCGCAACGCCTCTAGGACGTATCTTGTCTTCTTGCCGCTGCCGCTCCCCAGTTCGCAAACGGTAGGCGCCGCACCCGCAGCAGCAGCTATCTCGCTGGAGTGCCTGTTCAGCAAACGCTCATCGGCGCGCGTTAACCCATATTCGGGCAACAGAGTTATGGCCTCGAACAAGGTGCTTCCAAGATCGTCGTAAAAATATCGCGAGGGGAGCTGCTTCTGGTCTCTCGAGAGGCCATCCGCAACATCCTCGGCCAAAGCGGATAGAACAGCGCCCGGAACCGTTGACACGATCGTTAATCCTCCACACACCGGAAAGCCGCGTACATGTAGGGATAGTCCCGGCGAAACCAGTTCCGAAACGAGCGCCGCAACAAACGCGCAGCCGTCCTCGCTGAGCCGCCCTTTATTACAAAATGCTCGCCATCGAAGAAATTCGCGGAGTACCCGGGATAAGACGCTCTGGGTTTGAACCCCGGAAGCGGTCCAAAACTGGTGCGCGTCCACTGCCAACCATTTCCAACGAGTTGGTTGACTCCAAACTCACTGCACCCAAGCGGAGTCGCATCGACGGATTCGGGATCCCAACGGCGAAAATCGAAATTCCCGTGGCGCCCCGAGGGTTCATTGTTCCCCCACGGATATTCGTGTTTCTGGTTTCCCAGAGTACCGTAAGCGGCGCGATGGAATTGCTCTTCCGTTGGTAATTGTCTGCCCTTCGACCTTGCGTAGGCCTCGGCCTCAGCCTGCGTCACATATACCGGCCAGTCAAGGGGCAGCGGGATTTCTTCAAACATGCCGCGATAGAAGAAGCGACCGTTGCGCTTCGTCCAAAAATTCGGTATCGGTGCACCAGATTCGACAAGCTGAAGGTAGTCCCCATTCGTAACGCTGTTTTGCTGGATCCGGAATTCCGGAACAGTAGCGCGTGTTTCCTCATACTCGTTGTCCCAGCCGAATGTTCCGTCAAGCGGCCTCCCAAGTGTCGCCTCTCCCGCTGGGACTTCAATCCAGCGGTTTCCGGGACTCTTTCGTGACGCTTGCTCCAGTCGCTCAGCGGACGAAACGTGTTTCATCCCGTAATCGAAGTTGTGAAACATGTACGCAAGGGTTTCCAAATGCATGAGTCGATGTTCTAGAGCCATCTGGACAACGTCCTCAGGAGCACGTTCCAGATTTTCGTCCACATGTTGCCGGCAGCGGGAGACGTAGGCTCTGACCTGTTCTAATGACGGCCAATCAGCAGGGGTATCGGTTGGAAGATGAGCTGAATCCGGATCGATACCGGCCTGGAACAAAGCGTCTAAGTGCCGGTCGGGCGATTGTAACCCGAGTCCTTCACGGCAGATCTGGATGGAGTCGAACCCGTCGAGGTGGCCGATGTAGAAGATGACTCGATGCCGCTGAGCGATCGGCCGTGCATAGATGCCTTCCGGGGTGAGAATGGTAAACAACCGGTCACTCTGCGTCCTGGCGGATTTCAATTCCGCAAGCAAGTTTGTTGTTGTTGTTTCCAGCACAGGCATAGGTGTTTCATCCTCCTCGAGAAGCTCAATTCAAGGCCAACCATTTGGATGCGCGGCTACGCGCGGAATACACAGTTTGTTTGGTGCTGTTAATGTTACCAGGACTATGTCGTTAGGCAGCCGCCTTGTCGAGCACCGCTCTAGCCAGCGCGAGCGCCTGTTCGCGATTTTGAATCTCTCCCTCGAGCTGACCGGTTTCGACGGCCTCAAGAGCTTTTCTAAAGCCGGGACCCGGCTTGTACCCGGCCTCAATCAGATCAGAGCCGCTGAGCAGCCGGGGCGGACGCAGCTCTTCTTCTCTAAAATCGAGAAGTTTCTGTCGGACAAACTCATAAGCAGCAGTGAAACCATTGCTTGCAAGACAATCAAGCCGATGAAGTTCGAGGTGTTCACTGAAGTGGGGCAGACATAAGAAGCGTTTAAGCGTGCTGAGCCTCATATGCTGCACGTCTTTGAAACGCATGTGATTGGCTACCAGAGCCGTCACCTGTTCGATTTCTTCGTTACCGAATTTAAGCCGTTCCAAGATTCTTCTGCTCATCTCCGCTCCCACCTCGGCGTGCCCATTGAAGCGAATGCGATCGGAAATGGAGAAGGTCGGCGGCTTCCCCACGTCATGGAGGAGAACACCAAGGGCAAGTGTCAGTGAAGGGTGGCGAAGCTCGCCAAGCATGATCAACACATGAGTCCAAACGTCACCTTCCGGGTGGAACTCCGGTGGTTGTTGGACGCCCTGGTAGGCCTTAACCTCCGGTAGGACGTGCTCAAGCAGTCGGCATTGGTCGAGTAGTTCGAGGGCCCGTCGCGGGTGCCCCTCCGTGAGCATCCGTCCAAGTTCATCGCGAATTCGTTCGGCGGAGATTCTATTTATGCAGGATGCGCGCTGCTGAATCGCAGCCAGCGTTTGAGCCTCTATGGAGAAATCGAGCCGGGCGGCAAACCGTACCGCTCTCAACATGCGCAAAAAATCTTCTTCAAAGCGCCGGCCCGCATTCCCGATAGCTCGAATCGTGCCGGTAGCCAGATCGGCGAGGCCACCAACGAAATCGAAGATATCGCCTGCTAGCGGATCTTCCATGAGAGCGTTGATCGTGAAATCGCGGCGACGAGCATCAAGCTCCGGGTCCCGTTCAAAGCGAATCTCGTCCGGGCGGCGGCCATCCGAGTACCGTCCGTCGGTACGGAAAGTCGCCACTTCAACCTGAACTCCACCTGGGCGAGTCACCAGGACAACGCCGAAGTGAGCGCCCACTTGCTGCGATGCGGGAAAGTATGAAGAGATTTCGGAGGGGATCGCATCCGTGCTGACATCGTAGTCCTGGGGTTCGAGGCCGAGTAAACGATCCCTTACACACCCCCCTACCAGGAGCGCCTTGTGTCCACGAGACTGCAGCGCTCGGATGACGTCAAGCGCCAAAGCCTTCCGTTCTACAAATGCGTGTGTTTCTGTAGCGGACTGCTCAGCCGCTGGCGGCCTTCTCTGCATCGCCGTGATTTCCATTGGATGTGCCTCCGGCGGCGGCTGCTTGAGCCTCTGCCTCCGCTTTCTTGAGTTCCTTTTTAGTAGGCGGAGCTTGTTCGTGGCGATAGTCGTGGTCGTGATAACAGGTACGGCAGCGTACCTTGGCCGCCTCGCCATTCAACAGAGAGACGATGGCGTGATTGGTAACGCGGCGGCATTTGATGCAGTGATCATCGATCACATCACCTAATCGCATTTCACCCATGTTGGACCTATCAAGCGGAGTATAGCAAGTCAACCGATGAGAACGGTTTGATAGACTGAAGCTTCCGTCAGCGGCCAGGTAGCTCAGTCGGTAGAGCGCAGCCCTGAAAAGGCTGGCGTCGGCGGTTCGATTCCGTCCCTGGCCACCATTTAAGATCAACCACTTACAAACGTGGTTTTCTCGCCGAGTCGAGCTCCCTGCGAACTCAATCCCTCCTAAGTTATCGAAATAATGGTCGTCGGCTCAGAATGGCATCTAAGCCGCAAAAAGGCTGGCGTCGCTGGTTCACCGCTTCTAAGAAGCGCCGCCACAACGATTTACAGCTGCTTTCGAGGGCACAAGAGAAGCGCGCGAACGATGCGCGAACACAGTTCGGTGGAATGAGTTCACTCGGGCCGCGGGCAGTTTTCCCTGAACTGAGGAACTCTAGGCGGAGCGATTATGTGCGGTAGGAGGCGGTTATTGCGATCTAAAAACGACGAGCGTCACAGCAAACCCTTTATTGCTTGACAGGATTGTTTAGGTTGACCGAACGGACCTGTTCGACTATGTCGTCGATAGTGGCGCCCTTCAGAATACGGTCTCGTTCTTTCGTGTAGTCACCGTGACCAGAACGATACACGCGCAGAAAGCGTGCGAAACCCTCTGCCCCAAGCTCGCGCTGAAGGATAGACAATGCATGGCGCTGAAATTCAGAATCAGTCATTTGTCGCACCGGCATTCTTGAGCTCTTCTAAAAAGGATAGCGGGTTCAAGACTCGAAAGATTAGCTTGTCGGAATGGTGAGTCGCTCGGCGGACAAGACGATCGTCTGTTGTGAGAAAGATTTCTGCCGCTCCGCTTTCAGCGCAGGCTAGGTGCATCGCGTCGAAGGCAGAAGAGCCCAGGCTCTGCAATCCGCGTGCGCGGTCAATGATTATGTCGTCCAGTCTGATGGTCTGTCTGACAAAGGTCAGAAGAGCTTCAGCGTCTTCGCGCCGCTCCGAATTCGGATTGCGGGTGATCTCGGCTTCCAGGAACTGAGCTACCAATCCAAACGTTGAGATCACTAGTCGCAACCCCGATCAATTTCTCAATTGCTTCAGCTTCCTTTCGGATGCGCTCTTGACCGTGATCATCGGTCAAGCGGCTTACACAGCACGCGTCGAAGTAAAATCGCATATCCAGAGCGAGGGACCATCATTAAGAATTAGGCGGTTGGAATCGCTTATCTATTTCCGCGACTCAATTGGGCCATGACGGCATGGTCCTGGCAAATTGGCATAGAGTACCGCAGCTGGATATTGACTGATAGCGGCTAGGGCGTTTGCCTCCGGAGCAGAAGGTCGCTGGTTCGAGTCCAGCCGGGCGCGCCAACTCACTCGCACAAACGGACGTACCTGATTTGAAAAGAGTTCAGGCGTTTGCCTGACGCAAATGGTCTAGTCAACTTATTAATCAGCCAGGTAAATACTTAGCCATTAGGTGCGATCTACCACGCACCAAACTTTTAAAACCCACTTACCCGTGCCCAGAACCGCGAATGCGTCTCGGAAATCTTCCAAGCGCTGGCGAAACGGCTGAGTGCCGCAAGCCAAGCTTTGCCATTACCGAAGGTCTCACGTGAGCGTAGATGCAAGAGGTGAAGATCTTGTTCGTCACGTCTGCCTATCTTTTGAGCGTTTCAGCCATCCTCACTAGTTCGGCAAGCGACTCAGCGCGCATCTTGCGCATAAGCCGCCCGCGTTGTATTTTGACTGTTATTTCGCTCGTTCCGAGTTCGGCAGCGATTTGTTTATTCAGCAGTCCAGCGACAACCAGCTGCATCACCTCACGCTCGCGAGGGGTGAGGGTCGCGTAACGCTCACGGAGCTGGCGCATGTGGACTCTCTCTTCACGGGCGGCGCGGTCGCGCTCAAGTGCTTGGTGTATTGAGTTCAGAAGATCTTGAGGACGGAAGGGCTTCGTTAAGAAATCAGCCGCGCCGGCCTTGAGTGCTCGCACTGACTCGGGGACTTCCCCGTGCGCGGTCATAAAAATAATGGGGACATGAACATGGGCGCGGTTCAGTTCATCCTGCAGATCGAGGCCGGTTGTCCCGGGCAACCGAATGTCCAGCAACAGGCAGGCAGGATCGTCGGGTATCTGTACGCTCCGGAAGTCCAGCGCCGAACCGAACGTCCGAACTCGAAATCCGGCAGATCGTAACAGGCTTTCCAGAGACGCTCTAATCCCGGGATCATCGTCTACGACGTAAATGATCGCGCCGTTTCCCGGCATTCAGGTCACGTCGAACGCAGGCAGGCAGAATTGAAATGTTGCGCCGGCCTCTTCATTTGCCGTGGCCCACAGACGGCCACCATGGGCTTCGATAATCGAACGGCTGATGGACAGACCCATGCCCATCCCTTGCGTTTTGCGGGTAACGAACGGCTTAAACAATTCCTCGGCCATTCCGGGGTCAATCCCAACACCTGAATCGCAGACAGAAACCAGAATACGATCCGGACCCGCATTCCGGGATGTGATCAATAAGTCCCGCGGCCGTCCGGTGCTCTCGCGCATTGCCGCGATTGCATTGACGACCAGGTTCGCCAAAACCTGCTTCAACTGCACGGAATCACCTCGCACTGGAAGCAAACGGTCCGCCAGATCAGTATCCAGCGCGATATCGTGCGTGAGAATTTCGTATCGTGTCAGAGACAGCACATCGTTGATAACTTCGTTGACCTCAACGATGGCCATTTGAGGTGGACTCCTCTTCATCAGAGAACGGATTCTAGAGATCACTTCACTGGCTCGAATCCCTTCGTCCATCACTCGCGTGGCGGCGGCACTTGCCTCGACTATGCTAGCCTGGCTTCTCTGCAACCAATTCAAACACGCACCGGCATCGCTAACAACGGCGCTTAGGGGCTGGTTCACTTCATGCGCGATTGACGCCGCAAGTTCTCCCATCGTTGTGACACGGGCCATATGTGCCAGCTCGGTTTGCGCCTTCTGCAGAGCTTCATGAGCTTGTTTGCGTTCGGTGTTGTCGATGATCGTGCCAGCGTATTCAGTGAGCTCGCCGGATTTATTAAACACCGGGGTTGCTCGACTGTGGATGTAGCGAATCGTTCCGTCCGGGCGGACTACACGACAATCCACTTCAAAATCTCTTCTGTCTTGTCTAGCCTTCTCCAGCGCCTGTTGCGCATACGCCCGATCATCCGGGTGGATGGATTCCAGTGCGTCGGGAACGGAGGGCCTTTTGCTGGCTTTGGGGTCAATGCCGAGAATGCGGAAGTGTTCCTTGGACCAGAACAGTTCTCCCGTTTTTACGTTCCACCCCCAACTTCCCGTATGGCTCAGGCGCTCCGATTCCGCGAGGTAGGCTTCACTTCGACGTAGTTCCTGTTTCGCCTTCTTTCGTTCCGTGATGTCCATAACTGTGCCGATAAATTCCGAGGTGCCGTTGGCCGGCTGACCCAAGGCATGAATGTGCTTAATGCTGCCGTCAGGATGGACAATCCTATATTCGATATCGAAGTCGTTTCTCGCTACAACTGCGCGATCGACAGTCTGCTGGACAAGTTCGCGGTCCTCTGGATCAATTCTACTCAGGAATTTTTCATAAGACTGCCTCGCCTCATACGGATGTACGCCGAAAATGCGGCAATGCTCCTCTGACCAGAGGAGCTCTCTATTGAGAGGATTCCAGGTACAAGTTCCCGTGCGGGTGATTCGCTGCCCCGCAGCCAAATACGCTTCGCTGCGCTGCAATGCTCGTTTGTTTGCGATGAGCTCGCGGGTCAGTTCCGAGAGGTTTTCTTTCTCAGTCGCAAGTTCCTGTTGAAGTGCGTCCCGAGTGCGCTTCAAAATCATAAGCGAACCGATACGCGCCAATAGTTCGCGGGTGCTGAACGGCTTTATCAGACAGTCATCAGCTCCGGTTTCCAGAGCTTGCAAGTGCGATTCACCGGCGCGCGCCGAGATGAGAACCACGGGGATGCTTCGGGTGCGCGGATCTTTTCGCAATTCCTGGAGCAACTGTAGGCCATCCATGCGCGGCATCATGATGTCGGACAAGACCAGGTCAGGCGGATCCGCCTGCACAGATTGCAGAGCTGCTACACCATCTGCGACAGCGTGCACATCGTAGGTGACCTGCAATGAGCGCTCGATATAGCGGCGCATATCCGCGTTGTCGTCGGCAAGCAGAACGCGCCCCCGTACTTCGCGGGCGGGCGGCGCCGTGACAGGAGCTTGAGATTCGACTGCGAGCTCCGAAGAAGCGGAGGGTTGTTCCACCAGTGCGCGTGACGGCTCAGGAAGCCACTCCTTAACCTCTGTTACGTACGCCCCGGCTTCCACGGTGATTGAGGGTTGTTTTGATCCAGTGCCAACGAGCTCTGCTGGAAGGTGTTCGCGGCCCACAGGAATAGAAACGGTGAACTCGCTGCCCTGGCCGTAGACACTCGCGACCCGCACTGTGCCGCCATGAAGTCGCGTGAGCTCGTATACCAAGGCAAGACCGATGCCAGATCCCTCATGCGTGCGTCCCTCAACACCCTCGACACGATGAAAGCGCTCAAACAGGCGCGACAGTTCGTGCTCCGGTATTCCAACGCCGGTGTCACGTACGGAAAGCTCGGCGAACCCGGCGCGCTTTTGCAGGGAAATGCCAATCTCCCCGCTAAACGTGAACTTGAAGGCATTGGACATCAAGTTGAGCACGATCTTCTCCCACATGCCCCGGTCCACGTACACCGGTTCTCCCAATGGAGGGCAATCGACGGACAGACTCAGACCTGCGGCCTCGATCGCGGACCGAAAAAAGCTCGCGAGTTCGGCCGTGAAAGCCGGCAGATCCGTTGGCTCGTAGAAAGCGCTGATACGGTCCGCTTCGTTTGCGAAAAATCGAGTAGAGCGTTGACGAGCTTCAGGAGCCTCAGGCTGTTACGGTAGACCAAATCGAGCTCGTCGCTTTGAATCGTAACCGTGCCGTTGGCCTGTGCCAACATATCCCGGAGCGGGCCCAGTATAAGCGTGAGAGGGGTTCGGAATTCGTGGCTAGCGTTGCTAAAGAACACAGTCTTGGCACGGTCGATCTGCGCCAACGCCTCGGCGCGCCGGCGCTCTTCTTCATAGGCTTTCGCTTCAGAGATGTCAGAGCCGATATGTCTAGCAACCACTTCGAAGAAAGTGCGGTATTGGGCATCCCAGGGCCGGCGCGGACCCACGCCGGCGACGAAAAGTCCTGCGAGGCTGTCGGCGGTGGTGTGGATTGGAACAACCATTGCCCTCTCGACGAGTTCGGGCCACGGCTTTCCCGTAATGCGCACCCCCAGGGAGGCGAGATCTCCGATCTCAGCAGCACCCCTCGTTCGGAACGCGTTGGCGAACGGCCAGGGCGAATTCTCCGCGGACAGCGACACCGACGGTGGAAGGAAGTGTTCTCTCTCGGGAATCACCGCGGCGGCCATGCTGGCTTCCGTCCCGGTATTCTCCACAATGTAAATTGCGGCGAAAGCAGATCGCGCGGATTTTCACTTAACACGGCCACGGCCTGCTGGCACACTGCTTCGACCGTTCGGTTTTCCAGCGATCGGACGCCGAGCTTGCGAAGCGTTTCCAGCCGTCTTGCACCTATGACCTGTTCGGTGGTCTCGGTACAGGGATTGAAGATCCCGTCGACTGTGTATCCGTCGGCCGCTAGTATCGGATCATACGTAAACCGGACATAGACTTCCTCTCGCGGAAGGTTCCTGGCAAAGAATAAGCCGAAGTCCTCACACCATTTTGCTTTCTTGCTCGTGCGCACCTCCCGCATCATCGGCTCGATCACGTCCCAGATCTCGGGCCAGCACAACTTTCCGGCTTGCCCGAGGCAGCCCGGGTGTTTGGCGTGACCTAGGAACGGGATATATGCATCGTTATAGAGAATATTGAAGTCTGGCCCCCACCACATCACGATCGGGAAGCGCGACATGAGGCATACGCTCGTGACCGTTTGAAGGTTCTGGGGCCAGCTTTCAGGAGGTCCGAGGTCCGTCTTTGACCAGTCGAACAGGCGCATAAGAGCGGTCATTTCGCCATCCCCTGGGAACAGGCGCTCTAACTCCCGCTGGGTAGAGTTGCTGGTGTGCAACAACACCGCCTCCTACGCGTCAAACCCAGTTTATTACTGCTTGCCGGGCAAAGCTCTGAAGATTACGAGCGCGCTAATTGAGCTACTTCATGCAGCGGCTGCGACAACGGGGAGTTCTAAGGGCAGTTCGGGTACACTTTTCACGTTTTTCGGCAGTTGCCTTCAGCCTTCACGCACCCCAGTGCGGGCACTCAACAATCTCTGTCGCAGGGTGCGCGAGCGCGCATATGAGTGGAGCGAACGCCTTTCAGGCGATCTGAGAGACTCTTGAGTTTGTCACTCGTCCGGACGTTCGGGCATTCGGGCATTCGACGGATTGAGTCGATGCAACGACGTTGAGTGCGGCAATAGAGCACGCGCCTTCCACGCAGTGAGTCAAGCGCAGAGCAGAATGCGCGATAACAACCCGGGCATTTCTGCATGTCTATAGCCGCTAAGCACTAGCGTGGTGAGCTTGGCAGGTGCTGTGCACATTAAAGTGCGGAGGACTTTTGTGAAAACAATCAGATCGTTTCTTCTCATCGCCGTTTTGTTCGTGCCCTGCTTCATCTTCGGGGCGCATCTGGATTTGGGTATAGCTGTCGGCAGTGTGCCTCCACCTCCTCCAGCCGGCGTTGTCGCAACGCCCGTCGGCCCGCCGCCCGGCTCCGGGTATGTTTGGGTGCCAGGTTATTGGGATTGGGTAGGTGGCCGCTGGGTTTGGGTTGAGGGCCGGTGGGTGCTGCCGCCGAGGCCGCACACCGTCTGGGTGGCGCCCGCTGTCGACATCCGCCTTCGTCGCGGACATTGGCGCTGAATTGACCTTGCTGAGCGCGCCATCTGCGCTCGAAGATGCCAGGATGGTTGCAATCGACGATGAGTATCGAAGCAAAGAAACGCCCGCCCAGCCACCAGCCTGGCGCTGTCGATGTACCTGATCTCATGCACGCGGCTGCTATCGACGCGTTCGGCGGACCGGAAGTGCTTGCCCTCCGGCAATTGCCAGTGCCCGCAGTGGATAAGGGTGAAGTGCTGATCGCACTCCACACGGCAGGAGTGGGTAGTTGGGACGCGGAGATGCGGGCCGGCTGGTATCTGGGGGGTCATCCTGACTTTCCGCTGGTTCTGGGCACCGACGGCTCCGGCAAAGTCGTGGCAATGGGATCCGATGTCCGCCGGTTCAAGATCGGCGATGCCGTGTATGGTTACAGCTTTGCGAATCCCAAAGGTGGATTTTATGCCGAGTATATAGCTGTAACAGCAGAACGAGTAGCACCAATTCCTAAGGGACTCTCCATGCGAGAGGCGGGCGCGATTGCGACCACAGGTCTACCCGCGATTCAGGGGATCGATGATGCTCTGCATGTGAAGCGCGGGGAGGCCGTAGCAATAGTCGGCGCTTCCGGAGGGGTGGGCACGCTAGCGGTCCAGTTCGCGAAACTGCGTGAGGCGCGAGTGCTGGGCGTCGCTTCGGGCGAGGACGGGGTCGCGTTCGTAAACCGGCGTGGCGCCAATGTTGCCATCGACGGGCGGCACGGGGATGTCTTGGCCGCCGCTAAAAAATTCGCACCTGAGGGATTGGACGGAGTCCTCGCACTCGCGGGTGGAGAAACATTGGATCATGTGGTTGACGCGCTCAAGGGAGGCGGTTTGCTCGCCTATCCAAACGGCGTCGACCCGAAACCGAAGAAACGCCATGGTGTCCGCGTGGTTGCGTATGATGCCGCGGCCGGCGTTCGCGAGTTCAATCAGCTGGCCGTGGCAGTGAAAGCCGCGAGCTTGAAAGTGCCGATCGCGGCCAAATTTCCGTTGGCCCACGCTTCGTTGGCCCATAAGCGGCTGGCTCACGGGCACGTACTCGGCAAATAGTGCTCGAAATTGTTACCTAACGAAACTGCTCATGAATGCGCATCCTCCGGAGCCTGGCCGTTGATCCAGCGCAAGGTGAGATCATCAGCCGCTCAAGGAGCGGTTAAGCCGAGAATTTGAAATTCCTGAGCGCTTCTTTCATCTTGGCAAACAACCCTTTGCCTGACTGCCCGTTTTCTGTCTGCTTCTGAATTTCGTCAAGCTGCGCGTATAACGCTTTGTAGTTCTTCTTGGTGCCATAGCCGAGCGTCTCGGCGAGTTGGATTTGCGTGCGCGCGCCCTCGATAAGATTGTGCACTTTCTGGTCATCCGGCTGCTTTCGGTTGTTCTTTGCGGCAAGCTCCTGAGCGTCCTGAGCATTGCTTGCGCCCGAATGCTGGGAAGCGGGATGACGTACGTAACGGTCACAAGGGTACTGAGCGCGGATTCGAGCGCAGCTTTGGCCTCCTCGGTCTTGCCGGCATCGATTAAGGGAACTACTGCTTTAATTGCGGCCGGGTACGTTGCCAGAGGTATCTCGGTTACTTGGGTATCGGCCTCGCTAGCTAAGTCGCTCATCAAGTGACGACCCAGTTGAACCCGATTATTCGCCAGATCGTCCTTGACATCCTTGACGACTGCTCTTACGGTATCTAGACTCGCGTACAGATCGAGAGTAGTGGTCCTGACATCCACAGGAGCAAAGGCCAGTTTTGGATCTCGGGAGAGAACCACATCCAGTTTCCCGCTCGCTCGCTCCAGTGCCGCCAACGCAGTAGTCTTGTCACCTTTGTCGAGTGCGGTAAGTGCAATTCGCGTCGCATCGAGCGCTAGCACGGCATCGGCTAACACGCTCACTCGTTTTTGAGCCTCCATACTCTCGATCTGCGACTGGACCTGCGGTTGAACCGACGTGGTTTCCGCGCTCTTGGGCTCGGGACTCTGCGGCGCTGGTTTCTGTGCCTCGGTCTTATTGGTAGCGGCCGCAGTGCTGCTGGAAGCCTTTACGCTGGACGATTTGTCCGACGTTGAGCGCGAACAAGCAAGACCGTAACTCAGGCACAATCCGACGATGACGAATGACATCGGCTTGCTATTTCGGTTTGTCATGCTCCAGGTGAATGCACTTCTCCTGCCACAGACAAGTACTTCCTTCCTGCTCTTGGGCTCTAGCGCTCAGTTTCATTCATCGTGATGGGCTCGTCTACCTATAGCGATAGCCGTCTGTCCTTAGACGCCCGGCGACCCAGGCGGGGTCTGATTCGGACCGCTTCTTTGTTCGGACGAAGGAATGACCTTACGTGGCCGGGAATGGCACTGAAGCTGCACAAACTAAGTAGTCGAACATCTGGCGAGACAACGTGAAAATCGGAAAGGAAATCGAGTATGTCGCTTGAGCGATTCTCCAAAAAGGCCGCACTTACGGCGAGTAATACAGAAAGACAACCATCACTCCGCACCCTAACGGTTGCGCTAACAATTATCTTTTCGCTTGGGTTGGCGCTGACGTTTAAAGCTGCAGCAATTCCGGCTGACAGAAAGGTTATCGTAACCTTCAACACTCCAGTCGAGCTTCCGGGAAAAGCCCTACCCGCCGGAACATATGTGTTCAAACTGTTGGACGACATCGGTAGCCGCGACATAGTGCAGGTATTTGACAAGGATGAGAAACAACTGTTAGCCACGCTCGTCGGAATCCCCGATTACCGGGATACACCGACAGCCAAAGCGACTATTAATTTCGAAGAGCGAGCTTCTGATTCCCAACGAGCAGTGAAAGCGATTTACTTCCCCGGAGATACGTACGGCCTGGAGTTTGTGTACCCGCACGACCGCGCTGTCCAACTTGCGAAGCGCACGGGTCAGAGTGTTCTTTCGATCCGGACCGACATGCAGCAGAACATGGCGGCTCAGGCGAGTTCCGCGAATTCGCCCAGCGTTCAGGAATTAGAGAAAACGGACGTAACAGGCGTTGACCCTTCGGGCGGCGCGGTGGAAGTCGTAATCGTTGTTGGATCTAAACCGGAAAGGTGAGCCAAGCAGAATCTCTACAGCTGGCCGGGACGCGGCATTTCGCCAATAGGCCGATCTTAACGCCCGCGAGGCCGCTTCGCCGCAACTTCAGAAGAACGCATGTGAGCCTATGCAATACAACCTCGAAGTGAGGGGTTTCGAGCAAATGGAAACGGATCGTAAGGCCGCGGGGAGCTTCGACGAAGAAAGGCGGCCCCTTGATGCCCTACGCAGGCAATAGAAGGCGAACTCTGGGCGCCTTGGGTGCTGTGCTGTATCTGATCCTCGCGAGTACTTCGGCCGAAGCTCGCGCCTTCCGGCGCCAAAATACAGTGCGCGAGCAGAAATCCGCTGCTTCAAAGGCCGGTCAGGTCGGGATACCGAATCGCCCGAAAGAGCCACTGTTTCAGGGACAACAAGGAAAGCAGAAAGCAGAAATCCATTACGATCCCCCAACAGGCATGGTGATGCTCAAGCTGCTGGTGCAGGATCCGAACGGCTACTTCGTTCCAAACATTCGGCGAGGCAATTTTGTTGTATACGAGAATGGCGCACGGCAACAAAATGTTGAAGTCGAGGTAGAGCATGCTCCCGTGTCTTTGGCTGTACTGAATATGGCGGCCCCTATCCAGCGCTGAACAGAGCGTTTTCTGAAGAGGTCTCACGAGCGGCCCATCAAGTGTTGGATGTGCTAGGGCCGGATGACAAGCTCGCACTCTGGACGTACGGGGACACCATGAAGGAGCTTGTCAACTTTTCTCAAGATCACCAGGTGCTCGAGAACGCGCTTTTCGACCTTCGTCCGCCCGCTGTGTCAGAAATCAACTTGTACGACGCACTTATTTCCGGCTCGGAACGCATGCGACGCGTGGCGGGACGTAAAGCAATCATCTTAATTTCTTCTGGTATTCGATACGTTCAGCAAAGCTACTTACCAAGACGCCGTTAAGGCGATCCGGGATTCGAACGCACCGATCGACGTCATAAGTTTGCTTCCCATCTTGCGCGTCACTATCGAGACACACGGACCACCAGAGGCCATGGGCGCGATCGACTTGAGACGCGCGGAGAAGGAGCTCACCGAATTTGCGCAACTCTCAGGGGTGCGGTTCTATTCTACAGAGAACACAATAGACCTGTCGGGAATGTATGACGACATCATGGAAAACCTGAAAGTGCGATATGTTCTCACTTACAAGTCATCCGTTCATGCCGACCCCAATTCACCGCGCACTGTAAGCGTTGAACTAGTGAATCCGAGCACAGGCGGACCCCTGCAGATTGTGGACCAGAACGGAAGAGCTGTGCGAGCGAAGGTGATTGTTCAGGACAGTTACACGCCTAGCACGGCCGCTCGTGTGAGTGCTGGAAAATCACGGTAGACGCGTGAAGGCGTTCTGAAACACCGAGCCGACCCAAAATCGAAAGAGTATAAGCGCCAAGTCTCCGAGATCGCGCCAAAAACGAATCCGAAGAGCGGAAATTGAGCGCCAGGTAACGCTCCTTCTCAGGTTCTGGAATGGGCAGTCGAAGGTTTGGAAAAGCAGGTACGCTTTCCGTCACCCGCGTTCGCCCTGAGATGGCGATTGTGTTTCCAATCGCCGCAGCGATAAACAAAAATCCGACGATGAATGTGGCAGCTAACACGGCGAAGCAACAAATCTAATTGCCGGTGGACGAGACGCCGGTTAGAGGGCACGCCAGAACCGCTCTTAGCAATACGGCGACGAGAGAAAACCTGCGCTGCGCTCGTCCACCTGTCGGCGATTGCGTGTCTAACTCAATGGAGTCCGACTGTGGCCGACTGTCCAGCGAATCCTTGAGACCAGGCTCGAAGCCGTAATCCGAGTCCGACGAGCATTCCTCCGAAGATCAGCGCGTAAACTCCGAGCCAGATGGCAAGGACCAATGCTCCCGTAAGCGGAGACGCCGCGAGCAAAATCCCAAATACAACCGACGCGATGCCGCCGAGTATAAAGAGCCATTCGCCCTTGATGTACTTGCGCAGCCGCACTGCTGCCACGATCTCGAAAATGCCGGTGACAATAGCCCATGCAGCGACGACGAAAACCAGCGCGAGACCCGTGATCGCCGGCCATGCAAACGTGACTACCGCCGCTATGATCCCTGCCACGCCTTCCAACACCAAAACACCCAGCGTTCATGTGCCCGGGAGGCGCGCCAGGCGCCAATGATGCTGAAAATACCATCGATAGCCGCATAGGCACCGAACAGCAGCACCAGGGCGCCTAACGTAATTCCCGGCCAAGCTAGCGTAATTATTCCTAACAGGATCGCAACCAAGCCTCGGATTACCGGTGACCACCAGTTGGTTACAAGTGCAATCGGCATAGATCTCCTTCGTTGCTATATAGTTCGTCAGAGTAAATCGATATATCTTCTTGAGCAACTGCACCCAATGTGTTTCTTACGCCGCCGTGGCTTTACCGGTCGAGCCACTCTGAATCGGGATTTGCTTGCGCTGAATTTGTTCTTCAGGTACAGGCACAGTCACTTCGAGAACGCCATTTTCGAAGTTGGCGCGAGCCTGCGCGACATTCGCGCCTTCCGGCAATGGAATCGTGCGATAGAAGCGCCCATACTGGATTTCTGTCTGATGCACGCCCCCTCGATCTTCCTGGCGCTCAACCTTCCGCTCTCCTTGCAGGACTAACGCATCGTTTTCAATCTCGAGTTTCACGTCCTCCGGTTTCAGCCCGGGTAGCTCGGCTCGAACCACATAATTACCTTCGCGTCGAGAAACTTCGATAGCCGGTGCCCATACGATATCCGCGCTAGCCTGCCGCGCCTGGCCGCCATCCCCGAAGACGCGATCCATTTCCTCTGTCAATCGCCTCATTAAGGAAAACGGGTTCGTACGGAAAAAGTCCATAGGAGTGACAAAAGTTACTGGAAGAGAAGCGCGCCGCGTTAAGTTTGCTTGTGAGCTGCGTGCTCCCTCGTTTCCTTGTGACTGCTGATTTTGCTTGTCGTCCGTTTTCGTCTGTTGCGTTGCCATATGTGTCCTTTCTTTCGATTTGGGCGATTCTGTCGCTCGCAAAGAAAGTCGTGCACCCCGTGGGCCACGTGCCGAGCTGGTCTGCGAAAAGCGTTGGTCTTTTCTTATGAAGGACACAGGGCGATTCGCGGGGTTCCCGGCTGCCTGCCGCCGTCGATGACTGGAAGGGTGCGTCTACGTATCGACTTCTAGAGAGTTGGCAACTCACGCGAGGGCGCGCCGAGCGGGAAGGCCTTATCGATTCGTGCTATCTCCTCTTCAGTTAGCTGCACATTCCCCGCGCCCGCGTTTTCTGTAGCGTGGTCGGGATTGCTGGCTTTGGCAATCGCAAACGTGCAGCGCTCGCGAACTAGAAACCGGAGCGCGACCTGGCGTGGCGTAGCTTGGGGTTTCGTGGCGATTTCTTTCAGCAAACGGCCTCTGGCAGTGCGGGGGCTCGGAAATTGCCAGTGACCGAACGGGCTATATGCGACCACGGCTAAGCCGTGCTTGTCGCACCAAGGAATCACGGCGTGCTCGATCTCGCGTTCTTGCAAGTGATAAAGAACCTGATCGCAAACGGGACGACTATTATCGGCGACAGCTTGCGCTTCCCTAAGGTCAGAAACATCAAAGTTACTGACACCCCACGACAGAATTTTGCCCTCGCGTTGAAGCTGCTCAAAGGAGCGAATGGTGTCCTCAAGAGGGTGATTACCGCGCCAGTGAAGAAGATAACAGTCCAGCCGGTCGGTTTTTAGTCGAGCCAGCGACCGTTCACAAGCTGCGACGGTTCCGCTCCGCGACGCATTCTGGGGAAGGACCTTCGAAACCAAGAAGACCTCGTCACGCCGGCCAATGATCGCCTCGGCGACCCACTCTTCCGCCGCGCCGGATAAATACATCTCCGCGGTATCGATGTGCTTCATGCCCAGGTCGAGGCCCCGGCGCAGAGCGGCAATTGCGGAAGCGCGGTCCTCGTTTTCGTCGTACCAAGTACCTTGCCCAATGGCAGCGACTTGGCGATTGAGTGGGCCAAAGCGATGTGTTTCCATTGCTAATCTGCTTTTTGAACGCGGTGCTTCTAAGATCTTTTTCTCAGGGTTTGGTTTTCCCGTTGAAGAGCGCATAGCTTGTCTATCAGATCCAAGACGACAGAAATGCCGGCCAGGTTAATACCTAGACTCTGACGCAGGCGAGCGATGGTTCGCAGTCGCGAAACAGTCGAAGCGTCGAATAACGTCGCGCCTTGTCGCCGGATCGGCGTTACCAATCCGAAGTCGACGAGCTGCTCGATTAAGGCGGGGTGCATACCTGTTTGCAAAGCCAAATTGTCGAGCGTCAAGTGCTGGTCATCGGTGGAGCAGACGACAATTTGGTATTGCTCTATAGTCATTGCGTGTCTTTTAGAATCAAATCCGCGGCATCAAATCTCGCGCATTAAAGTGGGACTCAGCAGCAAGCTTTTCAAACAACTGCTTCTCTTTCGCGGTCAGTTTAGGCGGGATGACGATTTTCACTTTCACGTATTCGTCGCCGCGGCCGCCATCTCTCTTGTTAAGCCCCTGCCCACGCAATCTGAGTCGTTTCCCTCCCTGTGTGGCAGGGGGAATCTTCATATCCGCGTTTCCGTCGAACGTTGGGACCCTAACTGTCGCACCGACTGCTGCTTCCCAGGGCGAAATGGGCAGTTCGATCTGAATATCATCTTCGTCAATAATCTCGAATAAGGGATGCGGTTCAATCCTTACATGCAGGAAGAGATCGCCGGCCGACGCACCGTTTGCTCCCGGCTCGCCTTGCCCAGCCAATCGAATCACTGAACCATCACGAACGCCCGGCGGTATAGTCACGTCAAACGTTTTTTGGCGAGGAATAACTCCGCTGCCGCGGCAGGTGGGGCAAGTCTTACCATCCTTCGAGCCGCTCCCCCCGCACGTTGGGCAGGGTTCGTGTATTTGCAAGCTGATGCTGCGCGTTACTCCGCGGTGGACTTGCTCGAGCGTGAGGGTGATCTCGGCATCGATATCCTCGCCGCGCATTCGGAACCCAGCTCCGGCACGAGCGCTGCGGCGGCCCCCAAAAAAACTCTCGAAAAAATCGCTGAACCCGCTCGAACCCCGGCCTGTCCCGAAGCCGTCGCCAAATCCATCGAAATCTACGTTGGCACTTTGCCAGCCCGGCGGTGGCGTGAAATCCGAACCGGCTTTCCAGTTGGGCCCAAGCTGATCGTATTTCTTGCGCTTTTCGGGATCGGACAGAACTTCATAGGCTTCATTTAGCTCCTTGAATCTCTCCTCCGCCGATTTATCACCTGGATTTACATCCGGGTGGTACTGGCGCGCAAGCGTCCGATATGCCTTCCGGATGTCGTCCTCGGTCGCTGTTTTGGAAGTACCGAGGACATCATAGTAATCCTTGAACTTCACAGCCACGGCAACTCACGTAACCCAAAAAGCTGCAGCACAGGCCGAATTCAAACCGCGACACGCACACGAGCCGGCCTAAGCAGCTCATCACGCCAGCGATACCCCCTTTGAACTTCGTCGACAATCGTACCTGGTTCGTATTTGTCGCTGCGGACGGAATCGATCGCTTCGTGCAGCCGCGGGTCAAACTTCTGGCCCAAGCTTTGGATCGGTGTGACGCCCTGCCTCTCGAGCAAATTCTGGAGCCTCCGGTAAATGGCTTTCAATCCCTCGGATAATGAGGAGGGTGCGTCGTCAACGTGCTGAAGCGCGAGATCAAAGCTATCGACAAGCTCGAGTAAAGAAAGAGTGATTTCGCGGTTTCCCTTTTGAGCTGCACTTGCACGCTCACTCTCGACGCGCTTACGGTAGTTCTCGAAATCGGCCAAGGCACGTAGATACATCTCGTGCTCCTGGCGCAGCTGCTCCTTGAGCCCTTCGATTTCAGGGCTTTCACCCGTCAATGCGCCGTCAGCTTCTCTTGTTTGCATACTTCACATCGGGCCATCACTTTGTCTGTTTGAATTCCGCATCGATGACGTCATCCGTGCCCGTTGGGCGCCCGCCATTTCCTTCGCCCGCACTCGCGCCCGCGCCGGCGCCTGCTGCTGATGCCTGGTTGTAAGCGGCCGACGCGAGCGAATGAGCGATCTGCTGGAGATCGCTTGTGAGCTGCCGAAGTTTCGGAACATCCAGGGGATCGTTCTTGACTTGTGTTCGGATTTCGCTAATAACTTGCTCGGCGCGGGCCTTTTCATTCGCCGGAGCACGATCGCCAAGCTCGTGGATCTGCCGTTCGACCTGGTAAGCAATCGAGTCGGCGCTGTTTCGCACTTCCACTTCTTCGCGGCGTCGTTTATCTTCGTCTGCGTGTGCCTGCGCGTCTTTGATCATCCGATCGATTTCCTCCTTAGAGAGCTGCGTCGATCCGCTGATCGTAATCTTCTGTTCTTTGCCGGTGCTTGTGTCTTTGGCCGTGACGGTCAGAATGCCATTGGCGTCGATGTCGAAAGTAACTTCTATCTGAGCGGCGCCTCGCGGAGCAGGCCGTATACCTTCGAGGCGGAAAGTCCCCAACGTGCGGTTGTCGCGCGCAAGTTCGCGTTCGCCCTGAAGGACATGGATATCGACAGCGGTCTGGTTATCTTCCGCTGTAGAGAAGACTTCTGATTTGCGAGCAGGTATGGTTGTGTTGCGTTCAATTAGTTTCGTCATTACACCGCCGAGTGTTTCCAGCCCAAGCGAGAGCGGTGTGACATCCAGCAGCACGACGCCTTTTACCTCGCCTGCCAGAACACCGGCCTGAATTGCCGCACCGACCGCGACCACTTCATCCGGATTTACAGACTGATTCGGTTCTTTGCCGCCAGTGAGACGGCGCACGAGCGCTTGCACGGCCGGCGTCCGCGTGGCGCCTCCGACGAGGATCACTTCATCAAGATCGCGTTCGCTGATTTTAGCGTCCGCCAAGGCTTGCTTCACTGGACCAACGCATCGTTCCACAAGATCTGCCGTCAATTGATCGAACTTGGCTCGCGTGAGCTTCATTTCGAGGTGCTTCGGCCCGGATGCGTCGGCAGTGATGAAGGGCAAGCTGATGGGCGTCTCCAGCGCACTGGAGAGTTCAATCTTGGCTTTTTCTGCAGCTTCAGTCAGTCTCTGCAATGCCTGACGATCTTTCCGTAAATCGATTCCCTGCTCGCGCAGAAACTCTTCAGCCATCCAGTCCACTATGCGCTTGTCGAAGTCGTCTCCGCCCAGATGCGTATCGCCGGAGGTTGCACGAACTTCAAAGACCCCATCTCCAACGTCGAGTATCGAGACATCGAAGGTTCCTCCACCGAGATCGAATACCAGGATGGTCTCGTTCCCCTTTTTGTCGAGCCCGTACGCGAGCGATGCGGCAGTAGGCTCGTTGATTATTCTCAAGACGTTCAACCCGGCGATTTTGCCTGCATCTTTAGTCGCCTGCCGCTGCGCGTCGTTGAAGTATGCGGGAACTGTGATAACTGCGTCGGTAACCTTCTCGCCCAGGTATTTTGCGGCATCGTCAGCCAACTTGCGCAATATCTGCGCCGAGATTTCCTCCGGCGAGTATTGCTTGTCCATGATCAGGAAGCGAACGGCATCGTTTGGACCGGGGACTACTTTATAGGGGAGGTTCTTGATCTCGGTCTGCACTTCCGAGTAGCGGCGGCCGATAAACCTCTTCGCAGAGTAAATAGTGTTCTCCGCGTTGAGCACCGCCTGACGTTTCGCTATTTGACCAACCAGCCGCTCGCCTGTTTTGGTGAAGGCGACGACCGACGGCGTCAACCGGCTTCCCTCGCTATTTATGATGACGGTAGGCTTGCCGCCTTCCATCACCGCCACCACGGAATTCGTAGTCCCCAGATCAATTCCCACTGCCTTTGCCATTGGATTCACCTCATGTTTCGTTGAAAGATCCGACAAACCCCTGCGGGACAGGCTTAGCGCTGCTGCGCGTCACCAACAGATTGAGAAAAATGCACGATTTGGGATGCAAGCGAGAAGAATCGGCGCCCAACCGTGCGCAACAGCCGGGTATGGCTATGGAGCAATGTACATGTGGTTTTCTACCTTCGTCACACCAGGAGCAGACCAGGCGGCGCGCTCGGCTTCCTGCTTTTCCGCCCAGGAGCGCACACTTCCGCGCAGTGTGATCGTGCTACCGTCAACTTCGACCGTGATGCGACGCGCATCCAGTTCAGCGCTCCTGCGAAGCGCATCCTCGATTTTTCCCTTGACTTCTGTCGGCGAGACGTTTGGCTTGACCTGAATGGTGTTCGTAACGCCAAGGACTCCCTTCAGCTTCTTCACGGCCGATTCTGCAAGACTCTTTTGATATTGCCAATCGACCGTGCCCTCCAGGGTCACCCACCCATTTTTCACCGTTGCCTTGATCTTGTCGGCGGGTATGCTGACATGACTTTCAAGCTCGTGAACAGCGTCCCTTGCAATTTCAGGGTCGGTTCGGGAATACGTGAGTTTGATTTGAAGATCATCGGCCACTCCCCGGACGCCGTACACACGTTTGGCAGCCTTCTCGGCCGCGTCCTTCTCCCAGTAGCTGGAAACGTAACCGGTAAGGGTTACGACTCCGTCTTTCACCGCCACGCCGATATCGCTTGAAGTTATCTTTGGGTCATATTTGAGTTCGAATTGCACGTCGTCCCGAATGAGACTATCGCTTCTTGTCACTGTTGCAGTTGCAGTTGCCACTGTATGTCACTCCTTCTCGAACACGTTACAAATGATCACGCTCGTTCAGTTGAAGCGTGACCGATGGCTTAGGCAGTGCAAGTCGTTTTCCAAGCGAACAATCCTTCTTGGCCAGCGTCTTGTCCTTTTCTTGTGCAGGGTTGAGCATGTCCGGCCATTGATTCAGTGAGTTGCGAGGCTGTCCACCATAATCGTCGGCTCCCATGGATTGCAGAAAATTCTGGAAAGCTCGACGTCGAGTCCTGCTCCCTCGGCATGCAATATGTGTCAGACTGTATTGTGGAATTCTGCATTGGCCTAGCCTGAAAATTCCTGAGTTAAGGGTAGCGCCGTTTGCCTGGTTCCGGGCCGGCTTTAGGCGGTCAGCACACGGCCGCCATCCTGCGTAGCTTTCGCGGGCTTCGCCACGCTTACACCCAACCGGCGAAGTTTGTAGAAAAGCGTTGTGCGCGGCACACCGAGTAGAGCCGCCGCGCGCGTGAGTTCGCCATTTACTTGCCTGAGTACGCGACTGATGTGCGCCCGCTCGACGTCTACGAGCTTGATTGGTTCTGCCGGAGTCGTTTCCCTTAGACGCACGAATTCCGTAAGGGGCGGCGCAAGCGTGGGGCCGGGCGAAAGAATCACCGCCCGCTCAATGAAGTTCTGAAGTTCGCGAATATTTCCAGGCCAAGAATATTGCATCAGCGCATCCACTGCTTGCGAAGGGATGACCTCGATGCACTTATTGAGGCGCTGTGCATAGTACTTCGTGAAATGCTCCACTAGTTGAGGAATGTCTTCGATGCGTTCGCGCAGCGGAGGAAGAGTAATCGGAAACACATTGAGGCGATAGAAAAGATCCTCTCTAAACTTTCCTTCCGCGATCATTTGCGAGAGGTTGCGGTGGGTGGCCGCGATTAGCCGGACGTCCGTTCGCACAGTACATGTGCTTCCCAGACGTTCGAATTCCTGCTCCTGCAGTACACGGAGTAGTTTAGGTTGTAGTTCAAGCGGAATATCGCCAACTTCGTCGAGAAACAGTGTTCCTTTGTTTGCCGACTCGAAACGTCCGATCCGCTGTGTGACGGCGCCGGTGAAAGCACCGCGCTCACAACCAAACAATTCGCTTTCGAGCAGCCCTGATGGAATGGCAGCGCAATTCAATTTCACGAATGCGCGACGCCTACGTTGACTGGACTCATGAATCCTTTTGGCTAAAAGTTCTTTCCCGGTGCCGGTCTCCCCCAGTATGAGGGCGGTGCAGTCGGTGCGTAGCAACCATTTCGGCCTGGGTAAGGGCATCTCGAAATCTTGCGCTTTGGCCGATAATCTCGGTTTCACTGAGGTATTGCGGAGGTCGTGTGTGAGGGGCTGGCGACTGAATTGCTCATCTTGGAACTGTATCGATGCCGCTCGTGAGCTCGTAATCATAGGCGATCGTTATCCTTTCTTCGACGTTAAACCTGGATTGCACGAGTCCGCTAGCATACCTTCGTTTATATGTTTTGATACTTTGCTGAGCCGGTGTCGGATCGCTTGGTAGGCATCAGCGACCTCGCGGATCGATTGGTCATCATCAATAATGCCGACAATGGGAATCGACGTCTCGCTCTGCATGATTCCTCCAAATGACAGGGACGAGAAACACTCAGTCCCAGCGAAAACGATAGCCGTTTACATTACGTGGTTTAGCTAGCATACTTTAGTATCGTCAGTATTATCGGCCTGTGGGTATTGCTCGCTTCTCTGCTATCCTGACTAGCCGGCACGCCGATGCGACGTTGACGCGTGCCGTTAGCTCCAAGGCAGCCGTTGGCGGGTGCCGGCTCTTTTGCGCTGAATTGAGCGGTGCAAAATTGGCGGTGAATGGATTTTGAGGCTGCGCGTACATTCGCTCGCGCGCTCAAGGGAGAGGCGGAATGTTTTGCGGCTACTTACCGCCTTCTACGACCAGGTTGTTTGTGACTGAAAAGACACCGGGGACTTGATTCGCGCGGACGTTGATTAGATTCTTGTCCATTTCGGACGCAACGACGCCTTCGAGCATGACGTGACCGTTCTCTACAATTATGTGAATGGGTGGCAGCGCCTGGTGTCCATATCGATCGCCAATCTGCGGGTCGCCATAGATGGCCCGGAACTCAGCCCTGCGGATCTGCCAATCCATTGGTGAAAGCGGCAATACCTTTATCTCGTTATTTACTTGTGTTACGCCTTCTATTTTCTTAACGACGTTCTCGGCATCCGATTTCAGAACGGGGTTTGTGACGGCTCCCAACAGCGTGACAGTACTTCCGTCTACGCGAAATGCGACGTCATCAAAAACCGTATAGTAAGGAAGCATCAGTAACTGATGGCGAACCTGCTGCGCAAGGCGACTCTCCGACGCGGGCCCCGCAACGAATGCATCGTTGTGATTCTTGTCACGCTGTGCCGCCAGACACGCCGGCACGAGCAAAACGCCTGTCACAGCAATCAGGTGAAGAATGCGTCGCCTCATGATTCCTTTGACCCGTCTGTCGTCGTGTTTACAAGACCAACTCGTCGAAAGCAGGTAAAGGGCCATCCATCGGATTCGTGGGCATTCCTTTTGCTACATAAGTGAGCAACTATTTCCGGTCGGGCGGGCCGATTGACGGCTGCTGTCGAACCTTGGAACCAGCGCGTCTAGACATAGAACGAGTCGGATCAACCGCTGGACAAGTAGCGGTGGACGAAGGTCACCGCCATCGCCCCCTCACCGACCGCCGATGCACATCGTTTCACCGATCCGTGGCGCACATCGCCTGCCGCGAACACTCCGGGGACGCTCGTTTCCAGGTAGAAGGGGTTGCGTTCTAGCGGCCAGTTCTCCGGGTGCCCCCCGTTGGACAGCAGATCGGGCCCGGTAACAAGATATCCGGCTTCGTCCCGAATGATCCCCAGTTCTTGCGCCCACTCAGTATGCGGCACACCGCCGATGCAAATGAACACCCAGCGCGTCCTGATGGTTCGCTCATCGCCGGCTTTGCTATTGCGAATCGTTATGGCTTCAAGCACATCGTCCCCTTGCAGCCATGTAATCTCTGAATGCGTAAGGACCTCGATATTCCGCGCGGCGTTGATCCGGTCCACAAGGTACTCCGATAGCGTGTATTTGAGAGATTCGCCCCGAATCACGATACTGACTTTTCTGGCAGAACGGCAGAAGTGCATGGCGGCTTGGCCGGCCGAATTGCCTCCCCCAACCACAATTACGTGCTCGTTTCCGCAAAGCAAAGCTTCACTCGACCCGGCCCCATAGTAAACACCCTTGCCGAGAAACTTTTCTTCATTCTGTAGACCTAAATGCCGGTAATCGACGCCCGTTGCACAAATAGCAGCCCGAGCAACGAGTTTTGTGCCATCGGCTAAGTAGCCGACTCGTTTACCGGGAAGAAATTCGCCGCGTATTCCCTCTCTCCCGAGCAAGATCTCGGCTCCAAACCGGCACGCTTGTTCGCGCGATCGTTCGGCCAATTCAGCCCCGCATATGCCTTCCGGAAATCCCAGATAGTTTTCGATGCGAGAGCTGCTTCCGGCCTGACCTCCGATGGCAAAGCGTTCCACCAGTACTGTCGTAAGTCCCTCTGAAGCGCCGTAGACTGCAGAACTAAGACCCGCTGGGCCGGCTCCATAAATCGCAAGATCGTATTCCGATCGAGAAGGATCACGGAACCAGCCGAGCTTTTCGGTGATCTGCCGAATGGTCGGGTTTTCCATTCTGGTGCCGTCCGCGAAAATGCAGACAGGCAAGCGCCGATCCATCAGGCTGTCCACCGCCGCGGAGCGTCGTGCCTCTTCATCTGTATGAAGCTCCACGTAGTCAAAAGGAATGTCGCTGCGATGAAGAAAGTCGCGAATCGTGTAGGCCGTCAACGACGCAGGCGGGCCGAACAGTTTCAAGGCTCGAGGTTGGTCATTCATGTCCGCCATGATAAATCGCGAGACGAGGTCAGGACGCTTGTGTTTTTGCGACGAGATTGGGTCAGAGCAGCGTGCCAGCCATCACTTTCGTTTGACAGCAGTTCACACACCAAAGAAGTTACAGGCTGCGAAGTCTATACGTAGACGGCGGCTTCCAAGACTCGACGAGGCATCGGTGCTATTGAAGAAGCGAAGAGCCGAGTTATAACGCATTTGTCGGCTGGCACACAAGCTGCAAATGATTTCAGCGAGGTACTCACGCGTGAAAAGACGCTTTGCATATTCTCTTTTGTTGCTTGCATGCGCTTGTATGATGTTCGCAACCGTTAAAACCGATTACAGCCACTCGGTAGATCTCGGGCATTACAGGACTTACTCCTGGATCAAAGTATCGATTGAAGACCCTCTTTGGGAAGACAGGGTAACTCGGGCCGTTGATTCTCAATTGTCAGCCAAGGGATGGACAAGGGTGCCGAGTGGCGGTGATGCCGCTGTCGCAGCATACGGTTCCACACATAACCAGAAGACCCTCCAAACCTGGTACGACGGGTTCGGAGGCGGGTGGCGCTGGCGCGGTTTCGGCGATGGATTGGCCACAACGACGGAGGAAGACACTCCCGTTGGAACGCTGATGGTAGACATCTTTGATAGCTCGACGCAGAAGTTGATCTGGCGCGGAGTAGCGAGCGATACGTTGAGTGGCAAACCGGATAAAGACGAGAAGAAAATGGACAAAGCCGTGGCAGCGATGTTCAAGAACTTCCCGCCACCACCGAAAGGGTAAGAGGCGACGCGTTCGCTGCGACTGGAGGATCAATCCCACAAGTGATATCGAAATCCGATTCGTATAACGATGGCGCCGTATACCAACGCAGGGGCTGATTGATGATTCCGGTGAGCTAGTCGCACTGTGGCGCCGTTTGTCCATGAAACGAACACTACGTCGATACGTAGACGGGAGGCAAGCTTCACGGCCGCAGAGCCGGCATACTTTCACGCTGACATTGTGGCAGGGAAGCTGCTCAAAAGAAATGTGGACTAATCGGGACCGATGCTCGCCTGATGATACATGAGGTGGCATGATATTGCTGATCCAACCAGCCCTCAGCTTGATCAACTGGCCGAGAACTATTCTCTTCACCGACTGCATATTGAAGATTGTCGGCAGAACGCCAGCCGTATCAAAGATGAAGGCGACGGCGAGTATCTCTTCATTGTTCTTAAACTCCTTGATCTTGAGCGGAGCAATAAACTCGCCGTTAACGACCTCGTTCTGTTCGTCGGGGCCGATTTTTCTCATAACAGCGCACAGCTCGCCCATTGAGCTGCTGAACTCATTGTGCAGCTTGGGTGAAAAACTACGCCCCGATCAGGTGCTCTACCGCGTGATGGACGCCGTCGACTCGCAATATGCGCTCATAGATGTCTCGGATTTACAAATCAGTTTTCAGCCGCCTAATCCCGGCTACCTGCGGGATCGATCTCGCTCATGCTGTAACCCATGAATGGCGCGAGGCGCACGATGTATGGATCCCAGTCCGCCCGCATGGAAATATATGCTGCGGCACCGCGTTCCTTAGCGTCTGTGATCCGTATGCCCGCTCGGTTCAGCCGCTCTAGCGCGCAGAGATATCGGCGTCTCCACCTTTCCTGCGTGGCACGGTCTGGCTGTTCGCGAGCCTGCTCGTTACTTCTCGACAGAAATGTGGCATCCAGGCTTGTCACCAGAAGCAGGGCTGCCTCCCACAGCTGTGACACGGAGGCCGATTCTTTAAGCCAGCCATACTCTTGTTCACACAATGCGGCCTTCAGAAGTGTCAGCATATCGAGTGCCACTAACGCCGACATAGATACTGAGTAGCGCGGTTCCCGAAACCTGAAATAGAGAAGCACTGGATAGAAGTGGTGCATCTCTTTGACCTGTGTCATCCCAGCCGCCAGGTCGGCGAGGTTGGAGGAACCTGAGCTGAATTGCCCCTGCGGGCCCAACTTAGCAAGCAGCTCTGCCGCATCCGCCGTGTTCGATGTCATCAGGTAGAGCTTCAAACCAAATGTATTTCGTTGTTGCAAGGCGTTGTAGATCTGCATAAGGTAAGTCAACGTCAATGACACAACGGACATACCGATCAGCGAGTTGAACAAATAGAAGATCCGAAATCCGGAGGTCTGCGGGGTAAAGGTGCTGGAGCCGACCACTGAGACGCTATTGCCTCCGGTGTACAGAGCTGTCAAAAAGTCGGTCGGAGTCGAGCCGGAGCTGGCGCGGACCGACGTTCCAAGTTTTGGATGGATGATCAGAGCTGCGCCGCACGTCAGCCCGAATGTCCAAATCAGGACCAGCAAAATGACAATCGTCGGCCCGCAAAAAGATAGGGTACTGGCGCGTTGGCGTCGCAACAGCTTAGACACGCCGCGAAACAGCATCCAAACCAGACGCGCCAATCGGCTGCTGATAATGCCCGTTCCCATGCGCGCATAGAGAACGGTGAGAAAGATGTCGAGCAGGATCAGCAACATCAAAAGCGTGCCGACCTCCTCCTCGAAGATCTGAAGGACTGTCACTCCGAAGCCGCGCTCAAGATTCTTCCAGACACACCCCGCCTTACTTCGGATCAGGCTGACCCGCGCAATTTATTTGCCGCGAGAACTCCCAACGCAACTGCGCCCAGGCCAACCGCTGTCCGCAGCGAGGGCCTCGGGATCCATTTCATTGCGCCCACAACTAGGGCAGGAGGTTCGTCATGTTGAGGCGCGGATCGAGCAGCATTCGTCAGCGGCGCCGTTTTCGCTGTATCAGGCGCAGAAAAGAGTTCGATCATCTCCTGAGTAAAGGGAACCAGGTCTTGTGGGCCGCGGCTGGTCAGCAAGTTGCCGTCTCGAACCGTTTCCTGGTCCAACCAGATCGCTCCGGCGTTGACAACGTCATCGCGCACGCCTGGCCAGGACGTCAAGGTTCTGCCCTCTAGAAGCCCCGCGGAGGCAAGCACCCAGGGCCCATGGCAGAGAGTTGTTATCGGCTTCTTTTGCGAGTCAAAAGCCCGTACGAATTCGCGTGCTTTCGCTGATTGTCGCAACAGATCGGGATTAATGAATCCACCCGGGAGTAACAAGCCGTCGTAGTCCGCCGGATCTGCCTCGTCTAGAGTCTTGGTCACTCGGACCCGGCTCGCAGGTTCGTGCAGGTTTACCCCACGTATTCGGCCTGGCCGGATGGAAATCACATCAACCTTCGCTCCCGCGAGTTGAAGTGCCTTCATTGGAATAGAAAGCTCTACCTTCTCGAAACCATCAGATGCAAGCGCCGCAATCCGACGCCCTTTCAAACTCTTGTGACCCATTTGCGCCTCCTAGTTGCCTGTCCAGCAGAGTCGTTGTCAGCGATTGCTGCCCTCAATCAGTTCGAGCGCGAACGCCTGGCTTGTGTTACACCGAACCTTTTTCGGCTACGCGAAATGCAGTTTGCAGATCGGGAAAACCTGGCTGGTTGAGCGTTCTCCTGATCGCAATCAAACGGGCGTAACCAGCATACGGCAGCGCTGCTCAACTCACGTGACCACATTTCTGCTTTGAAAGGAACTGCATTCAATGAAAGCGCTTGTATTTCACGGTGAGAGGAATGTCTCGGTCGACAATGCCGTCGACGCTCGAATCGAACGACCCACCGATGTACTCGTCCGGATAACCAGCACGAACATCTGTGGGTCCGATCTGCACATGTATGAAGGTCGCACGGATATGCCGCCCAATGCCGCGCTAGGTCACGAGAACCTTGGCGAGGTGGATCGAGTCGGTGAAGCCGTCGACCGTGTAGAAGTCGGTGATCGCGTCGCTATCCCTTTCAACATTGGCTGCGGCTTCTGCGCCAATTGCGAGCGCGGTCTTTCGGCGTTCTGTCTGACAACCGCGGATCGCTCCGTAATGCCGAACATGGCCGGTGCGGCGTATGGCTTCGCGGATATGGGGCCGTATCGAGGTGGGCAGGCCGAACTTCTTCGAGTTCCGTACGGCGATTACAATTGCCTGGTTCTTCCGGAAGACGCAGAGGAGAAGGAGCGCGATTACGTAATGCTTTCCGATATCTTTCCCACAGGCTGGCACGCAACGGGCTTGGCCAATCTCTCGCCTGACGATTCCGTCGTGATCTACGGCTCAGGTCCGGTAGGGCTCATGGCTACACTTTCGGCGAGCATTCAAGGCGCGAGCCAGATCTTCGTCGTGGATCACAACCAGGACCGGCTCGGGGTAGCAGAAAGTCTGGGCGCGACCCCCGTCGTCGAGGACGAGGGACGGGAGGTGGAACAGATTCTTGAAGCTACCGACAGCGGAAATGATGCAAGACAAACTACCACTGGATGACGCGCCAGCGCTGCCTACGGCGAAGGGGTGACTTACAGTTGTGAAATTATGAAATTGTGAACGTGCGTACTTCCACAATGACACATTTATGCACTTGTGCAATTTCCGCCAGCCCACTGTGCCACAAGCTGGTCAATCACTTCGGATAAATCACGCGCCTTCACCGTCACTGTCCATGAGCTTGCGAAGTGCCGCCTTCTTGGTCTTCGTGCGCATGAAAACCGTAACTTGCTCCCAATCGGGATTGCTGCGCTTGCCCGGGGGGCCTGCCGTATTTCCCTTTTGGACTCTCGGCGGCCCGTGAACGCTGCTGGTTGCGGCTCTGAAGTCGTGGACGGTTCGATGGCGGACGGCTGCACCGCGTGCTTCTTCGCCTGTTCCATCGCCTTCAGATACTTGTTTTCAGGCATGGACCGGAACCTCCTCAAGTTCCTTCCCCTAGTGCTAAAAAAGCTTCCCATGCTGTGCTTGCTCGTTCGTCCTGACTTCATAGACCGCCACACGCTGCGCATTGGCCTTGTCGAAGGCCGCATATTCGGGAATCTCGGTTCTGAAAACCGGCACTCGTTTGCTTTGGAGCGCCGCCCGGAGTTCTTGTGCTTCCCGCTGGCGGTTGTGCTTCACGCGGTTAAGCAACACGCGGAAATTGGTGATGCCGTACTTTTCCAGCAGGTCGAAAGTGAGAAAAAGGCCATCGCTCGCGGCGCCTTCCGGCACAGCGGGAATAATCGTAAATCGCAACTTTCGGCATAGTGCTTTACGTCGTCTGGCTCCGGATTGCCTTCCGTGTCATAAACGACGTAATCATATTGGGTCTTGCTGAATGCCCTGGCCTGCTCCATCAAATCCACCACGTCGAACGGTAAGGGCTTTGTGCCGCGCTCCTTCCACTTGACGCTTCCGTTCATTGCGTCTCCATCAACAAGCGCCGCTGCCAGCTGGCACACTGCCGGCAGGCTTCTTGGCATCGCCACCGTTTGGACCGTCTGATACTTGTAAGGAGAAGTGTCAAAGTTGCGACAACGCGCCTGGCGTGAATCGCGCTGAAAAGAGTGACGCGGACGGGTCGCGAAGTCGTCTACTCCAGTATGAACTTCCGGGCGGCAGGGATCAGCGCATGGTGTGCTCTGTTCACATCTGCGGCGTCGGCCTGTCCGTTGTGTCACACGCGCACCGGCGAACATGTGCGTGCCGGTATTTTCAACGGCAATTTCGGATCGACCCTTTTCGTTACAACGCTACCGTTCGCGGTGTTTGCGGGTCTTGTGGCCTGGCTTTACCTAAGGCGAGTCGAGTAAGCGATGAGCAGACATCGTCCGCTGATCGCGGCTGGCTTGCTCATGGGCATCGGTCTGGGCGGATTCTTCGATGGCATCCTCTTCCATCAAATCCTGCAGCTTCATAACATGCTCTCGAATTGGCTTCCCAGGACGACGCTGGTCAATGAAGAAATAAACATGTTCTGGGACGGTCTGTTCGATGCGTTCTGCTGGCTCGCTACCGTCATCGCCTTGTGGATGCTCTGGCGTTGCATCGGACGTGGTGACGTCGCGATCAATGGCCGCGTTTACTTCGGATCTCTATGGCTTGGCTGGGGCGTGTTTAACCTCGTAGAAGGCCTCATTGATCACGAACTCTTGCAGGTTCACCATGTTTACCAGAACGATCCCAACCAGTTTCTGCTTTGGGATTTGCTGTTTCTCGTTTCGGGCGTTCTGCTTCTGCTACTCGGGGGAGTCGTGATCAGGAGCGCAAAAGTACCAGCAACACGCAAGTAACAACGTTTCGATCACGGCTCAGCCTTGCACGATGAAAGCAACCGCAACTCTCCTTATTGACTGCCCGGATCAGAAAGGCCTTGTACCGCGCGTTTCCGGCCTTTTGTCTTCGGAAGGCGTCAAGATACTTCATGCGGACCGGCATCGGGATCAGGAGGCTGGCTTGTTTTTCATGCGTGCCGAGTGGCGTGAGCATTGTGTCTGGTCATCAACGGCACCGGCAGGCTCGTTTCCCTGAGCTCATTACGACCGAAGTCATACAGACGATAATCTCGGGATTGCCGGCGGAATCGCAGACGCTTCCTTCCGCGAATTCGAATTAATGCGAACTCTCATGGCGAATGGCGGAGTCACACATGTGGCGTGTCTGTAGGAAAGAAATCTATCCTCGATTCAGCGCGTTTGTTTGCTCGGCCAAACCCGATCACGGAAGCAGGCCTTCCCGGAATACATCAACTACCGATCGGGCGAAAGCGTCGCGCTTTGCTCCGGGTTCCTGAGGGCCTCTCAAACGAACGCCAGGCCGCACTGGCGGTCATGCTCCACGGAGCGGGCGGCAATGCGGACCACGGACTCGGGATTCTCTCGCCCTATGCCGAACGTGCGGGCCTCATCGTGCTGGCACCCGAGTCACGCAAAACTTCTTGGGACCTCATTTCAGATTCGAGATACGGACCCGACGTCAAATTCATCGACGAGTGTTTGAAGTTCGTCTTTTCGCGATATCAGATCGATCCTCGGCGAATTGCGCTGGGCGGATTCTCCGACGGGGCGTCTTATGCACTGTCTCTTGGCCTGAGTAACGGATCTTTATTCCGGTACCTGCTCGCCTTTTCTCCGGGCTTCATGGCACCACTGGCGCTGGACGGGAATCCGTTTGTGTTCGTATCTCATGGAACGCAAGACCAAGTGCTCCCGATCGATAGCTGCAGCCGAAGACTGGTCCGAGCCTTACGAAGCGGAGGCCGGCGAGTGGAATACTACGAGTTCGACGGGCCTCACACCGTACCTGACGAGTATAAGAAAAGAGCGGTAGAGATCCTATTCGCTCCGGACTCTGGTTGATGTTCTAGCCCTTCGCTTCAGGGGGAGACTTCTTCAACAGATCGGTGACTTGTTTATTCGGCGACGATCGCCGACAGTTCGGTGGATAGCCTTTGGAGGTACGAATGGCCCAATAGAAGGCAATCTAGTAGACAAGTAGGCACTGCTCTACTAGAATGTCGTGTAAGAACCATGGCTCCCGGTAACACTCCAGAAAATCGGATCGAGTTGCTCCAGGGTACGCTCGATATGCTGATCCTGCGCACTCTTCAGTGGGGATCGCAGCACGGGCACGGCATAGGCTTGGCCATCCGGCAGAATTCGGCGGAGTTGCTGCAAATCGAGCGCGGCTCTTTGTACCCCGCCCTTCATCGTCTGGAGTCGCGCGGACTTATCTCATCGGAATGGAAGAGTTCTGACCTCAACCGCCGCGCCAAATATTACCGATTGACTACGGCTGGAAAGCAGCAACTGGTCGCCGAGCAATCGAAATGGAAGCTCTTGGTGAAGGCGATTACGCGCGTAATGCGGCCGGCACAAGGAGGATGAAAGAGTATGGAGTGGCGCTTTTGGCGATGGACAAAACGCGATATCGATCTCAACGATGAGATTGCACACGACCTTGCCGCTGAGACCGAGGACCGAGTTCGCCTGGGGCTGCCGCGTGAAGAAGCCGAACTGGCCAGCCGCCGGGATTTCGGAAACGTGCTGTTGCTCAAAGAGGACATTCGTGAAGTGTGGGTTTGGGCGTCAATCGAGAGGCTGGCTCAAGACGTTCGTTACGGCTGGCGCACTCTGCGCTCAAATCTCTTGTTTACAGCCATGGCCGTGTTGTCGCTTGCATTGGGTATCGGCGCGAACACTTCCATCTACAGCGTCATGGACGCGATCATGTTTCGCGCGTTGCCGGTCAGGAATCCGGGTCAACTAATAATCCTGAACTGGCGAGCGAAACAAGAACCGGCCGTAACCCATGACCACAACGGACCCAATTACAAAACTTCGGGCGGGGTCGAAAGTCCTGATTTCCCCTGGGCCGCCTACGAACTCTTTCGCGATCACAGTAACGCCTTCTCCGCTCTCTTCGCTTATAAGCACATGGGCCGGCTTAATCTGGTCGTCCACCGGCAAGCCGAATTGGGCGATGTCGAATTAGTCTCGGGCAATTTCTTTAGCGGTCTGGGGATCGTTCCGGCTGCGGGCCGCCTTCTTACTGACAGTGACAATCTCGCCGGTGCGTCGCAGGTGGCGGTCATCAGCTACGATTATTGGAGAGACCGCTTCGTCGGAGACCCGGCGGCTATTGGTCAAACCCTACTCATCAACAACATTCCGTTCACCGTCGCCGGTGTCGCTGGTGCAGGATTCTTTGGCGTGGAGCCAGGCTCAGCACCGTTCGTCTATCTTCCGATATCGAACCGGCCGGCGCTTGCACGAAATTATGGCAACGAACACGACACGATGTTCGTCGATCCACACTCCTATTGGGTCGACATCATGGGCCGTTTACGTCCCGGCCTGAAGCTGTCTCGCGCGCAAGCTGAACTCGAGGGCCTGTTTCATCAGTTCGTGCTCGCGTCGGCAGCCAATGACCAGGAGCGGGCTGATCTCCCAACGCTCTGGCTGGAAGAAGGCGGCTCTGGCGTAGATTCTTTACGTCGTTTCTATTCGAAGCCGCTGTTTCTACTGATGACGATGGTGGTATTGATTCTGGCCATCGCCTGCGCCAATATCGCGAACCTGCTTCTATCTCGCGCGGACGCGCGGCGGCGCGAAATCGCCGTCCGCCTTAGCCTGGGCGCGAGCCGCCTCCGTGTGTTGCGGCAACTGCTGACCGAGAGTTTAATGCTGGCGCTCCCGGGCGCGATTCTTGGCCTCGGCGTGGCGGCAGCCGGCATTCGTTTTCTTGTCTGGCTGCTGTGGGGGCCGGAGGCAAGCACTATCCGTGCGGGACTCGACGCGCGAATTCTGGCATTCACCATCGGCACGGCGATGGCCACAGGAATACTGTTTGGACTGGTTCCGGCAATTCAAGCGACGCGAGTGAACGTCACGCCCGCCCTCAAGGAGACGCGGGCCAGCGCTCCGCGAAGACGTGGAGGCTTCATCAGCCTCAGCCAACTTCTTGTCGTCTCTCAAATTGCTCTTTCACTGCTGCTGGTTTTGGGGGCTGCGCTTTTTGTCCGCACACTTGCCAACCTCCATTCCGTCGAGCTCGGTTTCAACCAGCAAAATCTCCTGACATTTAGCCTCGATGCCAGCCAGGCAGGTTATAAAGATGCAGCGCTGAAGAGGTTCTACACCCGGATGTACGAACTGTTTCGCTCTCTACCGGGGGTTCGTGCTGCAACTCTGGCAAATATGCCACTGATTTCTGACAGCACCGATTCGGTAGGCCTGACTCTTCCCGGCGTTCCCAGGCATCAGGGCCGCAGCGGCGCCGGCACTTCGATCCTGTCTATCGGTCCCATGTTCTTTGAAACCATGCAGCTTCCAATCTTGCTCGGTCGCCCTATCGACTCACGCGATGTGGATGGTGCACCTCTTGCCGCTGTAGTGAATCAAGTCTTCGCGAGGAAGTATCTCACCAACCTGAACCCTATAGGACGGCGGTTCGGGCTCAACTCAGACGTGACAAATGTCACGATTGTCGGCCTCGCGAAGGACGCTCGCTACAGCTCCCTGAAGACTGCGATTCCGCCCGTGGTGTACATACCCTACTTTCAGAGCAATCTCAGGGCTCCGCCAGGTGCCGTATTCTTCGAACTGCGCACTGCCGGCAATCCTCTTACGCTTGCTGAAAGCGTCCGCAAGACAGTTCATGAAGCCGCACCGCGAGTTCCGGTTACGGAAATGATGACGCAGACCCAGATCATTGACAGGACCATTACACAGGAACGCACTTTCGCCGATCTTTGCACTGCGTTCGCACTTCTCGCATTAATCATCGCGTGTGTCGGGCTCTACGGCACAATGGCGTACGCAGTGTCCAGGCGCACCAACGAGATCGGTATCCGAATGGCGCTGGGCGCCGAACGGCGGAGCATTATCCGAATGGTTCTGCGTGAAGTACTCGCGCTTGCTGGCGCCGGTTTAGCCGTCGGCCTCATAACCGCCTGGGGCGCCATGTTCACAATCAAGTCTTTCTTGTTCGGCGTGAAACCCGCCGACCCTTTAACGACTTTCTTGGCGCCTGGAGTCCTGCTCGCAGCGCTGTTTTTGGCTGGTTACAGTCCCGCTCTGCGAGCCTCCCGAATCGACCCGCTCTCTGCATTGCGGCACGAGTAATTAGAGGATTGTTGCCGTACTGACTGGTAGGTCGGAAAACTCGGCCCACACGACGGTATGGTCTGAACTGTTCGGGACTTCCCGAGGCTCCATGTCGACCTCGATCCGCTCACAAGCAATAGCCAACGGAGATGTGGCAAGAATGTGATCGATGCGCCAACCCCAATTGTTCTTCAAGGCATTGCGGAAGTAGTCCCAATAGGTGTACTGGACGCGATCGGGGTAGCGCTCACGAAATATATCAACCCAGCCCCAGGTCAAGACCTCTTTGTAGGCAGTGCGGGCGTCGATGTGGAAATCGGGATCGTTGACCCGCCGGTCTGGATGATACACGTCGATAGGCTCAGGGGCGACATTCAGATCTCCCAGCCAGATCGCCGGTTTGGCAGGGTCGAGATGCTGCTCAAAGTAGCGATGAATACGGCGAAACCATACAAGCTTGAAGGTGTATTTATCTTTGGCGATGTTTTGCCCCTGAGGAACGTAGGAGTTCACTATCGGAATGCCGTTCACGACCGTTTGCACAATACGGGTGTCCTCGTTTTCCTCGCCTTCCTGGAGTCCGTGAACTATGTGTTCGGGAGGAGTGCGAGTTAGTGTAGCGACGCCATTAAAGCCCTTCATCCCGCGATAGGTGGCGTGATAGCCGGCTTCGGCGAATTGCGCTGCTGGGAAGTCCTGGTCTTGAACTTTGGTTTCCTGCAGGCACATGACATCAGGCTGGTGTTTGTGCAACCAGTCCAGTACGATAGGCAGGCGCTTGCGGATCGAGTTCACATTGTAGGTAGCAATTTTCACAGTGCGGTTAGGCCAGTTCAGCTCGCCCGCTCGCGGACGCGCCTTCTAGGAGCACTTCTTGGCGTTCACGTACGGGATTCGGGAACTACTTGGTCACAAGGTCGCCGCTGGCGTTTCTTATCTCGATCGGTCCGAGGTTTAACTTATCCAGTCCCGGTTCTATCTTCGCGCGATCTCCCACGGCAACTAGGATAAGGTGATCGGGTTGCACGTCCGTCTCTGCAGTGTCCCTAACAGCGGCAGGGCTGAGGGCCTCATATTGACCGGGCAGCAATCGATAATAATTGTCGGGGAGCTGATAAGTAAACAGGTCGGCGATCAAGTTCGAAGTCGACGCCACTGTCTCAAAGTGACCCGGTAGCGAGCGTAGTTCGCCTTCGCGAGCGAGCTTCAGTTCGGCTGCCGTAGGCGGATCCGTGCGAATGCGATTCAATTCGCTAAAGAGTTCACGGGCCGCAGGAGCGGTGACGTCGGTGCGGACCAAGGCTCCGGCGAAAAACGGACCGTCGCCGCGGTAGAAGTAATACCGGGAAAATGCGCCGTAAGTGAATCCATTTTTTTCGCGTAAATTCATGTTGATCCGGCTTGAGAACATTCCGCCCAGGACGTTGTTCATGACGTTCACGGCTGCGTATTGAGGGGTGTCTCTGGGAAGACCAACGCCGAATGCGGCTAGAGCGGTTTGCGGAGCGCCGGGTTTGTCTACAATGACCACGCGCCTTTTCGGCGCTGCCGGAGCCGGCGGAACTTTTGAAGGAGCCACCGTTCCGGTGGGTTTCCACTCTCGAAAATATCGGTCTGCAAGAGCTCGCGCTTGGGGTTCCGTGACGTCGCCGGTCAGCAAGAGCGCAGAGTTCTGAGGAGCATAGCGAGCCGCCCAAAATGACTCTAGTTCTTCTGGCGTGATCGCCTTGACTGACTCAGTCGTTCCGTTGGAGCGATAAGCGTAAGGAGAATGATCACCGTACAGAGCCTTCAATCCGACGCGTAAAAGGGACGCGGTCGGAGTATCAGCCTCCTGAAGAATAGCGACGAGGCGGTCCTTGCGCACGCGCTCCACCTCTTCCGGTCGAAAGGCTGGATGGACGGTAATATCCTGAAGCAGATCCAACGCGGCCTCGGTGTTGTTGCTCAGCGCGCCGATGCTGACCGTTGTATTGTCTACCGTCGCCAGCGCATGTAAACTCCCTCCGATCAAAGCAGTGTCGTCCGCCAACTGAGTTGCCGACCGGTCCGTTGTGCCTTGCGAGAGCATTCGTGCGGTGAATGCGGCGAGTCCCGGCTTGGCTAAAGGATTGTCCCCGCTGCCTGCCAGTGTCACCAGAGTGGCATTAATGACTGGCAGCGCATGATCTTCGACAAGATAAACTTTCATCCCGTTCGAGAGAGTTAACGTCCGGGGAACCGGGAGGTGCAGTGCGGCGGATGGTCCTGGCGCAGGAGCTTCTTTGCGCCAGGACTGCTGCGCCTCGAACTCTGACGAATAAGGGTTGACGATTTTCACGCTGGCGTCAGTATCCTCGGGGCTGCGTGGTACGTCGTTTAGGACCTTTTTGCCTGGAACGGTATCAACCACCGCACGCTGGTTGCTGCCGAAATAATCTTGACCAGCTTTCTTTACTGAAGCGATGGTGGCGTCCTCGTAACGCCTAATATCTTTGGGAAGATAGCCCGGGTCGCCAGCGTATTGATTGTAATAGTTCAGCGAGTCAGCGACGCCGCCGAAGCCGCCCAGGCGCTGCAACGCCTCAATCTTCCGGGAAAGAGTAACATTACGGGCGCGATCCAGTTCCGCTTGCGTTGGGCCGTCGGCTCGCAAGCGCTCTATCTCAGCATCGATAGCCTTTTGGAGATCGTCCAGCTTTGATCCGGGACGAGCGGTCACATCGCAGTTTGCGACTGAGGCGATCTTCAGCGACTCATTACTACACTCCACCGTTTGGGCAATCTGTTTCTCGTAGACCAGTGAGTGATAGAGGCGGCTCGATTCGCCGCCCCCCAGGATCTGAACGAAGAGATCGGTATCAGAATCTCCGGTTTTGAAGGCGCTGGGTGTGAGCCAGCCGAGTGACACACGAGGAAGCTGAACGGTATCGGTAACGGTAGCTCGTTGCTCAGCGGTGATGGGATGTGCCGGGGTGAAAGCCCTCTCTACAGGCGGTCCCTTTGGAATCGGGCCGAAATATTTGTCGAGCAGTGGCTTGACCGTGGCGCTATCAAAATCCCCCGCAATCGCAAGCGTCGCGTTGTTGGGCGTATAAAAATCATGGAAGAACTCACGAACATCGTTCAGGCGGGCCGCCTCGATATCGGCGTGCGAACCGATGACCGAGGCGTAGTACGGATCGCTCTTGCGGAAGAGCAGGTGAAACATCTCCTCGGTGCTCAACTGATATGGGGTACCTTCTATGCTCTGGCGACGCTCGTTACGTACCACATCGCGCTGGTTGGCCAACTTCTTGCGATCGAGCGTCTCCAGCAGGAAGCCCATCCGATCACTTTCGAGCCACAGTCCGAGCTCGAACTGATTACTGGGCAGGGTTTCGAAGTAATTCGTGCGATCGAAACTCGTGGTACCGTTGACGCCGGTTGCACCCGCACCTTCCAGGTAGCGAAAGTGCGCTTTCTCACCGACATGCTCCGAGCCTTCAAACATCATGTGTTCGAAAAGGTGAGCAAAACCTGTGCGTCCCTCTCTTTCATTCGCAGGGCCGACATGGTACCAGATATCAAACGCAACCAGGGGCAGCCGATGGTCCTGGTGAAGCAAAACCTGAAGGCCGTTGGGCAACCGATATTCTTCGTATTGCAAAGTTGGAGTTCGAAGCGGCTTGGCAGCAGGTAAATCGGCGGGAAAAGCTTCAGAACACAAGAAGGTAAGTACGACCGCATGGGCCAGGCAAAAGTTTCTCATGGCGGATATTTTGTTCAGTTGAGCAGGTAAACCAAGTTTAGCGAGACACAACGGAATGAGTGTAATTCGGGAGTTGATGTTGACAGCCGACATCAAGAATGGCAAAGTGTAGATATTCGACATCATACAGTCGAGTATCGTGCTGACAGATGATACGAAAGCTGAAATTCCTGTTCCGGCCGGCGAAGGTCGAGCAGGAACTGGACGATGAACTAGCTGCGCATCTCGAGCTGCAGACCAGAAAGCATATTGCTCGCGGGATTAGCGAGACAGAAGCGAAGAGGCTGGCGCGCCTGGAGTTCGGCGGTGTGGAGAACGTGCGGGAAGAATGCCGGGATACGGGGCGATGGAATGCTGTAGATGCGCTGTCTCGCAACCTACGTTACGCTCTGCGTTCGTTGCGGAAGACACCTGGCTTCGCCGCTGTCGCCGTCTCCATTCTCGGCGTAGGAGTCGGGTCTAGTCTTGCGGTTTTCAATCTCCTGAATGCGTTGTCGTTGCGTCCGCTCGCACTAAAGAATGCGGCGGAATTGGTTCAGATTGCCAGTATCGATCGCGATGGCGGACTGGGAGAACTGCCTTCGACCTTCCTCGATTCGCTGAAGAACGTGCCGGATTACCAGGGGCTCTGCGGATTCGAAACAGGATATCCGGGAGTAGAAGTGAGCGGTTCGATTACTTCGACAGGGAAACTCGGCTTTTCCGGTGATTGTTTCAAAACGCTGGGAATTAAGGTGCAACTTGGCAGGGACCTGACGCCGCAAGACGACAACGCAGGAGCGGAGGCCGTGGCAGTAATAACAGATGCATTCTGGCGCCGCCAATTCAACGCGCGCCGGAACGCGTTAGGGAAGCGGATTCGAATAGACGGTCAGGCATACACGATCGTGGGCGTGGCGCAGCCGCGATTCAAGGGGCTGCTACTCGGTTTTCCGGCCGGAATCATCACAACCCTCAGTCAAGAGCACAGAGCCGCGCTGCCGAACGGCAGGCGGCCTACTTACTGGTGGGTGAATATACTGGCGCGGCGAGCGAAGGGCATATCCGAACGGGAGGCGCTGGCGCGACTGAAGGTGCGACGCCGCCAATTGCTGGAAGCCAGTGTCCCGCCCAACTACAGTCCGGCGCGAAGGAAAGATTACCTGGAGAGGCAAATCACTCTGGCGAGCGGCGCTGCGGGCATCGATTACTTCTTGCGCAGGAGGTTTGGAAGCTATCTGTACGCGGCCGTCGGCGTTTGTGCAGCGATTCTCTTGATTGGCTGCGTAAATCTGGCCAGTCTTCTGCTAGCGCGCGGCCTGAGGCGACGAAGAGAAGTTGCGGTGCGATTCGCGCTCGGCGCAAAGCGAGGCAACGTGGCTTGGTTATTCGCTACCGAGAGCCTCCTGCTGGTTGCCGCCGGCGGTCTTTTGGGATTTCTGTTTGGCCAGGCGTTGGATCGATGGTTGATGGGTGTAGGCGATCGGGTATTCGGGAACTTCGATCTCTCGCTGGCATTTGACTGGAGAATTGGTATCTTTTTAGCGGCTGTGTTCACCGCGATTGCGGTTGGCTTCGCCGCTGCCTCCGCGTGGCAAGTGGATCGCATGCAAAGCTCCGACGCACTGAAGGAAGGCAGCCGCGGAATCGTGGGTAGCAGCAGTACCCCGCAGACGGTCCTTATTGCATTACAGATTGCCCTGACGCTGACTTTGGTCGCAGTTAGCGGATTATTTGGTACTTCGCTGAAGAAGTATTATGCGGCTGATCTTGGAGTGGATAGCAGGAACGTGTGGGACGTCATGCTTTCGACCCGGCCGGGAGTTAAAGGGCACTTCGAGACGGGACCCTATTATCGGGAACTCCTGCGAGAAGTGAGGTCCATGCCGGAGGTGAACTCCGTCACTTTCGCAGATTGGATTCCCTTTTTCGCAACGGGCGGTGATGAAACGGTATCGGCATTAAATATCGGCGAAACGCAGCCGGGAATCCAGGCGAAGGTGCTGACCAACTCTGCGGAATTTGCGCGTACCTTGGGCATAAGGATGATCGCAGGCGATGGTTTTGGTTCCGACGGTCAGCAGGGTGGCGAGCCCGCGGTCATCATCAGCGAGTCGCTTGCCGAACGCCTGGGGAACAAACCGCGCGGCTTGTTGGGCCATCATATTCGCATCGGCGTTTATAGCGGCTACGAACGATTGCGGATTGTGGGTATCGCGTCGAATGCGCAAACGGATCTATCAAAGGCGCGACAATTGGCGCCGTATGTGGCTTACGTCAACATCTGGCAGCACCCGGATGCACAGCAGTACCCAGTGCTGTTGATCAAGACAATTGGGAACACTCTGCACGTCGAAGCGCTAAGGCGCATCGTGAATGCAAGAGGGCGCGAGTACGTGTATCGAGTCCGAACGCTGGGCGACGAGAAGGATGGAGCTTTGATGGAAGACCGGCTGCTTGCGTCGCTTTCAGGAGCATTTTCAGCGCTTGCGTTGATGATGGCGGGCACCGGTCTTTTCGGACTGCTTAGTTATCAGGTTGGTAACCGAACTGGTGAAATCGGGATCAGGATGGCGCTGGGCGCTGAACGAAGTCAGATTCGTTGGCTGATTTTAAGACAGATCGTAACTGTAATTGCCGTCGGAGGCGGTGCCGGTCTGATCCTGAGCATGGGATTGGGCAGAGCGCTTGCGGGAATCCTCTTCGACGTGAACCCTTACAGCCCGGCATTGCTGACAATCGCATACCTGGTACTCACGGCTACGGCACTCCTGGCCGCCTGGCTTCCCGTCCGCCGGGCAACGTCCATCGATCCGGTTATAGCGTTACGACATGAGTGAGCGGCACCCTAATTTCGGGAGCCGACATTTTCGGTGCGGCCTGCCAGGGGTTTGACGATAGGACCGCCGCACACACCGACTCCGGTATTCATCAGGGCGCTAAGCAGGTTGAAGAGCACTGCGTAAACAACCTGTTCCGTGACCAGTTGCCTCCCGGGCATGCGGAAGGTTCCGGGCAATTCCTTGGCGATCTGCACGCGAACGGCGTGGGGGGATGTACGCCCCGACTTATCTCTCTGGTTGGCCAACGAGAGCGGCGTCTGGAGAACACTGCCGGACGTTCCATCAACGTAAAACTGACAACGCGAAAACCAGCCGAGATTTCCAGGATCCGCTGCGTCGAACAGGAGCAAGGGCGCTTGTCGTTCGGTAGCCGAAAGCTCCAGCGACATGACGCGGGGCTGATCATCTATTTTGAAGCCAAAGCCAGCTTGCTTGGCTATGCTCCCAACGAACTCTGGGTCGAGTTCCAGGAGCAAATATTTATCCGGTCCGGCCTCCAGAACTTGCATGAATAATTTACATTCTAGCCGTCGCTACCCGCGGCGAGGCTGCCGTGTAGCTTCTGCGCGTGCTGGCGATAGATCTGATGATCTGCTTCGCTGAACTGAACGAGCTTCACAGTATGCAGAGGACCGCGGTGTTCACGCAACCAGCCCGCCACCGTTCTCACCGCGATCACCGCGGCCTCGCCTATCGGGTAACCATAGATCCCCGTGCTGATGGAGGGGAAGCTCATGCTCTTCACGTCTCGTTCGGTCGCCAATCGCAGGCATGTTTCGTAGCAGGACTTCAGCAATTCGGGCTCTCCGTGATGGCCGTCACGATAACGCGGTCCTACTGCGTGGAAAACGTATCTCGCGGGTAAACGGCCAGCACCGGTGGCAACAGCACTTCCAGTCGGACAGCCGCCTTCTTTCTCCCGTATCAGGTCGAGCTCGCGCATGATCTCCTCACCGCCGGCGCGGTGAATGGCGCCATCGACTCCGCCGCCTCCCGCCAATTGCGAATTTGCGGCATTGACGATGGCATCTACTTTGATTGTGGTGATGTCGCCCTTAAGCAGCTGCAGGTGACAAAGGCCGAGCTGTATAGAGAAATCCGAAGCCATGCTTGTCGGTTTTGATCAATGCCGGATGCAGTCCTCGACGGCTTCCAGCAGGATGTCGACATTCGCGTCGGTAGCGAGCGGCCCCATAGCGCCGATACGCAAAATCTTGCCGGCAAGTTTGCCCAAAGCCGCCGAGATCTCGATATCGTGTTTGTCGAGGAGCTTCTGGCGAAGCTTCGCCTCATCGGTGCCCTGCGGAGGTGCTACGGTCGTGAGATGCCAAAGACGGTCTTCCGACCGCTTGACTAGCGGCTCAAAGCCAAGACGAACCAAGCCGGCGAACAGCCTCTCACCGGTGCGTCGGTGGCGCTCCCAGCGATTACGCAGACCTTCCTCTTCTATAGCAGCGAGGGCCTGATGCAAGGCGTAGTAGAGCGGCGGAGAAGGCGTGTGATGGTAGACATGTGGCGGCTCGAAGTACTTCGCGAGCAACTGCAGGTCGAGATACCACGTAAACAGAGGCTCGCTGCGCCGAGTGAGGATCTCCCATGCTTGATCGGAGATCGAAATCGGCGATAGCCCGGCCGGGCAACTGAGACCTTTCTGGGAGCAACTGAAAGCCACATCGATTCCGACGGCGTCCAGTTCGACTGGCATGGCGCCCAGAGATGTGACGCAGTCGGCGATCACCAAAGCGCCGGCCTTCCGGGCAGCGGGTGCTATCGCACGCCCAGACTGGTACGCGCCTGTCGAGGTTTCTGCTTGTACAAAAGCTACAACTTGCGGCCGTTCGCGATCGATGGCCTCGGCTGCTTCCTCCTCGGTGAATACCTCACCCCAGGGCCTTTCGACGCGGACGACCCTGGCGCGCTGCCGTTCCGCCATGGTCGCAATACGTTCGGCGAAAACGCCGGCCGCAAAGATCAGAAATTTAGAATCCGGTTGTACGAAGTTCGAGATCGCTGCTTCCATGGCGCCACTGCCACTCGACGGCGTAACGAAAGTTCGCTTATTGGCAGTTCCGAAGACCTCGCGAAGTCCACCTTGAATTTCTGCAACGATCTCGAGGAAGTAAGGGTCTTTGAATCCGACGACGGGCTGGGCCATAGCCTCATAAGCGGTCGGTTCGACCATGGCCGGACCGGGTCCATAGAGTAACCTCTTCGGCGGCGCAATGCGGCGGGTGGCAGCGGTGATGGGCATTTCTTCAAGTTATCAAGCACCGCGATTGAATGGATTTTCGGGCAAAAAACAGAGTGTTTTATTTAATGCCGCGGCCGACAATATCGGAAAGAGGCACTCATGAAAGTTTTCGAGCAAGCGGCGGCGCTCGATTGGAAACAGATCGATACAGAGCTCTCCAGCTACGGTAGCGCCGTCCTAAAGTCAGTTCTTTCCGCGCCAGAGTGTGAATGCCTGGCGCGGTGTTATTCGAATGATGAAATGTTCCGCAGCCGAATCGTGATGGCTCGGCACGGATTTGGGCGAGGCGAGTACAAGTACTTCAGATATCCACTGCCGGAGAAGGTTGGGGCGCTGCGGGCGGCGCTCTACTCGCCGTTGTCTCGCGTCGCGAATCGCTGGAATGAGATTATGGGGATCGACGTGCAATACCCCGAGGACCACGCGGCGTTTCTCGAGCGCTGTCATCAGGCCGGTCAAGCTAAGCCGACACCGTTACTGCTGCAGTATGGCGCGGGCGATTATAACTGCCTTCATCAAGATGTGTATGGCGAGCACGTTTTTCCACTGCAGGTCGCTTTTCTGCTGTCCGAGCCGGGGAAGGACTTCTGCGGTGGTGAATTCGTTCTGACGGAGCAGCGCCCGCGAATGCAATCGCGCGCAGAAGTTGTGCCACTCCGGCAAGGCGATGGAGTCGTCTTTGCGGTTCGCCATCGTCCCGTACAGGGCACCAAAGGATTCTATCGGGTGAATATGCGGCATGGCGTGAGCCGGCTGCGGTCAGGCCAGCGGCATACACTCGGCATCATTTTCCACGACGCGTTATGAGTGGCATATCGGGAAAAGCAGGTGACCTGTTCGGTGAAAGATCATGGGACGAGAAGCATAAGGAGCAACTCGCGGAAGGCGCGATTTTATTGAGGGGCTCCGCTCGTGAGAACGCCCAGGAGCTCGTGGGGGCTGTAGAGGAAGTGGCGGCGATCTCTCCTTTCCGCTACATGGTTGTACGCGGCGGGCACCAGATGTCCGTGGAGATGACGAATTGCGGACATCTCGGTTGGATCAGCGATGAAACAGGGTATCGCTACGATTCCGTCGATCCTTTGACGGGACGACACTGGCCCTCGATGCCGGAGTCGTTCCAGCAACTAGCGATCAGGGCAGCCAGCGAAGCAGGCTATCCAAATTTCGCCACCGATGCCTGCCTGATAAACCGCTATGCGCCGGGCGCCCGAATGGGGTTGCACCAGGACAAGAACGAACAGGATTACGCGGCTCCCATCGTGTCCGTCTCGCTTGGTCTGCCTGCCGTTTTCCTGTTCGGCGGTATGCGTCGCAGCGACAGCACCCGGCGCATTTTGCTCGAAAGCGGAGATGTGGTCGTATGGGGCGGTCCAACGCGCCTGGCCTATCACGGAGTCTTGAAACTTGCCGAGGGAGAAGACCCAGTCACCGGCAGATACCGCATCAACCTAACCTTTCGTAAAGCCGGCTGATGCGGCATTTCAGAACGAGTATCCGATTCCGGTTATGAACGTGGCGCGCGGCGCGAGGAATCCGCTCACGTAAGAGGTTTCGTTGAACAGGTTATCTACTTTGCCATAAACGCGCGCCGATTTTTGCTCGCTCGTCCAAAACTTGTAGCTCGCGACAATGTCGGCCTTTCCGTAACCGGGGAACAGATAGGCCTGGAGATAGCCGACCGCCGGATCGTAATAACTCGAGTAGTGAAAGTAGTCGACAGTTGTGGTGAAACGACGGGTCCACTGCTTGGTGGCGAGCAAAGTGACTGAATGGCGGGGGGTATCGAAGACTTGGAAGAAACCCGGCACCTGACTATCCTGATCGGTATCGGCGCTGATGTAGGTGTAGGAGGCGGAGAACGTCAGAGTGCTGATGGGATGCGCTTCCACGCTCACTTCTGCCCCGCGCGAGATGCCGCCTGCACCGTTTAGATAGCCGGAACTTCGTCCGAAGGGATCTGTGTTGGGATCGATTAGTCCATTCGAATTGAAGTTGATCAGTTGAACAACGCGAGTGTAGAAGCCCGTGGCGGATAGACGCACGCGGGTACCAAAGAGATACTGATCGACGCCCGCATCGAACGAATTATAGCGATCGGGAGCGAGGCGCGGATCTCCGTAGGGTGTGAAGATCACCGCTCCTGTGAAGGGATCGTTGTAGAACCCACCGCCGAAACGCTCGTAGAGAGCCGGAGACCGGTAGGAGTTGCCTACATGGGCGCGCAACTTTGTATTGGAGCGCGGAATGAGGTAAGCGAGGGAAGCGTCGCCCGTGAAGGCACCGGGCGGCCTGACGGATATGCCTGCATACGGGTTTTGCGTGCCACTGTATACGAAATCAGGAGTAGATAACGAGTAATCCTGCACGCGCCCCGAAAGCGAGATCTGCAAGCGCTGATTGAAAAGTGAAAGCTGCGTTGTGAAATATCCGCTGTTTGAATTCTGATGGAGACTTGTTCTTTCGATTACGCGGTACGGATCAGGCAGGTTGTTGTCCTGGTGGTCGAAGTAATCTTCGCGTTCAAATTCATAGCCAGCAGTGAAATTCAACCATGGAGTAACCTGCGCGGTTCCGCGCAATCCAGCAGTCTGAATGGTACCTGCGTATTTCCCATAGTCGAGCGCTTCAGGCTGAAAACCGATTCCGAGCGGGCCATTCTCATAGACGCGATCGGTGTGGACCAACTGATAACTCGCCTGCCAGTTCACGCGAGATGTCAACAGGTCACGAAAAATGAAAGCGGCGTTTTCAAAACGTGAGGACAGGCGGCTATCGGGATCGTTGACGTCGGGAATATAGGTCGCGTTGCCGAAATCGGGAGTTCCCCCCGCGAGCAGGGTTCGTACTCCTGCCATCGAGAGCGGGGTCGCCGGCACGACGGCCGTGTTCGGGATATTCGCCGGAGGAATTCCTATAGATGTAGGGCTGTTGTTCAACTGCGTGAAGTTGTCCGAGCCCCAGAATCGGCCGCTTACGCTCAGCTTCGGAGTGAAGTCATATCGAACGAATGTCTGAAGCCCGGTGGCGCGATTAGCATCCTGCCCATCCACGCCGCTCATAACATTCAAATGCAGAATACCGGCGGAATACAGGAGGCGATCGCTGAGTGCGCCGCCCGAAATGCTGCCGCGCGTTCTGAAGAAGCCGAGATTGCCTCCTTCGACTTGTAGGTCGCCATGCGTTGGGCCGCCTCCCTGATCGCTCACGATGTTGACTGCGCCTCCAACCGCATTCGTCCCATACAGAGAAGACCCGGAGCCACGAAGAACCTCTATGTGATCCGCATCGATGAAGTTCAAGGCAGAAAAGAAGGAACTGGCATCGCCCTGTGTAGTAGCAGCATCGCGAAAACGCAATCCATCGATCAAAATCGCCCCCGCGGAATTGGGGAGTCCACGAAACGACATTGCCGTGAACTGGCCCGGACCACCTTCGTTGCGAATCTGCAGGCCCGGAATGGTCGTCAGAATGTCGCTAAGCGAATAGTTATTGCGGTTCAAGATCTCGTCATGCGAGACAACGCTGACCGCTTTAGAGACTTCATCAGGCGTTTGCGCCTGGTCAGCGGCCGTGACGATCACGCTTTGACTCACGCCCGCTAGCGCCAGCGAGATATCGACCGTTTTGATCGCTCCACGCTCAAGGGTGACGGTAACCGTCGAGGTCTGAAATTGATCGTGCTCCGCCTCGAGGAGAAACGTTCCCGGTGCTAAGTCATCAAACCGGTAACTGCCGTCATTCGCAGTCGCACTCGAGTCTGCGGCGGATCGGGCGTCTTGTCGGTAGAGATGAAGTTCCGCACCCGGTATCACCCGGCCCTGGGGATCTTTAACCATTCCTTTGATTCCTGTGGTAGTTTGTCCTCGCAGTAGCGCGGCACATGCCGCAAGTGCGCAAACATATCGAATCATGGTTGACTTTCTTCGGAGCGATTCACCGCTCTCCGCGGCGATGGAAAAGATACACGGGTTGACCGTCCCGCGATGAGAGAAGTTCCGCATCGACGCCAAACACTGTTTCCAAGGCGGCCGGAGTTAAGACCTGTTCCCCTTTGCCGTGAGCGGTCAACCTGCCTTCGTGCAGGAGCACTACAGCAGTTGCATATCGTGCCACGGCATTTAAATCGTGTGTCGTGACCGCGACGGCTTTTCCGGATCGTGTCAAGGCTGAACAGAGGTCGAGCACGGCCAAAGAGTGCTCCACGTCGAGGTTCGATGTAGGTTCGTCCAGCAAAATGAAGTCAGGGTCCACGGCCAGCGTGCGGGCAATCCAGACTCGCTGGCGCTCCCCGTCCGAAAGGGTATTGGCGTAGCGATGCGAAAGGTAGAGCACATCGCAGCGGCTCATGGCCGCTTGAATGGCTGCTCTATCTACAGCTCCCTCGCGCGCGAAGCGACCGCGATGCGGATAACGCCCCATCGAGATAAGTTCTTCAACCGTGAACGCGAATCCGATGCGCGTGTCCTGGGGAACAAAGGAAATGTGGCACGCCAACTCGCGGCGTGAATATTCCTTCAAGTTTCGCCCGTCCAACAGGACTTCGCCGCCCCAAGGCTGCCAGAGTCCGGCCAGCGCTCGCAGCAGGCTGCTCTTGCCACTTCCATTCGGTCCAACGATCGCAAGCAGTTCGCCTCGTTGGAGTTGTAAAGTTATGCCATCAAGAATGGCGCGGCCGCCCCGGCGCACGACCAGTTCTTTCGTTTCGAGAGCGCACAGGCGGCGATCTCGCGCCATCAAAGAAGAGACGAATTTCGGCGGACTGGTGCGCGAGTCGCGCGTCCGTTGTGCGCGAAATTCCTCAAAAAACTTCATTCGCCGCTCGATTCCTTGTAGCGGTGCAGCAACATCGCAATGAACACCGGTCCGCCGAAGAGAGCAGTCACGATGCCCAGGCGAATCTCGGTGGGCGCATGAATCGTTCGGGCGATCAAATCGCAAACAATGAGAAATGCCGCTCCAGCGACGGCGCTCGCGGGCAGCAGCACGCGATTGGAGGGTCCTACGGAGAGTCGAACCGCATGCGGCACCACCAATCCGACAAAGCCAACCATACCCGCAACAGCAACGGAGGCGCCCGTCAGAATAGCGGCGGTAAGTATGAGCAGACGCTTAGCTGTTTCGACATCGACGCCGAAGGAGGCCGCCGTTTCCTCGCCTTGTTGGAGAAGATCGAGATCGCGAGCCTGTACCATGGCCGCGATCAGACCCAGTGCAACGAACGGAGCGCAGAGCCACACATGCGTCCAACTGCGCGCGTCCAGGCCACCCATCATCCAGAAGACGATGTCCTGAGCGAGCTGCCAATTCACGATGTTGAGAGACAACAAGAGACTGGAAACCGCGCCCAGCAAAAGCCCGACGGCTATGCCGGCCAGCAGCATGGTCGTGACAGGCGTAACGCCGCCTCTTGTGGCCATAGCATAGACAAGGATCAACGCCAACAGAGCACCGATCATCGCAGCCACAGGCAGCGAGATCACGGAGACAGTACTCCAGCCCGCCACAAAGGACAGGACACCACCGAGGACGGCACCCGCGCCGGTTCCTACTAAGCCCGGCTCAGCCAGGGGGTTGCGAAACAGCGCCTGCATGACGGCTCCCGAGACAGCCAGGCCAGCACCCACAAATCCCGCCACAATCACACGTGGGACGCGAATCAGCCAGACCACCACGACATCCGCCTTCGTCACGTTTTCCGTGCTGACTAATCCTGCGGGCAACATCTTCATGCTGAGTACCCGCACGATCAGGGCCCACGAAAGATGTGTACTGCCTACCGCTATCGCGACTATCGAGCAGATAAGCAGTGCCGGCAGAAGGATGCCATAAAACAAACTGATTCTCAGCCGGGGATGGCGAAAGGCAGTCTGCGTGCCTCGAATGAAGTTCAGCGATACGCTGCTCATGCCACTCCCTTGAAGTACTTAGTTCCATAGATCGCTTGCGCCATCGCGGTAACGAGCCGTGTGGTGAATGGCGACAGAGGCAGGAAAATGTGATTTTCGAGGACAAGAACGTGACCGTTGCGAGCGGCCTGAGTGAGCGCAATGGCCGGATCGGAGAGCAGCTTCGCCGAAACTTGCTGGACTTTGTCCGGGTCCGCGCCCGCCACGATCCATTCAGGATTCCAGCGGATAATCTGCTCGGAGTTGACGGAACTGTAGCCCACTAGTCCACCCTCGGCGCCCACGTTCACCCCGCCGAGTTGTTGCACGATGTCGTTGAATAATGTGTCAGATCCGTAGCTAAAACTGCCGCCGAGACCCAAAATGCGCGGCTTGTGAGCGTGAGGCGGGCGCAAGGCTCGAGCTTGTTGTATTGCCTGACGGAAGCGTGAAGCTTCGCGAGATGCTGCGGCGTCTTCGCCAGTGAGATAACCCGTCAGAAGAATGGTTTCCTCCACTTCTTTGAGGGTGCGGAAGGTGGTCTCCATTCGATAAAGAGGAATACCCGAGCCGCGCAGCAGGCTGGTGTAATCGGACCGCCCGTCGCTCGAAACGAGAATCAAATCGGGATCGAGCCGCACTACTTTTTCGGGATCGGTCGAGATAGCGGGATGAAAACGCTCCACCAAGCCGTAGACGTTGCTGAACTGGGGTTGATAAGCGTTTGCGCTGACAGCGATCACGCGCTCTGGCGGAACGATCGAGTACAGATAATCATCGATCGAGAAGAATTGGGAAACAATACGGCGCGGCGGGCGCGGAATGCGAACCCGCACAGCGTCGCTATCGACTGCCTCGCGGGGATACCGCAGCGAGCCGGTTCTGATTTCAATGCTGCCTTCCGACTTACGTGCCCGGGGCAACTGCAATCCGCCTGCCGGGGCGGCGAAGTGCTGCACTGCTGCTCCCACAACCCCAACCAGTGCTATGAAAGAAAGCGGCGCCAGAGCAGCGCGGGTGGCATGCGCGGTTACCATCTTTGTCGCACGCCTGATTTGAACGAAATGTAGTTACTTCGCATCCCCCTGTTCTCCGCAGGAAAGTCCGCCGTACTTGTTCCCGGTAGGTCTCCTGGCTCGGAGGGACTTGTTTGCTAGTCATTCGCCCTTCCCCAGCGCGAACGCTGAGTGGGATAACCGAACGACTCCCTCTCTCACAGTGGCGGGACCGCGCCGGTATTGCACCGGACTTCCCTATTAAGCCCTTGCGGGCACCTGAGAACTGAGCCTCAACCGTAACATAAGACCTGAATCTTCGTCAATGGCGAAGCGTGATGAGCCCAATCGCAGCCCCGGCTCCTACCAATCCAACAATGCTCACCAGCACAAGTCCACGCATCACATCGGCGTGCGTAGCGGCCGGAGGATCATCGGGGTGGCCGATCCAGATATCCGTAACGAGCTGCCCACGCGCCCAAATGGGGCCGATTAACTTACGGCGGATAGCGCCCGCAGTGGCAGCTTCGCTCCAACCGGCGTTAGGACCGGGAATGATTGAGTGCTGCCGCCACCCAATGATCAATGACCATCGGACGGAACAGCCGGGGACAAAGAGAGAAACGCCGGAGAGGAGTAGCCAGGCTATGCGGGCCGGAATCAGATTCATCAGATCATCGAGCCGCGCACCACACCATCCGAAACGAAGATAGCGCGGTGTCTTGTAGCCCACCATCGAATCCATAGTGCTGACGATCTTGAACAACAGGATGAGCGGAAGGCCGCCGATGGCATACCAGAACAGAGGACTGAGCCAGCCGTCGGTAAGATTTTCGGCGATGCTTTCAATCATCGCGCGTCGGCAGGCGGCGATGTCCATTCGCGAAGTGTCTCGCCCCACAAGTCGCGAAATAGCAGCTCGCGCAGCTTCCGTATCGTTCCTTAGCGCTGCGCGTTCGATGTTCCATCCGTGCCGTAGGAGATCATGAAGCGCCAGCAGAGAATAAACCAGAAAGACTTCGATCCAGAACGCCGCTCCAGGCGACAATCGGGTCAAGGCTGACAAACAAGCAACAGGCAGCCCGGCCCATACCGCGGCGAGGAAGAGAAATAATGTGATGCCGCCTCTATAGCCGTTCGCGCCAACTTTCCAAAGCGCATTCTCAAACACCGTGAGAGTTCTGCCGATCAAGCGCACCGGATGAAGCGCATATACCGGGTCACCCAAAACGAGATCGAGCAGGACACCCCAGGCCAGACAGACCGCATGCGGCTGAAAGAGCTCTAGGACCACTTGGCGGACCAGCCGGCAGCGATGGCGGCTGTGAGAAGACTCAGCGGTTGTTCGAGATCAACCTCGCACAGACTATTCTTGAATTCAAGATAGCGCTGAGGTTGAGCCGCCAGATTCGCGGCCAGCATGGCGGCGGTCTGGCGTAGAGATTCACCCACGGCTCCTGCCGGAAATGTTCCGTAGCGGCTGCGATCCAGGACGGCTGCGAACGCATACGCCGAGGCGGCAACAAGTGGTTCGTGGAAAACAGCCGTCTTGTTTTTCTTCAACAACTCAAGATTGCTTTCGGAGAGACGAGGAGCGACATCTTCCCAAAGCCGCGTTTCGCTCAATCCATATCGGCCGAAGATGTGAAAGATATTACGCGTGTAGCTGGGTTCGAGTCCGTTTTGCCAACGGAGCGCTTCGAGAGTGGCGCTACGAACCGAGAGCCCGATCAGTTCGCCTAATTTCACGTGAGGACTTGCGGAAGAGAGCGGAGGTGCTCCATCCAGAGGAGCCGCCAGGCAATACTGATCGGTTCCGGTCCCGGTCGCTTCGTCGGCGGAGTACAGACTACCAATGGAGAGGCGGTGCAGGGCAGCACTCTTGCCCTCGGTCATGGTGACGACCGCACGCGCGAGGGCGGAGTGCGTTAACGGACGATTGACCAATAGCATGGTGTTGATGGTGCCGTGCCAGGGCGGTATTTTTTCCCATGCACCATTGGCCTCGTACCAGCTGGCCGGATCACCCGCGCAAGCCGCGTTACCTTGCACGCCGGCAGTCACAACGGCGGTTACGACGACGTCACGGTCCTGCTGCTTCGAGATCGCGATGTAGTTCATGTTCGCTGCCGTTCCCATCAGCGCAACCGCAGCCGGATCGATACCTAGCTCAACGCAGACCGCATCGTGATAAGCCTCCGGCCCAAGGCCGCTTATGTATTCGTGGCGGTCGGTGTGTCCGGTCCCTTCACAACTTTGATGATTGACGAGAAAACGCAGATCTTCCCGCTCGCCGCCATTTCGAGCCGAGGTGCTGAGAACGCGATGCGGTACACAGAATTCCCATACGAGAAAACGGCCGTTGCGCCGCAGACGACCTTCCGGCTGGGCGCACAGTTGTTCGAAATTCGTCACGCCCGACCATCGTAAAACGGGGTTGCCCGTGAGGAGGAACGGCGCAAGTCTTGTGATGGGTCCAAGCCCCGTTCACTTCCGTCTTTGCAGGAATGTGCGGAACGTTTTCGCGGCGCCGCACATCGCGTGTTTCCTCCCGGCCAGAGAAATCAAAGTCGGGCTTCGTAGACGATGTTGAAGGGGGTCTCCGCAGCCCGGCGGAACCGCTGGAACCCGCCTGATGTCACGACATCCCGGATGAGCGTCTCCCCTGCCTGCGCGCCTAAGCACAGTCCAACCTCTTGGGATCGTGAGCAAGGCGTACACAAAAGGGTCGAAAAAGAGTAGTAGACACGTCCTACCGGATTCAGGTTGTCCTCCAGCCGGTCGTTCGCGAAGGGCTCAACGATCATCCACGTGCCGTCACTGGCCAAGCATCGTCGAACGTGTGCAGCCGCCCCGATCGGGTCGCCCATGTCATGCAAGGAATCGAAGGCGGCTACCAAATCGTAACCTTCGCCGGGGAAATCTTTCGCCTCGGACACCGCGAAAGTAACGCGGTCCTCCACTCCGTTGCGCCTGGCAGCTTCGCGCGCGGCTTCAATCGAATCCTCGTGATAGTCGAATCCGAAGAATTGAGAATTGGGGAACGCGTTTGCCATTAGCAGAGTGGACGTTCCCTTGCCGCAGCCGACATCTGCTACATTTGCGCCCGCCTCCAACTTCTCCTTGACACCGCTCAATGCAGGAATCCAGGAGCCAACCAGGTGCGCCGCATAACCTGGACGGAAAAACTTCTCGCATCCGTGAAAGACACCGTCGACATGCTCATGCCAACCCATGCCGGCGCCAGTTCGAAAAGATTCCGTGATGCGCGGAACCGCCGCGAGGGAACCCAGCGCCATTTCAAATGCTCCCGGCAAATATGCCGGACTGTCTTCCGTTGCGAGTGCGAACGCTTGTTCTTCACTCAGGCCGAACTTGCCGCTCTTCTCGTCGTAAGTGACATAGCCTCCCGCAGCTTGCGAAGCCAGCCACTCCCCCACATAGCGCGCGTCGGTCTTCGTCTTAGCAGCCAGCTCTGCAGGAGTCAGAGGATTGCCGACCAGGGCTTTGTAGAGGCCCAACTTCTCCCCGATGACAACCATCCCGGTATGAACTGCAGCCCCGAGATCATTCACGAATTGACCGATGAACGCGTTCAGCTTATTCGCGTCCAGAGTTGGAATTTGCGCCGTGCTCATTGAGTTTGTCTCCATTTGTCTCTTGCCCAGTGCTTATCTTCGATTTATTCCGATCCAATCAGGGATTTCGACCGGAGAACGACTCGCATGCAACGTTGGGATGCCAGTTCACGAAAGCGCCATTCGGATTGTTTTTCCATGCCCACACATGCAGCGTGTAGAATGCCGGCAGTCCGAAGCGATTGGGGCTATCAAACAAATGAAAGAGCTGCCCCATGAGCTCCGGCGGACTCTGATGCTTCTTGTCCCACGCGGCTTTGATCAGCAGAAAGTCGGCACCTATCAATTGCCGGCCGCCATCTGGTTTCGGTTCGTAGATGACGATCTGGGGACGAGTGGCGTCCAACACGCCGCTGTTCACCAGTGCTGCGTTTACATAGTGGAGGCCCATTGCGCCTGCATCGTCGCCGGCTACGCATCCAAACTGAAGCAAGTACCCTTCCGCCTCCGCCACCGACACATCCTTGAATCGCTCGGTCGATTCCCGAACGATTCTGAGAAGTTCGCCCCGCTGATGCTGCCGGTCGGGTGACATTTCCTGATTTTGTGCGGTTTGCGTGTGCGCGTGTTCGTCTTGCGCCAAGGCGCGCGACGAACAAATGTTGACCAGAGCGAGAGCGATGATCGAATACTCCATCGCGAGTCGCATGACCTTGAACTTAACAGCGGGGAACAATAGTCTCTTCATGGATTTATCTCCTTGTGGCCACCGGTCGTCGGTCCATTTGCATGCCTCGACGGCTTCTTCGCTGGCTGCTTTTGCTAGAATCCGCTCTATAGAGGATTCGTATTAGTTAGCCATCGAGAAAACGCCGGCGATGTTCTAGTGACCCTGGCGTGGCAATTGCAAAGTAACAGGCACCGGCAGGCGAAGTAACGAAATAGCGCCTAAGAAACGCCAAAGAAAAGCCGAGGTAAGTTGCCTAACGTTACTGAACACGGAGCGACCTTGGACGCGGTGTACCACCAGCATCGATTCGGCGAGTTCACCCTTGACCTATTGCGGGGGTGTGTTTTTAGGGCTGGTGAGGCGATCAAGCTTCGCCCCAAGGTATACGAGATTCTCAAGTACCTGGTGGAACACCATGGACGGCTGGTGAGCAAGCAGGAATTGATGGAGGCGGTTTGGCCCGACGCCTTCGTTACCGACGATTCGCTTGTGCAATGTACGCTCGAGTTGCGTCGTGCCTTAGACGATCGCAGTCAACAGTTGCTCAAAACTGTGCCTCGACGCGGATACCTATTCACTGCCGAGGTGATCCAAGGCGCAACAAGGGGAGATCCTCTTCCAAGAACGGATTCCGTGGAGACGTCCATCGGTCGAGAGCGACCGAATGCGAAGTTTGCAAGCAAACGCCACAATCTGCCAACCCCGCGTACTTCACTCGTCGGACGAGAACAACAGTTGGCAGAAATCAGCGCCTTGCTACTCCGACCGGATGTTCGGCTCTTGAGTCTGACTGGCCCGGGAGGTGCTGGAAAGACGCGGCTAGCGGTCGCCGTGGCCGCAGCAATCGCGCACCGCTTCACTGCGGGTATTCAATTTGTTGGCTTGGCATCGATCACAAATCCCGATCTCGTGGCAGCCGCTCTCGCGGACGCACTTGAAATCCAGCAGGTCGCCAGCCGAACGATTCCAGAACTGATCGGCGATCAACTCCAAAACTCAGGCCCCTTCTTACTACTGCTGGATAATTTCGAACAGGTTCTCCCGGCGGCTACCGTCGTGGCCGAAACGTTAGAAGCCTGCCCTTCTCTGAAGGTCCTGGTCACCAGCCGCTCATGCTTGCACGTTTACGGCGAACAGGAGTCTCCCGTGGTGCCGCTCGCGCAGAACTTCGCCGTCGAATTGTTTGCGCAGCGCGCCGCGGCCGTCTGGCCCGATTTTGCAATCGGTTCGGAGAATATAACTGCGGTTCAGGAGATCTGCGCGCGGCTGGATAGACTGCCTTTGGCGATCGAACTGGCGGCAGCCCGAATCAAGGTCTTATCACCGGCGGCCATTCTGGATCGGCTCCAAAGCCGGCTGCAACTATTGACCGGAGGTGCGCTCGACGTGCCGGAACGGCAACAAACGTTGCGGAAGACGATTGACTGGAGTCACGGTCTCTTGAACGAGGCCGAGAGCAAGTTGTTTCGCCGGCTTTCTGTTTTCGGCGGTGGATGCACGTTGGAGGCGGCGGAAGCCGTTTGCAACACAAGAACCGACCTCGGGCTCGAAGTTCTGGAAGGGATGTCATCCCTCGTGGACAAGAACCTGATTCAATGTGTGGACCGGGCAGACGTCGCGCCGCGGTTCGCGATGTTGGAAACGGTTCGCGAGTATGCCCTCGAACGACTGATACAGAGCGGCGAATACGCCGGGGCGCGGCAAGCACATGCCGCGTACTGTCTCGTTCTGGCGGAGGAAGGTAATCCAGAACTGAGCCCGGCCGCTCGAGCTCATTGGTTGATGCAATGCGACGCAGACATCGACAATTTCCGCTACGCTCTCGACTGGCTGTTCCAGACTGAGCATCTGGACTGGGCATTGCGTCTCTGCGTGGCGTTGTTTCGATTCTGGGATATGCGCGAACACCTTACCGAAGGCCGCGCCCGGCTGGAAACTGTTCGACGACTGGCGGGTTTCGAATATCCCAAAGAACGGGCCATGGTGTCGCATTTTGCCGGTGCGTTAGCTACGTCTCAGGGTGACTATCGAGCCGCCCAAGATTTTCTGCAGGACGGCCTGTCTCTCTACGAAAAATTGGGAGATGCGTCAGGCATCGCTGCGTCTTTGAACGCATTGGCGGTATGGGCAAGGGATCAGGGGGACTATCCGGCGGCGCAGAGCAATTTCGAGCGAAGCCTCGCGTGTTGGCAGTTGCTGGCGGATCGCTCGGCAATCGCTCGCTGCCTTCACAACCTGGCCAACGTGGTCAGGGTTCGCGGCGATTATTCACGTGCTCAATGGGCTTTACGTGAAGCGGCGGAAATCTTCGAGGAACTTGGCGACCGCACAGGCGCCGCCTGGTGCGTCAATCAACAGGGTGACGTTGCGCGCGAACTGGGCGATATGACTGGCGCACGCGAGTTTTATTCCCAAGCACTTTCGTCGTTCCGCCAAGCCGGCGATCCCTGGGGTTCCGCGCGATCCCTGACGGATTTGGCCTACATTGACTGCGGACAGCGGCACTATCTCGCGGCGCAGGCGGAATGCCGCGAAGGGCTCGCGATCTTCGTAGGCTTGGGACACCGGCGCGATGTCGCACGCGCCTTGGAGTGCTCGGCTTGTGTTGCTCTTGCGCAGGGACACGCCGGACGTGCGCTGAGGCTCGCCGCTGCCGCAGCGCATTTACGCCGCTCGATCAATGCTCATTTGCGTCAGACGGAACAGTCTAAGCTCGATCGGATGCTACTGCCTGCCTGGAAAGCACTCAATGAGGTGGAAGCAAAGCGTGCGTGGGAAGAAGGCGCAGCCATGAGCCTCGAAAGCGCCGTCCAGTATTCTCTCCAGGAACCTTGGCCTGATCTTACGTCACGTTAGCAGGATCAACCAGGCGGCGCACCGCGGAAACGCGATCAGCGGGGAGGCCCGCTCTGCGGGCGTGCTCTCGAACTGTGTCCTCCGTCGGAGCGAGGTACACGCAATAGACCTTATCGTCGGTGACATAGCTATGGAGCCACTGGATCTGCGATCCCATGTCCTTCAACGTTTCCAACGATTTGAGTGAGATGTCCCGGATCTCGGTTTCTGAGAATGCGCCGGCGCCAGGGATTTCGCGTTCAATAACGAATTGGGGCACAATGGTCAAACTTTAGCATTAACCTCGCTCGTGCAACGCTGAAACTGAGCCAGAACCGTAACCGCCTTTTTGCGATTGAACCGAGAGGTCCGTCCCACTAAGCGCTCATTAGGCAACGATCAAACGTTGCCGAATTGCGTTACTCCAAGACACCTCTCCGGCGTCTTCGTATAGAATATCTGTACACATAGAATATCTATATGAAGCTATCGCCATCGGAAAAGACCGCACTCTTGCAGGGCACGCTTGATGTGCTCATCCTGAAGGTGCTTGCACTCGAACCGCTCCACGGGCTCGGCATTTCCCGGCGTATCGCCCAAGTGACTGGCAACACCTTCCAAGTCAAGCCCGGATCGCTTTTTCCAGCACTGCATCGTATGGAGCAGGCAGGCTGGCTGAGTTCCAGTTGGGGAGAATCAGAAAACACCCGCCGCGCCAAGTTCTACCGGCTCACCAAGGCTGGAACTCGCCAGCTCAAAGAAGAAACGGATCAGTGGACGCGCATCTCAGCCGCGATGGCAAGCGCCCTGGAAATGTCCTGACGGAAGGAACGGCAATCACATGTGGCACCGGCTCAGGGCACTATGGCGCAACCTCACGCACAAACAAATTGTCGAGGACGATCTCACCCGCGAACTTCATTCCTACCAAACAATGCTCGCAGACGAGAAGTCGCGCACCGGGATAGATCCAAGCGCAGCGCTACGCGCCGCTCGACTCGAAATGGAAGGACTGGAGCAAATCAAGGAAAACGTTCGCGACGTTCGCCTCGGGATCGCGATTGAGACATTCTTCTCAGAATTGCGCCAATCGTTGCGCGGCCTGGGTCGCAACAAAGATCTGAGCATTCTTTGCAGCACGATGCTCGCGCTAGGCATCGGCGCCACCACTGTAGTTTTCAGCATCTTCTACGCAGCCTTTGTTCAGCCTCTGCCCTTTCGCGACCCCGACCACCTGGTTGAGCTGCACGAGTCGCGCCTGAGCCTTGGCATTGATAAGGCGCTGCGTTCAGCGAGGCCAATTTCTGGGACGTCCGCGCGCTGAACCATTCCTTCAAAGAAGTTGCGGCCTTCCACTACGATGAAGCCAACCTTACCGGCGAAGGCCCAGCCGAGAAGGTCACCGACCGGTTAGTGACTGCCGCATTCTTTCGCACGCTGGGCGTATCTCCCATCTTGGGCCGCGACTTTTCCTCGACCGATGATGGAAATGGTTATGGCTTTGACAACCGCGTCGTCATTCTCGGCAACAAATTCTGGAAAAGCCGATTCGGCGCTGATCCGAATATCGTTGGAAAAACGCTGCGCCTGAACGATCGAGCCTGCATCGTCGTGGGTGTACTCCCACCCGGCGAGCCTTGGATAAACGATCAGGTCTACCAGCCGTTTGGCTACCGCGCGGATGCCGACCGTTCAAGTTGGGAATTCTCCGTTATAGGCCGGCTCGCGCCCGGTGTGTCCCTCGAAGCCGCTCAAGCGGATTTGAAACGGCTCGCCGCCACGCTTGACAAAGCCTACCCTGGGTCGGACAAAGGTATCGGGTTTTCTTTGTCACCGGCACGCAGTTGGATCGCCGGCGACAATGCGCGTCGAGCGCTCTGGGTTCTTGTGGGCGCCGTCGGCTTTCTTCTCCTCATTGCCTGCCTGAACATCGCCAACTTGTTGCTGGCGCGCGGCACCACCCGGCAGCGAGAGATCGCCGTTCGCGTCGCTCTCGGCGCAGGACGCGCACGCTTAATCCGCTTCGTGATGCTGGAATCGCTCCTCCTCAGCATCTTCGGCACGTTGCTCGGCTTAGCGTTGGCTTACGGCACGCTGCGCGGGCTCCAGGCAATGGACGTCCAAGGAATCCCGCGTCTGGCCGATGCCAGCCTCAATCCATGGGTGCTCGGATTCTCCGCCTTGATTGCCATCCTGACCGGTGTGCTCTCCGGACTCGCGCCTGCATTGCAAACTCCCGCGAGTGGCACAGCGAATGCCATGCGCGATGCCGATCACCAAACCGGCAGCCGCGAGCAAGGCCGTTTGCGAGCACTACTGGTAACCGCCGAGGTTGCATTTTCCTTTCTCTTGCTCGTGGGCGCCGGTCTGCTCATCCGCAGCTTCACCGAACTCGTGAACGTCAACGATGGATTCCAAACCGAAAGCCGCCTTTTGTTTTCTGTAAGTATGCCCGAATCGTACTATCGAAACGGAGCCGGCAAGCAGTTTTTAGACCGCTTCTTCCAGCGTCTTTCTGCCGTTCCGCAGGTCATAGCCGCCGGCGCCGTAAGCAGCCGACCGATAGAGGGAGGGGATACAGGCATGAATATCACTGCTGTTCCCGCTAACCATAACGACCATTCAGGACCACCACCTTGGTCTGGATGGCGCATCGTTTCGCCCGGTTACTTTCATGCCGTCGGTCTGCCGCTGCTTCGCGGCAGAGCTTTCGATCAACAGGATAAGTCAATCAACGCTGAGAGTGGCCAACCCGCCCCGGCGCGCCGTGTCGTGATCAGTCAACGTCTGGCCAAATTACTCTTTGGCAAGGAAGAGGCCGTCGGCAAACATGTCGCTCTCTGGGGCAACATGGACTTGGTTGCCGAAGTGATCGGCGTAGTGGCAGACAGCCGCGAACGCGGTCCTGCCTCCGATCCGACTCTCACTGTCTATCTCCCATACGGCCGGAACGCCCTCGTTTCGGAGTTCGTTTTACATACGCGTGGCAACCCGCTCGCCGTCGCGCCTACCGTGCGCGCCATCGCAGCCAGGCTCGACCCCAATCTTGCAGTGGCCGACGTTCGCTCATTCGAAGAAGTGGTCCACCGTTCCCTTTCGCCTCAGCGGTTCAACGTGATTCTCCTGACCGCATTCGGCGGTCTTGCACTGCTCCTGGCTACTACCGGCATCTATGGGGTCCTTGCTTACACCATGAACCGTCGCACTGCCGAGATCGGCTTGCGCCTCGCCTTGGGCGCCAGCCGTACCAACGTTCTCGGTATAGCTCTCAGCCAAGGTATGCGGCCGGCTCTCGTCGGCATGCTGCTCGGCGCACTCGGCGCCTGGTGGTTGTCGCGCTATCTTGCGACGCTATTGTTCGGCATCAAGCCCTTTGACGTTTTCACCTATGTCACGGTAGCCGCGCTCCTGTTGGCAACCGCTCTCATAGCGTGCATATTGCCTGGCCGCCGTGCCATGCGTATCGATCCAGCGGTCGCGCTACGGACTGAGTAGTAGGTATTCTCGGGCGCCGTATCGTCATTTCTCGGCGAAGCAGGGCGACCCACCCGCAGTTGCTCAATTGGCGGATGAAATATCAGCCCCTCGATGTGCTTGACGTCACTTGCGGCTGGTGTTCGCGGCCTTTTATCAGGATGGTGAGTGCCTCATTAGCCGGAGCATGGAGACCGTAGCGCGGGCTTTCGCGCGCGACATACCCGTTGAGCGAGTCGATTTCGGTCCGCTGCTTGCGGTCTAGATGCTGCAACATGGAGGGCCGATGAAATTTGTGAGAACAGTATTCCTGAATAGCGGCTACCGGATCGTTCATGCGCAGGGTGGGGTTCTTTGCGCGCACCAGTGACACTGCCTCCTCGATGATCCGCCGCTGAAAGTCGAACAGCTCAGGAACTTCTTGAATGTTTCCCGGCCGCAAACCGGTTATGGCACAAAGCGCATTGATCCCGCAGTTATGCACGAACTTTGACCAGATCGTTGCGACGATGTCGTCTACGGGTTCTGGGTTCATACCTGCATTCTTCAGCAACTCTGTCAACTGCGCCACCCGCGCCGAATGCGAGCGATCGAGCTCTCCGATATATGTAGGGCCGTTGTTGGTATGACAGATGAAACCGGGGGCCTGAAGATCGCCGCTCTGAAAACTCAACCCGGCCAGTACACGCGAGGCATCCAGCGTTTCTGAAAGGACTTCGATATTACCGACGCCGTTCTGTAGTGTGAGGCAGTAGCCGCTGTCCTTCAAAATGGCGTGTGCGGTTCGCGCCGCTTGAGAAGTAGAGTATGAGTTGACGCACACTAGGACAACATCGGCCTTAGGTAGTTTCGTGACATCGTTGGTGGCCTGCGGCCATACCGTGAAATCTCCGGTTAATCCTCTTACGTGAAGCCCGCCCTTATTAATTGCGGCGACGTGCTCCTGCCAGATATCGAAAAACGCGACATCCTCCCCGATCCGTGCAAGATTGCCACCATAGACCGCGCCCATGTTGCCGGCGCCAATCACAACGAATTGCATGCATTCGATGATAGTTGGGCCGCTCCGGGAAATTGAAGTCCGGCCAACGCTGTGGGTAGTCAAAAACGGCTGACAGTCAGGCAAGGACTGGCGCTCCGGGAAATTCCATAGGAGCCGGCCGTTTTGACTAACCGGGCTATCCCGCTTCAATCTTGCTTCTTCGCGATAAAGAAGAATAAAGTTGTATTGATCTGTCGACCATGAACTATCTGCAGGTTCTAAGCGTCTTCGTGGGACTCGAAATCACTTGCTCTGCGGCTTCAGTGGAGTTCAACCGCGACGTTCGCCCGGTTCTTTCCGATAAATGTTACTCCTGCCACGGTACCGATGCGAAGGCCAAGCACATTCCATTTCGTCTCGACCGTGAAGAAGAAGCTAAGGCCGTACTACCGGATGGTAAGCGTCCGATCTTTGAGGGACACCCCGAGCAAAGTGAAGCCATTCTTCGGATAACTGCTGAAAAGCCTCCCTTGCGGATGCCGCCGGCCTACACCGGCATGAAACTTTCCGATAAGGAGATCGAGACAATCCGCACTTGGATCGCAGAGGGTGCCAAGTGGGAAAAACACTGGGCCTTCCTGCCAATCAAGCGCTACGCGCCGCCTCCCGTAAAGGACTCCTCATGGATTCGCAATCCCATTGATGCCTTTGTGCTGGCACATCTCGAGGAACAGAACCTGACTCCATCCCCCGAAGCTACCCGCGAAACCCTCATTCGGCGAGTAACGCTAGATCTTACCGGTCTTCCGCCAACTCCCACGGAAATCGATGCTTTCCTGAACGATAAGTCTGCTGATGCCTACGAAAAGGTAGTGGATCGCCTTCTTGCTTCGCCCCGCTACGGCGAGCGAATGGCCTTCGTGTGGTTGGATGCCGCGCGCTATGCCGACACCAATGGCTACCAATACGATGGTGGCCGCCAGATGTGGCGCTGGCGCGATTTTGTCATCGATGCCTTCAATCGGAACGAACCCTTTAATCAATTCGCCCTCGAGCAGATTGCGGGCGATATGTTGCCGAACGCAACGCTGGATCAGAAAATCGCCACCGGGTTCAATCGCAATCATCGGATCAATACCGAGGACGGCATCATTCCTGAGGAATACGCGGTCGAATATGTGGTCGATCGCGTGGCCACCACTTCGACCGTGTTTCTCGGCGTCACGCTTGGCTGCGCTCGCTGCCACAACCATAAATTCGACCCCTTCACGCAAAAAGAGTTTTACCAGCTCTATTCGTATTTCGATCAAGTGCCCGAAATAGGTCGCGGAATAAAATACGGAAACTCCGCGCCGGTTGTCCCCGCCCCTACGGCAGAACAACAACAAGCTCTCGACAACCTGAATCGGCAGGTGGACCGGGTCGACAAGACGCTGCGTCAGAGTGACAACTCCATTGAACGCGCCCAGCGCGCGTGGGAGCGCCACTTGTCCCGGGATACGAACCAGTTCTGGGCACCCGCTCGAGATTCGATCGCCTCTTTCGTTTTCGACGGTAAGGAACACTTGAGTCCCCAGGGTGGCAACATCACATTTGTGGAGGGTCGTTGTGGCCGCGCCGCCTCCTTAGACGGCAAAGGCTTCCTCGATACCGGCGTTCAGACAAAGCTCGACATCGATGATCCTTTCACCTTGACTGCCTGGATTTACTCGAATGCAGCGCCAGATGGTAGCGTCGTCTCCGAGATGATGGACGACCCGCAAGGCAAGGGCTTCGGTTTGCACGTCAACCACGGAAAAGTACACGCCAATCTGACGAGTGTCTGGGTGGACGACGCGATACGAGTTGAATCCGAAGAGACGCTGGCTCCCGGACGCTGGTATCACCTTGCGGTAACTTACGACGGGTCAAAAGTGGGCGACCATGTCCAGCTCTATATAGATGGCAGGCCTGCCAGGACAAAAGTTTTGATGGATACCCTGTACCGGCCATACCGCAATGCCGGCGGTCAGTTCAATGTGCCGATCCGGATCGGCACCGGGTGGGGTCCGGAACGCCGGTTCCACGGCCTGATCAGCGGCTTGCACCTGTACTCGGACGTACTCTCGACCGATGAAATCGCCGCGCTGGCTGACGCCGATGCACTCTCCAGCATCGCCGCCAAAGCCCCGCCTTCCCGAACTGCTGTTGAACGTAACATCCTTCGATGGTCGTTTCTGGAAACGGCCGCGCCGGTCAGGTATCGAGATATTTGGGCGAAGCGCACCGCGCTTCTCGAGAAAGAGGAGCGCCTTCAGCGTACGTTTCCGACCGTCATGGTTATGCAGGATGTGCCGGTCCGGCGCGATACACACATCTTGATTCGCGGTGCATATGACAAGCCCGGCGAAGTTGTTCAGCCAGGGGTACCCGCTGTGCTGAATCCCCTGCCCCCAGGCGCTCCCAATAATCGCCTCGGCTTCGCCGAATGGGTAGTCGATCCCTCTAACCCCCTGCTCAGCCGCGTAACCGTTAACCGCTTCTGGCAAATGTATTTTGGATCGGGAATTGTCAAGAGTGTCGAAGATTTCGGCAGCCAGGGCGAGTGGCCTTCGAATCCCGAGCTGTTGGACTGGCTCGCGTCGGAGTTCATCGCGAGTCGGTGGGACGTCAAGGCCATGCAACGCTTAATCGTGACTAGCGCAACCTACCGCCAGTCCTCCGGAGCATCGCCGGAGGCGACGCAACGCGACCCAGCTAACCGTCTTCTGGCGCGCGGGCCGCGGGTTCGGCTCCCCGCTGAGATGATTCGTGATCAGGCCTTGGCCATCGCGGGACTGCTCGTTGAAAAGATCGGCGGACCATCCGTAAAGCCCTATCAACCTCCCGGTCTTTGGAAAGAGATCGGCATGCAGAATACCGATTACGATCAGGGTCACGGTGCCGATCTCTACCGTCGTAGTCTGTATACCTACTGGAAGAGAACAGCCGCGCCTCCTGCCATGATCAATTTCGATGCCTCTATGCGTGAAGACTGCGTCGTGCGAGCTAGCGTCACGGATACGCCGCTGCAGGCACTTAATTTGATGGATGATGAACAGTTTCTGGAAGCCGCGCGCTTCGTCGGCCAACGGATGCTAAAAGAGGGCGGAGCGACGGTCGATTCCCGCTTACGGTATGGCTTTCGTCTTGCGCTCGCCCGCTATCCAACAGACGCTGAACTAGCAGTTCTCAGAAATGATCTGCAATTTCATTCGAACTACTTTTCCGATGAAGAGAAGGCTGGGCAGTACTTGCGTCAGGGGGAATCGGCCGCCGATTCTGGATTGAAACCTCGCGATCTGGCGGCATACGCTTCCGTTGCCAGCCTTGTTCTCAACCTCGACGAGGCGATTACCAAGGAGTAAGGATCATCCATGCTGGATCCGATCGCTGAACATAACGTCATGCTGACGCGCCGGCACTTCTTCGGCCGCAGCGCCACCGGTGTCGGCATCGCCGCTCTGTCCTCTCTGCTCTCACCGGATTTGAGCGCTGAAGAAGTGAGCGGCGTAATCCCCGGGTTCCCGAATTTCCCACCTACGGCTAAGCGTGTCATCTATCTGTTCCAGCATGGCGCGCCTTCGCAGCTCGATCTGTTCGACTATAAGCCTAACCTGCAAAAACAACGCGGCTCGGATCTGCCCGACTCTATCCGCATGGGTCAACGCCTGACTGGAATGACCGCGTTTCAGGCGAAGTTTCCCACGGCCCCAACTGTTTTCAAGTTCTCGCAAAGCGGCGAAACGGGAACCTGGTTGAGCGAACTGCTGCCTTACACCGCCAAAGTCGTCGACGACATTGCCATCGTCAAGTCAGTCCACACCGAGCAGATCAACCACGATCCTGCTGTTACGTTCTGTCAAACGGGGTTTCAGCTCGCCGGTCGTCCCAGTATCGGTTCGTGGATCTCCTACGGATTGGGAAGCGAAAACAAGGACCTTCCTGCGTTCATTGTGATGGTTTCGCAAGGAATAGGTGGTACCCAGGCATTGGCCGACCGCATGTGGAACAGCGGATTTCTCTCTACGAAATACGCGGGGGTCAAATTCCGTGCTGGACATGACCCGGTGCTCTTTCTTTCCAATCCGGGCGGATATGATACGGCCGCACGACGTCATTTCTTGGATGATCTCGATAAGTTGAATGAGTTGAATCAGGTCAAATTTAATGACCCCGAGATCTCCGCTCGCATTGAACAGTATGAAATGGCCTACCGCATGCAAGCTTCGGTGCCGGAGTTGACCGACCTTTCGAAGGAGCCTGACTCTGTCTTCGAGATGTATGGGCCTGACGCGCGAAAGCCCGGTTCCTACGCGGCGAATTGCATCCTGGCACGCCGCCTCGCCGAACGTGGTGTCCGTTTCATTCAGCTCTTCCATCGCGGCTGGGATCAGCACAATAATCTGCCCAAGGAAATCAGTGGTCAATGTCGGCAAACCGATCAGCCAACCGCTGCTCTGATTCAAGATTTGAAGCAGCGCGGTTTGCTGAAGGACACCCTCGTCATCTGGGGCGGTGAGTTTGGTCGCACCGTCTATTCGCAGGGCACATTGACGGAGACCAACTACGGTCGCGACCATCATCCGCGGTGCTTCACGGTGTGGATGGCTGGCGGCGGAATAAAGGCCGGCCAAACCTATGGCGAGACTGACGATTACAGCTATAACGTCGTTTCAAATCCAGTCGATATCCACGATCTGCATGCCACCATGCTCCGCTGCCTTGGCATCGATCACACTAAGCTGACGTACAAATCTCAGGGAAGGCGGTTCCGCCTTACCGACGTGGCCGGTCGCATCGTGCCCGATCTCTTGCGAGCCTGATAGTCCGCCGTACCGGACTTATACGGCGCTAGATGACGTTTTGGCGACCAGGAACCGGTAAACTCGGCCTCCCCACCCTTTCGATACGAAAATTTACAAACAATCGTCGAATTTCTAATCCGATCTCTAAGCGCTCTCGTACCAAGAAGCGAACCTGACTCTTAAAAGGAGAGCACATGAGAACTCAAGATACTCAGACGAACACAGCCACGAATTCCCACAAAAACCGGCGTTCCTTCTTACAACTGGCATCCGCAATCGGAGCCGCCGCAGTTGCCTCTTCATCCGCTCTAGCCGGCGAGGAGCACGACGGGAGATCTAACGGACTCACGAAAAGCGACCGCGACATTTTGATCGCTGCCGAAATAGCGGAAGCACTGGCGGTAACAACGTATACCAACATCATCCATCTGGCCCCTTTTTTCGGCAAGTTACCGAAGGATGATCAGGGCTATTTGCGCGCCGCGCGGCAGGAAGAGATGTCCCATTACCTGCTCGAGCAGTCCGTCACCGGGCAGGCGAGTCCGTTCACTTCTTTTTTCTATCCGCCCGAAATGTTTTACGATGCGCAGACTACTCTCAACGTTCTGGTTACGCTCGAAGACGCATTTATCGCCGCCTATCTCGTTGGCGTCCGAGAATTCAGCAATCCCGATCTCCGCGTTACCGCCGCTCGAATCATGGGAATCGAGAGCGACCACCGCACTCTTGCGCGTGTACTCGGCCCTGATGTAGATCCCTCTGTGGGTGGTCCGATAGAGAAGATCACAGGTATTCAACGTGTGGCCGAATCTGTCGATCCGCCGAACAATAACGGATACGAACGTACACTTGGCTGGACCTGTATCCAACAAGCGGTGGACGCTCTAACTCCGTTCGCAGACATCAACGCAGCTCAAGCTGCCGGATTCGACACGTCGAAAAGCTACCGCTTCGTTGCTTTCCAGCCCAAGCTGCCCTCTTCGCTGGGCGAGTTCCACTCGTTTAAGGGATAGCGCGCGATTAGAGTAGCCAGTCCTAATACGAGCGGCGGAGCGCTCCTTGACTCGTGCAAGGCTGAAACCGAGCCAGAAGCGTAAGCGCCTTTGAGAATTTTTATGCGGGCAATTGGCCTATCTCGCAACTGACAACGGACCAAGAGGTCGGCCACAGTGAGCGCTTACTTAAGCCTAGCGATCACATGCTTTCGAATGGCGCTTACTGCGGCACGATGCTTCACTCCTCCGACACGCCGACCTGAACGAAGCCCTGTCCCGGCGCGCTGCGCTTGATAGCCCACGATCTTTGTCGGCGAACGGACCTTGAGCGCCCTTGCCATGCGTCTAATCATCTAATCGAGCTGGCCGCACAATATTCTGGGCCCCTCGTGCGTCTACTTAAGTAGATGGAGCAAGCGTTGGGCGCCAACGGAGCCACCACCGATCAGAACCGGCGGATCTCTGAAACGATCGCGCGGCAACAGGCTCGTCTCCGCACATTCATCCGCAAGCACGTTCCTGACGATGGCGATGCTGAAGACATCTTCCAAGAGGTTTTCTACGAGCTGGTAGACGCTTACAGATTGATGAAGCCCGTGGAAAAAGTGGGTTCGTGGCTGTTTCGCGTCGCCCGGAACAGGATCATCGACCTGTTTCGGAGGAAACGTACTGGGGCGGTCTTGGGGAACGATTCGAACATCATCACGGAAGATGGCGAGGAATACCAATGGGAAGACTTGCTGCCTTCGCCTGATGCAGGCCCCGAAGCGGCTTATGCGCGCAGCGTGTTGCTGGAAGAACTCGATACCGCGCTCGAAGAGTTGCCGGAAGAACAGCGCGAGGTGTTTGTGGCGCATGAGATAGAAGACCGAAGTTTCAAGGATTTGGCCGAGGCAACGGGCGTGAGCGTGAACACGCTGCTGTCCCGAAAGAGGTACGCGGTACTGCAACTGCGCCGCCGCTTGCAAGCTATCTATAACGAGTTTGAGAAGGATTGAGGAGAAGGACTTGAAAAGCTTCCGTGTGTTGAGGGTCTTGAAAATCGCTTTGTTCGGGGCTGTGGCCGTGACGGTGGTGAGTTTCGTAGTGATGGGCCTTTGGAACGTTTTGATGCCGAGCATTTTTGCGGTTCGAGCGATCAGCTTCTGGCAGGCCCTTGGGCTTCTGATACTGAGCAAGATTTTGTTCGGCGGCTTCCGGCCCTCCGGCGGCCCGGGCTCGCGCTGGCGGGGGCGCATCAGGGAGCGTTGGGAAAAGATGACGCCCGAAGAGCGGGAAAAGTTTAAGCAAGGAATGCGGCGCGGCTGCAGGCTTGCTCCAAACTCGGAAGGGCCAACCGGGCAAGCAGAGGCGGGCGCTTGAGTTCCATCCATTTCACCAAGAGCGCAGTGGCCGCTGCACTTGCCCGAGGCGTACGGCAGTGTGTCGTAATCGGGCCGGGGCCGGAGGAGGATTTCGATAAATCTCCGGACGCGAAGTTCGAGCTATTTGCGGTGGCTGAACAGCAGCCTGCCGGCTGGCCAGCAACGTTCGTTCCCACACAGTTCTCGACTGAGGCGCTGGAGACGGCGCTTGAAAAATCAAACTTTGACAAGTCAAAACCGAGCTTTTTCGTGTGGCTCGGCGGGGCAAGGTATTCAACAGTTCATGCTGTTATCGCTACCCTGAAGTTCATCGCGTCCTTGCCGAGAGGCAGCGCAGTGGTTCTTGATTATATAGCGCAGCGTGCCTTGCTTGGATCGCGGAGGCATACCGCATTAGACGCACTGGCCAGCCGCGTACCGGTAGCGGGGAGCATTGAACGTCTGATTCAACCGCAGGCAGTAATCCTGCTACTCCGCAGCGTAGGCTTTCAGGACATAGTGGAACTGCCGCCAGAAGAAGTGAAGGGATGCGGCAGGCGCCTGGTAAGCGCAGTCGTGTAGGCGCTGCGCGCGATACCATGCCGCTGCGTAACACCTCGGCTGCGCATCGAGGGCGTAGAAACAGTCATAGGACCTCTACATACCCTTCTGTTCCGTGCACGCGAATTCGTTGTCCATCCTGAATCAGCTTGGTCGCGTTTTCTACTCCGACAACTGCCGGTAAGCCGTATTCACGTGCGATGACGGATCCATGGGTCATCAGTCCGCCGACTTCGGTCACCAGGCCTTTGATGGATACAAACAACGGAGTCCAACTCGGGTCTGTAAAGCACGTGACCAAAATGTCGCCCTGCTCTACGACAGCATCTTCCAGCTTGAAGACGACGCGGGCGCGCCCCTCTCTCACTCCGGAGGAAACAGGAAGACCCACGATGGCTCCGGGTGGGAGATTTTCTCGTTTGTATTCACCGGCGATGATTTCCCCATCCGAGGTAATGACCCGCGGCGGAGTTAGTTTTTCATACGATTTGTACTCGCCTTTTCGCTCGTTGACGATCCGGTAATCCAGTTTCTGAGTGCGTACGACTTCGCGAAGCTCCTCAAACGCGAGGTAGTCTATATCTTCCTTTTCGTCAATCACGCCGGCTTGTACGAGCCGTTCCGCTTCTTTCTGTAAACCCTGCTTGTAAATGAAATACCGGCGCACGATGCCGTATTTTGGGTATTCCCGATAACCGCTGAGACTCCGGACCAGGTCGATCATCCGTTTTGTTTCCTTGGCTTTTCGTTCTCCATCCGGCAACTGCTTCAGCCGTTCCAATAACTCTTGCTCTTTATTCAAAGCCCTTTGTCGCCCTTGCTCAAATTTCAGATGGCTGGCGCCAGGCTCAAAGTTTTTGATATTGCCTAGAATCGTCGGAACAAGCGCCGCCGGTTTTTCGCTCCAACGAGGTCGAGTGATGTCGATTTCGCCGGCACAGCGCATTCCGTATTTGTCCAGATACGCATAGATGGCATCTCGAGATTCCTCTCCGCCATCGAATCGAACCAACTCATCCAGGCAGATGGCCTCTTTTACCTCTTGCAAATAAGCGATTACTTCCGGATGAGGACGAATCACATCGGCGACGTCCAATAACTCCATACCCATCTCCGAAGTGACGTTGTTGGGTACAGATTGAGAAAGCGCGTCTGCTACATTTTTTTCACCCAACCAATCCAGCATCTTTTCGTTGAGCCACCAGGAAGCATTCATGGCGGTCATAATCACGCCAATACTGTGTGAATCCCCTAGGCTCATCTTTAATTTCTGAATGTCTTCCAGAATGAAGTCGAAGAGAGCCGATCCTGACTTCGTTTGGATATCGCGTTTTAACTCATCTAGGGACAATTGACTGCTCTCGATCAAATCGGAAACGATTTGGGGATCGTAATCGTTTAGCGTTTGAAACACGGAAGGCGAACTGGTTTGATTGTCATTACCGGAACCCGGTTCTTCGCTGCCGTTCGCTTGCGACTGTATAAAATTCCTTCGTTCCAGCACAGTCGTCAATGCGTCTCTGATGAGTGGATCGGATTTTCCCAAGACATCGACAATGATGTGTCTCTTGGCAGGCGACGCCAGCTCTTGTGTGATGTCAACGAACAACCTTCCACCCGCTTCGGCCATGGGGCGAACGTTCGTTAAATGGCGGAACGACAAGCCCAGCGGTTTCAAGGCATCGGTCATCATCTGCTGATGGCCGACAGATACATAAACGTGATTCTCGCGATCGCTTGCTTCCGGGATGGGGAATAACGTGGTGATGGGCCGGCTCTGGACAATATAGAACGTGCCCTCCGCCAGGCACCATTCGATGTCCTGGGGGCAGCCGAACTGTTTTTCGATCTTTCGGCCTATGTGCTCGAGCTGCAAAATCTGCTCATCCGTGAGGGCTTGCATGTTCTGCCGCTCCGGCTTAATCTCCTGTTCTTTCGTGCCGCCTTCTCGCAAAGGCACGACAGCCAGTTTTTTGGTAGATATCTTCTTCTGGGTGACCTCGCCGTTGCGCACTTTGTAGACATCCGCATTCACGAGGCCGGAGACTAAGGCCTCGCCAAGGCCGAAGCTGGCGTCAATGGACGTCACCTTCCGGTTGGAAGTGACGGGATCGGCAGTAAACAAAATTCCTGCCGCCTGCGGGAAGATCATCTTCTGCACAACCACAGCCATGTGGACTTTGCGATGATCGAAGCCATTTTGCATGCGGTAGGTGACCGCCCTCTCGGTATACAACGACGCCCAGCACTTGCTGACGTGCTTTAGGATTGCCTCCTCCCCCACGATGTTCAGATACGTATCGTGCTGGCCGGCAAAGGAGGCGGTCGGCAAATCTTCAGCCGTTGCGCTGGATCGTACCGCATAGGCATTTTCTTCGCCCAACCCAGAGAGATGGCGGGCGAGCTCTGCTTTAACGTCCGCCGGGATGGCTATCCGTTCAATCAGGCCGCGAATCTCACCGCTAAGCTCACTGATTTTGTTCCGGTCTCCCACCTTGAGGGGCGATAGCCGATCAAGCAGTTCGTTATACCAGGGCGCTCGCCCGATGATTCTCTGAAAGGCTTCGGTGGAAATACAAAAGCCCTCCGGAACGCGTACTCCTTCCACCTTGGAGAGTTCCCCCAGGTTCGCGCCCTTACCACCAACCACCCTGATCAATTCGTCGAGGGCCTTAAAACCTCGGCAATCCAATCCCAGGTTCACCGTGCTCATTGCCTCAGGCTACCGAAGCCTGGCTCGAAAATCGAGGTTTCCGATCCACCAAATCCGCACTATATGTTCTGCATTTGTAATGAGTTAGACTTATAAGGAAGGGACTGCTATCCTTTAATTGGGTACATGTTCGCGCGCGGTTCCGAGCTATCGAGTCAGCCTCGCCGCGCTGCCTCGATGCCGGCAATCTCGATCTTTTTCATCGTCATCATCGCCTCGAAGGCGCGCTTGGCCTGACCGCCACCAGCCGCAAGCGCATCTGTTAGGGCGCGCGGGGTGATCTGCCAGGAGAGGCCCCACCGGTCCTTGCACCAACCGCACTGGCTTTCCGAGCCGCCATTGCCGACGATCGCATTCCAGTAGCGGTCCGTCTCTTCCTGATTGTCCGTCGCGATCTGGAAGGAAAATGCCTCGCCGTGTCTGAACGTCGGTCCGCCATTGAGGCCGAGACAGGGAATGCCTACGACGGTGAACTCCACCGTCAGCACATCCCCCTTCTTGCCGCCCGGATAATCGGCGGGGGCCTGGTGAACAGCAGTTATTTCACTGTCCGGAAAAGTGGCTGCGTAGAAACGCGCCGCCTCATGCGCGTCTTTGTCGAACCAGAGGCAGATCGTGTTCTTTGGCTTCATGAGAAATCGCAGTTTTGTGTCCTTTCTTGATCAGGGTTGGCAGTGCGGTTTGACTACCTTTGCCCGCCAATGCCTGCCCTCTATGAACAAGTCGAACGAGCGACCGTCGGATCGACATGAAAACTCGAAGTTCCGTTCACTTTTCTCGGCAATCTCGTGCGCAGGCGCTGCTCATCCCGGCGAGCCGTCTTTGACTGCAAACCGCTGAAACCGAGCCAGAAGCGTAAGCGCCTTTGACGCTTCTATGCGCACGACTGGCCCAGCATAACTGACATTGGACCGAGACGTCCGTCAATGAGCGCTTACTTAAGCCTGGCAATCAAAAAGGGTTTCGAATCGCACCTCCGACACGACCGCTCACTTCTGCGAGAGGCACACCTGCCGGACAGCGGATTCCGGGAGCTAACAGCCTTTATCCGGATAATCGCACTTGATAGCCGGTGCTAAACGTTTCTGAACATTATCGCGGGTGACGCACTGAAGAACGCTTTCTGTCCGCGCTTGGCCAGGACATCTCTATATCGGTCCAAGTTGCCAAACGCACCTAGGAATGCATTCATCCTGACCCACATTTCGAAACCTCGACCGGAGTCCGAGGACCCCAGTATGCCGCGGTCCGTCGGCCATTCGTCAATGAACGCTCGCAACAACCGGAACCACTTATGATGGGAAATCTCCCTTAACTCTTGGATTCACCGGCGGGGGCACCTCAGTGCCCATTGATTTGTGCTGCTAGTTCAACTGCCCTGTCAGGATCCCTTCTGATTTGGTCAGCGAATTCCTCCACTCGATACCACTGGTTGTAGGAACCTTGCGCTTTAGCCCGCAATGAGTTCCCCGTGACATAACCAACAATCCACTAAATCACGTTCATCGCTCCAAGAATTACAGAAACGATTGCAACAATGTCAGTAATCGTTATTCCAAGTCAGGAAGTAAGCCCAAAACCAGCCTAAGTCTATCTCCTATAACGATGATATGTCTTTTGAAAATCTGTCACCGCTTAGAACAAGTAGGTTCTGTTGAACAATAGTTGGATCTGACCCGCTCTGCTGATGCGCTGGGAAATTACCTAATTCACAGCAAAAGGCGCACCACATCTGTCGCAGATAAATATCATATTGGGTTCTGGCACTTCATTCCTAAACAGGCAATTCGGACAGACGACACGTAGAACATCCCCAGTACGATCTACTGGCGCGTGCGGGATGGTGAGAAAAAACTCTCCAGACCAGTGCGCTGGTGCCGCTTCTAATCCTTCGGCCTCGGGACTAAATATTGCGTTACAGCATTTATTGCACCGTGTCCCAACGACATCCGGTGCCACTTCGTTATCGGCTCCGCAGTGTCGGCAATGAATAATGCGCGGCAAGAACACCTCTTTTACTCGCGCGGCTAAAATAACGGGCAAAGGTGTCGGTCGCCGCGAAAGCGAAGCGCCCAGACGCTCCGATCTCGCGGCATTCCTCCAACCTCTTGCGCTCAATCGTTACACAAACCAGACCTTAATTTAAGGGAATATTCCGTACTTCCGGTAGGCGCTACACGTTACAAAACTGGCTGTACTGGCACCTTCTGTGGCCACAGTTTTGGATTCGAGTACAGCCAGTGCGCCAGCACGTACGTGAGATGTCGAACACCATGAACCAGTCTCCCGTCAAATTAAATATTGCCCGATCCAATTTCAAATTGAGCCACTACCGATGCTTGGGGGACTTGACGCGGCTGTAGAAAAGGAGCATCCTTCCATAAGGATCTTATGGGAATGCGGAAGACCGATTCCGGCGAGTTGTTGCGCGATACCCTCGACATGCTTATCCTCAAGGCGGTCGAACATCGGTCGCTGCACGGCTACGCCATCGCGAGCTCGATTCAGCAGCGGTCGGATTCCGCGCTGAAAGTGGAAGAAGGCGCCCTCTATCCGGCGCTGCACCGGTTGGAAGTGCGCGGGCTGCTGGATTCCGGGTGGGGGCTTTCGGAAAGCAACCGCCGAGCGAAGTATTACAGGCTGACGCCAGCGGGACGCAGGCAGCTCGAGAAAGAAGCGGCGCGCTGGAAGTTTTTGTCGGCGGCCATTGCGCGGGTGATGGAGACGGCGTGATGCAAGAGATGTTCCGAATTTTACGTGCGCGCATCAAAGCGTTTCTAAAGCGGCGCGAACTGGAGCGCGACCTCGACGAAGAGATTGCCTTTCATCTGGCGGAGAAGCGGCGGGAATTGGAAGTAGCAGGTGCGCCGGCAGACGAGCTTGAAATCGCGGCGCTCCGTCGCTTTGGAAATGCCTCGCTTACCAGAGAGCGAAGCCGGGACGCATGGATTTTTGGCAGCGTCGAAAACGCGATTCGCGACGGGAAGTACGCCCTGCGAGTACTTACGAAGGCCTACGCGTTTAGCGCCATTGCCGTTCTAACCCTGGCGTTTGGCATCGGCGCCAACACGGCGATCTTTTCGGTGGTGGAATCGGTCGTGCTGCAGGCGCTGCCATACAAGGAACCGGCCCAGCTTTATAAGGTCCAGGAAGTCGCGCAGGACGGAGCCAAGCGGTTTCCGCTGACGTGCGTCAACTCAGGTAATTTCCTGCTCTGGACACGGCACGCCAGCTCTGCGGCCGACTTGGCGCTGCTCATGCCTTCGACCGACTATCTCAACTTGAAGGACGAGACGCTTGAGATAACCGGTGTGCGGGTCTCGGCGAACCTGTTTCGGATTTTGGGCATACAGCCGTGGATCGGGCACTCTTTTTCCCCTGATGAAGATGTCATGGGAACAGCCAGAAGCGTGATTCTTACCAACTCATTGTGGAAGCGGCTCTTTCAGTCCGATCCCGGTATCGTGGGTCGTACGATTCAGTTGAACGGGTTCCCATTCGTCGTCGACGGCGTATTGCCGGAATCCTTTTATTTTCCGAAACAGAACGAGCTGTACGGCACAACCATTGCCGGTTGGACCCACCCTATCGAATACTTCGTGAACCTCGGGTTGATGCCAGGTGAGATGCGCCCGGGGATGCAGGCGTTTAACTTCGCGGCCGTCGGCCGGTTGCGGCCGGGAATATCGGCTAGGCGGGCGACGCAACAATTGGATGTCGCCGAGGCGCAGGTTCCGATGGGAGGGCTCAGTGGCGTGAAAATGCAGGTGACTCTTCATCCGTTGATGGCGGTGATTGTGGGAGGAGCGGAACGGAAGCTCTGGATGGTGATGGCGGGCGCGGGGTTGGTGTTGCTGCTGGTGTGCGTGAATCTGGCCGGACTCCTCATTGCGAAAGGCGCCGGAAGAGCACATGAGATCGGCGTGCGGGCCGCGCTGGGAGCGAGCCGCATAGATATCGTCCGGCAATTCCTGATCGAAGCGCTCATTCTGTCAACTGCCGGAGGAGTTCTCGGAGTAGGCGCGGCGTATTGGGGCGTCCGCATACTGGTGCGAACGGCGCCGGTTGAGATTCCTCGCTTGCAATCGATTGCGATCGACGGCCGGGCGCTCCTTTTCAGCGCGGCGATCACAGTGACCGCGGCCCTGGTCGTTTCCTTGGTGCCGGCGTTATGGCTGAGCAGCCGGAGTTCGGCCGGCATGGTGAGAGCGGCGGGTCCGACCACTACCGTCAACCGGGCGATCTCGCGAATTCACCAGGCCGTCGCGGCCATCGAGATTGCCTTGTGCACGGTCTTGCTGGTTTCGGCAATCCTGCTGGCACAGAGCCTGGTGCGTGTGTTGCGGGAGAATGCCTGGGGGAACGTATCCCACGTCCTGACGCTCGGCTTTTCCGCGCCGCCCAGCCATTACCAGGACGCATCGCGGCGAGCGCAACTGATCACAAACGTGATCGAGAGCGCACGTAACGTCCCAGGCGTAGAAGCCGCTGGAATCACAACCGCCCTCCCGTTCACGGGCCAGGCCTGGGGCAACGATGTCGATTTCAAGGAAGCTCCCCAAACGGCAAAGGACCGGCCGAATGCGGATTGGAGATTCGTCAGTCCGGATTATTTCCGAGCGGCGGGTATGGCGCTTATCAGCGGACGTTTTTTGACGCGGTCCGATTATGGCCACCCCCTGATTCTCATCTCCAAGCGTCTGGCGAACGCACTGCCGCGTGGGGTGAGTGCGGTGGGCGCACATGTTTACTGGACACCGGCGGGCTCGAAAGCGCCGGTTTTGCAGGAGGTGGTTGGCGTAGTTGCGGATGTGCGCGCCCGGCCGGAGGAAGAAGCGCCGTACATGGTGTATGTGCCGTACTGGCAATGGCCGCCTTGGGGGATTTCGCTGGTGGTGCGAACGAATGGCGACGTGCGCACTGTTGCGGCAGCCCTTCAGCAACTCATCCGGCGAACCGACAGCCAGATCGCGATCCCCAACGTCGAGAGCCTGCGCGACATCCTGAATGAGTCGACAGCGGCACGGAGATTCGTTACGTCGCTCGGGCTGGTATTCGCGCTCTCGGCAACGCTCTTAGCAGCCATTGGGTTATATGGTCTGCTTTCGTTATCGGCTTCGCAGCGAACCCGCGAGATTGGTGTCCGTATGGCAGTCGGCGCGCAGACGAACGAGATCCTTCGCATGTTCCTGTGGGATGCGAGCATCCTTGCGCTGGCGGGACTAGGTTGCGGCGTGGCGTGTGCATGGGCGGTGACGCACTTGCTACGGGCGTTTTTGTATGAGGTGAAGCCGACCGATCTCTGGACATTCGTTTCGGTGTGTGCCGGATTGCTGGCGGTAGCCGCCCTGGCGAGCTATGCGCCGGCTCGGCGCGCCGCCCGCGTCGATCCGGTGGCCGCACTGAAATGGGAGTGACGGGAAGCTCGAGCTCACTACCGCACCAGCAGCCAGGCGAGGACTTCCTCCATGAAAACGGGCGAGTCCTTGCCCCACCATTTCGGGTGGTCCGGGTCAACCGTGAGACGTACCGCGTCGGGAACGCCCAGGAAAAGGCCCGCCAGCTCTCCGCCATGACGACAACCCTTCCGTCGCCCTCAAGCTTCGCGTAGGCAGCGTACGGCTGTGCGGATCCAACTGGTAGGCGAACGGTGTGCTCCAAAGACCTGCCGGACGCCGTCATAGGGCACTTCACGGTCAGGCTTATTGATCTCGCCCGCCTTGGCGGGAACTGCCGGTATCCATAGTTGATGGCTACCTCATCCCAATCCCCGATGTTCACGGCGTAGGCCTTCGAAAGGTCCGGCCTGCCCCGTACCGATTGTGACCATGGATGCGGGTAATCCATGACGCTGGCCGACTGCGAATAAGCGCTGGCTGCAAAGTTTTGGGCTAGTCCCAGAGTGTACCCCGTTTCGTGAGCGGCAAGCCCACCCGGCCTGCGTAAATGCCTGATTCCACCAGCGAGCACCCTCTACAAGCGCACTCCGTAGCGGCTCGGGAGCGGCGTGGTCAACATATGTATTGAATCGGCTTCACTGGTTCGCAGGCGTTTTGGCAATTCGGGTCCTTCTTAAGCAATCGATGGCGGAGGATGAACTGCTGTTGAAGAGGGTCACCCAGCGAGGTTGCGCTGCACCAGCAGCACCTTTGGGCAGATGCGCCGGAATTGAACACGACACCTGGACTCACCTGTCCCCGATCCAGGCCCAGATCGTTCGATCCCACCCCACACGGCAGCGAATGCAAATAAAGAAGGTCCTGATCGAAGCGTGAAATTTCCAGATACAGCTTGCCTGTCGTGGCATCCCAGTCCAGGGCCAACAATCCCGGCATGTGCGTCATGCCGGCGGTTCTCGCTTTAAGCGTTGGCTGCGGCACAGAGGCTTTTGCGGCGTAGGAAATCAAGAGTAGGAGCGCCAGGCAACTGGAGAGCCGGGGCACGAGCCTGATCTTGGCGCCGTCTCCCATAAATCGTCACAGGGAGGATCTCTGCCTTTTTTACCTCCCGCAGAGCCTTTTTTTAGGGCGGTAATAACCCCCGGCGCAATAACGATTCAGAGACTCTAACCTGAACATTATCCAGGCGTTTATCCCTTGTCATCGTCGAACGCCCGGCCGGGTTATTACCGTTTCCGGTTCGGCCCAAACGTCACGCGTAGGCCGGTTCTCTCTCTTCCGCGGCGCTGAAGTACACGCAATCCGGGTGATGGAACACCATCGCCGAAACGCTCGCTTCCGGCTCCATCATGAAGCCTTCCGTCAGCTGCACTCCGATGTCCTCCGGGCGAAGAAGCTTCCATAACTTCGCCTGGTCCTCCAGGTTAGGACATGCAGGATAACCGAAGCTGTAGCGTTTCCCTCGATAACGTGAGCTGAAGCGGTCATGCATAGTCAGCGTGGGCGGATCCGGAAAGCCCCAATCTTCACGCAGACGCCGATGAAGCCACTCGGCTGCCGCTTCTGCGGTTTCAATCGCCAACGCCTGCAGCGCGTGCGCTTCGAGATAGTCGCCACGCGATTTGGCTTCTTGCGAGTGCTCGATTACACCTTCCCCGGCAGTCACTACAAAGAGCGCAATCTGGTCGCGCCGTCCATCCTGTGGATCGAGCACGAAATCGCTGAGACACAGGCCGTCAGACTTCGCCTGCCGTCCAAAGTAGAAACTCTCCAGCGGCACGTCCGCTCCCGGAGCAAAGACCCGCAAGGTGTTCCCCGCCCTCTCAGCTTCAAAGAACTGCCAGACCGCGCGCACTTTCATGAATTTCGCGGCCTTCTGTTTCACCTCTTCAACAGAGTGATAGAGTTCTAACGCCTTCGCATCCCGCTCGGCGAGCAGCTTCTCAAAATTGCCCTTAAAGCCAAGATGCCGGCCGTAAAGCATGAACGGATTGATGTAGCTCCACACCTCGGTTAGATTCGGAACAGCGCGCACGCGCCGGTCCGTGTACGGCGCGGGTGGAATCGGAAGATCTGTGTGCACCTTGGGGCTGCGGAATTCGCCGGAGGGAATGATGATCGGCTCTGGTACGCCCGTCTCGGCTGGGACGTCATGGAAGATGTGCTGGCTCAGCACTTCGGCGCGCAACTCGGGATCGGTGATCTCGTTCATGAGCCGCAGTCCGGTCATCGCGTCCTTCGCATAGAACGTCGGAGCAGCATAGTTCGGGCCGATCTTGGTCTTCGTGAACTTTTCGGATAATGCAGCACCTCCGACCAGAAGCGGAATACTAATTCCAGCATCCTTGAAGTCGCCGGCCGTGGTCACCATTTGCTGCGCGCTCTTGACTAGCAGCCCGGAAAGGCCGATCGCATCGGGTTGGTGTTCGTGATAAGCCCTGATCAGATCGTCGGGTGGGACTTTGATGCCCAGGTTGACAACCGTGTAGCCGTTGTTACTGAAGATAATCTCAACCAGGTTCTTGCCGATATCGTGGACGTCGCCCTTCACCGTCGCGAGAACGATTTTTCCGCGAGCCGAGGTCTCGGACTTCTCCATGAATTGCTCGAGATGATTTACCGCCGCTTTCATCGCCTCTGCGGATTGCAGAACTTCAGCGACGATTAACTCGTTCTTATTGAATAGCCGGCCCACCTCGGCCATACCGGCCATCAGTGGACCATTGATTATGTCCAGCGGCTGCGCGCCTTCGGCTCGCTTCAGATCGAGATCGGGAATAAGGCCGTCTTTCGTTCCTTCGATGATGTAGTTCGCAAGACGCTCGTCGAGAGGCAAATCCGCCGTTTTCTTCTTCTGCCGGCCTGCTGCGCCCCGAAAATGTTCCGAGATCGCCGCTATGTGGAATTGATTGATTGCAATCTTTTGGTCACGCGATTGCAACCTCCAATCATTAATCTCAGAAAGAAGGAGTGCGGCATTCGGATGGTCTGCAGATACTTGCGCAGGGGGCGTGTTGAACAGAAGCGCCTCGGCCAAACGCCGCTCTTCCTCCGGGATCGATGCAAATCGTTCCAGTTTCTCGGAATTTACGATCGCGAGGTCGAGCCCGGCCTTCGTGCAGTAGTAGAGGAAGACGGAGTTGACAACTTCACGCGCCGCAGCCGGCAGCCCGAAGGAGATATTGGAGATTCCGAGGATTGTCTTGACGTACGGGATCTGCTGCTTGATGAGGCGGATTGACTCGATAGTCTCTACGGCTCCGCCTACGTAGTTCTCGTCGCCGGTGGCGCACGGGAAAACCAGAGGGTCGATAATGATGTCCTCCGGCGGTATGTCGTACTTGGAACTGAGCAGCGCCACCGAGCGCTCCGCCACGGCAAGCTTGCGCTCGCGCGTGAAAGCCTGCGCCTGCACCGGGTCTTCATCGATGCAGCCAACTACCAGCGCTGCTCCATATTTTCGGGCAATCGGGCAGACACGCTCGAACTTTTCTTCTCCGTCCTCCAGGTTGATCGAATTGATAATGCTCTTTCCCTGACAGTAGGTCAGTGAGAGCTCGACCGAACGCGCATCCGTCGTATCGATCATGATCGGCGCTTTGATCTTACGGATGAGCTTTTCGTAAAACGGCGGAATGTCGTTAATCTCGTCCCGATCGCTGGTCTGCAGGCAGACATCGACAATGTGCGCGCCATTCCGGATCTGACGGCGGGCTATTTCCGTCGCCTCTTCCCACTTCTCTTCCCCGATCAGGTTCTTGAACAAGCGCGAGCCGATAACATTTGTCCTCTCGCCCACAATCAGCGGGCGATTGCTCTCCTCGGCTTCGACGACTTCAATACCGGAGAAGTAAGCCCGATGAGTGGATTCCTTCGCAACTCGCGGCTTCTTGCCGGACGCCATTTGAGCCAGGGCGCGAATGTGATCGGGCCGTGTACCGCAACAGCCTCCGACGATGTTCAGCCAGCCATGATCGGCGAATCGCTCGAGCTGCGCCGCAAGTGTCTCCGGGGTTTCAAGATATTGACCTGTTTCGGAGTCCGGTAGCCCGGCATTCGGATAGCACGAGATGCGTGTAGTCGAGAGTTCATGCAGAGACCGGATATGGTCAGTCATGAACTCGGGCCCGGTCGCACAGTTGAGACCAATCGACAAGAGACGCGCGTGCGAAACAGAAGAATAGAGGGCATCGGCTGTCTGCCCACCCAGCATGGTGCCTGTGGCCTCGATGGTGCCTGACACCATCACTGGAATGATGTCCCCGGCTTCTTTTCCCAGGCGATCGATGGCAAGTAGTCCGGCTTTAATGTTTCGCGTGTCCTGGCACGTTTCGAGAAGAAGCATATCGGCGCCACCATCGAGGAGCGCCTTAGATTGGTCGTAGTAATTGGCAACCAGCTCCTCAAACGTGACTCCGCCGGTTACGGAGATGGCCTTAGTGGTCGGGCCCATCGAGCCGGCAACGAAGCGCGGCCGACCAGGCTGCGACATCTCGTCAGCTACCTGCCGGGCGAGTTTTGCCGCCGCAAAATTGATCTCGTATGACTTACTCTGCAGCCCGTACTCGGCCAGGACGATCCTCGTACCACCGAAGCTATCGGTTTCGACGATATCCGAACCCGCCTCAAAGTACGCGCGGTGGATGTCCAAGATGAGGTCAGGCCGCGTGAGGACCAGATTCTCGTTGCAGCCCTCCAGCTCCGGGCCACCGAAGTCGTCTGCCGTGAGATGCCGCGCCTGCAGCATAGTTCCCATCGCTCCGTCGAGGACGAGAACACGTGTGGAAAGGGCTTCTTCGAGAGCTAGGCGACGATCCTGCCGACTCTCCGAGCTGAGAGATGACATTTCGGGACTAGCTATATTGTACCGACGAACAAGCTGCTCTTAAGGTTCGTCCTGAGGTGGATGCGGTCCGCGCTCTGCTTCTACCGTGATCTCCTCGCCGCTCGGCGGGGCCTTCTGGGTACCCTCAGAATCCTTCATTTCGTCCTGCGGTGGATGGGGACCTCTTCCAGCCACGGACATTGGTGCTGTAGCCATATCGTTTCCTCCTCTGACTGTTTCTTCCAAGCAATTCGCAAGCCATCTAGCGCGCTTCCTGCCCTTGAAACAGCATGACGTCCGAGTAATTCTGCTGGCGCACGCATGCGAGACGGGTTCCGTCTGCCGACCAAGCGAACGCCAGAACGCTCTGGTCTTCAAAGTCAGTCAAGGGGTGAGGCGCACTTCCGTCTATCGGAACGCGCCAGATATTAGAAACTCCGTTTGCGTCTGTAATCGAGCTTGTCAAACCGTCGCCGTTGCTCGACCAGCGAAACGGTGGAGTGGCGTTCGGTACCTCGCGAAAGTCATTCAGAGCTCCGTCGAACGGAATAATGGCAACCGACCAATGATCCGGCTCTTTCTGAATCTGGCATGCGATCCATTTCCCGTCAGGCGAGATCTGCGGATGGTCCGCTGAGAACTGGCCCAACCGGATCGGCTTCCCCCCGTCAATCGAGATTTTGTACAGCAGAGGGTAGGTCGAAGCCGAAGAGGTGTAGACGATCCACTTGCCGTCCGGAGAGACAGCGGGAGAATCATCGTAGGTAGGCCCGAACGTGAGCTGGAGATACCGGTTTGAGCGTCGGTCGTAGCGCCAGATATGGAAGCTGCCGGAACGGTTCGAGGAGTAAACGATAAAGCGCCCGCTCGATACGGGCTCAGCGTGCTGTTCTACCGCGGGTCCCGAGGTCAGGGTCGACTCAATTCGGTCGGTCGTATCAAAGATTGCCAGATTTGGGAACCCGGTGCGCCGCGAGTTCACTAACAGGTGCTCGTCGTCCACCCATGCTAGGCTGGCATTTTCCTGCATGCCGGAAAATGTACTGCGTCCGTGTGCAAAATCGTCGCGTGCAGATATCCATAGCGTCGCGCGCGGGTCGACTTTGACTGCCGCGATACGTTGCCCGTCGCTCGTCATGGAAACACTGCCATAGCCGCTGACGTCTTTCGTCAGATCGCGTAATGCCCCGCTATGAACAGCTACTTCGCGCAGTTGGGACCGGTTCTTGCCCTCGCTCTTTGAAGAGGCGGTCAGCAAAAGAGATCTTCCACCCTTTCCCCAGGCAAGCTGCCCGATGCCGCCCCAGGCTGAAAAGCGCCGTGTGATATGGCCGTCCCTGAGGCCGATCAAACTCAATTCGACCTGGTCGGAAACACCAGAGTTGTTCCTGATAATTGCCGCGAGGCGCGCGCCTTTGGGATCCCAGGCCAGATGCGACATCAAGGTCAGCCCCGTAGTGGAAAGGAGCGGACTCAACTGGTTATCTTCTGTTCGCGCAACTTCGATGCTGTTTCGCGTTTCCGCCGTGTTTTCCTTTACGGGTTCGTACCGTACAAAGGCAAACCGATCTCCCGAAGGCGAAAACGTGACCGGGCCATCTATGTCTTCAAGAAGAGGCGCTGCGGAGCGTTCGCCCACTAACGGGACGGCGAACAATTTGCCGATAAGCGTGGTCCGATCTTCTTCCACTTCGTAAATGGTGCGGCTATCGGGTGAGAACGTCAGGCCGAGATAGTTGATTTTGCGGCTTGGAATGCGTACCTGGTCCGACGGTTGATCGGTCTGCTTGATGTGGAGCGACTGCATGCCGCCCTCATCCCCAACCACGAATGCGAGGTATTTCCCGTCCGGAGAAATGGCCGAGGACAATGCGCGGCCGTTGAAGGTCAGTTGCTTAACCGATGCAATTTGAAACCACTCTGGCTCGAGGAAGACGTCCCTGCCGCCCAAACCCCACCACCATGTGCAAAGAATTGCAAGCAATGCAATCGCCGCCAGCCCGCCATATCGGCGGGCAGCGGGCCTTTTGCGCCCGGGCTGGCGAACCGGCCAGCGCTTCGAAGAAGGCTGATCAATCTGCTCGAGAGCGCGGAGCATCTCTGCGGCCGATTGATAGCGCTTCGCCGGATCTTTCACGAGCGCCCGCGCGATCACATTAGCCGCGCCGTTTGGAGCAGACCCGACATCGGGCAGGGGCGGAGTAGGGCGATCGAGGATTGCGACAATAACATGGCTATCGGTCTGGCCGGCAAACGGACGCTGGTTGCTCAGCATCTCGTAAAGGACAACACCCAAGCTCCACAAATCCGTGCGAGCGTCTACGTCGTCGCCGCGCGCCTGCTCCGGGGACATGTAATCGACCGTCCCGACCACCGAGCCTGGAAGGCTCAGCCGCGAGTGCGGGAAGCCGCTCACGTGAAAATCGTCGGTAATCTTCGCCAGACCGAAGTCGATAACTTTGATGAACCCATCCGGCCGGATCATCACGTTCGCGGGCTTCAGGTCGCGGTGTATGACTCCAGCCGAGTGAGCAGCCGTCAGGGCTGAAGCAATCTGAGTAGCAACCCGAATAGCCATGTCGCCGTCTATCGCACGCCGCTGAATGGCCTTCTTCAGCGTGACGCCTTCGACGAATTCACTGGCGATGAACAACTCACCGTGAAATTCCCCGATTTCGTAAATAGTGAGAATGTTAGGGTGATTCAGCGCGGAAGTGGCGCGCGCTTCCTGCTCCAGACGGCGAAGTGCTTCTTGATCCGCCAATAGCTCGGGAGGAAGGAATTTCAAGGCACTATGACGGCCTAGACGGGTCTCGAGTGCGAGATAGATCTGTCCCATGCCGCCCGCTCCCAACCGGCGCAGGATGCGATAAGAGCCGAACTGCTTACCCTCGCGAGGATCAGTAGGAACGGAGGTTTCGTCGCTTACAGAGATGGTTTCTGAGGGAGCCGCAGGACCGTTCGATTTACCGAAACGCAGAAATCGCTTGGTAATCTCGTCGCGCAATCCGCTCATTGACAAGGGAGTGTCTTCGGCGCAGAGCCAAAGGTGTCCTTTGATTGTCGCTCAGTCCGAGACGCAACAAAAGACTACCGAACCCTCACCGTGACCGCCATCCTTTTCCCTGGGCTGTTCTCTTCCCAAGGCCGCGCGTAGGTAAAGTTGAGCGTGCTTTCACCTTGCCTGACGGCGTGAAAGGTCCAGTGTTCATCGCCACCGGCTCCGGGCATCCCTCCCGTGCCTGCTTCGTATTTATGACTTACGCTCTCGACCGAGGCAGAGTTTGGCAGCGAAGCTAGCTTCCAGGAATATCCAGTGGTCCTGTTTGAGGGAAGCACGATCGTCCACGTGCTACCGGACTCGACTGTGAGCATCTTCTCACTCGCGACCCGGCTGAAAAGGTATTTTGAAGTGAAACCGCTGAAGCTTGCTGCCTGAAATTTACCCAGAGAGTCGAAAGCAAACTTGAAAAACGCCTGTCCCAACACGGCGCAGGCATGGCAACCTGCCTGAATCCGGTAGTCTGCAACAAACTGCTGCGATCCATCGGGCATGATCACGGCAAGCAACGCGTCGGGCGAGGAGCGATCTCCGGGCCACAAAGTCGCATCGGGATGGGCCTTGTATACGGCCGTATACGCAGCGTCAGCATTCATGTCCTCTCGCGGTAGCCTTTTGAAATCGTCTACGTCGATGGCAGGAGGTTCGCCGTTTATCAGAAAGAGCCCGGAATTTTCGTTTGCCCGAAACGGATAGTTCACCAACGCCGCATCGACAGGCCCAACCCGACGCAATGACTGCACGTAGCCATCGTCGTGAATCAAATGCGTGAAATCCAGCGCCTGTGCGGATGCGCCGGCGGCCTTCATATGCTCGGCGAAGCACTTGCCAAAGCCGGCCCCGGAATTCTCGCATGCCGATAGCACTGTATTCCGGAAGTCGTCGGGCGGTCGCCAGACCACGGACCCGCCAAACTCATGGACCTGCAGGGCCAACCCGAGAAAGAAAAGGCCTACAATCATGTCGCCTCTCCGCACAGAAGGCGTTTATCGCTCGCCTTAGGGCTTCAAATGAAGACTATTATGGATGGCGTAAAGTGCCAGTTCAAGCCGGTCCGAGACGCCGAGCTTGTCAAACACGTTGTGGAGATGATTCTTTACCGTCTGTTCGGTGATGAACATCTTCTCCGCAATCTCTTTGTTCTTATAACCTTGGGCTATGAGAATGATGATTTCGCGTTCCCGCTGGCTCAATTGAGCGCGCTCACGTGGAATCTTTCCGTTCGAAATAGCTGAATGGACATCGCCTGGAGCCGAGAACTTGCGCATCACGGCCGCGGTGGTGTTTGAATCCAACCAGATTTCGCCGGCATGCACCTTGAGAATGCTTTTTTCAATCAGCGAAGCAGGAGAATCCTTATAGACGATACCGGAGCAGCCCAGCTTCATGGCTTCAACGAACTCCTCGCGGTTGTCGGCGGTAGCAAAAAGAATCACTTTTGCTTTCGGGGCGCGGGTTTGAATGCTCCGAAGCACCGTAAGACCATCGACTCGCGGAAGCTTCAACTCCATCAGAACCACGTCCGGCTCGAGCGTTACAGCTTTTTCAATCGCGTCCACGCCGTCGTTGGCTTCGCCTACCACCTCTATAGCAGGGTGATTTTCGAAAATCTTCCGAAGGCCTTCGAGGACGATAGGGTGTCCGTCGGCGATTAAGACACGTATAGGTACTGTTGACATCCCATTTTCTTCAAGCTGTAGAAGCGTCGTCTCCAAACCACCTCCTAGCACGAACGTACCGGTACGATTGGATTAGAAAACCTGACTACGGATTTAGTGCCGGCTCCGCTATTTTCTCTTAGAGAGATTTTACTGCCATGCCCAAAAGCTGAAGCCATCGTGTGGTTAGAGCAATCTTAATACCGTTTTCCGCTCAAGGGCATGAGCGGCGTCCTTTTTACAATGGTTCTATGTCCAAATTGTCGATCAGAGATGTAGACCTGTCTAGAAAGACCGCCTTCATCCGCGTTGACTTCAACGTTCCTCTCACGCCCGATGGGAAAGAGATCACCAGCGACAAGCGGATACGAGCTTCTCTGCCGACGATTCAATACGCGGTTGAACACTCCGCCGGCGTAGTTCTGGCCAGCCATCTCGGAAGGCCTAAAGGGAAACCACGGGCCGGGATGAGTCTCGCCCCAGTCGCGGCCCGTCTATCGGAATTGCTGGGCAAACAAGTTGTTATGGCGCCAGATAGCGCGGGCGAGCAAGTTGTCGCATTAAAGCCTGCTCCGGGTGAAATCTTGCTGCTTGAGAACCTTCGGTTTCACCCGGAGGAAGAGGCCAATGATCCTAAGTTTTCCCGCCAACTCGCTTCTCTCGCGGATGTTTATATCAATGACGCTTTCGGATCAGCGCATCGGGCCCATGCCTCGACGGTCGGAATCGTTTCCTTTCTACCGGTGGCTGCGGCAGGCTTGCTGATGGATAAGGAACTTGAGTGGCTGACCCGCGTGACGAAGAATCCGGAGCGGCCGTGTGTGGCCATCCTGGGTGGCGCGAAGGTCTCAGACAAGATCGAAGTGATCCGAAACTTGATCATGATCGTAGACAAACTGCTGATCGGTGGAGCGATGGCTTATACTTTCCTACGGGCCGAAGATAAACCGACCGGCAAGTCGCTAGTTGAAGCAGACAAGATCGATCTAGCCCGGCAGTTACTGAAGGACCATCCGGACAAGCTGGTGCTGCCGCTCGATCACGTGGTTGTTCGTGAACTCAAGCCAGGAGCCCCACACGAAGTAGTTGAGACGATTGCTCCAGACCAAATTGCAGTCGATATTGGCCCCAGAAGCATCGAGGATTTCTCGAAACACATCGCCGCTGCTAAGACCGTGATCTGGAACGGACCAATGGGAATCTTCGAGATGCCTCCGTTTGACAACGGTACGGTCTCACTGGCAAAGACAGTGGCGGAATCCGGTGCGGTCTCGGTCGTGGGCGGCGGCGATTCAGAAAAGGCGATTAAGAGTGCCGGGGTGTCGGATTACATCACTCATGTTTCAACGGGCGGCGGTGCTTCGCTTGAATTTCTCTCCGGAATTCAATTGCCTGGAGTTGAAGCATTGACCGACAAGATCGAATAACCGGCGTCTTCCGCTAACCTCCCGCCTTAGACCGCCGTATGAGCCGCAAATGATCTGGTTTGCGAGTCCGCATGGACTTTAAAACAAAACGAAGCCCCCTGCCCGGGTTCGGACTCTACCCAGATCTCTCCTTTGTAGCGTTCTACGATCTTCCGGCACAGGGACAATCCGAGACCAGTGCCGTCGCTATTGCGATGCGGATCAAGGCGCTTGAAGAGGCCGAATATCCTGTCGCGATGCCGCGGATCGATGCCCTCGCCGTTGTCCTTAACGCAGATCGCGCATCCTTGGGCAGGGCCACGGGAGAATATCCTGACTTCGGGAAGCACACCCGCACGGTGGTGTATGATCGCATTCTCAATGAGATTTTCGAACAACGCCTCCAGATCGTCTTCGGCCATCAATACTGACGGCAGTTCTTCCACATGCACCGAAGTTCTTGTTTGCTCGATTAGAGGCCGCAATCTCATACAAACGCGCTCCGCGACGACATTCGAGTCCAGCACGCGCGAGACCGGTTCTTCATGAGCGATGCCGGTGTATTTCAGCAGATCGGAGACGAGCAGATCGACCCTCTTGGCGTTCGCCAGAACAAATTGCATATATCGAGCTGCGTCGCCCGTGAGTTCAGATTCTAGTTGGCGCCGAAGCAACTCGGTATAGATATTCAAGTGGCGGACGGGCTCGCGCAGGTCGTGTGAAGCCGAAAATGCGATCTGCTCCAACTCCGCATGGGCCCGCTTCAAGTCCGCATTGGCGCTCAACAATCGCGTATTACTCTGGGCCAGCGCCCGCAGAAGGCAGATGCGATCGAAAGCCAGCGCTACCTGATCCGCGATGGCCCGCTGCACTTCAATCTCTTCCGATTCGAAGCTGGGCCGATTTCGGGCGCCAAACGACAAAGTTCCAAGCAGTTTGTTTTCGCTAAGCAGCGGATAGCAAGAGAAGCAATCAACACCAATGCCTCTCAGAGAATCTGTCGCCGAATCGCTTGCCTCAGAAATCATTCCACACACAAGAACCCGGCGCGTTTGGGCAACGGTACCGAACAAGCCCTCGCCGAAGCGAACGGTTTTGAAATTGAATTGCAGCTCTGAGGGTATTCCGCCGATGAAGACCGCCTCCAGCGTGTCCTCGGTGGCGACATGAGAGAAGCACAAATCGATATCGAGGTGCGCGGCACTCCGTTCAAAGATACTACTAACGAGATGCTCGGGATCCGCGAACCTCAGCAGGTCCGTGGAAACCCCGGCAAGCAACTCTCTATAGTGTTCCCGAGATCTTAAGTTCAATGAAAGATTCCGAGCTGATTTATTGAACAGAATAGGAAATCACTTCAACAACGTTGAAAATTTGAAGCCTAATAGGGGCAAAAGGTAACATGGCTTTTGAACTCAGGTGCTCGCAATAATGCATGGAATAAAGTGAAACCGTTGCTGCCGACCCTTGCACTCAACGTCAGGATGGGGGTGGCACGCTCCTTACGCCTTTGCTCGCTCATTTTGGTCGCGGCGGTCTATATGAATGCAGGTCCCAAACCGATCATGCTTTGGCCGAGCGGCGCACCGGGGGAGAAGGCCACCTCCGAGCCGGAGAGAGACATGACCACCGCGAAAGACGGCGTGGTCGCCGGCAGGAGTGTCATTCGCCTGGGCAATGTCACAGAACCGACCATCACGGTGTTTCGCCCCGTTCAAGCGAAGGACACAGGAACTGCCGTCGTTGTTTTTCCCGGCGGGGGATATCGGATCCTGGCCATGGACCTGGAAGGTACGGAAGTTTGCCACTGGCTCAATTCCGTTGGAATCACCGCCGTTCTTCTAAAGTATCGAGTACCAGAATCATCCGGGGTGCCGCGATATGCCGAACCACTACAAGACGCTCAGCGCGCCGTGGGCCTGGTACGTTCTCATGCTGGAGATTGGAAACTCAATCCTAATCGCATCGGCGTACTCGGATTTTCCGCGGGAGGTCACCTCGCAGCGGTTTTAAGCAATCACTTCGAGTCCCGAACCTATGCGCCGGTCGATGGTGCGGATCGAGTCGGTTGCCAACCTGACTTCGTTGTACTCATCTACCCGGCATATCTGTCTGTTCTCGACAGGGGCGAACAACTGGCGCCCGAAGTGACGGTTAAAGCTCAAACAGCACCCACTTTTATTGTGCAAGCTGAAGACGACCACAACTTCATAGAAGGAACTCTGCTTTACTACAGAGCGCTGAAGCGTGAAGGCATTCCCGCCGAGATGCACGTCTTCCCCAGCGGGGGACACGGTTACGGTCTAAGACCGTCCGCGGCTCGCGTCACGAGTTGGCCGACCTTGGCCGAAGCATGGCTTCGATCTCTCGGAGTTTCGGACAAAAGCACTGCAGAATCCGAATCACGCTAGAACTTCATGATGGAGTGATCGATGCTTCGCACCTGTCGCAGAAACTCTATCATGAGCCGGCGACACGCGTCCGGCTGGTCTGTCGTTAAGATATGGCCGGCATCTTGAATGAGGTGAAATTGGGCCCCGGGGATCCTCGCCGCCACCACTCTCCCGTTCTCGGACGGAACCAGGCGATCATTATCGCCGTGGACCACAAGTGTAGGCACACGAATTGAGGGCAATCGAAGATAAGAACTCCAAATGAGAATGCCGGCGAACTGACCGATAAATCCTTTCGAACTCAAGGGTGCACAACACTGAACATCCAAATCTTCCCTGATGCGCTCCATCGGGGTAGAGGGGGAATACAACATGGGTACAAGCGCCAGTTCCCTCTGGCGGCGTTGGGCTTCTCCCCATTTGAGCCCGCGCGGCGGAACAAAGCGGGGCCAGCGAGCGAGTAGGCCACCGTGGCTGGTACATGCAAGCAAGAGGCTACGCACCCGTTCCGGGAATCGGAGAGCAAGTTCCTGGGCTATCATTCCGCCCATCGACGCGCCGATTACATGGGCGCTGTCGATGCCGGCCGCATCCAGAACGGCCACTGCATCACGCGCCATCTGCCGCATAGTGTAGGGCCCTTTGGGCACGTCACTGAGGCCGACGCCCCGATTGTCGAATAAAATAACGCGAAAACGGCTCACCAGGGTAGGAAGAACGCGGAACCACATCTGATGGGTGAAGCTCAGCCCCATAATGAGTAGCACCGGCGGGCCGATCCCGTGCTGCTCCCAATACAATCGCGTACCACCGGAAACCGCATAGGGCATGCTACGCGGCCACCAGATATTGGGTTGAAAGCTCCAAGACACACAATTCGAGGGGTAGGAGTGCCTTTACAATGTATGGCCGAGAGGATACGATGGAGGCACCCCCGAGAATAGATCCCAGGGAGGTCTGCTCCAGTTGTTGAAACTCAAGCGCGTCGAGATACATGGCTTTAAGTCCTTCTACAACAGGACCGAAATGAAGTTTAACGGCAGCGGCATAGCTGCCGTGGTCGGCCCGAACGGTTGCGGAAAATCCAACCTCAGCGATGCCATCAGTTGGGTCCTCGGGGAGCAGTCGGCAAAAACTCTACGTGGCGGCCGCATGGAGGACGTCATCTTCGCCGGAACTCGCGATAAAAAAGCGCTGGGCATGGCTTCGGTTACCATGACGCTGGTGCCGGATGAAGCAGCTTTGGCCGTCTCACGGCTGCCTATTCTCTCCCCAGGAACCAACGACAGTTCATCACATACAGTAGACGTCCCGCAGAATGGAACGGATTCTCACGCATTTGTAACAAATGAAGAACCTGATCGTGCGGCGGTAAGCGAAGCGGCGCGAACCGCGGAGCGAAGTGGGGAGATCACCATCACACGCCGTCTGTATCGGTCAGGAGAGAGCGAGTATCTCATCAACGGCAAGCAGGCCCGTCTGCGGGACATTCAGGACCTTTTCCTGGGTACGGGGTTGGGACCCGAGAGCTACGCAATTATCGAGCAGGGACGCATCGGCCAGATTCTAAGCAACAAACCGCAGGACCGCCGGAGCCTGGTGGAAGAGGCAGCCGGTGTCACGAAGTTCAAGACCAGAAAGCGGCTGGCGGAAGCGAAACTGGAAAGCGCCAAGCAAAACCTGTCGCGAGTATTCGACATTCTCGAAGAAGTTACTCGCCAGGCAAACTCGCTCAAACGACAGGCTGCCAAGACGAAGCGCCATGGGGAACTCAAGGCGGAAGCAGCAGAGCACTTGCGGCAGCTTCTGGCAGCGAAGTTCCGAATGCTCGAGCGCGAGATAACAAAGATCGCCATCGAACTGAATCTTGCCTCTGCGGAACTCCAAAGCGTGCAGGCCGCCATTCAGGAGGGCGAAACCGCGCAGGAGCGAGTGATCGGCATCTCCTACTCGACTGAAGAAGAATTGACGGAAGCCCGCAAGGGTCTGGCGGAACTGAAGCTCGAGGCCGAGCGAACTCGCGGGCGACTCGAATACCAGACGAAGCAGATCGAGCAAATCACGCAGACACTTAGTGCCGGCGAACTGGAGTTGGAAGTTCTGACGACGCAACAGGCGGAACGATCCGCTGAACTGGAGACTCAAAGCGCGGAACTCTCCGAGCTCGAAAGAGATTTTCAGACGGCTCAACACGATCTGATGACGAAGGCCTCCGAACGGCAAAACGCGCACAGTAAAGTGGTGGAGGCGGAAAAGGAACTCGAAATCAAGCGGCAGAACGTGGTGCGGTGGCTCGGCCGATCGTCCGCCGTGAAGAATGGAATCACACAGGCCGAAACTCACTTGCTATCGGCCGACCGCGATGCAGATCGGTCACGCAGCGAAGAACAGCATTCGCAAGCGGATCTGACACGAATAGAACAAGCGCAGCAGCAGCTCTCGGAGCAACTCGCTTCACGGCAGACCGATCTGATTTCAGTTCAAGAACAGCGAAAAACCGTCGAGAGCGAGCTCGAACGAAGCAAAACGCGGTTGATCGAGAGGCGCGCGGAACTCGACCGTCTGAGGACTGAGTTTTCACGAATCAAGGCGCGCAAGGATTCGCTCGAAGAGGTTATCCAGCACCGCAGCTATACGACCGAAACGGTGAAGCGTCTCTTTACAGCAGTCGAGCGTGGTAAGACCGAGAGCTTCCAGCCCATTGGCGTGATGGCAGATTTCCTTGAGGTCGATCCTCATTTGGAGAAAGCCACAGAAGAGTTCCTGCACGAGGAACTGGAGTACGTCGTGGTGCGTAACTGGACCGAGGGGGAGCGCGGCATCGACCTGATGCGAGGAGACCTGAACGGCCGCGGGACTTTCCTGGTGGAAGATGCGGGAGAAAACTCGGCTAGCGCAACAGAAGTTCCGCAGCCTACCGTAGAGAACGGAACTCTGACGAAATTAACCGACGCATTGCGCTGGACCAACGGGCTGTCGCACATGCCTGTAGAGCAGTTGCCTCGCATTGCTAACTCTTACGTAACAAGCGAGCGAGCAGTGGCCCGCGAACTGGCAACGGAGTTTCCGCATTGCTGGTTCCTAACAACAGACGGCTTGAATTATCACGGGCAGGCGGTCAGCGGCGGAAAGAAATCCGGTGCCGGACCGCTGGCGCTCAAGCGGGAATTGCGAGAGATCCTGAAACTGGAAGAGACGAAGCACTCCGAGCTCAATGCCGCGGAGGACGAACTCAGGCAGTTGGAGCGCGAGATCGGGAATTTGGCGGAAGAACTCGATCACCTCCGATCGCGCCAGCAAGCGGAAGAGAAAGATGTTTTGGCTCTCGATCACGAAGCCCGGAAACTAGCCGAGGATTTTGGCCGGGCTCGATCGCTGTTGTCGCACGCACGGTTAGAGCTCGAACGGATCGCACGAGAACGTGTGCAGCTAGAGGAAAGCGTGCGTCGGGATCGGCAGACGCTAGCGGAGTGCGAACAATCGCGCGCGATGGAAGAGAGTTCTCTCCAAGCGGCCCGTGAGCAGCTTTCCGGCTTGCAAGCGGAACTCTCGAGGCTGACCGAAGAACACGCGACAAGGCGCGCCGATCTCGCCGCCATCGAGGAGCGGCGCCGGTCGCATTCGAGTCACCGTTCCCGCCTCGACGCGCAGGTTCACGATCTGATGAACCGACGCACCCATTTGATCGCTGAAGGCGAGCGTCTGAATTCGGAGAAAGCACATCTGTTCGCCAGCAACTCGGAGTTACAGGTCAAGGCCGAGGCACTGCAGACCGCTATTAACCAAGCGGAGGCGGCGGTAAGCGCCCTTGCGCAGCGCGAAGCAGAACTGCGCGAGCAATTGGCATCCGCGGATGAGGATCTGAAGCGGCTGCGTGCGACAGCCCAACTTCAACAGGAAAAGCGGGCAGAACGGCAAGTAGACCTTGCCCGCGCGGAGTCGCAGCTCAAGCATCTGGAAGAAACCTGTGGTCAGGAGCTCAACACTACATTGGCGGAGCTGAGCGAGAAAGTGGATGAAGTGCCCGATGAGCTAGGGTTGGAGGCAATCGAGAGCAAGTATGCCGAAGTTCGCCGGAAAATCGAGGCGCTGGGACCGGTCAATCCGACGGCACTAGAAGAGTTCGAGGAAGCTCAGCAGCGGCAGGAGTTTCTTTCGGCGCAGCGGCAAGATCTGCTCGATTCGATCCGGGACACTGAAAAGGCTATTCAAGAGATCGATACCGAGTCGCGCAAGAGATTCGGCGAAGCGTTCCACGCGATCAACGCGAACTTCAAAGAGATGTTCGCCACGCTCTTCGGCGGCGGAACGGGCGAGATGAGACTGACCGACGAGGATAACCTCGCCGAATCCGGAATTGATATCGTCGCCTCACCCCCAGGCAAGCGGCTGCAAAGTGTGTTGTTGCTCTCAGGAGGAGAGAAAGCACTGACGGCTATGGCGCTGCTGATGGCGATCTTTCAATACACACCCAGTCCTTTCTGCATTCTCGACGAGATTGATGCACCGCTCGACGAGCCGAATATCGAACGGCTGACGCGCCTGCTGAAAGAAATGGCGGGAGAGACACAATTCATCGTAATTACACATGCGAAGCGAACGATGGAAGCAGCGCAGTCGCTCTATGGCGTCACGATGCAGGAGCCCGGTATATCAAAGCTGGTTTCAGTGAGATTCAAGCCGGAAGCTGATAACAAGCGCGGTAGAACGACGGAACAGCAGCTGCTTGGTTCTACGGCCTGAGTTTGCAGACCAGAGCGAAGAAAGAAGCAGCGCGTCCCAAGTATAACGCGCTGCCTATCGACGCTATGAGCGGGTTATCCTCGCAAGCGGCTTAGCAAGCCTCCGTAATTCGCTAAGCGGCGTTCCGAGCACCTCCACTAGAGCATTTCCTCGGCCAATAAAGGCCAGCTTGCTAAGCGCATGAAAATACGTCGCACGACAGTCCTCTGTGGCATCCCTGATAGGACAAAAAGATAGCGGAGCGGGTAAAGTGGATAGCAACGCTTTCGGCGATATGAGGAAAAGAAAGACGAAATGGGATTGAACATCGGAACCAGGCTGGAAGACGGTATCGCGATTCTCGAGCTGGAAGGATCACTAACTCTTGGCCCCTCATTAGTTTCGCTTCGCAACGCGGCGCGAGACGTTCTGGCAAGACCGAAATTGAACGGTATTATCCTCGATATGCAGAAGATTACATCTGTAGACAGTTCAGGGTTGGGCGAGTTAACAATCGTCTACAGTTCGGCCAGCAGACACAGCTGTCCCATGCGATTGGTCGGAGTGAATTCAAATCTGCAGAAGATGCTGCGGATGACTCACCTGGATGCAGTGCTAGCGTCGGCGGACGGGCTGGTCACCGCAAAGTCTCAAATCAAGACATCCTGAGGGCAGACGATCAGTTCCGACACTCGATAAGCTGGAAGCTGTGTCGACTACAGCTATCAACGGCGGGAACATCATCGGATCAGAGCTTTCGGCGGAAGGGCGGGCAACTTTCCAGGCCTACAATCCCCGACAAGGATCCGTTATCGGAAGCAAGTTCCACGAGGCAACCGAGGCGGAGATCGGTAAAGCAGCGGGGCTGGCGGCGCGGGCGGCCGAAACCTTACAAGAGCTTGGAGCGTCTGAAACCGGCGATCTTCTCGAGACGATCGCTGCGGAAATCCTGGCACTTGGCGACGAACTGATCGAGAAAGCAAACGAAGAAACTGCATTGGGACTTGATCGCCTGCGTGGGGAGCGCGATCGGACCACCAATCAGCTCAAACTTTTTGCGGAAATCGTCCGGGAAGGTTCGTGGGTCGACGCGCGGATCGACACACCGCAACCAGATCGGAAGCCGGTGCCGAAACCCGATCTCCGGCGGATGCTGCAACCGATCGGCCCCGTGGCCGTCTTTGGAGCAAGTAACTTTCCGCTTGCGTTTTCGGTAGCGGGCGGCGACACAGCTTCGGCTCTCGCGGCGCGCAATCCTGTAATCGTCAAGGCCCATCCGGCACACCCGGGAACGTCCGAATTGGTCGGGAACGCGATCGCCAGAGCAATCCAGAAGAAATCATTACCGGGCGGAACGTTCTCGTTATTGCACGGCTTCAGCCCGAAGGTCAGCGTGGCTCTGGTAACAAACGAACACATCAAGGCAGTCGCGTTTACAGGCTCGCAACGAGCGGGCCGCGCGCTGTTCGATGCCGCAGCAAAACGGCCTGAACCAATTCCAGTGTTTTCGGAAATGGGCAGCGCAAACCCGGTGTTCCTGCTCAAGAGCGCTCTGGAAAAGGACGCGGAAAGCACCGCGGCGGGGTTCTATCGGTCGGTAACATTGGGGGTCGGGCAATTTTGTACGTGCCCAGGATTGGCCTTTGGAGCGAGCGGGGAGGGGGTAGGGCATTTTGCCGAACATCTGATCAAGCAGTTTGAGGCAGCTGCTCCCGCAACGATGCTGAACGCGGCGATTGCCAAAGGGTATGCGGAATCGTTCGAGAAGGCGGCGAAAATCCCCGGAGTCGAGGCGCGAGTTTCCGTACGCGAAGCAGACGCGCAACACACTGAAGGACGCCCGGGGATTATGGTCACAGACGCCAAAACCTGGCTTCGGCACAAAGAACTACAGGAAGAGATCTTCGGCCCGGCAACGGTCATCGTAGGCTGCGCCTCTCGGGCCGAAGTACTAGAATGCGCCAACGCACTCGAGGGAAGCCTCACGGCCACGATACACGGCGAGCCAGACGAATTGGTGCAACAGCATGCGCTGCTGGGGATCCTTCAGAGGAAGGCCGGCAGGCTGCTCTTTAACGGATATCCCACAGGAGTTGAAGTCGGCTACGCAATGCAGCACGGAGGCCCATATCCGGCCTCAACAGATTCGCGCTTCACCTCGGTTGGCGCAGCGGCAATCTATCGATTCGCCCGGCCGGTCTGCTATCAGAACTTTCCGGAAGAGGCGCTTCCCACGGAGCTTCGCAATGAAAATCCGAGCGGTATCTGGCGGATGATCAACGGAAGGCTCACAAAGGAACCGCTCGGCTGAGAGGGACTGCTGCTTCGGGATGACGGCTCAGCCGGCGAGAGCCCCGGTTACTCTTCTGGGCTAGCCTAGTGGGCGCTCTGGTTGTCCTGGATCGCTTCGCTGGCGCGTTCAGCGGCTGCATTTCGTGTTTTCTGCTCAAGCTCACTGAAGGACTTCATCTCGGCTTTGGCCTCTTCGCTCTTGCCTGTCGCACGATAGGCCTGTGCCAACAAGAAATGTGTACTTGGCTCTGCCGGATTGGCTCTTTCAGCCGAGAGGAGCTCCGGAATCGCTTCTTGTTCGCGATGCAGCTTCAACAGTACACGCCCGCGGTCGGCTCTCGCCTCTGCTAAATTCGGGCATGCCGAAAGAGCCTTGTCAATACGACTCAGCGATTCTTCGGGCTCCACGCTTTTCTGCAGTAAGATGTCGCCGAGCTTCCATTCGACCATGCAGTTTCTGGGGTCGATGGCCTGCTCCATTTGGAATTGCTCAGCGGCATTGTCCCATTGCGAAAGGCTCCAGTAGACATCGCCCAGCTTGAAATGCAGTCCGGGCTGTTTCGGAGCGATTTCGAGCGCTTTTTTGTATTCGACGATAGCCCCGTTGTAGTTCTTCATACTCTCCATCAACTCTGCGGAGATCTCGTGCGCCCAAACGGAATCAGGGTTGATTTGGTTGATCTTTCCGAGCGCTTGTTCAGAAAGTTGCATATAGACCCGGCCCAACAGGTACCAGACTCGTTCGTCATCCGGCTCGCGTTTTGAGAGCTGCTGCAGATGAATCGCAGCTGCCTCGAATTGTCCTTGCTTGGTCAAGTCGTTCACGAGCATGAGTTCAGCGTTGTTGTCGGAGGGATGAGCCTTGACAGCAGCTTCGAGATGGGGCTGCGCTTTGCGATATTCGCCCATCTGAAACAACGACAATCCGAGGAGCGCCGATGCAGAACTCATGGACGGATCGATTTTCAGACCTCGTTCGAGCACCTCCGCCGCATCGTGAAACTGGCCTTCTTTGAAGTAGAGAGCGCCCAGATTGTTATAGGCGGGGGCCAGACGAGGATCGATCTTCAGGATCGCTCGATATTTCTCGATGGCTGTGGAAAGATCACCTTTGGCTTCAGCGGCGGCGGCTTCGGCGTGTAAAGAATCTACATCGCTCGTTTGCGCCCCGAGCAAATGGCACGTAAATGGAGCTATGGCGATGAACAACAATAAGAAACGGCAGGGTAAAAACAACGCCATGGATACACTATAAAGCTTCGATGAAAGACAAAGCGTTCTTGCTTGCTCCTCTACTCAGCCTATGCTTTGCGACAACCGTTGTGTGCGACCTGGCCGGTCCGAGACTAACATTCCAGAACGTTGCGGCGAACGCCGGAGTGGCGGCCGTATTGCGCTGTGGAAGCGCGGAGAAGCGCTGGATCCCAGAGGCGAATGGCAGCGGAGCAGCCTGGCTGGACTACGATAACGACGGCCAGATGGATCTGCTGATCGTGAACGGAGGAACAATGGACCAGCTGCGGAAAACATCGGCCGGCGACAAGATGGCGGACAATCCGGGAGGTGTCTATCTGTACCACGACCTGGGAAATGGCCGCTTTGAGGACGTCACCGCAAAAGCGGGGCTGGCGAATCCTTATTGGGGCACCGGCGCGAACGCCGCGGACTACAATAACGACGGCTTCACCGATATCCTGATCACAACAATCGGCCGCGACCTGCTGTACAAGAACAACGGTGACGGCACCTTTACCGATGTCAGCACCAGAGCGGGCCTGCGGACGAGCGCCGCCTGGCACACCGGCAGCGCCTTCGGAGATTTCGACGGCGACGGCAACCTTGATCTGTTTATCACCGGATATGTGGATATCCATTCGATCTCCTGGACAGAGCCTGCGCCCGTTTGCGACTACTTCGGCCAGCATACTTTCTGCGGCCCGATCGGGCTTAAAGGCGAGCACAGCGTTCTGTACCGGAATAACGGAGATGGAACGTTCACCGATATCTCAAATAAGTCTGGGATTGGAGGTGCGCCAGCGGCACATGGTTTTACGCCCGTGACGGCAGACTTCAACGGAGACGGCAAGCTCGATATCTTCGTCGCGAATGATTCCGATCCGAACTATTTGTTCCTCAATCAGGGCGACGGCACATTTAAGGAGGAGGCGCTAGATCGCGGCGTCGCTTTCAATGCCGATGGGAGAACGCAATCCAACATGGGGGTGGCCGTCGGAGAGTATGGCAAGGGCGGCCATCTAGACGTGCTCACGACAACGTTTAACAAGGACTACTTTCCGCTTTTCCGGCAATCCAAATCGGGTGTCTATGAAGATGTGGCTGCGGCTACCGGGCTGGCAACCGTAACCGATCCATACCTGGGTTGGGCGTGTGGTCTGACGGACTTCGATAATGCCGGCGCACGCGATTTCTGGACGGCCAACGGCCACGTCTACCCCACCGACAAGAATTATTTTGAGCCCATCACAATTTTTCGCAGCGCGGGGGCGAAGAGCGCGCTCGCGTTCGTTTATCCCGCGAAGCCGGACAACTCTTATCGGGGCGGAGGCACTGCGGATTTCAACAACGACGGAAAGACTGATCTGATTGTTCTGCCCATCGCCGGTGCGCCTGTCCTGTTGAAGAATGAAACGGTAACGAACAACAATTGGATCGGTCTTAGCCTGCGCGGTACAAAATGCAACCGCGATGCAATCGGCGCGGCGGTTGCGGTCGAAGGCTGCGGACAACGACAAACGGATGCTGTCCGCAATGGCGGTAGCTATCTTTCGAGAAATGATCCCCGTCTCCACTTCGGTTTGGGAGCTTGCGGCATATTGGATCGGGTGAGCGTAGCGTGGCCGGACGGAACGAAGCAGGAGGTCCGGGATGCGACCGTCAATAAGTACTCGACGATCATTGAGAAGGCTACAAAGCAATGATCTTTTCGGCGAAAGGGGATATCTGTTTTTGGTCGCGGGATACTCGGTGAAGTGAAAAATGCCCGGGGCTCGTGACAGAAACGAGCGCCGGGGCGGTGTTTACTCCGTTACGGCGGTTAGAACGTGACTGCCAGGTGGCCCTGGCCTTCTCTTCGCGTATTTGACTGGTTGTTGATCACCTTGCCAAAGTTTGCGTCATTGAAATTCTCGTCCGGGCTGCCAAAGATTACGCGATTTAAAACGTTGAAGTACTCGATCTCCAGCTTGAGTTTCACGCGTTCACCCAACGCAAAGCTTTTCGCCAGAGCCACATTTTCGTTGTACTGGAAGGGATTCCGCAAACCACCGAGAACACGAGGTGAGTTGCCAAGTACCCACGGCCCCGGATCGCTGAAAGCGGCTGCGTTGATGACCGGCAATCCTTTGTAGACATTGCTGTAGGAGAATTGCAGGGGCGCGCCCGAAACGACGTTCGCCCGGTTACAAGAGGAACAATTATTGCCGAGCGGGTCGCCGCTGACAACTACAGGACCGCCTGAGCCAGTGTTGCTGTTGGTGAAGAGCGGAGTCCCGGTCCCGTAAGTCAGAAGCGGGCTGATCTGCCAGCCGCCGAGGATTGCGTTCACCACTCCGCCGCGGTTCAGAAATGGTCTCCCCTTTCCGAACGGAAGTTCGTAAGTAGCCGCAATGTTGACAATGTGGGTTCGATCGTTGTTATCGATCGCCCACTCCGCTTTCTGGTTATCTTTGTTCAATGCGCGCGAAGCAAACGAAGTGAAACCGGAGTTGGTGTTCGACATCATCTTCGATAGGTTGTAGGAAACCAGGAAGCTGAGGCCGTTGGTGTAGCGTTTCTCCACGGAAACCTGCAGCGCATGATACAGCGACGACCCGTTCATATCGAAGTTATTGAAGATATCCGAATATTGTGGATAGGGCCGCAAGGCCTGCAGCACATTGGCGGTCGGGAAGTCGGTGAGGAAAGTCGGATACGGCAGCGGAATACCAAGCTGCACGCCGGTTGTGGCATACGGATCGCCCAGCTTGCTGCCGTATTGGGCCAGGAACCCTGAAGGAAGCTGGTTGATGGGGTTTAACTGGGACGGCAGATGGTTGCCGCGATTGCCGGTATAGTTCACCGTTAAGAACATACTGGAGGGCAGTTCGCGCTGGATGCCGATATTCCAGACGGCATCATACGGAGTGACGCCATCGTTCTCGGGATCGAAGGCGTTGATGGTCGAGCCGACGCCTAAAGCGGGGCTAAACGGCTTAGGCCCGGGCTCGGGCAAGACGTTGCCCGGGGCATCCCAGGAACCGAAACCGGGATTGGTAGAGCCGGTCGGATTTCTCGTGAACGTGCCGAGGAGCAGGTTGCCGTAGTTGACCGCCACCTTGCTGATTCCATATTCGTATGCGCCGCCGTTCAAGTAATTAACCGAAAATCCACTCTGCAGCACGGTTTTCTTATTGAGTTCGTAAGAGAAGCCCATTCTCGGGCTGAAATGATTCCAGTGCACAAATGCCCGATTCGTAGAGGCACAGCCTATGCAGTAGCCGAATTGTGTGGCAGCACCCAACCGGCCCCCGGCAGCGGGATTGGGGATCTTCGAATCGAAGTAGACGATCTTGTTATCCATTTCCGTGAACGGTGTCATCACATCCCAGCGCACGCCTATATTGAAAGTGAGTCGTGGAGTCCATTTGATGTCGTCCTGAATGTAGCTCGAAATATCGAGGTTGCGCAGCCGCAGTTCCTGGGATCCGGTACGGTTCGCGCTATCGACGCTTCCCAGAAGATAACTGGCAAAAGCGTTTCCGCTATTGCTCAGGTTGTTGGGATCAGCAGTCTGATTGTTGCTGTAGTTAAAGTTGCCGGCGCACTGCTGGCATTCGTTATCGTCCTGGTAGGTTCTACGATACTCCCAGCCGATGTTGAAGGTGTGTTTTCCCTTGATCCAGAGGAAGTTATTTTCTGCCACCGTGCCTAGTTTCCTATTGATCGAATTGGTATTCGATGATCCGACGTTTCCAGGCGAGAGCGGACCGGCGAAATTGATTCCGGGAACTTGGGGAGCGCCGGGCGCGGCAGATGGAACCGGCTGAGGGCCTGTCCTTTGGGGAATTTGAAAATTCAATTCCCCCAGCCAGCTTGCACCCGCGGTCATTACCAGGTGCGGGTTGATCGTAAAGGAGTAGTTGACAATGAACACCGTGCCAAGGTCGGGGTAATAAGTCTTATCAGCCAGAGGATTTGACAACGGAAGATGAGTGCCGGTGTTATCACCATACGATGTCTGCTTGTCACGCCACATTGCAAAATGGGCAGACTGTCTGTCGCTGATGTTGTGGTCGACGGTGAAACCCCACGGATTCTGTCTGGTCGGCACAACTCCTTGCAGGCTTTGCGAGTTGTTGGTAAAGCCTGGCAGAGCAGGATTTGGCCAATACTGCAACAAACCGGCCGACGTTGGGCTGAAGCAAATAGCGGGAATGATGTTGCCGCGGAATTGCGTACCGGGTGTGTTGCCGCCCGCGGTGCAACTGCCCGGCTGGCCGGCGGCGGGATTGAAGATGGGAACCTGCTTTCCGCTGGAGTCCACAAGAGCGCTGAAGTCGCCTCCCTTTTCGGCGGCCGTCGGCAGGGAGAAGAAGGTGGTTTCAGTCTGGTTCTGACGGTACCACTCCATGCTGAGATGGAAAAACGTACGGTTTTTGCCGTTATAAAGTTTAGGGATGATCACAGGGCCGGCAATCGTGAATCCATAATTGTTTTCCTTATCAACCGGAACGGTCGGATTGTAAGCGCCGCGAGCGTCGAAGAAGTTGTTGCGGATAATTTCGAAGGCATCGCCATGAAACTGATTGGTTCCCGAAGCGGTTTGATAGGTTATGACGCCCTGGGCAAGGCCGTACTGTGCCGAAAAAGACGAACGCAATACGTTAAAGGAATTGACCAGCTCATAAGGTGGATTCCAGATGGTCTGGTAGCCCTGCGTTTCCGATTGCGCCATCGGTATGCCGTTGAACACAACTTCGTTCTGGAAATCGACCCCGCCGTTGATGCGATGGCTAAACTGGTCTCCCGTGACACCAGGAGCAAGAAAGATGAAGCTGTCTATCTGCCGGCCTCGCCCGCCACTCACTACCGTCGGAAGCTCCTGCACCACTTTGTTTTCGATCGTCGTGTTGAGGCTGGGAGCGCTGGTGTCGAGCGCTATGGCGCTTTCAGAAACGGTGACGGTCTGCTGCGTATTGCCGGGCTGCAGGACTGCATCAACTGTCGACGATCTGCCGACGTCGACGCCGACACCTTTGTGCTCCGAGGACTGAAACCCGGCCAGATCGACGATCACCGTGTAGGTGCCGGGAATCAGATCCGTGACGGTGTAGGTTCCGGCCGAGCTAGTCTCGGCAGTCTTCGATACGTGAGTGGCATCATTGGTCACGGTGACTTTCGCGGTCCCCACTACCGCGCCGCTTGAATCCGTGACGGTGCCATTGATGCTGCTCAGCGTCTGCGTCCACGCGGAGCCGGCAACAAGCAGAGTCAACGCCGTGAAACTCAGAATGGATGGGCACAGCTGGACCAGCCAATGCATACGCTGCAGCGCTGCCTTACTTGACATATTTGAAATCCCCCCCGGGAAGCCGCTAAGCAAACTTAGCCAAAATAAACGGAACTCTTGGGAGTATATAGCGTATTCGTCCTCGGATTCAACTGGAATTATTGCCTTCAGGTCAAACCTTAGTTGCAGCCTGCCCGATTGCTGGCGTACGTGGTCCGCCTCTGCTACTCTCGCAAGTTGCGGTTTGTGCTCGTTGCCCTCGCCGTTCTAACGCCATCGCTCTCCGGGCAGGGGTGCGCTTCGTGCCACCCCAAAGAAGTCGCGGGATTCTCGCAAACCGCGATGGGGCACTCGCTTTCCGGGACCTTTACGCCACCTGACGGCGCCTTCGAGCACCTGCCTTCCCACACATACTTTACGAGTGAAACAAACCGTACTGGCGTTTGGCAGTCGCTGACGCGAGGTCAGGAATCGGAGAGACTGCACGTGTCTTACCAAATTGGCTCCGGCAGTCACGCCGTGGGTTTCCTCGTCCAGGTCGGGGATCACTTGTTTCAATCTCCCCTTTCGTATTACACGGCCCGACGTATGTGGGATGTCGCTCCTGGTTACGAGCAAGCGCCGGCACCCGACTTTTCCCGTCCTGTTACGATCGAGTGTCTGACCTGTCACGCAGACCGGCCCCGGCCCGTACCCGATACGTTGAACCGTTACCAGAATCCGGCCTTCACTCAGACGGAAATCGGCTGCGACCGTTGTCATGGTCCTGCGGAGGCACACCTGAAGTCGCCCGTGCCGGGCAGCATCATCAATCCTGCGAAACTGCAGCAGGCAGCGCGGGACAGTATCTGCGAACAATGCCATCTGGCAGGCCAAGTCCGTATCCCGAATCCTGGGAAGACGATCGCCGATTTCAAGCCGGGCGAACATATCGAAGATGCTTATACCGTCTACGTTGCTGCCCGCTCGCTTGAGAATGAAATCAAGGTTATCAGCCAGTCTGAACAACTGGCACAAAGCCTTTGCGTTCGTAAGAGCGGCGGCAGGCTATGGTGCGGAACCTGTCATGATCCGCATAAAGTGCCGGAGCAGCCAGTCGCATATTACCGGGGCCGCTGCCTGACCTGTCACACGGGAACTCTTCCTGCAAGCCATACCGGTTCCGATCAGAACTGCATCGCTTGCCACATGCCGAAGCGTCCTGCAAAAGACGGTGGGCACACTGCGTTTACAGATCATCGAATTACACGCCGCACAGAGCGCCGGAAGGGACGCCGGCCGTGGGCGCAGATCTGGCGGCCTGGCGCGAGCCCGCTCCGGAAGTACGTGACCGCAATCTGGCCCTCGCGCTGGTGACCGAAGGCCTGGAGAACGGTGTTTCCGAATCAAGTCATTCGCGGCTATAAGATGCTCAACCGGCTCGAAAGCACATTTTCGAAAGATCCGCTCGCTCTGACCGAATTAGGCACCATTCTGCTGACGGCGAAACAGCCTGCTGAAGCAGAGCAGCGATTCCGTCTAGCCCTTCAGCTTCGCCCGGACTTTGCGCCCTATGAAGTCAATTTGGGTGATGCGTTGCTGGAGCAAGGAAAGCTGCCGGGCGCCTTAGACCACTTGGAGCGCGCCGTGCGGCTCGACCCGCTCTTGCCTCAGGGCATTCACCTGTTGGACCGTGCTTATCGCATGCGGGGCGAAGTCGCCAAGGCAGAGCAGCTTACCGCACGTTACCTCGCTGCCATGGGAATTACGCTTGCCCAGCCGACATTGCAGGACGTGCAATAGCAGTAAGGGACATGCCGCCAGAAAAACAGAGAAAGATCGTCGTGGTAGGCAGCCTGAATGCAGATTTAGTGCAGCGCGTCGAACGGTTCCCCCGACCCGGCGAAACCGTTACAGGCAGCGATCTGGATATAGTCCCGGGTGGCAAAGGGGCGAACCAGGCGTATGCTGCCGCTCTCCTTGCTGGTCAGGTGGAGATGGTTGGTCGTGTCGGTAACGATCCCTTCGGACCAATGTTGGTGGAGAGTCTGGCAAAAGCGGGTGCGGGCACGTCGAAGATTCAGGTCTCGGCTACTTCCACCGGCACGGCAGCCATTCTAGTGCTTCCAAACGGGCAGAACCTCATCGTCATTTCGCCAGGAGCAAATGGAAAATTGACGCCGCAGGACGTTGTCCAAAGTCTCGGCACGCTCGAACCAGGTTCGATCTTGTTAACACAACTGGAAGTCCCGCTGGAAACCACGCGCGGCGCTCTTGAGATCGCCCGACAGCACGGTGCAACTACAATACTCGATCCTGCGCCAGCTCAGGCTTTGTCTCCCGAAATCCTAGGACTGGTCGATTTCTTAACTCCTAACCAGACCGAAGCCGCCCTGCTGTTAGACCAAAGTGGTGAGATCGAGTCCTATGAAGATGCCGAAAGCGCCGCGCGTAAACTGCTTGCTCGCGGACCTTCAACTGTAATCGTCAAACTCGGTGCTCTAGGGGTGGTTATAGCCACCATTGAAGGAAGCAGGCGTGTTCCGGGCTTTCCGGTGCAGGCCGTCGATTCGACGGCCGCCGGCGATACGTGGAACGGCGCCTTCGCTGTAGCTCTTGCGGAAGGAAATGAAATTGCGGCTGCGGCCAAGTTCGCGAATGCGGCGGGCGCAATCTCTGTCACGCGTTCCGGCGCGCAATCTTCCATTCCGACACGCGGCGAAGTCGACCGGCTCCTTTCCTGATACGCGCTCAGGCGATAATCCGGATCTCTCCGATGCCGCCTTCCACCTTCACGTGAATCTTCACCTTGGCGTTGTCATACAGATTGTTCTGCCAGTGATCGTCCTTCTTGTCGAGACCGGTAACGGTGATACTGCCGAGGCCCCCGTGAGCCTCCGCCCAGATGCCGACGTCTTCAGGTAGATGTACGGTGGCCTGCCCGACGCCGCCCGAGACCGCGATGTCGTAATCTCGCGTGGGTTTGCCGCGCAAATCAAGGTCGACTTGGCCAGCGCCCATGTGAACCTCCACGCTCCGCAAATCGAGGTCTCCCAAGTTCAGGTTCGCTTGCCCCGCCCCGCAGTTGATGGCCAGATCCAGCAGAACTTGATCGTTAAGGCGCAGATCCCATACATAAACGCGGCGACCGCGCAAGTGGGCATTGTTCGGTTGACTGATTTTCACCGAAGCGTGGGGGCCGTTATTGGAGGTATCGACTTTCGGCTCCCACGCAGGCACGTTGAACTCGAAATGGCCGTCGATGAGTTTGTCGGCGCCGCCGCGCACCTTCAATTCACCGGCGGCCATATCCAGATCGATATTGGCCCGTTCCGTGCTCCCCTTATCCAAATGGATCGAGGTTTCCCGCGTGGGACCGGGCGGGGTCGTGTCGAACTGGCAGCCAATCAGCGTGAGCGTGAGGCCAGCCAGAACGAGAGGGTAAACCCGCAGAGGCGTATTCATGTGTGCTCGCGAAAGAGAATACGCAAGCATACAACGCCGTGTTCCTCGAACCAGTTCTAGAGCGCGCACTAGCGCCCGCTATGGAGCGGTTTTGCGAAACCAGGCAAGAGCGAGGCTTAGAAATCCCGCCGTCCCGAGAAGATAGACCAACGCCGGATGATGCTGCTTCGACGCCACTTCCACAAAAAGAAACCCAACTAGCAAACGTCCATCCTCCAGCCCGTATCGGCTAAAGGAGAGAGGTAGGAGGAATCGGGAGTTTCTCTCGTGTTACTTGATCGCGAATGCAGCCAGCTTTGTGAGGATCGATTGTGGAACTTCGGCCACCACCTCACAGTAGTCGTCCTTGTATTCCTGCGAAATCACAGCTCCGCGCTCGTGTAACAGATGAAGCGGTCGGCCTTCGCCGAGCGGCAGCCGAAAACATTGCCGCGAGACAGGATCCTGGACCAACTGGCGATCGATCTTTTCGCGCAGTTCGGGCACTCCAAGCCCGGTCTGTCCGGAAACCAGGACCGCATCCGTCTGGTTCTGGCGGGCTGTTTCGCCGAGTAGACGGTGAGTCAGCGTTCCTAAATCCTGTAAGCGGTCCGCCTCGCTAAGCCGGTCACTTTTATTCAGAACGAGTAGTTGCGGGGTCGTCTGTGCGCCGATCTCGCCCAACACCTTTAGCACATGCGAGGTCTGCTCGGCGGCGTCAGGCGACGTGATATCTACCACATGCAGCAGCAGGGCAGCCGCAGTCACTTCCTCCAGCGTCGCGCGAAAGGCGTCCACCAATGTTGTCGGCAAATTGCGAATGAAACCCACTGTGTCGCTGATCAGCACGCGGCGTTGCGAGGGTAGCCGGATTTGGCGTACGATCGGGTCTAAAGTAGCAAACATTTTGGCATCGGCCAGAACCCCGGCTCCGGTCAGGCGATTGAACAGGGTGGATTTTCCGGCATTCGTATAGCCCACAAGGCTTACCGTGGAAAGCGGTACAGCCTGGCGTTGGGAACGCTGGACCCCGCGGGTGGCGCGCACCCGCTCGATGTCCGTACGCAGCTTTGCAATGCGTCTGGCTATTCTCCGCCGGTCCGTCTCAAGCTGCGTTTCACCCGGTCCGCGTGTTCCGATGCCGCCTCCGAGCCGGGACATCTCGGTCCCCCGGCCAGCCAACCTTGGAAGCAGGTAATTCAGCTGCGCCAGCTCGACTTGTAGTTGGCCTTCGCTCGTCCGCGCCCGTCGCGCAAAGATGTCGAGGATAAGCTGGGTCCGGTCAATGACCTTGACGTCCAAACGCCGCTCCAGATTGCGCAGCTGAGTCGGCGTCAGTTCACGATCGAAGATGACCGTCTGGATGTCTTCTGCACGGATCAGACCCTTGATTTCGTCCACCTTTCCCGAACCGACCAGGGTTGCCGCGTCGAGAGCCGGACGAATCTGCGTGATCCGGTCAATAACCTTCGCGCCGGCGCTCTCAGCTAATGTCTTGAGCTCCTCCAGCGACTCTTCGGAATCCTGCGCTGAGACACTGGTTGCTGCTGGCGTTTGTGATCGGCTGGAGACGTGGACGCCCACTACGAGCGTGCGCTCTTCAGGCGTGGGCACTAGTGATCACTTTCGGTGGACACATCTGTGGATTGAGGGGCCCCGGGGGTTGACGACGTCTGAAACCCAACTGAGTGCATGGATCTGGAAACTACCACTGTTGAAATGGCGTGCTTGAAGATGAGTTGCTCCTGGTTATTTGATTCCAGAATCACTGAATACTTGTCGAAGCTCTTGATTCGCCCTGACAGCTTGACTCCGCTCATCAGATAAATCGTTAGAAATATCCGGTCTTTTCGCGCGTTGTTGAGAAACGCCTCTTGAATATTTTGCGCAAGCTTATCCATTTCTTTTTCCTTTTTGTTTGGCGGCGCTTCGGGGACGTGGTCTGTCCATGCGGGTTTGTTTGGAAGCATACTGATGCACGGTCAGACAACTCTGTCTTCTTCTTTCTGGATTTTGACAGATGCCGAGTGGTTTCCTAGGACGATTCGCACTGCCCGGCCGGCTATCGGCACAATATTCCCCTCCGCAGGCCTATGCGGATCGGACAACTAGTCCAATTTGGACCAGGTCATTTGGAAAACTCTCCTGGAGTGCTTGAGACTGTTATGTACGGAAAGGCGAAAGATGCACGCACCTGGACGCACGATCATATTTCTGGGACCGCCGGGAGCCGGGAAGGGAACCCAGGCTGCTCGCATCTCGGCGGCTTTACACATCCCGGCAATTTCGACGGGGGACATGCTTCGGCGCGAATGCCAGACGGGTTCGGAACTCGGCAGGCAACTCGAAACAGTGCTGCGATCTGGCCTGCTTGTGGGCGACGCACAGATGAATCAGATCGTCGAAGCACGCCTTCGCGATCAGGATTGCAAGGAGGGTTGCATTCTTGATGGCTTTCCCAGGACTATCAGTCAGGCCACCTTCCTTGACGCGCTGCTCGGCCGGCTCCACGCGCCGCGACCAGTCGTCTTCAATTTTGCGGTCTCGGCCGAGCAACTAATCGAGCGGCTAAAAGGCAGGCGGCAATGTCCGGCCTGCGGACGCATCTATGCCGCACAAAGCGCTATGGCTTCGGTACCGCTGTTGTGCCAGAGTGATCATTGTCTGCTGACCCCTCGTGCCGACGACCAGCCCGCTGCAATACGTGAACGCCTTCGCATCCATGACCGCAACGCCACTGAAATTGTGCGTTACTACCAAGATCGGGATTACCACTATATCTCGGCCGAATGCTCTCCGGAAGCGGTAACGGATCAGATCTTCGAGGCGCTGGGACTAGGCTCCATGACGTCGCGTCCTGCGGCTTCTCAGACCCGCTACGCTCTGTCCAGCTGTTGAGATAGGCGTGGCGAACCCGAAATCGCTGCCGCGTAAGCACCTACCCCTTTGAAATTCTGTTAAATTTCCCAGGGGCGGAGAGTCCATCAAGGCATGAGTCTAATCGTGCTCGTGATCGTCTTTCTTCTGCTGATTGGGGCGTTTCCCGCCTGGCCGTATTCGCGGGGATGGGGTTATTATCCTGCAGGCGGCCTTGGGCTGGTCCTGATCATCGTGCTGACGCTTTATCTGCTGCACATGGTGTAGCCCCACCTTTTGGCAGGGAAGGCCAGGAAACAACCCTCGACCGGCCATAGAGCATAGCCCGCTGTTGACGGCCAGTGACCGACCTGCGATCAAAGAGCACGAACTCGCCTCGGCTCTTCCGGCATGGTTTATATGCGCCGGAGTGTTCATACCAGGCTTTTCGCCCCGCCATCCTGAACCACTCGAGGTCTGCCATACCGATCTGCTGCCGACCCTGATGCAGCCGAAACCGAATGCTGAGACGTTCGGAACCCGAAGGGCCGAGGCTTCGTCGCTCCGTAGTCAGTTCTACTTGGAAAACGCAGCGGCCATCGAACCGTCTTTTTATATTGGTAAAAAAGCATCATGCCAAAACGTGAATTTCAGACCGAAGTCAGTCAGCTATTACATTTAATCGTCCACTCCCTTTACTCGCATCCCGAGATCTTTTTGCGTGAGCTCATTTCCAATTCGTCCGACGCCCTTGATAAACTGCGCCACCTTACGCTCACCGAGGACGCTTATAAGTCTCTTCCGTTCGATCCCAGGATCGATCTGGAACTGGACGAGGAGAAGAAAACTCTGACCGTCAGCGACACAGGCATCGGCATGAACGAGGAGGATCTGATTTCTCATCTCGGCACCATCGCCCGCTCCGGAACAAGAAACTTCCTTTCGCAATTATCCGGGGACGCCAAAAAGGATTCAAATCTCATCGGCCAGTTCGGAGTGGGATTCTATAGCGCATTCATGGTTGCGGATCGCGTGGAGGTCATCTCACGCAAAGCGGCGGAAGAGCCGGCCTGGCGATGGATCAGCGATGGACAGACCGGTTTCGAGGTTGAACCTGCGGAACGCTCAGTCGCCGGGACTACTGTCACTCTTCACTTCAACGAAGAGGGCAACCAGTACGCCAACAGCTGGCGTTTGCAGCAGATCGTCAAGAAGTACTCCAATCACATCGCGTTCCCGATCTTCCTTACCTACGACAAGAGTGAGTGGAACGAGACCGAAAAAAAGTCTCTCAAAACGCGCACGACCGAACAGGTCAACGCCGCCAGTGCGCTCTGGCGCCGCCCCAAAGCTGAGCTGACGGACGACGACTACAAGGAGCTGTATAAATCCATCGCAGGCGACTGGGAAGATCCTCTGTTCTGGTTCCACACCAAGGCGGAAGGGAGTCTCGAGTACACGACGCTCTTCTACGTTCCAGCCAAAGCCCCGCTCGATCTTTACCAAGCCGAATACAAGGCCGGCCTAAAGCTCTATGTGAAGCGTGTCTTCATCATGGATGATGCGAAGGAGCTGCTGCCTCAATATCTGCGCTTCATCCGAGGCATCATCGACAGTGAAGACCTTCCACTCAACATCAGCCGCGAAATTCTGCAGCAGAATCGCATATTAACCAACATCCGCACCGCCAGCGTCAAGAAGATCTTGACAGAGCTTAAGAATGTGTCGGTAAGCCAACCAGAGCAGTACGTGAAGTTTATAGGCGAGTACAATCGGCCGCTCAAGGAGGGGCTGTACGGTGACTTCCCGAATCGTGAAACGCTGCTCGAGCTTGTCCGCTTCAAGTCCACAAAAGTGGAAGGCCTGACGAGCCTTGCCGACCTGAAGTCACGCATGCAAGAAGGACAGAAAAGCATTTACTACATCACTGGCGGCGCCGAATCCCTGCTGCGCACCTCACCTCTTCTCGAGATCTACAGAAAAAGAGATCTAGAAGTGCTGATTCTCGACGACGAGATAGACGAGATCGTCTTCTCGAGAATTGATAAGTACGGTGACATTGACTTAAAGGCCGTGAACAAGTCCTCAACTAGCGAAGACTTCAAAGACCAGGCCGAGCCTGAGAAGACCGAGGCTATCAAACCGCTGCTCGAGAAGTTAAGGACAACGCTAGGCGAACGTGTGAAGGATGTACGGGCTTCCGTGCGTCTTGCTGATAGCCCCTCTTGCATCGTCTCTGAGGAAGAAGAACCCTCCATGAAGATGCAGCAGATGCTGCGCGCGATGGGCCAGAAGAATGTTCCCGCACCGAAGCCCACACTCGAGATTAATCCCGATCACGAGATTGTGAAAAAACTGCTCGCGAATTCTGATAACTCTGTTGTGGAGGATTCCGCATGGCTGCTTCTCGACCAAGCCCTTCTGATGGAAGGTGTGCCGCTCGAAAACCCTTCCGCCTTTGTTCAACGTCTCAACCGTGTGCTGAACCGCTCAATCTAGCTCGCTTGCGTGATTTACCGAATGCATAACTGGATTGCGCCTATAGAATAGAGATGCAAACGTTTACAGCAAAGCGTATAAACCAATGTCAACGTGCAAAGAAGGAAATCGGAGCAGGCGCAGTTTTGCTTTGGGGCTAGCGGGCGCTGCAAGCATGGCGCCGCTTGTCACGGGACAGGCCATACCGACGCCCCAGAATACGGGCGCACCGAAACGGAATAATTTGCCTGAGGATGATTCCCCCTTCGGCGAAACGATTACCTTTGTAAGGAAGGAGGTTCCCGCCAAGATAAGCACCTTCTCTATGAACCAAGTGCGGCTGCTGCCGAGCATTTACAAAGATTCGCAGGAAGCCGATCTGGCGTATCTGAAAAGATTGAGTGCGGAGCGGCTCCTGCATAACTTTCGGGTCAATGCCGGCTTGCCTTCCTCGGCTGAGCCTTTAGGCGGTTGGGAGAAACCGGATGGCGAACTGCGCGGGCATTTTGTGGGGCATTACCTTTCCGCATGCGCACTCATGTATTCGTCGACCGGCGATCCGGAGATTAAAGCTAAGGCTGACGCAATGGTCGCCGAACTTGCAAAATGTCAGGCGAAGCTCGGCGACGGATACTTGAGCGCTTTTCCGACTGAATTCTTCGATCGTTTGAGGGCCCGGCAGAAAGTGTGGGCGCCCTACTACACGCTCCATAAAATCATGGCTGGTATGTATGACATGCATGAGCATTGCGGAAATCAGCAAGCGCTCGAAGTCCTCAAAGGCATGGCGAAGTGGACCGATAACTGGACGGCGCCCATACCAGAAGCGCATATGCAGGACATTCTGAACACCGAATACGGCGGCATGAACGAGGTGCTCTACAATCTGGCGGCCGCGACCGAAAACGACCATTACGCCGAGGTCGGAGATCGGTTTACAAAAAAGATATTCTTCAATCCGCTGGCGCTGCGGCGCGATGAACTGCGCGGGCTGCACGTCAACACGCATATTCCGCAGGTGATCGGAGCTGCACGCCGCTATGAGATCAGCGGGGACGAGCGTTTTCACGATGTAGCGGATTTCTTTTGGTGGGAAGTGACTAGCGCTCGCGCTTACGTGACCGGCGGAACAAGCAATGCGGAGCACTGGCTTGTCGAGCCGCGCCATTTGGCGGCGGAGTTAAAGAAAAGTTCGGATACTGCCGAGTGCTGCTGCGCTTACAACATGCTTAAGCTGACTAGACATCTTTATCAGTGGACTGGCGATCCGCGCTATTTTGACTACTACGAACGGACTCTGCTGAACCATCGAATCGCGGCTATCGATCGCGAGAACGGAGCTACGCAGTATTACCTCTCACTAACTCCCGGCGCCTGGAAAACCTTCAGCAGCGAGGATGCATCATTCTGGTGCTGCACCGGGACCGGCGTAGAGGAATTTTCTAAGCTCAACAACAGCATTTACTTCCATGACGGGGATGGACTTTATGTCAATCTTTTCGTTCCATCCGAGCTGGATTGGAAAGAGAAGAATCTGCGAGTTCGACAGGAGACCAGATTTCCAGAATCGAGCAGCACCGAGTTAATCATGGACACTTCGGCCCCTATCAGACTGCCGGTGCACATACGCATCCCCTACTGGATTGGCGCAGATGCGTCAGTAAAGATAAACGGGCAGATGATAGAGGCTACTCCTAGCCCCGGCAGCTACTTCGTAATCACCCGGACTTGGCACAACGGTGACCGCATTGAAGTCAGCCTGCCAATGTACCTGCGCGTTGAAGCCATGCCTGATAACGCTACGCTGCAGGCTTTCTTGTATGGCCCGCTGGTGCTTGCCGGAAAATTGGGCGAGAAGGATTTGAGCTCCGAAACAGTTGTTGGGTATGAAGGGCCATCCCTCAAAGAACACCCCATTCCAGTACCGGAGTTTCACGCTGCAGACGCCCACCATCTAGACTCCTGGTTGAAACCGGTTCCGGGACAAGCTATAACATTCACGACTACCGGACAAAGTCAGGATGTCACGTTCGTGCCTTTCGATCGGCTGTTCGACGAACGCTACTCGATTTATTGGACTGTTGCCTAGCAGAGACGAACAATGAACTGGAAAGGCGTGATACCGGCAGTCACTACCTGCTTCGATGAGAGGTATCGGGTGGACCACGAATTCATGGCCGAGCACTGCCGCTGGTTGGTGGACAACGGCTGCTCGGCGATCGTAGCGCTTGGTTCACTCGGCGAAGGCTCGACCCTAACGTTCGAAGAGAAGCTAGACATTCTAGAAAATCTCAGCGCTGCCCTGAGGAATCGCGCGCCGTTGGTTGCCGCCATCTCCGCTCTCTCAACTGACGAGGCAGTTCGCTTAGCCAAAGGTGCAGCCGAGAAGTGCGACGGCCTAATGGTGCTGCCGCCATACGTGTATCAAGGCGATTGGCGCGAGATGAAAGAACACGTGGCTGCGATTCTTCGCGCCACGACACGTTCCTGCATGCTCTACAACAATCCGATAGCCTATGGAACGGACTTCACGCCCAGTCAGATTGCCGAACTCGCAGAGGAACACCGGAATCTGCACGCGGTAAAGGAGTCGAGTACCGATACGCGTCGCGTGTCCGGTATTCAGGCGTTGATCGGGAACCGAGTGGCGATCTTAGCGGGTGTCGATGACGGCATCGTAGAAGCTATCGGCGTAGGGGCGAGCGGCTGGATCGCGGGGCTGGCGAATGCTCTGCCGCGTGAATCCGCAGAATTGTTCCGGCTCGCCTCAAGCGGAGAACGAGAAGAAGCATTCGAACTTTACCGCTGGTTTCTGCCACTGCTGAGGCTCGATACCGTTGTCAAATTTGTCCAGCTCATCAAGTTGGTTCAAGCCGAGATGGGAATGGGCAATCCCCGCGTGCGTCCGCCGCGCCTGGAACTCATCGGCGACGAACGGGAGAAGATTCAAGATCTCGTGCGCCAAGCGATTGCTCGTCGGCCGGAGCAATATATGACGAGAGCTATGTCGCGCGTGTCCCAATAACCGATTCAGTCGCTGGAACTGATCACCACGCCTCCTGGTACAGCGACAGCAGGACGTCACGCGTACAGGGGCGAGGGTTCAAGAGGTGGCAACCATCTTGAACAGCCTTATCGGCCAGCGCTGGCAGTGCCTCTTCGGGAACCCCATAATCACGCAGCCGCTGTTGTATTCCACAGATCTGATTGAGTTCACGGGTACACGCTATCGGGTCCCGAGTAAGGTGGCGTTCCAGATTCCGGAGTCGATCCGGTACCGCACTTCGATTGAAGTCGAGAACCACCGGCAGCAGGACCGCATTGCTTGTCCCATGATGCATGCCGAACTCGCTCGAAAGAGGATGCGCCAGGGAATGGACCGCTCCCAATCCCTTTTGAAAAGCGATTGCGCCCATCATGGCGGCAATCATCATCTGCCCGCGCGATTCGACATCCGAGGGATCGCGCATGACCCGCGGCAAATGGTCGTACACAAGCTTGGCCCCGCCCATAGCAATCGAGTCGCAGATGGGATGGAATGACTTTGCTAAATAGGCTTCCACGGAATGAGTGAAGGCATCCATTCCCGTTCCGGCCGTGATGTGCGGCGGCATGCCTACAGTCAAGACGGGGTCTGCGATTGCGAGATCGGGAATCAAATGCGGGCTGAAGATGACAGTTTTACGGTTCGTACTGGCAAGCGTAATAACAGCCGAACGCCCGACCTCGCTGCCAGTACCGGCTGTAGTCGGAATGGCGATAGAAGGGGGAACATTGCCCTGGATCTTGGCAGCGCCCCCGATATTGTCGTCGTATTCGGCCAGTTCGAGCGTATGAGTGGCCTTCAGGCGAATGGCTTTCGCGGCATCGATGACGGAGCCACCGCCCAGGGCGACAACGCTATCGCAATCATGCTTTTTGAAAGACACTAGACCGTCCATGACGTTGCGTTCGGACGGATTCGGGTCGACTTCGGAGAATACGCTGACTCCGGCAATCAAAGCCAACACCTTATCAACAATTGGAGATCGAACCAAGCCGCGATCTGTAACTAAAAGAGGCCTGAGCATCTTTCGAGCATGCAGTTCCGCGGGAAGACTATCGATGGCACCCGGACCATACAGAATTGTGGTTGGGAAAGAGAACGTCGAGAGATTCATGCGCAATTTAAATGGCTTCGAAGTACCGGTTCAATTCCCAATCGGTTACATGACGGTGATACTGGCGGACCTCCCATTCACGGCTGGCGGCATAATGCTCGACAAATTGATCTCCGAACCACTTGCGCGCAGTCTCGGACTGGCGGAATCTGAAGACAGCCTCGCCCAGGCCACGGGGTAGCGGCTCACCTGCTTCAGGTGCATACCCGTTACTAACGGGAGGCGGCGGTTCGAGTTTTTGCTCAATTCCCTCCACGCCTGCGGCGAGACTCGCCGCCATGGCAAGATACGGGTTCATATCGGCCGCCGTAAGCCGGAGCTCGATGCGGGTACTCTTTGCCGATCCGGGAATGGTTCGCACAGCGGTTGTACGGTTATCCGGACCCCAACTGGAATTGATGGGCGCCCAAGTTCCGGGGACGGTTCGCTTGTAAGAATTGATGGATGGAGCAATCATCGCCATGAATTCGGGCAGCAGGGAAACAAGTCCGGCAAGATAATGATGCATCAGGACCGCACTGCCTCCATCTTCGAAAAACAGATTCCGGCCGTCGGATGCGGCATACAGGCTTTGATGAAGATGGCCGCTCGAGCCCGGCAAATCCGCATTCCATTTCGCCATAAAGGTCGGAATAACTCCATGCCGCGCGGCTATCTCTTTGACGGCCGTCTTGAAAAGAGTCGCCTTATCTGCGGCGGCAACACCTTTATCGACGGCGATTGCGGCTTCATAGACGCCGGGACCGGTCTCAGTATGGAATCCCTCGAGCGGAATATCGAAGGCGGTAAGCTGATCGATGAAATCGAGGACAATGGGCGCATTCTGTGAAGCGCGAAGTACGCTATAGCCGTACATTCCGGGACTGAGCGGTGTCAGGTCACGAAAGCCCTTTTGGCGAAGCGTCTGCGGCGTTTCACGAAACAGCCAGAACTCGTATTCGGCCGCGAATTTGGCATCGTAACCTGCTGCTTGAGCACGATTGATTACCGAACGCAATACCTGCCTGGGAGAGATCGACAGCGGCTCACCATTCTTTTGATACAGGTCTAGCAGGAAAAGCGCTGTTCCAGGCTCCCAGGGTATAGTGCGTAATGTACTGAGATCAATTGAAGCCTGGGCATCCGGGTAACCGGTGTGCCAGCCGGTGTACTGGCAGTTGTCGTATAGGACGTCGGACATGTCCCAGCCAAAGATGACGTCACAGAAACCGAGGCCGGAAGCAGATCCGAAGAACTTTTCCAGGCTAATGTACTTTCCGCGTAAGATACCATCAATGTCCGTAACTCCGAGCTTTATGCGACGGATGCCGTCGTTCGATAGACGACGTGCCACATCGTCAATTGCACTCACAGGCTCACCCACACCGATTTCACGTTCGTGTACTGCTCGAGCGCGTAGCTACCCAAGTCACGCCCGAACCCGCTTTGCTTGTAACCTCCGAAGGGAGAAGCGCTATCGAATCCGTTATATGTATTGATCCAGACCGATCCGGCTTTTAGCTGGGCCGCCATGCGATGCGCAACCCGAATGTCGCGTGTCCAGACGGCGGAGACGAGACCGTATATAGTCCCATTGGCAATCCTCGCAGCCTCTTCTTCGTCGCTAAACCGGACAACCGAGAGCACCGGCCCAAAGATTTCCTCCTGCGCGATCTTCATCTCCGGAGTAACATTCGTAAAGATGGCGGGCTTAACAAAGAAGCCTCTTGCATTGGTTCCCTGCGTATCGCGGACGCCGCCGCAGGCCAACTGCGCTCCCTCCTCGCATCCAGTTCGCACATAACCAAGAATTCGCTCCATCTGCGGCTCGGAAATCTGGGAACCCATTTGAGACGAGGAGTCGAAGGGATCGCCTATCTTCATGTCCTTTGCGCGGTCGACGAGTTTGCCTACGAATTGGTTGTGCACGGATTCATGAACAAGCAGTCGCGAGCCGGCACTGCACACTTCCCCTTTATTGGCATAAATGCCCCAAAATGCCGCGTCTATCGCCTGATCGAAATCGCAATCAGGGAAGATGATATTCGGATTCTTGCCGCCAAGCTCCAGGCTGAGCCGCTTCAGATTGCTTTCAGCGGAAGCCTTCAGCAGACTACGGGCCGTCCGGATACTACCGGTGAAGCTGATCTTATCGATATCCATGTGCCGAGCCATCGCTTCGCCAGCGGTTCTTCCGTAACCGATGACAACATTCAGAACCCCTTCCGGAATACCGGCCTCGGAGCACAATTCGGCGAGTTTCAGAGCAGTGAGCGGGGTAAGCTCAGATGGTTTCAAAATGAGAGAACATCCGCAGGCCAGGGCCGGAGCAATCTTCCACGTCGCGATACAAGTTGGATAATTCCAGGGAACGATCGCGCCGACAACACCAACCGGCTCGCGAAGCGTGTAATTCAGAAACGGTCCATCCACGGGGATAGTCTCGCCACAAATGCGCCGCACCGCCCCGGCGTAGTAGCGGAACGAATCGATGCCGGGATTGATATCGCCGCGGAGGGCCTCGCGGTAGGTCTTGCCGTTTTCAAGCGACTCAAGTCCCGCAAGTTCCTCGTTGTGTTCCTGCATCAGATCGGCTATGCGCAGCAGGATGCGCTCCTTCTCAGAAGGGTTCTTGCCGCGCCAACTCTGGTTTTCGAAACTCGTGCGAGCTGCGGAGACGGCGCTATTTATGTCCTCCTGCGATGCATCCGGCACCTGCGCCAGTGGCTCTCCCGTCGCCGGATTACGCACGTCGATATGGGCCGAGGATGTGCCTTCCACGTAAGTCCCGCCGATGTAATGCCGTCCCGGTGGAACAAAAGAACGAGCTTCTGCGGCGGTCACTTCGAATAATCCCCGGCGTGTAAGACGGTCGTCGACCGCGCCCATTCAGGGCCGCCGAAATCTCGCCGGACAATAGACCAATACATAATCAACAGGAAGGCTAGCACGGCAGCCAGTGTTTTTCCAGCAAGCTGGTTGGGAGGCATGATCAGCACAACGGAGATCGAGACGGTATAGGCGATGGCCACGAGATTCACGAAAGGCCCCCAGCCCTTCAGAGTCCACAGGCACTGTTTTGTCCAGGGTTGAGCACGGCTTCGAGCCCGGAAACCTAGGATTACCGGAATGACGTACGCAAGATAAAGGGCCACCGTGCTCAAAGATGTGACTATGGGGACGGCTCCGGCCCAAGCCATTACCAGCACGGTAGCCACAACAATTAGCCAAATGGCTGGCCCGGGGGTGCCATGTCGCTTGTCGACGTGCGCGAAGTACCGCGACATCGGCAGGCCGCCGTCGCGAGCCAGTGCATACACAGCTCGGGAAGCTGAACTGACGCAGGCAAGCCCGCAGAACCACATGGCCATTGACGCCAACCCGGCGAGGGCAATGCCGATTCGCGGGCCGAGTGCAGTGCTCAAAATGGCGATAGCGGCTGGAACAGCATTTCCCTGCGCGTCCTTTGCTCCAAGCGCGGCGGGTACGGAACGAATGCCCAGAGTGAGGGCGATCAGAAGTGCGTAACCGGCAACTCCGGAGACAGCCACCGAGAGAACAATGCCCCATGGCGCGCTTTTTCGCGCGTTTTCTGTCTCCTCTGCCATGTGAGCTGAACCGTCGAATCCTGTGTAGGTCCACTGAGCTTGCAGGAGCCCGAGGAGAAACAGCCAGATGTAAGGCGCATGGATCGAAGGCTGAGGCGAGGTCGTCAGCAGAAAAGAGGCCGGCTGGAGCCTTGCAAAAAAGAACAGCCCCACCACGATCGCGAGCACTCCCGCAATGTGCACGGACACGCTTGCGTCGTTTAGCCAGGCTACCAGCTTCACGCCGTATTGATTCAGAAGCCCGTGCATGGCGAGTATCAGCGCGAACACGATAAATACATTGCGTGACGAGACAGGAAGATGGATAAAAGGCAGGGTGAACTGGGCGCAGCTGTAATCAATGCCCGCCTGGGCGGCAATCAATCCGACAATGTTGAGGCACGCCACAAACCAGCCGATCCCGGCATTACCGAGGCCCGTGGCCCAGTGATACATCGCGCCGGAGGTCGGGAAAGCCGAACAGAGCTCCGCCATGCTGCAAGCGAGAGCCAGAGTGAAGAGCGTCGCTATAGGCCAGCCGAGGGTCATTTCGCGAGGACCGCCGAGGTCCAGTCCGTAGCCATAGAGCGTTACGGCTCCTGTGAGGATCGAGATGATCGAGAACGAGATCGCGAAATTGGAGAAGCCTCCCATCTCGCGGAAGAGCTCCTGGGCGTAGCCGAACCGGCTCAGGTCGTTGGTATCCGCATTTTCCATTGGAGTATCAGCCAGTCTAGCTGGTTACTCAAAATGTGCGGTTCAGTGCACCGCTATTTGCAGATCGTCCGCGCAATGAAACTGGAAACGGGGCCTGAGCTAACGGTTTGGAGATCGCGCTTCATCTCCGGGTTGACGCTCTCCCGCTTGACCGGAATTGAAGGCTTGTTTCTCTCCGGTCAAGGCCACTTGAAGTGTTATCGGCGCTGATGGATGCATGGTTGGCGAATTGGACTCGACCTTGCCGACGACGTAGACCGGCTGAGTGATGGGCTTGGCCCAGTCTTCGGCATGGAGCGTGAAAGTGCGACTGGCCTGAGACTCAGTAACCAGCACACCATTCAATCCAACATTCACCACACGTACGCCGGGCGGAAGATTCTCCACCGAACACGGCACGCGACCTTTGAATCCATTCTGGCGCTGAACATGAAGCGTGACGGTGATGGACTTTCCCGGCTCAAGAGCGAGCCGAGCAGGCTCTGCCGTGACCAACACGTCGGGAGGGGGAATCACGGAAGCAAGCTGCAAGGGCACATCCGAGTTTGCAACTCTAACCAGATCGTGTCCAGCAACGCTCCCGTGCCCGAGGATCTTTATCGTGGAAGGGAGCGCTCCCACGGACGCGTTAGAAGTGGCTGAGACAACAACCACTGTCGAATTCTGTCCCGCCGGAATCTTGGCCGGTTCTGCCGTAACACCTGCTGGAAGGCCTTCCACCTGAATGTCTATGGGACCTTCATAGCCCGGTAGTCTGTCCGCTCTCACAGTGATCGGAGTCGATCCTCCGCGCGGGATGTTGGGATTTTCTGGATCCGCCTCGAGCCGAAAATCAGGATTTGCACTTCGAAGGATCAGGCGATACGCGAAATCCCGGCCGCCCAGATCGCGAACATCTTTGAGGTGGAGGATGTAGTTGCCATCCTGGGGTGCAACGAAATCGAGTTTGGAATCCGCTCCGTATCCAGGGCCCGCATCGTCATTGCGCCACGTCAGATGGAATACCGGTAAGCCGTTCGGGGGAAATTTAGCATCGGCGGGAAGGATCTCGGCTCTGTAAGCCGGTGTGTTGATGGCATGAACGTCCGGTGATGTGCCAAGATAAGCACGCCGCATCTGATCGACTCCCTCCATCTCGACGTCGGCATCAGGCTGGTCCGGAATTATCGAGATTCGATCGAGCTCGTCACCAATCATCATGTAATCGCCTTCGTGAAGGCCCGAAGTAGATACCAGTCGGATACCGGTGGTCCTCGAATCTCTGTCGGAGAGTGTGGTCGTAGTTTGGTTCAGGCAGCGAACCGTAGCCCTCGGAATAGGGCTTCCCTGCGCATCCAGCACCTCGATCACGGAATCGAGCGGCGAGCCTAACCTGGAAGCCGCAACCTGAATGCTCAGGTTCTGGCCCTTGTTAGCGTGAAATCGGAAATAATCCTCGTCGGGTTTCGCGCCGATCTTGGCGCTGGCATCGATATGCCCGTTGATAGTCACCGGCAGTGTGATCGGTTGGGCACCAGCCGGCGTATTGTTGGGCTCACGTTCAAGGATCTCAGGCTCATTTCCGACGGCGAGCATCACCTTGTTCAACGACCACTCTTCGCCCCTTTTCACCTGAATCGGCAGAGTTGTCCAGCCATCCGCCGATTTCGGAGGATGCACGTCTACCTGATGAGAGTCGCCGAGGTTCACTCCGCTTACCGACACTTGCGCCGGTTTGCCTGCGTTCACGCCGAGCGGGAATACCCCGGTAATGTACGGAAGCGGGCCGGCATTAAGACGATAGAAATGGTCTTCCGATCCGCCCTTCTCGCGATCCGTGATGGAGATCGTATACACACCAGGCTTTTCCAGTTTATGAACGAGCACGGCATCAGGGCTATTTTCTTTCTCCCCGGCTCTGGCCAATTCCTTGCCCGAAGAATCGCGCAAAATCAGCAGTGATTCGAGATCTGATTTAAGCTGTGACGCGACAACCTGGAATACGAGTTCCTCGCCCGCTTTGCCCTCGAATTCGTAATTGTGCGTGTCCCCAGGTGCCGCAAGCATTCCAATGAGAGTCGCGGGCAGCACAATGTGCTGCGGTCGCGCCCTAGAAGCCTTCAATGAGTTCTGGTTGGCATCGACTTCCGGCAGTGAATCGATTGCCATAACAGCCATGTTCGAAGTTCCGAGCGGGGTTTGAATGCGAAACTTGTGAATGCCCGGCTCAACGTCTTTCGCGACCGTTACCTCCAGCCTAGCCGCTTCCTTTTTCCCCTGAGCTACCTGGGCGACGAGATCCACGCCCGCACGCGGCCCGGTGATTTTCTCGGGTAGGGCGTTGATTTTGGATATCTTCGCCGTGATCCCCGGCGAATCAAAAATAACGTTCTCTGCACCCGACAGGCTTCGGCCATCGATCATGAACGTGGCTGTCGTGCCCCGTTCCATGCCGACCGGCCAAACGGTTGAAATGGTCGGCGGGATTATCTGGTCGTCGGCGCGCAATGGCAACGCCGGCAGGGTTAACAACGCGACAGCCATCATATTGAGAAGAATCTCTCCCTTCATTTGAAAACCTCCTGCGCCGGCCGCATACGACCCTCCAAGCTCCCTCTGGCAGCCCTCACTTCTCTCGGCGAGGAGTCTTGCCTCTTGGTGTCGTATACCGTCAGGCTGCCGTTGTAGCGCCCCGCGGCTAGCTTGGTTCCATCCGGGCTGATGCTGAGGGTCTGCACCCAATCGGGTTGGTGATCGATAACTCGTACAGGATTTAACGTTGCGGCATCACGAAAACGAATCGAGCCATCGGAAGAGCTGGTGACGATCGTCTTACCGTCGGGCGACCACACCAGAGCAAGTATGCTGCCCTCATCTGCAATCAACGACTGAAGCAAACTCGAGTCATTGTCGCCCAAGCGCCACACGTATATCGTCTTGTCGTAGCCCGCCGCCGCAATCCGATCCCCGGAGGGCGAATACTCGAGGCTCGTCAGACCATCGCTCGCGTCACCTAGCGTGTAGAGCCGCTTGCCCGAAGCGACGTCCCAAATTTTCACGCTCCTGTCCTGGGAGGCCGAAGCCAACCGCTTCCCGTCAGGGCTGAATTCCACGGCGAATACAGCGTCTATATGGTCCTGAAGATTTCGGACCTCCTTTCCCGAGACCACATCCCAAAGCTTCACCATCTTGTCGTAGCTGCCCGAAGCGATCAATTTACCGTCCGGACTCCACGCAACGGAGTAGATGCAGTCCTTGCCTCCCTGCATCGTTTTGAGTAGCTGGTGCGACTGGACATCCCAAATCTTTATCTCACCTCCTCGTTGAGGCGGACCGCCGCCGGCTGCGAGCATTTTTCCATCTGGGCTGAAGGCAACGGAACGCACATAATCCGCATGGCCTGGGAGCGTGGCGAGCAGTTTGTTTGTTGCAGGATCGACAAGCCGTACTTCTCGATAAGCGCCTACTGCAAGAAGCTTTCCGTCGGGAGAGAACCTCAATGAGGCTATGGGCGAGACAACTGGAACTTGCGGTTTGATATCTGGGATGGCGATAGGGGCGAGAGCGGTTTCGGCTTCGCCTGGCGCAGGACCCGCCCCGCCAGCATCGATCCATGCTTTGATTGTCGCGATATCAGCGTCGGGCAATGGACTGCCTCCAAATGGCATACGAGGCTGAACCTTTCCCTCTAACATCAGCACCAGACGGCTCTCGCCGGATTTGCCCGGAATGATCACCGGCCCATGCGTACCGCCTTTCATGAGCAGGTCGAATTTATCCATGACAAGCCCACCCATCTTGGCCGTGCTCGAGTGGCACGCGAGACAGTTCTTTTGCAGAATAGGGGCAACCTCGGTAGTGAAGCTTGGTGTAGGGGCAGCGACAGCCTCGTGAGCCCCTAGAACCGCGCACATCGCAACGAGCAAGGCGCGATTGCTTGCCAGTCCTCCGGTTAGGATAGAATCCAAAACCGGCTCAGTGATTGAACATGAAGGCTTCACTGGTCAGCATGGCCCACATCATGTCGTTCAGCGCGGCACGACGCGGGTCGTCAACTCCTGTCATTTTTTGCTGTTCGGCGGAACGGAGCGCCTTGACCAATGCGGACCGCTCAGTCTCGTTCGGATAGTAGCTGAAGGACGCAAGGTACAGATCATCCACGATTTGTTCATCGGATAGGCCGCGCTTCATCAGCGCTCCGATAGAATTATCCGGAGCACGAAGCTTGTCGTTCAACGTCTCCCCATTGATGATGTGGAGCGCTTGGGTAATGGTTGGTACGGATGTACGTTCGCTTTCCCGCGTCTGCTGTCGCGGGGGCCGGCCGAATGCATCAAGGAAGTAGGACTTCACGGCCGTATCCGGCAATTGAAGGGCGCGAGTACCGACTGGATAATCCTTGAACTTCTCCGGCTCCTGCGTTACCTGTGAGTACGCATCGAGCAACACCTCTGCTGGCAAGCGTTTGATCAGGTAATGTGAGCCAAATTTGTCGTCGGCAGTGTTTTCCTTAAGCGGCTCGGAGGAGGTTTGATATGTGGCCGACTGCATAATCGTACGGATCATGTAATCGATATCGAAGTTGTGAGCTGTAAAGTCTTTGACCAGCTCGTCGAGCAGTTCGTCGTTGGTTGCGGGATTGGTATTCCGAAGGTCGTCGACCGGCTCGATAAGTCCTCGCCCCATGAAGTTGCGCCAAAGCCGGTTTACGATATTGCGCGCGAAAAATGGGTTGTCACGTGAGGCCAGCCAGTTCGCGAAGTAGAGGCGCGTGTCTCCCGGTGCCGTTTCCGGAAGCGCCTTTGCGTCGAGCGGCTTTGGCGGCAACACGGTCATGAATCGGTCATCGGTAAACTCGCCAGTCGGTGCAGAGTAAACCGTGACGTCATTAAACAGGGGGCCAATGCCCGGACGGGAGCCGCTTGAGGAGAAAGTCTTCAACCTTACCCGCGCGAACAGGTTGGCCATGCCGTAGTAGTCTTTCTGAGTCCACTTGGCCAATGGATGATTGTGGCAATGCGCGCAGGTGATGGTAATGCCGAGAAACGCCTGGGCCATGTTCTCGGACGTGTCCAGCGGATCGCGGTGAATCACCCAGTAATTGGCTGCTCCATTCCGGATCGTATTGCCCGTCGCGGTGACGATTTGGTGCACAAATTCGTTCCACGGCTTATCGCACGCAACACTATCGCGTATCCACTTGTAATAGCTCCACATCTCCTCGTTGGAGAGCCGGTTGCTCGAAACCAGTAGAAGGTCTGACCACTTATACGCCCAGTAATCCACAAACTCGGGTCGCTGCATGAGCGCATCGATTAAACGGTTTCTTTTGTCATGCGAAGAATCTTGCACATATGCTTTGGTTTCGGCTGGCGTTGGCAAAATTCCCGCGGCATCCAAATATGCTCTTCGAATGAATTCCGCGTCGCTCGCGGAACGTGAAGGAGGTATGTGCAGCGCCTCCAGGTGCTTCAGTATCGCGTCATCAATGTAGTTGTGTCTCGGTGCGTCCTTAAATACCGCTTCCTGGAGGTGGTAGGGAAAGGGAATTCGCAGCCGCGAAAAGGTGACATGGCTCTGATACCACACCGTAACCGGAGCCTCGCCGTAGCTGTGCATCGTGACGTGGCCGTCATTATCGACCGTGGCCACGCCTTCGTCTCCGCTGTCGTATTTGGCCCAGCGAGTTACATCCTCTTGGTGGCCATCTGAAAACACGGCGGTAACAATCAACTGCTGTTCGCTCCCCGGACGAAGGGAAGCCTCGCGTGGCGCCACTTGTACCGCCGTCACGCGTGCATCCGAATCCAATGGAGCGGGCATCCCTTGAGCAATCCAGCCCGCAATAATCTTGTATTCGGGAGAGGCTACCGGGAAGCGCCTTCCGCCGCCGTGCGGAATCGTCAGCGTGGGTTTTAAGAGGATCAAACTCTTGGCCGGTTCCATCCTTTCGGTTCGCCGCGCCAGAGCCTGGTGAGTCAAAGTGTAGTAATCGGTTTCGGGATCGTAGCCTCGCAGCGTCAATTTGAATCCGTTTTTGCCAGCCGCCGCTCCATGGCACGGCCCGGAGTTGCAGCCCATTTTGGTCATCACCGGCAGGACGTCGTTGCGAAAGCTCCACTGTGCGCTCGCAGAGTATTCTCTTACGTTAACCGCCGCGACTGCGCGGTGACCTAAAACTACGGCCCCAACCGTGGTTTGGCCGTCGGCTTGCGGCTGAACAAAATCAGTTTTGTCGACAGTCGCAACCGTGCTATCGGAACTGCCGATCTGCGCTTGCGAGGTCAAGTCCTCCTGATGCCCATCGGCAAAGGTTCCCTCCACGACCAGTCGCTGGCTGTAACGCGGACCGACCAGCTCGATCGAGGACGGCAGAATTTCGATTTTTGTGAGCGCGGATTTCGGGTAGGTCGCCGGATCCGCTACCGGCTCCCGATGCGTAGCCGTCGGGGTCGTCTTCGGCACGCCCGGTTGATGGTAGTTCGCGTCACTTTGACCCGAGAAGAAACCTTGCGCCGCGTAGGGTACAGAAATGAACACGAACAATGCGGCCGCGATCGGATAATTACGACAATTCATACCAGGAGCTCGTCTATCGGTTCCAAACCGTGATCTACCAGTCGCACGACCCGGCCTTGCGCGGTCTTCAACTCAAGATCGCCCGGAATGCCCAAACATTTATACACCGTCGCCGCCACATGACCCGGCATCACGGGACGGTCTTTCGGCGCGCTGGCGATAGAGTCTGAGGAGCCTACCACCTGACCACCTTTCACTCCGCCACCCGCCATTACAACTGTCCAGCACTGCGGCCAATGGTCCCGGCCTCCTGCGGGATTGATGCGCGGCGTGCGGCCAAATTCGCCTGTGGCCAGCACCAGGGTGCTATCGAGCAATCCGCTTCGACTCAAATCCTCAAGCAGCGAGCTGTACGCATTGTCGAACATTGGGCCCACAAGATCGCTGTAGCAGCTGATCGGACTGAAAGGTGCGGAGCCATGAATGTCCCAGGTGATGTCGTTGAACACCGTCTCAAACATGTTGACGGTCACGAAGCGCACGCCCCGCTCCACGAGTCGCCGCGCCAGTAAACATCCCTGACCAAAGCGGTTGAGTCCGTAGCGCTTGCGCATGTCCTCCGTCTCTTGATTAAGTTCGAAGGCCTCGCGTGCTTTGGCGGACGTCATCAACGTGTACGCCTGGTCAAAAGTCGAATCCATCAACTTGGCGTCCTGATTGGATTCCTCGAAGTACTTCACCGACTGGTCGATCACCTGCCGCCAATCCCGCCGGCGGTCCACACGCACGGCAGATATGTAATCCGGCGGCAGCATATCCGGGACTTTGAAATTCGCCTCGGCGGGATTGGCATTCAGTACGAATGGATCGTAGCCCTTTCCCAAGAATCCCGCTGTATCGCCGTGGGGCAGATTGCCGCCGAGTTGCCCGATCATGTAAGGAATGAGAACGTTCGGCGGCATGTCGCCACGCGGTCCTTTCTCAAACCTCAGAACCGATCCGTAGTTCGGCGACTCCAGACCACCCTGGAACAACCTCCCGGTTTGCATCATCTGGCAACCGGTGTCGTGCACGGCCGCCGCCGTGTGGTACATAGAGCGCAGCAGGGCGAACTTATCGGCGTGCTTCGCCATGCGTGGGAATATTTCGGAGATTTCTATACCCGGGACGTTGGTCTTGATGGGTTTGTAAGGGCCGCGGATCGAGGCCGGCGCATCCGGCTTCATATCCCACGTGTCGAGTTGACTGGGGCCGCCCACCAGCATCAACTGGATGCAGTTCACATCTTTCTTGGGATCAACCGCTCCGGCAGCTTTAAAGGTCAAGAACTCCGGCAGCGTCAGGCCTAAAAGACCCAGTGACCCCGCGTGGAGAAAATCACGACGCGTTACGCCGTCGCAGAAATGAACTTTCTTGTCAGCGTCAAGCCTGAACACCGCCTATAGCCTCCATGACCCGTCGAGTATAGGGCTCGCGAATGGCAGCCGCTATGGCCTGTTCACTCGCAGTCTCATCAACTCGGTCATCCGGCACTCGCAGCGTTTCACAAGTGCAGGAAACTAAGCTCAGCTCCGTACAGGGTGCAGGTCGGCGTCCATTGCAGCGGTTTCAGCATATCACACGTAGAACAATAACCGTGCACGTGAACGAACCCTTTTAGATCAAGATCCGAGCTTTCTTCTCGCAGGACCGCGATGGAATCGATTTGCTTTCGCTTTACGCAAACCCGCCGGGGCGCCAGACATCACTCGCCTGGAAGACCAAAACAATAGAGAATGCTGTCGAAGGTACCGATGTAAACACGACCATTGGCGACGGAAAGGCCGCTGAAGTGATTGAACGATTTGATTTGGTCGCCGCTCGAATAGAGTTCTTTGCCGGTTTGAGCATCTAGAGCATACAAAACGACGTGTGTAGAATTCCTGATACGTTCAGGACTGTAGTCGTAGAGACCGCGTTCCGGATAGGCTTGCTCGGTGTTTTCGCCGTTACCGTAAGCAAACACCACTCCGTTAGCGACGACGGGAGGCTCGGCGCGATTCATATCACGCGACATCCAGGCAGGGACGAGTTCGAACGAGCCGTTTTTCTCCTCTAGTTTGAAGGCAACAATCGCCCCATGTTCAACCGGGCCGTACGAAACGGGAACTTTGAAATTGCGATGCACGGGCCCCCAGAAAGGCGTGAGAATCCAGCGTGTTCCCGCCGCATCCGTCCACGTTGCCATCGACCCCCAGATACCAGCCGATGCGAAGTTCACTTCCTCGTTGCACATCAGCGGAGTTTGGGTGAGAGGAGTCTGATGATCTTCCCCTCCGGCGGCTTTCGTATCAAGCAAATAGACACGGCACTCCTTGCTACCTGTAACCAGGAGTTCGCGTCCGTTGTAATCAAAGATGGCCGGAGTAACCTGCATGTCCAGGTCACGTTTACTGAGCCACGCCCAATTGACCGGCTCAAACCAGTCGACTAGCTGAAGCTGCTTATCTTCAACCCTCGCAGCAACCAAGCCGTTGCCGAAAACCCGATTTTCAGGATCGTAGACGCCATCCCCGGTCGGCGCCCAGGCAGCGCCCGTCGAATCGATCGCCGCACCTTCCCTGCCCCACATTCCTCCACTGCGCGGATTGAAAGTCATGACTTTTTTCGATGGGTCGTTCATATCGATTGCCCACATTTGGTTCGGGTTGCCGTTGCAGCTCTGCGACGTCGTAGTGAAGATGATGCTTTTCCACATGTTGAGCGCGTATGATTTCCCATTCACAAAACCGAACTTGACTGGTGGCTCGGTCTCAACACCATCGGCGACATTGATGGAATGGAGTCTTCCATCACTTCCCATCGCATAAACGATGCGATTACCCGAGGCTGTCGGCGGCCCGATGATCGGTGTCGCGGTCTGCCCGCCTGGACAGAGAGGATCCCCTGCCTCCAGACCGCGGCCTTCCTTGACAGGCACGAAATCGAAATGTTTTTGCCAAAGAACTTCTCCGGCCTTTACATCGATTGCGTACAGATTGTCGGAGATGCCCGCCTCAATAGCGATTTCTTTCGGTCCGCCTGCTGTCGGCACATGCGGAACGATAAGCGGAGGAAATAGCGAGTGCATCTCCCGCGGCTCATTATTCAGATGCAGCTTCCACAGGATCTTCAAATTTCTGACGTTCTCAGGGGTGAGAATATGCTCGTCTTTCTGCCAGCCGGTTCGTTTGGCGTTACCGCCGTCGGTGGGCCACTCGGCATTCTGGCCGAACGCACAAATTACTACAGCTGCAAGGCAACACAAAATTCGCATCACTAGTTGTTTTGGAATCCTTATCATTGTTCGGCTAATTGCGGCTCATTCTTCGGAAATCCAAAGCAGTAAACCGCATTGCCGTGGGCCGCGAAATAGACGCGCCCATTGGCGACCGCCAGGCCGCCGGCGTGAGAAAAAGTAGGAACCGCATTGCCGCTCGAATAGAGTTGCTGCCCGGTCAAGGCATCAAGCGCGTGGAGAACGGCATGGCCCGCCATGGCTTCGCGTTCAGCGTCAGTATAGGGCTGGCCGTTTTTTTTCGCCACGCGGGGTGATTCGCCGGTCGAAAGCACGAATACAAGGCCGTTAGCGATAACTGCAGGAGCAGGTGAAGGAATCTCAGGAGAAACCCAGAGAGGCTGCAACTCCGGCTGTTCTTTCTGTCCGTCGATTTTGAAGGCGACAACGCTTCCGGTTTCAGGAGGCGAGCCAGTCATGGGCAATTTCGCAGACCTATCCAGAGGCCCTGATACGGGCACGTAGACCCAGCGATTCTGCGTATCGACATCGTTCCAAGTTGAGAACGCGCCGCGGAAACCGTTGCCGTCGTAATTCTTGGAGCGGCTTGCAATGCGATCGCTTTGAAAGAGCGGTTTATGGTGATCCGCTCCGCCAAGCGATTTACTATCGAGCAAGTACAAGCGGCCATCCTTATCCGCCGCCGCCAGGTATTCTCGTCGCTTCCAGGAAAACACCATGGGCGTCACGCCGGGCGCTGCCAGGTTCGCGTCGTTAACCCATTTGCCAGGCAGAATGAAGTAATCCTTGACCTTCAAATCTTTCGGGGTCAATGCCAGGACCGCTTCGTGGTAGTTGCCCATGGAATCGCCTTCTCCATAAGCAGCCTGCACGTAAACGGTGCCGTCGTTACCGACAGCCGTTCCGTCCGAGCCGGCGAAACTGCCGAAGCGAACTGTGAATGCTGAGACCTTCCGATCGCTGCTTAAGAGATCGACAGCATATAGCGCGTTCAAATAGCCGTCGCAATTGTTGGCAGTTGTTGCGTAGACAACATTGTTACGAATATTCATGCTCGTGACTTTTGCATTCGGCGGCAGGAAGCGGAAAGGAGCTATCAGTTCGCCGCCAGTGGAGCTGTTCACTACATGCAGATCTCCGTCAGCGCTGACGGTGTAAAGCGCAGCAAGTTCACTCAGAGTGTTCGGCCGCAGCGGATACACGCTTTGCGACAGCGGAGGGAAATATGGCGAAGGCCGAAGTCTGACTCTCGCACCAGGTGTTGCGGCAGCGACCGCAGGTATTTGGCTTGCCATCGCTGCGAAATGCATAGGGGCCGAACTGCTGCCGGCCATCAGCACGGGAGACGTCAGGCCGCCTGGACAGGTGGCGGTGCCGGATTCTCGCCGCGGTTTCCCCGAACGGTACTCGAAATCTGATTGCCAGAGGAGCTTGTTGAGATCTGCGTCGACGGAAAAGACTTTGTCCGATCGTGCGCTGAAGATCAGCATTTCTTTGAAGCCACGGTACGTGATGAGATTGCCGTTGATGATGGGCGAGGTCAGAGCATCCTGCGCCCCGGCCAGACTCCCGGCCTGATATTTGTACAGCAGCTGCAGAGAAGCGACGTTGCTTTTGCTGATGCGGCTCTCGGACTTGGCCCAGCCATTACGCTGCGGACCGCCGCTTCGCATCGGCCAGTCGGCAGCAAAAAGGATGACGCTTGTAAGTGCAGCCAACAGGGCTGCCAGCCGAAATTTATACATGGCGGATGTGAATCTCAAAATACTATGCGGGCTTTTCGCGCTTCGATCTTCTGAAAGTCGATGCCCGGAATTTTCTTCAGGTCGTCTAGCGATTTGAAATCCCCATTCTCCGCACGGTATTGCACAACCTCTATCGCCTGAGATCTTCTCAGCAGCAGTCCGGCCTCTAAATCCACAGCTGTCGCTTTATTGATATTGAGGGGCCCAGGGGCCTCGCGGGCAAAGTTCTTCGAAAGATATTCCAGAATGGCTTCGAATTCGTCGTCCGAACCCTGCGCGCCCAGCTTCACCATCTTTGTGATGGTTTCTTCCCACCCGTAATGGCTTTGGTGAAGAGAAGCAGCTCGTTCAGGCGAGTGACACCTGCCGCAGACTCGAATCGTCGCGGCTCTACCGGGACCAGGCGGCAGGTCCGCGTAAGCCGCCACTGTCGTGAGAAGAGTCAAAGGCGCCAAAACGGTGGTCGCACGTAGAGAATTCCGAATCCTGATCGATAGAAGAGGCATACAGCTCTGACCCTTATTATCTCCGCACTCGAAAGTCACCTCACCGCCTCACTGTTGAAACGGAATAGCGAAGCAGTAAAGCCAACCGTCAGTCGCGCTGAAAGAGATATGGCCGTTGGCAATCGCCAGGTTCTTGGAAGACGAGTTGGAACAGATGCTTTCGCCGCTGTTATATAGTTCTCTTCCTTCTAATGCGTCAACCGCGTGTAGGACCAGATGACTCGATACAGTAGCCCCTGCGCTTGAAAGAAAATACAGGATACCGTTCGCTAGGACTGGAGGACCCGGCGCGTTTAAGCCGGATGATGTCCAGCCTTGCTCAAGCTCAAGTTGCGTTTGCCGTTGCGTCAGACGAAAAGCTTTGATGCTGTTTTGAAGATTGGCATAGACCCACCGGTTACCTGCGGCATCTTTCCCGGTCGCAAGAGTTGGGGAATTCCCGGAACTCGGCAGCCCAAAAATGATCGGCTGCGATTTGGCATCTCGAAAAGCCAATTCGCCCGCGCCAGTGATTCCGACCATCAACTCTTGGCCCTGCCATCCGAAAGCCGTGCGAGCCTTGAAAGAACCGGCGTCCGTGTCACCAACGATGTCACGATCATATTCCTTTATTAGCTGTTGCTGTGCAGAAAAGCCGGTTGCCCTTCCGCCGTTCTTTAGCCCCACAGTCCAAAGTCGATCCGGAACTCCGCCACATATACTCGCCGTTGCAATATACAGATAGTCGTCGGCGACGTCCATGCTCGTCGGCCTCGCACTGTCGGGGAACAGCCTCAACGGCGGCGCAAAATCCTCGCCCGTGCGGAGACGGAACGCGTGCAGACTGCCGTCTGTAGATATAACGTACAGCGGTTTGTTGCCGTCCGAGAAATCGTCTTCGTAGCCGACGGCGGTTTTCGGCCTGATCACGGAGGGAGCCATCGAAGGCGTCACGCGCGAATCGCTGCTACACGATGAATCCGGAATGGATGGCTGCTTTGTGAGACTCCGACTCCAGAAGACTCTGTTCAGATCGGCATCAATGGCGTAAACATTGTCGGAACTGGTTTTGGCGAGGACGAGTTCCTTAATCCCCCGATGAGTGATAATCGGGCCCAGGATCAGAGGATCTGCGACGCCATTTGGCCGATCGCTGAGCTTTCGCTTCCAGAGGAGCACAAGCCTCCTGACTGTCCTGGTGTTCAGAACTCGCTCGTCTCGCTGCCAACCCGTTCGCTCAGGATCGAACCGCCAGGTGGCCCAATCCGCTCCAAGCGCGAGGCCGCACGCGGAAGCAGCAAGCACGAAAAAACCAACGCGGATCTTGGTCAAAAACAAGTGCTCGCAGTGCCTATAGTTTCTTGAGGCGGATCTTGCGTGTTTCCATCTTCATCTCGCAGCCGGGGAGCCGATGCAGTTGAATGCCGATTTCGCCCTGCATTTTTCGGTTCGCGGTATCGTCGTCAAGCAGAACACTCATCACGTGACCGTTGATCAGTTGGATCAGAATGTTGTCGCGCGCAATGATGTGGAGATCGTTCCACCCGCCATCGTTAATCAGACCTTTCAATTGCGCATTGTCGCCCACGGAGCCGATGGAACCCGCCTTCTTCCCGTCCGGAACCATCGAGATCTGCCCTCGGAGTGCCAAGAAACCCCGATTCCGCTCCTCGTATATCTGGCCTGTAAATTGCTGCTTGAGATCGATGTCGGCTTGGTAGCCTTTCATCACCCATTTCGCGACTTCCGGAAGCTCGACGCTGCGGTACTGGATACCGCTGTTGCCATCTTTCACGCCGGTCAAGCGATACTGCAGTTCCAATTCGAAATTCGCGGGTTCACCGCCCTTCCAGATACAGAATGTATTCTGCTTTGGCTGATGCGTCAGCGTGGATTGACCGATAATGGCTCCGTCTTCAACACGCCAGAAATCGGGATCGCAGTCCCATCCCTGCAATGACTTCCCATCGAAGATCGATTGAAATCCTGTTTCTTCCAGTGGTCCGACAGGTGAGTGCTGGCCGCCCTGCGCGGGTACAGCAGGGTAGCCTAACAAGAGCGTGGAACCACAAACAGCCAATAGAGCAAGCGGCAAGGTAGGGATTCTGATTTCGCAGCCAATTCGTAATCGCATCGCTTCTATCATCTCTCGCGGCTCGGGACACGGGGCTGTGACGCTCGCTCCAGTGAGGCCCGGATGGCCTCATTCGTGACCAACCTGCAGCTGTGGTCCCAATCCTATCGGATTCTGGGTCTCGGTTTAGGATCCTCGACTCTCATTGCGGCCATTCCGGTCTTCACGCTGCTTTATTTGCTCGGCGTCAGGCGTAAGCCGGCTTGGTTCGCGGGTTTGTGCGGGTTAGGCGTGACAATTCTGATCTCGACCGCGGCATATCGCATGCCTGTTGCGCCTGCGATGAGTGCCGCGGCATACGGAGCTGCTTTTGGACTGTTCCCCATCTGCTGGATCGTTCTTTGGGCCATCGTGCTGTATCGAATGGTTGTCGACACCGGCCGCTTCGAGATCATCAAGGATTCCGTCGCATCCCTGACACCCGACTCGCGGCTGCAGGCCCTGGTAATCGGCTTTGGTTTCGGAGCTTTTCTCGAAGGCGCGGCCGGCTTTGGAACACCTGTGGCCGTAGCGGCCGCAATGTTAACCGGTCTTGGATTCTCACCGTGGAAGGCATCGGCGGTCTGCATGTTGGCGAATACCGCCCCGGTCGTGTTCGGCTCAATCGGCATTCCGCTCACGACACTCGCCGCGATTACCGGATTACCCTTCGACAGACTGGCAGCAGACGCAGGGCGTCTCTCATCCCCTGTATCGTTGCTCCTTCCGGCTTATTTGATATTCGCCAGCGGCGGAGTCTCGGCGTTATCAGGCATTTTGCGAGCAACGCTTTTCTATGGATTGATCTTTGCGACAGTCCAGTTCGTGGTTTCGAATTTCTTCAATGCGCAGCTGACCGATATTCTCAGTTCCCTACTTAGTGTCACGGCGCTGGTTCTGTTTCTTCGATTCAGGCGCCACACTTCCTCTCCCGGCATCAGCGCGATGTTCGCAGGCGAACCTGGCATTCCGTCCGAAACACTGCTGCGGGAAAGCACGGAAAAGCCGCCGTCCTACTCGGCGGGAGCCACTGTACTGGCGTGGCTTCCGTATGTCTTCCTTGTGCTGTTTGTGCTTTTGTGGGGCATAAAACCCATACAGCACATCTTGAGTGCCGGAACATGGACGTTCGGCTGGCCGGCTCTTCATAATCACGTGATGCGAACTCCTCCGGTTGTTCCGGTGGTGGCACCCTACGCGGCGATGTATAACTTCAACACGCTTTCAGCGTCGGGATCGGCTTGCTTTCTAGCCACGCTGCTATCGTGCTTCTTTCTTCGCCTAAGCCCGGCAAGATATATCGGCATCGTCATCTCTGTGGCTCGCCAACTCGCGCTGCCCGTATTGACCACTTGCAGCGTCCTCGCGATGGCTTTTCTGATGAACTACTGCGGCGCGACCGGAACATTGGGCTTGGCGGTCGCTCACACCGGAGTTCTCTTTCCCTTCTTCGGCGCTCTTCTTGGCTGGTTGGGCGTGTTCCTCACCGGATCAGATACTTCTTCAAATGCCTTGTTCGGCAGCCTGCAAGTAATCACCGCACAGCGGCTCAACCTTGATCCGATTTTGATGGCGGCCAACAACTCCGTTGGAGGTGTCATGGGGAAAATGATCAGCCTGCAAACCATAGCCGTGGCTGCGGCAGCGACCAATATGAACACAGCCGATCAGGCGAGGCTTTTCCGCTTTGCGTTCAAACACAGTTTGCTGCTCGCTGCAGTGATTGGGTTGATTGCCTCTCTCTACGTGCTGTTGCGAGCCGTTTGACGCTTCGTCGTTTATTTAGGACGGCCTTCTCCACCCGGTGGCGGTCCACCAGCTTTTCTATCTGCAGGCGCGGCCTCAATTCGCGCTTTTTCAGCAGCGGCTTCTTCCGGAAACTGCGGGTGCGAGAGCGGGTGGGCGTGACCTTCATGGCAGGTGAAACAACGGACTTCCGGGTGCCCTTCGAAGTTATTCTGATCGATCGAAGCTGCCATATCGATCATCTTGCGCGCGGTTCGCTTCTCTTCCTTATCGTCTGAGTCGAACTTGTGAGCAACGTGGCAGAACTCGCAGTCCCGATTCAGTGACCACGCGAAATATCGCATGTTGTTGATGAACTCGGACGCCGGCAAATCCTTCAGCGACGCAGTCTTCACATTCTTGAAGTGCGCTCCGGCAAGTTCTTCTTGTTTGCGAAGAGGTTCGCCCGCCGCATCCGGCTGCTTGATCAGCTCCAGGTGGCTTTGCATCTGCCTGCCGTCGTGGCTGTTTTCGATATCGACTGTAAGCGCCTTGCCGTCCGGCGACAACTTGTACGTCCGCTTGAAGGTGTCTTGCCGTCCGGCGACCTCGCCAGTAACCGTTAGTGTGTCGCCTTCCGAAGAAGCGGTAAGTCGCGTGGGGATGCCTTGATAGGGTCGCACGATCGGCTTGTTGTTATTGAAAACCGTGAGGACGGAACGCTGCTCGCCGTGCTCACCCCAAACTCCTGTTGTCTCAATGATCTGCGGTGCCGTCTCCTTTGTGCGCTGGTTGAAGATGGCCGTCTTCTGCTCAATAACTACCAAGTAATTGCTGGGAGGCGGCCCGGGAGGTCCGGTAATTTTGTTTTTCTGTAAGTCCGCTTTCCATACTCCTGTAATCCCAGGAGATTGCGCGGACAGCAACGCCGCACTGAACACAGCAACAGGTATGGTCTTCCACATAGATTTGCAGAAGTATAGCAGGAGAAGATTTCGCGCTATATACGGCGGGAGTTGGTCTGTTGTTGCTCCTCTCCTGCCTGTGTGAGACTGCCGACCCTCGCAGCTAAAATCGGTGGTCGCACCGATGTATCCCGCCAATTTAGCAAAAATTGGGTCGCCGGTCCGCAAACGCGCCCCTGGCAGGGCCCCATCCCACAGCGTGTGTGCAGCTTCGCAGCGCGAAAAGAAGGGAACTTGAGCAGCTTTTCATACGACACATCCTCGCAACGGCATACAAGTGTATCGGCCGACGGCAGCATCTTCAGCTCCGTGCGAAGCGCAAAGGTCTCATTGAGCAAGCCTGCAAAACGGCGCGCTGATCGGCGCTTCTTGAATAAGCGACTCGCCTCATCGCGACGTCCACTCGCAACAAACCCGGCAATCTCGCCTTCGACGAGCGCCAGATCCACGCCGCCGATTCCCGTCAGTTCGCCTGCACAGAGTATCTCCGGATTCGACGTCTGTTGCCAGTCGTCAACTTTGACGCCTTCGTTCGCTATCTCGCAGCCGAGCAGCACCGCGAGTTCCATATTAGGACAAAGGCCGTAACCAATCGCGGCATAATCGCACTCAATTTTCCAGCGCCGAGCGCCTTGACGAATCTGCAGTCCCTCTACTCGCGAAGTGCCGCTCGCGGCCTCGATCCAGCAGCCGAACTTATATGGCACTCGCCCGAGCGAGAGCCGTAAGCTAGCGCCCTGGCTCATCTTCCATGGGTGTTGCACCAGTTTCCAGGCAAACTTCGCCATGGTGCCGCGTCCGGCCTGCTCCGCGATCAAGATTATCTTCGCGCCGCGTTTCTTTAGATGAGCTGCCACTGCCAAAAGCAGTGGCCCGCTGCCGCCCACAGCTATTCGCTTCCCGGCAACCGGCAAACCGGATTTCGCCAGCGCCTGCAAACCTCCTGCTCCCATGATTCCCGGCAACGTCCAACCGGGAAATGGCAGGAAGAGCTCACGTGACCCGGTGGCCAGTATGACTCGTCCAAAGTGCAGCTCCCGTACCTCGTCACAAGATTCGACTAGCAGACTGCACCGGGATTCGCCCCTCGAAATCACTTGAGCACCCGTGAGCAGTTGCACGCAAGATTCCCGGACACGGCGGAACCACTCGGCCGATTGCGAGTCTCGCGGCTTATTACTCCCGGTGCGCCAGATTTGACCCCCCGGGCCGGCGTTATCATCGACAACCGTAACTCGCGCGCCATTTTTCGAAGCGCGCACGGCCGCAGCCATGCCCGCCGGACCGGCCCCGACGACCACCACATCCGCGTATAACCGCTGGCTCCGGCCCTCCATCTCAGCCGGTCTCTATAGTCATTCCGTTCTCCACCGCAATCTGACAGGTGCGGCGATTTCGCTGCCCGTTGACGGTCGCGCGGCACTCGAAACAGGTTCCCATCCCACATAGCGGAGCTCTCGGTTCACCGCTCACGGACCGGCGGAAACTCCAATCACCTGTGAGCAGGATCGCGGCTGCGACACTCGCTGGCGAAGGCACGCGTACATTCCGGCCATTGACGCGAATCGAAACGTCCTCAGGCATGCAACGCGAAACTCCTCTCCGGGTCGTACGGAGCGCGCGTTATCTCCGAATCTCGGCCGAGAATCTCATCGGCCAGCAGCCGTGCCGTGCCGAGGGAGGTCGAAATGCCCAATCCCTCATGTCCTGTCGCGAGGTAGACGTGTTTATACCCGGGACAAAGGCCAATCAGCGGCAGCTTGTCAGGAGTCGCGGCTCTAAAACCGGTCCAGGTGCGGATGGCCGATAGGTCCCGTAGCGCCGGCATGTACTGCTGCGCCCGTTGCAGCATCCGCCTCATTACGTGCGGCTCCACGTTCGGGTCGGTTACACCATACTGTCGCGACGAGCCAATCAGAATCTGACCGGTTACTCGCGGCTGCGCGTTGAAAGCAACGGAATCCGTCATCGTCGAATGCGCGCTCTTCAAATAACCAAGCTCGATCAACTGATGGCGCAGAAGTCCGCGATACCGGTCTGTGATGAGGAGATGTCCCTTCCTCGGGCGAACGTCTATACCGGGAACAAGTTTCTCGACAGTTGCGCCCGTCGCGAGAACCACAGTTCCCGCCGCTAGCTCTTCACCGCTCTCCATTTTTACGCCCGAATCGGACACCCGTGTCACAGGGCTATTCAGAAACAGGTTTCCGCCACTCGCTATGGTCCGCTCGACAAAGAATCGGGCAGCGCATGGCGGATAACAGACTCCGTCCCCCACCATCAAGAGCGCGCCAACCAGTCCGGCCCTCAGATTCGGTTCTGCTTCGGCCAATTGCAGCGAATCCAAAACCTCAACCGCTATCCCGCGGGCGCGATAAAAGCGAAATTTGCGCTGCACCTCTGCGAATTCCTCGGCATCGGCAGCGACCCAGAGAGATCCGCACTGCAAATACTCGACATCTGCAGGCAACTCGTCCGCCAATTCTCTCCACAATCGCTGCGAGAAGCTCGTTAGCGCAAATTGCGGCTCGGAGTCGTCCATGACGGCGAGGTGTCCCATGCCGGCTGCCGTTGCTCCGCCGCCGACGTGATCGCTTGCCTCGCAGATCGCCACCGTTAGGCCATTTCCCGCAAGTTCCCGGGCGCAGGCAGTGCCTACAATTCCCGCGCCAACGACCGCTGCATCGAAGCAACGCGAAGCCACTGCCATTAGCGTATTCTATGGCTTGGCCGCAACCAAAACGATTCACGTCATCGATTCCCATACCGCGGGCGAACCGACTCGGGTCGTAGTCTCCGGAGGGCCTTTACTCGGGGAAGGACCACTCAGTGAACGCTTGCATTTGTTCCGCAGCGGCTATGACCATTTTCGTTCCGCCATCGTCAACGAGCCGCGTGGTTCGGATGCGATAGTGGGCGCGCTGCTCTGCGAGCCGGTAGATCGTTCGTGTTCCGCGGGAGTTATCTTCTTCAACAATGTTGGCTACATCGGCATGTGTGGACACGGCACGATCGGTCTGGTGGTCACACTAAGTCATTTAGGCAAGATACAGCCAGGCCTGCACCGAGTGGAGACTCCGGTCGGAGTTGTTGAAGCTCGACTTCACGGCAATGGCGAAGTTACTGTCAGTAATGTTCCAAGTTACCGGTTTGCGTCCGCCGTGCGGGTCGAAGTACCAGTGTTTGGCACGGTGACAGGCGACGTCGCGTGGGGAGGCAATTGGTTCTTTCTGACAGAGGACTCTCCCGTCCCGCTGATCTTAACGAACCTTGAAACGCTTACTAGTTACACCTGGGCGATTCGCCAGACCTTGACCGCGGCCGGTATTACTGGTGAAGGAGGCGCCGAGATCGACCACATCGAACTTTCCGGCCCGCCTACGATAGCCGGCGCTCACAGCAGGAACTTCGTGTTATGTCCCGGAAAGAGCTACGATCGTTCGCCCTGTGGCACGGGAACAAGCGCGAAGCTTGCCTGTCTTCACGCCGCGGGCAAACTGCGTGAAGGTGAGATCTGGATGCAGGAGAGCATAACGGGCAGCCTCTTCGAAGGTTCGATCACGGTTACCGGCGACCTGATCCATCCACATATCAAGGGGGCCGCCTTCGTTACCGCCGAGAGCTCGCTAGTTCTTGATGAGCGAGACCCTCTCTGCTGGGGCATTCGGGCTTCCGCGAAACCGCATGAGCGTCTCGCAGGGCGGATTCAACCGGGTGAAGTTCAAGCCTGTCGAAACGCACGCTCTACCTCTTGGGCTCAAGTTAGAACCCGGCGCCTCGGCCGGGATGAAGAGTGACCCGTTCAATAGCTTCGCAGCAAGCTATTTCTTGTTCTCTGGTTTAGCAACGATCAGATCGTTGTCCACCGTGAACGCTCCCGGGACCGACCTGGCCTGCATTTCCGCGATCGCCAGATCTCCCGATGTATCCACCACACCCACCAGCCGAATGTTCCCGTTCTTCACAATAATGTGGATCGCATGCCAGCCAATCGGTGGGTCATTCGTGATTCCAGTTACGGCGCGCATGGGCGAGATATAGCGCCCTCCGCCTCGATTGTTGGTATATCTCTGCAGCCATCCATGCCCATAGATCCTCGCGTAAGTCACAGCACGAATACGGTCGTCATTCTGCGACACCGGCAATACCTCTATCTCGTTGACAACCTGTTTGACGCCTTCGACTCTTTTGACTACGTTCTCGCAGCCGGATTTTAGAGTCGGTCGCGAGGCTTGGCCTCGGAGAATAACGGTGCTGTTGCCCTTCAGCGCGAAATGTATATCATCGAAAACACCATATTGCGGAAGTGTCACAATCTGTTTGTAAACATCTTGCGCGATCCGCTGAACTTGCGGTGAAGGAGCCGAGCTATTGGTAGCTTCGCCCGAGGCTTGGATAGGCCGCGCCGATACCGGCAGCGTGGCGAAAGCAATGCCAATCAATCCGAATGCTAAGTTACTGTGAAAGCAAATCATGAACATTCCTCATGCGGTATTCTACCTACATTCCGTTACTTTTGTCCGCTGATTTGACCCGATGACCGGAGGCGCTACGACCACCATCCGAGCGGCTCGGGGAACGAAGCTCACCTGCAAGGGCTGGCATCAGGAAGCCGCCCTACGGATGCTCATGAACAACCTCGACCCGGAGGTTGCGGAAAATCCAGATGAACTCGTCGTGTATGGCGGTACGGGCCGTGCCGCCCGAGGCTGGGATTGCTTCGATGCTATAGTCCGCTCACTCCAGAGCCTCGAAAATGAAGAGACGCTTCTGATTCAGTCAGGCAAACCGGTAGGCATCTTCCGCACGCAAGCAGAAGCCCCGCGGGTCCTGATCGCAAATTCCAATCTAGTCGGACATTGGTCGAACTGGGATTGTTTCCACCGTTTGGAAAAGCTCGGCCTCACGATGTATGGCCAGATGACGGCAGGTTCCTGGATTTACATCGGTAGCCAGGGCATCGTGCAGGGTACCTATGAGACCTTTGCCGCGGCCGGTCGCAAGCACTTCGGCGGCTCTCTGCAAAGCAAGCTGATCGTTTCCGGTGGAATGGGAGGAATGGGGGGTGCGCAGCCCCTCGCAGCCACCATGAACGGAGCATGTTTCCTCGGCATCGACGTCGAACGTACCCGTATAGAGAAGCGCATCCGCACCGGCTATTGCGATCGCATCGTCGACACCTTGGACGAAGCCTTGCAACTGCTCGACAAGGCGCGTCACACTGGCGAAGCCGTGTCCGTCGGACTCGTGGGAAATTGTGCAGATGTGATTCCCGAACTGGTTCAGCGAAATGTGATCCCTGATATCGTCACGGATCAGACGAGTGCTCACGACCCACTGAACGGCTATATGCCCAATGGAATTAGCCCCGCCGAAGCGGCGCGTTTACGCGAGAAGGAACCGGAAGAGTACGTCCGGCGCTCTCTCGCCGCCATGGCTCGTCACGTGGAGGGCATGTTAGCTCTCAAGCGGGCGGGTGCGGTTGTGTTCGACTACGGGAACAACATCCGGCAGAACGCGGCCGAAGGAGGAGCAAAGGATGCTTTCAAAATCCCCGGCTTCGTCCCGGAGTACATTCGGCCAATGTTCTGCGAAGGCCGTGGCCCTTTTCGATGGGTCGCGCTCTCGGGCGATCCGGCGGACATCTATCGGACTGACGAGCTGATCGCAGAACTTTTCCCTGACAATCTTCAGCTGATTCGCTGGATACAACTAGCCCAAAAGCGAGTTGCTTTTCAAGGGCTTCCCGCAAGAATCTGCTGGCTAGGCTATGGCGAGCGCGCCAGATTTGGTCTCGCAATCAATGCCCTGGTGCGCTCCGGAGAGCTGAAGGCGCCGATCGTGATTGGCCGCGATCATCTCGACACCGGCTCTGTGGCTTCGCCCTTTCGCGAAACAGAATTCATGCAGGATGGCTCCGACGCGATTGCGGATTGGCCATTGCTGAACGCTCTCGTCAATACGGCCGCTGGTGCTTCCTGGGTGTCGTTGCATAACGGAGGTGGCGTCGGCATCGGCTATTCGCAGCATGCCGGGATGGTAGTTGTGGCGGATGGCTCGAAAGAAAGCGATCGCCGTTTGGAACGGGTTCTGACATCCGATCCCGGAATGGGCATAATCCGCCACGCTGATGCCGGGTATTCAGAAGCGATCGAGGTCGCCCGGCGCCAAGCGATCAAGTTGCCGATGCAGCCCTGAATGTCGCTTGCCGTCATAGGCTGTGGCCAGCTCGTCACGCTTGCCGGCCCCAAACGTCCGCGTATTCACGAAGAGATGAAAAACCTCTCGATCATCCGCGATGGTGCGATGCTGATTCGCGGCGGACAGATTGAGGGCGTGGATTCGCGTGTGAGCATCGAGAAGCTGATTACTGCTCGCGACACCGTTGTCGATGCAGGTGGACGCGTCGTTCTCCCCGGCTTCGTCGATGCTCACACCCATCCGGTATTCGCTGGGACTCGTTTGGACGAATACGAGCAGCGGGCGGGCGGAGCGACTTACGAACAGATCGCGGCTGCTGGCGGCGGTATTCGATCCACCGTGCGCCGGACGCGGGCAGCTTCCGAAGATGAACTCTTTGAGATCGCAAATCAGCGCTTGCGAATGTTTCTGCGTAACGGAACAACTGCCATCGAAGCAAAATCCGGCTATGGGCTTTCGCTCGATTCCGAACTGAAAATGCTGCGCGTCATTCGACGACTCGGAGCGGAAGGCCCTTTGCGCATCGTCCCTACATTTCTGGGTGCGCATGAAATACCAGACGAGTTCCGCGGCGATCCTCCCGGCTATGCGGCTCTTCTGATCGATGAAATGATCCCCGGAGTTGCCGGGGCCGGCCTGGCGGAATATTGCGATATATTCTGCGAGCCAAAGATCTTCGACCTGGAAACATCAAGACGCATTCTAGAGAGTGCCTGTAACGCAAACCTCGGGTTGCGCGTTCATGCCGACCAGCTGTCGCGTTCCGGAGCAGCTGAGCTTGCTGCTGAACTGGGCGCCGTGACAGCCGACCATTTGGAACAAATCGATAGAGCTGGAATCGAAGCGCTCGCTGCTGCCGATGTCCAGCCCGTGTTGCTTCCGGCTTCGGTCTACACGCTCGGCTCGAACCAATTCGCTCCGGCGCGGGAGATGATCGAACACGGACTCGGCCTGGTGCTCGCCACAGACTTCAATCCCGGATCGTCTCCCACGCCCTCAATGCCCTTCGTACTTTCTCTCGCATCGACTCAGATGCGCATGACGCCGGCCGAGGCAATTACCGCGGCCACCATAAATCCTGCTTACAGCCTCGGACGGGGCTCTTCGATCGGCTCACTTGAATCGGGCAAGCAAGCCGACTTCGTAATCCATGATTGCGCCGATTATCGGGAAATCGCCTACTTCACAGGTATCGAACCGGCTTCATCCGTGTATATCAATGGATCACTAGTCTACTCGCGTAATGACTGAACTGGAGAGCGGCTGGCTTCCCGATTTCGTCTATCGAGATGGCCAATTTGAATCCGGTGTAGCCGTGTTCGTCAATGCTGAGGGTACGGCGCCAAGGTTTTCATCGGAGCCGGCAGACTTGGCGAAAGCAAAACGATTACCTCGCCGGGCAATTCTGCCGGGTTTCGTTAATGCCCATTCGCACGCCTTTCAGAGAGCCATCCGAGCTCGCACCGAGCATCGCACCAGCGCTGCCCATGACAGTTTTTGGACTTGGCGCGAAGCCATGTATCACACGGCCTGCCAGCTCTCGCCGGAGGACATCTATGACGTTTCCCGCATGGCGTTTCTCGAAATGCTGCTCGCAGGAATCACCACAGTGGGAGAGTTTCACTACCTGCATAACGCTCCAGACGGAACGCGCTACGAAGATCCGAACCTGCTGGCGGTACAAGTAATTCGTGCAGCATCCGATACCGGATTGCGAATCGCTCTTCTACGGACTGCTTACAACCGAGCAGGATGGCAGAAAGAGTTACATCCGGCACAAGCGCGTTTCATCACAAAAGACGCCGGTATTTTCATCAAGGACACCGAAGCACTCGCACATAGTTTCTCTTCCGATCGCGTTTGGGTCGGAGTCGCTCCGCACAGCGTGCGGGCAGTGCCTCTGCCCTATCTCCTTGAGACCGTGCGTTTCGCGCGCTCTCGTAAGATGCCATTTCACATGCACGTCGCTGAGCAGCCCGCCGAAATAGAGGCGTGCGAGACGGAATACGGGTTGCGCCCCGTCGAATTGCTCGAAGAGCACGGCATCCTCGGCGCCGATTTCACAGCAGTGCACGCGACTCATACAACTGCAGAAGAGATCCGCTTTCTATCGAAGGCCAACATCTGCGTCTGCCCGACCACGGAACGCAACCTGGGCGATGGCATCGCCCCGGCGCATGCCTGGATGGAACAGGGCGCTAACGTTTGTTTCGGATCTGACAGCAACGTGCAGATAGACCTTCTCGAAGACGCCCGCGAACTGGAATATCATCTCAGGCTGCTTACTATGGAGCGAGCCCTGCTGGAACCTCACGATTTATTTGCGTGCGCGACGCTCGCCGGCGCTAAAAGCCTCGCTGCAGCTCAGAGCGCCGACTTCATAAGCATCGATCTCGATCACCCATCAATCGCCGGCGTGGACCGCGCTTCGCTTCTGACGCACATTGTCTTTGCCCTACCCCATAGCGCTATCCGAGACGTCTACGTAGCAGGCAAACCCGTGATCGAGAATGGAACCCACCCGGACCAGGAGGAAATCATCGCCCGTTTTATCGCCCTTCAGCAGCGTCTCTGGAAGTGAGGATTGTCAGCGATATTATGGTGCTCGTTTATGGCCCCTATTCCGCAGGACCAACAGATCGCACTCGTCGACCGCCTCACGCAAGCCTGTGGCGGTGGCTATTCTCCTGAAGTTCGACGGCGATATTTCATCACCGGACCTCAGTGGGCCCCCGCGTATGAGGGACAAGCGGTCTTTCACGCGCCCGTCCGGCCACCCATCAGCTTTGAGCGAGTCATCGAGGAGTACAGCGAGATCGGCGTGGGCTACTGGTGCACACACGACACCGACGTCATACGCACCGAAGATCTCTTCACGCCGAAGCAGGACGAAATAGTCGCTCGAATCAAGAGCACTCTCGCCAAGTTCGGGCTCAAGTGTTCAATGGTCACGACGGAGACTTTTTACCACGCCGTCTGGGCAGCGGGTCCTGCAGCCGAATCACCCGATGTGCGCGCCTATGCAGCCCGCCGTCTGGCCAACACAGTCGGTATCGGGCATGAACTGGGAGCACAGTTCTGCGTATATTGGCCCGGGTCGCTCGGCTATTACATTCAAGGCGCGATCGACGAGACACAGACCCTGCACTGGTACGCGGAAGGAGTGAACGCAGCTTGCGAAGCAGACATCAAGATCGCAAAGGAACATGGCCGCCCCCCGCTGAAGCACTGCATGGAAGCGAAACCGTTCGAACCTCAAGCGGAAATCTTGCTGCCTACCTCAGACGCCATGCTGGCATTTATTTCTTCCGGCTTGCTAACCCACCCGGAGATGGTCGGACTTAACCCGGAATATCTGCACGAACTGATGTGGGGCGGAGCGCCGCGGGCCGCCCTGGCGCGCGCGCTACTCTGCAAGAAGCTCTTCCACTTCGACATCAACGACGGTTACAGATTGAAGCACGATGTCGACATGGGGATCGGCCTCGTGAATCCGCTCGACTGGCTCAATGTTCTCGTTTTGCTGCGCACCCATGATTACAACGGTCCCTTTAATCTCGATTACAAGCCGCCCCGCACCACCAGCCAGCATGGCGTCTTTTCAGTGAGCCTTCCCACCCAGATCGATCGCTTTATTACGCTTTGGGAGATGGCCGGGGAAGTCATCTCCGATCCGATAATCAAAGAAGCAACAGACGCTTTGAAAGCAGGCGGGGCAGGTGCTGACGCGAAAGATGTCGCCTCCGTTGTGAACGCGAACAAGGAATTGCTTTCGCTGCACGAGTTGATCGGCCACCGCCTGTTTCAGATTCTGATTGGCGCCCATCGAGGGCGCATATATAGCTTGTAAGTGATCGACTAACGAGCTAAGAAGCAATACTACGGATCAATCTCTTGCTGCTCACCTTGACCGTTACCTTTCGCTGGCGCGCTGCCTTGGCAGGCTTCAATAGGGATAAAACTAACTGTTCACTCAGATAGTTGCTGCGGCTATCCTTGAACTTCTCCGCAAAATTTCTCAGCGTCCCGGCCTCAAAGGTTTCGAGGATGAGTGGATGAATATAGTATTTGCGGCATGTAGCCGGCTTATTTCCTAGCTTGCAAGCTACGTTCTTGACCACCTCCACTAGCGCGGCCTTGGTGGGAGAGTCGATTTCAGGTAGCTGTTTGAGAAGGAACTCAGCCGCCAGGCATGTACCGCCCCAAGTCCGGAAATCTTTCGCCGTGAACTCCCCGTGCGTGATAGAACGCAAATATTCGTTCACATCGCCTGATTCCAGGGATTGCGGCTTCCCCTCTTCGTCGATGTATTCGAAAAGCGAACTGCCGGGAATGTCTTTGCAGCGACGCACAATGCGCGCTAAGCGCTTGTCTTCCAGCTTGATCTCGTGCTGCTGTCCGCTCTTGCCGCGAAATCGGAACTTAAGTAGGCCCCCCAGCACCTCCACGTGCTGATTTCGAAGAGTTGTCAATCCAAACGAACCGTTCTCTTCCGCATATTCTTCATTGCCGATTCGGATAAACGTCGTCTCCAGCAGCTTCACCACGGCGGCCAGCACTTTGCGCTTTGGCATTCCCCTCAACCGGAGATCTCGTCCGACGATACGGCGGATCCTGGGCAAAACTTTGCCAAACGCTCGCATCCGGTCGAACTTCGCAAGATCTCGAGCTGCCCGATACTCCGGATGATACCGGTATTGCTTTCTTCCTTTCGCGTCCCATCCGATGGCCTGTATGTGTCCGTTCGGCGACGGACAGATCCATACCGAACTCCAGGCTGGCGGGATGACCAAAGAACGAATCCTCGCCAGAATCTGTGGATCTCTTACCGGCCTATTATTGGAATCGAGATAAACGAACCCGGCCCCGGCCCGCCTTCTCTTTATCCCGGGCCCTTTCGGCACAACGTACCGAAGACCGGCTTCCTCAGCCGAGCGTACCTCGTCGCGAACCTCCGCTGCAGTCTTTAGTTTGCCGTTTACACGCTCAGAAGCCATCTAGGACTTTGATGCGCAATCTGAAAGAAAGATGACGTTTCTAGATCAAAATGCCCGCACAATTCCGTATGATGCGGAACAGGCAAGGACGAAGTCTGATAGAAGCGATGCCCACGACTACAGAGAAGCAAGATCCCAGGGAACAGGCTCCCAAACCGCCCTTTGAAGAACCAAAACAGTCCCCTCCGGGCCAAGAGCAGGAGATGAAGACCAAGCCGGACCACGGCGAAGAGTCTTACAAAGGGGCCGGAAGGCTGGTTGGCCGGAAGGCACTCATCACCGGCGGCGACAGCGGAATAGGCCGGGCGGTGGCATTAGCTTTCGCCCGCGAAGGGGCTGACGTGTCCTTCGCATTCCTGTCCGAGGACGATGATGCCAGAGAAACCGAGTCTCTCCTGCGCCGGGAAGGTCGGAAAGTGCTCTCTATACGCGGCGACATAAGCAGCGAGGCGCACTGTCAGGAGGTCATCTCCAGAACAGTAAAAGAATTAGGCGGCCTCGACATTCTGGTTAACAATGCCGCGTTCCAGATGGAGCACGAGGATTTCGACGAGCTCACATCTGAAGAATGGGATTACACGTTCCGAACAAATATCTATGCAATGTTTTACCTCTGCCGCGCGGCCTGGGACCACTTTTCGAAAGGCACTTCGATCATCAACACTACTTCGGTCCAGGCATACCAGCCCAGCCCAAAACTGTTGGCTTACGCCAGTACCAAAGGAGCGATCGTTACGTTCACCAAGTCCCTCTCGGCGTTAGGCATCAAGAAGGGCATCCGGGTCAACGCGGTTGCGCCCGGACCTGTCTGGACTCCGCTTATTCCATCCACGATGAGCCCAGATCACGTTAAGCAATTCGGCAAGAGCAACCAACTTGGTCGACCGGCTCAGCCTGCCGAACTTGCGCCGTCTTATGTCTTTCTCGCAAGCAATGACTCACGCTTCGTTACGGGCGCCGTACTCGATTTGACAGGCGGAGAAATGCTGCCCTAAGCGCGTCGTGCTGGACGCCCCCCAAGGCAGGCGAAACTTTTGCTGCTGAAACTGGTCTCGTTCACGTGTGGCGGTGGTTCTCTGCCGGAGCGGGTGTCTGCATTGTACTGTTGGCGATTCGCGAGATCTTCCGGGACCTTTTTCACCCTTCTGAAACCGGCTCGCTGAGCGACTAGCTCGGGCGAACTATCTTCAATCTCTCTCGTCGCAGCCGATCCTTGCTGCCACTGGCGGGACCGCTTTCTCTCGGGCTGGTCATCTTTACCTGGGCGCTCCTGCAAGCCACTGGATTCGCGCTCATTTACTGGGCAGTATTCCCTGGTTCATTCCAGTTCACCGACGGAAGGCCGTTCCCAAAAGGGTACGATCTCCTGAAGACATTCTACTTTTCTATCGAGGCAATTACCACGATGGGTTTCGGAGATATGCTCCCGAAACCGGACTGGCTACGCCTCCTGGTGGCGCTGCAGGCGCTCACAGGCTTTGCATTTCTAACCGCCAGCGTGTCTTGGACGGTACTGCTCTATCCTGCTCTCGCCCGGCTGCGAACTCTCGCCCACAGGACCTCAATTCTGGTAGACGCCTCCGTAGAGACACGCATCACTCTTCCCACCGAGGATTCCGGCCCTCTACTGAATGACCTCGCGGTCAGCGTCATTACGGCGCGGGTTGATTTCGTATACTTCCTCATCATTTATTACTTCCACGCCACTCATGGCCGCTCGTCCCTCGCGCTATCTCTGCCGCATCTGGTTCGCTTCGCGGAGCTTGGTTCGAGACCCGAAGCATCGGAGCCCGTTCGCTTGGCTTCCGCAGCACTCCAAGCCGCTCTCGATGATCTCGCTCAAGCTCTGCGCGAGCGCTTCGTCCCCGGGGCGCCCCAGCGGCACCAAAGCAGTGTTCCGCGCTTATGCTGAGCACCACGTGGAAGCCGCGCCCCCAATCGGAGGCGGCGACACACGAAACATTGCGAGGTAAGAACGGGCTAGCCAGTGGCATCAACCGTATGTTGCACATTTTCTGCGGCGGGGTCAGGGCCATCAAAACGGTTGCGCTGTTCACACTGACGGCGCTACTCGTACTGCCTGGCTATCCTCAAATTCAAAATCAACCCGACGATGGCCAGTGGGTGATGCCGGCCAAGAATTACGCCAGCACCCGCTACAGCACTCTGGATCAGATCAATACCGGGAACGTTAAGGATCTCAAGCTAGCCTGGACCTTTTCGACGGGTTTGACTCACGGCCATGAAGCCGCGCCGCTCATCGTTAATAACACGATGTACATCGTTACTCCCTGGCCGAACTACCTGTACGCGCTCGATCTTTCGCAACCTGGCGCGCCGGTGAAATGGGTCTATCAACCTAATCCTACGCCGGCTTCGCAGGGGGTCGCGTGTTGCGACATCGTAAATCGCGGAGCCGCCTACTATAAGGGGAAAATTTACTACAACACGCTTGACGTTCAGACCGTCGCCGTTGACGCAAACACCGGTAAAGAAGCTTGGAGAACGAGGCTCGGCGACATCAACCTCGGTGAGTCGATGACTATGGCGCCGATCGTGGCCAACGGAAAAGTGATCGTCGGCGATAGCGGAGGTGAATTTGGCGTTCGCGGCTGGATGGCTGGTCTCGATGCTGATACCGGGAAGATCGCCTGGCGCGCTTACGCCACCGGGCCCGACAAAGACGTACTGATCGGGGGCAATTTCAAGCCCTACTACCAAGCGGATCGTGCCAAGGACCTCGGCGTCAAAACATGGTCCGGAGATGAATGGAAAATTGGAGGCGGAACGGGTTGGAGTTGGATCTCCTACGATCCTGATCTCGATCTGATCTACTACGGCACCTCAAACCCGGGGCCTTGGAATCCTGAGCAACGTCCTGGAGACAACAAATGGGCGTCCAGCCTTTTCGCGCGCCGCCCAGAGACCGGTGAAGCGATCTGGGCCTATCAGCTGAACCCGCACGATGAACATGACTACGATGGCGTGAACGAAAATGTCCTGCTCGATCTGAACATCCAGAGTCAGGCACGGAAAGTTTTGGCCCATCCTGATCGAAATGGCCGCATGTACATCATCGATCGCACCAACGGGCAGGTGCTCTCGGCTGAGCCGTTCGCCTACTTGAATACGAGCTATGGCGTCGATCTCAAAACAGGCAGGCTTAACTTCAACGAGAATAAAGCGACGGGCTTCAAAACGATTCGCGACGCGTGTCCCGCGCCGCCCGGCGGAAAAGATTGGCAACCCTCCGCCTATTCACTAAAGACCGGCCTCCTTTACCTGCCGCACAACAATCTCTGTTACGAAACGCAGGGCGTTCAGGCCAACTACATCTCCGGAACTCCCTTCGTAGGGATGAATGTCCGTATGTACGCTGGGCCGGGCGGCAACCGCGGCGAGTTTTCCGCCTGGGATCCCGTGAAAGCCAAAACGGTTTGGAGCGTGAAAGAGATGTTTCCTGCCTGGAGCGGCGCTGTCGTGACAGCCGGAGACGTAGTTTTCTATGGAACAATGGACGGCTGGTTCAAAGCCCTTGACGATCGCACGGGAGCCCTTCTTTGGCGCTTCAAAGTAGGCTCCGGCATCATCGGACAGCCGGTCACATATAAGGGTCCGGATGGCAAGCAGTACATAGCCGTGCTCTCCGGCGTCGGAGGCTGGGCAGGTGCGGTCGTTGCTGGTGGCGTAAATACCGTAGATGGTACTGCCGCGCTCGGCTTTACCAACGCCATGACTGACCTTGGCAAGTACACCACCAAAGGTGGCATGCTCTATGTTTTTTCGCTCCCATAGTGCTATAGGGTGCAGAGCAGAACATGCACTCCGCTGCCCTCTTGTATGCGTTGCGCTCCTGTTAGTCGTAAGCCCCTTCGCATTCGCAATGGACCGGCCGCTACTCCGGGTTTGCGCCGATCCGAACAACATGCCGTTTTCCAATCGGCAGGCGCAAGGATTCGAGAACAAGGTGGCCGAACTGCTGGCCGCCAAACTGGGTGCAAAGCTCGAATACTCCTGGTGGGCCGAACGAAAGTCCTTCACGAACTCGCTCGAGCAGGGCCGCTGCGACCTCGTCATGGGCGTTCCCAGTGCCATCTCGTCGGTCGCAACCACTAAGCCGTACTATCGGTCCAGCTACGTTTTCGTTTCGCGGAAAGATCGTAACCTGCGCGTCTCCTCTATCAACGATCCGCGTCTAGCTGGCTGGCGGCTCGGAGTGCAGGTCGTAGGCGAGAATTACGCGCCTCCGGCAGCCGCCCTCGCCCGCCGCGGCATAACGGAAAACATCGTCGGCTTCAGCCTTTTCGGTAAATATGGCGAGGAGAATCCGGCGCGCAAAATAATAGATGCTGTAGCCCATGGAGAGATCGATATCGCCATCGTCTGGGGACCCTTCGGCGGCTACTTCGCGCAACAGGAACAGACACCTCTCGATGTCGTCCCGGTCTCTCCCGCTACTTTTCTTGCAATTCCGTTCACCTACGACATCTCGGCCGCTGTGCGGAAGGGAAACGACGGCTTAGAACAGGCATTGAATACTGCAATTGAAGCTGACTCCGCCGAGATCGAACGGATTCTGGCCGACTATGATGTGCCTCGGATTTCTCGTTAAAAACCGCTTGGCCATGCGAACCGCATTCGCCATTCTCGGGGGCTGCTCCATTGTTCTACTGGCTTCCTGCCAGCGGGAAAAGCGTGACATGCGTCCTTCGCCGGCGCGTTTAGCCATCTTCGGCGATGCCGCGCGTGAGAGTCCGCTCCGTCCGGGTGGTCCCGTGCAACCGCAACCGGTCGTTACCAACCCTTATAACGGCAGCGCTTACGACATCTCCGAGGGCCAGCGTCTTTATAACTGGTATAACTGCTCCGGCTGTCATTCGCAGGGCGGCGGTGGAATCGGGCCTCCGCTGATTAAAACCGCCTGGATCTATGGCGGCGAACCCGAAAATATCTTCGACACGATCGTCAAAGGCCGGCCCAACGGTATGCCGTCATGGGGCGGCCGCATACCCGAATATCAGATCTGGCAAATTGTCGCCTATCTCCGCTCCATGAACGGTTTGCAGCCCAGGTCGGCAACCTCCGGCCGCCCTGACAATATTCAATCGAATCCGCAAACGCTTCAGAACCGAACCACCGGAGCGACAAAATGATACCGGAGAAGAGGCCACACGCCTGCTCTCCATGGATAACGCTCCTATTTGCTGTTTGCGTCCTTGTCCTGGCAGCTTGTGGCGGCCATCAACAATCGGCGATAGACCCTGGTGGACCGCAGGCCGGTAAGATCGCGGGTCTCCTCTGGCTCTTCGTCTCGCTGCTCACGGTCATCTTCGTCATCGTTTTGGCGCTGGCCTTGTGGACTCTCACCCGTCGCCATCGAGGCGTCGAACAGGAGCCTCTCGAAGCCACTCACCTGCCGTCTCTACAAACCGAACACAAATTGACTCGAGTAGTCGCGGGCGCCGTCATCGCGACCGTGCTGATCCTTTTCTTCCTGCTTGTCTCTAGTGTCTTGACGGGCAAGGGGGTCGCAGATTTGGGGGTCTCCGGTAAAGGGATGGTTATTGAACTTACCGGTAATCAGTGGTGGTGGCAGGTGCAGTACGACAACCCTGACGCGAGCCGCGTCCTCGTCACCGCAAACGAGATTCACATTCCGGTTGGTCGGCCCGTCATGATCATGGGCAGATCGAACGATGTGATTCACAGTTTTTGGGTTCCCAACTTGCACGGCAAACGCGATCTGATTCCATCCCGCGTCACAACCGAATGGATCGAAGCCAGCCAACCAGGAGCCTTTCGCGGCCAGTGCGCCGAATTTTGCGGTCTGCAGCATGCCCACATGGCGCTCTGGGTGATCGCCGAGCCTGAAGCGAAATTTGACGCCTGGCTAAATGCTCAGATACAGCCATCGCTTGCGCCGTCCGATGCCGTCAAACAGCGTGGCCAGCAAGTATTCCTGAACAACGCCTGCGAGTTCTGTCACTCCATCCGTGGCACGACCGCGGCCGGCCAGATGGCGCCCGATCTGACCCACTTTGGAAGCCGGCGAGGAATCGCCGCCAACACTTTGCCGAACACAATGGGAAATCTCGGCGGCTGGATCGTCGATCCGCAGAGCGTCAAACCCGGAAATCACATGGCAACTATCGCGGTCAACCCTGCTGATCTTCAGCCTCTTCTGGAATACCTCGAGAGTTTGAAATGACACGGACTGAACCTGTCTTCGGAACCACGCAACTACCGGAACGGGAACTCGATCTGCTGAAGCGCGCCTGGAGTCATCGCGGAGGCATTTTCGGTTGGTTCACTTACACCACCCACCAGGCGATCGGGATGCGCTACATCGTAACCGCCTTCATCTTCCTCGTAGTCGGCGGGATCGAAGCGCTGCTGATGCGTTTTCAACTGGCGCACCCCAACGGAACCCTCCTGAGCCCCGATCGCTATAACGAGATCTTCACGACGCACGGCACTACAATGATGTTCTTGTTCGCCGTCCCCATGATGGAGGGCATGGCGATCTATCTCATCCCGCTCATGCTCGGGACCAGAAACGTCGCATTCCCGCGTCTGAATGCCTTCGGTTACTGGATGTATCTCGCCGGCTGCATCTTTTTGTATTGGGGTGTTTTCAGCAACTCCGCGCCCGATGCGGGCTGGTTCTCTTACCCGCCTCTCTCCGGCCCGCAGTTCGATCCCGGCAAGCGCGTCGATTTCTGGTGCCAGATGATCACCTGGACCGAAGTCTCTGCCATGTGCGTCGCCGCCGAATTGATCGCCACCATCTTCAAAATGCGTGCGCCTGGCATGTCGCTCAACCGCATCCCCGTCTACTGCTGGTCGATTCTCGTGCAATCGTTCATGGTGATCTTCGCCATGCCAGCCGTCATGATCGCCAGTTCTTTCCTGCTGGTCGATCGTACAAGCGGCACTCAATTCGTAAACCCTGCCGAGGGCGGTGACCCCATTCTCTATCAGCACATCTTCTGGTTTTTTGGTCACCCGGAGGTCTACATCATCTTCGTTCCCGCCCTGGGCTTCGTCTCAGCGATAGTCGTTGCACATTCGCGGCGGGAAATATTCGGCTACCCGGCGCTGGTTCTCTCGCAAATCGCTACCGGCTTCATCGCGTTTGGCCTTTGGGTTCACCACATGTTTGCAACTGGCCTCCCGCAGATCGGCGAGTCCTACTTCACCGCGGCCAGCATGATGATCGCAGTTACCAGCGGAGTCCAGATCTTCTGTTGGATCGCAACCATGTGGACCGGGCGTCTACGTATGACCACCGCCCTGCACTTCGTATTTGGCTTTATCGCGATCTTCGTCCTGGGCGGCCTGACCGGGGTCATGCTCGCCTCCGTACCGCTCGATTTGCAGGTGCACGATACATTCTTCGTCGTCGCGCATTTTCACTATGTGCTGATTGGCGGCGCGTTTTTCCCGCTGTTCGGAGCGTTTTATCACTGGTTTCCGAAGATGACCGGTCGTCTGATGAATGAGACGCTCGGGAAAATTAACTTCTGGGTCCTGTTCGTCGGCTTCAATCTGACCTTCTTCCCGATGCACATTTTGGGTCTCAGAGGCATGACGCGGCGCATTTACACGTACCCGCCCGACTTGGGCTGGGGTCCGCTCAATCTGCTTGCGACCTGGGGAGCCTGTGTGATCGCGCTCGGTGGCATCATCTTCCTCGTAAATGTCTTCGTTAGCCGTAAAGCCGGCGAAATCGCCGGAGACAATCCATGGGACGCCGATACTCTCGAGTGGGCTGCTGCATCACCTCCGGCAAACTATAACTTCGAGTACCTCCCCGTGGCGGGTAGCCGCTACCCGCTTTGGGTTCCGAAAGAAGATCGCGTTGTTGTCACCGGCCTCCGCAATGACCGGCGGGAGGTCCTGGCCACCACTCTGATGGATGCCGAGCCGCATCATCGGTACGTTCTTCCCGGACCCAGCATCTGGCCCCTGCTTACCGCTATCGGGGTAACCATCGGATTCGCCGGTTCGGTATTCAATAACTGGTACATCGTATGGGGTTCGATTGCTACCGGTATCGCCCTCATCGGCTGGTTCTGGCCACACCGCTCTGTGGAGATGGAACCATGAAAACTCTCGACGTGAGTCATCTGCCGCCTTACGACATCTCCAGCCAGTCGCCGCTCTTCTGGGGACAGCTATGCATCGACTTTATAGAAGGCAGCATGTTCTGCATTTTGATTGGCGCGTTTCTTTATACCCGCCTTCGCATCGATGTCTGGCCTCCTCCTGGCGACCAGTACCCGCATCTCCTGCTGCCGACTCTCGCGTTGATTCCGCTCCTCCTGAGCGCACTCTTCGCATACTGGGCGAGCGAGGCCGCCAAAGCCAATGATCGTCGCGGCATGATTCTTCACCTGACGATGAATCTTGTGCTCGCGGCCATCTTTTTCGTCATGCGAATCTTTGAGTGGCATTCGCTCAATTTCAACTGGCAGGCTGATGCCCAGGGCTCATACGTGTGGGCTTTTCTCGGACTGCATACTTTCGATTTCATTGCAGACGCCATCTTCACGGTGGTGCTTCTGGTTATCATTTTGAGTGGCCGCTACGGTGAAAAACAGCGCCTGGGAGTTCACGTCGATACCGTTGTCTGGTACTTCCTGGTGGCGATCTGGATCCCCATATACGTCGTCATCTACTGGGGTCCGCATATTTTTGGAAGCGCTCAATGAACCCGGGGACATTCGATCTATGAGCCGCGATCTCACCTTATGGACGGGCGTCCTCGCCGGCCCCTTAACTTGGTTGGCTAGCTTCTTAACGCTGTTTGCGCTCAATCCCTGGGCCTGTACATTCCAAACAAAGCTGGCCTTATATATCGTCTCTATCCTCGCCTTCCTGCTCTCTTTCGGTACCTGCCTGCTCGCCGTGCGCGAATGGAATGCACTCGGTCGAGAGGCGGATCCTCGCGGGCGGTGACATTCTCTCCCGTAGCCGCATCATGGCCTTCGGCGGTATCGTCCTGAGCGGCTTTACCTGCGTTATCATCATCGCCCAGGCAATTCCGGAACTCGTTCTCAGGACATGCCAATGAACTGGCTGCGTTTTGTCTCGCTCGGCGCGTTTATTCCCGCTTTAGCACTGGCGCACCCCGGCGAGGCACTCCGGCCCGGCGAGCTATGGTCTGCCTGGGAATTCGATCCCGGTGTAGTTCTCCCGCTTCTCATCTCCGGTCTGCTTTATGCTCGCGGCGCTCGCGCTCAGCGTTCTCTCCCCCATCACCAGACCATATTTTTCTGGTGCGGCTGGGTGACGCTTGCCATCGCACTCGTTTCACCGCTCCATCCGCTCGGCGAGGTGCTGTTCTCGGCCCATATGGTCCAGCACGAGGTACTTATGCTGGTCGCGGCCCCTTTCTTCGTGCTCTCCCGGCCCCTTGCGACATTCCTCTTTGCATTCCCACTGCCTTGGCGCCGCTGTCTGGGCCAGTGGTCTAAAACCGCGTACATCCGTCGCTCCTGGACCTTTCTCACGGATCCCTTCACTGCTTGGTGGCTTCATGCCGCTGCCATTTGGGTCTGGCACGCGCCCTACCTGTTCGATCTCACTCTGCGAAGCGAGTTGGCCCACAGCGCTCAACATCTGAGCTTCTTTCTCTCCGCTCTTCTCTTCTGGTGGGCACTGTTCTACGCTCACGGCCGCAGAGCGTACGGAGCCGGGGTGTTCTACCTATTCACTACAGCCGTCCACACCAGCATTCTCGGCGCGCTTCTCACCTTTGCTCCGCGCGTATGGTATTCCTCCTATGCAACTACGACACAGGTCTGGGGATTGACTCCGCTCCAGGACCAGCAGATCGGGGGGCTGATCATGTGGGTCCCCGGCGGAGTCGTCTATCTCGTCGCGGGCCTCTGGCTCTTCGCTGCTTGGCTGAAAGAAAGCGATGTCATGCTCGAGAGGTCGCGCAGTGCAAAGTAGGTTTATTGCGACCGCTTCTCTCGTGCTGTCCGCAATCGCTCTTTCCGGCTGTGGCGGTGGCAACGAGCGACAACATATGGCCGATGTCACAACCGGCGGAAACGCTCGCCGGGGAGCGCAAAGGATTCAGTATTATGGTTGCGGTTCCTGTCACATCATTCCCGGTATCTCTGGAGCTTCCGGTCTGGCCGGGCCGCCGCTCTCTGGAATCGCAAACCGAATCTATATCGCCGGTGTTTTGCAGAATACGCCAGAGAATATGGTCCGTTGGATCGAAAACCCGAAAGCCGTAGATGAAAAGACCGTTATGCCCAACCTGGGCGTCACGCCGAACGACGCCGGCGACATCGCCGGGTACTTGTACACTTTGCAATAGAGAAAGACTGGAGGATTCAACATGATCACTTTGGCAGACGCGAGACGCGTCATCGCCGCTGCAGAGAAAAAGGCGCAGGAAATCGGCCAGCCCATGAATATCGCCGTGGTGGATCAGGGCGGAAATCTGGTGGCCCACGTGCGTATGGATAATGCCTGGATAGGCAGCGTCGATATTTCTATCAACAAGGCTTGGACCTCGCGGGCGTTCGATATCGAAACGAAAGCTCTTGCTGAGAACAGCCAATCCGGCGATCAGTTCTTCGGCATTCATGTTTCTAATCATGGGCGGGTAATGATCTTCGCGGGCGGTATTCCGTTGAAGCGCGGCGATCAGGTCGTCGGCGCAATCGGCGTCAGTGGAGGAATGGGCAAGCAGGACCACGCTGTGGCGGAAGCAGGTGCCGCGGCTTTCTGACCCCGGACCTATTTAGGCGCTTTCGTGATAGTCTTATCGGTAAACGATAAGACTATCCCATGAGCAAAGCGAACGATCTTCTCCAGGGAACACTGAATCTCCTCATCCTCAGAATGCTTGCGCTCGAGCCAATGCACGGCTGGGCTCTTGCGCAACGCCTGAAGCAGATGTCCAACGACGTCCTTCAGGTGGGACCCGGATCGCTCTATCCCGCTTTGCACAAACTCGAACAAGAAGGCTGGATCGCTGCCGAGTGGTCGATGAGCGATGACACTCGTCGTCGCGTAAAGTTCTACTCCATCACCAAAGAGGGCCGGAAAATACTGCGCGGCGAAACCGCGGGCTGGAAGCGATTGTCGGAAGCGATAAGCGCGATCGTTCTCCCGGTCGAGGGATAAGACTCATGCGCCTCCTGAGAAAGCTACGCTTGCGAATCCGCTCCCTGCTTTTGCGCGGCAGCGTCGACGACGATCTCGAAGCCGAGCTTTCGGATTACCTGGACCGCGAACGGCAAGCCGCCGTGGAACGGGGTGCCTCAATCCTCAGAAACGGCCGATTGGATGTGCTCAGCTCAGCGGACCAACAGCGCATCAAAGAAGAGTGTCGCGAGGCTCGGGGAATCTCGTGGCTCGACGAATTCCGCCGCAACCTTCGTTACGGTATTCGAATTCTTCGCAGGAATCCGGCTTTTTCCATAAGTGCGGTGCTTACTCTTGCGCTCGGTATCGGCACGTCATCTACTCTTTTCAGCGTCGTCGATTCGCAGCTCTGGCGTCCCCTGCCCTTCTCGCAACCTGAAAGGCTCGTGGCGCTTTGGGAAAGCAATGTGAAGCGGCAATCCCAGGGCCTGCCCGTTTCCTCACCAGACTTCGCCGACTGGCGAGAGCGCAACCATAGCTTCCAAAGCATCGCCGCCATGCAGTGGCCCGAACGGCGCAATTTTGCGGAAGGCGGATTCACCGGGCGTCCGCTCGTTTCCGCAGTCTCCGCAGAATTCTTCGAAACGCTTCGGCGGCCGCCGCTGTTTGGCAGGAGTTTTACTCGCAGCAATGAGCACCCGGGGCGCAACAATGAAGCGGTTTTGAGCGCAGCACTTGCGGCGCAGGCCTTTGGTTCCTCGAAGGCGTCTATTGGCCGCGAATTCACTCTGGACGATCTCCGGTATGTCGTTATCGGCGTCCTCGCGCCGGATTTTCGCCTGGACGTCTTGCGAACTCCCGATCTATTCATCCCTCAGGCGATCCCTGCGGGCGCTCGGGACAGTCGTAATCTCCTTGTTCTCGGGCGCCTTAAAGATCGCGTCACTCGGGGGGAAGCCCTCGCAGATATGCAAAACGTGGCTCGCGGGATAGCAGCCGAGCATCCGGATACGAATGCAAACCTCAGCGTAACCATTGCCAACCTACGCGACACTTTCGTCGCACCCGCCACACGCACCTGGCTGCTGCTCTGCCTCGCCTTCTCGCTTTTTGTGCTCGTAATCGCCTGCGCCAATGTCGCTACCTTACAGTTGATGCGGTCGGTCGTGCGCAGGCGCGAGTTCTCCATCCGAGCTGCTTTAGGCGCCGGCCGGCACGCGATCATCAGCCAGGCCATAGTCGAAAATGGCTTCCTCACCGCCTGCGGTGCATTCATCGGCGTTCTAGTCGCGCTCGCCAGCGTACAACTCTTGCACGGCATGCCGCTGCCCGATTTGACTGTGCGCGAGATCGGTGTTTCGTTTAACATTCCGTCATTCGCGTTCGTCGCGGCAACATCGGTCGTTGCCGCACTCACGTTCGGATTGTTGCCGGGATTTTTTCAGTCGAAGGTCAATTTGGAGAACTCTCTCCGTGAATCTGGACGCGGCATCTCTGGATCTCTAGGTACCCGGCACCGCATCGCCTGGCTTACCGCGCTCGAAATCGCCCTGGCATTTGTTTCGCTGTTCGCGGCAGGCTTGTTTCTGTCAAGCGGTCGCAACCTCGAACGCGCTTCGCTGGGCTTCAACACCCAAAATGTCCTAACCTTCGAAATTCCATTGACCGGCCCTGAATATCGAGACGCAAAAAACATTCGGAGCTTCTATCGAAGCGCGCTGGAGCAGGTCTCGCGTATTGCGGGCGTTCAAGAAGCTGCTCTTTCCAACGGCTTGCCTATGGGACCAGGGACGGGTCTCAACTTTGTTCGCACTAATCGCCCGCGACCCGAACCTGGTTCTGAACCATACTCGTTTCAACGCAGCGTCACGCCCGGCTACTTCCATTTGCTCAGCATCCCGCTTCTGAAGGGTCGTCCTTTCAGCGCTCAGGACACCGAAGCTCATCCTCATGTCGCGATCATTAATCAAAATCTCGCGCGCTCGGCATTCGGCGATGAAGACCCGCTTGGGAAATCTTTGCTGCTTCTCCGCGAGGATGCCAATCCACCCGAAGAGCGCGTCGAAATCATCGGTGTGGCTGCGAATACAAGAGAGGTAGGTCTCAACGAAGTGCCGTTTAGTGATATTTATCTTCCAATCTCACAGAGCCCGTCGCCTTCGCTGGTTGTCATCGCGAAATTGAGAGATGCTGCGCCGCTTGGTCCCACTTTGCGCCGCAGCCTTCAGGCTCTCGATCCCCAAGGATTCGTGTCGGAGCCGAAGCCGCTCGGGGCTTACGTTGAAGAACAACTCGTATCGCCCCGCTTTAACCTTGCCCTGGTCTCGATATTCGCACTGTTCTCAGTGGTTCTTACGGCTATCGCTCTCTTCGGAACGCTTTCTTTTGCGGTTGCTCAGCAGACTCGCGAGATTGGTGTGCGAATCGCGCTGGGTGCTCGGGATTCAGACATTCGAGCCTTCGTGATGCACCACATTCTGCTGGTCACCGCGACCGGCTCGAGCGTCGGTCTGTTCATCGCCATTGCGCTCGGAGCAATTTTTGGTAGCAGGTTCTATTTGGTCCCGCATCAGCACGACGGCATTCTTTCCGGCGTGAGCATTCATGATCCGCTTAGTTTCGTGTCCGCTGGTTTGATAATCGCAGTCGTCGCATGCCTCGCAGCAATCGGACCTATGCTGCGCGCCGTCCGCATCGATCCGAATCGGGCGTTGCGCTGCGAATAGAGAATTTGCCGGTACCTAGCTCTCGAGCATCAGTAGAGTTACCAGGCTAAACCGCTAACGCTTCGTCGAGTTCCCGATTGGTGGGCTCGATGAGAACGCGGTCGCCAATTCGAATCGTGGGCTTTCGCTCCTTCCCATCGTTTTGCGTACGCACCCATCGAGCTGCTTCTTCGTCCTGTTCGATATCGACGTAGTCGAAAGCGATTCCCTTTCGTTCGAGGTGCTCGATGGCTCGCCTTGTGAGCGGGCACCAATCCGCACCATACACCTTGGTTGTAGCTGTTTCCGGCATCTCAGGGTTAGACGCGAAATCGTCCAATGCGCTTCAGGGTGCCTCGTGCCGTGTGCTGGCCTGTATTTGTCCCTAATGGACGCCTGCCTGGCTATCAATCAGGTTCATGAACAGGCGTCCATTATTACTGCAGCGGTTGCACTAGTCCCCGTGCCTCCGCATCCCGTATCAGATCTTTCAACTTTTGCTCCGCGCGTTTAGCTTCACGCGCCTGCTGTTCGCCCAACTTACCTTGCTGTTCCCCCAAGCGCCCTTGTTCTTCCCCGAGGCGTCCCTGCGCTTCGCCCAGCTTGCCTTGCTCCTCTCCAGCCTTGCCTTGTTCATCGCCCATGCGGGCTTGTATATCACCAAGCATGGACTGCAATTCAGCAATTCGTTCTTGCGCTGCATTCGCCGTCCTGACGCTCTTCTCAAGATCAATCGATCGGATCTTCTCTTCCAGATTCCGCAGCTGCTTCTCTAAATTGCTGGCTGCCTGCGGGATCCAGGCTTCGATTCGTAAGAGCTTCTTGCTGCTCGCTGAGTTTCTCCTGCATCTCGCCCAGCTTTTCCTGTTGGCTGCTCAATGTCTCTTGCTGTCGGGAGAGTTCCTCTTGAGGACGTAAAAGCTCCTGCGCGGCGGCGAGTATGGAGTGATCACGGATGATGTAGGAGGTTCCATTCCGCTCAAAGACGATGGTTCTGCGCGGAAATGGCGAATGGCCGGCACGCTCGCTGCCGTTCTGCTCGAAGGTGGTGCTCGCGCCATTTTCCGATGTCACTGCGATGGCATCAATCGAACCGGATGTTCCGGCCGGGTGTTGGGTCAATGCCCCCGTTTGTGTTGCCGGCGCAGTCCGTTGAGTATCCACTGCACTGAGTGCCGGCATAGATTCGGCGTAGCTATAGCTCAAAGCAGGAAACGCAAAGAGCACCGGAGCTCGCAGGCTGAAGCAAGCTACCAATAGGCTGAAGGTCGCAAACAGTCCTAAACGGCGAATAGAAATATCCGGTACGTGTGCCCGGGTTCGATCGAGCATCATCTCAATGCGCGAAGACAGATGTGTTTTGCGCGCCAGAAGCGGAAGGGTCAGTGTCATCGTCGCCCCGAACTCGACGAGTTCTGCGATCTTGGTGAGGCAGGCAGCGTACGCCCGAGGCTGGTAGCACGAAATCACTTGGTCATCGCATGCCATCTCACGATCGAGGTCAATACGGCGCGCAATCAGGTGCACTAAAGGATGAAAAACAAATATCGATTGGATCAGCTTCTGGACCCCGATCAGCCAGTCGTCATACCGCCTTAGGTGGGCCAGTTCGTGCGCTAGCACTTGCTCCATTTCATCAGCCTCGAGTTGGCTGAGCAAATTTCGCGGCAATAGAATGCACGGCCGCCAGTATCCAATTGCAACCGGTGCGGACACCTCATCAGAGATGGAGAAAGAAACCCTGCGGCCGACCCGCAGTCTTCCGACAAACTCGACAAATCGTGCATTCAGCGTTAGGTCAGGTGGGACGACCCCTCTTCGCTTCAGTCGCATGCTGGCAAACAGTCCGATAGCCACTCGGGACAACTGCACGATCACTACACCGCAATAAGCGAGGAAGAGAACGCCGGCCCTCGAGGGCAGGAATCTCTGCGGCGACGGCTTCCCTGAGTCGGCATGGCATAGAGTTCAGTTCTCGGTAACGCGCTGATGGGCGTAGATCGCATATCCCGGGACGGAATGTGCCGCATCGGAACAGAAGTGGCTCCGGAGACTTTGGCGGGGCTACGGAACAGAGTAATAGCAATTGGAAGCGCAACGACAAAGAGCAGGGTCAGCCACCATGCCCAATGTCGGCTGGCCGAATTCCAGCCTTTCACTCGCATTACAAGATACGCTACGGCAACCGCGATGAGGCTCGGAATGATTGCGTTTCCGCAAGCCGCCGCACCGAATCGGGCCAAGCCGTCGCATAGACTGAAGAGACTCTGGAGCATACTATTCCTCCCGTTTTTCTCGATCCCGCTAATCGCGTTCCGCGATCAACCGCTTGAGCCGGTTCAGCTCTTTCCTGCCGATCCTTTCGTCCTTCAACAGGCTCGCCAGCAACAGTTCTGGCGAATTGTCAAAGAATCGCGAAAGCAAATGTCTCACCGCGCCGGTGCTGGCTTCTTCGTGAGCCACAGTCGGCTCGTAAACAAACGCCCGGCCTTCTTTTTTGTGGCGCACGTAGCCCTTCGCCTCGAGAATCCGAAGCGTCGTCAAAACCGTGCTGTACGCCAGAGGCGGTCTCGCATCCAGGGCTGTCGTAATGTCGCCCACTGTCCCGGATCCACTCCTCCAAAGGACATTCATCAGCCGCAACTCTGCTTCCGTCAATTCTCGCGATGGCTTGCGTGGCACCTTGAATTCAGCCTTCCACTAAAGAATTAATGATTCCTTGTACAACAATCTGCCACCGTTGTCAACTAAAGAATTAATAGTTCGCCGGAGCTCAACCCCGCAGTCGTCGATGCTTTCTCGCGGAACGCGAAATCTTTAGCGTCTGCTAGAAACGTTTCCCATATTATTGACAACCGTTTCCGGAAAGGACTACCCTCGTTTTCGTGAGTGACACGATTCCGACTCGCTTTCTAACCGCTGCTCTGACCTTGCTGATTGCGGGCTCGCTTCACTCTCTGTGCGCTCAGGCAGTCGCGAGCGCACAAATTTCCGGTGTTGTCACCGATCCCAGTGGCGCCCCGGTCCCGTCCGCACAGATAACCGCGACCCAAACCGCCACCGGCCTGGTCAGGTCAACACAAAGTGGCGCAGACGGAAGCTATGTGTTGCCGACACTTCCTGTCGGGCCTTATCGGTTGGAAGTGCAAGCCAGCGGATTCAGCGCTTATCTCCAGACCGGAATCAATCTTCAGGTGAGCGATAGTCCCAAAATCAATGTCACCCTGCAGGTGGGCCAGATCAAGCAACAGGTGGAGGTCAGCGCCAACGCGAGCATGGTCAAGACGGATACGACCGCTGTCTCGCAGGTGATCGATCAGGCGCGCATCGTCGACCTGCCGTTAAACGGGCGCCAGCCAACGCAACTCATCATGCTATCGGGCGCCGCGAACGACATCGGCCCGGCAAATGGCCAAAGCGATTTGAACAACAGCAAAAACTATTTCAGCGCTGACGCCATTTCGGTGGCTGGTGGACAGGCCAACGGGACAAATTATCTTCTGGATGGCGGCGAGAACATGGACGTGTTCTCCAATGTGAATCTTCCGCTACCTTTCCCGGACGCTCTTCAGGAGTTCAGTGTCGAAACCAGCGCTCTTTCGGCCCGCTACGGTATGCACGCAGGCGCCGTTGTCAACGCTGTGACCAAATCGGGCACCAACCAGTTCCATGGAGATTTATTCGAATTCGTACGTAACGGCTACTTCAATGCGCGCGACTTCTTCGCCGCCACGCCCGACACCCTGAAGAGAAATCAATACGGCGGCACGCTGGGCGCACCCATCGTGAAGGACAAAGTGTTTGGTTTTTTTGGCTACCAGGGAACCACGATCCGTACCGCGCCACCTTCGTTTATCTCTTTCACGCCTACCCAGGCGGCGCTAAGCGGCGACTTCAGCCAACTGGAGTCCGCGCCTTGTCAGGCCAGCGGTACGGCCCGTACGATCGTCAATCCGAATACCGGGCAGCCATTTCCCAACAGCCAGGTTCCTTCCTCGCTCTACAACCAACAGGCCCTGAACCTGCTCAAATACGTACCTGTTTCATCCAACCCCTGCGGGCAAGTGACTTACTCTATTCCGGAACCTCAGAGCGAAAATCAATATATCGGTCGCGTCGACTGGAACCAAAGCTCGAAACACAGTTTCTTCGCCCACTATTTCTTCGCGGATTACGCAAGTCTGGCGCAATTTACCGATTCGAACATCTTAGTCACCCAACAGCGCGGGGTTCGCGATCGCAGTCAGTCGGCGGTGATCGGCGACACTTACACGTTTAGCCCCAGCGTCGTAAATTCCGCCCACGTCGGGTACACGCGCCTTGCAATTACCCGAGGACCCGCCTCCAACTTAATCAACTTCAACGACATCGGCGTGAATATCAATCAACCCGAGCCCAATTTCCTGAACGTCAACGTCAACGGGTACTTTAATGTTGGTTGCGGTACGTGTTCCCCCTCTTACCTCCGCCAGAATAATTTTCAATTCGCCGATGATCTCGATATCATCCGCGGGCGGCATCATATAACGGTGGGTGGCGAGTGGGTGCATTACCGTTTTGACCTGCAGCTTGGTTCGCTGGCAAATGGGACCTTCACCTTCAATGGCCAGTCCACAAACGATGCGCTCCTGGATTTCATGCTGGGCTTGCCTGAGACCTTCGTCCAGGGGAATCTTCAGCCTTTCAATGCCAGGCAGAACTACTTTGCTGCCTATGTGCATGATGTAGTTCGGGTCAACAAAAAACTCACCGTCCAGGCGGGTGTCAGATGGGAGCCTTTTCTACCCGGCCGCGAAATCGATAACCGGATGAATCATTTTGATGCGACTGCTTTTGCTGCAGATATGCAGAGCAAGATATTTGTGAACGCTCCCGCGGGACTGCTCTTCCCTGGCGATCCCGGAATACCCTCCACCTTCACTTCGAACCGGCCCTGGGATTTTGGGCCGCGCCTCGGGTTCGCTTGGGACCCGACCGGCACCGGACGGCAGGTAATTCGCGCGGGTTACGGCCTCTTCTACACGACTATGCCGACTGCTTACTGGGAGGACCAAACCGGCGACGCGCCTTGGGGCACTACTGTCAATCTCTTTAGCCCCCCGGGAGGGCTGACGAACCCCTTTCTCGGATACCCCGGCGGCAATCCATTCCCCTCGCCCAACCCCCCGAGTAAGAACCAGGTCTTCCCGAGCGCCGCCAGCTACTATACATATCCCACCAACGGGCACCCTACTTACACCAACCAATGGAATCTGAGCTATGAGTTACAGCCTTTCAAAGACTGGGTGGTTTCGGCGGCTTACATTGGCAATAGCACCACTCACATCTGGACAGGAGAAGATATCGACCCCGGCGTTTATATACCTGGCATATGCAACGGCTCCCCTTGTTCGACGACCGCGAACACTAACCAGCGACGCGTGCTTTATCTCCAAAATCCCATCGCAGGTTCCTTATACTCCAGCATCTGGCAGGCAGACGATGGCGGAAATGCAAACTACAATGCGCTCCTGGTGAAAGCCGAGCATCGCTTCAACAATTACTACACGATTTTGGCGAATTACACTTACGCGCATTGCATCAGCGACGCAGATTTCATCGGTGACCTGGGCGGCCCGTTAACACAGGATCCGTACAATCGGAGAGGCGAACCGGGCAACTGCGGATTTGATCTCCGAAATGGCTTCAATTTGTCCTTCGTCTTGCAGTCGCCTCGCCTGAAAAACCGCTGGGCTGACCGTTTGCTGGGCAGCTGGAAATTAGCCCCGATACTGGGCATTCACAGCGGTATTTGGTTTACGCCGGTCACTGGTTTGGACAACTCTTTGACAGGCATCGGGCTCGACCGTCCGAATGTGATCGGAAATCCTTACATCCGTAATACCAGCACTCTTCAGTGGCTAAACGCGAACTCCTTCGTTCCGAACGCTCTCGGTGCCTTTGGTGACGTAGGGTCGGATTCGCTCTTGGGTCCCGCCTTCTTCAACATTGACGCCGCGCTAAGCCGGCAGTTCAGTATCCGGGAGCAACAGCGGCTGGAACTGCGGTTCGAGTTCTTCAACCTGACCAATCATCCGAACTTTGCGAATCCCGACAATAATTTGCAGGACAGCACATTCGGAAAGATTCTCAGCGACGCTGGCCCGCGAATTCTGCAGTTCGCCGCGAAGTACACGTTTTAGTGGCGATGTTGGTCCTCAAAAGTTCTCAATCATCCACATGTTGCTGCTCATTGTCCAGCTATAGATTGCCAGTCGACGGCCGTCTGGAGAAGGCACAGCCCACGGCGCGGAGGAAAAGTCAGGGAAAGGCCGGTTCCACGGCGCAATGCTGCCGTTCTGTTCCCATAGGACCTGAGCATCGCCTGTCAAGGCGATACGAAGGAGCACCGATCCTGTCTTCGTCTGGCTGGACGCAAGGATCGCTTTTCCGTCCGAATCCCAGTTCAGGCTCAACAAACTACTCCAGCCCTTCACGGCGACTTTTTGGGAGACTCCGCTATTCAACGGCAGAATGTCAATCGCTCCTTGCGAATACTTGAGGATTGCGATGCGGGTGCCATCTGGAGAAAGGTCCCAGAGATACTGGGTGCCTGTAGCTGGACCGGAGTCGAACCGAGCGAGTTCGCCAAGGCGACCTTTTTCCGGATCAAAGGCAGTAAAGACGAGTTGCTTGCCGTCGGGCGCGGGCTCGGCAATAGCACATAAGTTAGCCGGCGACCTGGCGCAGGCAGGTTTGCCGTAGACGCGTGCCGTCAATACCAACTCTGGCAGTCCTCGTCCGATAGGAACTCGCATCAGCTTGTCAGGCCCTGAAGTAGAAGAGCCGTCATTCGTGAGAGCGAGTCACATAGAGAAGTAACTTGCCGTTGGAGCTCACGGTAGCGAAGGCGGCCCCTTCGTTTTGTAGGCCGGTTACGATCGGTTCAGCCGTATCATCATCCAGAGACTGTTTGAAAATGCTCCACTGCCCTTCGCGATAGGCTTCGAATACCACGGCTTGGCTGTCGGATGTCCAGGCGAACGGATAATTCTGCCCCTCGGTCAGAGTCAAACGTCTCGTCGGGCCAAGCGGTGCCCCGTTTGTCTCAGTATCAGCAACATAAACGTTACTCTGCGGTGAAAGTTTTCGAAAGGCTAGCCGCTTCGCGTTCGCCGCCACAGACGGGTCCTCCATGCAGAAGCCGGCCCAATTTGTCAAACGGCGCGGAACTCCCTTTGGCTTGCCTGTTTGTCCATCGATGTATCTTTCCCAAAAGTTGCAACTCCCACCAAGCGGGCTTGCTTCCGCCAAGATATAAATCATCCGTCCGTCTGGCGACCACGTCCAGTCAGCCACATTTCCGGGAGCAGCGACCACAGCGGAGCCGCCGTGGAGGTCACGGCTCTCGATGTTGATCTCTGAGTTACCGGTTGATTGGTGCGCCGCAACGTAGGAGAGCCGATTGCCGTCTGGCGACCACTCAGCACCGAACAAACCACTTTTGCTGTCGGCTTCAAAGAGCTTTTCCGCCTGTCCCCCATCCAGTCTCATTCGCCACATTTCGCGATACAACGAACCCGTGAGGTTAGCAGTAAAGGCGACCCACATGCCATCCCGCGAAACAGCCCAGGCATAAGCGTCATCACGCAGCTTGCGGGGCGTTCCGCCTATCGTGGGAATTGCCCAAATGCCGTTTGGCCTTCCGGATACGTTCGCATTCGCAATAAACCGAGAGCCGTCGCTCGCCCAGTTGGAAACAATGCCCCAGTTCACCTGCATTCCGCTCAGAGTCTCCGGTTGAAGAACGGTCCGCGTCTCTCCGGTTTCGATGCGCTTGATATGAATTCCTTTTAAGTCGGCGTATGCCACATATCTGCCGTCAGGCGAGATCGAGCCGCCAGAAACCGCGTTTTCGCTGGAGTTCGTGGTGAGTTGGCGCTGCTTCAGGTCAAGAGGGCCATACAAGGAATGCGTTTGCGTTTTCGTAAACCACAAAATGACGGCGCCAATCAGCAGGGTTGCTAGGATTGCCGCTGCGGACGCGAGAGTGTACCGCCGTTTGATTTTGGCGCTGCTCTCGCCCTGATTTAGGCCTAGTGCTACACAATTTAGGTCGGCACGAATCTCCGATGCCGTTTGATAGCGAAGCTGCCGGTCTTTCTGGAGCGCTTTGTTGATAATGTCTTTGCCGAGCAGCGGCGGCAGTTCAGGGTTTAGCTCCGGCGCGGCAACCGGCGCCCGGTTCACAATGGAATCGTAAAGAATGGCGGCGGTTTCGCCGCTGAAAGCCTGGCGCATCGTAGCCATTTCGTACAACACGAGCCCAAAAGAAAACAGATCCGTGCGAGTATCCAGCTCTTCCCCCCGAACCTGCTCGGGTGACATGTAAGCTGCTGTACCCCTTGCCATGCTCGTGCGGGTAATGTTCGTGTAAGCAGCCGCTTCGGGTTCGGTCCCAAACAGAACTCGTTCGACTTCACTCAGTTTTGCCAAGCCGAAGTCCAGGATCTTAGCTTCGCCGCGGCTTGTGATGAAAATGTTGGCCGGCTTGATATCGCGGTGGATGATTCCTCGCTGATGAGCTGCCTCGAGTCCTGCGGCCATTTGAATAGACAGGTCCAGCAATTGATGTAGAGGAAAACGTTCCTTAGCGGCAATGCGGTCGCGCAATGTCTGACCTTCCAGCAGCTCCATTACGATGAAGGGTTGTCTTTCGTGCTCGCCAAATTCATGAATGGTGCAAATGTTCCGGTGGTTTAGTTGCGAGGCGGCGCGTGCCTCCCGCTCAAATCCCTCCATCGCTTTCGGATCATCACCCATTTCCGGTGGGAGAAATTTCATTGCGACCCTGCGGCCGAGCTTGATGTCTTCCGCCGCATACACTACGCCCATTCCTCCGCCGCCCAGAATCTCCAGCACTCGATAATGTGAGACCCTCTTGCCTGTCTGCTTGCCGGCGGATAACTCAGGCTCGGGTTGCGGAGCCGTTCGGGCGGCCGGATCATCTGCGTCCCCTGCTTCCGACCGCTCGACCGCAACCATCAATCTGTATCCCCGGCGAGCGATTGTCTCGATATAACGCGGTTCTTCTGCCGAATCCCCCAGTGCTAGACGCAATTTCTTCATGGCGGTGTTGATGCTGTGATCGAATTCGACCACCGTGCCGTTCGGCCAAAGGGTACTCCGGATGTGATCGCGCGTCAGAAGCTCGCCGGGTCGGTCGACCAGCATCTTTAGAAGTTGGAACGGCTGTTCTTGAAGCGGAATCCTATGACCGGCACGATACAGTTCACCCGCCGCGCTGTCGAGTCGAAACGGTCCGAACCGGACGAAGCCGGACCTGATTGCATCGCGCATGGAACGAAGCCTTAGATTAGAGTGCCTACCATCCTATACCGAATAAAGGCGTCCGCGAATGGCCCTGTTCACCTACAGTTCACCCGCAGTTCACCGCTGGTGCATTGAGGGAAATCTCTGGATCAGACAGGATCTAGCTGTTTCAGGAGAAAGGCGAAAAGCATGTCATTGCAGAAAATCATTTCCGTGTCAACGTGGGCGACGTTAGCTTGTGTGCTAATGGCGCTGCCGGGCGTTTGTAGCCGCACAGCCCGATCGAGATGGCGGTAGCCGCATCGCCTTCATTCAGGGGCCCGACGTCTACACTATGAAGCCGGACGGAACCGATGTCAGGCAACTTACGAAGCTACGTGCCCTAACAATTCAGGCGTTTTGGGCATCTTGGTCACCTGATGCAAAGCAGATTGGTATTTACAGAGTTCCCGCCGAACAGTCCCTTCCCAACTTTGGGTGATGAATGCCGATGGAAGCAGCTCAGCACCATCTATTACTGAATGATTCGTCTTGATGCCGACATTTCCGCAAGCTTTCTCTCCAAACGGCTAGCGAAATAGTCGTTTACACGCTGCAAGACCGATATCGGATGGTCTCTGCGCGAGTCTACGCGCATTCGAACAGACGGGACCGGGCTGAAGGACATCACCGATATTCGAGCCGGACATATTTGACATTCGCTCCCACTGTACTCACGCGGATGGGCTAGAGCGATCGCATTCGGAGAGCTTTAATCGAGGAAGGTGTACTTGGCGCGATCTACGTGATGGAGGCCGACGGTACTGAGAGTTCGACGACTTGACGCCAACCGAGCTTGGAGCGCCAGCAACCGTTACTGGTCACCAGATGGCGAGCAACATCGCATTCCAGACCCGACTGTTGCAATCCACAGAACGCGGAAATATGGACCATCAATCGTGACGGCCATGATCTTACCCGGCTTACCGGCAGCGCTACGAGCGACCTAGATATCCCGGTCGCCCACTACAACCAGAACCCCTCTTGGTCTCCCAGGGGAAACGCAATCGTTTTTGGACAGTACTTGCCTTCCCCCAACACCTCCGCGATCTTCATCGTGAATGCTGACGGAAGCACGTGTACTCAAATCAGAGTGCTCCCTACCTTACCGCGCGAAACTGACGCTTCGCGGTGGAAGAAGCGGCATCACGCCCTTCATGAGATCGAAAAGGGCGGCTCAGATCCGCGCTGGAGCCCGGCTCAGTGGTAGGCCCGCACACGACGGCTCATAAAGGAGAAGCACATGCGCAACCGTAGAACTCTTGTAATCACTCTGCTGGCCACGTCAGTTCTGCTGTTTACCACTAGTCCCGCTCAGGCAACGTTCCCCGGACAAAACGGCAAAATCGTCTTCGTCGGCAATCAGTCCGGGACCTGGCAGTTATACACGATCAATGCGGATGGGAGTGGTATTACGCAGATAACCAGTCTGCCGCCGACCGAATGGGAATTGTGGCTTCCCACCTTTTCACCAGACGGACGGCGAATTCTCTTCAGCCACGATACGCCGGAAAAACCGTGTCAGACCGATACGTTTCCACCAGAACGCTGTATTGATCTGTATGTCATCAACGCGGATGGCACAGGGTTGGTGCGGCTGACCAACGATGGCTTGTCCTGGTTTGGCAGATGGTCGCCCGATAGCAGTCGGATCGTTCTTAACCACGTATTGACGTCAACGAACGAGAATATCGTCACTACAATGCGATCGGACGGCGCTGGCGAAGGAGCGGCGCTTACCAGCGAGTTTTGGGACAGCGGCGGGGGCATCTACACGCCCGACGGTACACACATCGTCTTTTACAGCCAAAATGGCGGTTTTGTCAGCACGACCTGGATTATGGATGCGGACGGTACGAACCAAAAGCGATTGACCCCGGCGCCGCTCGAAGGTTATCCGAACGATATCTCACCGGATGGCCGGCATCTGCTGCTCTTCAGTCACGCGAATACAAGCCTTCCCTCCGCGCTGTTTGTCATGGACATTGACGGGAAAGATATTCGCCAATTGACACATCCCGGGACATTTAGCGACGTCTTCGCCAGTTACTCGCCTGATGGCAAGAAGGTTGTCTTCGTAAGCACGCGCCTGAGCTCCAATGATAGCTTCGACCTCTTCACAATGAATGCTGACGGCTCAAGCATCACCAGGATCGCGAGCGGTATTACGGTTGGCGGTTGCCCCGACGGGAACTGTGTCGACCCAGGTTGGGGGCCAACGCCGAAGGATTGACAGAGACATATATGAAATTCAACGCTCGTTTGTTCTTCGTCGTTCTCGTTCTGTCGTTCGCCGTTAGTTCGCTAAAGGCTACTTTTCCCGGGCAAAACGGCCAGATCGTTTTCGTCGGCAATCAATCCGGAACCTGGCAAATGTACACCATCAATCCAGATGGTTCCGCCATGACCCAGATCACCGATTTTCCACCGACTCTTTGGGAACCATGGCAGCCATCGTTTTCACCTGACGGCAAGCGAATCATTTTCAGCCACGATACGCCCGCCAAACCTTGCAACAGTTCCAGCATTCTTCCGACGGGCTGCGCTGACCTTTACATCATAAACGCGGATGGCACCGGGCTTACGCAACTGACGCACGACGGCCTAGCATACGAACCGCGGTGGTCACCGGACGGAACACGTATCGTCTTCAGCCATTTGATGCCGCTGACAAATGAATTAGTTATCGCGACAATGTCATCCGACGGAACTGGCGGATTCGTTACCCTGAGCAACAAGTTTTGGCTAAGTTATGAAGGGATATATACACCCGACGGTTCTCAGATCGTATTTGAGAGTCAGAAGGATGGATTTGTATCAGCGGCCTGGAGCATGAACGTAAACGGTTCCAAACAGCGCCGCTTAACACCTGCGCCACTGGAGGCTTCTCCGCTCGATGTATCGCCAGACGGCCTCCATATTCTTCTCTCCAACAACTACAACACTACGACCACTCCGGCCTCCAATAGCGCGATCTTCGTCGCGGATATAGATGGTCGGAACATCAGACAATTGACTCATGACGAAAGTGCCAATGAAAACTATGGAACTTACTCGCCCGACGGCAAGCGAATTGTCTTTGTAAGTGACCGATTGAACTCATTCACTGACTATGACTTATTCATCATGAATGCTGATGGCTCAAACATCACCAGGATCGCCAGCGGTCTCACGGTGGGCGGTTGCCCGGATGAGAGCTGTATCGGCCCGAGCTGGGGACCGAAACCGAAGCAGTAAAGGAAGAGAACATGAAATCCAGATTGTTGAACTATAGCTGCGCCGCTACGACGCTTCTCGCGCTGCTGATACCGGTGACGTTGGGCGCGCAAGACTCGCAACATAAGCGGGAGCACCACAAGTACAAACTCATTGACTTGGGTACATTCGGCGGCCCCAGCAGCCTTCCAGGGAGCGGGAGCACAGGCGGATTTGGTGTCGGCGCCCTAAGTCGCCGGGGGAACCTGGTGGGTTTGGCGGACACTTCCGTCGGCGATCCCTACGCCCCCCACTGCTTCTTCGACTGCTCTGTGGCGCACGCGTTCCTGTGGGAGAACGGCATCCTGACCGACTTGGGCGCGCTCCCAGGTGTGAACACTAGCAGCGCCCTGGCGATCAATGCGCGCGGGTGGATCGTTGGATTCTCGGAAAACGGTGTAGTCGATCCACAGAGCCAGCTCCCCGAGACTGACGCCGTACTTTGGAGAGACGGCCAAATCGTCAATGTTGGCACGCTGGGGGGAACTCAGGGCTTGGCGGCCGCTGTTAATGATCGTGGCCAAGTGGCCGGGGCAGCACAGAACGCGGTTTCTGATGCCTTCGCAGCCGGTTTCGACCAGCTCGTCGGCCCCACCACACAATTCCCTGTACCAACACAGTGGCGCGCGTTTCTCTGGCAGGACGGGGCGATGCAGGATTTGGGAACGCTAGGTGGTCCCGACGCGGCCGCGGGAATGATGAATGAGCGCGGGCAGGTAGCCGGCGAGTCTTACACTAACTCGACGCCGAACGGAACGACAGGACTTCCGACCCTTGACCCATTCCTTTGGGACAGCGGCATAATGATGGATCTCGGCGGCTTGGGAGGCACCCTGGGCTTTGCAAACTGGCTCAACAGCCGGGGTCAAGTCGTCGGCCAGTCAAACCTGGCAGGAGACCAAGCATTTCATCCTTTTCTCTGGGAACGAGGAATCCTTAAGGACCTGGGCACCCTGGGAGGTGAAACGGGAGCAGCCTTCTGGGTCAACGAGATGGGAGAGGTTGTCGGCTTCGCGGACCTGCCGGGCTCCGCTCCCCAGTTACACCACGGATTTTCGTGGAAGCACGGGAAGATGACGGACCTGGGGAGCGTGTCGCCTGATCCGTGCAGCCGCGCGTTATCCATCAATGTAAAAGGGCAGATCGTGGGCAATTCGGGCGGCTCGTCGGGCCATTGCGGTGCATCTGTGCACGGTTTTCTGTGGGAGAACGGCTCCTTATTTGACCTGAACATCCTGATTCCTCCAGGCTCTGGTCTGCAATTGACAGAGGCGCTTTATATCAATGATCGAGGGGAGATTGCCGGGGTAGGAGTGCTCCCCAATGGCGACAGCCATGCGGTCCTGCTGGTTCCGTGCGACGGTGATCACGCGGATGTTGAAGGCTGCGACTACGAACCTGTGGATCTGGACGCCTTGGCCGTAAGCGCTCCAGCGAACAGCGCATCTTCCCCAACCACTGCGAACGTGCCCAAAATCGGGTCCAAGTTTGCGCATAGCGTCTACAAGTAGATTTCCACCCCTATAGAAGAGGACGTATGAATACCAGGAGCTATAAGGGTATTCTCGCGATGACATTCATCGCCTTAGCGATTCCGGTGCGGCTTGCCGCACAGGGCAACCAACAATGCAGGCGAGAGCATCACAAATATAAGCTCGTTGAAACCCTGGGTGGTCCCAATAGCGTCTTTCCGGTGGGCAACCCGCCGACGACCCAAGTTCCAAACCGACGAGGGATGGTTGTGGGAATCTCAGATCTCCCTAGTAGCGATCCGTTCACTCCAAACTGCTTGGGGCGGCAGAGCTTCGGATTAGACTGCTTCGTCGATCATGCATTCCAGTGGCGGAGCGACGTGCTCACGGATCTGGGCGCCCTAGCGGCCGGCATCAGCAGCCTTCCGTTCTCCACCAATGAGCGTGGGTGTTGTGGGAGGCTCCGAAAACGGTCTAACAGACCCGTTGACCGGCCTTCCTGAACCGAGGCTGTCCTTTGGAGAGATGGCCACATCATGAGGCTTGGGATCTTTGGAGGCACTCAGGGTACAGCGTTCGCCGGCAACGACCGAGACCAGGTCGTCGGAGCAACACTCAATGAGATCGAGTATCCGTTTTCAACACCTTTCTTCAATCTCATTTTCTTCACAACGACACCTTTCACCGGAACCACGCAACAACGCGTGTTTCTCTGGCAAAAAGGGGCGCTGCAGGATCTGGGCACGTTGGGCGGACCTGATAGCGCCGCAGGGCTTATCAATGAGCTCGGTCAAGTAGCTGGCGCTTCGTACACCAATTCGACGCCGAACCCCGTTACGAATGTCCCTACCATTCACCCCTTCTCTGGGAAAACGGCAGGATGACAAACCTCGGCAGTTTGAGCGGTACGCTCGGGGTCGCAAACTGGCTCAATGAGCGCGGCGAGGTTGTCGGTGAATCAAACCTCATAGGAGACAAGACGTTTCACCCATTTATCTGGCGCGAGGGAGGGCTTACGGACATCGGCACCTTGGGGGGCGATACCGGGATCGCAGCCTGGGTTAACGACTTCGGATGGGGCGTCGGTAAAGCGGATTTGCCGGGCCCCGCGCCGCAGAGACATGACACGTATTTGTGGAGACATGGCGCGATATCAGATCTTGGCACTCAGGACGGCGACCCATGTAGCTTCGCAGTCAATGTTAATAAGCGCGGTCAAATCGTGGGCTGTTCGTCGACATGCGAGATGTGTTTGCACGCATTCTTGAGCGAGCGGGGCGAACGCATGATCGAGTTAAACACGTTAATTCCTAGTGGCTCCGGCGTGGTATTAACCGAGGCGGTAAACATCAACGAACGGGGGGAGATTGCTGCCAACGCGACGCTCGCCGATGGCGACAAGCATTCGGTTTTGCTGATTCCGTGCGATAGCGATCACCCCGGCGTTGACGGCTGCGATTACGATCCGACTGATTTAAGCGCCACGATTAAGAGCACTCCTGCGAGCACGGCACAAGGGTCTACGAGTCAGCCGAGACTTGCTAACAAACTTAATTACTAACTCCGACGCGATCAGGAAGGAAGGCAGTCATATGAATTTCAAACGCTCGACGTGTATTCTCGCAACGGTATTCATCGCGTTTGTGATACCGGTGAGGCTTGCCGCACAGGAATCGAATGCCCGTCACCGCCACTACGCGGCCATCGACCTAGGCACACTGGGCGGTCCCGACAGCGACTTTCTCCTTGGCCAGCAGGTCTTGAACAACCATGGGACAACCGTGGGGGGCGCCGATACGGCCACCCTCGACCGTGACTATCCTAACGTCAGCCCTCTTCTGGGCTTTCCAGGTTATGGCATTCGTCCTTTTATTCAGCACGGATTCAAATGGCAGAATGGAGTCCTGGCGGACCTCGGGGCACTCCCGGGCAATAACAGCAGTTATGCCAATTGGGTAAGTGCGACCGGCGATACCGTGGGCGGGTCGGAAAACGGGTTGCTCGATCCCCTGACGGGGTTTCCGGAAGTTGTAGCCGTCGTTTGGAAGGATGACCGAATTGTCAATCTCGGAACGCTTGGAGGGAATGAGAGCGAAGCAGAAGCTATCAATGACAAGGGCGAAGTGGTAGGATTCGCGACGAATAAAATACCCGACCCATTTCCATTTTCATTTAACTTCGTAACTGAGACCCTCAGAACACAGACCCGAGCGTTTCTCTGGAAGCACGGCGCCATGAAAGACTTGGGAACATTGGGCGGCCCCGATGCAATAGCTTCTGTGGTAAACAACCGCGGAGAGGTAATCGGGAATTCATACACGAACTCGATTACAAATCCGAGTACCGGTTTCCCAACCATGGATCCGTTCCTTTGGGTGCCGTGTGACCGGGATTCAAGAGACAGCGATGAATGCAATGCCCACATTGGGAGCACGACCGCTGAGAACGGTAAAATGATTGACCTTGGCACACTCGGAGGCACCTCGGGTTTTGCGAATTCCATCAATATTCAAGGTCAGGTCGTCGGCGGCTCAAACTTGGCTGGAGATATGGAACTGCGCCCCTTCCTGTGGGACCGGGGCAGGCTCACCGACCTGGGCACCCTCGGAGGGACTTTCAGTTTTGCAGGTTGGATCAATGATGGTGGTGAAATCACTGGTGTTTCCACTCCTCCGGGCAATAACGCAATTCTCGGCTTTCTCTGGAGGCGTGGCGTACTGACTAATCTTGGAACTGTAAATGGTGATACATGCAGCTTCCCAAGGTACATCAACTCACATGGTCAGATCGTAGGCTTGTCAAACAGTTGTCAGGGCAATATGGTGCATGCGTTTTTGTGGGAAGGCGACGGCCCCATGGTCGACCTAAATACCCTGATTCCTCCCAACGCTGGTGTGCAATTGGGAGACGCATACAATGTCAACGACAGAGGCGAGATTAATGCTGCGGGAACCCTCCCCGATGGCGACGTACATGCTGTCCTGCTCATTCCGTGCGATCGCGATCACCCGGACGTTGAGGGCTGTGATTACGATCCCGTAGATTCAAGCACCACGACCAAAACAACTCGTTCTGTCAATCCGCAAGGACCCCGCCTCGATCCTGCAATCCTGTCGAGGTTTCCTCGCAAGATCGACAACTAGACACTAAGCCCGATCAGAGGAAGGCAGGCATATGATTTTCAAAAACTCGATGTGTATTCTCGCGACCGGATTCATCGCGTTAGCCATCCCAGTGCGGCTTGCCGCACAGGATGACCAGCAACATAAGCGAGAGCACCACAAGTACAAGCTCATTGACGTGGGCACGTTCGGCGGCCCACAGAGCTTTTTTGCTAATGGCTATCCGCAGTCCAAGATTCTCAATACCCGTGGTAATAGCGTGGGCACAGCGGATACGCTCATATCCGATCCCTATTCCCCAAACTGCATCACAGACTGCTTTGTGGCTCACGCCTTCCTATCACGGGACGGCGTCTTAACCGACTTGGGCGCGCTTCCTGGTGTCAACACTAGCCTTCCCTTCGCGATAAGTGAACACGGCTTGATCGTTGGGATTTCGGAGAACGGGACGATTGATCCACTGACGGGCTTTCCTGAATTTGATCCTGTCTTTTGGGCGAACGGTAAGATCCACAATCTCGGCACCTTCGGCGGAAGTCAGGGCGTCGCGCTCGGTGTCAACGACCGCGGTCAGGTAGTCGGCGCTGCACTGAATACGAATCCGGATCCCTTCGCGGCCGCATTCGATTCTTCGGCAGTCGTGGTCTTCCCGGGAACAACACAGGCGCATGCGTTTCTCTGGCAGCATGGCGTGATGCAGGATTTGGGTACGTTGGGAGGCCCCGATAGCGTTGCTACGTACGTGAACGAGCGCGGCGAGGTGGCGGGCCAATCTTTCGTGAATTTTGTTCCGAATTCGACCACCGGAACTCCAACGCAGGATCCCTTTCTCTGGGTGCCGTGTGACCGGGGCCGTTGGGACAGCGACGACTGCAACAACCACAGCGAGAGCGTAACCGCTGGGAATGGCAAGATGCTCGACCTCGGCACTCTCGGCGGTACGAGCAGCTTGGTTAATGGACTCAACAACCAAGGTCAGGTGATCGGCCAGTCGAACCTGCCGGGTGACAAGACGCATCATCCTTTTCTTTGGCACAGAGGACGGCTCGCGGACCTGGGCACGCTTGGCGGTGATTTTGGAATCGCGACGTCGCTCAACGACACAGGGGAAGTTGTGGGAGTCGCCAGTCTTCCGATTCCTTGTCCCGGATGCGGCCTCGGTCCGCAGGTATATCACGCATTTTTCTGGAAGCAGGGTGTGATGACTGATCTCGGAACGCTTGATAAGTGCAGCCTGGGTAATCACATCAATTCGAAAGGCCAGATCGTGGGCTCCTCTGGGTTATGTGGTATCGCAAAGCACGCGTTTATGTCCGAAGGTGGCGGCCCGATAGTCGACCTGAATTCGCTGGTGGTGCCCGGTTCCGATTTGCAGCTCACAGGGGCGGTTTACAACAATGATCGTGGCGAGATTGCCGGTTTCGGAGTGCTCCCTAGCGGGGACGAGCATGCTTACGTCCTGATCCCCTGCGACAGCGATCATCCTGACGTCGACGGTTGCGATTACGACCCTGTGGATCTAGACGCCCTGAACGCAAGCGCTCCTGCCAACAGCCCGTCTTCCGCAACTAATGCGAACGTGCCCAAGAACTCATCCAAATTCACTCACAGAATCCAATACTAGACCGGTAGTCCGATCGGCAGGAGGACACATGAAATTCAAAAGCTCGAAGCGTATCACAGCAACAACATCCCTCGCGCTCACAATGTCGGTACTGTTGGTCGCGCAGGAAATCAGGAGCACAACAACGAGCATCACAAGTACAAGGTTGTCCAAATAGGGACCTTTGGCGGCCCAAACAGCACTATGGAGCAGCCGGGCACGCCACCCGAAGTACCGTTTGTCAGCATCCTTAACCGCAGGGGCGCGATCATAGGCACTGGCGACACTTCTACTCTCGATCCGTTCTGCTATTTAGGAGGCAATCCATGCCGCGTTGGGTACGTATTTCGCTGGCAGGACGGCGTCGAGTCCAATCTGGGAGTGTTGCCTCAGAATCCCGCAATCGGTGCTCAAACTCCATGCTTTACCTGCCCTTGGTCTACTTTCGCCTTTTCGATCTCGGATAAGGGCTTTGTGGCGGGCGCATCTGAAGACAACGCGCTCGATCCACTAACCCATGGGCCAATCTCGCTTGCCTTCTTATGGAAGGATGGCGACATCTTCAATCTAGGCACTCTAGGCGGTTATGAGAGCGCAGCCGCCGCAGTCAACAATCGGGGAGAAGTAGTTGGAGCAGCCGAGACCGCAACCCCGGAACTGTTCCCGAACAGATGCCCGGTCGCTTGTGACTTCTTCCTTTATGGAGACCCCACTGAAGCGCATGCCTTTCTATGGCATGACGGAACGATGCAGGATTTGGGGACGTTGGGCGGCCCCGATAGCGGCGCGTTCTTCGTTAACGATAAGGGAGAGATCGCCGGAGCCAGCGATGTAGATTTCAACATCAACCCAGGTACAGGCGGCCCCACCGTCCATCCATTCTTCTGGCAAAATGGCGAGATGCTAGACCTCATCGCGGATGCGCCTCCAGGTATGTTCGGAGGTACATACGGCATCGTAAGCGCCATGAATGAACATGGACAAATAACAGGCACCATGAACCTCGCGGGAGACACGACCCGGCATTCGTTCTTCTGGAATCGCAGATCGATAAAAGATCTCGGCACGCTGGGAGGAATCAACACGGTCGCGATCTGGCTGAACCGCGATGGGCACGTGGTTGGGAGATCGGACGTCACGGCCATCTGCACCGCCTGCGCCTCCAGTGATCAAAAGCAACTCCATCATCCCTTTATGTGGAAAGATGGCGCACTAACAGATCTTGGACTTCTCTACGCGGACACAGCCGGAGAGGCAAAAAGCGTGAATGCCAAAGACCAGGCGGTTGGGGTAACTCTCCCGTGTACTCAGGTCAACCCAGACGCCTCTTGCGACGGCCCGATTTATCACTCGTTTTTGTGGGAGAACGGCTCGATCATTGATCTGCAAAACCTTCTGGTGCCGGGCTCTGGCGTGACGCTAGATTGCCCGGCGGGCGGGCGGGGTTGCGTGGGTGCGTATAACATTAACGATCGCGGAGAAATTGCCGCTCAAGGCGTGCTCCCCAATGGCGAGACCCGTGCCTTATTGCTGATCCCCTGCGACCAGGACCACCCGGACGTTGGCGGTTGCGAGTACGACATGGCGGATGCTACCGCCAGCACTCCAGATCGTCAGGTCCCGAGTGCGATTTCGGCCTCATCAACCGGTCGGCGGTTTCACCGAAGCCGATTTGTTCGCATGCCGTAGCGCCTGGGCTGCTGCTTCGTATTGTTGCCTCAGCTTGGCACGTGCATCAGCCCGCCACACAATTCTCAGGAACTCAGAATGGGCTCTTGCCCTGCGCCGCCGCCGTCAAGCCGATCGCCAGGGCAGCTACTGCTGTAATTCCAATCATCCAGACCATGATGTGCTCGTCCGAGGGGAGCCTCTTATGCGCCGGTGCCGCTCCAGTGCGCGTGCCAGCCGCGCTCTGCTGAAATGACATTCTGGTGCCCGATACGACTCGCGTCAACATCGCGCCGCCGTCCGTAACGTTCAGGTTCCCGCCGACCGAAGCTACTTCAATAGTCTTGTTTGTTACGCGCACGACAGCTTGAGCGCCCGGATCCGTTGCCTGAATCCGAATCTGTCCGGCATCGACCGTGTACCCGTTGAAGTTACCGACCCGTAACGACCCCTCTTCCAGAACGATGTGATCGCTAAATACCGTTCCGGCCGATCGGGGGGACAGACGCACACTAACGCCATTCTCTAGGCTGAGATCGCTCGCGGATGCTGCCGTCTCGAGTTGTGCTCCTTCGGTGATCGGGCCATAACTACCGTTTGTGCCGATCGCCGGAGACGCTCCAAAACAGAAGCCCGCGCAAAAAATGGCGGCCGTCAAAAGAGTACGAATTCTCACCATTGAACGACCCCCTGATCATTCACCTGCATCAATTAGTAAACCACGCCGCGGCTAACGGTAGCCGGCCGCCTGCAGCTCAAACAGTTCGGCGTATTTCCCGCCGAGCGCAACTAACTGGCGATGAGAGCCTTGCTCCACGATCCGGCCATGCTCCAGGACCAGAATGCGGTCAGCCATCCGAACCGTCGAAAACCGGTGCGAAATCAAGATCGCCATTTTCCCGGCCGTCAAGTCAACAAACCGCTGGTACACCTGGAACTCAGCGCGCGCGTCCAGACTCGCCGTCGGCTCATCTAGTATGAGAATTTGTGCGTCCCGCATGTACGCGCGGGCTAGCGAAATTTTCTGCCACTGTCCGGTCGAAAGATCCACACCGCCTTCGAACCGTCTCCCCAGCATCTGCTCATAGCCGCCGGGAAGAGTGTCTATAACCGCTGCCGCCAGGCTCTTTTCCGCGGAACGAACCACTCGATCCTGGTTCTCGAGTTCGTCGATCCTGCCGAATCCAATATTTTGCATCGCTAACGCGTCATAACGCATATAGTCCTGGAAAATAACACCGATTTCGTGCCTTAAGTCTTCTACTCGATAATCGCGAAGATCCACGCCGTCGAGCAGAATTCGCCCTTCCGTCGGATCGTAAAGTCTGGCTAAGAGCTTCACCAGGGTCGTCTTCCCGGCTCCGTTTTCTCCGACAAGCGCAATTTTTTCCTCTGGATAGAAGCGGAAAGTTAATGTCTTGCAGAACCTTCTTCGCGGAACCCGCATAGGCAAACGATACATGTGAAAATTCGAACCCGTCGCGGATCGGTCGTGGCGCCGGAATTGCCTCATTTCGCGAATAAATCTCTGGTTCTGTTTCGAAAAATTCGAATAAATCCTTGATGAACAATGCTTGCTCGGAGATGCCCACCAGACCCGAGACGAGGCTTTCCATGATGCTTCGAGCTCGTGAAAAGGCACCCACCAGTAACGTAAGGTCTCCAACACTCAGTTTCCCGGCGAGCGCCCGCAGAATGATCAAGGCGTAAGCGAAATAGTACGCTCCGGTCGGAATCAGGTTGAGCAGAGTTCCGTGCCATGCCCGATGCACAGCCAGATGCTTGTTCTCGGCGTAGAAACGTTCAAAGAGCGCTCGCGAACGGTCGACAAGGTATTTGCCTATTCCAAAGATTTTTACCTCTTTGGCGCTCTCGTTGCTCGCTCCCAGATAACGCAGGTAGTCGAGCTCCCGCCGCTCGGGCGTATAGCGGTAGAGCATCGAATAGTTCAGCATTGCGAACCGCGTCTCCCCTAGGAAAACCGGCAGAGTGGCCGCAGCCAGCAGTAGCAGAAGCCACGGATAGTAGAAAAGAACGGCTGAAAGTAACGAAACGAGCGTTAAAACCTGCTGCCCCATTCCGGCCACGCCTGCCAGCATCCCTAATCGCGCCGTCGTCTGTCGGCGAGCCCGCTCCATCTTGTCGTAAAACACTGGATCTTCGAACGAAACCAGATCGAGCGTAGTGGCGTGCTCCATCAGTTTGATGCTGACGTGATTAGTGAACCGGTCCCCCAGCAGGCTGTCCACCAGCGACACGAAACGGCCGAGCGTGTCGGCTCCTACGGCGAGTAATAGCTCAAGAATCAGCAGCTTCCAGATGTCGCTCCGATGATATGGCTGGTGACGGATCGCTCGCACGACAAGATCGACGATCAGTTTCGAAACCCACAGCGTAGCCAGCGGGAAAACAGCCGATACACAGCGTAGTAACAGCGTTGAAACAGTCAGCGAGCGGCTGGTTTCCCACACCATGCGCAGCAGCGGCGGCACGTTACGAAGCGCCTCGAATCTTTCGCGCCAGGTCTGCGGCTTTTCCGACGGTTTTGCAGGGGCCGGTCTCACAGGCTGCTCGGAAGAAGGTTCAAATAAAAGAAAATGCTCATTCTTGTGGAATGAGCATCGTTCTTCCTGTTATCAGGCCCCCGGTTTACCCGGGAGTTACGTTTGATGGGAGAATCAGATCCGATGGCATCGCAACCATCAAAACCTGTTTGTGATTGGAGTGTAGGGCGAGCGGGGGGTGAAGTCAAGGGCATTTTTCCTGCAATGCAAACCGTTGCTGTAAGTACCAGTCTACAAACCATTTACGTCAAGAGATGTTTTTCACTTCGTTGCGGGCAATCCCAGGTACGGCTGTGGAAAAGGGCTCTATTCCAGAGGATAACTGCCATGTGCACAACAGTTTAGAGAGATATGACCCACTTCATAAGCTTCATGAGGCGCAGCCGATACTGGTTCTTACCCCTTTTTTTTAGGGCGGTAATAACCCCTGCCGAAACGCCCGTTTCTCCTACGTTTACGCGAGAGATATTACCCATTCTGCAGGCTCACTGCCAGACCTGCCACCGCCCCGGCGAAGCCGGCCCGTTCTCGATGTTGACTTACGAAGAAACCCGCCCCTGGGCTGCAGCGATGAAGGAAGCGGTACTAAGGCACAAAATGCCGCCTTGGTTCGCCGACCCTCACTACGGCAACTTCAGCAACGCGAATCATCTGAAGCAGAGCGAAATCGACACCATCGTCGCGTGGGCCGACGCCAAAGCTCCTGAAGGCGATCCGAAAGACGCGCCCAAACCAGTCGATTGGGTCGAAGGATGGCAGATTGGCAACCCCGACCTGGTGATGCCGCTGCCGGTGCCTTTTGACATACCCGCTTCCGGAGTTATCGATTACCAGCACATCATCGTTCCCACACGTTTCGCGAGCGATATGTGGGTCCAGGCCGCCGAAGTCCGGCCCACGGACCGCGCCGTTGTTCATCACATCATCGCGTTCGTAAGAGAACCGCAATCCAACTGGTTCAGAGGAGAGAAACCCGGACAGTTTTTCATCGCGCCCCAGGTCAAGACCAAACAACAACCGGATACCAGCTCTCTACCCAGTGACTTTCTTGTCGGATACGCGCCCGGACAACCCGCGGAAATGCTGCGCCCAGGTCAAGCGAAGCTCATTAAGGCCGGCTCCGATATTATTTTTCAGGTCCACTACACGCCGAATGGAAAAGCCACGCGAGATCAGACGAAACTCGGCATCATCTTCGCGAAAGAGCCGCCGAAACAACGGGTGCTCACGCTTTCGGCAACAAACGGCACCTTCAAGATCCCGCCAGGCGATCCGGATTACCGCGTCGATGCCACCTTCGAAGTGGGAACTCAAGTGGAGCTTTCGGGACTTCACCCCCATATGCACGGCCGCGGAAAGGACTTTCTCTACAAGCTCGTTTACCCGACCGGAGAATCGCAAACTCTCTTGAGCGTGCCGCACTACAACTGGCATTGGCAAAACTGGTACACGCTCGAAAAACCGATCCTATTGCCCAAGGGTACGAAGATCGAATGCACCGCGCACTTTGACAACTCACCGAACAATCCGGATAATGCCGATCCGAAGAAGGAAGTCGCGTGGGGTGAACAGAGTTGGGACGAGATGATGGTCGGCTTCTTCAATCTTGTCTTCGATGCCAAAACGCCTGTTAGGGACCTCTTTGGCGACAAGAAAAACTCAGCGGAGATTGCAAGCCGCTGACCTTCAAGCGTCGATTCATTCTCGTGTGCATCATTGCCGGCTTGACTCGCTCTGACGCCGTGGCGCAGAATCAGCCGCATCCGCGCAAGCAACTGCTGGCGATTGGCGAAGAGAAAGGCTATCGACACGAAGCAGTCTCCCATGCGCTTTCAACAATTGAAAGATTGGGGTGCGAGACCGGTCTCTGGGACACCTTCATTCGAACCGACACCGAAGCGCTCACCAAGAGCAAGCTCGAGTACAACGCGAAAAATCTGAACGATTTCGACGCCGTGCTTTTCTACACGGGCGGAAATCTGGAAATGACGGATCAGCAGAAAGCCGACTTTCTTTCCTTCATCCGCGAGGACGGCAAAGGCTTCATCGGTGTCCATAGCGCGACGATTACTTTCACCAACTGGCCCGAATACGGAGAGATGATCGGCGGATACTTCGATGAACATCCCTGGAAGACATTCGACGCTCCCATATTGGTCGAAGATCCGAAGTTTCCGGGCATGTCGCAGTGGCCCTCCGCCTTCACCATCAAAGACGAGATTTATCAGATGAGGGATTTCTCGCGCGATAAATGCCGCGTACTGATGCGGCTGGATGCCAGCAAGCTCGATCTGAAAACTCCAAAGGTACACCGCACCGACCGGGATTTCGCGGTCGCCTGGGCCAAGATGTATGGAAAAGGACGAGTCTACTACTCGACCCTCGGCCACGTCGAAGAGAATTGGGATCGCACCGATTTTCAGCAGATGTACGTCGGAGCCATCAAGTGGGCTCTCGGTCTGGTCGATGCGGATGTGACACCCCGGCCGGCACCAAAATAACCGGGCAACATGACCACGAGAAGAAGATTTGCGCAAACTGCCGCCGCCTTCTTTGCGACGTCCCGGTTACCGCTTCAGGCAGCCAATCGGCTGAATATCGGCGTGGGAACGTTCTCCTATCACGCTCTCTCCATAGACGACATGATCACTCAGCTGCGAAAGCTGCAGATCAAGCAAATCGAGATGTCCCGCGTGAATTCATGTTGTTAACGCCGCGGCCGACACGAGAGATGTGTGAATCCACACGGAACAAACTTGATAGCGCAGGTATTCGGTGCGTGTCTTACTACACGGCGACGATCAAAACACGGCAAGACCTCGACGACGCAGTGCGGAACGCGAAGATTTTTGATGCTCGCAACGTTTCCGGTGACGCTACCGGACCCATACTCGCCAAGATCGACGAGCGTTTCATCCGTGAAGGTCTCACCTTCGGCATTCACAACCATTGGTTCGCCCACAAATTCGCTTATGAAAGCGTAGACGACGTCTTGCACGGCCTCGCCGGCCGCTCAAAAGCCATGGGTGCAACTCTGGACGTCGGGCAGATGGCGGCCTGCGGCAACGACCCGGTAGATGCGGTGCGGCGGCTGGCGCCCTATCTGAAAGTCGTGCACTTGAAAGATGTGGCAGCAGCAGGGGCGGAACACAACGTCCTGCTCGGCCGCGGCATCGCAAACATTCCTGGCGTGATGGACGAACTTAAAAAGATTCAATATCCAGGCTTGGTCGCAATCGAATACGAGAAGGAAGGCGATGTCAAGGACGATATGAAAATGGAAGTCGAATACGCGCGAAAGCTGGCGTAGGCGTTCCCGAATACTTGCCCTCGGAATATTTCACTCGGTCAGGTGCAGCGTGGTCATTGCTTCCTCTGAGTCGAGTGTTCCGTATCGTCGTCTATAAATTCGCATTCCAGCGTAGAACAAACCGGCCAGCAAACAAATCGCCACCAGCACCATGCTGAGGTAGATGATATTCAGCAACAACTGATACAGAGGCTTGATCGGACTGGGCGGCGGTGTATCGTTCCAGGTAATCTTGGCCTCGTACTGAACCCGGCTCAGAAGCGTATCGCTCTGTTCGCGTGTAGCAGGGGGAAGCGTCAGTGCAACCAGAACATCGGAACGCTTTACGCTTAGGCCCGGAAGCCGTTTGAAATTCGCAGTATAAATTCGCGCCATCTCCGGCGTCGCGTAGTAGAAGAGCACAAGACGAAGAGGCTTGTCCTCTTTGCCAATGCGATACTCGGCGACTTGCGCCTCAGCTCCGTTCTCGAAGCCCGGTTTGCTGGAAACAAGTTCGGGAGCAAACGCGGCCAACGATACAGGACCGAGAATATAACGGGCGGAGTTGGCTACCATGCCCTGTTGCGGCAGGAACGTCAAGATCGCCGGCAGCGAGCTGTCGTGTTTGTTCGGAAGCGCTTTGATATTTTCAGTAACTTGCCGTTTTGTCGGCACAGCGCCGTCGAATATGAGCAGGTAATTGTAATCGGAGACAACGATCCGGCTACCATCTTGATTACACGCCGGCGCCAGATCGCAGGTTCGTCCTTTGGGTGAACGCTGCCATTCCCATGCTGCCAGCGCGCCCGTAGGATCCTTCATCTCATAAGTTGTGATCGTCAGCTTGCCCTGCTGGAGTGTTGCTGAGTGAACCAGCCCGTATTCGGTCCAGAGCGACTGATCATCAGCCAGAAGCGCGGTCGAGAAAAAAACAAGCGCAGCTAGCGTTTTGATGATTAAGCCGCGGCGCCATGGCATTTCTTATACTTCTTTCCGCTGCCGCACGGGCAGAGATCGTTGCGGCCGACCTTCGGTCCCTTATTATTCGACGTGGCCTGCGATTGCCCGGTTCCGTTACTGCCCGCGAGGTGCAGCTCCGCCAGTTCTCTATCCTTCTTACGCTGGATGTTGCGAGTTAGATCGAGCACCGATTTCTGTGCCTCCAGCCGCTTGCCTTCATCTTCCAGCCGCTTCGCCTCTATCGATGCTGGAGACGTATCCGCATCAGCGGTGTCGGCGCCTTCAAAGATATCCTCTTCTTCGTCCGGCTCGGGATAAGGCAGCGGGGGAGTACTCACGCCGGTTTCTATGCGCATGAAGTACAGGAATTTGATGGTCTCGTCTTCGATCCGATCCATCATGTCCTGGAACATATCGTAGGATTCTTTCTTGTACTCGATCAGCGGATCTTTCTGTCCGTAGCCGCGGAGACCTATTCCCTCCTTCAGGTGATCCATCGAGAGAAGATGGTCCTTCCACTGGTTGTCAACCACGTTGAGCATGATGATGCGCTCCGCCTGGCGCATGTTATCCGGCCCAATCATGGCTTCCTTTTGGTCGTAGCGTTCCGCCAGGAGATCGTTGATCTTCGCTTCGATGTCGCGACGATTCAAACCCTGCAACTCGTCCGGATCGAGCTTCGCACCAAACTGATTGAGAACGGCGGTTTGCAATCCGACCAAATCGTATTGGTCGTAGCGAGCATCCTCAGGGCAGAACTGGTCCACAAAACCGCCGATAATACCGCGGACGATATCCATCATCCGCTCTTTCTGGTTTTGACCCTCAAGCAGCTGCCGGCGCATGCCATAGACGGCCTGTCGCTGCTTGTTCATGACATCGTCGTATTCCAACACGTGTTTACGCGAGGCAAAATGCTGTGCTTCCACCGCCTGCTGAGCCGCGGCAATGCGGCGCGTGATCAGCTTCGACTCAATCGGCACGTCCTCTTCCATCCCGAGTCGCAGCATCAGATTCTGCATCCGCTCTCCACCAAAAATACGGAGGAGATCGTCTTGTAACGAAAGATAAAACCGCGAACTGCCAGGATCTCCCTGGCGCCCAGCGCGGCCCCGCAACTGGTTATCGATACGTCGTGACTCGTGGCGTTCCGTGCCGAGAATATGCAAACCGCCGACCGCTATTACTTCCTTCCGCTCGGCTTCAATTTCTGTAGCAACCTGCTTTTTGATCTCTTCCAGTTCGGCCGCGGGCAGCAATTCCGCCGATTTGCCGAATTTTTTTAAACGATCTTCAAGCAGAACGTCCGGATTGCCTCCTAACAGAATGTCCGTGCCGCGCCCCGCCATATTGGTGGAAACCGTCACCGCGCCTTTACGGCCCGCCTGCGCTACGATGTGCGCTTCGCGCTCGTGGTTCTTGGCATTCAGCACCTCGTGCTTCACGCCCATTTTCTTAAGAATGCCGGAGAGTCTCTCGGACTTTTCAACCGAAATGGTGCCCACCAATACCGGCTGCCCCTTTTCGGTAAGCGCTTTGATGTCCTTGGCCGCGTTGCGGAACTTCTCAGTTTCGGTACGGTAGACAACGTCCGGATTCTCTATACGGATCAACGGCCGGTTAGTCGGAATCTGAGTAACGTCTAGATTGTAGATCTTGCTGAATTCCGCGGCTTCGGTATCGGCCGTACCTGTCATGCCCGAGAGCTTCTTGTACATGCGGAAAAAGTTCTGGAATGTGATGCTGGCGAGCGTCTGCGTTTCGCGTTCGATCTTAACGCCTTCCTTCGCTTCCACCGCTTGATGCAGACCGTCGCTCCAGCGGCGTCCTGGCATGAGGCGCCCGGTAAACTCGTCAACGATGATGACCTGGCCATCCTGCACTACGTAGTCGCGGTCGCGCTGGTAGAGGATATGCGCGCGCAGCGACTGCTGCACGTGATGATTCATTTCGATATTGGCCGGGTCGTACAAGTTACCCGTATTTAGAAGTTTCTCGACCTTCAGGACGCCTTCTTCGGTGAGAGCCACACTGCGATGCTTTTCGTCCACCGTGAAGTCGCCGGTTGTATAGGATTGTCCGGGCTCTTTGCCTTCGATCACTTCACCTCGCTCGAGCGCGGGGATGATACGGTTGACACGATAGTATTTGTCAGTCGATTCTTCGCTTGGACCCGCGATAATCAGCGGCGTCCGGGCTTCGTCGATCAAGATAGAATCGACCTCATCGACAATCGCGAAGTTGAAATCCCGCTGGACATAGTCTTCCAGCCGGAATTTCATGTTGTCGCGCAGATAATCGAATCCAAACTCGTTGTTGGTTCCGTAAGTGATATCGGAATAGTAGGCTGCACGGCGTTCCTGGTCGTCAAGATCATGCACTATGGTTCCGACCGTGAGACCAAGAAGACGGTGGACTTTCCCCATCCACTCCGAATCGCGGCGCGCCAGGTAATCGTTGACCGTCACGATGTGCACACCCTTGCCTTCGAGCGCATTCAGATAGCTTGGCAGCGTCGCGACGAGGGTTTTCCCTTCGCCGGTCTTCATTTCGGCGATGCGGCCACGATGTAGCGTGACCCCGCCGATAAGCTGAACATCGAAGTGGCGCATACCTAAAACGCGCCGGGCTGCTTCGCGGCAGACCGCGAAAGCCTCCATTAAAATGTCGTCTAGACCAGCCCCGTTTGCTAACCGCTGTTTGAAATCCTGCGTCTTGGCGGCTAATTCGGCGTCAGACAGCTTCTGCAATTCGGGCTCGAGATCGTTGATCGCAGCGACAAGCGGTTGAATGCGCTTGACTTCGCGACCATGTTTCGTGCCAAATACTTTGGCGAGCGTACCATCGAGCATATTTATTAGAAGAGGTTTACTACTAGTGTAGCCGGATTAGCCGCTTTATACTCACTGACCGCTGAGTGGTAGACGCCGGGCCGCGAACTCTCAGCCTCAGTGTAGCGATTCATCTGGCGATGGGTCTTATGTCATAACGGAATCGTCCATGACCGCAAAAACAGCGACCTCAGAGCAACTATCTGTCAAAGCGTTCGCCGGCTTTCCCCAATCTGGAATCCAGTTCTTGAGAGATCTGAAATCCAATAACGATCGTGACTGGTTTCGAGAGAGAAAACAGATTTACCAGGAGCAGGTGGAGGGGCCGATGGCACTGCTGGTCACGGAGGCTGCTTCGCGCGCCCGTAAACGAGGTCTTGCAATCGCGACTAAGGGCAAGAATCCGGTGATGCGCGTCTACCGCGATATTCGTTTTAGTCCCGACAAGCGACCCTTCAAATCCCATGTCGGAGCAAGCCTGCAAGGCGCACACAAGCGTTCTAAATACGGAGAAATCTACATACACATTTCTCCTCAGGAATCTTTTCTGGCGGCGGGTTTTTGGATGCCGGAGCGACCCTTCCTTTACGCGTGGCGTGAATCGATAACCAAGAAGCCAGCTACGTTTTTGCGCGTGGTGAAATCACTCGCGCAGTCTGAGCTCGAGCTATCCAACGAAAACAGCCTCACACGCCTGCCGCGCGGATACGATAGCTATGCCGGGAGCGAATTGGCCAACTTCCTCAAACTGACTTCCTACGTCACATCCCGGCCGCTCACAGCAAAAGAATATCGCTCACCCCAACTGGTTGACTTGCTCTGCGATTTTGCGTTGGCGAGTAAACCGTTGCTCGAGTATGGTTGGAATCTAAATTCGACCCAACAGCGCGACATCCTCGACGAGCGCTGATTACTACACGCGTGCAAGAGGACGACCGCAGAGCCGCTCCAGAACTCCGATAGGCGAGTTTTCGGGGTGCGCCAAAGAGTCTCTCGCGATGATGAATGTCTGTTCCAGCGCGTGCTGCCCCGAATGCACGGAGTGCGGGAGTACGTCCGTGAAAGTGAGCCAGCTAGAGCCGGGAGGGAAGTTGAAGTGATACTTGGGGCAGCTTTCCTGGAATTGTTCGTTCCGTTTCAGATACTCGTGAAAGTGCAACATGAAACGGTCATAGCCGGAGCGGGGCACCACCGGAGCCCCCATACCATGCAAGAACCGCACCGAGCTGTTGCGTATCCGCCCTACGACGGATTGCGTAGTGGTGGCGATTGCGTCCAGGCCCGCCGCCCGGGCGTACTTTTCCGCCAGCACCGGAAACGGATCGGTCGTGACCCAGTTGCGCGTCTTCGAGGGATGAATGTTAGTGAAGACCCGTAGTATCAGGGCGCCATTCGTCGGCCGTGACGGAAATGCGTCGGTGTGCAGAAGGTCGTTGCGTTTATTGAGCGGCAGATCTCGTCCCTCTTCTTCAAGGGGTCGAAAGCTTGCGTAATCCAGCTTCCAGGATGCCGCATATTGGGGCAGTAACTCGCTTGTGAACTTGACAACTGCCCGCGAGTAGCTCCGCATAATCTGAAGCAAGCGCTCACCCTGGGCGCTCTCCACTTCGATACCTGTCACTCGGTCGCTCAGTGGACGGTAGGCTATGTTCTTATGCACGGCAGTTCCGGCGAAGTCCAGACTGCGGAGAAATTGCTGATCTTCTTCCGGCAAAACGAAAGGTGTATTCGGGAAATAGAGAACGTTCCCGCTCTCCAGATCGCTGCGGTAATCTCTCGGTTCCGATGATGGCCAGGAACCGATCGTCACGAAATCCATCACCCTCTAGAGTAACGGCTAGAGCAGCCTCTTAGCCGCCTTTACGCTTCCGCCCACTGCCGCTTCAAATACGTCAGCGCGCGCGCCAGAGCTGCTTCGGGTTTATCGGTTGCCCGCGACTCGATCGTCAGCCACCCTGAGTAGCCCCACCTCTTCAAGGCTCGGAAGCCCGGCCTGTAGTCAAAAGGCAGCGAGCCTGGTTCCGTGCGTTTCAAGCCGTCAGCCAGGTGTACGTAGCCAGTGAGATTCCCTACTTTCTCCAGTGTCTCTGCGATATTTTTCTCTTCTATCTGCATGTGATAGAAATCGCTGAGCAGTTTGAACCCGGGCGCACCCACACTCTGGATGATTTCAGCGCCCTGTTCCTGCGTGTTCAGGAAATGCGTTTCCTTGTGATTACACGGCTCGAGCAGTAACACTACGCCACTGTCCTTCACGTCTGGCGCAAGTTCTTTCAGCTCTGCAATCAGCAGCTTCTGTTCCGCTTCTCGGGCTGTCATGAGAGGCGAAAGATCCGGAAATTTGTTCTCGCCAAATACTGGAACTTCGATCACTGCCGCCGCGCCGAGCTGGCGCGCTTTTTGCAATTGCATCCGATCGGTTTCAATTCCCTGCCTTCTCTTTGCAGGATCGAGATTCAGCAATTCAATTGAACCCACCACCGCGCTGACCGCGATCCCGGTGCCATCGATTTCATCCCGGATCGTAGCCAAACGCTGTTCGGTCCATTCATTGCCGAGCTCAATGCCATCGAAGCCGAGGCCTTTCAGCAACGACGCTCTCTGTCGCAGGCTCAATCCATCAGGGAACGGGGTTCGAACCGCAAACTTCACCTCACCTGGATGAGTGAAGCCGAGAGGAGCCGCCCAGAGCGCGGCCGTACGTAAGAGCAGATTGCGTCGAGTCATTCTGATAGATTAAACACTTCCTGAAGAATGACAGACTTGAGATTTGCGTCGTGAGCTGGCGCTCTTTGTTTGGGCTTTTTCTGCTTGCCTGCACAGGAGTCCGCGCGGCCGACGCTCCGGTATACACAACCTGGAGCAATTACGGAAGTGCTCCCGATTCCGCGCAATATTCGGCGCTCGATCAGATCAATCGCGGCAATGTACAAAAACTCGAAATAGCCTGGCGGTATCCTACCGGAGATAACAATCGTTATTTCTTTAATCCTCTCCAGGCTCACGGGATGCTCTTCGTCCTGGCGAAGAACAATTCAATCGTCGCGCTCGACTCTGCTACAGGAAGAGAAATCTGGATTCACCGAACCGATCCGAACAGCCACTTTCTCACGAATCGAGGAATCAACTACTGGGAATCATCGGATGGCAACGAGAGGAGATTGCTGTTCTCTCAGGACAATTTCCTACAGGCAATCGACGCCCGCAACGGAAAACAAATCTCGTCCTTCGGGACCAAGGGACGGGTGGATTTGCGGCAAGGTTTGGGAAGAAACCCCGACGATATTCTGCTCGTTCAATCGACCACTCCGGGTCGTGTCTTCGAAAATCTATTGATTTTGGGCTCAGCTACAAATCAGGAATATGAATCAGCCCCAGGCGATATAAGAGCGTACGATGTCCGAACCGGCAAATTGGCGTGGACCTTTCATACCATCCCTCATCCCGGCGAATTCGGCTATAACACCTGGCCGAAAAACGCATGGAAGACCGTCGGTGGAGCGAATGCCTGGGGAGAACTTTCGGTAGATGCGAAGCGCGGAATTGTTTATGTTCCGACCGGAAGCCCTAAGTACAACTTCTACGGTGCCGACCGCTTGGGCGCCGATCTCTTCGGCGACTGCCTGCTGGCGCTTGATGCGCGAACAGGAAAACGGATCTGGCATTTCCAAATGGTGCATCACGACATCTGGGATTACGATGATGCGACCGCGCCCAAATTGCTCACCGTTCATCACAACGGAGAAGTCGTGGATGTGGTCGCCGAAGTAAGCAAACAGGGTTTCCTCTGGGTCTTCAACCGTGTGACCGGCGAGCCGTTGTGGCCTATTGAGGAACGTCCGGTGCCGCGTTCCGATATGCCCGGTGAAGAAGCTTGGCCCACCCAACCGTTCCCGCTGAAGCCGCCTCCTTTTGCCAGGCAAAAGTTTACTGCCGACGACCTAAGCCCATTCATTACGGATCCTGGCGAACGCGCGCGTATTCGCGACGAAATCCTGAGCGCGCGCAATGAAGGTTTGTTTACGCCGCCGGGGCTGCGCAAGACGGTCGAGATGCCGGGCAACAACGGTGGAGCAAACTGGGGAGGTGCGGCGGTCGACCCCAGAAATGGCACTCTGTACGTTGTCTCAAAGGATCTGCCGGCCATGCTTAAACTCGAGCCGGAGGTACCGCTGGCCGTGCCGGTGAACGGTTCGCCGGCTCAGCAAGGCTTGGCTGTTTACCAAGCCAAGTGCCAGATCTGTCATCACGCCGATCTGAAGGGTCAGCCACCCACCGTTCCGTCGCTGGCAGATATTGGAGCCCGTCTAACTCCGGAGCGGGTTGACGAAACGGTCAGGCATGGCCGAGGCCAGATGCCCGCCTTTGCGCTGTCGGCTGAAGACGTGAGCAGATTGAGGGCTTTCCTCTTCAGCAAAACAGCTGTTCCGCCGGTAGCGAATAACTCCGCAAAAACCGAAACCGTCAAAAGTAATCCTGCGCACTATCGAAGTGGGTTCGGCTTTATGATCACCAGCAACGGGCTTTCGCCGATCGCTCCGCCTTGGACCTCCTTGACGGCTTATGACCTGAACCAAGGAATTATCAAATGGAAGATCCCTTTAGGAGAGGTTCCGGAACTCGCGGCGAAAGGATTCAAAGATACGGGCGCGCACTTCCCCAAAATAGGGCCGGTCGTGACCGCGGGAGGTTTGATTTTCACGGGGTCGAGAGATCGGAAAGTTCGCGCGCTCGATGAGGACAGCGGCAAAGTCCTCTGGGAAGCGGAGCTACCAGCGGCGCTCGAAGGAATTCCCGCCGTGTTTGAGGCCGATGGACAGGAGTTCATTGTGTTTTGTGCAGCCGCACAATCCAGCACCAAACTTTTGGATGCGGCTGACCCGGGAACCAGCCAGGCCACGTCGCACGATGGCGCCTATGTAGCTTTCGCTTTGCCGCGACAGTAATCAGGAGGGGGAAACACGATGAGTGAGGATGCTAAACGGCCTCAAGGAGGATCGGCGAGACGCAAATTCCTGCGAAACGCCGGCGCTGGTCTGGGCAGTGCTTTTCTTTTGAGTTCCGGTCAAATTGCCAGTGGCCAATCCGAGCACGCGACATCGGAAACCGTGCAACACGCGGGAGTAACTCGATCACTCGACGATCGCGAGAAAACAGCCCGGATCGCTTCGAACAGTTACCCAATCCGTTTTAACTTCAAGACGCACTATCATTCCGAAGACGATGCGAAATCGCAGGAGATGAAAGAAAAGTATGGTGAGATCACTCTCCTCGATTTTCCAGAGTTTACAAAAGAACACTTCCCGGGTGTTTACCAGATGGACGTCTGGAGTTCATTGTTCGGAGAACCCACGGACGAGAGCATGTACGTCGAAACGACCGTCGAGTTTAACGGCAAACAACACAAGATATCCGAGTTCGATCCCAGCAGCCCTTCTGGTAAGCAGTGGCTCGACAAATTCGCCAACAAGTGTGTGACCACCGGGACAAAGGTTCATCATATTTCAAATAACGCTCCGCGAGACATTTGCGAACTGGATGAAGAGAGGCGCCGGGCGGGTATCGAAGTAGCGAAGAAGTGGCTGGATGGCGCGGCCATCATTGGCACGAAATCCATGCGGGTGAACAGCGGCGGTCCTCGTATTGCGCCGAGCCCGAACGCGGACCCAAGTTCCTATCCCAAAAACCCAGAAATCACGAAATACCTGACAAACTGCATCGAATCCTTCAAAGAAATGGCTGATTACGGTGGGAAACGCGGTGTAAAGGTCACGCTTGAAAATCACTGGGGACTCACCGCAAACCCTATTAACATCCGTATCATCATCGAAGAAGTTAATCACCCGTTCTGTGAAGCTTCGCCGGATTTCTGTAACTGGGAGCACGAATATCTTCTGTTTCACGCGCTGAACGATCTCGCACCATACGCACACACGAATGTACATGCCAAATATTGGAACCGCTGGAAGAATCCGGACGTCCAGCGCAACGTCAGAATCATGCTGAATAACGGCTACACCGGCATTTTTGCGCTTGAGTACGAGGATGGCCCCTGGGACGGCGTCGAAGGCGCCAAGTATCTGTATCGCGAGGTAATGGCGGCGCTGTAAATCGATGGTAACGAGCAGCAGGGAAGACGCATGTTACAGGGTTCGATAGCACCGCGCCCCGGCCCAGGACAGTCGCAGGCTCATCCCGGTGTCCATCCACTGTCGATTTTCGCTCACGCGCAGCAGTTCCAACCGTTACCAAAGCCCCTTGGACAACCGCCTTACCATTACGATCTGCATACTGCGCTTCCAGGTATCGACAGCGCTGCTTCCCAGCTTGGAAAGCTAGTGTTGCATGTTGTTGGGGATACCGGAGGCATAAACAACGCAATCCACCAGACCGAGGTTGCCGCGCTGATGGACAAAGATCTTGCTCTCGGCGGAGGCGCGGCGCCGAGTTTCTTCTATCATCTCGGGGACGCCGTCTATTTCAATGGTCAGATCACTGACTATTACGCACAGTTTTACGAGCCTTACGCACAGTACTCGGCGCCTATCATTTCAATTCCTGGCAACCATGACGGCGATCCGATCAACAGTTCGCAGACCTCCCTTGACGGCTGGGTCGCCTATTTCATGCAAGCGACACCGCACGTCGATCCCAATTCTCATGATGCGCCCCGGGTCACGATGTCGCTGCCGAACGTTTACTATACGCTTGATTGCCCGTTCGTCACCATTGTTGGAATGTATACAAATGTTCCGGAGGGAGGTTCCATCGACTCGGTACAGCAGCAGTGGCTGACGAACGAGTTTGCAACTGCGCCGGCAGATAAAGCTCTGATACTCGCATTACACCATCCCATATATTCGTTTGACGATTTTCACAGTGGCAGCGCTCGCATGGCTGACGCCGTCCAACAAGCCATCAATGATTCGAAGCGCCTCCCCAACATGGTTCTGACCGGGCACGTGCACGATTATCAACGTGTCGAGCGCGAAGCTGTGCCCGGAATCACCACCCCGTTCATCGTTGCGGGCATGGGAGGCTACTACAATCTGCACAAGTTGAATTCTCCGGTCGGGACTACGGATACGACAACGAGCGCCAAACTAGTCGCCGCTGACGACCAGCATTGGGGCTACATGACGCTTAGCGTCGATGCGCAACAAATCTCCGGAAACGTCACCCTTGCACCGAACCCCGGAGAATCCGGGCCAATTCAGGCAGATTCGTTCTCCTATCCCGCCACTGCGCAGTATGTTCCGACTGGAGCGGTCGTAACTTTATAGGCCGTTCGTACGAAAATAGAGACAGGTCCCATGCGGAAAGCTTTGAAATTGATGCCCGCTCTAGCTGTTTGCACGCTCGGTATTCTGTGGGCCCAGCCAAGCAAGATTCCACATGGAACCGTCGATTTGATTTCTGCGACCAACTCGATTCAGCCGGGATCTTCCTTTCAAGTTGGCCTGCTTTTCCGCCTTGAACCGGGCTGGCATATCTATTGGAAAAATCCTGGCGATTCCGGTCAACGGCCGCGACTGAAATGGGATCTCCCGGAAGGTTTGGCGGCAGGAGAGATCGAATGGCCGACGCCGAAACGCCTGCCGGTAGGGCCGCTTCTCGACTACGGCTACGAGGGGGAAGTGCTGCTTCCAATGACGTTACGCTCCGTCCCGGAGATCCCTACCGGTAAGTCCGAGAGTTTGAAGGCCAACCTTCGCGTGCTGGTTTGCCGTGAAACATGCATGCCCGGCAAAGCGAATCTTTCACTCGAGCTACCGGTTCGGAGAGAAGGATCGCGCGCCATTGAAGCAAACCGGAAGCTGTTCGCCGAGGCAAGTAACTCGAAACCAAACGCCCTGCCGCCCGGCTGGAAGGTCTCGGCTTCGGAATCCCCTTCCTCGATCACTCTGACGGTGGCTGGTGGTCCTCGGACTGAAAACATCAGCTTTATTCCCGCTCACCCGAATCAGATTCAGAACTCGGCGCCCCAGCATGTGACACTCGGCCCCGAATCAGTGGATATGGTTTTGAAGAGACCGGCTGATTCGCCAGAGTCGGTATCGTCTCTGGACGGTTTGCTGCTTACCGAAGAAGCCGGCAAGCCGGTAGCGTACGAGATCGCGGCTCAAGTCGCGGCTGCCCCGTCTCCAGTAACAACTGCGGGCGCGGCTTCGCCTCCCGCTCAAACTCAGAGCCTTTTCGTTATTCTCGTCTTGGCCTTCGGCGGGGGTTTGATCCTCAACTTGATGCCATGCGTGTTTCCGGTTCTGTCCATAAAGCTTCTCAGTCTGCTCGACAATTCCAGAAGTGAGCGAAAGACGATTCAGGTTAGCGCAGCCGTCTACACGCTCGGAGTCCTCTTCTCGTTTTGGACATTGGTGGCAATTCTGCTCTCGCTACGGGCGGGTGGCCGCAGCTTAGGCTGGGGCTTCCAGCTTCAGGCGCCCGGCTTTGTGGCGTTCCTGATCTGTTTACTGTTTGTACTCGGTCTTAGCCTCATCGGCACGTTCGAGATTGGCTCCTCTCTTATGAACACCGGCAGCGGCTTGACTCAGCGCGGTAAATACTCGAGCTCCTTTTTCACTGGCGTGCTGGCTACCGTGGTGGCTACACCATGCACAGCGCCTCTTATGGGTGTAGCGGTCGGGTTCGCTTTGAGTCAATCTCCAACCGTCTGCGTAGCGGTGTTTACGTCCATGGCTATCGGGCTCGCCTCTCCCTTCCTTTTGTTATCTTTTTTCCCTCAGCTCAGCGGATTGCTGCCTCGACCGGGTGCCTGGATGGAAACGCTGAAGCAGATGATGTCGTTCCTCGTCTTTGGAACAGTGATCTGGCTGCTTTGGGTTTTAGGGCAGCAGGTTGGCATTAATCAGTTGGCTTTCCTGCTTTTCGCACTGCTGGTATTGTCTATTGCGGGTTGGATTGCTGGGCGATGGCCGCACAGCCGTGGTCTCAGAGTGGCGTCTGTAGTGCTCGGGATCGCAGTAACCGTATATTGCTCGACTGCTCTTACTCCGCTCGACAACGCCGCCCGCCAGAACGGGTCCGAAGCGCTCTCAAAAGGCGGATTGAAATGGGAGGCCTTCTCGCCCGGCGTATTGGCGAGCTATCGTTCTTCCGGCAAGCCGGTGCTGGTCGACTTTACTGCCGCGTGGTGCCTCACGTGTCAGGTGAACGATCGCGTCGTTTTTCACTCTCCCCAAGTAGAGCAGCGGTTGAATCGATCCGACATCGCGTTGCTACGCGCGGATTGGACATCGTACGATCCGGTCATCACAGAATGGCTCGCCAAATTCGGCCGCAGCGGAATACCGTTCTACATCATCTACACGCCCGGTCAAGGCTCGACGCCCACTACCTTGCCGGATGGTATCTTGACTCCATCCACCTTCCTCAAGAGTTTGGATAAGCTCAAGATCTGAACGTCACTTCGCTGCATGCTTCCTGAAGGGAGCCGCCAATTCTCGGAAAACTGCACCGAAGAAAGATTTACCGAAAATGCCGATGCAGAGAATGCCTCCGAACACCGCCATCGCTTCGTAACTCTCTCTCCCTTGCCGCTGCCAATAGACGTCGCTGAGATTGAGCCACAACGCAAACTCATCCAGAACTAAAGCAGCGGCCACGCCATAGAGCATAGATGTGACGCGTCCGGCAAATTGCCACGAAGCATCGGATCCTGTGCCGATCTCGAGAAGCCACAAGTAGCCCACCAGCAGCAGCAACAGAATTCCCCATACCATGTGATGGATGTGTCGCCCATGCATGCTCACGTCATGGAATGGACCGACGTCGTTGTGAATGGCGATAGTGATACCACGCACTACAAGAGCAGCCGTAAAAAATCCAAAGGAAGCCAAAAACAAACGCTCCCTGCGCGGTTCACCGAATTGCCGGCGATAGATTCCCCATAGCTTCGTTCTCGAAACGATGAGCGAAAAGACCGCGAGCATCGCTGCAATCAGCAGCGGCCCAAGCCAGAAACTCCTGTGTTCCCATGGCATCCCACAGATATTTTAGTGGGTCCAACGAAGCTTAGAAAACGACAGCTAAAACTGGAAGTGCAAACCGAACTGCATCTGACGCATCGGCAATTGAATCGCCGTGATTTGTCCCGCTCCGCTGGAATCGATCTGATTGCTCGGATTCGCCAGGTTCACGTGATTGAAGACGTTGAAGGCGTCGGCGCGCAGTTCAAGCCTGTAGCGCTCGCTCAACAAGAGGTTTTTCGAAAGCGAAAGATCGGATTCCGTTTGTTTCGGACCTCTGAGCGAGTCACGGCCAGCGGTACCTTGTCGGAACGGCTGCTGTGGTTCGCTGAAAGCGGCAACGTTGAACCACTGGCTTGCGTTGGGATTGGGCACGCTTGGATTCCCGATTACATCGGCGCGCAGTTGGCTGAAATCCGGATCGTTGAGAAGTGGAGCGTTGGCTACGGTCGGTGTAAACGGAAGCCCGGTGCCGAATGTATGAACACCACTTAGGCGCCACCCGCCGAGTACAGCATCCGCAATCGCATTGTTACCGAGCGTCCAGCGTCGCCCACGGCCGACCGGAATGTCGAGATTGTGAGTGAAGGTTACGGTGTGTTCGCGGTCCCAGGTAGCCGGACCATAGTCGTTTCTGCCATTGTAGACGTTTGAGGGTGAACCGCCGCTTCCCTCGGATGCGTAGTCGAGCGCTTTGGACCAGGTGTAAGTCAGCAGAAAGTCGACGCCATGCGAGAACTGCTTCTGGATTCTGGTCTGCAGTGCGTTGTAGTTCGATGTGGAGCAATTGCAGTACTGGTTGATGTACTGCGTCAAGCCGTATTGGTCGTAGAAAGGCCGCCTCGGGTTCACGTCTCCTGGGCCCGGCACAGCTTGGTTGCGGTTCAACGACTCAAAAAGATGCCTGCCAACGTTGCCCACGTAAGCTACCTGGAGCGCCATGGTGTGCGTCAACTGCTGTTGAATCGTAAAATTCCAGAACTGGACCTGAGGTATACGGTACGCACTCAGCGGATCAGTGAAGTAGTTCACCCCGATTCCGTTAGGGAGCAAGTAGCGCCCATTAGAACCGACCGGAGGATTAACTGGTGGCGGTGGCCCATTCAACAGGTTGAACGGTGCGAAATAGATATTCGACTGATTCACGTTTTGCGGATTGACAATCGGAGGATTGTAGTCGGCGCCCTGTCCGAAGACCGAACCCAGGCCGGCAGGGTTCGCGCTGATGCCGTATCCGGCGCGGACCACTGTTTTGTCTGTCGCTTGATAAGCGATACCAAACCGGGGTTCAAATAGCTTGTTATACGCCTGAACCCCAAGGTTCAGAGGCACGCTTCCAACTCCCGCAACTAGAACTTCACCGGTTGACGGATCGAAGCTGCCGATACCTCCCGGCTTGGCCGCGGTCTGTGGCAGATAATCTTCCCAACGCAGGCCGTAGGTCATAGTTAACTTTGGCGTGATCCGCCAGGCGTCTTGCGCATAAAAGAAAGTACGGGTTTGTCGGATGCCGGGATAGTAGTTGTATGCCGTGTAGTAGCGTTGAAACGTCGCAGGGAGTGCCAGGAGATAGGAACCGAGCCCTAAGCCGGTAGAAGCGTTGCCGCCGGCGAGCTGGTCAAGATTATAATCGCCTGTCTCCGAAGCATTGAAAGCAAGTTCACCCGAGCGGTGCTCATCGCTCGGAATACGTTGTTGCTGAGCCCGGCGGATATCGGCACCGAACTTGATTGCGTGATTCCCTTTGATTTTCGTCCAGTTATTGACCCACTGGAACTGGTTCTCTGTCTCTTTCAGCGGGCAATTACAGGCGTTCACGCCGAGAGCATACCCGAAATTAAACCCACCGTCTCCGTTGACGTAAAAGGCCGGCAATCCTGTCGTCGCGGCCGAACCGGTATTTAATCCCGGTAGCCCCGCATCTAAGGCAGGCGTGGTACCGGCATCGTTCGGCTGCACGCGAATGCGATATCGATAAAAGCCGAAGCGCGCGTCCGTCACTAGACTTGCACCGAAGGTATGATCGAAACCCAACGCTAGACTCTGATTCCGGTCTATGGAATCGCCAGAGAAATTGAAGGCCGAAGGACCTCCACCCGCGTCACCGAACGCCGCTGGAGAATAGTTGTTGAAATTCGCTAGAGTGTAGCGGCCAAAAATGTGAGTGTTTGATGTCAAATTGTAATCCACGCGGCCGTTGTATTGATCGATATCGAAACGCTGTACACCCTCGGTGATGTAGTTGTTGATGAAGCCGCTTCCGGTGTTCGGATTAGGAATCAGGTTCAAGAGCTTCTGCATCGGTGCGGCAACAGGAATAATGTTCACGACGCCGCTCTTGGCGTAGACTTCGCGACCCGCGCCGGTATTCGGATCGCCCGTGCCCGGATCGAAAACCATGTTGGCCCGTGCCGGCGTCATATTACCCTCTGTCGTTTTCACCAGAACAGGATTCGCACACGGACCCGCACTCACCGAGCCATCGGCGCAAATATAATTTCCCAAAAGGCCCGAAAGATCCCCGCTCCGTTCCGCCGCGGTGGGAACCGTCGTCAGGATCGAACCTCCAGTTCGCCGGCGCGTCCCTTGATAATCGAAGAAGCCGAAAAGCTTGTCTTTGATGATTGGGGCGCCCACTGTTCCACCAAACTGGTTCCACCGCAGTGGGGGGTTCAGCCCGGTAAATGGGTTGGTTGCATTCGTAATGTTGTTGCGCAGGAACTCGAAGAGTGACCCGTGCCACTGGTTAGTCCCCGATTTCGTCGTAGCTTGGATCAGCGCACCGGAAACCGAGCCGAACTCGGCATCATAGTTACTGGTGGACACTTTGAAGTCCTGCAATGAATCGACATCCGGATTGACTACTGCAATACCTAAAATGGCGCTTTCATTCTCTGTGCCATCGAGAAGAAAACCATTGGCCGTAAAGAATTGACCATTGGCATCGACTTGAATGCCCCCTTGAGGATTTTCGCTGGTTGCAATTTGAAACGTCTGGTTTAACAGCGTTCCGGGAACGATCAGCATGAGATTTGTTACGTTTCGATCGAGCACTGGCAGCTGAGCGACTTGCGCGCCGGTGAGCGTGGTAGCCACTTCCGCGCGATCCGTAGTCAGCAACGGCGTGGCATCGGTAACTTGGACGCTCGTTTGGACGTTCGCAGGTGAAAGCTTCGCATCGATAGGAGTCGTCGCGTCCACCTGGACAGTCGCATCCGCCGTGAAGGTTCCGAACCCGGAGCTGGTGACTTTCACCTGGTAACGGCCGGCAAGCAGGTGTGTCTGCGAGAACTCTCCGCTGCCGCTGCTTTGCAGGTTATAAACGCTCCCGCGGTCGAGATCGGTAATCGTGATCGCGGCGTTCGGCACAGCGGCGCCAGACGGATCTTGAACGGTTCCAGCGATATTGCCTGAAACAGCTTGTGAAAAGGCCGCGCCGGCAACCAAAACAGTTAGCGCGGCGATTCGAGATAGGCGAAAGATCATAAAGCGAGTACCCCTGCTTGAATATTCGCTAGTCTATCGGGTTTACTCAGATCCCGTCAATGTGCGACTGAAATTTTGACAGTTTTGTGGCGGCTCCTTTGATGAGATCACGATCCCCCCACGAGCATAGTTGTCCAGGTCAGCACTTATAGTAAAAGAATTCTGATGCGACTTCTTGCTAGAACTTCACGCCTTAAGCTCGCCAAAGCGAAATTTCTTTTCTGTTTAGGACTAATGGCAATCGGTGCAGTTTGGGCACAGGACGTAAACAATCCTTGGCCGACCGATCCCTACGGCGCAAACAATCGCAAGCCGGACGAACGCTACAAAGTCGATCTTCTCGTCGTAGTTGCTCATCCTGACGACGAGATTATGGCGGCTGCTTACGTCGCACGTGAAATCGATCAAGGGAAACGAGTCGCCATGGTCTGGACCACGCGTGGCGACGGTGGCAACAATGTTGTTGGACCCGAACAGGCGGCTGCGATGGGAGATATTCGGGAGTCTGAGGGCATGCGGGCAGCGGCCTCTCTCGGCGTCGCGTACATGTGGAACTTGGGCGGTCCCGATACGCCCAGTCAGAACCCCCTGGAGTCGCTAGAGAACTGGGATCATGGCAAATCTTTGGAACGCGTCGTCCGCATTGTCCGCTTGACCAGACCTTCCGTTATACTCACTTGGCTGCCGCTCGGCGTTACGGGAGAAAATCACGGCGATCATCAGGCCTCTGGCGTCCTCGCCACGGAAGCATTCGACATGGCAGGAGACCCGACCGCATTCCCTGAACAGGTCGCTCCAGCTAAAGAGCCGAGGCAGACGATGAATCGATTAGAAGGTCTTCGCCCCTGGCAACCGCAAAAGATCTATTACTTCTCCAACCCCAGTAACGCGGATTTTTTCGAAGGACAAGGACCGCAATATTCCGCAGCTGATGTTTCTCCCAAGCGCCACATCAGTTATGGCCAGATTGCCGCAGAGGAATTCATCATCCATCGAACGCAAGGCGGCGGAAGGGTGGAGCAGGCCATCCGCGAGCACGGCATCGAAGGCTTAGAACGGCCCATACCGCTCATGAAACCGAGTCGGTTCATCCTGGGCAAGTCGCTGGTGGGCGGTCTGGCTACGGACGACGTCTTCACAGGCATAGTGGCTCAGGGAATCTCGTATCGACGTTCGCCCGGCTTCACTCTCCACGATTACTCCACGCCTGTTATGGAACTCGGTGGGCCATGGGCCTTCTACCGCCAGTTCTGGCAGGCGCACGGACTGGACCACCTATCCACACTCATTCCGGCTGAGCTTACGATACAGGTCGGTACCACGCTAAGCATCCCGCTGATCATCGAGAACCCCCTCGACAATCCGATAGATGTGAGGTTCAAAACGCAGGCGCCTGAGGGTTGGAAACTGGTCGACCCTCCCACTTCCGTATCGATTGACCCGCATTGCCGATATTTTCTCAGGGTGCGGGCTGAGTCTCCCGTCACATCGCGCTCAGGATCTCAACAATTTGTTGTGTCCGCGGAGGCTGCAGGCAAAAGCTTGGGTAACATACCAGTACGTGTTGAGTTAGCCAATTGGGCGCTCCCCCAGTAAGAGAACCACTGGCACCGATTGGACCTATTCCGGCATCGCACCGGAGTCCAGCCGAACGCGAATGCGCAACTCACCAAGGCTGCTTCCATTCGACTTCGAATCGATCGCGATCGTGTGCCAACCAGTCGTCTCCTGCGAAGCTGTTTTCACGTCGAGCTGAAGCGTGACTGTCTGGTGCGCACCGACCGGCACGCTTGCAGGCAGACGCCGCCTGAAGGTCCAGCCCTCCGGCAAGTCAACCGAAAAGTCCACATCGATATTTGAAGCTCTGGGGTTAGTCACAACTACCGGAATCACGAACGGGCTTGCATATTTCGCCATGATTTCGGGGCCAAGCAGTCTTGAAAGATGGTCGAGATCATGCGCCTTCCAGAACTGACGATAGAAACGCCAGGAGCTGCCTAGTTCGACGAGCGGCGAAGTTAACTGCGGCGCAACGTATCCGGAGGCGCGATGGTAAGGGATTCCTGCCAATTGCACGCCCTCGAAAAGATCCCCGTTCAAACTGGATCGCACATACGATTTCCCAAAGACAAATAAGACGGGCTCTTCGAAGTAATGCAGGTCACCCTTCGCAAGCGCCGTTCTCGCCATCTGACCGGTATCGCCTTGCGTGAGATGGTAGGCGCACTCTTCTGCCGCAAGCTTTGCGTACGTCACATGTTTGGCAGGAGAGGTGTCGGTGGCCGGGTAAGCCGGTCCCTTGCCCTTCAGGAAGTCCGTGTGTGCGGCGTCGCTCACGTAATAAATTTTTTCCGGCTGCCAGGGATGCAGACCTTCGGTAAGGTTGCCGGTATCGTCGCGGTCTCTCGGAGCGGCGAGCTGTTCCGGGAAAACCGTGGGATCGCCGGCTGAATCAAATGCTTCGGTTGCAATCACACCGGCTGCCTGGTGATCGCCGTGATTTTCGCCGGCGACCCAGTCCGGCAACCAGGTCACGATAACGGAAGGCCGCGTAAGCCGCACCAGCCTTATCAGTCGGCCTAGAGAGTCGCCGTGATTCCACGTTTCCAGAGAGTTCAGCACAACCTGACCGGGTGTATCCAGTCCGTTGAGAAACCACACGTTTGACACGCCAAAGTGAGCTAGAGCTTGCCTCGCCTCAATCTCCCGCTCGACTCCTAACGCCGCAGCCTGCTCTTGTCCTTCAGCATTGCCGCCGCCATTACCTCGTGTTCCGAAGACAACCGCTACGCGCTTCTTCTCGTCGAATATGGCACGGGCCAGGTAAGCTCCTATTTCGGTTTCATCATCCGGATGCGCAACCACAAGCAACAGGTCTGCCTTGAAGCGCGCATCGGGCGGCGGATTCACTGAGGCGTCTGCAGAAAAGAGAGAGAAGCCGCACGTCAAAGCACACAACAATCCCGCTAAGTGATGTCTCATCATGATGAATGGTAAGCGCCGCTGAGAAGGGCGAAGCGATCATTATAGCGGCCACTCTCTGCAGGAACGTGGGCCGCTAATGCGCCGCGCTGAGCGGCTGTTGTCCCGGATGTTTCGGGGGACGTCGCATAATAAACGGGAGCGGCACCAGGCACAGCACGATGGCGCTCATCACCCAAAAGCTGTTCTTGAAACTGAGCGCATTCGCCTGCGCCTGAACCGTTTGATAGGCCATCATCAAAGCTTTGTTGGCGGCTGTCGCAGCGTCAAAGCCTTGCGATCTGAACATCGCTTCCAGCCCGCTGATGAACTGCTGGAAGTTCCCATTGGCATGAGTCGTATGAGCCGCGAAACTCTGTTGATGTGTCTGATTTTGTCTCGCCAGAAACGTGCTCAGCAGAGATGTGCCGATAGCGCCTCCCATATTTCGGGCAAAATTCGACATGCCGGACACCTGATTATTCTTCTCTCGCGGAACTCCAATGTAGTTAAGCGTGCTGATCGGAATGAAGATAAGCGGCATAAAGATCACCTGGATCATGCGCAGAATCACAATCGTACTGAAGTCGATCTGCAGGTAGATCGTGGTCATAAGCCGGAGCGTAAGAGAAGTTCCAAGAAACCCGATCGCGACTAGTAATCGCGGGTCTACCTTCGTAGCAGTGAGCCGCCCTGCGATCGGCATCATGAACATCAATACCAACCCGCCCGGCGAAAGGGCGAGACCCGCGCGTTCCGCCGTATAACCTAGACTGCTCTGTAAGAACTCCGGAATCAGAACTGTAGAGCCGAAAAGTACGATACCCAGTACGAATGAAAAGAAAACCGCGGTTCCAAAGTTTCGATTCCTCAGCAATCGGACGTCGACTATTGGATTCTCGTGGTACCACTCCCACATGAAGAATGCGACGAGCACGGGAACCGCCACGCATGACATGCCCGTAATCAGGCTGGAGGAGAACCAGTCCTTCTCCTGACCCTTATCCATTACGATCTGGAAACAAGCGACACCTAGAACAATAAGCGCTAAGCCTATGTAATCGATCTTTATTCCGGCGCCCCTCTCTTCCGCAAGCCATGGAGGATCTTCGACCAGGCGATGCGTCAGGAATAAGGAAATCAAGCCCACCGGCAGATTGATAAAGAAGATCCAGTGCCAGTTGTAGTTATCGGTGATCCAGCCGCCTAGTGTGGGCCCGATCGCGGGCGCAACTACTACGGCCATGCCATACATCGCGAAAGCCATACCCCGCTTTTCCGGCGGGAACGTGTCAGCCAGGATCGCCTGCTCGGACGGCTGTAAACCACCGCCGCCCGCTCCTTGAAGAACACGCGCCATGATGAGCATCGGCAGGCTGGTTGCCATTCCGCACAAAAAGGAACAGCCTGTAAACAGCGCCACGCACAACATGTAGAAGCGCTTGCGTCCGATTACTGTTGAAAGCCACCCGGAGATCGGCAGCACAATCGCGCTGGAAACCAGATAGCTGGTCAGGATCCAGGTCGCTTCCTCGTAAGTCGCCCCGAGCGAGCCAGCAATATGCGGCAAGGAAACGTTCGCGATGGAAGAATCCAGAACTTCCATGAAGGTCGCGAGAGTTACCGTCATCGCAACGACCCACGGATTGTGTTTTGGACGCCAGTTGCCGTGATGAATAGGCGCGGGAGCAGGCAAGCTACCCTCCGATACTCACGTCGGGCTCGACCGACATGCCTGGGCGCAGTCTCTCCAGACCATCCTGGTTCGGCTTGAATCTGATCCGCACCGGTATGCGCTGCACAACTTTGACGAAGTTTCCGGTCGCATTCTCGGGCGGTAAAACGCTGGCAACGGCCCCGGTCGAACCGCCGATGTTCTCAACCGTGCCTTGGAAATCCCGCTTCAACGCATCGACGTGAATAGTCGTTGATTGCCCAGGTCGGATGTTGCGCAGTTGCGTTTCCTTGAAGTTGGCAGTCACCCAAATGTCATCAATCTGAGCAATCTGGAATAACTGCTGCCCCGCTGAGATGTGCGCTCCCACTTCTGCAGAACGTCTCATCACAATTCCGCTTACCGGCGCCGTGATGCGGCAATAGCTGAGCTTCAGCCTGGCTTGCTCGACCTGCGCCTCGGCGCTTTGGGCACTCGCTTGGTTAGATCTGACAGTGGCCCGCTGAATCGCAATCTGCCGGGGCGCATTATGCCGATATTGTTCGAGCTTGCTCTGCGATTGCTGCAACTGGGCCCGGCGCTGGTCGATGACACGCTGGGCCGACTGTACTCCCGCCCGGTTCGCAACCACAGTTGCCTGCTGGGCTTTAGCCGTTGCCGCGATCTGATCGTACTCCTGTTGAGAAACTTCTTCCTTCGCGATCAGCAGCTTGTAGCGGGCCAGATCCGCTTGCGCGCGCGCATTGTTAGCTTCGGATTCTGCGAGCTTGGCGGCCGCAGACTCGCCGTCTCGCTCCGCCGCCGCCAGGGCAGCCTGGGCATTCGCTACCTCTGCCTCACCGGTCGAGATGTTTGTGGTGCTCTCGACCTGTGTAATGGGGATGTTGGGTTCTTGCGCGATCACCATACTCTTGGCCTGAGCCAATTGCGCGAGCGCTTGATCGAGCGCTGCCTGGTAATCCCGGGAATCGAGATCAACCAGCGGATCGCCCGCCTTCACGGTTTGATTGTCTTCGACATAAACCTTCGTAATCGTGCCGTCCACGCGGGCGCTGATAGGATTCAGGTGCGCGTCGACTTGCGCATCGTCGGTCGATTCGAACTGGCGGGCGTGAAGCCAGTAAAACAGACCCGCGATTGCCAACACAATCAGAACCAGGAAGAAAATCAGGAACGCCTTACGGCGTCCGCGCGTGGGCGTCTCGGGTTTCTCGATTCTGGCAGGGGCCTCCATACGCGGATCGCTCGCCTGTTTCGAACTCATGCTCTCTTGTGATTCTTCCTGGGTAATCATGGGCGGTTCCCCTTTAATAAGGCCGGCAGAGCTGCCTCTGCTTCCCCTGTGGCTCTGGCTAAACTTAATCGTGCCAAGTCCAACGAAAAGAGACTGGAGATGTAGTCGCTTTCGGCGCTTGCCACCTGTTCTTGGGCTTGTACCACTTCGACCGTCGTTGCCACCCCCGCGGTAAAGCGGTCCCTTGACTCGGCAAGCGTCTCGTTGGCATACCCGCGATTGTTTTCGGCCAAGTGAACTTGACCGGAGGCAGTCTGAACCTCGATCAGGGCATTTCGGACTTCTTGCTCAACACGTGCGCGTTGATCGGCCAACTCAGCTTGTCTCTCATGTAGGGTCGCTTCCGCTTGCTGAATATCGCCTCTCGTCCGGCCGCCCTGCCAGATGGGAACATTCACCGACCCGGTAACCGCAAAAACACCGTGATTGTTGATCGGACTCGGGCCCAGCACGCCGTAATCGCCGTTCACAGACACAGAGGGCAGACGCTCTCCATGCGCAGCCGAAAGCGCCTGCTCAGCGGCCCTTACCTGCGCTTCAGCTGCCTGCAGATCGGCGCGCCGGCGATTCGCTTGCTCGATAGCGCTGGATGCGCTTGGGATACGAACTTCATTGCTCGTCAGCGGCTCAGCGAGAATGAATTCTCGATCTTGCGGAAGACCGACCACCCTGGCTAGCGCTATCTTTTGCTTCCGCAGATCGGCGTCGAGCGAGCTCAGTCTCTGCTGCTGAGTTTGCAGTTCCACCAGCGACCGCATTACATCGATTTTCGAGTTCGTCCCCGCTGTTTTCCTGACGACCGCCTGATTGTAGACGGCCTGCGCGTTGTCCACCTGAGCGCGTTGCGACGCCACGCGTGCCGCTGCAGCCACGGTTTGAAGATACGTGCCGCCCACGGCCAGGGCCACCAGTTCTCTTGCGTCCTTGGCCGACAGAATTGAGGCACGATCTGTCTCCTTGCTGGCTTTCCAATTGCGCCGCTGCACTGGATCGTATATCGATTGACTGAGCGAACCCTGCAACTGTGAATAGCTGAATGGCCCAACCACCGAAGGAATCGAGAAATTCAGACCGGGCGGCAGCTTGAATTGAAAGCCATAAGCCGCCAGATTGACCTGCGTGACCGTCTCGCTGGCGTTCGCCGAGATGTTGGGTAAGAGTCCGCTGAGGGCCTGTGTCCGCTCAGCCCGGGAAGCCTGGACGGAGTTATCCGCGGATATGCTTCCCAGATTTGCTTTCATTCCTAGTTTTAGAGCATCCGCAAGGGTGAGCGTAACAGGGCCACCGGGCACATTAGGTGTCGGAACGCTACCGCCATAGTCGCCCGTCACTTGGACCGAGCTGTTCACAGTCGCTATTCCGCTCCCGGGTGACGCGGACTGCTGCGCTTCGACCGAGCCCGGCTGGCCTGTACGACCTGAGGCTGGTAATTGTACGGCCCGGCTGGATCCCGAAGCTCCGGGGCTCGACGTCATGCTTTGTCCCGTCAGACATCCTGCTCCCAATACGAGGGCGCTCAGAAACCGCAGCAATTCTTGTTGTTTGCTATACGTTCTCATGAACCACTCGCATCTATCAATACATACATACATGTATCATATTGCATGCACGTTTGTATATAATTAGGCTTAGATGGCGCGTGCTGCTTTGTCCAGGACTCTTCCGCCCGACGCAAGGACCGTTAAACATCGATCTGACCACCTCAATAAGCATCAACAGAAGACGGAAGTAACTAGGGGCAAGCTTCTTCGGGCGGCGCTCGAGATCTTTGCCCGCGACGGCTTCGAAGCGGCTCGTATCGACGATATCGCCGCCCAGGCTGGCTACACGCGCGGCGCTTATTACGCCCACTTCCAGTCTAAGGAAGATCTCTTTTTCGCCATGCTCGAATATGAGTCGCGCCGCTATATGGAACGCATTCGGAAAGCTCTGGACGAGTGCGTTACCAACGAGGAGCGGATCCGCACATTCCGCGAGTTTTACATCAAGCGGGTCGTCGATCGGCAGTGGTCTATTCTCATGCTGGAATTCAAGCTGTACGCGATCAGGCACCCAAAGCTCAGGGCCAAATTGGCGGAACTGCATCGCAGCATCAGCAGACGAGTAAAGTTGGAAGGTTTGGCCTCGATGCAGAGCATGATTCCGAACCATCAGACCTTGAGGGTAGCGCTCCAGGCTCTCCTCCAGGGCTTAGTACTCGAAAACGCATACGACCCGGCCAGCATCACACAATCGGAAGCTAGAAAAGTTCTCCGCCAGGTATTCGATCTGCTTCTCAGTCCTGGATCAGCCAAGGATCAGCCGCGTCAAAAAGCATGAAGCGAACTTCGATATCATTCACTTCGAGTATTTGACTGGCGCCTAATGCAGAAATCTATCGGCGACAATATTTTTCCTCCCGGAACGAAGTTCGAGAATGGGCTGAAACTCCTGAAGCACTCCGGGTACGACGGTGTCGAACTGTGGCTGGGAGAAAGGTCTTGGTTCGGCATGAAGACCAGCGATTCCGAGATAAGGCAGCTCTATAGTCAGATCCAGGACGCAGGCCTGCAGGTTTCGGATGTTGCGAATTCGCTTGACTGGGAAGAAAACATCTCATCGCGCGATCCGGCAAAACGCGGGGCGGCCTTTCGGCATATAGAGCGGCAGATCGAGGCAGCGCAAATTTGCAACTGCAAGGCAATCCTCGTTGTCGCCGGCCTTGTCACCAGCGACGAGCCATATAACGAGGTTTATAACCGCTGCGTGGATTCCCTTAAGAAGCTTTCTGAAACAGCCGCCAAGGCCAAGGTCAAGATAGGTGTTGAGAATTGTTGCGCGGAACAGAAGTTCTTGCTGAGCCCGCGTGAGTTCAACACATTCTTGAATGATGTCAATAGCTCATGGGTTGGTATTCACCTGGATGTCGGAAACATTCACGACACCGGCTTTGCCGAGCAGTGGATAGAGATACTGGGCCCGAGAATTACCTGCATGCATCTCAAAGACGTGCTGAAGCACAGAGGCAGGTGCGGCGATCAAAGCGTCTACACGAACATCTTTTTGGGCGACAATAACTGGCGTGCGATTCGGGACGCCCTGACCAAGGTCGGCTACGACAGATGGCTGGTGGCAGAAATGGAAGCGAAGTATCGCTATGCTCCGGATCAACAGATCTATGACACCTCTGCCGCTATGAGCCGGGTTATATCTGGGAATCTCTGAGTGTCCGCGCAGAGCCGTCGGCACCTTCTTGAACAGGCCTTCGCCCTTCCGATAGCGCTCCGCTCGTTAAAACGGAGTCCGCCCTCCTGCCCGCTAGAGTGCCGGATTGTTTCTGGGCCGGATTGTCTGTCCGAAGAATCGGCCGCCGGTTACCGGATGATGATCGAACGGCATCGGCCCTGTGCTCTCGTTTCTGGAAGTGTACTCATCTTCGCTGCTGCCCGCAACGTTTCACAAGATCGGCTGCTGAAGCTGCGCTCACTCGTCTTTGATGGCGCATGGCTGATTTGGGAAAACTCTCCCGTCGTTGACGATGAACGAGAGTTCCTTCGCCAACAACAGCTATTCCGGGATATATTTGATCTCCGGCTTGCGAAACCCCGGGTGGCCCAGCATGGCACGGGCAGTGCGTGCTACATCCACTATCGTTGGCCTGCGCCTGCTATGGTCAGAACCTTCATGGGCATTACTCCGGTCCAATCGACGCCAACAGAGGCGATCGCTCATTACGAAGAACAAACGATCGCTACGAAGAAACAGATGGGCCGCGGAGGCATTATCTTTCTGGGAAGCTTGCTCGGACCGCATTTGCGCGCCGAAGACCGCGAAGCGTCTCGGCTCGCACTTGCATTGGTCGAAACGGCTCTTTAATTCTGTTTGGCGCTCTGCTGGCGGTCTCTTTCGTATTCCGACAGCTCTTCTTTCGCTTGTGTCTGCTGATGCGTCTGTGAGTATAAACGCGCGAGCGCATAGTGATATTCGGGTTTTCTTGGATTAATCGCGATCGCACGTTTCAGGCTGTCGATCGCGAGTTCCATCTGACCCAATCCGCGATAGCACTTCGACAACTCGTCGAATTCCTGATCCCAGCTATCGTCTATGCGCGTTGCGGCAATCAGCAGATCCCTGGCCCTGCCGAAATCGTTTTGCGAGTTGAAATAAGCTGCATAATCAATCAACGGCCAAGCCGAAGGCTTCGCCTGTTTCGTATTCAGCCGCACGCCCTCCTCGAAGTTTTGGACCGCCTTTGAGTTGTCTCCCACCGCTGAATAAGCTAGCCCGAGATTGTGGTAGACCTTCACCGCCGAAGGGTTTAGCTGTTTCGCCTGCACAAGTTGCTCGACCGCTTTCACATAGAACCCGGTATCGAAGTAAATGCGGCCCAGCTCGTAGTGGCATTCGAAAGATCCCGGCTCCAAAGAAATTGCTTTTTGAAGCTCTCTGATTGCGAGATCCTTCCGCCCCAGAATATTGAGGTCGAAGGCCAGAATCTTGTGAGCTTCCGCAAAATCCTCGTTAATCACAAGGCTTTTCGAAAGCGCACTCACCGACTCTCGTAAACGATGAAGCCGAAAATAGACATACCCTAGTTGGTAAAGAGCACGCCAGGATTGAGGATGTTCGGCTGTGTAGCTTGAGAGCGGCCCCTGCGTTTGAGAATACTGACGGGACTCAATAGCGGCTTCGAACATCCGAATCGCGTGCTCATCATCATGCTGGGCTAGACTCTGGGCGCGTATAGGCTCACTCGCAAACAACAGACAAAGGACAGCGAGGGCGCTACTTTTGAACCTGAGATGCATATTCCGTACGTTGATTCGAAGCCGGTGCTAACTCCCAACTCACTTTGTCGTCGTCCGCCGCTCGCAGCCGGCTCGCCAAGCCCAGCTCTGCTTTGGCGCGCTCCTCCTGTTTGAGTGCGGTGAGTACCAATCCGAGCTGGTAGTGCGCCTTTTGCGATTTAGAATCCAGCTCTACTGCTCTTTGCAGCTCGCCCTTAGCCTGAGGCAGCTTCCCTTCTGAACGATATTCCATTCCTAACGCAATATGGGCTCGGGCGTGGTCAGGCCGACGCTCGATGACGGCGTTCAGCAATTTAACGCTTCTTTCATCGTCGCCCTGCTGATGTGCGATCAGGGCAAGGTAGTAAAGCGATTCGACTTGCCCGGGCGCTAGTTTGACACTCTCGTCCAGGTAGGTTTTCGCACGCTCGATATTACTTGAGAGAAAGTAAGTAGCTCCAAGTGCGTAGTTCACCTGCGCATTGGCGGGATCCATCTTAAGAAGATCTTGATAAATCTCAATCGCGGCAGGCAAGTCATGATCTGCAATCCGCGCCGAGGCGAGCGCATAGCGCGCATTTGCGCTCCCCGGTTGAAGTTGGACCGCTTTTTCGAGATTTGCATTCGCGTCTCTAATCAGATCCATTTGCAGACACAGAACCCCGACTGCATAGAGCACATCCGGATCATTCGGCTTGTTCTTCTTCGCTCGAAGCAGCAGCGCGAGGGCGCCTTCGGTGTCCCCCTGCAAATTCCTGACTCGAGCAAGAGGAAGCAAGACCTGTACGTCTTCGGGGGCAACTTTCTCTGCTCTCTCCAACAGCGTTGCCGCCGATCCCAATCGTTGCGTTTCCAGGTCGAGACGGCTTAGGCCCAAGAGCGCCGTGAGATTCGCGGGCTCTTTAGAAAGAACTTCGGTGAAGGCTTGCCGAGCGCCCGCTTTGTCCCCCTTCGCTTCGAGTAAGGTGGCCAGAGTCAAACGCGTTCCCGGCAGGCCCGGATACATCCCCAGCGCCCGCCGCAAGTGTTTTTCGCCGGCGCCCAGGCGTCCCTCTTCAAACTCTATGCTACCGAGCAGGCTGTAATCGAGAGCAGACGGCGCTTGCTCAATTGCCTTCAGAAGGACATTTTGCGCCTGCCGCAGAGATCCGGCTCGATACAGACCGAAGGCCTGCTTGAATGCGTCGTCCTGGGCCCTCGCCATAGCCGCGCAAAGAAGCGCGGTGAAGAGAACCTTTACACAAACCTGGTGGCTGCGCATTCCAGCGATCGGCTCCAGACAGCCTCATTATCGTACTGTCTAGAATGTGATTTTCGAGTACAGCTCGAAAACCCTCGGAAGATTACACTGCCCCGTGACAGCGCCAAAACTTGATCCATCGCTTAGATTCGTGTCGGGATCGCACCACTGGTGGCGGTTGAACAAATTAGACGCGTTCGCACCCAGTCTCCATTTCACCCGCTCTTTGTAGACGGGAAAGTCCTTGAAGAGGGACATATTCTCGTTGTAATTTGCCCAGCCGCGTAGCACGGGATCCAATCTACCTTCATTCCCCAATGTGTTCGGAGCCGGAGCGAGAAACACGCTGGAGGAGATGTACCGATTATTGACAATATCGAAGTTGGAGTTACTCGTATCGAGGTATCCGCTGACGCCTGGCACCCGATCCGGCAGTTCGCCCGTGTTGAAGAGAATTTGCGAATACTGATTGGCGCCGATATAGATGGGGAGAGGTCGCCCGCTCTCATATCGCAGGTTGCCCGCCAGTTGCCAGCCGCCTAAAATCCAGTTCGTTACTCCGCCTCGATTCAACCAGGTTCGGCCAGGCCCAAACGGCAACGAATAGTAGAAGGTCACGGTCACCACATGGGGCACATTGTCGACCGAGACTGCCTTAGTAGGCAAGAACGTACTAATGGGCGAAGCGGCCTGGAACCCATTGTTTAGACCTGATTCAGCACCGTTGTTCATCAGCTTCGACCAGACCCAGCCGGCTGTTAGCTGCAGACCGTTGGTGAACCGCTTGTTAACGGTAGCCTGCAGTGAGTTATAGGTACTCCAGCCGTTAGCCCCATTGAATTGAGGCACTGATTGATACTGAGGATAAGGCCGCAGCGCTTGCGCCACTGTCCCGGTGAACCCTGCATACGGCGCGGGGAATCCGTTTGCAGCCGGAGTCCCGATCTGAGCCGTCAGCATAGTGAGCGGATACTGCTGCAGTATAAGTGGATTGTTTTGGTTAAGGTCGCTCATATTGCTCGGCGAGATCAGGCGCGTGCCATGGTTGGCCACATAAGCGACGTCGACCATCAGACTGTTCGTCAATTGCCGCTGTATTGAGAAGGTCCAATTCTGAAATCGAGGCAGCAACACGCCCTTTGGATTCATATATAGAACGCTGGTTCCGTTCTCGAGCGTTGGACTGATCTGTGGGGGCAACTTTACTGCGCTTTGCGGAAACCCGCTATCCAAAGAGAATGCAGCCTGGCGTCCATTCGTCAGATCCGTTACCGAAGGATTAGTGCTGAAGCCGTAGTTTGAGTTTGCCTGGAAGCCGTTCATTGTTACCGGGGCGTAGTAAATACCATAGCCACCCCGTATGACGGTCTTGTCCGTGGCTCTATAGGCAAATCCGAACCGCGGGCCGTAGGTATCAGCCTGTAGCTGTTCGAAGGTGTTGGGATGACCGTTCAGACCAGCGAAAGCGAGAGCGCCCAACCGGCCGCCGGCGCCCGGGTTTGGTAACGAAGGATCGAATGATGAGAACTGATTGTGCCGCTCCGTGCGCGGATACTGCAGGTCGAAGCGGAACCCGAAGCTAAGCGTCAGCTTGTCGGTCACTTTCCAATCGTCATTTATCCATGGTGCAAAATAAGGCCTCCGATAGTCGGAGAACGCAGGAATCGAAAAATTGGCCGAGCTCACTTGGCCCAATAAGAACGAAGCATACGGATCACCAGTTCCGGATATCGGTGCTCCGGATGCATTGAAAGCCCCTGTATTCGCGGCATGAAATGTGAATGACCCGGCATCCCCGATGTAATTGCCCGTGAACCATCGTTCCCAGCGGTACTCAAACCCCGCCTTAACGGTGTGTTTGCCAATCAGCTTCGTTGTGTCATCCAGGAACTGCCACCTGTCCGTTCCCTGCAAATCTCCAGTTCCATTCACGCCGAAGCCTGTATAGCGTTCGTCGAAACCGATACTCGGGAAACCGCCGAGATCCGCGTAAGGAATGCCAGTGATGCCGACTTTCGAGGCCCAGCCTTTGTCGACAATCAACGGGTAAGTATCGGGAAGAACCCAGCGATCATACGATGCAACAAAGTGGGTGAAGAAACTCGGACTGATCACGTCGGTTAACTGCGCGTGCGCCGTATGGGTCGAAATCTCCTGCATGCGCGGATGGCCGATCGGACCGCCGCAGCCTCCGATATTGTTGCAATCCAATTCTCTCGGACGGTCGTCGTAGTTGTACGTCAGCGTGAACCGAATATTGTCGGTGATGTTGTGGTCGATGCGAGTGAGAATTGTCCTCGCGTTTAGGAAGCTCTGGGTGGGGCCCAGCAGATAGTTGTTCAGAAGCTGTGAATTCGTTGGCGCGGGCAGATAGCCCTGTATATTCTGCGCAACCTTGCTCATCTGGGACACGGGAATTACATTGCCCGCGTAAGGAGTCCTCACCGTCACCCCGGTCGGACCGCCGCAAGTGGAGGCATCTCTTCCGGAATTTGGATTGAAAATCTCGCCGCCTAAGATTTTGTTGCCGCAAGCGTCCGTGCCGATCTGTTGACCGGTTAAAAATTGGGAAAAATCTCCGGAGCGAACCTGGTCATTCGCTACCGTCCCCAGTCCGCTGCCTGCTCCGGCATTCGTGTATTTGAACTGATCGAAATTAAAAAAGAAGAAAGTTTTCTTCTTGCCGTTGTAAATCTTAGGGATGAAAATTGGGCCGCCTAAGGCGAACCCGTATTGATTCTGCCGCACCGGCGGACGCACTGGGGCGATCTCGCCCCGGGCCTGCAATTTGTCGTTGTCGAAGTACTCGTACACCTGCCCGTGGTATTCCGAGGTGCCGCTCTTGGTCGTGTACTCAACGAACCCGCCGCTGGTGTGGCCATACTGGGCGCTGAAAGTGTTCGTGATGATGCGCGCTTCCTGGATCGATTCATACGGGGCTGAGCGCTCCTGGGTGCCGTTATGCCCGCTCACCTCGCCGTAGGACGCTCCATCGAGGAAATTTTCGAAGTCGCTGCGCTGTCCACCGTTGATGCGCGCCCCGAATGCGCTGTTGGGGTAAATGTTCCCCTGCGTCGGCGCAACAAAAGTGGGGAAAGTGTACAGTTGAGCTTCCGGTACCCGATTCTCGCCGGAACCCATGATGGCCGGCAGCGAAGCGTAGAACCGCTGGTCTACGGAGGCGGATACCTGCGGGTTGTCAGCGTTGAGTTGCTCCACTTCTGCGTTCACCTCGACCGACTGCTGGATGGTGCCCACCTGCAGCTGTACATCCTGTCGGAACGTCTGACCCGACGCTAATGTTATGCCGCTCGCGTGGAACGGTTTGAAGCCTTGTTGAGAAACGGACACTTCATACGTGCCAATAACCAAAGGAGGCGTGCTGTAGTTGCCAACCGAGGTTGTCCTGACGGTGGTCACCACGCCCGTATTGCTTTCTTTAACCTGCACTTCGGCATCCGGAACGGGCGCTCCTTGTGGGTCGAGCACAAGTCCGGTAATGATTCCACGATCCGCCTGTGCCCACACCATCGTGGTGAGAATCAGGATGTTTGTCACTAATGCAAGGAACTTAGTCATGTGAGAGCTCCAGCGGAGCATTGAGGTCGGTAGGAGAACAAGTCCTAACCATCGCCCCCAAGCGCTTTGAGTAAAGTCTGTGAATATTTGGCGAAGAAATCAAGCTTGTTAGCGGTTATTTAACCGTTATGAATCCGCTTTACTTGGAATAACCACAGGTTCAAAACACCGTCGTCGGCCGGATCGGCGGGCGCTGAAGTCCGGTTTTATACAATACCTCTACTTGAATGGTTGAGGCGGGGACTTGCACTGAGGATGAGAAGCGCGCCGCCCTGGACCGGGCGATTACCAGCCGGACCTTTGCGCGCTCCGAGCAGCTGCGTTCCTTCCTGCACTATGTCTGCGAGGCCGAGTTCCGGGGCCGCAAGACCGATCTCACCGAATACGTCATCGGGGTGCAAGTTCTGCATCGTCCCCCGGGTTATTCGCCTGCGGAGGACTCCTCTGTCCGGACTCGTGCATACGAGCTGCGGCAGAAGCTCGAGAAGCTTTATTCGAGCGAGTTGCCCAATGACGTCATCAGGATCGTGGTGCCAAAGGGCACGTATGCTCCCCAGTTCATACGCCTCTCCACGGAGCCAAATCGCGTCGGGACCGGCAGTCCATCGAAACAGTCCGTCGCAAAAGCTGATTTACCACATACACGCTGGCGGTTTTTAGGCTTAATCACAGCAACGGCTCTCGTTGCAGCGGCGATCGGAGCCATTTCTTCATGGGCAATCACCCGCAGAGTCTCCGGATACGCTTTAGATCCCATCATTGTTGAAGCGTGGAAACCTTTTGCTAAAAGAAACGATACGCCATTGTTGGTTGCTGCAACACCGCTATACCTAGTTCTTGGCCCAGAAACTCATCGCGCCTTCGAAACCTCGGTTTACCCTGCTCCTCCCGAAGCATACGGTCTCTTTCGGAACCACCGGCCTCTCGCTTCGGGAGCGCGCCTGGGTATGATTTTCACCAACGACGCGCTCGGCGTTGGCAGCATGAACGCTGTCCTGATCGCATCCAACACTCTCAGAGCCATGGGAGCGCTACCGCAAATCCTGCCCGAACGCGCCGCCATGATGTCGGCTCTCCGCGGGCGAGATACCATTCTCTTCGGAGCGCCAGTTGACAGTCAGGCGATCTCCGAAATCCTTAACAAAACTCCTCTAAGCGTCGTCTACGACCAATCCATCCGCGAATTTGTCGTAAGAGATCAGCTGGCTGGGAAAACTTTCGCCCCGGAGAAGGAGCCAAATGGCGATTTCAAATCCGTCTACGGCCTTGCAACCGTTCTGAACACTCGCGAGTCGGATCACGGCCGGCTGGGAATGATCGTTTTTTCAGGAATTACTTCGGTTGGTACGCATGGCGCCGCGGAATATTTCGCCTCGCCGCGATCGCTCAAAGCTCTCCGGGCAGTTTTCGCCAAGGAAGGAGTAAATGGCTTTCCGGCAGCCTATCAGGTGGTCGTAAAGTGCAGCTTTGAAAACATGCTTCTGGTATCCGCTGATTATCACTACCATCGGATCCTGAGAAGAGACTGACCTACAGAGCTTGCCAGCAGTTACTTCGACTCTTCTAAATCGGCCTCTTCCCGCCCGGCGGGTCGCAGGCGCATCTCGTCGTAAAGCTTCTGCAGCTTATTCTTCATCGTCTTGAGCTTTTCGAATTCCGCCAGCTCGCGATGAGCGTCTTCGGTACGTCCTAGCTCACGATAAAGAACACCCAGGCGATAGTGTGTGGCGGCATTGAAGGGCTCGAGTTTAGCGGCTCGTTCCAGATAGGGTTCCGCCTCTTTCGGCTGATGCATCGCTGCCAGAACTCTGGCCATCCCGAGATTGGTATCGGGGTCGTCAGGCTGCATTTGAAGTGCCTTGGAATAATGCTCCGTAGCATTCTTCAGATCCGACCGGCGTAGCGCAATGTCTCCCAATCTGCTCGCCGATTTCGCATCGAATGGATTGCCGGCCAGCGCGGCCTCATACTCCTTCTGAGCTTCCGCCTGCGCCGCAGCCGAAGACTGCGTATTGAGCATCTCGGCAAGCTCAAAATGAATGTCCGCACGATGCGGATCAATCTTCAATGCCGCGCGATAGTTGGCGATGGCCTGCTCGTCCTTTGCTTGCCTGGCCAATTCGTGCGCCATAAGTTGATGCATCCGAGCGGAGTCGGGCGCAAGCATCGCGATGCCCAACATCGTCTCGTCTGATAGCTCCGAATAGATACGGTGGGCGGCATAAAGTATATCGACATTCGCAGGCTCAAGCTGGCGAAGTACGCGGACGACTTCAGCCGCCTTCCCGCGATCGTTCATAGCGTAGTCAACTTCGATCAATTCCAGCCCGGCTTGCACCTGAAGCTTCTGTTCCTGCAGATGGGGGAATGCTTTTTCCAGATCGGCTTGGGCCTGGGCGTTCTCGCCTTTGCGTTTTTCGGCCATTCCGAGAAGGGCCTGAACTTTCCACAGGTCGGACTGAATGTCTAGTGCGGAACGCAGATCCGGTATGGCTTCCGCGTATTGACCTTGGAAGTATTCGAGCACTCCAGCGTTCGCACGAGCGTTCAGATTGTTGGGGTCAACCGCCAAAATACCTTTGAATTCGCCGATCGCTAGATCCGGTCTCTTGCTCTGAAGATACTGCTGCGCTTGATGAAAATGAGCCTGAATCTGTTCTTGTGGCCCGGCGGTCTGACCTGGCAAGCAAGCGGCGCAGCCAGCAACAGCGCGGCTAGGAGGATCGGCCGGCGAATCATGGATCTAGTTTCACACCGGAGGCGAGGGCCTAGCCAGTCGGAAGCGATTCGAACGCAATCAGAACGAGAGGCGCGCCCCGAGTTGCAAAGTCCGCTGAGCGAAGCTGTTATTCGTAGTGTTGTAATTGCCAGTCGTGCCAGTAATGACTCCCGCTCCGCTGGTTCCAATGCTGTTACCCGGTAAGTCGAAATTCGGATGGTTGAGACCGTTCAAAGCGTCGAAACGGATCTGGAGATTCCCCGTCTCATGCGGCAATGGGAACCGGAAGTTCTTGCCCAACGAGAAATCGACGTCTTGAATTCCCGGACCGCGCAAAATGTTGCGCCCCGAGTTACCGAAATGACCGGGCGCTGGCACAGCCCAAGCCGGGTTGGTGCAACCGACCGGAAAGTTTGTGCCATCGAGCAGAGTGGTACAGGTGTTGAACCACTGCCCGACTGACGGATTCGAAACGTTCGGGTTCCCGATCAAGTCCGGATATAAGCTTCCGCCATTGGAGCCGCCCGACAAAGTTCCCGACTGGCTCGTGGCCCCACGAACAGGATTAAACGGGAAACCGGATTCGAACACGAAAGTTGGCTCCAATCTGCCAGCCCCCAAGAAAGGCATCAACAAAGCCATTGCTGTTCAGGAAGGCTCGGCCCTTTCCAAAAGGCAGATCGTAAACCAGGTCGCCCTTGAACATGTTGGGTATATCGAAGTTTGAGAGCGCATAGTTCAGTTTCGGGTTGTACGCATCCTGATAATAGCTGATTACCCGCACGGCTGCCCCAGCCCGAAGAATCCTGCTCATCGAGCATCTTCGACCAGGTGTAGTTTACATTGAATTGAAGCCCGTGGCTAAACCTCTTCGTGAGGGACAATTGCAGAGCGTCATAGTTGGAAATCGCGTTATAAAGGTTGCCGTTGATACTGCTGAATTGGGGGAACGGCCGGAGATTTTGCGCGTTCGTAGGATTGGCGACGCTTTGCAAGAGCAGGTTTGCCGGCACCTGGTTAGTATCCGCCGGGAACGACAAGTTTGTCCCGTGATTCCCTACGTAAGCCGCCTCCGCCATCATTCCTCCGCCGAACTGGCGCTGGATACTGAAAGACCATTGGTACTGCTTCAAAATCGGCGTGTTCCGTGGATAGTAAGGCGGAGTCTGGCCATTGAACGAGTCCGGTGCGCGGTTGGGTCCGACGTAGTTTAGATTGGCGTATGTAGCCTGCGACAGCAGGAACACAGGATTGATCTGGTCTGTCGAGGTCAAACTGCCGTGACTGTTAGTGCCCAGGCCCTCCGCACCGCCTGCATAGGCATCTAAGCTCCAGGGTCCATCGTAAATACCAAAGCCTCCACGGAAAACCCAGTTGCTCTTCGGAGACCATGCAAAACCGACGCGCGGCAAAAAAATATTGTAGAGTGTGTTCTCCAGATTCGTTCGTCCATTCTGTCCGCCGAACCACATCGCTCCGAGCGTATTTGTTGCCGGGTTCGTAATCGTTGGGTCGAAATCGCCGATACGATTCGCGATTTCATGCCATCCCTGTTGAATCTGGTAACGAAGCCCCAGATTTAGCGTCAGGGTTGGCGTGACCTTGAAGTCTTCCTGAATAAAGAACTGCGGGACTTTCTCGCGAAAGCCCACAATCGGCGTGTTGCTCGCTTCCCAGTGCGCTACCTCGCCCAGCAGAAAATCCGCATAACCCAATCCTCCGGAACCGCTCGGAGCTTGCTGCGTGAAAGCCCCGCTGAAAAGGAAGGTGCCTGCGTTAATGTTCCCCCACGGCGTCGAATTATCCTGGTAGGCCAGAATTTCACCGCCGAATTTGAGAATGTGCCGTCCGCGGATCATGGTCACGACATCCGCTGTGTCAAATCCGTTCTCGACATAAATTGCGTTCGTGTTCGGACCGATCCACGTTGTACCGGGATTGCCATCAAATTGCAGTGAGGGAGGCAAGTTCGCGAGGGCATAGTTCCAGCCCAAACTCTGGGGGATGTTCTGGTTCAGGCTGCTGGGAGTGAACCAGTTCCCTTGCCGCGTGAAACCCAACCGGAACTCGTTCACCGTATTGGGACTGACTGTGTAGACATCAGAGACTTGCGTGTTATAGCGATCGACATCGCCCGACTGGTTCCCGATCGGATACGGTTGCGGGTAAAAGGCCGGATTATCGCTCTGGGTAATCGAGAATGTAATGCGGTTCTTATCCGAGAGATTGTAATCCAAGCGTCCGAACCACTTAAGAAACGGATTGGGCGATTCGAGCGTTCCAACCCAGTTGTTCGAGAAACCAGGCTGATTCGGCTGCGGAAAAAGGGATTGAAACTTCAATGCCAGCGGGTCCAGCATGCCGGCGGGAATTTTGTTCCCGGGGAATGGAATGCGTCCTCCATTTGGTCCTTGGCCTAGCGTGCCCGGTTGATAGATAGTTGGCCATTCCGACAAATCGGAGAAGTCGCCCGAGCGCATGGCGGCCGTCGGGAATGTGTTCGTGTAGACACCGCTCGAGTTGTTGATCGTCTTGTCAACGTTGAAGAAAAAGAAGAATTTGTTCTTAAGGATCGGCCCGGATATCGTTCCACCGAAATTATTGAAACGCTGAAATGGAACAGTCGCAGAGAAGAAGTTTCTTGCATTCAGGGCGTCATTCTGAAAGTACTCGTAGGCCGATCCGTGCCAGTCATTGCTTCCGCCCTTGCTGATCTGGTTGAAAACAGCTCCGCCCACGCCATACTCAGCCGAAAACGTCGAGGTGTTCATTTGCACCTCGGCGACATCTTCAAACACCATCTGATCGAAATTCGCGCTGTGAGGCAGCATGACGTTCGCGCCGTCTGCCAGAAAATTGTTGTAGTACGGCATGTTCCCGTTCACGGCGACACCTGTGCCTGAACCTGCCGCTCCCGGTAGAAGCTTGGTGAAATTAGCCCAGCTCTGGTTGACATTCGGTAACTGCTGCATCGTCTGAGCTTCGAGCGTGGTGGATTGCTCCCCATTCTCGGTCTGCAGGAGCGGAGCTTCGGCCGTCACTTGGATCTCCGACTGGGTTGCTCCAACGGTGAGCTGCGCATCCACGGTACTGGTTCCGACGTTGAGAGTTACCCCCGTTCGCACCAGCTTCTCGAAACCGGGCTTCGTGAACGTCAGCTGATAATTCCCGGGAAGAACCGAAACCGCATCATAGATTCCGGCGTTGTTAGTCATCAGATCCCGCGTTAAACCGGTATCGGTATTCAGAATGGTAATGGTTACTTCAGGAACCGCCGCGCCCGTCGGGTCAGTGACGGTACCGCGGATTTCGCCCGAATTGGTGTTTTGGGCGAAGATAAACGGCGGCAATAAAGCCAAAAACAGCGCAAATCGACCCACTCGGCTCAAACCCGAACTTATCCCCGACGACATGATACAGAGCCCCCCTCTGAAGAGCAGCCGTAGGCGTGCTCATGCAAAACATACTGCGGGTGGCGAACGGCGCGGAGGTACTTTACGGGACTCTACCGATACTAGATGCAGGTCCAGGAGAGGTGTAACGCAGCACTACCAGAAATAGGTAGCAACCACTCTCGGTGGCCCGCCAACGCCCGAAAACACTCGCGTGGAAAGCACGATTTGCATATTCCTTCGGTACCAGTCGGAAGGGGCTTGGGCCAATGCTCTTTCGAAGTAAGCGGGATCGGTAACGAATTCCGCCGCCGCTTCTGTACCGAACTGCGCTATACCGCCGAGTATCACGACCGTTCTCTCCGTCGTGCGATTCACGACACGCGTAACCAGACGCATAATCCATGCCAATCTCTCGCCGCGGTGGCCATGCGTCCACTAGTTTCCATTCCGTCGCACCGGGCCGCTGGCGATCGCGAATTAATTGCGTATGTTGGCTCTGGTCCGTATCGAAATAGAAACGGAGCTCGCTTGCGAGGCTAAGCGTCCAGTGATTGTCGAACGCTCCGATCAATACCGAGGGCTTGCTCCGCAAGTCCGACAGAGAAACCGATCTGTCGCCGCGCACCTCAGCCTGGGTTCGTTTTTGCGCAAAGAGGCTCGCCAGGCGCGAAAATGCCTGTGTGTCGGCTATCGCCACAGGTGTATCCCACATCGGAATGATTTCGTTCAGAGGAACGGCAGTAATCGGGGGCGATGTTCCACGATCGGCCTCCGTGAACCAGGAATTCAGCGCACGCGCCGTATCGGAATGAAAGGTATACAACTGGGGTTGGCCCATGCAGACCAGCACACTCCTCTGACTCAGAACGGGTCCCCAAAATCGGTCCAGCGGCCCAGGTCGAAGCAACAGCCACACGCCTGTCGCAGCCAGGGCACACGAAACCCCGACAGCGGCGGCCACAATCTTCGTGCGGCTTCTGACCGAAGCTCCCGAGCGTGGTTCTGCCACCACCATAGGCCGGGGTGGCCGTTCTGGCTTGAGATAGTGAACTTCCGGCACATAGGAGCCGGCCGGCAGACTGAATCGGAGTGCGCTGGTTCCAGCTTCCAGATAGTATTGAGCGAGCCGCTTCCGAACTTCCCCGGCAGTGCCGCGCACAATCGGGTCTTGATTTGTATCGTAGTGTGGCTCGCGTCCGAAGACGTCAATACCGAGAGTTCGCTCTTTCAGGCGATCGAATCGCCCTTCGAGGGCAGCCTGGACAATGTGTCCGAGGAACCGGCTGCACTTCTTGCTGGTACGAAATTGATGGCTGGCCAGAACGCGTTCCCGTTCTGCCAATACATCCTCTTTAGATAGCTCCGACCAGCCGGCCGCTACGCCCACACTCAGACCGGGAGTGTTGTCTAGCGACCCCATTGGTTGCCCATATTATCACGCGAATGACGTTGCTAAACGGGGTGCAGTACCCCCGCTATACGGCAAATAAAGGGCGCAGCAGTTTCATGCGGTACCTCTAATCGTTCGTCGGGAGCGTCTCGGAAACCCGAATCTTCGCTCACGCGGCGCTATTCGTGTCGTAAGGCGACCATCGGATCGATTGAACTGGCGCGATGCGCCGGGATCAGAGCTGCAGCCGCGGCGACAGCACAGAGAATCACCGCGGATGTCAGTAGCGGAATCGTCGGTATCCCCGAAATCCCATAGAGCAGGCTGGAGAGTGCTCGCACGCTGGCATAGGAGACCGGTACTCCGATGATCATCCCAGTCCCCACCAGCAGAAGCGATTCGCGCAGAATCAGCCAGCGCACCATCCCGGCGTTCTGCCCCGAGCGCGAGACGAATGCCAATCTCCCCGGTCCGGCTTGCAACCAGGAAACTGAGAAGTCCGAAAAGACCTAAAGCCGCCAGCACCAGGGCGAGAATCGCGAACACGGTTCCGAGAGTTGCTAACAATTTCTCGCGGATCAGGGCATAGTCGCGCTTTTCGGAAATGGGCCTTAAACCAAGTGGGTATTGACGGCCTGATTTCTGCAGCTCCCTGCGTATCGCCGAACCTATCTGACCGGCCGAGCCTGCATATCGTACCTGCAGATTACCCCACTTCCCGCTTCGCGGAACCTGCCAAAAATTGAAGTAAACGAAGCTGAGATCGTCGGTATGAATATCCTCAATGCGGGCATCGGCCGCAACCCCAACAATCTCCAGATCTCTAGTCTCTGGCTCCGTTCCAAACTGGATGTGCCTGCCGAGAGCGCTCTTGTGCCCGAATAGGCGCGTGGCGAGTGACCGGCTCACAATGGCAGTCTTTTGCGATTGCGAATAGTCGCGGCGGTCGAAGTCGCGACCTTGGAGCAGAGGAATGCGCATCGTGCTCAGGAAACCGTCAGTGACAAACTCGCCGGGGGCTTGAAGAACCGCTCGCTCGGGCGAATCCACCCGGCGAATATCTTCTTTATAGGGCGCCGTGAAGAGCGGCGAAAAGCTGGACATACTTACCGCCTCTACTCCAGGCAAGCTCTTCATGCGATCGATCAGGTCACGACAGTAATTCCCAAGGTCGACTTTGCTGGGAAATGCTCGCGGCAACGGAACCAATTGCGCATCGACCACGGCCTCAGTTTGAAATCCCAGAGATTCGGTCCGTAGGTGGCGCAGTGTTTCGATGAAAACTGCCGCACCTGTAACGAGCACCAGAGTGAGAGCTACTTGTGCACATATCAAAATGCGGCGATTCGTCGCACGCGCGCTGCTCAGCCCGCGCGAGGCCATTTTCAGGGCAGCGGCTGAATCGATTACAGAATCTCTCGGGCAAACACGATCCAGTCCTAAACCACAACTCCCGCCGCAACCGCTTGGCACCTTTCCGGACTCGCTGCGGAGGCAAGCCGCGGGATGTATGCAACCGCCTGCCGCTTTATTGCTGAGGAGGAGGTGCCGGCGCGCTTGGTGGTGGAGTCTCGGGTGGAGCTTGGCTCGGAGGCACACCGATTTTTACGCCGATTACTTCGCCGGAAACCACGAGCTCAACGCGACGGTTCAGTTTACGTCCCGCCGCCGTGTCATTGGAAGCAACAGGGTAATTCTCCCCATAGCCGACCGCAGTCATGTTGTTCGTGTTCACTCCCTGCGTTAAGAGGAAATCCCTGACAGCATTGGCCCGCTGTTCGGAGAGTTTCTGGTTGAACTCCATAGTGCCTGTACTGTCCGTATAACCCTCCACTTGCAGGTTGAGCCCCGGATGAGAAACGACGATGCCGCTAATACGCGCTAGCGCCAGCTGCGCTTGTGGCTTCAGCGTGTATTTGGCGGTATCGAAGAGAACGTCTTGCATGTTCACAACCAGGCCGCGAGGCGTTTCAGTAGTGGGCAATACAGAGTTGAACTGCTGCAGAAGCTGCTCGCGTAGTCGCTCCTTGTCAGCTTCCGCTTGCTTTCGCAGCTTATCGGCCTCCAATGCTGCCGTCTGGGCTTTTTGAGCTTCGGCGTCGGCCTGCGCACGCGCGGCGTCGGCTTCCTGCTGCGCTTTCTCCGCCGCTGCACGCTGCTGAGCTTCTAATTGTGCCTGTTGCTGAGCTTCCTGGGCACGCCTCTGCTCTTCGGCTACGCGCCGCTGATCCGCCGCTTGCCGGGCTGCCGCCTCGTCACGCTCCTGTTGCAGAGCCAGCTGCTGCTGCTTCCGGAGAGATACGGTTCGCGCGTCATCCGCTTTCTGAACTGCTTCCCTTGCCGTCATCACGGCGGGTTTCCACTGCTTGCGATCCCGGTAATCCTGCGCCTGTTGCCACAGCTTTTCCGCTTGTTCATACTGATCCGTGGCGAATTGGTCCGCCTTCGCATATTTCGCGATTTGCACCGCATTCTGCGCTTCGTAGAGTTCCAGCGGACTCTTCTTGTTCGAATTCAGATCAACCGGTTTTAGTTGACTTTCCGGCACATGATAGGTGTATTGCCCGCGGGGCAACAGCTCGAACTTTGCGTCCACTGTCTGGATCTTGCCCAGCGTGTCTTTGCGAACGATGTTTTCCATCACTACCACGTCGCTCGGCTGATGAACGTTGAAGTACGGTTCCGCGGTGATGATGAGCCCGAAAGCCTGCAACTGCGTCGTCACCGAGCCGCTGTAGTTGCCGTTAGAATCCACAAGGATCTCGCCCAAGTTATAGGGACGGCCATCGGGCGTAACCGCCCACAGCACGTAAGTCAAATAGAGCTCTCCGAACGTTCGCGCGGATGGCAGACCTTTCACATCTACCTTTACCTGCATGTACCCCGGTTGGCTCCTGACATTCGCTGTACCCTTCGCCTTGGGCGCCAGCGAGGTGCCTTGAAAATCGATCCTCGTCCAGCCGGAACGGTCACGGTAAGTAACAGCAGCTATGGAACGGGATACAACCTGAACTCGGAAAATCGGGTTGCCCTGACTTGTCGAACCCGAGGGCTGCTGTCCAATCGATTGCGTCGGATTCGGTTCTTGTCCCAACAAGATGGCCGGGACGATAGCCAAGAAAAGACACTTCCGCAAGCTCATAACGTGATCCTTAGCACGACAATATCCAATGTTTGTAGCCTCGCATTCCCAATGTAGCGTGGAGCACGCAAACTGGCAGTCCAGTATTTTCTACAGTTTGTGCTTTCGAAAAGAAGATGATAAGCGGCACCTCATTTCCAGGTACTATAACACCAATCGCTAAGATCGGAGTGTGAAGCCGTATCCTCCGGGAGCAGAGGAGTCTCTTGTTCAGACGCCGCCCGGGCGTCGCTCTGGATCTCCGCTGCTGCCAATCTTCCTGATCGTTCTGGTGGACGTACTGGGATTTACCATCATCCTTCCGCTGCTTCCGTTCTACTCCGAGCGCCTCGGGGCGTCCCCCGCAATCGTTGGATTCATCGTGGCGATTTATGCCGCCTTCCAGCTGCTCGCCGGACCGATTCTCGGCCAGTTATCCGATCGCAGAGGTCGGCGTCCGATCCTGCTGGTCAGCCAGGCTGGAACCTTGGCGGGCTTTTTGCTGCTGGCCTTTTCCACCCATATTTGGATGGTGTTCCTCTCGCGTGCGATAGATGGTGCGACGGCTGGGAATCTTAGCATCGCGCAGGCTTATATCAGCGATGTCACCAAACCCGAAAACAGGGCCAAAGCTTTTGCCCTTATTGGAGTCGCCTTCGGCTTCGGCTTCTTGGTTGGCCCTGCTATTTCTGCGTTTCTTGCCCGTTACGGTTATACGGCGCCGATCTTCGCGGCCTCGACGCTTTCGCTGACAAGCATTCTTTGCACTTTCTTCCTGCTGCCCAGGCGGGAACTCCATCACAGTGAAGCAGAATTGGAGACCGGCCCCGGTGGCAAACGGCTCTCGCTGATCTCCTGGGGCGAGTACCGGAAATATTTCAAGCGCAGGGATCTCGCGCGTCTGCTGATGCAGTGGCTGCTCTTCGCTCTTTCGTTCGCTACGTTCATCTCCGGCTTTGCCCTATTTGCGGAACGCCGCTATTTTTGGAACGGACATCCGGTTGGAGTGCAGGAGGTTGGATACATTTTCGCCTTCAACGGATTCATCGGCATCATCATGCAAGGCGGAGTCGTCGGGCGCATGGTCAAGGCTATCGGCGAAAGGCGCGTCGTCGAACTCGGCTTCCTGACTTCCATGCTCGGGTATGCTCTGATTGGTTTTACGCATTCGATTGGTCAGTTGTTGTGGGTAATGGCGATCTCCTCAATCGGAGCGGCCGGTTTACGACCCGCCCTCACCAGCCTCGTCACGCAGCACGCAGGTAAGCTCGAACAGGGCGTCATTTTGGGCCTCACCCAATCCCTGACTTCAGTCGCCCAGATCACCGCGCCCGTTCTTGCCGGCATAATGATCAACCATTATTGGCTGACCGAATGGGCGGTTTGGGCCGGCCTGTTGGCGGGCCTCGCTCTGTTCTTCCGGCCCCTCCCTCCCGCAGACCAGCGGGTTACCGCCTAACAGGGAGATGCCACGGCCGAAGTTGCGAAACGCCGAGTGGGTGTTGATCGCGTTCTTCGCGTATATCGTGATGCTCATTCCCTTCTTTCGAGATCGCCCGGGAATGAGCTATCAGCCCGTGATTGTTCTATTGCTGGTCACCGCGGTATTGTGGGTTCTCGCACTGGCGGCGACGACGCGCTTCTCACAAGCGATAGGCATGATCCGCGATTGGGTACCGATGGGGCTCACACTTCTAGCCTTTCGGCAAATGGAATTGTTTGTGCCCTCGCACTACAACACCGCCTATGAGTTCGCCTGGATCCGCTGGGATGACGTCGTGCTCTATAAATGGGGATTGAAAAGAGCGGTAGAGAGCCTCGGCCCGGTCATTCCGGCCTACCTTGAACTGTGCTATTTACTCGTCTACGGCCTCGGAACATTCTGCATCATCGTGCTGTGGGCGAAAAAACGCCGGGACTTGGTTGACCGTTTCTATGTGATTCTTCTCGCGGGAACACTTCTCTCGTATGCCATGTTCCCTTACTTCCCTTCCCGGCCGCCGCGGCTCGCTTTTCCCGCGGTGGGCTTTCCGGTATCGCACAATCTCTTCCGCAGCTTCAACCTGTTCTTATTGAGAAAAGCGACTATTCACTCCGCCGTATTTCCAAGCGCCCACGTATCTGCAGCATTTGCGGCCGCATGGGCAATGTTTCTGGTGATGCCGCAGCGCAAAACACTTGGGTGGACACTCGTCCTCTATGCCCTCAGCGTTGCGCTCGCGACGGTTTACGGCCGCTATCACTACTCGGCAGATGCCCTCGCCGGCTTTCTGGTTAGCTTGATCGCCGTAGCGCCTTTTCTGAGCTATCAGCGCTTTTCTCAGCCGCGACCGTAAGGGAGCATTTATCGAAAGACCTGCCTAACGCGCCACGGTCATTCGTCCCGGGCTGGTGCGAATCTCGTCGCCCGAACCCGTAGTCTTCCAATCCTTGTTATTGTCAGATTCTTGTTGCTCGAAGTGAATGTGAGTTTTTCCGGTAAATACGTTTGTTGTTTTGTAAAACGTTGTCTTCCCACCCTGATTCCAGTTACTCAAATAGGTCCACTTATCGCCTTCGATCTTCAGTAATCCGAGCCCGGCGCCGCGACCGTCCGGCATAACCGATTGCGTATGAAACTGCCCTGGAGCGCTGGTAGGAACAAAGACCAGCAAAGCGCTAACCGCTCCATTCACACTTTGTTGGCAGGTGAAGTACTTACCCACCAGAGCGCACTGGTTGAGCAGTACGTCAGGCTTCGTCGCGCCTGATCCGCTTTTTGTCACCTGCCAGGTGCCGTTGTACTGCCAAAGTGGCGCATATGCAGTATCCGTAGATTTTGAGACTGAGCCTTGAACGTAAGCAACGGTCGTGATCGATTGTTCTGCGTTCCCGAAGTAAGCGGGTTTCGGCATGCGAAGGAATTCACCGCGAACCGGCGTAAGAAGAACAAACACAATCACCGCCAGAGCCGTTGCAAACAAGAGCCACCTCGGCTACATGTTATCGTGCAAGTTCAGCACCTTCGTGTGCCATGACTCCGCCATGCCTGCCTCGGTCGAGACCGAATTTACAGTCGACACGCAAATAGTTACCTTTCCGGCTCTGGCCCTTGATTGCGGCATCACGCTGCCGCACGTCGATGTAGCATACGAGACCTATGGGACGCTCAATGCCGCGCGTTCCAATGCAATTTTGGTCTTGCACGCCTTCTCCGGAGACGCTCACGCCGCCGGTATCAGCAAAGAAACCGGCCAGCCCGGCTGGTGGTCTCCGATGATCGGTCCGGGACTCGCGTTCGATACCGAACGCCACTTCATCATTTCCTCGAATATTCTCGGTGGCTGCCGCGGCACCACCGGGCCCAGCTCCATCGACCCGACCACCGGGAATATCTACGCAATGCACTTCCCGGTTATAACCATTACCGATATGGTGCGGCTGCAGAAGATGTTGGTCGAGCATCTCGGCATCGACCGCTTGCTGGCTGTTGCGGGCGGCTCGATGGGCGGCATGCAGGCCCTTGAGTGGACAGTCTCATATCCGGAGTCGGTAGCGGCAGCGATTCCCATTGCCGCCACTTCAAGGCACAGTGCTCAGCAGATCGCGTTCAATGAAGTAGGGCGGCAAGCCGTGATGGCTGATCCGGATTGGAACCAGGGAGATTACTACGAAGGTCAGCCGCCGGGAAGAGGTCTCGCTGTTGCTCGCATGGTAGGGCACATCACCTATATGAGCGATGCCTCCATGCGCCAGAAGTTCGGCCGGCGGCTGCGCGACAAGGACGCATTCGGTTTCGACTTCTCCGTTGATTTCGAAGTCGAAAGCTACTTGCGTTATCGCGGCAGCCAATTCGTCAACCGCTTCGATGCCAATTCGTATCTCTACATCACGAAGGCGATGGACTATTTCGACCTCTCTGCGGGCCGCGCGTCCCTCGCCGCGGCTTTCGATCGAACAAGCACTCGCTTTCTCGTACTGAGCTTTACGTCGGACTGGCTCTATCCCACATACCAGTCGCTTGAAACCGTTGCCGCTCTGCGCAGCCGCAACATAGACGTGTCGTTCTGCGAACTCAATTCGAGCTATGGGCACGACGCCTTTCTGCTCGAAACCAAAGAGCAAACCGAGATGATCTCGGGCTTCCTGTCGAGTGTCAGCCGTGATCTATCGGAAAGCAAACAACCGGTGGCGCGGATTGATACCGGCGTTCAGGCAGCTATCAGCACGCGACCCGATTACGCCATGATCGCTGCGTTGGTCGAACCCGGTTCCAAGGTTTTGGACCTGGGTTGCGGCGAGGGTGAATTATTGGCGTGCCTCCAGCAACAGAAAAACGTGGACGCGCGCGGCGTTGAAATCGATCCCAATAAGGTTCGTCGAGCTATATCCCGCGGTGTCTCCGCCTATCAGAGCGACATCGATCATGGCCTTACCGATTATCCCGATAAAGTTTTTGATTTCGTGATTCTTAGTCAGACTCTGCAGGAAACACGCTACCCGTTGTCGGTCTTACGAGAGATGCTGCGCGTGGGAAAGCACGGCGTAGTGGCGTTCCCCAATTTCGGTCACTGGACAACACGCCTGGCACATCTCACCAGCGGCCGCGCGCCTCGCACCAGACTTTTTCCGCATGAATGGCATGAGTCGCCGAATCTGCACTTTCTTACCATCGACGATTTTATTCAGCTTTGCCGTGCCCAACACTGGATTATCGAGCAGCAGATCTTCCTGCGCGGGAATAGAAAGGTTCGACGCTGCGCAAACATGCTCGCCGAGGTGGCCGTGTTTTCGATTCGCGCATCGGACTAGCGTCTGAAAAACCGGAACTCCGGATCTCACAGTCACGCTTTCGCGGCGCGCGTTAAAAGGTATTCCTGCCGGACAATGTTATCTCGAAAATAGTTCGCCACGATCCCATCGAACTCTTGACGAAAGCTTTGCAGCCGCTCCGGAGCTGTGCTGGAGAGTAACTCGATCATCTTTAGTATGGGGCCGGCGGTTCGCTCAATGTGCGTCCGAAAATGTTGCGGGCTGAGCGCCGCAACCGCCATGCAGCCGCGATCGAAGACAATGTTCTCCACTGCGCTGCCGAGGCGTTGCCGGACCACATTCGGATCACCCAAAGGATGGGACTAGGAAATCCAGCCGCTGGAGGCGGCATGTAGCGCGTACCCAATGCCATTGTGCTCCCGACAAGCCATCCAGCACTCGCATTCTTGCCACCACTCCGGCGTGCCGCACAAGGCAGGCGGCCGCAGGCGTGGTAAGTGCTTCTAGCGGTCCGAATGTACCCAGCCTTCCTTTTGAGCTTGTTTATATTGCGCTAGAGGGTCCGTGTTATCGCTCCTTCGAAAATCAATCGGGATCAGATGATCTTACCGCACGGCGCCACTTCACTTGGTAACAACGTGCCGCGATTTCTAGCGAATTGAACACGTCCGTTCATCCCGAAAAGCAGTTCGTTAGCGACAGCTTCTAGTCCGGTTGTCGGATTGTTTTAGGCAATCCTCCGCTTTCAACGCACAATGCAGGAAATGATAAAGCTCGCTTCAGCTATCTTCGCCTGTATCGCACTGGCTTTGAGTTGCGCCTTTCCCGGCTCCGCTCAATCCGTCAGTAGTTCAGGGACCATTCGCGGATCGGTTCTCGACCCATCGGGCGCAGCAACCGTCGGCGCGACCGTCCACATTGAAAACCTTGTAACAGGCTACGATCGAAATGTCACAACCGATAAGCAAGGCAATTTTCAGCTTACCGATATCCCTTATAACAACTATCACCTGACCGCTACAGCGTCCGGATTTCAGACGAGTACCCAGGATGTCGACGTCCGTTCTCCGGTACCGCTCGAGTTGAAGATCGGTCTGAAGATCGGTTCCTCGACAACCACGGTGAATGTTGAGGCTGGCGGCGACTTGGTCGAAACAGAACCTACCACGCACACGGACGTGGATCGGGCGCTGTTCCAGAAACTCCCTCTCGAAAGCCAATCTTCGTCACTCAGTTCGCTTGTTACCCTGGCTTCGCCGGGTGTTGCCGCCGACTCGAACGGGTTATTCCACGGACTTGGCGATCACGCGTCAAACTCGTTTTCTATTGACGGCCAGCCGATCACGGACCAGCAAAGCAAGGTTTTCTCAAACCAGCTTCCGGTCGATGCAGTGCAGTCGATGGAGGTGATCGAAGGCGCGCCTCCGGCCGAATACGGCGACAAAACCAGCCTGGTAATCGTAGTGAATACGCGTTCCGGCCTTGGCGTTAAACAGCCGCACGGAGACGTGACAGCGTCCTACGGAACGTTTGGCACTTCGAGTGGAGCGGCTGATCTCTCTTATGGGGGAGAAAAGTGGGGCAATTTCATTGCCGTGAACGGAATGAATACAGGCCGTTTTCTCGATCCTCCGGAATTCCAGGTTTTTCATGATCATGGCAATCAGGAAAATGTTTTCGACCGTGTCGATTTCAAGCCCTCGAACGCAGATACTATCAACCTGAATTTTCAGTTCACGCGGTCATGGTTCCAGACGCCCAATTCCTACGATGCTCAGGATGCGACGGCCTGGTCGGGGCTCGTCGTCGACAACGGCGGCCTTGGCCCCAACGGCGGCCTTGGCCCCAACGGCGTACCCGTGGGTCCGACCGATCAACGCTCGAAGATCCGGACGTTCAACGTAGCGCCAACCTGGACCCGGCTGATCAATCCGCACACCGTGTTCACGTTTGGCGGCTTCGCCCGGCAGGACCAGTTCAATTACTATCCGAGCGCCAACCCGTTTGCCGACCTGCAGCCCGATCTTCAGAGCACGAGCATTGGCCAGAATCGCAGGCTCACAAATCTGGGTTTGCGCGGAGATTTGTCGTACGTGAAGGGCATTCACAATTTGAAGGTGGGAGCGACGTATCAGGACACAATTCTGACCGAAACGGACTCCTTCGGACTCGTGGATCCGACTCTGAATCCGGTATGTCTAAATGCGGACGGAAGTGCCGATACGAGCCCCATTGTCACAAATCCAGCACAATGCACGGGGATGCTCTCGCCAAACCCCGGTTACGACCCAATTCTCGCCACGGTCGACTTGACTCGGCCCGGCGCCGGCGTCGGCCCGTACACGTATCATGGTCACGCCGACATCAGGCAAGTGGCACTATATATCGAGGACACAATTAGTTTAAAGAATTGGACCTTCAATCTAGGAATTCGCGGCGATATCTACAACGGCATCGCGAAGGCTACCCAGGCAGAGCCTCGCGTCGGAATCGCATACAACATCAAACCGAGCAACACCGTCCTGCGCATTTCGTATGCTCGTACGCTTGAAACGCCATTCAACGAGAATCTTGTTCTTGCTAGCACCGGGTGCAACGATCCTGTCGTTAACTCCGTCCAATCCGCCATTCAAGGCTATCCTTGCCTCACGACTCCACTGAGCCCCGGTTTGCGGAACGAATTTCACGCGGGTCTTTCGCAGGCCTTTGGAAAGTATTTCGTCCTGGATGGCGAATACATCTGGAAATACACGCACAGAGCCTATGACTTCAGTGTGTTTGGCAATACTCCCATCACTTACCCGATTGAGTGGAATAACTCGAAAATCCCCGGGTTTGCGATTCGCGGAAGCATGCCGAACTTCCATGGCTTGAGCGCATTCGTCGTGATGTCCTCCGTGGCGGCGCGATTCTTTGAGCCACAGGTCAGCGGACTTGGCGTGACGCCCGTCGGCCAGGGTGGCAACAGCGCTTTTCGTATTGATCATGATGAGTCTTTCAATCAGACGACCCACCTGCAATACCAGCCGCGGAAGAACGGGCCTTGGCTCGGCTTCAACTGGCGCTTCGATAGCGGACTTGTAGCTGGTCCGGTCCCGTGCGCGGGAGGTAACTGTGGCAACGGACCCAATGGGACCGACAGCATCGTGGATGTCTCCGGGATAACTCCCGATCAGCAGTTTCAGGCCGGTCTCTATTGCGGAAGTGTGTACGCGACGCCTACAACGCCGATAAGCCCGACCGGCTTGTGCCCGGCTTCCATGTATGGTTCTAACCTGGTCAGGATTCCAGCAGCCGGCACGGAGAATGACGACCACAACCCACCCCGCATCGCGCGTCGGAATCTCTTCGATGTCGCTGTAGGAGATGACAATCTCTTTCACACTGAAAAATATAAGTGGAGCGCCCGCGTGGAAGTTATCAACCTGGCCAATAACTATGCGCTTTACAACTTTCTTTCCACGTTTAGCGGAACGCATTACGTAACTCCGCGCACGATCACGGGCACGATCGGCTTTCACTTTTAGTTCGTAAAAAGGGAATCGGGCGGTCCGGTTCACAACTTGTCAGTCCACCGCCCGACGTCCCCAACTATGCGTTAAACCATCGCATTCTACATACGATTTACCTTTTTCTTCAATCCGTATCATCGAATTACTCCTAAGTTATTGATTGCGTGTCGGGCCATCTATGGCCAGATACTCGCATATAGATCCGCATCCTCGAAAGCAAAACGAGAGAGGCGGAGATCCAAAGGCTCTCCGAAGTCAAGGAGAAACGTATGAAACGCCAATTTACAAGCTTTATCATGGGCGCGGCACTCTCCGCTGTCGCGGGAACCACGTTGGTCAGCGCTCAAGACAAGAGAGAAGTAGCAGACGTCCACTTTGCATATCAGGCAACTGGCCGGACTCTGCAGCCAGGAACGTCCGTCGTAAAGCAGGTCAACGACGCAGGACTGTACCAGGTGAGTGACAGCTCGGGCAATTCCGTTTTCTGGAGCGGTTCGAAGCAGGTCCGTGCAAACCCTGCCAAGCCGCATCTCAAATTCGTCTGCTACGCCAAGGGATGCTCTCTTGACGAGATTGCGATGCCGGGTAGCACGGTAGCGTACAAGCTCAGCCAACCTGCGAATGAGGGGCAGTTCTCGCGCAAGATCGGCATCGCGACGGTGATCTCGGTTCCACTTCGCTAAACTTGTTCCTCTGCTGGCCGGGATAGACGACTCGTGCTCGAGTCGCCTGTCCATCTCGGACAATTTCATTCATGTGGCCCATCATTGAGCAAAATCTCGGAGGTTTACTTTCCAGCAAAGTCTTCCCATCCCTACGCGGAGTTCCCGCATACGAGAAGCTGCTGAAACCGAATGGGCAGCCTGACCCGGTGGCCTGCAGGGCCGGTGCCCACGCCATTCTGAACTCGACCGACCTGAAAAGCGGCATACGAGAACTCGGATCCAGGGAGAACCCTACTGTACGCGAGTGGACGAAGCCTCTCTGCCGGGCCGTGTCACCCAAGAACAACCCAAACGGTTATTGGTGGTTCGACGAGGAGTTGGTGCAGCGCTGGGCACGAAAGTATCCGCTCGGCACTCCCAATCGCAAGCAGGAGATCCTGGCCTCAATTCGGCCGATGCTCGCTGTCTGCTTCGACTGGAATGACTTCACAGATTTGCGGATCCTACGCCCGAGCGGATCAATTCCCGTCATCACCGGACAGGGCTTGCACAAGCCGATTCATTCGCCATCTGATCCCAGACATCCGGCCACCTCGAACGTTTTGTTTATAGGTGGATATACGCAAGTATTTGTTCCTTTCGTAAATCCGGCGCTGACTCTTGACTACGTTTTCTGACGTGGGTGGGTTGCCGCCAACTCCGCAGCCTACGGTTTGCGCCTGCTTTAGCACCACGCCTGGCTCTCGTAAACACTGCTGACAAGGTACGACTAACATCGAAAAGGCCAGCAGCGAAGAAGCGACGACTGCGTCAGCTACCGTGAAGCACCCGCATAAAAACATTCCTGGCGCACTATGCCAAGGTACGTACGTTTAGCCTGAAGTTAGCAGTCGACCGTATGGCCCCGGCGGCGGATGCCCGGCACGAATAGGCCGGCAACCTGCCAAGGTCCCTACAGCATCTCTGTCACTTCTGGGCCGAAGTCCATCCCGCGAACGTGCAAATTTCGCTTCACATTGTATAGGCTTGCGAAGCAGTCCCGCCGCTGCGTCGCTCTTCAGGTCTCCTTACATCGGCGTGACCCGCCTCCGCTGCTGCCTTCTCAATCTCGGAATTAGCTTCGCCACCGATGAGGATAGCCGCGCTGGTGAAATACAACCACAGCAGAAGGACAGCCGCTGGCTTCAACGACCCATAGATTCTCTGATACGAGGTGGACTGCGCGTCGTAGATTTGAAGTAACAGTGTAGAGCTTAGCCACAGCGCTGTTGCTAGAACAGCTCCGGGTACACTCCATTGCCACCTTCGATCTTTTAAATTAGGCCCGAAGCGATAAATCGAAGCGAACGAGAACAGGAGCAGTATTACGATAAGAGGCCACTGGATCATACGCCAGAGAAGCGGCGATTGAGCGTGCAGGCCAAAATGCTCACGCATAATGCTCCCCGCCAAGCTGGCGTACAGCATTGCACCCAGCGTGATCAGACCGATGACTTCCAACGAAATCGTCAGTCCGAAAGCAATGATCACGACCTTCCACCAGCGGCGATTCTCTTTGATCTCGTAAGCTCTGTTGAGGCCGGCGATCATGGCCCACGTTCCGTTTAGCGCAGCCCACGCTGCGCCCAATGCTGCCGACAAAGCACCAACTCCCACGGAGGCTCTTGAGTTCAGTTCATTAGTTGTTTTCGCGATGAGCGCTGAAACTTCCTGTGGCAGGATCTGCTGAAAGGAATCGAGAAGCGTGTTACGCAACTCAGATCCGGTGCTGGCGAACACTCTAAGCAGCAGAAGTAGGAGCAGAACGGCAGGCGATATTGCCAGGAAATAATAGAACGCAAGCCGGGCTGCTTGTCCGAAGACTTCATCCTCCCAACTCCTGCGACATGTGCGTCTGATCCACTCGCCCCAGGAAAGCCCCCGAAGACTCCACAATTCCGCCATAGCTCGAGTTTGCTAACGCGGAAATTCGGGGCTGATTTGTTCAATCCGCCAGATGGGGCCGCCTTCATAAAGCGGACCCTCTTCGCGAATGAATGCCGGTGAGGTCCCTGGAAGGATCCAGATGTGATAGTCGGGGGGCTGCTTGCCAATCATAGGAGCAACTACTCCGGTTATGCCGCCGAGTTCAACATGGAGCAAGAAGTCGACGGCCTTTCGCTTGGTTCCGCCGATCGTGAACGGAACCTCGCCGGCAGGCTTGATTGAGACATGGATAAGCCGCGGCTTCTCGGTTGGAGCAACAAAGGATAGTTTTGTTTCAGGCGTCGAGGGAAGTATGTTCATCAGGAGATTGGGCGGAAGACCATTTGCGACGTCGGGTGGAAGATCGAGATGATCCTGTCTCACTTTTCCGTCTTCCCTGCGAGACGTAATCTGCCCGGTGGAAGCGTCGATGAGGATGTCGATGGGTTTCCGGAACGAAGGGCCGCGTTGAATGTGGTGATCACTGATGAGATGGAAAACGCCGCGTTGGGAGAAGACGGTGATATCGTCATCGATTGAGCCGTCGCGGAAGCGGAGGATAACGCGCGACGTGACGCGATCGCCATGCACGATCTGAGTCGCGTCGCCAGTGGCGATGGACTTACCGTCTAGGGTTCTCAGGGCCAGAAACCCGTGGGACGAGCCTTGGGGGTGCCGGACCGGAACGGGGTCCGCAGGTAGGTTCCCACTTAGCAGGGCGGTTGCAATGACGATGGAGCCGAAGCCTCGGGCCGGTAAAGCGTGCATGCGTGACATTCCTCCATGTGTTAAGCAGGGCGCCATACTGGGCGGCGTGACTAATCCGAATTCTAGACACTGCGGCCGGATGAGGAGTTACAGGAAAGAGGAGCCCCGGTGATCCAGTGGAGATCTGTGCTGACCCAGAAGCATACCTCCCCGCACACGCTTACCTGAGTGCCGACCTTCCGGGTTCCAGAAGCCCAGCCGGGCTATGACCGCGGCCCAACGTCGCAGGTTCCCCTTCACGTTGCGCGAGGGCAAGCTGGCAGATGTTGCCAGACTCCAGCCTGGTGCCCGGGCTTAGTTGTTGCGCACGAAGACCAGTGCAACGTGATGTGTTTGCGGCGTCTACGTACTACAGGAACAGGCAATGACAGGGCGTTTGCCAGTCGCTGAAGGAACAAACAATGCACAAAATGGTTCTGGGAACACGAAGATCAGTCTGCTACTTTTTCCAGCAATGAATGGTTCGGGGTTGCAGCAATCGCCGGCATCGGTGTCACCTCTGAAGCGGACGACGCACCGGTAGAGAACGTCCTCTATCCAGATCGCGAAACCGGCTGGCGCGCCGGGGAGCCCGGTCCACAAATCCTTCGAATCACGTTCGCCGGGCCAACAAACATCAGGCACATTCAACTTGCCTTCAGGGAATCGCAGTTCGCAAGGACCCAGGAATTTACGCACCGCTGTACTGTTGCTGGAGGGGAGCGGAGAGAGGTGACTCGCCAGCAGTGGACGTTTAGTCCGCAGGGATCGACAGACGAAGCTGAACACATTACCGCGTGACCTTGGACGATGTCGTTGTCCTGGAACCCGCAATAATTCCGGATATCAGCAACGGCAGCGTGCATGCGTCACTGTTCGGTTTGCGCATCGGTTAGTGCCGACGTTAACATGAGGATTGAATATGGAAACTATACGGATCGTTACAGATATCAGTAAACATGTGGGCTGCGGCGGGCTCATGGCGATGTCACAGGACGCGCCCCAGTACATTCTGGAGTATGAAGGCCTGGAGACCACAGTGGCTGGCGCGGAGATGGTCTGTCTACGTTGTGGAGAGAGAATTCGCTCGCAGGACCAAGTGGAAACACCGGGCGAATAGGTTTTTCGCTGTTGAACGCCTATGCCCACAAACAGGCAGCGGCAGCTCTCTCGATATCCAGTGCTTCCAGTGTTTGTCACGCAGGATGGGATTCCCGAATTCCTCCAAGTTGCTGACCCACATTCCGTTGCCCCATATCGCCCGTCCGGAACTTTTGCGGGGAGAGGAATGAACAGCCGGATCTCATCCCTAAAGGCATGGCCGCGACCTTCGGGGTGCCCCGCGCGAATGCACCCGAGTGTGCAAATAGCCATCACATGGACCAGGCAAAACTACCGGAGCGGCACCGCGCTATCATCGCAGACGACGACCCGATCTTCCGCTACGCTCTTCGGGCGATCGTGCAAGAAACCTGCGAAGTGGTTGCCAGGCGGAAAATGGCCAAGCGGCGATTGACGCAGCGGAGGCGTTGCATCCCGATGTGGTATTCCTGGACATCTCGATGCCCGTCCTCGATGGCTTTCAAGCCGCAGTCCAATTTCGAAGGAACCTGCCTAGCGTCCGCATAATCATCGTTACCAGTCACTCCCACAAAGCGTATGTTGAGCAGGCGTTTCTATGCGGCGCTCAAGCATACGTCGTCAAGGGATCTGCCGTGTTTCAATTACCCGATGCCATTCCGGCGACCAAGTCGGCGCTCAGGTTCCGTCCCCGGATTGCCTTAACCTCCGCTTGGCTTCAAACAGGATACAGCGACGTTCTGCTGGGACATTTACTCTGCGGTAACATCTGTCACTGAGGCAATACGAAAGAAAAATACTTGACCGTGATCACCACACATTTCCCACCACCGGACGAAAGGTCATGCTCCTAAATGCTCGAAAGTTGTTTCGCGCTTCGAACAACACAGAGCATATCTTCTTAGCCATAGAGGACGTCACTCAAAGAAAACGCATTTTGGATGAGCTCGTCCGCTCGAACGAAGATCTGCAGCGGTTTGCGTACGTTTCCGCTCACGACCTCAGGTCGCCTCTAAACTCAGGGCTGAGTCTGCTCCAGTTATTAGCTAAAAGAAAGGACACTTTCGAAGAGCGCAATGGTCGCTACTCGACCTTGCAATTACGAGCTTCACCAGGCTTGGTGAGCTGATGGAGGCGATCCTCGCCTACTCAGCGGCCGAGAATGCCCCCCAAAGGCGTACGTCATCAGTCTCGAGGGGCCGCTCCAAATTGCACTTCAAAACCTGCAGCATCATATTCAAAGTGCAGGAGCGACTATCGACGCTCGTGCACTCCCGAGCCTCAACGCGGATCGTACTCAGCTGGTGATGGTGTTCCAAAACCTGATCGGAAACGCGATCAAATACCGAGGCAAAGAACCGCCAGTGATAGTGATAGAAGCCGCCAAAATGCCGGCGAATGGCGAGTGACAGTAAGAGATAACGGCATAGGGTTCGAGCAGGAATACGCGGCCCAGATCTTTGAGCCGTTTCGTCGCCTTCACGGAGCCGGGGTCCCCGGCAGCGGCATCGGCCTTGCTACGTGCAAGCCGATAATCGAGCGATTGGGTGGAAAAATCTGGGCGGAGTCCGCGCCCGGAAAAGGTTCCGCGTTCTACTTCACGCTCCCGCCCGGTGAGTGAAGCGTTCAGGAAGTTTCGAACCACTGATCCATGAACGCAGAAGATTCCAGGGCAGCGAGTACGCCGGCCGCTACACCTTGTCGGACTTATGTTGCCCACAACTGCATAACGATTTCTCCAGCCGACCCGTTGGGAGCCCAAGATCGTGAAATAGCGGTTGTCATCGCTCGCAGAATTTCTTCGTTTGCGCCGTTTGCCGAGCCCAAACCGCGAATCAAGGGAACAGACCGGTGATCGAGCTCTCTAGCAGCTCATGCGGGCAATCTAGCGTACGTCCGGAAGGATAGTGGGCAGAAGTTCGCGAGTTGACTAGGACCGTAAGCGCGGCTCTTAGAAACCCTCCTGGCCCTGATTCCGAAATCGGCGGCATGCTCATCGTAAACATGGCTTAAGGGACAGCACGGAAAACTACACCAAAATGCGGCCGATAGAATCCGCCCTAGCGTTTAGTTTGCTAAGACACTCGTTTAGCAGAACAGATCAGCACAAAATTCTTATCCGCTGAGGAGGGCCAAAGCCGCCCAGCGTAGTTGACAAACGGGGAGAAGCCTCTCTGCCGGGCCGTGTCACCCAAGAACAACCCAAACGGCTATTGCTGGTTCGCCACCCCCAATCGCAAGCAGAAGATCCTGCCTTCGATCCGGCCAATGCTCGCTGTCTGCTTCGATTCGAATGACTTCACAGATTTGCGGATCCTACGCCCGAGCGGATCCATTCCCGTCATCACCGGACAGGGCTTGCACAAGCCGATTCATTCGCCACTGGATCCCAGACATCCGGCCACCTCGAACGTTTTGTTCATAGGTGGCTATACGCAAGTATTTGTTCCTTTCGTAAATCCGGCGCTGACCCTCGACTACGTTTTCTGATTTACTTGGGTTGCCGCCAACTCCGCACTCTGCGGTTTGCGCCTGCTTTAGCACCACGCCTGACTCTCGTAAACACATGGCGACTACCGCGACCCCTCTGCAGAGTTATGCCGCAAATGACTGTTCTCCAATAATTCGCTGGAGGATTACCGGTGGGTCGACACCCTAAGGTTCAAACATACGCTGTGCCTTGGCTATTCGGAAAGCTGCCGACGCACGAAAGGCATTACTGAGATTCGTGACGCGAGTTGCCGAGAGAGTCGCGTGGCCGTGCTATTTCCGTCGATCCGGATGAGTAGCGAAGAGTTTCGCGTGCCTCCGTCGACGACGACTGAAATACCAGGTCGCAACCCTAAGCGTTCTAATTCCCGAAGCTCGGAAGCGGAGCGGTCAGACACGCTGCTGATGACCGCGTGTACGGCACACGCCCAGTTCAAAAGGTTCACTTCTTTTCTGGCAGCTACGGCGCCATTCCTCTCGGGGATGATGTGGCCGTGCGGGTCTAATTGCGGGTCGCCGAGTTTAGCTGCGATGCGATCTTCTAGCTTTTCGGAAATGAAGTGCTCCAGGCGTTCTGCCTCTTCATGTACTTCGTCCCAGCCGTAAGCCAGAAAGTCATGCAGAAACCGCTCAATGAGCCGGTGATGGCGCAGAACTTCCAAGGCACGTATCTTGCCCCCGGCGGTAAGATGCGCCCCGTGATGCTTTTCATATTTCACGAGGGGCGGTTTTTTTGCCGCAAGTTTCTGCAACATACCCGTGACGGATGCGGCGCGCACATCTAAGCGTTCGGCCAGTTCGTTGCTGGTAACCAGCTTTTCTTCAGGTCCACTGAGTTCAAGGATGGCCTTCAGATAATCGTCTACCGATTCCGTACTGCTTGCTGCATATGATCTAGGCTTCACTAACTTTGAAGTTTACCTGCCGTCGCTTGCGCAGTATATGCTATGGATAGGATTTAGGCATGCCTAAAGACATCATTCTGGCCTTGATTATCTCGCTGGCGCTTCCGGCGCCTTCCAAGGCACAGGGTGAAACAACCAGTGCCATCGCTGGTGAGGTGAAAGATGAGACTGGCGCTGCCGTCGGTCAGGCGCAAGTAAAGCTTCTTAACAACGAAACCGGGTTGAAGCGCTCGGCGCACACCGATGAGGCGGGCCGCTTTCAATTTCCCCAGTTAACGCCTGGCATTTACACCGTTCAAGTAGAGGCAGCAGGTTTCGACACGCAGAAGAATAGTTCAGTGGCGGCAGCCTTGGGCCGCACGCAAACTGTCAACTTCTTGCTGAAGGTGCAGGGCCTGCGCCAGAATGTGACGGTGACGGAGCAATCCGCACGCATCGATACGCAGAATCCGAATACCGCGACAACGCTGAATGCGAAGGCCCTGAAGAATATTCCCAACCCAGGCGGTGATCTGACGTATCCGCTGCAGTTCGCCTCGGGTGCGCTGATCAACACCGCCGGCAGCAGTAACGATTTCGTAGGCAGCTCAAACGGCTACGGGAACGTTGAGTTCAATGGCCTTCCGGCGCTCGCGAACGGCTATATTGTGGACGGACTTGAGAGCAACGATCCATTGACGAATCTCAACAGTGGGCTTGCCACAAACCTGGTGCTGGGATTGAATTCCATTGCCGAGGTGACGGTAAACACACTGTCTTATGCCGTCGATCAAGGGCGCTACGGCGCAGCTCAAGTCAACTATGTCACCAAATCCGGTAGCAACCAATTCACGGCAACCTGTACGAGCTTTGGAACGGGTCGCGATTCAATGCGGCGGATTTTTTCACGAACGCCACGGAGGGAAATCACAAGCCAAGATCGACCGTGAATCACTTTGGGGGGAGCTTGGGTGGACCGATCGTGCGCGACAAGCTGTTTTTCTTTTTCGATTCAGAGTGGGTCAAGATTGCGCTGCCGATTGTGACCGCCACAACTGTGCCGACACCCGCGCTCGAAAACTACATATTGAAGCAACTGCCGATAGGCGGCCGCGACAGAGTCACCGGCGCAAACTACGTCGCACAACCGCAGCTGGTGCCTTTCTATCAAAAGCTGTTCAAGCTGTATACCAACACCTCCGGCACTCCGCTCGCGTTGCTCGGCTGTCCTTTCGACAGCAATGGTACGGCGGCGCCGGGCAATCCGCCCAGCGGCAATGGCTGTGCAAATCGCCAGAGCGTTTCGCATTCGAGCGACGATCACGAGCAGGTTCAGACCGCGCGCATAGATTACAACTTGAACGAGAAGAATATGGCGTGGTACCGCTTTCAGGCAGATACAGGACTCCAGTCTGCCTGGACCGATCCCATTAAAACTGTGTTCAATGCCATCTCGTCGCAGCCGCTTTATTCATTTGCATCCGGGTTCACCCATATATTTTCCGCAAATCTGGTGAATTATTTCAATCCAGCGTTCTCGTGGTATTCCAGCCTTTTTGGACCTGCCAATCTGCAACAGACTCTGGCAGCGTTCCCCATTGTTCTTGAACCTTCAGGTTCCAGCGCGCCGTTCACGACACTGGGAGGCCTGGACAACACGTGGGTACAAGGTCGCCGTGCCAGTCGTTTCTTCGTCAACGACAATCTTGCCTGGAACTTAGGCGCTCACGAACTTCGCTTCGGAACCAACACGCGCATTTTTCACTTGAACGATTATGACTTCGGCGAGGGAACGGTGCCTACAGTTACCTACACGGATCTGCCGCAGTTCATCTATGGCGTTGCCTCAACTGCCAACGAGACGTATCCGACCGCAAACTCGCAGCCTTTCAATTTTCTGAATGTCGACTTGTACGCCCAGGACACATGGAAGATCACTTCGGCGCTGGCCTGGACATTCGGGCTGCGAACGACGCACAACTCGAATCCCCTGAATCCGCATGACGACGTGGCGCGATTGCCGTCGTCGTTTGCTGGTATTTCGCATGACGTAAACCAGCCTTTGAGCGCCCTATTACAGACAGATGTGGGAAATCTTTTTCATTCGACGCCGCTTGCGATATTTCAACCTCGAACCGCAGTCGCATGGCAGATAAGGCCAAAAACCGTCTTGCGAACCGGATTCGGTCTGTTCAGCGATTTGTTGCCGGGAAGTGTAGCGGACCTGCTGGGCGCAAATCCGCCCTATGTCAATACCTTTCAGGGAGGGCTGTTAGGCACGGTCGGCGGAATGGCGATCGCGCCCGGTGTGCCCGAGAGCGCTGTCGATGCCACGGCAATAGCAAATCAAAATTTCCTGAATGGCTTCAGGCAAGGCGAACTGTCCTGCGCTTCTGCGCTTGCGAACCCAAAGGCCTGTTTGCCGCCGGTTTCCATCACCGTCGCGCCCGCTGGCGAGTTGCACGCGCCTTACTTTATGCAATGGAGCTTGGCGCTGGAACACCAAGTGGGTGAGGTGTTGAACCTGAGAGCGCAGTATGTCGGCACGCGAGCGGTGAATCAGCCGTACACGATGCAGGTGAATGGATATCAAACCGTCTGTGCAGGCTGCTTCTCGCCATTTCCCTATGGGCAACCGGTCGATCCACGGTTTGGAAATGTTACGCAACTGAGTACCGGCGCAAACAGCCATTACGACGGACTCCAGCTTACGGCAGAGAAGCGGCTGGCACACGGTTTGCACGCTCAGCTTAACTACACCTGGAGCCATTGCATCGATACCGTTTCAAACGGCGGGTTTCTGCAATTCTCAGCGGGCGGCATTCTGTCGCCTCTACCATACGACCTGCAGCGAGACCGAGGGCCTTGCGACTACGACATACGCAACAATCTGACAGGTAATTACGTTTATCAGCTTCCGTTGAACGTAAAGAATCGAGAGCTTGGCGCGCTACTGAATGGATGGCAGGTATCGGGCTCGGTATTCTTTCACAGCGGGATTCCGTTCTCTGTCGTGAGCGCCGCGTATAGCGCAACCGAAAACGGCATCGTGAATGGGAGCGGACCACAATTTGCGAGTGTCGTGCCGGGGGCGCCGCTCTATGAACACAATTCGATCCCGGGCGCGACCCAAGCGGGAACGATTCAATGGCTCAACCCGAATGCGTTTGTTTCGGTTGTGAATCCGGGCACGGGTGCTTGCGCGGGCGGGGACAATCCTCAGCAATGCCAGTTCGGGGATCTTGGACGCAACGCGTTGCGCGGGCCCGATTTTGTGTGGAGCGATTTCTACCTTACTAAGTGCTTCACTTTAAGTGAACGAGTGAAGTTTCGAATAGAAGCGCAATTCTTCAACGTTTTCAATCATCCGAACTTCTCTTTGCCATCGATTGTGGCTGCCGGAATGCCAGGGAACGCAGCTACACAAACGGGATTTGGCGCTATTACGTCGACAACCTCGCCGCCCACGGGATTACTTGGTGTCGGGTTAGGAGGAGACAGTTCGCCGCGAATGATCGCGTTCCAGGCAAGACTTGAGTTTTAAGATTTGTAAGACCTGCTCTTGCGAACAAGGTTATCGGCAAGTGGGTCGCTCCTGGTAGATCTTCCCTTACCCCCTAGCGTTTAGTTTGCTAAGGCACTCGTTTAGCAGAACAGATCAGCACAAAATTCTTATCCGCTGTGCGACCAAGGCCGCCCAGCGTAGTTGACAAACGCTGAGAAGCCTTTCTGCCGGGCCGTGTCACTCAAGAACCACCCAAACGGCTATTGGTGATTCGCCACTCCCAATCGCAAGCAGAAGATCCTGCCTTCGATCCGGCCAATGCTCGCTGTTTGCTTCGACTGGAATGACTTCACAGTTTTGCGGATCCTACGCCCGAGCGGATCCATTCCCGTCATCACCGGACAGGGCTTGCACAAGCCGATTCATTCGCCATTGGATCCCGGACATGCGGCCACCTCGAACGTTTTGTTTATAGGTGGTTATACGCAAGTATTTGTTCCTTTCGTCAATCCGGCGCTGACCCTTGACTACGTTTTCTGACGTCCGTGGGGTGCCGCCAACTCCGCACTCTGCGGTTTG